>CAYXVR010000075.1:0-34508 GCA_964468635.1 uncultured Nannocystaceae bacterium
GCCCGCCCGTCTGCTCGAGCCGGATGTCCGACGCGGTCGCGACCCGCATCTCGACGAGCGCGCCGTCGTGCAGCGTCGCGACCGACCCGTCGGGCAGCGCGAGCGAGCCCGCGATCGCGCGCGCGGGCAGCTCGAGCGCGGCGAACGAGGGCGCGATCTCTCGCACCGTCGGCGCGCGCAGGATCCAGAACGCGAGCAGCGCGGCGGCGAGCGTCAGCGTGGCCGACAGCGCGAGCGCGATCCGGCGACCACCGCTCGAGCGACGTCCATCGAGCTCGGCCTCGATGCGCGCGAGCACCCGCCGCTCCCGCAGATCGTCCCACGCGGCGGAGCGCGCGAGCATGTCCTCGCGGGCGCGATCGATCACGATGCACCCCCGTCGCGGCCGCGGGGCAGGGCGGGGCCGCCGAGTCGGCGCTCGAGCTTCGCGTCGCAGCTCGCGATGCGGCGCTTGATGGTCGCGAGCGACACGCCGAAGAGCGCGGCCACGTCCTCGAGGCGCTCGCCCTGCACGTGGTGCAGGAACCACGGGACGCGCACGTCCTCGGGCACGCGCGCGAGCGCGTCGCTCAGGTCGTCGGCCGGTGCGCGGTCGCGGGGATCGGAGGCCTGCGGCGTCTGCAGGCCGAACGCGCGCAAGAGCCCCTCGCGCCGGCGCCGACGCACGCGCCGGCTGTGCGCGAGGCGGACGGCGATCGTCACGAGCCACGCGCGCAGGTGCGACGCCGAGCGCAGGGTGTCCATGCGATCGGTCGCGCGCACGAAGGTGTCCTGGACGATGTCGTCGAGATCGGCGTCGCCGACGAGTCGGGCGAGGGCGGTCGCGACCCCGCGGGCATGTCGCAGGTACAGCTCCCGGAAGGCGGCGCGGTCACCGCTCTTCACGCGATCGACGAGCACCTCGTCCCCGAGCTCCGCGGGGCGAAGGCCGGCATCGCCGCGTGGCGCAGGGACCCCCATCCACGGTTAAGATCACCCGACGGTGGCCGATCGGCTCACGAAATCGTCGGATGCGGATTCGGCGAGCCGTTGCGGGGGCTTCGCGGGCTCCGCATGCAGGACGATGCCCCGGTCCGTGCGCTCTGGCTGGCTCGGACTCGCGCTCTTCGCGGGCACGCCGGCGTGCATCGAGCCGACGCTCATCCTCGCGACGGGCGACGACGGCGGGGGCGCGACCAGCCTGACGGCCGACGACGACGGGTCCGCGGGCGACGATCGCACCGTCGACGACCTGCCGTGGGTGCCGCCGTGCGACCCGGACTCCGGCTGCAAGAACAAGATCGATCTGCTGTTCGTGATCGACAACTCGGGAACGATGGGCGAAGAGCAGCTCAACCTCGCGCGCAACTTCCCCAGCCTGATCGCGGAGCTGGAGAACCTCACGGATCGCCACGGGCATCCGGTCGGTCCGGACGTGCACGTGATGGTGACGACCACCGACGTCGGCGACAACCCGAGCTGCCACACGGTCTACGACAAGCCCGACTACGTCGCGGCCCGCGGCGCGCCGATCTACACGCCGTGCACCGATCGACTCGAGCGTTTCACGGGGCTCGGCGACGAGCCGCCCGTGTTCGAGCAGGCGTGCACCGACGTGTGCGATCCGAATGCGCCCATCTCCCCCTCCGATCAGTTCCTGCACTTCAGCCCGCAGAAGAACAACGTGCCCGCCTACGGTACGCCGTCGGAGGCGCTCGCGTGCATCGGTCCGCAGGGCATCGACGGCTGCGGCTACGAGGCGCCGCTCGAGGCGATGGCGCAGGCGCTCAATCCGGACGCGTGCTGGAACGACCCCGAAGGCTGCACCGATCCCGAGTGGGACTGGATCGAGAACTCGTTCTTGCGCGAGGACGCCGTGCTCGCGATCGTGATCATCACGGACGAGACCGACTGCTCGGTGCGCGACTTCTCGATCATGGAGAGCCTCGTGTTCAAGGAGGTCGACCCGCTCGTCGGGCTGCCCACCGCGAGCTCGGCGATCTGCTGGAACGCGGGCGTGATGTGCACCGGCTTCGACGCGGTCTCGCGCACGTACGCGCAGTGCGACAGCGTGAACCGGGACGTGAACGGTGACATCGGCGTGCCCGACGAAGAGGCCGTGCTGCACCCGACGAGCCGCTACGTCGAGCTCCTGCGCACGTACGAAGCGCAGGGTCGCGACGTGATCATGCTCGGCGTGCTCGGCGTGCCACCGGTGACGGATCACGCCGACTGGCCGCCGTTCCATCCGGTGGCCGGCGGCGTCGACGATCTCGTGTTCCGCCAGTGGCAGGACCCGCAGTATCCCGAGGGCGACATCCTGCCGAGCGAGTGGGCCGACGGCGTGCGCGCGATCGAGAAGGAGTGGGAGTTCGGCATGGGCCCGGGCTGCACGGGCTCGCCCGACGGCGGCGATACGTTCACGGGTCAGGCGATTCCGCCGGTGCGCATCCAGACGGTGTGCGAAGCGCTGAACGCCGAGGACGATCCGACGACGGTGCTGAACGAGGGCCGCGTGCGCTGCTGCATCGAATCGATCTGCGGATCGGATTTCAGCCCGGCGCTCACGTGCTTGACCGGTCTGATTCAGGATGCGTTCACACCGGTCGGGTGAATTGCGTAGCTGGTCAGTGCGAATCGGCGCTGATAATCTGGCGAGGTGGGGCGGAAGATCTCGGGTTGGCTCGTGCTCGCCATGCTCGTCGGCTGCGATGCGGACGACGACGCGCCGACGCGATCGCGTGGCGGCGACTTCCCCGAGCAATCGCCGCCGTACGTCTTCGAGGTGCCGGCCCCGCTCGACGCCGCGCACTGCATGGTGAGCGTCGACGGCGTCGGCTCGATCGCCGTCGAGGACGACTACCTGCCCCACGTGATCCAGTGCGAGAACGGCGGCGCGAACCTCGAGGCGCTCAAGGCCCAGGCCGTCGCCGCGCGCTCGGTCGTCTACTACGCGATCGAGACCAACGGCTCGATCTGCGACGGCCAGGGCTGCCAGGTGTACTCGTGCGGCGCGGATCCGGAGCCGGTGCACTACCAAGCCGTCGCGGAGACGAGCGGCATCTACCTCATGTACAACTCGACGCTCACGTACGGGTTCTACGTCGCCGGCGATCCGGCCGCCGCCGCGCCGAGCTGCATCGGTGTGGACGGGGCCGCGGCCACCGAGCACTGGATCACGTACAACGAGGGCAAGAGCGGCACCGACGTCGAGCAGACCGAGCTCGGCTTCGTGCACGCGCCGGGTGACAGCGGCTACGGGCAGAACCGCGGGTGCCTCGGCCAGTGGAGCTCGCGCTGCCTCGAGAACAGCAACGGCTACGACTACGTCGCCATCCTGCGCTTCTTCTACGGCTCGGACATCCAGCTGCCGCAGGCGCAGGGCGAGTGCGTGACGCCGATGGGCACGACGAGCGGCGCCGACACGGGCGGCATGACGGAGACCGGGCCGATCACGACCGACCCCACCGACGCCACCGAGACGCAGGGCGAGCTGGACTCGGGCCCGATGGACGACGACAGCGGACCGGCGAGCGCGACGACCGACGCGGGCGACGAGATCGCGGGCACGGCGTTCGAGGAGAGCGACGGCGACGGGGGCAACGCGCTGCCGGCCACGTACGGCGAGGACATCGGCGAGCCGACGGGCTGCGGATGCCGCTCGACGAGCCCGTCGTCGTTCGCCGCGCTCGCGCTCGTCGTCGGCCTCGCAGCGCGACGTCGTCGCGTGCGTGCGTGAGGTGAACCAACGAAAACGGCGCCCCGTGGGGCGCCGTCGTCGTGCGTACCGGTGGCTCTCGCCACCGAATCGGCAGGGAGCTCGATCAGCCGCCGCCCTCGGGCGCAGCCTCGCCCTCGGCGGGCGCGTCGGCAGCCGGCTCCTCGGCCGGCGGCGTCTCCTCGGCGGGCGGCGTCTCTTCCGAAGCGGGCGGAGTCGCGGTCGCGTCGTCGGGGTTGGCGGTGTCGGTCGAGCTCTTCTCGCAGCCGGCGAGAGTGAACGCCGTGGCGAGAACGAGCAGGCTGCTTGCGATCTTCATGGGTGTCTTCCTCCAGGATCCTGGGCCGACAACCGCGACCCGGTGCAGCTTCCTACCGCGGTTTCGATCGGAACCGCAAGCGCATGAACGCGTTCGGGCCGCGGCGCGACGGACGGCCGCGGCAAAACGTGGGCTCCGCCACCCTGACGACGCGCCGGTCGACGCACCATGACCGACTCATGACGTAGCGCGAACTGCGCTAAGGCTTGTCGGTGCCGCGGAGCCCGTAGCTCTCGATCCAGCGATAGATCTGGCGTCGGTCCCGATCGAAGTGCTTCGCGAGCGCGCGGACGTTGCCGGCGAGTCGCTCGAAGACCTCCGTGAATTCCTCGCGCGTCGGCACCGGCCGCTTCGCCGCCTGGACCTCGGAGGACGACGAGCTCGACTCGCCGTGCACGAACCACTCGGGGAGATCTCCGCGCCCGACGAGCTCGCCCGCCGGTGCGGTGGTGGCGAGCGCATGCACGAGACGATCGACCTCGCGCAGGTTGCTGGGCCACTCGTGCAACAGCAGCACCTCGGCGACCTCGGGATCGAACTGCAGCTCGCTCGCGAGCGCCTGGGGATCATTGCGATCGCGGCGTGCGAGCCACTGCAGGTGCATGCGATCGATCCACGCGAACAGATCGCCGCGCCGCTGGCGGAGCGCGGGCACCCGCAGCTCCCACAGGGAGAGGCGTGCGTATAGATCGCGGCGGAACGTGCCTGCGTCGACGGCCTTCACGAGCTCGCGGTTCGTCGCCGCGACGACGCGCACGTCGACCTTCACGACCTTGCTGCCGCCGACGGGCTGAACCTCGCCCTCCTGCAGCGCGCGCAAGAGCTTGGGCTGCAGATCGAGCGGGAGCTCGCCGATCTCGTCGAGGAAGAGCGTGCCGCCGTCGGCGGCGCGGAACATGCCGGCGGCATCCGTGGTGGCGCCCGTGAACGCGCCCTTCACGTGGCCGAAGAGCTGGCTGTCGACGAGCTGGGACGACAGCGCCGCGCAGTTCACCGACAGGAGTGCGCCCCTGCGGCCGCTCTTCGCATGCAGCTCGCGCGCGATGAACTCCTTGCCGGTGCCGGTCTCGCCGATCACGAGCACCGGCGACGGATCGGCGGCGGCGCGCAACAGGCCCGCGCGCAACAGCTCCATCGTCGGCGCGCGGCCGGGGCACGCGTCGAGCTCGACGAGCGCCGCGTCGGGCACCGTGGCGGCGGGCAGCACCTCGTAGACGAGGCAGACGTCGCCGAGCTGCACCACGGCCTGATCGCGCAGCGACTGAGCCACCGCACCGACGGTGCTGCCGTCGATGCGCGAGCCGTTGTGGCTGCCGAGATCGCGACCGACGTGGCCGCCGAGCTCGGCATCCCACACGACCTCGAAGTGGCTGCGCGACACCGTCTCGTGGCGCAGGGGAGGGCACGTCGCGCTCGTGGCCGTGCGCCCGACGATCGCTTGCGTCTGGGCGATCGTCGCGACGAACTCGACCTCGCGCGGATGCACGGCCCGCAGCCGCGCCGTGAACGGACCGCGCCGCCCGACGGGCGGCGACATCCGAGTCACGGTCGCGAGGTCGTCCGACATCGCGCCGACGCTACCGCAGACCGCACGCGCGTGGGCAAACCACCACCGACGACGCCCGTGCTCGTCGAAGCGACGGCGCACCAGGAGGCGCGCCAGCGCCGGAGAGGAGGGGGTCCCCGACGGGCTTCGCCCGGCGGGGGGAGGAGAGCGGAGCTCTCCTCCAAAGGACTAAATGAAGGAGGGGAGTCGAGGTGTCGGCGTGCTGGCCAGGCGGCGGTGCCAGAGCTGGGCGCCGATGAAGTCGCCGTCGCGCGTGACGTGGTCGGTGAGGCGCGCGGTGACCTTGAAGCCGAGCTCCGCGTAGACCTGGTTCGACAGCGGCCAGTCGACGGCGCACAGCGAGAACACGCTCGCGGTCTCGATCTTCAGGAGCTCGTCCAACAACGTGCGCACGCAGAACGCGAGCACGGGCACGTCGGTGTCCTTGTCCGGCGGCGTGAGCATGTCGATCTTCGCGTGGCCGAACGAGCTGTCCGTCTCCGCGCCGACCCAGTACTCCTTCTTGCCGATCTTCGCGACGAGGCCGCGGTCGGGGAAGAACGTGCCGCGCCGGAACGGGGCGTACAGCGATCCTTCGGACAGCGAGCCGACCGCCCCCTCGAGGCGATTGCGATCGCCGACGAGCTCGAAGGTGAGGCCGCGCGGCTTGGCCGGCGCGCGCTCCTTCGGATGGGACGTGGGCGCGGTGAGCTTCGGCGCCCCGCCCTGGATGGGCTCGCCGTCGTCCGTGTAGACGCGGCTCATGATGTACGCGTCGGCCGTGCGGAAGTAGCCCGGGATGGCGCCCTCGCGCGAGAACCCGACGCTGCGCCAGCTTTTGCTGTCCTGCTTCTCGACGACGGTGAAGACCTTGCGCAGCCCTTCGGTGCGGGCGATGCGATCGAAGAAGTCGCGCTTGAGCTGGTAATTGCCGACGCGGTAGTCGAACACCCGCAGGTTGTGGTGCCGACGGTTGAGGAGAAAGCAGAAATCGATGTCGGCTTTCCGGTAGTAGATCTCCTCCACCGGTTCGTCCTTGTCGCGCGCGCGCGCGGCCTGCTCTGCAACCATGATGAACACCCCTCGCGGCCCCCGGGCCCCGTCGCCCCAGCCGCCCCCGGGAATCCCGGGAGAACGCGTCTAAGCCCTTGAAATTTCAAAGGCTTCTTGTGGCCACCGAGCGCGGCCGTCTCGGACCAATAACATCTACGGAATTCCTTGTCAAAGGGCGTTTTCGTGGAAGATTCGCGGTATCCGTGCCGCCCGACGCCGATTCGGCCGCCCGTTCGCCCGTTCGCCCGGGCCCGTCCGGGCGTTTGCGCACCGCGATCCTGATCGGCCCGCTCGCGCTCGCCTGCCGTCCCGACGCGGGCAAGGCGGCCGTCGGCGCGTGCACGAGCGACGCGGACTGCCCGAGCGGCGCCCGCTGCATCGCGCACGCCTGTGCAGGTCCGGAAGCCGGCGCCGGCGTGGGCCCGCCCGTGCCCGGGGGGGCCGCGGCGAGCGGACCGCTCGCGGACCCGGAGGTGGCGTGGGACGTCGACGTCGGCGCCGTGGTCACGGCCAGGCCTACGCTGGGTGTCGGGCCCGACGGGCGCGAGACCGCGTACGTGGGCACCCACGCCGGGCGCTTCGTCGGCGTGCACACCGACGGCGAGGGGGCCGGCGCGCTCGTCCTCGATCTCGAGCTCGACGGCATCGTGTGGTCCACCGCGGCGCGTGACGACGATGGGCGCCTGTACGTCGGTGCCGACGACGACGTGCTGTATGCGATCGATCCGAAGGCGAAGGCGATCGCATGGCGCCTCCGACTCGGCGACTGTCGACCGCCGCGCGCGATGGGGCCGGAGGGCACGCGCTGCGACGTCGATGGAGGACCCACGCGATTGCAGGACGGCGACCTGCTCGTCGGAGCCGACGGCGTGTACCGGATCTCGAGCGCGGGCGAGATCCGCTGGCACTTCCCGGATCCGAAGGTGGAGCGCGCAGCCCACGTGAGCTCGACGCCGGCGGCCACGCGCGATCACGTCGTGTACGGTGCGCACGACGGTACGATCACCGCGCTCACGCCCGCCGGCGCGCTCGCGTGGCGCGTCGCGGTGGAGGCCGACGTCGACGGCTCGCCCGCGCTCTTGCCCGACGGTACCGCCGTCATCGGTGCGGACGACGGTCGCGTGCTCGCCATCGGCACGGACGGAAAGATCGCGTGGACGTATGCCACCGCGAAGGACGTCCGCAGCGGCATCGCGATCGGAGCCGATGGCACGATCCACGTCACGTCCTACGACGGCGCCGTGCATGCGATCGGCCCCGACGGCGCGCCGCGCTGGAAGGTGCAGACGGGCGACGCGATCGCGGCGACGCCGACGCTGGATGCGGCCGGCAATCTGTACGTGGGCAGCCGCGACGATCGGCTGTACGCGATCGCGCCCGGCGGCAAGCTGTTGTGGTCGCTCGAGCTGCCCGCCGACATCGATGCGCCCGTGGCGATCTCCGCTGCCGGCACGCTGGTCGTCGGCTGCGACGACGGCCGCCTGCGCGGCATCGTGCAGTCGACGCGTCCTTAGCCCACCGGCGGCACGCGATCGGTGTAAGGTCCCGCTCGCGTGCCTCGACACAAGCGATCTCCCGCGGCGACCCAGCGTCGCTCCGCTCGCGCCCAGGCGCGTCGTGCCGCTCGTCAGGCGGGCGACGCCGGCGGTGCTGCGCGCACCGACGACGACGACGCGCTCGTGGTCGAGCCCGAGCCCGCCACGCGTGCGCGCGCGACGAAGACGACGACGAAGGCGACGACGTCGCAGGGCAAGACGCGCGGCGCCAAGCCGAGCACGACGGCGCGCACGCCCACCCCGTCTCGCAAGCCCGATCGCAAGCGCGACGGCGGCCGCGGCAAGCCCGGCAAGTCCGCGCCCAAGGGCAAGCGCACGGCGAGCAAGGGCCGCGGCGCGGCGGTCGTCGACGAGCCGCGCGGCCGTCCCCGTCGCGAGCGAACGGTGCCGATCGACGAGGCGATCGGCGAGCCCAAGGGCGAGCACGGCTTCGTGCGCGCGCGCCTGTCCGTGCATCCGCAGGGCTACGGCTTCGCCGAGCCCGACGACGGCGGGACCACGGTGTTCGTGCCGGCGCAGTACCGCGGCGGCGCGATGGACGGAGACTCGGTGCTCGTCGAGTCGTGGCCGTCGGACCGCGGTCGCGAGGGCGCGGTCCGATCCGTCGTCGCCCGCAAGCGCACGCGGCTCACGGGGGTCGCGCGGCGGGCTCGCGGGCGGCTCGTGCTCGAGCCCGAGGATCCGCGCGTGCTGGATCCCGTCGATCTCGTCGGCGAGCTGCCGCCGGAAGCCATCGATCAGGTCGTCCTCGCCGACATCATCGAGTACCCCGGCCCGGCGCGTGGCCACATGCTCGCGACGATCGATCGCGTGCTGGGGGCGCCCGGACGGCTCGCCACCGAGGAGATCAAGATCCTGCTCGAGCACGGGGTCGATCCCGAGTTCCCGCCCGAGGTGCTCGCGGCGGCGAAATCGGTGCCCGATCGCGTGCGGCCCGAGGATCTCGAGAACCGCCGCGACCTGCGGCACCTCGAGTTCGTCACGATCGATCCGCCCGATGCCCGCGACTTCGACGACGCGGTGTGCATGGAGGAGGTGGCGGGCAGCGACGTCGTGCACGTCCACGTGGCGGTCGCCGACGTCTCGCACTACGTGCGCGAGGGCGATCCGTTCGACCTCGAGGCCGCGCGCCGCTGCTTCTCGTGCTACCTGCCGGATCGCTCGGTGCCGATGCTGCCGCCGCAGCTGTCGTCGGTGATGTGCTCGCTCGTGCCGAAGGAGGACCGGCTCGCGATGGTCGTGTCGTTCGACGTCGACGCGCGCGGTCACGCGAGCGAGGCGGACGTGTGCGCGGCGGTGATCCGCAGCCGCGCGCGGTGGACGTACGAGGGCGTCGCGAAGGTGCTCGTCGACGACAAGGCCGCGCCCGCGGACCGCAAGCGCATGCTCGGTCTGCGCGAGGTGGCGGATCGACTGCGGCGCAATCGCATGCGGCGCGGTGCGATCGAGCTGACGCTGCCGGAGGTGAAGATCGTCCTCGATCAGGACGACCCCGAGCGCGTGCGCGACGTCGTGCTCGCGCGGGCCGACCCGGCGGTGGGGCGCGCGTACAACCTCATCGAGGAGCTGATGCTCGCGGCGAACGAGGCGGTCGCGCAGCTGTGCGTGCGCCACCGGCTGCCGGCGACGTACCGCGTGCACGCGCCGCCCGACGAGGAGCGCATCGAGCGATTCTGTGCGATCGCCGATCTGCTCGGCGTCGAGACGCCGCCGCCCGAACAGCTCGCGACGCCGAAGGGCATGCAGTCGTTCCTCAAGCACACCGCGAAGCACCCGCGGCGCGCGACGCTGCACGGGCTGCTGTTGCGCGCGATGGCGCAGGCCGAGTACGCGGTGGGCAACGTCGGCCACTTCGCGCTCGCGAGCTCGGAGTACCTGCACTTCACGAGCCCGATCCGTCGCTATCCCGATCTGCTGGACCACCGGCTCACGAAGGCGTTCCTGCGCAGAGTGGGCGGGCCCGCGGGGCCCGAGCCGGTGCCGCGCATGCCGGAGCGCACGGCCGCGATCGCGGCGGCGGTCCGCTCGAGCGAGCGCGAGCGCGCGGTCGCGCAGGCCGAGCGCGACGCGAAGTCGCTGCTCGCGGCGGCGTTCATGCGCGATCGCATCGGCGATCGCTTCGAGGGCAGCGTCACGGGGCTCTCGCCCCAGGGCGCGTGGGTGCAGCTCGATGCACCTCCGGTGGACGGCGTGATCCGCCGCCAGGGCCTCGAACGCGAGCGGCGCGAGTCGTTCCAGATCGACGAGCTCGGCGCGCGCATGATCGGCGAGCGCTCGGGCACGACGATCGCGATCGGCGATCGCGTCGTCGTCGAGATCGTCGAGGCGAACATCATGCGAAGGCAGATCGAGCTCGCGCTCGTGGGGATGCTGACGCCGTGACGCCCCGCGCTGCGACGGCCCTGTTGGCCGTCGCGGCCGCACTCGCGTGCGTCGTGGTGACCGGGTGGGAGCTCGATGCGTCGAGCCTCTGGCTCGACGAGGCATTCACCGTGCACGATGCGCGCCGCAGCGTGGGCGACATCCTCGCGCAGCGGGGCGAGGCGTACGGCGGCGCCCACCATCCGCCGCTCTACTTCCTCGTGGTGAAGGGCGCCATGGGGGTGTGCGGCTCGGGCGAGACGTGCGTGCGCGCGCCGTCGGTGCTCGCGGATGCGGGCGTGGGCGCGCTGCTCGTCGTGCTCGCGATGCGCTGGCTCGGCAGGGCCGGCGCGATCGCTTCGGCCCTGCTGTGGCCCAGCCTGCCGTATGCGCTGAAGTACGCCCAGCAGGCGCGCCACTACCCGCTCCTCGCGTTGCTCGCCGTGGCGACGCTCGTCGTCGCATGCCGCGTGCTCGCGCTCGATCGCCCGGGGCGCGCGAGCGAGCGTGCGTGCGCGCTCTTCGGTCTGTGCGCGGGGCTGACGCTCGCGACCCACCTGTTCGCGATCCCATGGACGTTCGCGCTCGCGCTGTGGTGCCTGGGCTGGGGGCTCGCGCAACGGCGCAGTGCTCGGGACGATCTGCCGAACGCGCGCGGATGGGTCGTCGTCGCAACCGGCTTCGCCCTCGGCCTCCTGCCGCTCGCGCCCGGGCTGTCGACGATGATCGCGGGGCTCGGCGCCGGCGAGCTCGTGTCGCAGAGCGGGCCCGTGGAGAACTGGCGCGAGCTCGTCGTCGACGTGACGACCGCGGCGCTCGACAGCCCGATCGTGCCGGCGCTCGCGCTCGTCGCGATCGTGCTCGGTCCGCGCCGCCCGCTCGCGCTGTCGCTCGTGCTGCTCGCGCTCGCGCCGCTCGTCGCGGTGCTCGTGCGCAACCCGGTGCACTTCGTGCCACTGCGCTACTTCATGCCATCGGTCACGGTGACGGTGCTCGCCACCGCGGCCGGCTTCGCCGCGATCGCGTCTGTGCCGGCGCGCGTGCCCGCGAAGTGGCGGCGCGTCGCGACGACGATCGCCGCCGCCCTCGTCGTCGCGTTCGCGGTGCCGCTCGCGAGCCTGCACGTCGCAGGGATCCGCAAGCACTTCGCGCTCGATGCGTTCGAGCCGTGGCGCGAGACGGCGGCGTGGATCGCCGCACAGGCCCAGCCGGGCGACGCGGTGATGCCGGTGCCCTTCGCGCTCGTGCGCGTGCCGTTCGAGGTCTACGACCCCGCGATGCCGGTGCTCGAGCCGGACGCCGAGCTCGGCGGAGTGGAACGCGTGTTCCTCGTCGCGTCGCACGTCGACGGTGAGCGCGTGCAGCTGCGTCGCGATGCGCTCGCGCGGCTGCGCCGCGAAGGATTCGTGCCCGTGCGCCCGCGCGACTTGCCGCGCAGCAAGACGATCGAGATCACCGTGTTCGAGCGCCGGTGAATCAGAACTCGATGGCGAGGCCGCCGAAGAACGTCTTGTCGCCCAGATCGATCGAGTCGCCGACGCCGAAGTTGCGCAGGCGCGTGAGCTGGAACTCGCCGAAGATGTACGTGTGGTTGATGCCGACCGCCTGGTCGAGCTTCTTCGCCGACCCGGGCTCGATGAAGTCGAGCCGCAGCATCAGGCCGGGGTTGAGGTGCCAGCCGAGCACGCCGCCGTGGCCCTTCACGCCCATCGAGTTCTTCGCGATGTCGCCCGCGCCGTCCTTCGTCCACCAGAACGCGTACGCCATGCCGAGCTTCGCGTAGGGCACGAGCGGCACGCGGAAGAAGTCCGCGGCCAGCTCGAAGCGGTACACGAAGAAGACGGACAAGGGCACCATGCCGAACGTCACCTTGTCCGCGCTCGATCGCGTGCCGTCGTCGCCCGGTCGCGGCTCCTGGTACGGCGCGTTCGCGCGGTCGCGCATGAACCCCGCCTGCAGGCCGACCCCGAGCGGACCGCCGAGGTAGACGAACTGGTACTCGAACGAGATCACCGGCATCACGGGCGGCAGCGGCTCGCCGGTGACCTCGCCGTCGTCGTTCGTGCGCCCGAAGATCGATGCGTACGGGCCGTACCCCGGACCGTCGTAGTTCTTGTCGACCTCGGGCAGGTACGGGCCGAGCTTGAACTCGAACGCGAAGCGCTGCTTCGTGCCGGGCCGCTTCCACCGATCCTTGCGCGACAACGGCTTCTTCGGCGGCACGGTGCTGTCGCGCGCGATCGCTTCGTTCGACGGCGGTGGCTTCTCGCGGTGCGCCGACGTCGTCGTGCCCGGCGCGTCGGGTGCGTCCATGGTCGCGGCCGGGTTCACCGGCTCCCCGACGACCTCGCTGCTCTCGCGCGCGTCGGTCGGTGGCGCGTCGGGTACGTCGGTGCCGACGGCGGCCTCGCCGACCTCGCCGCTCGCCGACGGCTCGTCGGGCGGAGGTGGGGGCGGCAGCGCGGGTCCGAGGAGCGCGATCGCGATCGCGATCATCGACGCCTCCGGCGTCGCGCCCACCCGACGAGCCCGACACCAGCGAGCGCGAACAAGCCCAATGCATCCTGTCGGCGCGGCGCTGCAGTACACGTGCAGAAGCCGCCCGGGCCGCAGACCTCGCCCTGGACCTCGCACTGCTCCCAGAGATCGACGGTCTCGCGCGGCGAGCCGACCAGCACGTCGGACGCGATCGCCGGGTTGCCCGCGGCGTCGTACGCCACGACGAGGAACTGGTACTCGACGTCGTTGTCGAGCCCGTCGATGCGCGCGCTGCGAGCCGTGGCCGCGAGGTGGCCGGTGCACACGTAGTCCCAGTCGAGCGACTCGATGCCGTCCGCGGGCAGCTCGCTGCCGCCGGAGCTGCCCGAGCCGGAGTCGGTCACGGGGATGAACGTGCTGCCGCCGTCGCTGGACGTGCTGCCGCCGTCGGTGCTGCCCGCGGTGCCGTCGGTGCCGTCGTCCGTGCCGCCCGTGTCGTCGGGGAGATCGTCGGGCAGATCCTGCGCCGAATCCGGGAACGGACCGTCGGGGCACAGGTTGCCCTGCGTCCAGTAGTTCGTGCCTTGGTTCACCGCGACGAGCGACGGCGGGTTGTCGAGCCCGTGCTCGGGCAGCGGATTGCCGTTCGCGTCGGCACACAGCACGCGAAAGCCGTTGCCGTCGCCGGTGGCCTGCTGGTCCCACTCGATCTTGATCGCGCCGTCACCCTCTTCGATCGAGAACGACGAGGGCAGCACGGTCGGCGGCGAGAAGTCGTAGTGCAGCGCCTGCGCCATCATGTCGCCGGAGTTCTCGTTCTGGGTGCCCTGGATGATGAACTCGTCGGCCTGGCAGTCCGTGATCATGCCGTTCTCGATGCAGATCCAGATACCGCCGTCGCCCTGGCCACTCGCGCAGGTGCCCGCGGGCGTGGCCTCTTCGATGTCCTGCGGGCCGCCCGGGACGACACCGTCGGCCAGCCAGATCGGCTCGAACTCGAAGTTGAGCCCGAGCAGGTATGTCGACGGTGACGACACGACGACGCGCGCGCATGGCTTCGCCTGCCCGATGCCCGCGGTGGCCTGGCCCTGATCGCAGCGGCTGCCGACGTATGTGGTGACGCGCACCGCCGGGTCGTAGTTCGTCATCGCGCGACGCAGGACGATCTTCGTGGAGATGTCCTGCCCACACTCGCAGCGCGCCCGGTTGATGTACTGCGTGAGGTCCTGCGTGCTGAACTGGTAGCTGTTCGCCCGCTCGCCGTCGTCACGCGTCTTGTAGTAGCGGATGTCGAACGCGTCGGCGGCCGGGATCTCGGCCGCCAGCACGGGCGCAGCAACCGTGGCGAGCCACGCCACGACGGCCGGCCCGGCGACGCCGGATCGCATGCGGTGGACGAAGGATCTCGCGGACATGATCGCGCCGAGCGAGGTTCGCTCCGCTGCAACCATGATGCCACGACCTTCGTGCGCAGGTGACGGCCGGATCGGCGGTGCGGTCGCGCCCCGGAATGACAACATGTCAGAGCGATCGCGCCGGTCGTGTCGGCTCGGCACGCCGCCAGACGTCCGCGATCGCGGTGACGAGCGCTTGGGGCACCTCCTCCTGCAGGAAGTGGCCGGCGGGCGTGCGGGTGACCGTGGCCTGGGGTAGCCGCTCGGCGTGGCGATCGATCGCGCGCCCGAGGATGGGATCGCGCTCGCCCCACACGAGCGCGACCGGACCGGAGAAGCGCTCGAGCCACGCTTCGCCGCGCCGCAGCGCGTCGACGGTGGGATGACGGATGTCGTCGGGCACCATGCGCGCGAGCGCGAGCGGGCCCACGCGATCGCGGAAGCGCCGCAGCGGCCACTCGTAGGCGCGCGAGACGAGGCCTTCGATGGATCCGCGATCGCCTTGCACGACCGCGAGTCGGCGCTGCGGGAAGCCGAGCCCGTAGAACACGAGCTCGGGCAGCACGCGCATGCGCGCGAAGCGATGGAAGCGCGTGGCCTTGAACGACGAGGGCACGAACACCGACGTGTTCGCGAGCACGAGGCCGCGCACGCGATCGGGCAGCCGCGCGCCGACGCTCGTACACACCGGCCCGCCCCAGTCCTGGCCGACGAGCACGACGCGATCGAGCTCGAGCGCCTCGAGAAGCTCCGCGATCGCATCCGCGTGACCGTCGAGCGAGTGCTCGCTCGACCTGCCGAGCTTCGACGACAGCCCGAAGCCGAGCAGATCGGGCGCGATGCACCGGCGGTCGGGCAGGGCGGCGATCACCTTGCGCCACAGGAACGACCACGTGGGGTTGCCGTGCATCAGCAGCACGGCCTCGCGCTCGCGCGGGCCCTGATCCACGTAGTGGATCTCGAGCCCGGCGTGGCGCCCCCGCGTCAGCTCGTAGCTGCCACGCCGGAACGGCATGAGGTCCGCGAAGCGGCGCGGCAACGGCGGCGCGGGATGGAACGGCATTCGCCCGTCGTGTGTAGCACGACCGCGGCGTGCTAGCGTCGCGCCATGTCGAATCGCGACTGGCCCGCGCTCGTGCTCGCCGACTGGCAGGACACCTATCTCACGCTGCATCGCTTCGTGCAGATCGTGGGGAAGATCCGGCTGGATCACGCGAGCTGGGCGAACCACTGGTGGCAATCGGCGCTGTACGTGACGACGCAGGGGCTCACGACCTCGACGATGCCGTGTCGCGATCGCGAGCTCACGCTCACGTTCGACTTCTGCCAGCACAGGTTGGTCGCGCACACCAGCGACAAGCGCACCGAGTCGTTCGCGCTCGAGCCGATGACCGTCGCGGAGTTCCACCGTCGCACGTTCGAGCTGCTCGATCGCGTCGGTGTCACGGCGAAGATCTGGGACGTGCCGGTGGAGGTGGTCGATCGCACCCCGTTCACGCAGGACACGAAGCACGCGTCGTACGACCGCGCGCAGGTCGAGCGCGTGCATCGGATCCTGATGTCCGTGGACCGCGTGTTCGGCTCGCATCGCGGGCGCTTTCTCGGCAAGAGCAGCCCGGTGCACTTCTTCTGGGGCGCGTTCGATCTCGCGGTCACGCGCTTCTCGGGCCGCAAGAACCCCGCGCCGCCCACCGACGCCGTGATGGGCGAGGCGTACTCGCACGAGGTCGTGAGCCACGGCTTCTGGCCCGGCGGCGACTGGCCGATGGGCGAGCGCGTGGACGAGGCGGTGTTCTACGCGTACGCGGTGCCGTCGCCCGCGGGCTTCGGCGAAGCGAGCGTGTCGCCCCCCGACGCACGATGGTCGGCGTCGCTCGGCGAGTTCGTGTTGCCGTACGATCGCGTGCGAACGGCGAGCGACCCCGACGCCGTGCTGCTCGAGTTCATGGAGAGCACGTACGTCGCGGCCGCTCGTCTCGCCGGCTGGCCCCTCGACGACCTCGCGCACCCGCGCGCGAGGTGAGTCGACTCAGACCTTCTCGAAGAAGGTCTTGCCGCTCTTCGCCATGTCGCGGAGCAGCTGGGGCGGCTCGTAGCGCGGGCCGTGGTTCTTCGCGAACGTGTCGCAGTCCGCGACGAACTGCGCGACGCCGCGGCGATCGATGTACGAGAGCGGGCCGCCCGTGTTCGGCGCGAAGCCGACGCCGAAGATCGCACCGACCTCCGCGTCGCGCGGGTTCTTCACGATGCCCTCGGCCACGCACTTCGCGGCCTCGAGCGCCTGCAGGGTGAGCAGGCGCAGCTTGATGTGCTCGACCCCGGTCTCCGCCGGCTTGCCGCTCGCGAGCTCGCGCAGGCCCTTCCAGATCGTGCGGCCCTCGGTGCCGTAGTCGTAGAAGCCCTTGCCCGCGGCCTTGCCCTCGCGACCGTGCTTCTCCACCAAGGTCTCCACCAGCTTGGCGCCGGGGATGTCGATCGTCTTGCCGTACTGGCGGCCCTGCTTGAAGCCCTTCACGCCGAGCGTGAGCGTGACCTCGTCGAACACCTGCAAGGGCGGCACGACCATGCCGGCCTTGCGCGCGGCGTGCTCGACGACGACCGGATCGTGGCCCTCGGCGACCAGCTGCGCGCCCTCGAGGATGTACGCCGAGAAGACGCGTGTCGTGTAGAAGGCGTAGCCGTCGCCGACGACGATCGGCAGCTTCTTGATCGCCTTGATGTACGCGAGCGAGCGCGCGAGCGTCTCGTCGCTCGTGTCCTTCGTGGTGATGACCTCGACGAGCTGCATCTTCTCGACCGGCGAGAAGAAGTGCAGGCCGATGAAGTTCTTCGGCGCCTGGCTGACCTTCGCGAGGTCCGTGATCGGGATGGCCGACGTGTTGCTGGCCCACACGCCGTTCTTCGCGAGCTTGGGCTCGGCTTCCTTGGTGACGACGTGCTTGAGCTCGAGGTTCTCGAACACCGCCTCGATGATCATGTCGCAGCCGGCCAGGTCGTCGACCGACAGCGTCGTGGAGATCCGATCGAGGATCGCCTTCTGCTTGTCGGCCGGCAGGTGCTTCAGCTCCTTCACCTGCGCCGCCACGTGGGCTCGGCACTTCTCGAGCTGCTCCTCTTTCACGTCCTTCACGACGACCGTGTAGCCGGCCTGGGCCGACACCGTCGCGAGGCCGGCGCCCATCATGCCGGCGCCGAGGATGCCGATCTTCGAGATCTTCGCATCCTCGACCTTCGGCAGGCCGTCCTGCTTCTCCGCCGCGGTGCGGTGGAACCAGATCGTGCGGATCATATCCTTCGCCTGATCCGAGGTCGCGAGCTTCGTGAAGTAGCGCGCCTCCACCTCGAGCGCACGATCGAACGTGAGCGGCAGG
The DNA here is from genome assembly GCA_964468635.1 of uncultured Nannocystaceae bacterium. Lineage (GTDB taxonomy): Bacteria > Myxococcota_A > Polyangia > Nannocystales > Nannocystaceae > Xiheibacterium. Next base: position 17,776 of record CAYXVR010000075.1, read on the forward strand.
CCCTCCTGCATCGCCGAGATCGCGAGCTCGGGCGCCGGATACACGCCGGCGGTCTTCTTGATCAGCATCGCGGACGCGGCCATGAAGATCTGGCGCGCCTCGGCGCTGCCCGCCTGCGGGCCGGGGATCTTGTCGCCCTTGTCCCACGGCTGCTTCGCGCCCGGGTTCGCCTGGATCCAAGCCACCGCCTTCGCGACGAGCTCGTCGCGATCCTTGGCGAGCTCGTCGACCATGCCGACCTTCACGGCCTTGGGCGCGCGCACGATCTTGCCCTGCGCAATGTGCTCGAGCGCCGTCTGGATGCCGACGATGCGCGGCAATCGCTGCGTGCCGCCGGCACCGGGCAGCACGCCGAGGCTCACCTCGGGCAGGCCGACCTGCACCGACGCGTCGTCGAGCGCGATGCGGCGGTGACACGCGAGCGCGAGCTCGTAGCCGCCGCCGAGCGCGGAGCCGGTGAGGGCGGCGACGACCGGCACGCCACTGGTCTCGATGCCGCGATAGAGCGCATGGAGCTCCTTCAGCCGCGCGAGCATCGTCTTGGCATCGCGTTCGCGATAGAGGCGATCGATGTCCGCGCCGACGCAGAAGTCCTTGTGACCGCTCGCGACGATGATGCCCTTCAGCCCGTTCTTGCCCTTCGACCACGACAGGGCGTCCTGCAGCGTGAGGCCGAAGTCGTCGTTGATCTTGTTGACCTTGCCCTCCATCGCGAGGGTGATCGTCGCGATGCCGGTGGCATCGTCGAACGCGAGGGTCGCCATCTTGTTCTTGGTGGTGTCGGTCATGGTCGGATTTCCTTTCACACGCGCTCGATCACCGTCGCGATGCCCATGCCGCCGCCGATGCACAGCGTGACGACGCCCGTCGACTTGTTCCGATCCTCGAGCGCATCGAGCAACGTGCCCATCAACATGGCCCCGGTCGCGCCCAGCGGATGGCCCAGCGCGATCGCGCCGCCGTTCACGTTCACCTTGTCGTGCGGCACCTCGAGGTCCTTCATGAACGCGAGCGGCACGGCCGCGAACGCCTCGTTCACCTCGAAGAGGTCGATGTCGCGCGCGGTCATGCCGGCCTTCTTCAGCGCGCGGCGGGTCGCGGGCATCGGGCCCGCGAGCATGAGCACGGGGTCCGTGCCGCACACGGCGACGGACCGGATCTTCGCGCGCGGCTTCAGCCCGAGCGCGGCACCCTTTTCCTTCGTCGCCACGAGCACGGCCGCCGCACCGTCGACGATGCCGGAGCTGTTGCCCGCGTGGTGGATGTGGTCGATGCGCTCGACGTGCGGGTAGCGATCCTTCGTGAGCGAGTCGAGCCCGAACTGGCGGCCCATCATCGCGAACGACGGCTGCAGCTCCGCGAGCTTCGCGGTCGTCGTGTCGGGGCGCGGGTACTCGTCCTCGGCGAGCACGACGGTGCCGTTCACGTCGACGACCGGCACGACCGAGCGCTTGAACGCGCCTGCCTTCATCGCCTTGCCGGCGCGCTGCTGGCTGTCCACCGCGAAGCCGTCGGCCTGCGCGCGCGTGATGCCATTGAGCGTCGCGAGCAGGTCGGCGCTGATGCCCTGCGGCACCGAGCCCACGTTCCACTGCGTCGTGGGGTCCCAGATCGCGCCGCCGTCGGAGCCCATCTTCACGCGCGACATGCTCTCGACGCCGCCGGCCACGACTGCGTCGTAGTAGCCCGACGCGACCATCGCTGCGGCCTGGTTGATCGCCTGCAGGCCCGAGCCGCAGAAGCGGTTCTCGGTGACGCCCGCGACGTCGACGTCCCACTTCGCCTCGAGCACGGCGAAGCGCGCGATGCAGGCGCCCTGGTCGCCGGTCTGCGTGACGCAGCCGATCACGACGTCGTCGATCTGGGCGGTGTCGAGCCCGTTGCGATCGCGCAGCGCCACGAGCGACTGCGCGAGCAGATCGATCGGGCGCACCGTATAGAGGGATCCGTTGTCCTTGCCGCGACCACGCGGCGTGCGGACGGCATCGAACAGATACGCTTCGGGCATGGGCTCGGCTCCTCGCAGCGCGCACGGTGAGAAAGGGCGGGGCGCGCTTGCGGAGGGATACTAAGCATGCTTAGTATCTGCCGGCAAGGCCTTCCTCGTGTCCGCCAGCTCACGCACCGCCCGCCCGCGCCCGACCGAGCTCGCCCGCGCGGGGTCCGAGCTCGCGCAACGGCGTTTGCAGGCCGAGGCGTACCTCGATCTCACCCGCATCCACCGCGAGATCGAGGTGCGGGTGGCGGAGCTCCTGCACGAGCACGACCTGCGCGACGTCACGCCCGCCCAGGCCGGTGCGCTCATGATCCTCTTCCAGGAGAAGAAGCCGCTGCGCGCGCGCGAGCTCGCCGCGCGCCTCGGTCTCTCGGAGGTGACGGTGGGCCGCTTCGTGCACGCGCTGCACGGCACCGGGTGGGTGCACCGCGAGCCCGACCCCGACGACAGCCGTGCGATCCTCATCGCGCCCACGACCAAGGCCTATCGCGCGCTGCCCCGGTTCATCGCCGTGTCGAACGCGCTCCTGGATCAAGCGTTCGAGGGATTCACGCCCGAGGACATCGTGCGCGTCGCGGAGACGACGGAGCGATTGCGCCGCAACATCACCGCGCGCGGCGGTTGAACGCCGTCCACGCGCAGGCGGTCGCGCGGCTGCTATGAGTAGCCGCGATGGCACGTCGCTCCCCCCTCCGCCTCCACCTCGCCCTCGCGCTCGTCGGCGCGCTCGCGTGCAAGCCCGACAAGCCGGTCTCCCCCGACGCAAAGGGCGAGGGCGGCAAGGGCGACGGCAGCGGCCCGATGAGCGAGGTGGCCCCGGTCGCGCGGATCGCCGAGATGCTTCCGCCCGGCGCGCCGCTCGTGTGGGAGGTGGCGGGCGTCGATCGCATCGCCGAGGTGATCGATCGCGACGGGCTCGTGAAGAAGTTCGAGCCGCAGTACCGCAAGCTCGCCGACGAGCTCGTGCGGGAGACGGGGCGCGACTTCCTCGATCCGAAGACCCTCGCCGACATGGGCGTCGACACGAAGGGCCGCATGGGCTTCGCGATCCTGTCGATGCAACCGTTCGGCGTCGCCGGCTTCGCCACGCTGAAGGACAAGGGCCGCTTCCGCGCCGCGGTGTTCGAGATCGCGAAGCGCACCGGCGTCGAGATCGTGTCCACGCCGCTCGGTCACGCGGAGATCCTGCGCACCGTCGACAAGGGCCCCGCGATCGTCATCCGCGAGCCATTCGTCGCGTTCGTCTTCGCGAGCGGCGGCAGCGGAGGCAACGACGACCCGGCGTTCGCGCTCGCGACCATGGATCCACACATGTCGCTCGCGGCGGCGAAGAGCTTCAAGAAGGCGACGGGTGGCCTCGCGCCGAGCGACGCGATGTTCTTCCTCGACGGCGCGTCGCTGTCGCGCAACGTGCTCGCCGCGATGGGTGGCAACGAGCCGCCTCCGGTGTCGCAGAACTGGGCGCGGGAAGAGCTCGCGAAGGCGCGCCAGGACAACGCGCCGCCGCAGCGGATCAAGGAGCTCGAGGAGCAGGCCAAGCGCATCGACGAGGACAACGCGCGCTGGGCCCGGCGCCGCCAGGGCGAGCGCGTCGCGTTCGAGCGGCTGCTCGAGGGGCTGTCGACGAGCGTGTGGACTGCGGACGCGAAGCCCACGTCGATCGTGGGACAGGGCATCACGACGTTCGCGGCCGACTCGCCGATCCTGCTCGCGTTCGAGAACGCCGCCGGCAGCCCACCGCTCGCGCGCGCGCTCGACGGTCAGCCGTTGCTCGTGCTCACCGGCAAGGCGAACATCGAGCAGTTCCTGAAGGTCGTCGACCTGCTCGCGATGGCCGACGGCACGACGTGGGCCGACGTCTCCAAGGAGATCGCGGAGGACACCGGCATCGATCCCGACAAGGACCTGAAGCCGCTCGTCACCGGTGCAGCCGGCTTCGCGATCGTGCGCGACGGCGACAGCGAGGCGAACGACGTGGAGGCGAAGGACATCGGCGCCGCGCTGCACGTCGAGGTGCACGACCCCAAGGGGGCGCGCGAGGTGCTGGCGAAGGCCGCGAAGGGGCTGGTCGGCAAGGACGGCGTGAAGGTGCGCAAGGCCGGCGACGGCTGGATCGTCGACGTGCCGAAGTGGCGCAAGCTCTTCGTCGACATCCAGGGCCCACACCTCGTGATCTCGACCGACGCCAAGCTGGTCGCTCGCATCGCCGGCGGCAAGGACGGCACCATCGTGAAGCGCGCAGACAAGCCCGCGCTCGCGGCCGCGTCGCTGCAGGACAGCGCAGCGAGCGTGTTGTTCGACCCCGACATGTCGTTCCTCTTCTTCGGGATCCGCAAGTTCGACATGGCGATGTCGTCGTCGGTGGAGTCGCCCGAGGACGCGAAGGTGCCGAAGTCGCGCGCGTGGAAGGCCAAGGAGCGCGAGCTGAAGGCGGTCAAAAAGAAGCTCGACGCGGCGCAGGAGGAGCGGAGCAAGGCGGAGCTCGCGTCGTTCCGCGCCGTCATCCGCCCGTGGGGATCGTTCGGGGCCAGCGCGCGCCGCGACGGCAACTCCATCGTCGTCCAGGGCGGTTGGTTCGTGCGCGCCGAGAGCATCGCGGTCGCGCTGTCGAACTCGCTCGAAGCGGTGCGCAAGCTCGACGAGCGTCCGCAGGAGGACGCGACGTTCAAGCTGTTCGACGAGCGCAGCAGGATCGAGGGCGAGCTCCACGAGATCCGCCGCGCGGACATCGAGAAGTTCAAGAACCGCAAGAGCCGTTAGGGCACGTCGGCGCCCGGGTAGTCGGCCTCGCCCGCGTCGGGGCGCGGATCCCCGTCGATGTCGACCGCCGGGTCCTTGCGATCGCGTACGGCGACCCCGAGCAGCCACGCAGGAGTGGAGACCTCGAGGTGGAGATCGCCCATGTCGGGGTCGACGAAGATGTCGTCGAGCGCCGCCTCGTTCGTGGGGAACTCGACGTTGCCCATGCCCTGCGGCACGGCGTTGGTCGGCACCAACGACTGGTCGACCGTGGCCTGCGGGCAGGTGAGGAACTGGACCGCGGAGTTGCGGATCGCGAGGACCGGCGGGTCCCCCTCGCACGCCACGCCGTCCGCGAACGTGGTGACGTAGACCAGCTCGACGTCGGCGTTGCCGAAGAGCCGCATCGCACCGATCGCGTAGACGTTGCTCCAAAGGATCGAGTTGCTCGCGCGCAGCGAGCCCCCGACGACGTCGATGCCGCCGTACATGTAGCTGCCCGTCACGGTCGTGCGGTCGATGGCGGCCGTGCCCTCGAGCAGCATCGCGCCCGCGTTGGCGGCGATGCTGCTCTGCTCGAGCTCGAGGTTGCCGGTCGCTCGAACGATCACCGCCTGCTCGATCGCGCCGGTGAACGTCGTGCGTCGCACCCGTGCCTCGCACGTCTCCCCGACCTCCAAGAGGGTTCGTCCGTCGCGCAGCGTCGAGTCGTCGATCCACACCTCGCCCTGCGGGCAGGAGAGCAAATGCGTGCCCGAGGCCTCGAGCGTCAGCCGTGCGAGGTAGATCTCTCGATCCATCCCGGTGACGACGAGCGTGGGCTCGAACATGCCCGCGATGCGGGCCTCGAGCCCCTCGGGCGGTCCGATGACGACGATGGGCTTGGGGGGCGGCGAGTCGGGCCACGGCTCGTAGGCCGTCGCACTGCCGGCGACGAAGATGCCGAACGCCTCCGCCTCGACCTGCGCGTCGACGGCCTCCATCGCCTCGGACAACGTGCAGAACGGCGCGGCCGCGGTGCCGAGCGCGGCCGGACAATCCGCCGCGGCGTCGACCCAGATCCGGTTCGCTTCGGCCACGCACTCACCGGTCGCGAGCCGGCACGCGCCGGTGTCGCACTGATCGTGCTCGGTGCAGCGCGCGCACAGATCCGTCGCGGGATCGCACACGGGGGTCGACGGATCGACGGCGGAGCAGCCGGCGGTCAGCGTAGAGCAGCCCCCGCAGGCCCCACCGACGCAGTACGGCGTCGCGTCGTCGCATGCCTCGTCGATGGTGCCGTCGGCCGTGCACTCGCCGACCTCGCCCGTGCTCGTGTCGGCGGGCGCGCCCGTCGACCCCGCGGTGTCCGCATCACCGGAGGTCGGCGTTCCGTCGCCGTCGGACGTCGGGCCGCCCTCCGATCCATCGCCGCTGTCGTCCGTCGTGCCCTCGGGGCTCACCGGGGGCGGATCGGAAAAGCAGCCCGCCGGGGCCGACAGGAGACCCACCACGACGAGTGCTCGCGCCACGTCGTCAGCATACCGTCGGCGCCCGCGCGATTGCGTCCGCGATCGAGCCGTCGGGGGTCGCGAAACGGCACTCAGCCGAACAGCCCCGGGATCGGGCCCGTGGACGGTTCCACCAAGTCGTCGAGCGTCGTACCCATGACGGGCGCGATCGAACGCCAGACGTCGTTGGTGTTGCGACCTCCGCCCTCGAACACCGCGCCGCGATTGTCGAGTCCGACGCCGTCACCGCCGAACAGCACGAACGGCATGTTGGTGTGGCGGTGGTCCCAGCCCTGGGCGATCTCGCTGACGTACCACACGAGCGTGCTGTCGATCAGTTTGCCGCTGACGATGGGATCGTCGGCGGCGACGAGCGCTGCGATGAGCTTCGCCGTCTGCTCCGAGTACCAGCGATCGATGGTGGTGAGGCCGGCGCGATCGTTCTGGTGCGACAGGTCGTGGTGATTGGACCCGTTCACCGGCGAGAGGTGATTGTCGGCGGCGTTGCCCGCCCACATGAACGTCGTGGTCCGCGTGATGTCGCACTTGAACGCGGCGACGATGATCGCGAACATCGCTTCACCGATCGCCGCGAGCGCCTCGGCCGATCCCGCGGCGTCGCCGAACTCGCCGGGAATGACCGGCGGCTCGCAGCTCGGCAGCAGGCCATCGAGCTCCATCTCGAGCTCGCGGATCGCATCTTCGTGGGCGTCGAGATCGGCCCGACGCTCGGCCGGCACCTGCTCGCGCACACGCGCGAGATCGGAGCTCACGAAGTCGAGGACGCTTCGTCGAGAGCGAACGCGGGCACTGGGCTCGCCGTCCGGGCTCGGGTCGAGGCCGGAGAACAGGTAGTCGAATGCAGCGGTGGGATTCGTCTCGGGGTAGAGCGGACTGGCGGCGGCGAAGAACGACAGCGCCCGCGATGGTTCGTCGCCCGCGGGTCCGGCGTTCCAGCCCCCGAGCTGCAGGGATTTGATCGGTCGCCCCGACAGCGCCGGCGCGTGCTCGGCCAGGCGTTGGTCGAGCGACTCCTGCGTGTTCCAGTAGCTGTCGTTGCCCGGCAGCATGGGCCCGCCCCGCGGCGCGCCCGTCATGAGGGTGATCGAGCCCAAGCCGTGCGGATCGCCATCGGTCTGCACCGTCGCTTCCACGTTGATGTTGCGCAGGGGGACGGCGTAGTCCCACACCGGCATGAATGGCTCGAGGATCGTGCCGGGCGTGTCGCCGACGAGCCAGTTCTCGTCGATCGTCCCGTTGGGCCGCGACACCACGACGAGCCGCTTCGGGCCGCTCGGGATCTCGGCGCGGCCGATCGCCAGCGACAACCAGTACGCGAGCAGGCCGGAGCCCCCCGCGACCTTCAGGAACCACCGGCGGTCGCGCTGGAAGGCGCGCAACGACCTCAGGATCGCGGTCATGGTGCCCCTCCCGTCCGCTCGCGCAGGCCGGGCCAGAGCGCCACCGCGCGCACCATCGCCTTCAGGTCGCCGCCCTCGGCCTCGAACGTGTCCGCCACGGTCGACACCGTGCACGCTTGGTCGTCGTCGAGGCTGCGGCCGAGGGCGTAGCCGGCGAACTTCCGCGCGACGCACTGGTGCACCGCGCTGCTCTCCGACAGCGCCGCCGACAGCTCGATCGCGTCCGCCATCTGGCCGTCGATGTCGAGCAGCTGGACGTCCCACGAGCTGTCGACCACGACCGGACCGGCGGACGTCTCGATCTCGGTGCGGAACGCCCCGACGCGATCGTAGTGCTCGAACGTGACGCCGAGCGGATCGAACAGGTGGTGGCATGCGCCGCACGTGCCGATCTCTTGGCGCGCCAGCATGCGCTCGCGCTCCGTCTCGTACATGCCGTTGATCTCCTCGCCGAGCGCGAGGTTCTCGTTGCTCGGCGGTGGCGGCGACTGGCACAGCAGGTTGCGCGTGACGAGCAGGCCGCGGTGGATCACCGACGAATCGTCGGTGGTCGACTTCAGCGACATCAGTGCGGCGCGGGTGAGGATGCCCGCGCGCTCGGTCGCCGGCAGCATGATGCTCTGGCCGTCCGCCGGTGGATCGACGCCGTAGAGCTCCGCGAGCGGTGCGTCGATGGTGGCCTCGCGCGACAGCAGCAGATCGGACAACGAGCCGCCGTTCGTCGACAGCACGTGATCGACGAGCGCCTCGGACTCGGCGCGCATCGAGGCGAACAGCGCCGGGTCCACGCCGTCCTTGGTCAGCCCGGACACGCGGTGCAGGTCGAAGAACCGGTTGAACATGGTGCGCAGCTGCTGCGCGCCTTCGGGCGTCGCGAGCAGCCGATCGACCTGCGCCGCGATCTCGTCGTCGGTCTCGAGCCGGCCGTCGCGCGCCGCCTGCCACAGCTCGACGTCGGCGACGGTGTCGGTGAGGAAGAAAGAGATCCGTGCGGCGAGCTGCTCCGACGAGAGCGAATAGCGGTCGCCCTCGCCGGATGGAGCCTCGACCTCGTAGATGAAGGACGGGGCCTGGAGGATCGCCTCGATGACGAGCCGGACGCCCGTCGCATGGTCGCCGCCGATCTCGACGCCTTCGTCGTACACGTCGCGCAACCCCGCGCGCTCCTCGGCGGTCGCCGCCCGCCGAAACGCGCGCGACGCCAGCTGGTCGATCACCGCGTCGGCGCATGCCGAAAGGTCGCCGTCGCAGGTCACGAGGGGACGCCCGGGCGCCGTCGCTTCGGCGGCCGCGGCCTCGGCCATCGTCTGGAACTTCGTGGCGACGCTGCCGGTCACCGCCGTCAGCTGGTCGGGCACGAATCGCTCGGGATCCGCCGGGCTCGTCGAGAAGGTCGGTCGCGCGATCGCGAGGAGGCTCGCGGCAGTGTTCGCGACGTGACGATCGGGAAGCCGTGCGATCGATCGCGGCACCGCCGGCTCGCATCCGGCTGCGTCGTCGCCCGACTCGCCCGCGCTCGGATCGTCGTCGCCATCGTCGTCGCCGCCCTCGGTCCCCGCGTCGTCGCTCGCATCGGCCGTCGGCACGACGCCGCTGTAGCAGCCCGTCGACATCGCGGCCGCTGCGAGCACCACCGCACAGGCGCATCGTCTCCGTGCCATCTGCATTCGAGTCTCGCACGGATGGCGATCGCGGCACCGAGGTTTGTTCGTCAGCACGGCCACGCGAAGCGCACGCGGAGAACCGATTCCAACCGATCGAACGTTTCGATTCGCAGTCGCAGTCGGTCGATCGACCGACAGACGGTGCGGGTCGAGGTCGAGACGCGATCACTTCTTCGGCATCGTCGCGAACAGCTGAGAGCCGCCCGCAGCGATCGGGCGATGGCGTCGCACCCGGAACGGACGCGCGTGATCGGGCTCCTTGGGTGGCAGGTGGTCCGCCGGTGCGGCCGCTTCCGCCGGCTTGCCGGTCGCGAGCTGACGCAGGGCTCGCAGCGCGTCCGTCGTCGTGAACACGCCGATCACGTCCTCGCCGTCGACGACGAGCGCACACCCCCACCGATTCGCCTCCATCGCGAGCGCGACCTCGCTGATCGGCGTGGTCGGCCCGACCGTGTACGGGTTCTTCGACATCGCATCGCCCACGGTGAGCTTCGAGCGCTCGTCGACACCGACCGCCGCCGCGACGGCGATGTCGCGCGCCGAGACGATGCCGACCGCGTGCCCGTTGCGCAGCACCACGAGGTGGCGGATCTTGTCGATGAACATGCGCTGGTACGCGTCGGCGAGGCGCAGGCCCTCGTCGGCGGTGGCGGGCTCCTCGGTCATGAACTGGGCGACGGTGGGCTCGGTCATGCGAGCAACTCTACGCCCGCACACACGCGGCGCGAACGAATGAATTCCCGGTCACGCCCGGAGGGCCGCGCACGAACATCGCGCGCGCTGCCTCACGGCCACGTCACGTCGCGACGACGCGTGCCGTCAGATCGGTGATTCGGGCAGCGTCAAACGGCGGTTGCTCACGTCTCGGCGGCTGCCACCGCTCGCTCGAACAGGTCCTCGATGGCGATCACGGGAGCCCAGCGCCGGACGTAGGCGGAGTCGAGTGCCGAGCCCTTCACTTTCAGGATGCCGATCACATCGTTCCACTGGCGCTCCGACGACTCCCCGCCCGCGCGGTACCATGCGAGCTTCTGTAGCACCATGTCTTCTGCGGTCGCAAAGAACACGGGGCCGGTCGTGTCTCCGATGTCATGAGGCTGCCGCCGTCGCATCTCCTCTTGCGGCAAGGGATCGTTCGTGAGGACGAAGACGTCGACCTTGAAGCGAGCGCGCGCGCGACGACGATCGCGACATCCAGCTCGCTGAACTCGACCACTCAGAAGCCTTCGACGTCCGGGTCCCAGCCCCAAACGCGGCGCATGGTGTCCCGGTCGAGCCACAACGATGCGAGTCGCAGACTGAGCTCGCGGGGCGAGGCGTCTGGATGCTCGCGATGGATGCGGACGCGCGCGAGCTTCAACACCGAGTGGCGGAGCTCGAAGCTACGGCGAAGACGTTGCACCGGAGTCATCCGGCGGAGGATGTCCAACATGACGGCCTCGGCCCGCGGGTCGGTATCGGCGGAGAGCACGCTCACGCGGCGAGTCTAGCAGAGCGAGGCGACGTCGAAGCCCGTCAGCTTCGATGGCGGACAGCCGTCTGTCGAAGGTCGAAACTCGCCGACGGCCGATTGCGAGGGACGACAGCGGTCTGTCGGGCGTCGAAACCACTCGTGGATCGACTTGGTGGGTGGGCAGCGGTCTGTCGGGGGTCGAATCCCGCCCGTGCCGTTCAGATCGGGGACTCGGGGAGCGTCTCGCCCACGTCCGACAGCCACTTCTCGACCTCGGCGGCGCGATCGGGCGAGGGCGGCTTGCCGTTCTTGTACGCGTCGCGGGCCTTCGCTGCGAGCTCGCGCGCCCGGGGCCGATCGTCGACCTGGTGGAGCGCACGCGCCAACGCGAACTGCGTGTCGGCCAAGAGCTGCGGGTCGAGGCCTCGACCGCCGCGCAACTTGAGCGCGCGCTCGAGTCGCTCGACCGCTTCGGCCGCCTTGCCCTGCACGAGGTCGAGCTCGCCGAGGCTCGTGAGCGCGAACGCAGCGTCGGGGTGATCCTTGCCGCGGGTCTTCTCCCACAGTGCGAGCGCCTTTTCGTGCTCGACGCGTGCCTCGGGCACGCGCTTCGCCTGCGCGAGCGCGCGGCCGAGATCGTGGATCGCCCGCGCGACCTTCGGGTGATCGCCCCACACGTCCTTGCTCACGGTCACCACGCGCGTGAGCTCGGCAATCGCGGCGTCGTAGTTCTTCTGCGCGAGCTCCATCGCCGCGAGCTGACGCGCGAGCGGCACGAGCCGCGGCGCGTTCGGGCCGAGCGTGCTCTCGACGAGCGTCATCGATTCCTTCAGGAGCGCGCGCGCCTCGTCGGGCTTCTTCTCCGCCGCGGCGACGCGGGCGAGCCCGGCCTGCGCGAGCGCGGCATCGGGATGGCCCTCGCCGAACGCGGCGACGAACGTCTCTTGCGCCCGCTCGAACTCCGCGCGCGCCTCGGCCGGTCGACCCTCCGCGAGGTCGAGATCCCCGAGGGCGCGATGCACCGCCGCGATCCACCACTGCGATGCGGGCTCCTTCTCGAACAGCCCGAGCGCCGCCTCGAGCGACTCGCGGGCGCGGGCGATCTCGGCGACGCTGCCGAGCACGACGCCCACGTCGTGCCGCAGCCGCGCCTCCGGTCGACCCGACAGCTGGATGCGCTTGAGCGCGGCTTCACCGTGTCGCCCCCACGACAGCCCTTCGTCGGGTCGACGCAGCGCGAGCCCGACGGTCGGCACGAGCGCCCCGGCGGCCGCGGCCGCGATCACGTCGTGCTTCACGCTCGAGCCCATCCACTGGGCCTCCGACAGGTTCTTCTCCGCCGCCTCGGCGTCGTCGGCCGCGGCCTCGGCCTCGCCGAGCCGGAAGCGGGCCTCCGCGACGATCGGCAGGTACGGCTCGCCGCCCGACGTCACCGTCTGGGCGCGCGCATAGGCGGCGCGCGCTGCATCGACCGCGGGCTTGACGAGCCCGGCAGCCGCGAGCGCCTTGACGCGCATGAGGTCCTTGCGGATCTCGGCGACCGCCGCGATCGCGGGCTCGTCCTGCGGCGGATCCACCTCGGCCGACAGCGTCTCGGTGTCCGCACACTGGGCGAGCGGTGCGAGCTCGAGCGCGGCGAACCCCGCTTGCGCGGCGACGACCACGTCGGCCTGCGCGAAGATCGTCGCGAGCGCGTCGAGCTCGTCGAGCCGCTCCTGCAGGCACTGGTTGCGACGCTCGAGCAACCGCGTGGACTGCTCGCCGCGCAGGTGCGTGGCCTCGCACGCCTCGGTGTGCATCTGCACCCACGAGCGCCCGTACTCGTCGAGGCTGGTCTCCACGAGCCCCACGGTCGCGGGCACGAACGCGCCCTGCACCGCGGAGAGCCCGGCCGACACGGTGGCCTTGCGCTCGTCGTTCCACACCACGGCGAGCTGATCGGCCGATTCCGTGCACACGCGCGGCTGTCGACGCAGCCAGTGCACGGTGAACACGGTGCCGATCATCGCCGCGGCCACGCCGGTGCCCGTGAGGATCTTGCGCCGCAGCACGCGGGGATCCTTGCCGAGCTCCGTGAGCAGCTCGTCCATGCTCGGGAAGCGATTGGCGGGATCGCTGGCGAGCCCGCGCATCAGCACGCGCCGCACCCAGCCGGGCACGGACACGCCCGCCTTCGGCTCGCGGATGCGGCCCTTGGTCTTCTGCTCCGTGAGCGTGCCGGCGTCCTCGCCCTCGAACGGGCGCTCGCCGTACAGGCCCTGGTAGAGCGCGATCGAGAAGCTGAACTGATCGCTGCGCGCATCGGTGGGCTGACCGAGGTGCTGCTCCGGTGCCATGTAGGCCGGCGTGCCCATGATCGATCCGGTCTGCGTGAGCATCGGCTCGTCGATCGCGTCGCCGACCCGCGGATCCTCGTCCTCGTCGTCGTGATCGTCGGTGGCTCCGATCTCGCTGTGCACGGGACGCGCGAGGCCGAAGTCCATCACGCGCACGCGACCATCGCGGCCGATGAGCACGTTGTCGGGCTTGAAGTCGCGATGCACGAGGTTCGCCGCGTGGGCGGCCGCGAGCCCGCGACCGGCCGGGATGAACACCTCGAGCACCTCGTCCCAGCGACGCGGCGTCTCCGCGAGCCACCCCTTCAGGGTCGTGCCCTCGACGAGCTCCATCGCGACGAAGACGCGCTCGCCGATCGTGCCGACGTCGTACACCGTGATGACGTTGGGGTGCGCGAGCTTGGCGAGCGCCTGCGCCTCCTGCAGCAGGCGCGAGCGCGCCTTCTTGCGCTCGCTCTGGTTCGGCCGCAGGAGCTTGAGCGCGACCTTGCGGTTGAGCTCGGGATCGTACGCGGAGAAGACGAGGCCCATGCCGCCCGCGCCGATCTCCTCGAGCACGACGTAGCGACCGAGCCGGGTACCCGGCGTCAATCCGTGATCGGACTCGCCGCTGCCGCGCGCTCCGTCGATCAGCGTGTCGGCGTCCGCAGGCGCTTGCGTCGGCTCACCGGTGGGCGCCTCGGGAGGCATTCGGAGCGCACGAGCATACCAGCCCCGAGTACCGGAGCGCCCGATCAGTGGGCGTACGCACGGACCTGCCCGGAGATCGTGCTCCGAACGCTCCCCCTGCGTCGGGGTCCCGCACTGGGCCCGACCCGGTGCGGCGCGCAACGTGAGATGATCGGCGCCATGCGCAAGTACGTGGCGGAGTCCATCGGTACGTTCTGGCTGACCTTCGCGGGCTGCGGCAGCGCTGTGATCGCCGCCGGTATCCCCGAGATCGGCATCGGGCTGCTCGGCGTGTCGCTCGCGTTCGGCCTCACGGTGCTCACGATGGCCTACTCGATCGGGCACATCTCGGGCTGTCACCTCAACCCCGCGGTCACGCTGGGGCTCGCGGCGGGCGGTCGATTCCCGACGAGCGAGATCCTGCCGTACGTGGTGGCGCAGGTGCTCGGTGGTGTCGTGGCGGCCGGCGTGCTCTACACGATCGCGAGCGGCCACGAGGGCTTCACGCTCGCGGGTGGCTTCGCGTCGAACGGCTACGGCGATCACTCGCCCGGGCACTACGGCATCGTCGCGTGCTTCGTCGCCGAGGCCGTGATGACGATGATGTTCCTCTTCATCATCATGGGATCGACGCACGGCAAGGCGCCCGCGGGCTTCGCCCCGATCGCGATCGGGCTGGGCCTCACGCTCATCCACCTCGTCTCGATCCCCGTGACGAACACCTCGGTGAACCCCGCGCGCAGCACCGGCCCCGCGCTGTTCGTGGGCGGATGGGCGATCTCGCAGCTGTGGCTCTTCTGGGTCGCGCCGCTCGTGGGCGGTGCGCTCGGCGGCGCGATCTACCGGTGGCTGAGCGAGGAGCCGTCGACGCCCGTCACGGGCGGGTGATGCCGCGGGGTATCCCTGCGCTCAGCGCCGCGAGGCTATGATTCGCGGACGGTGGACGAAGGCCTGTCGCAGCTCGAGCGCGCCGCCTCCGATGCGCACGTGCGTGCGCCGGTGCTCGTCGTGCTGCCGGATCCCGACGCGAAGGCCGACGCGGTCGAGCCGATCCTCGGCAGCGCACCGGTGCCGCGGCTCGTGCACGCGGCGCTGCGCGTGGGCTTCGACGCCGTGCTCTTCGCCCCCGGCGCGCGCACGAGCGGCGCGACGGGGCGCGACGTCGCGACCTCCGATCCGATCGGCGCGCCGGCGCTCGTCGTCTACGACACGCTGACGATCCATCCCACGCTGCTCGAGCTGATGGTCGCGCACCCGCTCGAGGACGACGAGAGCTACACGCTCTACGACGCGGGTGGACGACCGGCCGCGGCGTTCGTCGGTGCGCTGCGGCACGTACCGCCCGGCCTGCCGATGCACGAGGAGCTGCCCTATCCCGAGGGGCTCGGCGAGTCGGATGTCGCGCGCGTCGTGGCGCCCGAGGATCGCGCCGCTGCCGAGGCGCTCGTCGTCGCGAGCGAGCAGGTGTTTCCGGACACGCCGTCGCTGTGGCGCAAGCACGTCGGCCTGCCGACGCTGCGCTGGCTGGCGCGCGGGCGTCGTCCGATCGCGCAGCTCGAGCTCATGGCGATCGCGGCGGCCGTCGCCGCGTTGCCACTCTCACTCACGGGCGATGGGCCGGGGATCTTCGCCGCCGGCCTCGCCCTCTTGTTCGGCGTGCACACGAGCAAGCTGCTCAAGTCCGTCCGCACGCTGCGGCGCAGCGTCGGGGCCGACACGGGTGACCCCGCCGGCGAGCGGCTCGCCCGCGCGACGCGTCCCCTCGGGCACGCCGCGATGACCGGCGGCGCGACCTACGGGATCCTCGCCGCCACCGACCGCGCTGACATCGCGGGGCTCGTGCTGCTCGCCGCGGGCGCGGGCGCGACCGTGATCGATCTCGTCCAGGCGCGCCTGCTCTTGCGCGGACACGAGCAACCGGTGTTCGCGTTGCCCGACGCGCACGCGGTCGCGAGCCGGCTCGGCATCCGATTGCCGGCGCTCGCCGAGGGCGCGCCCCTGTTCGAGCTGCTCGTGGTGTTCGGCGCCGCGACCGGTTGGGCGCAGCTGCCGTGGTCGGTCCTGGTGGCAGGTGCGGCTGCGCGATTGTGGCGGTGGTACGCGGGCCCGCGTGGAGAAGGTGGGGACTGATCCACGATGATCGGCGAGCTCCGGCGCTACGCCGCGCGCGCCATGATCGAGGTGGTTCGGGATGGGTTCCATCCTGGCACGATCTCGATCATTTTCTGATCCCGGCTCTCGCCGCGCGTCGCGTCGTTTGACCCCCTAGGGTCGCAATGCTAGGTTTTCGAGCGCCTCGCATGCGAGACTCGTGCAGGCGAACACGACGGTCATGGCACGCAAGATCCCGCTGCTCCCGCTCCGCGAGCTCATCGTCTTCCCGCACGAGGTCGTGCCGCTCTTTGTCGGCAGAGAGAAATCGATCAACGCGCTCGAAGAGGCGATGGCGGATGACCGCCACATCCTCCTGTGCGCGCAGAAGAAGGCGAAGGTCAACGATCCGAAGCCCGAGGGCATCCACACGGTGGGGACCATCGGCACGATCATCCAGCTGTTGCGCCTGCCCGACGGCACCGTGAAGGTGCTGGTCGAGGGTAAGACGCGCGCTCGCATCGAGCGCTACCTCGACACCGCGAAGTGCTTCTTCGTCGAGGCCGAGCCGCTCGAGCCCAAGCAGGACGAGATCGACGACCCCGAGCTGTCGGCGCTGCTCCGCTCGGTGCAGACCACGTTCGAGAACTACGTGAAGCTGAACAAGCGCGTCCCGCCGGAGCTCGCGGTGTCGGTGCAGAGCATCGACAACCCGTCGCGCCTGGCCGACACGATCGCGGCCCACATCAACTTCAAGCTCACCGCGAAGCAGGAGCTGCTCGAGACCGAGTCGGTGCGCGCCCGTCTGGAGAAGCTCTTCGAGCTGATGCAGAACGAGATCGAGATTCTCCAGGTGGAGAAGAAGATCCGGACT
>CAYXVR010000076.1:0-10652 GCA_964468635.1 uncultured Nannocystaceae bacterium
CGTGGAGGTGCACGTCGTCGGTACCGCCTTCTGGATCTCGCACGACGGAGCCCACGTCGGCGTCACCGTCGAGCACGGCCGCGTCCGCGTGGCGCGGGCGAGCGGTGCGCTCGTCGCCGAGCTCGGGGCCGGCGAGGAGTTGCGCGTCGAGACGGGCGCGCTCGCGCGGCTCGAGCCGATGGACGACGCGATCGAGCTCGAGCCCGTCGACGACGCCGTCGACATCGACGAGCCCAAGCGCCCGCGCGTGCGCAAGCCGGTCAAGCCGACGACCGAGCCCGTCGCGCCGTCGATCGAGGGCGCCGCCGAGCTGCAGGCGCGCGCCGACGAGGCCCGCCGCCACGGCGACGCGGCCGCGGCCGCGGTGGCCTTGCGCGCCCTCATCGATCACCACCCGAAGGACGTGCGGGTCTACACCGCGCTCTTCACCCTCGCCAAGGTCGAGCGCGGACGCGGGCGCCATGCGACGGCCGCGGGACTGTTCGAGTCCGTCGTGGCCCGCGATCCGAACGGATCGCTCGCGGAGGACGCACGCGCCGAGGCGGCCTCGTCGTGGTCGTCCGCGGGTCGGCACGACGATGCGCGCGAGGCCGCGAACGACTACCTCGCGAAGCACCCCGGTGGCGCCCACGTCGGCCGCATGCAGCGACTGTTGGCGAAGCTCCCCTGATCGCACGTCCACGCGCGTGCACGAGGTGGTCGGGATACAATCGCAGAGGTGGGCTGCACGCCGCTCGTCGTCGTGCTCGCGCTCGCCGCCGCGCCGGTCGAGGACGAGGCTGCGGCGCGCGACTCGGTCATCGTCGACGCGAGCCTGTGCTCGCGGATCGACGCCACCGAGGTCCAGCGCCTGCTCGCGCTCGAGCTCGTCGCCGTGACGCAGGAGATCCGCGTGGGCCCGCCGTTGTCGGTCGACCTCGCCTGCTCCGAGGATGCGCTCACGATCGAGGTGTCGGATCCGCTCACCGGCAAGCGATTGCAGCGCGACCTGCCGATGCCCCCACCCGACGAGGGACGCGAACGGGTGATCGCACTCGCGATCGCCCAGCTCTTCGCCGCCTCGTGGCTCGAGCTCTTGCTGCCGAGCCAGCCCGAGACCGACACGCCGCCGCCCGAGCCCGATCCGGGCACCGGCAGGGCCGCCGTCGAGGCCGCGCGCGAGCACGTCGAGCCGGCCGTGCTCGGTCGGCGCCGCATCGAGCTCGCAGTCGGCGCGGGCGGACGCGGCCACGCCCTCGAGTCCGCGCCCTGGGGCACGGGCGTCGGCGAGATCGACCTGCGTGGATGGTTCGGCGCGGTCGCGGTGCTCGGTCGCTTCACGGTGCTCGGCGGACGGGCGGCGCGCGAGCTCGGTGACGTGCGGGCGATCGCAGTGCTCGCGGGCCTCGGCTTCGGCTTCCGCGTGCCCGCCCGCGGGCGCTGGCGCTTCGGCGGCACCGTCGTGCTCTCGGGCGGCTGGGCGCAGCTGCGCGCCGTGAGCGACCGCGCAGCCGTCATGTCCACGACCATCCAATCGGCGACCGGATCCCTCGGCCTCTCCGTGGGGCCGCGCGTCGTGCTCGGACGGTCGGAGCGCGTCGTGCTCGAGCTCGACGGCGAGCTCGGCGGCATGCTGCGCCCGCCCGAGGGCCTCGTGGAGGACGATCGTGCGGTGACGCTCGGCGGGCTGTGGGCCGGCGGCATGTTCCGCGTCGCCGTGGACCTGCGCCGGCGCCGGGGCGGCGCTTGACTGCACCGTGGGCGGGTTTAGCCTGCCGCCCATCGTGTCGGACGTCCAGCCCACCACGCATCCGTTCCAGGCCGAGGTCGCCGCCGTGCTGCGGCTCGTCACGAGCTCGCTCTACACGAACCGCGAGATCTTCCTGCGCGAGCTCGTCAGCAACGCCTCCGACGCCTTGGACAAGGCGCGATACCAGGCCTTGATCGACAAGACGCTCGAGGGACAGGAGCTCGCGGCGCGCATCGACATCACCGCCGACAAGGCCCGCGGCGTGCTCGTCGTCGAGGACAACGGCATCGGCATGACGGCCGAGGAGGCCGCGAAGAACCTCGGCACGATCGCGCACTCGGGCACGCTGCGCTTCCTCGAGCAGGCGGCGAGCAAGGGCGAGAAGCCCGACCTCAGCCTCATCGGGCAGTTCGGCGTCGGCTTCTACAGCGCGTTCATGGTGGCCGAGCGCATCGACGTGATCTCGCGCTCGGCCGTGCCCGGCAGCACCGCGGTGCACTGGAGCTCCACGGGCACCGGCACGTTCACGATCGCGGCGAGCGATCGCACGCAGCGCGGCACCCGGGTCGAGCTCCACCTGCGCGAGGACGCGAAGGAGTTCCTCGACACGTGGCGGCTGCAGTCGCTCGTGAAGCGCTACAGCGACTACGTGCTGCATCCGATCCACATCGGGTCGGTCGAGGACGACGGCACCGCGAAGGAGAGCACGGCGCAGGCGAACCAGGCCAAGGCGTTCTGGACGCAGAGCCCCAAGTCGCTGTCCGACGACGACTACGCGGAGTTCTACAAGCACACGATGGGCGGCTTCGTGCTGCCGGCCGAGCGTCCGCTCGCGCGCCTCCACATCTCGATGGACGCGCCGATCCAGTTCCATGCGGTGCTGTTCGTGCCGGATCGGCGCCCGCTCGACCTGTTCCAGGACGACGCGAAGCACCTGCAGCTGTATGCGCGGCGCGTGCTCGTGATGGAGAGCTGCGACAAGCTCTTGCCCGCGTTCCTGCGGTTCTTCCGGGGCGTCGTCGACTCGGAGGACCTGCCGCTCAACGTGTCGCGCGAGACGCTGCAGGAGCACCAGGCGCTCTCCGCGATCCGGCGCCAGCTCACCCGCAAGGCGCTCGCGCTCCTGGCCGACACCGCGAAGGACGACGCGGCCACGTACGAGAAGATCTGGCGCGAGTTCGGCGTGTTCCTGAAGGAGGGCGTGCACACCGACAGCGCCCATCGCGAGCAGCTCACCGAGCTCCTGCGTTTCGAGTCCACCGCGAAGCCGGGCACGCTCGTGTCGCTGCGCGAGTACGTCGACGCGATGCCCGCCGACCAGGACGCCATCTACTACATCACCGGCGAGCACGCCGAGGATCTCGCGAAGAGTCCCCACCTCGAGGCGTGTCGCGCTCGCGGCTGGCAGGTGCTGCTCATGACGGACGCCGTCGACGAGTGGGTGGTGCAGGACCTCGACGAGTACGGCGGCAAGAAGATGCTCAGCGTGACGAAGGGTGAGCTGCCGCTGCCCGAGGGCGCGGCGCCGGTCGACTCGTCGGCGATCGCGGCGCTGGTCGAGCGAGCGAAGGCATTGCTGGGCGAGCGCGTGAAGGACGTCCGCGCGTCGCGACGGCTCACCGACAGCGCGTCGTGCCTCGTCGACGACGAGTCGGGGCTCGGGCGCAACATGGAGCGGATCCTGAAGATGGCCGGCCGCGACGTGCGGGCGCGGGCGCGCGTCCTCGAGCTGAATCCCGAGCACGCGTTCGTCCGCGCCGCGCAGGCGCTGGCGTCCGAGCATCCCGACGACCCGCGGCTGCCGAACTGGATCGAGCTCCTGCACGATCAGGCCCACCTCGCCGAGGGCTCGGTGCCCGATCCCGCCGGCATCGTGAAGCGGATCCAGGCCGTGCTCGACGAGTCGCTCGCGCGCGAAGGCACGCGCGGATGAGCGGCGAGACCGGCGTCCTGCTGGTCAACCTCGGCACGCCCGACGCACCGCGACCGCCCGAGGTGCGCAAGTACCTGCGCGAGTTCCTGTCGGACCCGCGCGTGCTCGACATCGGTGGGCTCGCCCGCACGGCGCTGCTCGAGCTCGTGATCCTGCCGCGTCGCCCGGCCGCGTCGGCCGAGGCGTACACGAAGGTGTGGACCGACGAGGGCTCGCCGCTCCTCGTGTTCTCGGCCGCGCTCGCGCGCGGCGTGCAGGAGCAGCTCGGTGGCTCGTTCGTCGTGCAGCTCGCGATGCGCTACGGCTCGCCGTCGATCGGCAAGGGCCTCGCGGCGTTGCGCGACGCGGGCTGCGATCGGCTCGTCGTGTTCCCGCTCTATCCGCACTACGCGTCCTCTTCCACCGGCTCCACGCTGCAGGCGGTGTACGAGGCGGTGGCGACCGAGTGGAACACCCCGTTCCTGTCGGTGGTGCCGCCCTTCTACGATCACCCCCGCTTCGTGGAGTCGTTCGCGGCCGTCGCACGCCCGGTGCTCGACGAGCTCGGGGCCGACCACGTGCTGTTCAGCTACCACGGCCTGCCCGAGCGCCAGATCCGCAAGAGCGACGCCACCGGTGCGCACTGCTTCGCGAGCGCGTCGTGCTGCGATGCGATCGTGGGCGCCAACCGCAACTGCTATCGGGCCCAGTGCTACGCCACCACACGGGCGCTCGCGAGCGCGCTCGCGCTCGCCCCCGAGCGCCACAGCACGAGCTTCCAGTCGCGCCTCGGTCGCACGCCGTGGATCAAGCCCTACACGGATCAGGTGCTGCCCGAGCTCGCGAAGTCCGGCGTGCGTCGCCTCGCGGTGATGTGCCCCGCGTTCGTCGCCGACTGCCTGGAGACGCTCGAGGAGATCGGGCTGCGTGCGCGCGCCGACTTCCTGGCCGCGGGCGGCGAGGAGCTGAAGCTCGTGCCGTCGCTCAACGCGACGCCGGGCTGGATCGACGCCGTGACAGGCTTCGTGCGCGAGCGCGCGCCCGCGCTCGGCACCGCGGGTTGACGTCGCCACGCACGGCCGCCGATGATGGCGGCATGCGTGTGTGGCGTTTCGTCGGCCCGGCCGTGGTGCTCTCGTCCGTGCTCGCGTCGCCGGCCGCTGCGGCGCCCATCGAGCTCGTCGAGCAGCGCGATCAATACATGATCTTCGCGGACCCCGATGGGTCGGTGGAGTATGCGAACTGGTTCGAGCGCGATCCGTTCCTCGCCGGGTACGCCGCGGTGGAGGAGGGATTCCTCGCCAACCACGCCGACGACAGCCAGTTCATCGTCGTCTACACGACGTGGACGCTGCCCCAAGGCGTCGGCGCGCTGTACCAATCCGTCGCGAACGACATCGAGGGCATCGGGTACGACCACGCCGCGAACGACGACCCGGTGATCCCCGCGGAGATCTTCGACGACACGCCGAACAGCCAGGTGTTCGGGTTCATGCACATGAACATCTGGACGCAGTACCTCGGCGGCGATCGGGGCGGTGTCGACGACAACCTCATCTCGCTCATCTTCGGGCAGGAGCTCGGCCACGCGTGGCTCGCGTTCCCCTACGCGAACGGGGTGGGCGACGCGATGCTCGGGCGCAGCAACGCGCACTGGTCGTTCTACCTCGACTCGGGCGGCTCGCCCGTCGAGGGCCACGACTGGGTCGACAACGGCGACGGTACATTCACCGCGATCAAGCACGACATCTACGAGTACTCCGATCTCGATCTCTATCTCATGGGCCTGTTGCCCGCCGACGAGGTCGCGCCGTGGTTCCTCCTGCAGAACCCCACGAACTGCGTCGACTCGGCCCAGAAGGACGGGTCGTGCGCGCCGCCCGAGGCGTTCCTGTTCCAGGCCGAGAGCTACACGGTGAACGCGAACCGCGTCGACATCACGATCGAAGACGTCATCGCGGCCGAGGGCGAGCGCGTGCCCGCGTGGCCCGACGCGCCCGACGCGTACGACGTCTCGTTCCTGCTGATCACGCGCCCCGGCGAGGTGCTCGACGACGGCCAGAAGGCGCTGATGGACGCGATCATCCTGCGCTCGATCGAGATCTTCGACGCGCAGACCCGCGGCTACGCGCACATCGTGAACCGCACGGCGCTCGACCAGCCCGGCGACGACACCGGTACCGACGAGGGCCCCGACTCGGGCATCGACGACAGCGGCTCGGGCGACGACGCGGGCACGAGCGGCGCGTCGGCGACCGGCGCGTCCGCGAGCGCATCCGCGAGCGGTGCCGACGACGGTGCAACGGCGCCCACCACGATGACGGGCGCCGACTCGAGCGGCACGGGCGACGCGGGCGAGGACGAGTCCGCCGGCGGCTGCGGATGCGCGAGCGATCGATCCGGCGCCGCCGGGCTGGGTGCGCTCGTGCTCGCCGCGATCGTGCGTCGTCGACGACGCTGACGCGGCATCTGCGCTACGCGCTGGAACGTAGCGCATCCCCCCGTGGACGCGGAGCAGCGCCGTGATCGACGGAGCGCGATGCGAATCCGCGGACGCGCGCGCGTCCCTGTCGTTCGAGGTTCGACATGCACATGGGACGGACGCAGGCGCGGAGCATCCGGCTCGCCGCGCTCGGCGCGATGGTGGCGTCGTGCACCGCGGAGAGCCGCGACGACGAGTTCGACAGCGGGCTCGCGAGCGCGAGCATGACGCTCGGCGGCGAGTCGTCGGGGCCGGGCGAAGCATCGAGCGACGGCGTCGTGCCCGACGACGGCGCCGATGTCGAGAGCAGCGGCGGCACCGGTGGCGCCACGATCCGCTGCGACAAGATCGACATCCTGTTCGTGGTGGAGA
Organism: uncultured Nannocystaceae bacterium; assembly: GCA_964468635.1. Lineage (GTDB taxonomy): Bacteria > Myxococcota_A > Polyangia > Nannocystales > Nannocystaceae > Xiheibacterium. Next base: position 6,496 of record CAYXVR010000076.1, read on the forward strand.
CGGGCCTGGCGGACCCCGAGGGCGACGCCTACTTCATCGACGACCAGGCGATCTTCGACGGCTTCGCGACCCTGGTGAGCGAGCTCTACGTCTCGCTCGCCGTCGACGACTTCCGCGTGATGGTGACCGGCAGCATGACACCGACGCTGGAGGCGTCGTGCCTCTACGACGACGCCACGATGATGCAGCAGTGCGCCGAGCCCGTGCCCGATGGCTGCGACGGCCTGCTCGGCGCCGGACGCAACGGCTACGAGTACTCGCTGCAGTCGAAGTTCAACGAGGGCCCGCTCGCCCAGTGCATGCAGGGGCGTTGGCTCGACTCGGGCACGCCCGATCTCGAGGCGATGTTCCGCTGCCTCTTCTACTACCACTGGTTTTCGCTCGACGCGTCGGGCGGCTCGGGCGGTGAGCGCACCTACGCGGGGTCCGGCCCCGACACCATGATGGACGCGGCCCTCGCCGCGGTCGGCCCGCTCACGGAGCCCGGCGCGTGCAACGACGGGTTCGTGCGCGACGATGCGCTGCTCGTGGTCGTGTTCGTGACCCCGTCGAGCGACTCGATGCCCGACACGTCGAGCGGCACCGTCGAAGCGTGGAGCACGGCGCTCGCCGAGGCGAAGCACGGCATCGCCGGCAACGTCGTCACGCTCGCCCTCGTGGGCGACGGCGACATCGAGCAATCCCTGTGCAGCGAGCCACCGAACGGCACGTTGCCCGCGCAGCTGCGCGCGCTCACCGAGGCGATGCCGCACGGCAAGTGGGCGTCGACGTGCCTGCCCGACTATCGCCCGTTCTTCACCTCGGCGAGCGAGCTCGTCGACGCAGCATGCAGCGAGTTCACACCGGAGGGCTGATCGCGATTCGGGTGCTACGCTTCGATCGCATGCGTCTCGCTGCCTGGATTGCGTATGCGGTCGTCGCGATCGCACCGTCGTCGGTGCGCGCGGCGGAGTACTTCGAGATCCGCGTGGTGGATGGCGGCGGTGCGGGCGTGCCGTGCGTCGATCTCGTCACGACCAACGCGATCGTGCACCGTACCGACGCGAACGGGCGCGTCGCGTTCTACGAGGACGGGCTCATGGGCACCTCCGTGTGGTTCTCCGTCGTGGGGCCGCACGTGTCGATGACGCCCGACGCGTTCGGTTATCAGGGGCGCGCGCTCGTGCCGACCGAGGGCGGCGCCGCGCAGATCCAGGTGAGCGTCGTCGGTGCGTCGCCGTGCACGCCCGACGATCGCGAGAGCCAACGACTCGCGCGCGGCGTGCCCACGCCCGCGGAGTTCTTCCGCATCGACGTCGTCGACGACGAGACGGGCCGCGGCGTGCCGCTCGTGTTCATCGAGATCGGCGACGAGCGGTGGGTGAGCGACAGCGGCGGCCACGTCGCGCTCGATCCGCTCGGCTGGGAAGGAGCCTCCGTCGCGGCGCGCGTGTGGACGCACGGCCACGACTTCGCCGACGATGGCGCGATCGATCTCCCCGTCGCGGCCGGCACGACGCTCGAGATCGAGGCGACCCGGCGGCTGCCCGCCGAGCGGCTCTATCGCGTGACCGGCGGCGGCATCCATCGCGACGGCGTGCTGCTCGGGTTGCCCGTGCCGATCGCCGCGCCGACGATCGCCGGGCTCGTCGTCGGGCAGGACTCGGTCTTCACGGCGGTGCATCGCGGCACACTGCGGTGGATCTGGGGCGACACCACACGCCCGGCGTATCCGCTGGGCAACTTCCACGCGTCCGGAGCGACGAGCGTGCTGCCGAGCGACGGCGGCCTCGACCCGGCGCTCGGCGTGGACCTGACGTACTTCGTCGACGCCGACGGCTTCTCGCGCGCCATGGCGCCGGTCGAGACCGTGCCGGGTGAGGGCGTGACGTGGCTCGGCGGGCTCGTGTCGGTGCCCGACGCCGCCGGCGAGCCACGGCTGCACGCGACGTTCGCGATGGTGCGCGCCGACTTCACGACGACGCGCTTCGGCATGCTCGCCTACGACGACGCGAACGAGCGCTTCGTCGAGGGCGTCGACTTCGATCTCGCGGCGCCGGCCCATCGGTGGCCGCGCGAGAACGCGTTCGTCGTGCGTCACGGCGCCGACGACTTCGTGTACTGGCACGCGCCCGTGCGTGCGCCCGCGCGCTCGGAGGCGCTGCTCGACCTCGCGACCTACGAGACGTTCACGCCGTTTCTCGATGCCGGCGCGACACAGGTGGATCGCGACGACGAGGGCCGCGCGCGCTACAGCTGGCGCCCGGGCGGGATCCCCTACCCCGTCGCCGGCGATCCGGTGCTCGTACCGGACGACATGCTCGACGGCCACGTCGTCGACGTCGCGACGGCCACCGCGTTCGAGGTGCACGAGAACGGCTCGACGGAGTGGAACGAGTGGAGCGGCCGCTGGGTCCGCTTGATCATCCCGTTCTGGGGCCTCGGCGAGACCTGGATCGCGATCTCGGACACGCCGATTGGGCCGTGGGTGTACGCGACGAAGCTGGTCGAGCACGAGCAGTACACGTTCTACAACCCGCGACATCACCGAGTGTTCGATCGCGACTTCGGCCGGCGGATCCAGTTCGAGGCGACGTACACGAACACGTTCTCGGGCAACGACGACCGCACGCCGCGCTACGACTACAACCAGGTGATGTACGGCGTGGATCTCGATCGACCCGAGCTCGCGCTGCCGGTGCCGATCTACACGAGCGCGCGCGGCGAGCTCGGGGCTGCGGAGGTGATCCACGAGGGCGACGCGCCGATCGTCGCCGACTTCTTCGCGCCGATCGGTCCCGCACCGGGCACCGTCCCGGTGTGGTGGAGCGGACCGAGCTGCGAGGACCGCGAGCTGCGGGTCGGCGGCCAGCCCGAGACGCCGCCGCTCTTCTGGGCGCTGCCGACGACGACGCCGCAGAACGACGCGCAAATCGAGCTGCGGGACGATGCGGGCACTGCGATCGCCGTCGTGTGGAGAAACCCCATCGACGTCGCGATGCCCGTCGCGGACTACCGGCCGGCGCTGCGCGCCGACGCAGGCGAGGATCAGTGCGTCGCACCGGGTGCGGTGATCGATCTCCCGCCCCGCGACGACGCGCCCGAGGGCGGCAGCGCGCACTGGGAGCTCGACGGCGTCGTGATCACCGAGGGCACCGCAGGCGATTTCGGCGAGAGCCTGCACGTGCTCGCGCGCGTGCTCGTGCGCGCGGACGGCTTCGAGGTGCGCGACGAGGCGATCGTGCGTGCGAGCCCGCTCGACCGGGAGGAGGACAGCGGCGACGGCTCGGCGTCCGACGACGACGACGACGGGAGCGGCGACGGGATCGAGGGCAGCGGCGGCGAGGCCGAGGACGACGGTAGCGGTTGCGGCTGCGCGGTGCCGTCGAGCCCGCGCGTCGGCGTGCTCTTCGGGCTCGTCGGGCTCGCCCTGCGTCAGCGCAGGCGCGCGAGCGCGTTCACCAACGCCTCGCGGTAGACGGCGCTCTCGTGCACGTCGTCGTGCCCGACGCCGGGCAGTGGCACGAGCTCGCCGTCGTGCGCGAGGCCGACCAGCGCTTCGGCGTGGGCGATCGGGATGAGCGTGTCGGCGTCGCCGTGCAGGATCAGCACGGGCCCGTCGATGCGTGCGACCGCGTCGTCGGTGTGCAACGGGTAGCGCGCGAGGAACTGCGGCACCCACGGATAGATCTCGCTGCCCAGCGCGACCATCGAGCGATACGGCGACACGAGCACCGTGAGATCGGGCTGCACGTCGGCGGCCAGGCCGGCGGCGAGCGCCGTGCCGAGCGATCGCCCGTACACCACGTGACGGTCGTACTGCGGCGCCACGTGGTCCCACGCGGCGCGCACGTCGGCGACGAGCTCGGCCTCGCTCTCGATCGCACCCGTGCTCTTGCCGAAGCCGCGGTAGTCGATCATGAACACGTCCCAGTTCGCGCGTCGCCAGAACTCGGCGTTCGAGAACCAACCCTGGAGCGACCCCGCGTTGCCGTGCAGGAACACGACGACGCCGTGGGGGGCCGGCAGCCGCAGGTGCAGCGCGGACAGCTGCGCGCCGGGCACGTCGATCACGACCTCGTGCACGTCGTCGCCGTAGGTGAAGCGATGCTCGGGCGCGAGCACCGTGGGATGGAAGAGCAACCGCTCCTGCCCGCACCACACGGCGCCGAGCAGCG
>CAYXVR010000076.1:10662-34486 GCA_964468635.1 uncultured Nannocystaceae bacterium
TCACGTACAGCGCGAGCGGCCACGCGAGGGCGCGCACGATCCATCGCGTCCGCGGGCGTGAGGGCATGTACCAAGGTTGCACGGCCCGGGGTTCCCGTGAACCACCCGCCAGCCCGTGTCACCTCAGCCCCGATGCGCCGACTACGTACTCTGCTCGCCGCCCTCGCCGCGACCGCGGTCCTGGTGCCGAGCCCACCGTCCAGGGCGACCGACCACAACGACCCCGACAAGATCAACGCGATCTTCCCGGACATCGAGCCGTCGGCCGCCGACATCTACGGACTGATGGCGTGGCCCGAGGACCCCGAGACCATCGCCGTGGTGCTCACCTGGGCGGACGTCGACTACGACCGCGACCTGCTCTACCAGATCCACTTCGACGCGGACGAGGCCGACGCACCGGGCGCGCTCGACATCGACGTGTTCGGCCTGTTCGCGAAGCTCGCGGGCATCGTGGTGGACGAGGAGCGCACGATCAACGTGCGATTCGGCCGCCGCAAGGTGGCGGCCCCCGGCGAGCCCGAGGTCGCCGTCGAGCTCGTGTTCGAGGACTTCGACCTCGAGCGCGACACGTTCCACTTCCCGGTCGAGACCGAGGTCGCGTTGCCGGTGGACGACACGGGCGAGCAGATCTTCGCGTTCGTGGGGCGCCGCGACGACCCGTTCTTCATCGACCTCATCGGCTTCTTCGATTCGATCTGGTTCGGGCACCCGCCCGGGCCCGAGAGCACGTGGGGCCTCGAGGACAAGACGCGCGTGAAGAGCCTGTTCGCGCACGATGCCGCCGGCAACGTCGTCACGAACGCCGAGGGGCGCCCGCAGTTCGTGTACGACTCCGACAACGACGAGCAGGCCGGTCTCGACGTGCATGCGCTCGTCCTGCGGATCCCCCGACACCTGATTGCGGACGACGAGCACCCCGTCGTCGACGTCTGGAGCCGCACGCGAAAGGTGGAGGGCTGACATGCGACGACCCACTGTTCTCTGCGCGCTGCCGCTTGCGCTTGCACTCGCGTCCTGCGGCGAAGGCAGCGACGACGAGCGCGACAGCGGCGGCTCGGCGACCAAGGGCGACGATCTCGACGACTCCTTCCCCAGCGTCGATCCGGCGGAGTACGACTTCCGCACCGACGACTTCGACCGCTACGACGAGGTCGTCGACGGCCAGGGCATCGCGTTCTCCGACACGATCCTCGGCCGCCGCGCGGACCGTTTCAGCGAGATCGGCGCGAAGAACACGGATATCAAGACGCTCACGGCGATCCTGAAGAACTTCGCCGACCTCGCCGTCGCGTTCGGCCGCGACTTCGAGCGCATGGGCTTCGACACGTGCGCGAACCTCGAGGGCGTCGACGTCGAGCGCACCTCCGAGAAGAGCCTGTCGTTGCTCACCGCGTACAAGATCGTGCGGCCGTGCCTGTCGCAGCCGATCCGGCCCGAGCTCGGCGAGCTCTCGCTCACGCCGATGGACGTGTTCGTGCCGAACCGCCTGCAGATGGACTTCCGGCTCGTCGCGAACGGCGAGGAGTCGCGCTGGCCCAACGGGCAGCGGCCCGACGAACAGGTCGCGAGCATCTTCACGGGGCTGTTGCTCGATCTCGACGGCGGCATCTGCGAGGACGATCGGGCCGGCGATCGGTTCGACGGCACGCGAGACAACCCGTGCCGTGTCGAGACCCTGCAGGACGGGGGCGAGGCCGCGTTCTGGGACCTGCCGCTCAACCCGCTCGTGAACGACGTCGAGTTCGTGCGCAGCGCGTCCACCGGGCGGCTGAAGTTCCCGTACCTGCCGCCGCCGCACCGCGCGGAGTGAGTCGCATGCGTCGCGTCGCCCTCCTCGTCGTCGCGCTCGTCGGGCTCGGCTGTCCCGCGCCCGAGCGCGCGACGCCGGTGCACGTCACCCAGGAGACCACGACGGGCCCGAGCGACTACGATGCGATGCTCGCCCGGCTCGATCGTGCGATCGAGGCGCGCACGCGCGAGGCGGACGCGCATGCGAGCTGGCGGCGCGAGTCCACGCTCGCGACCGCCCTGCTCGCCCGCGCCGATCTCACCGGCGACTACCGCGACTACGAGGCCGTCGAGGCCCACCTCGCCCGCGCGTTCGAGCTCGCGCGCGACGGATCGGGGCCGCACCTCGTGCGCGCGCGATTCCTCCTGCGTCTGCATCGGGTCGACGAGGCGCGGGCCGACCTCGCGACGATCGCGACCTACGCGGCCGCGCAGCCCGAGGTCGAGGCGATGCGGATGGGCCTCGAGGGCGACATCGCGATGAGCGAGGGCCGCTTCGACGACGCGCTCGCGACGTTCACCGAGCTCGTCGCGCGCGATCCGTCCGCGCCGAACCTCGCGCGACTCGCCCACCACGCAGCGAAGACCGGGGCACCCGATCGCGCCGACGGCATCTACGTCGCCGCGCTCTCGCTCGCCGAGGACGCGCAGACGTCCGCGTGGCTCGAGCTGCAGCGCGGCCTGCTCGACCTCGATCGCGATCGCCTCGACGAGGCCGACGCCCACTACGATGCCGCCGCGAAGCATTTCTCGGGCTGGTGGCTCGTCGAGGAGCACATGGCCGAAGTCGACGCGAAGCAGGGCCGCACCGCGCCGGCGATCGCGGCCTATCGCGACCTCGTCGCGCGCACGAGCAACCCGGAGCTCATGGACGCGCTCGCCGAGGCACTGCGACCCACCGCGCCCGCCGAGGCCGCCGAGTGGAGCGCGCGCGCGCGCGCCGAGTACGAGCGCCGGCTCGCGCGATTTCCCGCCGCGACCTACGGACACGCGCTCGAGCACTTCCTCGCGGCCGACGACGGGGCCGCGCGCAGCCTCGAGCTCGCGCGCGCGAACCAGCGCGTGCGCCCGGGCCCCGACGCGGACGCGCTGCTCGCCCGCGCCGAAGCGCGCGTTCGCTGATCACCAGCCGATCCGGAACTCGTCGCCGGCGACGATCGCGAGGATCAGCGCCTTGATGGAGCGGTCGCTCGCGACGAACGCGTCGACGTAGCCGTCGAGGGTGTGGTCGTCGATGCCCGGCACGAGGTCGCGGCCGGCGACGAGCTCGTGGAACCGCCGCACGACGCACTTGTCGAACTCGCCCGACGCCACGAGCACCTTCGCGAAACCGAGCGGACCGATCGTGCCGTCGCTCGGCGTGCCGAAGAGCGCGTAGTCGGCCGGCATGAAGTCGATGAGCGCGGCGTTCGGGTTGCCGGCGATCGTCGCCTCGGCCACGGGCGTCATCAACGTGTCGTGCTCGAACGTCGACGTCGCGCGCTTCTTGAACGTCGAGTCGTTCGGGAGCTCCGCGAGGTCCCAGTCGCCCACGCCGCCGAGCTGGGCGCCACCGCCGTGGATCCGCTTGAAGTGCATCGCGGCCGGATCGATGAGCTGGTGGCAGTGCTGGCACACGCCCTCGGTGCCCGGATCGCGATCGTACGGGTTGAACTCGACGTCCCCCGGCGGCGGCACGAACTCGCGGCACGCGAAGATCTCGAGCCAACGAGCGCCGCGCACCCGCTCGCGCGGGAACGCGTAGTTGGCCCCGAGCGTGGAGAGCACGCCGGCCGCGGGCACGCCCTCGGGCACGCCGACATCGGAGCGGGGATCGAACGCGTAGTCGCGCGACGAGAGCATGTCGGGGTGGAGCTCCGAGAACTGCACCTCTCTCCACTGCTCGTCGTCGGCGAATTCGTTCCACCACTTCGTGTCGTCGACGGATGCGTTGTCGCGGTTCACCCGGCCGTTGCGCACGTACAGGAACGCGAGGCCGCGGTTCATCACGCTGTAGTCGCCGAGGACGAGATCGGAGAACGGTCGATCGTTCGCCACGATGTGGCGGAACAGGCGCGCGGGCTCCTCGAACGCGGCGCGGCGGGCCGACACGGTGCCGAACTCGCTGTCGTCGGGGAACGTGCCGGGCCGGAAGCAGTACACGAGGTTCGGTCCGCACGAGCAGCCCGGCGCCGCCCACTGGTCCCAGTAGCGCGACGCGCTGCAGTCCACGCCGTCGACGTCGCGCACGTCCGTGCCGGCTGCACCGATCACCTCCACCGTCGTGCCGGGGGCCCACCACGGCTCGATCGCGTTCAGCTCCGCGTCGGGGTCGTCGCAGATCGAGTACGGCTCGCCCATGTCGGGATAGTTGCTGAGGTTGCCGAGCGCGCCTGCGTGCAGCGTCTCGGCGGTGCAGGTGTTGAGCTCGAGCGAGTAGTGGCCGTGGAACTCCGTGTTCACGCTGTCGAACTCGAAGTCGTACGAGATGACGCGCAAGTACTCCATGCCCCAGCGCAGGAGCGTCGCCTCGAACTCCGGCCCGTCGAGCGCGGCCTCGACCCGCGCCTGGATCTCGGCGCGCCGCTCGTCCTGCGGCAGCGCGAGCAGGCTCTCGTACTCGGCGGCCGTGGGCGCGCGGCCGAGGAGCGCGAGCCAGGCGCGCCGCAGGAGCCGCGTGTCGTCGAGTCGATGCGACGACGCCCACGCAGCAGGGCGATCGATCGGATCGGCGTGGCCGGTGCGGGCGAGCCCGTGCACGAGCACGCCCGCGCCCGTCGCAGTGAGCACGCAAGCGATGATCTTCGCCTTCATGGACGCACCCCCACGATCTCGGCCGGTCCACCCGGGATGAAGAAGTCCTCCACGCCGAGCACCTTCAGCGAGGTGTAGATCACGTCGGCGCTGCGGGGCATCCGGACGATGCCGTCTCCACCCTCGTCGATGAGCGGGATCGACGTGCCGAGCGGCGAGTAGCTCTCGACGTCGAGGTCGAAGCCGCCGATCTGTCGATTGCCCCGGATGCCGCCGCCCGCCATCACCACGGAGGTGGCCGGCCAGTGATCGCACGCCGTGCCGGGCCACGTGCGCGAGAACTCGCTGAATACGAGCACGAGCGTGTCGTCGAGCAGCGACTTGCCGTTGCCCACCGGTGTCGCGGCCATCTCGTGCATGAAGCGCCCCACTTCCTCGAGCAGCGCGCGCACCTGCAAGAACTGCTGTGGGGGACCGAGATCACCCGCGTGCGTGTCGTAGTCGAAGTTCTCCACGCCGGTGACGCGCAGGCTGATCGCGCTGCACAGGTCGGCCTTGAACAGCTTGAGCGCGAGCCCGAACTGCTCGCTGTAGCCCGCGCCGCTGTCCGAGCCGTTCGCGAGCCCGAACTTCACGCCGTAGGGCGGCGGTCCGCCGCTCGGCACCGCCCATGCCGGCGTGAAGTGCTCCCACCCGGTCGTCTGCTCGAGCTGGCTCACCAGATCGAGCGCGAGCTGCTTCGACACCGTCGCGTACGTGTCGTAGAAGTCCTCGTAGAACGCGTCCGTGCCGGCGTTCACCGTGCCGAACAACCGACGCGAGCGCCGGAGCACGTGCTCGTCCATCGCGTTCGTCGGGATCGTCTCGGGCATCGGCAGCGAGTCGAACGCGAACTGGGGATGATCGGTGCGATCGCGCAGCCCCGCCCATGCATTGTCGGACCGCTCCGACAGCGTCGCCTCCAGGCTGGCGGAGCTCGCGATGCGCGTGGGCGTGGCGGCCGGTCCGAGCGACACGGGATAGGCGATCGGCCCCTGCCCCACCGACACCGACGGCAGCGGTCGATGCGGGAATGCGTCGGCGAACGCCTCGGCCACCCATGCGTGCAGCGCCGGGCTGCGGAACTTGGGGCCCGCGAGCCCGCAGAACATGCTCACTTGTCCGCTGTCGTGCGCCGCCGTGCCGACGTCGATGCCGTGCACGATCGACGCGCGCGTCCACAGCTCGCCGTGACGCCACGCGTACCCCAGCGGCGACGTCACGCCGTTCTGCGGGTCGAGCCCTCCGGCCGCGAGCGCGGCCTCGTCCCACAGGTGCGGCACGCGGATGCGCTTGAGCGTCGGGTCGTCCGGATCGGGATCGTCGCCGGTGCCGTCGATGTTGTGCACGTCGGCCGGCGTGAAGAACGTGGGCTCGCCGAGGAATTGGGTGGGCTCGGGGATCTTCGCCGTGATGTCCGCGGCGTCGAGCGGCGTGAAGAACAGCTCGGGCATCCATCCGCCGCGCGCGTAGATCGTGAGCAAGCGCGTCGGATGATCGCCGGCACCGCCCGCGTACACGCGGCGCGAGCGGAAGCCGGCGGCGCCGAGCAACGCGAGCTGTCCGGCACCGAGCGAGGCCTGCAGAATCCTTCGTCGTGTCGTCTTCATGGTGCTCCCCTCGTCACAGGCTCAGCCACAGCGGGTCGCGCACGAGCGTGGCGCACACTGCCGTCCACGCCGTGGTCGAGCCCGCCGACGACTCGTACGGCAGGTACACGTCGTCCATCATCGCGGCGACGTCTTCGTCGGTCGCGACGACGCCGAGCATGTGCAGGTGCAGGTACGCGATGTTCGCCTCGATGTCGGCGCGCTCCGTCGCGCTGTCGCTGCTGGGCGACGCGTGGCGGAACAACGCCGGCGACTCGGCGCTCACTGCCCGCCGGCACCACACCTGCGCCATCGGTCCGATCGTCTGCAGGAACAACGGGCTCCAGTCGGCATTGCGCACGTCGCCGCGCAACAGGTCCGGCCCACCGAGCGCGCGCCAGCGGGCCTCGGCCTCGTCGCGGCTGTTGTGACCCGAGCCGAGCGTGGGGAACGTCGGATCGTCGAGCGGGAAGTACGTGACGTGCTCGACGTCCGCGAGCGTGAGGTCCAGCTGGGCGAACAACATCGCGCGAATCTGTTCGACGGCGACGCGCCGCGCGAACCGAGGCGAGCCGCCGCCGCCCGGTCGATCGCACGGCTCGAGCTCGCCGATCCACTCGCGCAGCTCGTCCATGCCGATGCCGGTCAGGCCCTCGCCTTCGAGATCCGCGAAGCTCTTCGTGCCGGGCGGCATCTGCGACAAGGGAGGTGGGCCCTCGCCCACGAGCATCGCGAGCAAGCGGCTCGCGTCGGGATCTCCGGGCACGACGAGCGTGTCGTCGTAGACGACCAACTGCTCGAACGCGACGAAGTCCTGCATGAGCGGCACGCTCGTGCCCTCGCCGTGGCACCCGGCGCAGCTCGGCTCGAGCGCGAGGTACACCTCCCAGCTCGGCCGTCGACACTCGGAGATGAGCGGGTCCATGCCGGGGCCGTCGTCGCCGGAGCCCGACTCGGCCGCGTCGTCGGCTCCTTCGCCGCCGTCGACCGACGCGTCGCCGTCGGCCTTCGATCCGTCGAGCCCGTGGTAGCAGGCGGTCGCGAGCGCGAGCGCGGCGCATGCAGCGATTCGATGACTTCGCATGGGTGTTCCCGAGCCGCGGCGTGGTCGATTGCCCCCAAGGCGATCGCGCCCCTCCGACGGGCACTGCAGTCGCGCGAGCGTTCGCGTTCGGCTCAGCCGCAGGAGTGCTTTCGCGGTGCGATCGCCGACCGCGATTTCACGTCGAGTGCCTCGACGGTGAGCCGTCCGGAGGCCCATGATCGACTCCTGGGATCGCGATGGGCTCGTCTTCCGCCACGTGGTCGCGCCCCCCGAGCCGGGGCAGCGTCCAGGTGTTGCCCCTCGTCGGCGACGACGAGGAGCTGCTCGCGCTCGTGCACCGCGGCGGCAGCACGGCGGCGGCCGTCGTGTACGACCGCTTCGGCGACGAGGTGAACCGCGTCGTCGGACGTCTGCTCGGGCCCGACGCCGATCACGACGACGTCGTGCACGACGCGTTCGTGCAGATCCTCCGCGGGCTGCCGCGACTGCGCGAGGTCGCGGCGCTGCGCGGCTTCGTGCGCGCGGTGACGATCAACACCGTGCGCTCCGAGCTGCGCCGCCGCCGATTCCGGCGCGCGTTCTGGTCGAGCGACGAGGCGCCCGATCCGAGCGACGACGCGATCGATCCCGAGAGCGCGGAGACGTTGCGTCGCGTCTACGCGATCCTCGACCGGCTCGCGACCGACCTGCGCATCGCCTTCACGCTGCGATTCGTCGAGCGCCACTCGCTCGTCGAGGTCGCCGAGATGACGGGCTGCTCGCTCGCGACGGCGAAGCGGCGGATCGCTCGCGCGTCGCAGCGATTTGCAGAGCTCGCCCGAAGGGACGACGATCTCGCCGCGCGCATCACGGGAGGTGGCCCATGGCGCAGCGAGTGACGCCGCCGATGGATCCCGAGGCGGTCGGCGAGCTCGTGCGCCGCTCGCTCGGTGACGGCCCCTCGTCCGCCGTGCGCCTCGCCCAGCGCGAGCGGCTCGTGCGGTCCACCACGGCGAGCACGCGCGCGCCGTCTCGATGGGCCTTCGCCGCGGCCGTGGCGATCGCAAGCGTCGTCGTGGCTGCGCTCGTCGTGCTGCGCCCGTGGAGCTCGACCGAGCTGCCCGCCGTCGTCGCGGACAGCGAGCCGGAGGCGAGCGAGTGGTTCGCCGCGCCGGCCGGCGGCACGGTCGACGTCGACATCGGCGACGGCACGCGGCTGCAGCTCGTGGACGGCGCGCGCGGTCGCATGACGCGGGGCACCGACACCGCACAGCTCGTGCTCGAGACCGGTCGACTCGAGGCGGAGGTGGAGCCGCGCGCGAACCGGCGGTGGACGATCGAGGCGGGGCCGTATCGCGTGCGCGTCGTGGGCACGATCTTCACGGTCGACTGGGATCCCGCGACGGGTCGACTCGACGTCGAGGTGCAGCGCGGCAAGGTGGAGGTGGTCGGGCCCGGCAGCGGCTCGCCGATCCCGGTGGACGCGGGGCATCGGCTGCGCGCGAGCCTGCCGGAGGCGACCGCGGAGCTCGGTGCGATCGCCGACGCGCGCACGCACGACGACGAGGTACCGGAGATCATCGAGGTGCCCGACGTCGTCGACGCGCCGACGGATCCGGCCACGGGCGCGCGCAAGAAGAAGACGACCGACGCCGCGCCGTCGTGGCAAGCGCTCGCGCGCGCCGGAAAGTACGCCGAGGCGTTCGCCACTGCGGACGCGTCCGGCTGGGACGCGCTGCTGCAGCGCTCCGATCGCGACGCGCTCGAGCTGCTCGCCGACACCGCGCGGCTCTCCAAGCATCCGACCCAGGCGGCGAAGGGCTACGAGCGCGTGCGCACGCGCTTCGCCGGCACGGCAGCGGCTGCCCGGGCGGCGTTCCAGCTCGGTCGGCTCGCGGCCGATCGCGGCGGCGATTCGCGTGCGGCCGCGAAGTGGTTCCGACTCTCGCTCGCCGAAGCACCGAAGGGTGCGTTCGCCGAGCAAGCGCGCGGCCGACTCGTGCAAGCACTGCACGCCGCCGGCGATGTCGACGGTGCGCGCGCGGCCGCGCGCGAGTACGTCGAACGGCATCCCGACGGTCCACACGCGAAGCTGGCCCGCTCGCTCCTGCCGCCCTGATCCATGCCGTCCGCCCTCCTCTTCGCGGGGATCCTCGCGATCTCGCCGCCCGACCCCGCCGCGCCCGCGGCGGAATCGGTGCAACCTGCGAGCGACGACGCCTCGCCGGCGGCCGCGCCTGCACGCGTCGTGCTCTTGTCCGGAGCACGCTCGCGTGACGACGAGCTGCTCGCGCGGATCCGTCGCACGCGCGCCGAGCTCGACGTCGCGGGATTCGAGGTGCTGGAGGTGACGTCCACCGCCGACGGCGTGCCGTCGACCGCGTCCGCGATCGAGACGTGGATCGAAGACACGGACGCTCGCGTCGTGGCGGTGTTCGACGCCGAGCGTCGCCGCGCGGAGGTGTGGCTACGCAGCGAGAGCGGTGCGCTCGATCGCATCGCGATCGTCGTGGGTGACGTGGGTGCCGACGACGGCGACGCCGTCTTCGCGGTGCGCCTGGCCGAGGTCGTCCGTGCCGTGCTCATCGACGTCGAGCCCCGTGCACCACCGCCGCCGAAGGAGCCGGCCCCTGCACCCGCGCCGACCGCCCCGCCACCGCCGAAGGAGCGCCCGCCCACCCGCTGGGCGGCGCGCGTCGGTGCCCACGCGCTCGCGACCAACGGCGGGCTCGGCTTCATGATCGGCCCGACGCTCGGCGGCACCGTGATGCTCGGCGCGCGCCGTCGACTCGGGCTCGACCTCGAGCTGATGGGTTCCGCACTCGAGGGTCGTCACTCGACATCCGCGGGAACTGCTCGCGTCGGCTTCGCGACCGCGCGCATGCACGCCGGCATCTGGCCGTGGCCGCGCGCACGAGCGTCGCCGGGATTCGGCATCGGCATGGGCGTGCTCGTCGCGTGGACCCGCGGCGACGGCAACGGGGAGTGGATCGGGAAGACCGACGTGACGGCCGTGCCGATGCCGTCGATCGCGACCGATCTCGCGATCGTGCTCGTGCCGCGCGTGCGCCTGCGGTTCGGTGCACGACTCGGCGTCGCGCTGCCCGCCGTGCGCGTGTACGGGCCGGAGGACGCGACGCGGGTGGCTCAGCCGCTGTTCGACGGTGGGCTCGCGCTGGAGGTGGCGGGATGATGCGCGCGGCGATCGTCGCGATGCTCGTGCTCGTCGCTTGCAACGCGGGCGAGCTGCACCCGTTCGCGAGCGGCGGCGTCGCCGAGGGCACGGGCGGCGGTTCGGGCGAAGACGGTCCGCTCGACACGGACACGGGCGGCATCGCAGCGAGCACGGGCATGGTCTACGCCCGCTGCGTCCGCACCACCGCGCCGCTCGAGATCGAAGGCGACGTCGTCGACGCGGAGGGAGCGACGTCCCGGGTCACGCGCTCGATCGGGTACACCGACGTCTACGACGAGCTGCCCCGCATCGGCGCGCGCGGGGGCTTCGTCGCGCCCTGCGACCTCGTGTTCGTCGACGAGGACGGCACCGAGGAGGTCCTGTTCGACTGCTCGTCGATCGCCAGCGACTCGCGCACCTGCGCCGCGATCGAGCCCACGGTGTCGTTCGACGCCCGCAAGATCGCCTTCTCCGTGTGGTGGGGACCCATCGAGCACCACGAGCTGCTCGCGCTGCCGCAGCTGCTCGACCCCGACGCACAGGGCGGCGACGAGGCGTGGACGTCGCTGCCGAACCCGGCGCTCGCGGCCACCGACGCCGAGCTGCACGTGATCGATCGGATCACCGGCGAGGACACGGTGCTCCCCCACGTCGCGGGCACGTTCGACACGGCGCCGGCCTTCCTCGCGAATGGTCGCATCGCCTTCGTGTCCACCCGCACCGGCCTGCGTGGCACCTCGGTGCACGTGGGCAGCGATCCGTGGAGCACCTCGACGGAGGAGCGCGTGGGTCAGCTGCACAGCATTGCGCCCGACGGTCGCGATCTGCAGCGCATGGGCACGCATGGACTGTCCGGCGAATCGAACCCCATCGCGCTCGTCGATGGTCGCGTCGCGTTCGTCAGCCGCCAGCTGTTCGGCATGCTGCCGTATCGCTACACGAACGGATCGAACGGAGCCGCGGGCGCGATCGGGGCGAGCTTCCACGTCTACGCCGAGGATCCGGACGGCGCTCGTCTCACGCCGCTGTGGGGCCAGCACACGCACATCGTCGGCGCGCCCGACTTCTCCCACGGTGCGTCGCAGCGCCTGACCCAAGCCGACGACGGGCGCTTGATCGTCGCGGAGGGTGGCGGGCCGTTCGGGGCCGGACGCATCTACGCGTTCGCGCCGCGCGACGACGGACGCGAGGGTCTGCCCCCGACGTCGGAGATCGACGTCGGCGACGTGCTGCGTCCGCCCGATCTCGAGAACCTCGTGCCGTGGGGTGGCGGCGGCGGCTCGTTCTCCGGGCCCATGCCCGCGCCCGAGGTGTACTCGCCCGCCTACGAGGATCCGCTCGTGTACACCGGCTATGCGCGCGATCCCGAGGCGCTCGGCGGAGGCGCGCTCGCGATCGTGTGGACGAAGGGTGCGTGTGGCGACGTGGCGGTCGCGCACGAGGAGCTGTTCGGCGCCGACCCGCCCCCGCTGACGAGCGGCAGTGGGGCCTTCACCGCCATGAACGCGCTCGACCTGCTCGCCCGCGACTCGCCCGGCTGCGACGCGGGGATCTATCGGATCGCGGCGCCGCCCTCGGAGCACCCGTCCGATCTCGAGCTCGTCGTCGATCGACCCGAGTACCACGAGATCATGCCGCGACGCGTGCAGACCTACGAGCAGATCCACGGCGTCGATGCGCCCGACGTCATCGCGCCCGCCCACGAGCGCGCCGACGAGCCCGAGCGACTCCCGCCGGCGACGCCGTTCGCGCTCTTCGGCGCGTCGTCGCTGCTCTTGCGCGAGACCCGGAGCGTCGACGGGCATCCGTTCGCCGGCGAGATCCAGTGGGCGCTGCAGGGCACCGACACCGCCGACTACGACGACGACGAGGTCTGCGGGCTGCGCCTGCTCGCGGTGCAGCCCAACCGCCCCGACGAGGCCGACGTCGCGCGGCTGCCCGCGGGCCTACGCACGCTCGTGCTCGCCGAGCTCGCGGCGCGCAAGCGCGACGAGGACGGCGAGGTCGTGCTCGATCCGCTGGATCAGCCCGACACCTCCGTGCGCCTGCGCGTGCCCGCGGATCTGCCGGTGCTCGTGCAAGGGATCGACTGCGACGGCCGCACGCTGTCGACGAGCCAGACGCCGCTGTCGTTGCGGCCCGGCGAGGACCTGCAGTGCGACGGCTGTCACGTGCGCTCGAAGCCGGGGCTCGCGTTCGCCGAGACGGCAGCCGCGCTCGCCGACTACGACGTGCACGTCGCCGGCGAAGGCACGGTGCAGTTGCTCGCGGGGATGGTCGGCGACGAGGTCGCGACGCGCGAGGTGGAGGGCTGGGGGCTGGCGTTCGAGTTCGAGCGCGACGTGTGGCCGATCCTGCAATCGCGGTGCGTGTCGTGCCACGCCGGCGACACGGCCGAGGCGGGGCTCGTGCTCGACGAGCCCGGCATCGAGAGTGGATCGACGTGGTGGCGCTTGGCCGCCGACACGAGCCAGACGTACGTGCCCGCCGATCTCGCGGCGCCGGGCGGTGGGCTGCGCAAGCCGCAGCTCACGAAGTACGTGCGCTTCATGAACGCCCGGGGATCCCTCTTGTACTGGAAGGCCGCGAACGCGCGCACCGACGGTCGCACCGACGACGCGTTTGCCGTGGATGCGCCCGACGGCTTCGCGGACGTCGACTTCGGTGCGAGCCATCCCACCGACATCACCGACGAGGAGCTCGCCGTGATCGCGCGCTGGATCGACACGGGCGCGGCCGCGGGCGCCGGCGTGTACGCCGACGCGACCCCGCCGACCGTCGCCCTCCGCAGGCAGGACGACGGGCTCCTCGTGGGCACCGTGGACGTCGGCTCCGGCATCGATCCCACGAGCCTCGTCGTCTGCAGCGTGGCACCGAGCGGCGCGTGCAGTGCGATCGATGCGCCGCTCGCCGCCGAGGCGGGCGTCGTCGCGATCGGCCTGCCCGAGCTCGGCGACGACGCGGAGCTGCGCGTGCGCGTGCGCGACCGCGCGGGCAACGAGACCATGATCCAGCGCTCGCTCGCCTCCGACGAACCGTCGGTGGAAGACGACGGCGGCGACGCGACGGCCGACGACGACGACGCGGATGCAGAGCACGACGACGGCGACGAGCCGGGATGCGGATGCGCGGCGAGCCCTCCTTCGCGTGCCGCGAGCGTGGTCCTGCTCGCATGCTTCGCGCGTCGCCGCCGTTCGCGATCGACGTGAGCCGTTCGCGGCTCGCCGTTCGTCTTCGAGGGCATGCGCGTGCCCGACTCGCTGCTCGCCGCGTCGCTCGTCGCGACGACGGGCTGCTACCACGGCATCGGCGATCCGATGGCAGCAGGCGACACGTCGGGGGCCGCCGGCCTCGGCGACGACGCAGCCGAGAGCGAAGGTGGCGGCGACACGGAGGACGCCGATCCACTCGGGTGCAGCGCGATGCCCGACGGCAGCGATCCGCTGCGCCGGCTCGGTGCGGACGAGGTGCTCGCCACCGTCGAGTCGTTGATCGGTGCGCCGGTGCCCGCCGACGTGCGCGCGTGGCTGCCGAGCGATCTCCGCGAGGACTCGTTCTCGAACGCCGCCGAGGCACTCGTCACCCAGCCCGCCCACACCGAGGCCATGCTGCGGATCGCCGAGTGGGCGGCGTCGAGCACGTTCGCGGACGAGGCGCGCCGCGCCGCGCTGGTGGGATGCGATCCGGCCGCGCCCACGTGCCTGGCGGACTTCATCGCGCGCTTCGGTCGACGCGCCTACCGGCGGACGCTCACGGACGACGAGATCGATCGCGTGCGAACGCTCGCGGTCGCGAGCGCGGAGCCGGGCGATCCATGGTCCGCCTTCGCGGTCGTCGTGGAGGCGATGCTGCAATCGCCGAAGTTCCTGCTGCGGCCCGAGCCCGGCGACGTCGACGATACGGGCCGCGTCCGCCTGCGCGGCACCGACGTCGCGGTGCGGCTCGCGTTCGCGCTGTGGGGCGAGGCGCCGGACGACGCGCTGCTCGATCGTGCCGAGGCCGGCGAGCTGGACGACGCCGACGGCGTGCGTGCCGTCGCCGAGTCGATGTTCGCCGATCCCCGCGCACGCCGAGGCCTCGGCGCCCTCGCGTCGCAGTGGTTCCTCCTGCCCAAGCTCGACGTCGCCCAGGTCGACCTGAATCTCTATCCCGAGCTCACGGCCGAGCTGCGCGGCGCGATGCGAACGGAGCTCGAGACGCTCGTCGCCGATCACATGCTCGGCGACGTCGACTTCCGCGAGCTGTACGTCACCGAGTCGGCCACCGTGACCCCTGCCCTCGCCGCGCTGTACGGCGTGGAGCTGTCGCCGGCACTGCGCGCGGAAGCGGACGAGCGCGGCACCGTGCACATCGACTTCGAGCCGCACCACGATCGCGGCGGACTGCTCGGTCGCGCGGGCGTGCTCGCGATGGGCGCCGAGAGCTGGTTCGCGTCGCCCGTGCGCCGCGGGCTCGTCGTGCGCACCGCTGCGCTGTGTGATCGCCCGCCGCCGCCGCCACCCGAGGTCGAGATGGGCGAGCTCGACGAGGACGCCGATCCCGACGATGCGCTCGAGCAACACTCGTCGGATCCGGCGTGCAGCGGATGTCACCAGCTGCTCGATCCGGTCGGCTGGGGCCTCGATCGCTACGACGCAATCGGACGGCTGCGCACGGTCGACGAGAGCGGCAACGCGGTGCGCGAGAGCGGCACGATCGTCGGCCTCGACGACGGCGACTTCGCGGGTGCACGCGAGCTCGGCGAGCTGATCGCGAACGCACCCCAGGCGACGCAGTGCGCCGTCACGCGCACCGCCGACTGGGTGCTCGCTCGTCCGGCCGGGCCCGCTACAGCCTGCGCGCTCGAGCGGATCCAGAGCGAGCTCGATGGGCTCGTCTACCGCGACCTCGTGCTCGCGCTCGTCGCCGACGACGCGTTCCGCACGCGCGTGATGCCCGTGGAAGGAGAGGACGAATGAGGCGTCGGAACTGGTCGCGGCGCTCGATCCTCCGCGCGGGCGGGCTCGCGCTCGCGTTGCCGCCGCTCGAGGCGCTGTTCGCCCCGCACGCGGCTCGCGGCGCGACGACGGGACCCGACGTGCTCGTCGCGTTCCACTTCCCCGACGGCGTCTACCTGCACGACTGGATGGCGCTGCCGACGACGCCCGACGGTCCGTGGCCCGATCAGCTGCAGCCGCTCGCCGCCCATCGCGATCGACTCACCGTGGTGACCGGGCTGTCGAACGTGGCGGCCGGCGAGGGCTGCCAGTCCGGCGGCAGCCCCCACACGACGCCCCGCATCGCGCTCTTCACCGGCAACGCGACGAGCTGCGACGGCGCTCCGGGCAACGCCTCGTTCGACGTCGTCGCATCGCAGACACTGCCGCCCACCGCACGACCGTTGCTCGGACTGCGCCCGTACAAGGGCCACATCCACTCCGCCGACGTGTCCTTCTCGGCGGCGGGCGCGGGCACGGGGGTCGCTCCGCTGATGCGCCCGTCGGTGGTCTTCGATCAGCTGTTCGCCGCCGGTCTGGATCCCGCGCAGGCCGAGGCGATTCGGGCGCGCCGGCAGAGCATTCTCGACTTCGCGGGTGCGGAGCTCGACGATCTGCGCGGCGATCTCGGCGCGGCGGATCGCGTGCGGTTGGATCTCTACGGCGATGCACTGCGCGAGCTCGAGCTGCGCGTGACCGCGGCGGTCGGCGAGTGCACGCCGCCGGCGATGCCACCCTTGGACGACGTGGACGACGTGCCGTACGATCAGATCCCCGCGCGCACCGAGCTATTGATGGACCTCGGCGTGCTCGCGCTGCGGTGCGGCATCACGCGCGTGCTCACCTTCTCGGTGGGGCCGAGCCAGAACCCCGTGCTGTATCCGTTCCTGCCGATGGGCGCGACGCCGGCATCCGACGTGCACCAGCTCTCGCACATGTCGTGGACCGAGGACGGCGAGCTCGCGGCCCACTGGTATCGCGACATGGTGAAGTACCACCTCGGCATGTTCGCGCGATTGTTGGACGGGTTGCTGGTCGACGGCGACCTCGGCGAGGATCTGCTCGCGCGCAGCATCGTCGTGTGTGCGAGCGAGTTCTCGCAGGGCGGCATTCACCACCCGTACAACCTCCCGGTCGTGCTCGGCGGTGCGGGACTGCCCGGCAATCGCGTGCTCCACTACGACTGCGCGATCACGAATCCGGCGACGCCGCAGTGGGACGACCCGAAGTACGTGGACTACTGCCACGACGCCGCGGCCACGCCCATCGCGAACCTGTGGTTGACCATACTGCGCGCGCTCGGATCGGGGGTGGAATCGTTCGGCGAGTCCACCGGCACACTCGACGGGTTGTGGTGAGCGTGCGAGAGTGATGGCATGCGCTACCTCGGCCTCTGCGTCGTCCTGCTGTCCCTGTCGGCGACGGCCAGCGCGGCCGACGTGCCGGCGGATCCGAGCGACTACCAGGCGCTGCTCGGCACGCTGCAGCCGGGCGATCGGCTCGTGCTCGCGCCCGGCACGTACACGCGGTTGACGCTCGACGGCATCCACGGGACGGCGGACGCGTGGATCACGATCACCGGGCCCACCGAGGGCGACCCGGCGGTGATCGTCGGCGAGGGCTGCTGCAACACGGTGCAGCTGTACGACTCGTCGTACGTCGCGATCCAGCACCTGGTGATCGACGCGCAGGGTCAGTACGTCGACGCGGTGAACGCGAAGGACAGCCCGTCGCACGACATCCTCGTCGAGAACAACACGATGCAGGGCTTCCCCGCCGACAGCCAGCAGATCGTCGGCGTGAACACGAAGACCACCGTGTGGAACTGGACGATCCGCGGCAACACGATCCTCGAGCCGGGCACGGGGCTGTACCTCGGCGGCTCCGAGGGCGACACGCCGTTCATCGCCGGGGTCATCGAGAACAACCTGGTGGTGAACTCGATCGGCTACTGCATGCAGATCAAGCACCAGAACGACTACGCGACGACCCCCGACATGCCGGCGGGGCCGAATCGCACGATCGTGCGCAACAACGTGTTCATCAAGGACGACCGCGAGAGTCCCGACGGCGATCGACCGAACCTGCTCGTCGGCGGGTTCCCGGACGCGGGGCCCGGCTCCGAGGACACGTACCACGTGTACGGCAACCTCCTGTTCTACAACCCGCGCGAGGCGCTGCTGCAGGCGACCGGGCGCGTGTCGATCCACGACAACATCTTCGTCGGTGCCTCGCCGAGCTTTCCCGCGCTCGCGGTGACGAGCCACCAGGGCAAGTCGGTGAAGCTCGCGTACGTGTACGACAACACGTTCTACACGGAGGGCACCGGCATCTCGTTCTCGCAGGCGGCGGAACAGGACGACGCTGTGTTCGGCAACCTCGTGCTCGCCGGCACGCCGATCTCCGGCACGATCGCGGATCTGCGCGACAACCTCGAGGCGCCGTTCGCCGATGCGGCCGACTTCGTCGCGATGCCGGCGATCATGCTCGGCGCGATGGACTTCTATCCGCTGCCCGGCGTCGCGACGGGCGCGGCGATGGACACGACGAAGGTCGCGGGCGATCCCGATTTCGATCGCGACTACAACGGCACCGCGCGCGGTGACTTCACGTTCCGCGGCGCGTATGCGGGCGAGGGCGAGAACCCCGGGTGCCCGCTCGATGCGGAGATCAAGGATTGCGGGCCCGCGGGCGACGACGGCGGGAGCGACGACGACGACGACGGCGGCACCGTCGACGGCACGGACGGCGGCGACGACGGCAGCGCGAGCGCGAGCGCGAGTGCGAGCGGGAGCGCGACGGTGGACGACGGCGGCTCGGCCGAGAGCGGGACGCCGGCGACGACCACCGATACCGACGGCGCACCGGGAGCGAACACCGACGAGGGCAGCGGTTGCGGATGCACGCACGGGCGCGCGTCGCCCACGTGGTTCGGAGCGATCGTCGTGGTCGCAGGGATCAGGCGCCGGCGGCGGCGAGCAGCGGGGCTTCGACGCGCGCGGGCGCGACGTGCAGGCACGCGACGTGCGGCGTGACGAAGCCGGCGATCGCATCGAGCAAGTCGTCGGTCGACGGGCGCATGAACGTGCCGATGTAGCGATGCCCCATGGCATCGAGATCCTCGTCCTCGGGCTCGGCATGCCACAGCATGCCGAACGGATCGAGCCAGACGCTGCGATGGCCCCCGTAGGCCCGCAACGCGGTGACGACGTCGTCGATCTGGCGCGTGAGGGACCCGTCGAGCGCTTCGACTCGCATGGGGGCACCGTGACACGGCCGCGACGGGGCACCAAAAAAAGTGCGGGTCAGCGGGAGTCGATCGCGGCGCGGATGCGACGGGCGGCTTCGAGCAGGCGGGGGCCGGGGCGGCCCGAGTAGCGCTCGTCGAGCTTGAACACGCGTCCGGCCCGGACCGCGCGCAGGTCGGCGAGGCCTTCGCGGCGGACGAGGTTGTCGGGGTCGAGCTTGTCCTCGGAGACGCCGCACCACGAGACGAAGCAGACGTCGGGGTCGGCGGCGACGAGGTCGCCGGCCGTGATCTCCACGCTCGAGCCCGGACGCTCGGCGAAGACGTTGACGCCCCCGGCGAGCGCGATGATCTCGTTCGAGTAGCAGTCGCGGCCCGGCGTGAACATGGGACGCGGCCACCACTCGAGGTACACGCGCGCGGGTACGGCGGGCCGCGTCGCCGCCAGGCGCTCGACCTCGGCGCGCAGCGACGCGACGACCTCGGCCGCCTTCGGCGAGACGCCGAGCGCCCTGCCGACGCGCTCGAGATCGCCGAGCACGTCGGCGAACCGGCGCGGCGCCGCGACGATCTGCGGCACGCCGCGCGCGCGCAACCCGGTGACGATGCGCTCCATGCCGGGCACGGTGAGCGAGCTGACGACGAGATCCGGCGCCAGCGCAGCGACGCGATCGAGGTCCGGCCCCAGATCGGGGCCGAGCCGCTCGCACCGCGCGACCTCGGGCGGGTCGTCGGACGAGTCCTCGCACGCGATCACGCGATCGAAGCACCCGAGCGCATCGACGAGCTCCGCGTTCGACGGCGCGAGCGTGATCACCCGCCGCGCATCGCGTGCGCCGGTCCCGAGCGCATCGACGTCGATGGGTCCACCCGCGAGCTCTCGACCGGCGTCGTCGCAGAGCGCGATCGTTCGCGCGCCGCGGGCGACGAGCCAGCACCGCACGGCGTGCACGAGATCCGCATCGTCCGCGGACACGCGATCGACCTGCTGCCGAACGAGCCCGAGCTCCGCCCGCCCCACCCGCTCGGCGAACTGCAGGTCGAACGCCTCCGCGCGCGCATCGTCGGCCCACGCGCCACCGGGCGCCTCCCCGCGCCGCACCGCGCGGTGCAGCCGCGTCTCCCACTGGTGCGCGGGCTTCTTCACCCGGGCTCGCCCTTCGGCATCGGCAGGCGCGGCGGTAGCCCGATCCACTCGGTGTTGCCGTTGTCGCGCACACCGTCCTCCCAGCGAACCTCGACGGCGCCCGGACCCTCCGGATACTCGAGCCCGCCGAGCCGACGAGCGAAGTCGAGATGCGCCCACTCGTCGTGCGGCGCGAACTCGTCCCCCGGGAACGGTGGGGGTTCGTCCTCGTCGTCCTCCTCGTCCTCGTCGAAATCGTCCTCGTCATCCTCGACGACGGCGCTCTGCAGCGCCGCTTCGTAGCGGCGAAACAGGTCCGGCTCGACGGCGAACAGCGCGGCGGCCCGGTCGACGTCCCCGTACAGCAGCGGTCGCCGCAGCGAGTACACCTCCATCGCCGCGACCTCGTGGCCGCCGGTGAAGATCGCGTAGTTCCACGTGCCCTCGAAGACGAAGAACGACACGGCGAGGCAATCCAGCTCTTGCGACATCGCTTGCGCCCACGACGGCGCGGCATGGAACTGCCAGCCGAGCAGCAGGACGCTCTGGAATCCGTCTCCCGTGGGTCCGACGCAGACCCCATCGGGGATGTCGTCCGGCTTGGCGCGACGACGCATCGCGCTCAACACCGGCATCAGATCCTTCGTCGAGCGCACCGCGAACCATCCGAGCTTGATCGCCATGATCCGACGTCTCCCCGTCGCCAATGTCGCCCGCCGCGCGCGGCAACGTCAAGCACTGCGAGATCGACGAGATCGTCGATGTCATCGCCGCTGCAACGCGTCGGTGCACCAGCCGGGCGAACCAGCGGCCTTGCACGCTCGCGCGAGCTCGTCCTCGCGGCCCCCATCGACCGCCGCATCCGCGAGCCGCGCGAGCACGCGATCGATCGCGACGTCGGTGTCACTCACGACACGCTCGTAGAACACCGTCGCCTTGTCGAGCTTGCCGACGCGCGCGAACACGATCGTCGAGTCGAAGATGCTCGCCGAAAACAGCATCTTGCCCTGCTCGGTGTTGAGCGCCCGCGCGGCGGTGGCCGCTTGCACGAACGCGTTCAACGCCGCTTCGTCGCGGCCGAGATCGAGCTCGCACCACGCGATGCGATGGCGAGCGAACGGAGCGACGTCGGACTTCGGGAACGTCGCCGCCTTCTCGAAGAAGCGCTTCGCTTCCTCCATCCTGCCCTGCCCGAACGAGACCTCGCCGAACGCGAAGAACGCATGCGGCACGAAAGGACTCGTCGGATGATCGCGCAAGAGCTCGACGAACGCCTGGCGCATCCCGTCCATGTCGCCGGCGCGCCGCCGCGCGTCACCGCGCCCGAACACGGCCGCATCGGCCCCACCCGCGATGGTCACGAGTGGCGTCGGCATCACGCCGACCGCGGGACCGACGGCCGCAGACGGATCATCGGCGCGCTCGCCAACGGCCGGTTCCGACTCCGCCGGGGCGGCCGGCCGCACGGGCCGCGCCTGTGGGGTCTCGACCGGCGGCGCGGGGCCCTCGGGCCGCGTCGCCTCCGTCATCCCGCACGCCACCACCAGGAGCAAGCCGACGAGTCGCGATCGCATGAACCTGACGACGCACGAGCGCGCCGGAGGTTCCCGATCTCAGGTCACGCGTTCGCCGGGGCGGCTCTTGGCGTCGAGCTCGAGCACCGTCACCGCGTCGTCGGTGGCGCCCGAGGCGAGGATCATGCCCTCGCTCAGGCCGAACTTCATCTTGCGCGGCTTGAGGTTCGCGAACAAGACGACGTGCTTGCCCACGAGCGACTCGGGGGCGTAGCTCTTCGCGATGCCCGAGAAGACCGTGCGCGTGCCGAGCGGACCCACGTCGAGCTTCAGCTGCAACAGCTTGTCGGCGCCTTCCACCTTCGTGCACTCGAGCACCTTCGCGACGCGCAGATCCACCTTGCCGAAGTCGTCGATGGCGACCTCGGCCGCCAGCGGATCCACCGTGTACTCGTTCACGTTCGCCTCCTTCGCGGGCGTGCTCTCTTTGCTCGCCTCGATGATCGCCGCGACCTTCGCCGGATCGATCGGCTCGGCCAGCGTCTCGTAGTCGCCGATCGCATGACCCGCCGGCAGCGGCGCGCCCGCGTTGGCGAAGTCGAGCGGCGCCGGCAGCTTCAGCATCCGCTCCACCTTCGCGGCCCACGCGGGCAGCACCGGCTTCAGGATCGCCGCGATCACCTGCGTCGCGTACACGCCGGCCGAGCACACGGCCCGCGCACGCTCCGTGTCCGTCGACTTCCACGGCGCCTGCTCGGTGACGTACAGGTTGAAGTCCTCCGCCACCTGCATCGCGAGCCGCAGCGCCTTGGCCGACTCGAACCCGAAGTACTGACACGCCGCCTCGCCCACGCGCCGACGCGCGTCCTCGACGATCGCCGCGGCGTCCTCCGGCAGCGCGCCGAGCGTGCCGCCCAGCCGCGACGTGACGAACTTGCAGCACCGACTCGCGAGGTTCGCTGCCTTCTTCACGAGATCCGCGTTGCAGCGGAACACGAAGTCCTCGAGGTTCAGATCGATGTCGTCCTGCCCCGCCGACAGCTTCGACGCGAAGTAGTAGCGCAGATAGTCCGGAGCGAGGTGATCGAGGTACGTGCGCGCGAGCACGAACGTGCCGCGCGTCTTCGACATCTTCTCCCCCGCCACGGTGAGCCAGCCGTGCACGTGCACGCGCGACGGCGTGGTGTAGCCCGCCGCGTGCAGCATCGCCGGCCAGAACAGGCAGTGGAAGTAGACGATGTCCTTGCCGATGACGTGCACGACCTCGGTGTGCTCGCGCGACGGATCGCGCCAGTAGCGATCGAAGTCGAGCCCGCGCTCGGTGCAGTACTTCTGCGTCGCGCCGATGTACCCGACGGGCGCGTCGAACCACACGTAGAAGTACTTGCCGGGATGCCCCGGGATCTCGAAGCCGAAGTACGGCGGATCGCGCGAGATGTCCCAGTCGCGCAGCCCGCCGTTCACCCACTCCATCACGTAGTTGCGCACCGTCGGCTGCAGCACGGTCTTGCCGCCCTGCTCCACCGGGGCGAGCCACTCCCGCAGGAACGCCTCGTGCCGGCCGAGCGGCACGAACAGGTGCACCGACGAGCGCAGCTCGGGCGGGGTGCCGCAGATGGAACAACGCGGGTTGCCGAGCTCCGTGGGTGCGTACGTGGACCCGCACACCTCGCAGCTGTCGCCGTACTGATCGGCGGACTTGCACTTCGGGCACGTGCCCTTCACGAAGCGATCGGGCAGGAACATCTGGTCGACGGGGCAGTAGAACTGCTCGACCGACTTCTGCGTGATGTCGCCGCGCTCGTTCATCGCCGCGAAGATCGCCTCGGCGTGGCGCTTCGTCTCGGGCCCGTGCGTGGTGTGGAAGATGTCGTAGCCGATGCCGAAGTCCGTGTACGCCTGCACGTGCTCGCTGTACGCGCGCTCGATCAGCGCCTCGGGCGTAATGCCCTCGCGTCGCGCTCGCAGCTCGATCGGCGTGCCATGCGTGTCGTCGGCCCACATGAACACGCAGTCGTCACCGGCGAGCTTGCGCGCGCGCACGTAGACGTCGGTCTGGATCGCCTCGAGCAGGTGCCCGAGGTGGATCGAGCCGTTGGCGTAGGGCAACGCCGCGGTCACGAGTACTTGCTTGGCCATCGCGACAGCGCTTGTCGCATGGGGCCCTGCGACAGGCAACCGCGCGAGCTTGCAGGCTCGGCGCCGCGGCAGCGCGCTAGCGCCGGCGCACGGCGTCGGGATCGATGGCGTAGGGCACGGTCGGTCGCGCGTGCGAGCTCGCGACCTGCACCGCCTGTTGGATCTCGGGTGGCGGGACGCTCGGCCCCACCATCGCCTCGAGCCGTCGCACCGGCGCCGCCGCGGTCGCGCAGCGCCGCTCCATCGCGCCGGCGCGTAGCGCAGGCGTCGGGGCGCCTGCAGCAGCGGCATGAACTCACCGGGCGCCTGGGTCGCGATCGCGGACTTCGACTCGTGCACCTTCACGGTCTTGATCGCCAGGGTGTAGCCCTTCTGGACCCGACAGTAGGCCAGGTAGGCCATCTCGATGGTGCGCTTGCCGTCGCGATCGTAGGTGACGTTCCCGGACAGCGGCCGCGGGTGCACGTAGTC
>CAYXVR010000077.1:0-34309 GCA_964468635.1 uncultured Nannocystaceae bacterium
CCTCGAGCTGACGATCGTCCTTGCGGCCGGTGTAGTCACCGATGGCCAGGATCTTCAGCGGAAGCTCGACTTCTTCCTGTCCCGACGTCGCCGGCTTGTACACGATGTTCACGCGCTCTTTGGGCGCGACAGATCCTTCTTTGGCCATGGCTGTCCTCGTCCGCGGACGCTCGAACGAGTGCGATCCCAGGGCACCCGAGAGCCTCGGCGGCGCCTGAGGCTAACACAGCGGCCCCGGCCGGGTGCCTTAAAACCCCGGCCTTCCGGGGCGTTTCCCGGCCTCGCCGTTCAGCGGACGGCGAGCGGGCCGGGGTCGACGACGATGGGGCCGCGTCGCAGGACGAGAGCGATCGCCGGCCAGCGGCCCACGCCGCGCCGAACCGCACGGATCGGCAGCTCGAGCGTCCGGCTGCGCGCATCGGGACCGAGCCGCAACTCGATCGCGTCGTGCTCGGTGCGGACGTCCGCGATCGGACGACCACGCCCGACCAGCGCGCCCAGTCGGACCATGTCGAGCTCGACCAGCCCCGAGCGCGCGAGCCGGATCGTCGCACCGCCGAGGCGCTTGCCCGACAGCTCGACGTCGAGCGTCGCATCGCTGCCGAGTCGCACCTCGCCCACCGCCGGTGCGCGCAGTTGCGCACCCGCGCCGGTGGCCTCCGAGCGGCGTCCGCCCTGCCACGTCCGCGTGACGAGGCTCGCGACCGGCGCGCGGCCGTCCGCCCACCGCACCTCGACGACGTGGCGACCGGTGCTCCACGAGCCGACGTCGAGCCGACCGAGCGCGAGCACCGAGCCGAGCGGGTCCTTGGTGTCGATC
Organism: uncultured Nannocystaceae bacterium; assembly: GCA_964468635.1. GTDB lineage: Bacteria > Myxococcota_A > Polyangia > Nannocystales > Nannocystaceae > Xiheibacterium. Next base: position 821 of record CAYXVR010000077.1, read on the forward strand.
GCCACGTCGCGCACGAGCTTGCCGTCGACGCGCACCTCGATCGCGGTCGGCACCGACCCTGCCGGCGCTGCGAGCCCGGCCAGACAGCGCAGCGCCGCCGCCGTGCCACGCTCGTTGTGCCACTCGCCCCAGCTCGGCGACGTCGAGAGCAACCACCGCATCGCGTCGCGCGTCTCGCTCGCGTAACCGACCGAGTCGAGCGCCTGCATCGCCTCGATCACCGCCGTGGTCGCCTCGATCCGACCGCCGTACGCGGAGAACCACGTCGGTTCCCAGTGACCGCGATCGCGCAGCGCGACGAGTCGATCGATCGACTTGCGCGCCCGAGCCGGATCGAGTCGCTCGAGCTCGAGCATCGCCGTGATCGCGTGCGCGGTCGTGCGCACGTCGCCGGCGTCGTCGTCGACGATCGTCGCGTACCGACGCGCGAGTGCGACCAGGGCGGCGTCGACGTCGGGGCTGCGCAGGTCGGCCGGCACACGCGCGAGCACGGCGAACACCTCCGCGGTGATGCCCTCGCGCAAGGTGGCTTCGGTGCCTTCCCACCACCCCACCTCGTCGACCCGCAGCGGCTTGCCCTCGCGCAGCGCACGACCGAGCGCATTCGCGGCGGCGCGCAGCGACTTCGTGGGCACCGGCAAGTCGGCGCGGCGCGCCGCGAGCATCGCATCGAGCACGATCGCGGTGACGTATGCGCTCGATCGACCGTTGCGCCAGTACGCGAACCTGCCGTCCTTTCGCTGCGTGCGGGCGAGCATCGCCACGGCCGCGCGCGCATCGGCGCGCAGCCGCGCGAGCGCGGGCGAGCTCAGGTGCAGGCGATCGGCCAGCTCGAGCAGCACACCCGCGGACGCCAGATCGCCCGCGAGCGCGTAGGGGTCGTCGCCGATCGTGTCGAGCAGCTCGTCCATCGGCAGCATCGCCGATGCGGCGATGGGCAACGCGATGCGCAGGTGCGCGTCGACGCGCGCCGCGTTCTTCGGCACGTCGACGACGAGCTCGAGCCGGTGATCGCCCTTCGCGACGGCGGCGATCGTGCCGGCCACGGCCACACCGGGCGGAACGACGTCGACGTCCTCCTTCGCGCTGTCGCGATGGCCGGCGCCTTCGGCCGCGATCGTCACCGCGGTGCGGCCTGCGCTCGCGGGGGCGAGCTCGAGCAGCGCGGACCCGGTCGCGCCCGCGCCGGCGCGGACGCTCGCGCGCTTCGCCGCTGCATCGCCGGTCGCGAGCGACAGCGCGAACGCGTCGGCCTTGCTGGTGCCGTTGTGCACGACGACGGGGATCTCCACGCGCTCGCCCGCGATGGCGACGTCGGGCAGGTCGGCCTCGACGAACATGTCTTGCTTCACGGTCACGCGCCCGCGTGCGATGCCGACACCGCCCTGACGATCGCTCGCGACGACGACGAGCTCCTGCTCGCCCATGCGATCGGGCAGGCGCGCGCGGATCTTCGCCTCGCCGTCGCCGCGCAGGTCGGGCACCCACAGCGACGTGTCGGGGAAGCGCGTGCGGATCGTGATCGACGTGCCGGTGCGGCCGACCCCGATCGTGCCGGTCCCGGTGCCTCCGCCGCCCGCCCCCGAGCCGGCGAGGCCGAGACCCCCGGAGCCGAACGCCTCGCCGAGCGAGTCGCCGAGCGATGCGATGTCCTGCTCGTCCCACGCGCTCTCGCACGACTCGACGTCGCCGCCCGGCTTGAAGTCGAACGGCGGCAACGCGATGTCCCACTGCGACTGGCCGTCGCCCCAGTTGCGGCTCACCACCGGCCACGTGAGCATCTGCGCGCCGGTCGTCGCGAGCGTGCGCAGATCCGGATCGTAGAAGCGATCCATCGGCGTCACCTCGAGCGGGTCCTTCAGCGCGAGCACGGCGCTGTCGACGAGCGCAGCCGAAGCGGCGAAGCGCACCTTCTTGCCGTGACGGTCGCGCACGCGGGCCTCGATCTCGAGCGCCGCCCCGGGCGCGGCCTGCTCCGGCAGGCCGTGCAGCTCGATCTCGAGCTCGCGATCGGGCACGACCGCGAGCTCCTGTCCCGCGACGAGCAGACCCACCGTCTGCGCGCCCTCGCGTTTCGGGGCGCGACCCACCGCGAACATCGTGAGCATCGCGGAGCCCCACGTCGGCACCGCGAACTCGCCGCGTGCGATCCAGGCGTCGCCCTCGCGCTTCGCTGGCAGCACGGCGGCGGCGACGAGCGCACCGGACGTGTCGGTGACGTCCATGTGGACGCGGCGATCGACGGGCACATGGCCGCGGGGGAACCGCACGACGATCGACGTCTTCGCCTGCTCGCGCACCACCGACTCCGACAGCGAGCTCTGCATCGGGGCGACCGCGCCCGCGACGAGATCCGCCGTGGCGATCGGGGTGTCGACGTCGGGCGCGAACAGGCGGATCGTCGTGGTCGTCGCCGGCATCTCGAGCTCGAACTGCGCGACGCCGTGCGCGTCGGTCGTCGCGCGCAGCGGCTTGCCGGGCAACCCCTCGAGTCGCACCTCACCGCGTCTGAGGGCGACGTCGTCGACGTCGCTCACCCGTGCGACGACGACCACGCGGTCGCCGGGCGCATACGCGTCGCGATCGGGCTCGAGCACGCCGACCCACGGGTTGTCGGACAGCACCACCGTGCGCACGAGCGTATCCTCGCGATCGTGCTCGTCTCGCACGCGCACGACGAAGCGCAGCACGTCTCCGTCGGCGGCGCCCGTGCGCAGCTTCGCGAGCTCCTTCGTGCCGAGGTCGAAGCGATGGGGGCCTGCGCCTTCGATCGCGCGAACGATCGTGTGGTTGCGACGCGGCCCGGCGATCTCGATGCGGACCTCGCCCTTGCGCAACGCACCACCGCCCACGGGATGCGCCGCGATCGTGAACGCGAGGCTGTCGCGATCGGGCCCCAGGCGCCGCGGCAGCGAGTGCTCGATGCGGAGCACGGGCGGCTCGAATGCACGGATCTGCACGTCGGTGGACTCGCGCGCCTGGCCGTACGCCACCTGCAGCTGGTACGTCCCCTCGTCGGTCGACAGCGGGATCGCGAGGTCGGCGCTCGCGATGCCGAACTCGTCGGTCGTCGGTCTCGCCGCGGCCAGCGAGTGGCCGTCGTCGTCGCGCAACAGCAGCTCGATCTCGCCGCCTTCGATCGGTGCGTAATCGGCCGCGAGGTGCCAGCCGATCATGCGCACGTGCACGGTCTCGCCGGGGCGGAAGACGCCGCGATCGGTGTAGACGTACAGCTGATCGCTCGCGAATCCGGCGGTGCGCGAGTACGGCGAGAACGACACCACGCCGCACCGCCGCGCCGGGTCGATCACGAAGAGCGACGCGAGCCCCGAGGAATCCTCGGACTTGCCGTCGCTCTTCCATCGGAACACCAGCGTGCCGTTCGCGTCCGTGCGACCGACGCCCTTGCGACCGACGAACACGTCGGCGTTCGCGGCGGGTCGTCCGTCGCGGCGCCACGCAGCGACGTGCAGGTAGCTCGAGGCGCGGCCGAACAGCTGGTAGGGCGTGTCGATCGCGACGAGCAGGTCGCCGTCGCGACCGGGCGCGTTCGGGCGGCGCTTCACGCGAGCGGCGCCCCCGAATGGACGTGCGGGGCCGCGCTCGACGAAGCGGAACTCGGCGGGTTTGCTCTCGCTCGGCGTGTCCGGCTCGGCGTCCGGTGGCCCGAGATCGTCGACGCCGTCCGGTGCAGCGCGGCGCTCGACGTCGCCGTGCATCGACGCCGACGCACCGTCCGGACGCTGGACGACCGCCGCCGGCCGGCACGCCACGAGCGCGGTCCCGCAAGCCAGAGCCACGCGCGCGCGGAGCATGGACGCGTAGGTGTCCACGCGCGCGCGGTTGTTCCCGATCGGGCATGATCGGGGTCACATGATTCCACGCGTGTCGCGGCGCGTCCGCATCGGCCTCGTCGTCGGATTCGTGCTCGCGAGCTCGTGCGACGGCGTGGTGGGTGGGTGCCAGTACTGCGCCGGGATCGGCCTGCTCTTCGGCGAGTACGCCCAGGAGGAGAACGAGCGCAAGCAGAGGCTCGAGGAGTGCGGCGAGTGCCCCGAGGGCGAGCGCTGCAACCTCCTGCTCGACCCGGGTCGTTGTCGACCCGACCCCGGGCTCGAAGGCGATCGGTGCGGCAAGTGGAAGGATCGCTACCCGGAGGAGTTCCACTTCGGGTGCGCGGAGCCGCTCGTGTGCAACCCGGCCATGGATCCCCCGTCGTGCAGCCCTCGCGGCGGGCTCGATCATCCGTGCACCTGGCGCGATCACTGCCAGGACGGGTTCTTCTGCCCGCGCGGCGGCGACCTGAGGTGCAAGGCCGTGTTCCCCGAGGGAGCGAAGTGCACCGACGACGACGAGTGTCGGCCGCTCGCGTGCCACGCCGCGCGCGGCGGCGTGTGCATGCCGCCCGGCCGCGTCGGCGATCCGTGCCGGGACGGCATCGACTGCGCGGAGGACCTCGCGTGCAGCGGGGAGCGCTGCGTCGCGCGCGAGCCCGCACCTTGATTGCGAGGTGTCCGCGAGTTGCTAACCAGTGCTCGCGTGTTCGTCTCCTACCACCGCTCCGTGCTCACGCTGCTCAGCTGGCAGTGGCGCGCCGTCGTGACGTACGCGGGCGTCGCCGCCGTGATGATCGCGGTGCACCGCGTCGCCGCGCAGGAGTGGTTCGCGATCCCAGGGATGCCGCTCACCGTGATCGGTGCCGCGATCGGCATCTTCGTCAGCTTCCGCACGAACTCCTGCTATGACCGCTGGTGGGAGGGTCGCAAGCTGTGGGGCCAGCTCGTGAACACCTCGCGCATGTTCGCGAGCGAGGTGCTCGAGCTCGTCGACACGTCGAGCCCCCGCGTCGCCGAGCTTCGCCACGAGATCGTGCGCCGCCACATCGCTTACGTGCATACGCTGCGGTGCAGCCTGCGCGAACAGGAGCCGTGGCGCGATCCCGACGTCGCGCGGTGGCTCGCGCCCGACGAGCTCGCCGCCCTGCGCGACGAACCCAATCCGAACCACGCGCTCCTGCACACGCAGATGCACGCAGCCGCAGAGCTCCTGCGCGAAGGGGCCATCGACGGCTTCCGCCTCCAGCTGCTCGACCATTCGATCACGACGTTGCTCGACGTGCAGGGCGGATGCGAAAGGATCAAGAAGACCCCGTTCCCGCAGAGCTACGGGTTCGTCGCCACCAAGTTCATCGCGGTGTACAGCGCTCTCCTGCCGCTCGGCATCGTCGCGGCCGCGGGCTGGGTGTCGATCCCGATCACCGTGCTCGTGTGTCTCGGCTTCCGTCTGATCGACGAGGTCGGCGACGCGCTCGAAGACCCGTTCTCTATCCAGCCGCTCGCGCTGCCCTTGTCGGCGATCGCGACGAACATCGAGCGCGATCTCGGCAAACGCCTCGGCGAGCCCGCCCTGCAGCCGCCCCCGAGCGCGGACGCGCAGGGCGTCCTCATGTGAGCGCGGTTCGCGGTATCTCGTCGGTTTCGGGCGGCCACGAGCGCCTGCGCCGCGGTCTGTGGGAATTCGACCGACCCGGGTGACACTCGGCGCCCGCGGTGGTGTTCCACCGCGGCCACCCACCCGAGCACGACCTTTGGCGATCCCGGTCGAGGACTTCTACCGGCGCTACGCACCGATGGTGCTGCGTCGTTGTCGACGGCTGCTCGGCGAGGAGGAACAGGCGGCCGACGCGATGCACGACGTCTTCGTCCAACTTCTGGTCCACCACGAGCGGCTCGTCGATCACGGCGCGTCGAGCTTGTTGTACCGGATCGCGACGAACCTGTGCCTCAACCGCCTGCGCTCGCGCGCGCGTCGGCCCGAGGATCCCGACTCGGCGCGCGCCTACGACGTGGTGCAGGCGATCGAGCCCGAGTCGCGCGCCGCCGCCCGCTCGTTGCTCGATCGCGCGCTCGGTCGCGCGCCGGTGTCGAGCGCGACGATCGCGGTGCTGCATCACCTCGACGGCCTCACGCACGAGGAGGTCGCCGAGATCGTGGGATTGTCGGTGTCGGGCGTCCGCAAGCGATTGCGCACGCTCAAGGCCGACCTCGAGCGGCTGGAGGCCGCGCCGTGAGCGAGCGCCCGAGCGAGTTCCGCCTGGAACAGCTCGCGCTCGGCGAAGCGCCCGCTTCGCTCGAGGCGCGGCTCGCCGAGCCCGAGGTGCGCGCGTGCGTCGACGCGCTGCGAGCCGACGACGAGGAGTGCCTCGCCGCACACCCCCCCGCGCGTGCGCTCGCCATCGTGCGCAGACGCGTCGCGGCCGCGAAGGCGCGGCCGGCTCGGTCCATCCAATGGCTCGTGGCGGTGCCCGTGCTCGCCGGTCTGGCTGCCGCGCTCGTCGTGATCCTGCGCTCGCCCGCCGACATCTCGTCGCTCGACGATCCCGACGAGCGCGTGGCGGTCGGCGACGTGCGCGTGGTGCCGGACGATCGGCTGCCCGCGCCGTCCGCCGTGCGACCGCCCGAGGTCGCGCCGCCCGAGGTGGGTCCGGTCGCACCGACGCGCGAGGATGGAATCCGCATCAAGGGGAACGAGGCGCATCTCGTGATCCACCGCCGCGAGGTCGCCGGTGCGGTGCGACTCGGCCCCGACGCCGTCGCCCACGAAGGCGACCTCCTGCAGGTCGGGTACGTTGCGGCCGGGCAGCGCCACGGCGTGATCGTCTCGATCGACGGCGGTGGGGCGGTGACGCTGCACTGGCCCGACGCGGCGGACGAGTCGAGCGCACTCGAACAAGGAGAGGTCGTCACGCTCGCCCACGCCTACGAGCTCGACGGTGCGCCGGAGTTCGAGCGCTTCGTGTTCGTCACCGCCGACACGCCGATCGACGCCGCGATGGTCGTCGATGCGGCCGAGCGAATTGCCGAGGCGCCCAAGCGCGCACGGACGAAGCGTCTGGCACTCCCGAAGAGCTGGCAGCAGAGCTCCATCCTGCTGCGGAAGGCCGAACCATGAGCCGCGTGCTCGCGCTCGTCGTGCTCCTCGTCGTGTGGTGGATCGGCGCGAGCGCGCACGCGGCCGATCCGCCCCGCGTGCGTCGCTTCGCGCTGGTCGTCGGTGCGAACGACGGCGGCAGCGATCGCGTGAAGCTGCGCTACGCGGGCACCGACGCCCGCGCGGTGGCCAAGGTCCTCGCGCAGATCGGGGGCGTGGAGAAGAAGGATGCGGCCGTGGTGCTGCAGCCGACGCCCGAGTCCCTGCGCGCGGAGATCGAGAAGATCAGCGCGCGCATCTCGGCGGCGAGCGGCGACGGCCGCACGCAGTTCATCTTCTACTACTCGGGCCACTCCGACGAGCGCGGCCTGCTGCTCGGCGGCGAGCGCATGAGCTACGCCGAGCTGCGCGAGATGATCCACGGCGTCGACGCCGACGTGCGCATCGGCGTGCTCGACTCGTGCTCGTCGGGCGCCTTCACGCGCACGAAGGGCGGGCAGCGCCGCGCGCCGTTCCTGGTGTCGTCCGCCGACGTGGCGGGCCACGCGTTCCTCACGTCGAGCTCCGTGGACGAGGCCGCGCAGGAATCCGATCGCGTGCGCGGCTCGTTCTTCACGCACTACCTCGTGTCGGGGCTGCGCGGCGCGGCGGATCACAACGCGGATCGATTGGTCACGCTCGACGAGGCCTATCGCTTCGCGTTCGGCGAGACGCTCGCGAGCACCGAGTCGTCCACCGCCGGGGCGCAGCACGCGGCGTACGAGATCTCGCTCGCCGGCACCGGCGACCTCGTGATGACCGACCTGCGCAAGACCACCGCGGGGCTCGCCATCGCGCCCGACATCGAGGGCCGCGTCTACGTGCGTGACGCGTCCGGCAACCTCGCGAGCGAGCTGTACAAGCCCGCGGGTACCGGTGCCGTCGAGCTCGCGCTCGAGCCCGGGCGCTACTCGATCGTCGTCGACGACGGCGGCAAGCTGAAGCGCGCGACCGTCGTGCTCGTCGACGGCAAGACCGCTCGGCTCGCGGCCGCGGAGCTCACGGGATTCACCGGCGACACCAACACGACGCACGGCGCGGGGTCGGCGGAGTACAAGCGCATCCCGTTCACGATGTCGCTCTTCCCCCCGGCGTCCGTGAACTCGATCGCGAAGCCACAGAAAGCGGAGAACAACTTCGCGATCAACTGGATCGTCGGCCACGCCGGCAGCATCCGCGGCGTGGAGCTCGGGCTCGGCGTGAACTGGGTGGACGACGACGTGCGCGGCGGCCAGCTCGGGATCGTGGCGAACCTGGTGGGCCGCGAGCTGCGCGGCGTGCAGTGGAGCGTGGGCGCGAACGTGGCGCGCGGCGGCTTCCACGGCGTGCAGCTGTCGGTGGGGGCGAACTACGCCGGCACGACGCGCGCGTTGGATCCGAAGGCGGCGATGCGGGGCGTGCAGCTCGGCGTCGGTGCGAACGTGGCGAAGGGTGACTTCCGCGGCGTGCAGGTGGGCGTCGCTGCGAACGTCACGACGGGCTTGCACAAGGGCCTGCAGCTCGGCAGTGGGGCCGTGTACGCGCGACGACTGCACGGCGCCCAGCTGTCGCTCGTCGACGTGGCGGGCACGGGTCGCGGTGTGCAGCTGGGCCTCGTCAACGTCACGAAGGGCCGCATGGAAGGCGCGCAGATCGGCCTGATCAACTACTCGGAAGATGCCGACGTCTCGATCGCTCTGATTCCGATCTCGAAGAAGGGCGGCGTCGCGGGCGACGTGTGGACCGACGACATCGCGACGATCAACGCGGGCCTGCGGCTGAAGGCGCGGCGCACGTACACGATCATCTCGGTCGGCGTGCATCCGTTCCCCGAGCGCCTCGGCGGCCACTGGAACTACGGGTTCACGTTCGGCGGGCGCATCCCCGTGCACGAGCGCATCTCGGTCGACATCGACGTCGGCTATCGCGGCATCGTGCCGGGCTTCCAGGAGTTCGGCGACATGCCGAGCGTGTTCCTCACGCGCGCGATGGTCACGGGCCGACTCGGTCGCCGGCTCGCGGTGTACGGCGGCCCCAGCTTCGCGGTCGCGCTGATCGACGACGAGAGCCATCCCGGCTTCCGCCCCGGCTACCAGTACGAGGTGATGAGCTTCCGCAAGGGCGACCTGCGCCTGCGCATGTGGCCCGGGTTCGCGGCAGGCATCCAGTTCTAGTCGGTGACGCGACGAGGCTCCTTCGGTGTTGAAGGGGCATGCCTCGACTCACCGCGCGCTCGATCACCTGGGCGTTCGCGATCTCCGTCGGCCTCTTCGCGGCGATCGTGGTCGGCTGCGCCGATGCACCACCCGAGGTCGCGATCGAGGAGCCACCACCGGAGCCCGCGCGCGTGGGCTCGCCGCTGTCCGGAACCCTGCAGGCGCCGCGATCGGCGTCGTTCGTCGGCATCGTCGAGACGCGCCTCGCCGCCGGCTCGTACACGTATCACGCCGTGCGTGACGACGCCGCGCTGCGGTGGGTCGCGACGACGGGCCGAGGTGTGCCGGCAGGCAGCGTCGTCGCGGTGAAGAGCTGGGGCGTCCGCACGGATTTCTACTCGCGCAGGCTCGAGCGCTCGTTCCCGGAGCTCGAGTTCGGGAGCGTCGAGCCGGTCGCGAGAGAAGGAACGAACTGACATGAACACGATCCGATGGAAGTACTGCTGGTTCCTCCTGTCTCTGTTGTGGGCGTGCAAGGAGGACGACGACGCGGCGTCCGACGACGCCGCCCTCGTGCGCGCGACGTACTGGGACGACGTCGCGCCACTCGTCGCGGCGCGCTGCGCCGGCTGCCACGGCGACGGTGGCATCGCACCGTTCCGGCTCGACACGTACGAAGACGCCGCGGCGATGGCCGAGGCGGCCGCCGTGGCCGTGGAGGCGCGCTCGATGCCGCCGTGGCTCGTCACCGCCGATGGCAGCTGCGGCGACTTCGCGAGCTCGCTCGCGCTGTCCGACGACGAGATCGCGGCATTCCGCGCGTGGGTCGACGGCGGCCTGGAAGAGGGCACGCCGCGCACGGACATCGAGGTGCCGCTGGCGGATCGACTCGTCGACGCGACGGTGGTGCGCACCCCGGAGTTCACGCCGGAGGTGACCGGTGGCGCGCTCGCGGAGCACGACGAGTACCGCTGCTTCCTGCTCGACCCGGAGCTCGAAGAAGACGCGTTCGTCACCGCCTACGAGGTGATCCCGGGCAACGACGCGATCGTGCACCACGTGCTCGTGTTCGACGTCGATCCCACGCTCGATCCGGGCGGCGGCCTCACGAACCTCGAGACGATCGAGGCGCTCGATGCCGAGTCGCCCGACCGCGTGGGCTGGCCGTGCTTCAGCGCGGCGGGCGAGGGCGTCGCACCGAACGGGCTGCCGGTCGTGTGGGCGCCCGGCACGTTCGCGACGCGCTACCCGGACGGCACTGGCATGCGCGTGGGCGCGGGCGAGCTGCTGGTCGCGCAGATCCACTACAACCTCGTGGGGCGCGAGGACGATCCGGGATCGGACTCCACCGAGGTGCGCATCCAGTTCGCGCCGAGCGTGGAGCGCGAGGGTTTCATGCAGCTGCCCGATCCGTTCCTCGACACCATCTTCGGCGACACGCCCGCGAGCCTGCCGCCCGGCGAGGCCGCGACGGACTACGACTGGGAGCTGCCGATCGCGGCGGTGCTGCCCGAGGGCGTGGCGGCGTTCGACGTGTACGGCGTCTACCCGCACATGCACGAGCGCGGTACGAGCATGCGCATGGACATCGTGGGCGAAGCGCCATCGTGCGCGGTCGATGTGCCGCGCTGGGACTTCCACTGGCAGCGCATGTACTTCTACGGGTCGCCGGTGCGCGTGGGACCGCAGGACACGCTGCACGTGACGTGCACGTTCGACACGCGCGGTGCGACGGAGCCGGTGACCCCCGGTTGGGGCACGCAGAACGAGATGTGCCTGATGGGCATGTTCGTCGTCCCCGTGCTGTGAGATCGAAACGAGCGCCGACACGCCGCGAGGCATGTCGGCGCTCGTCGTTCGCGCGTCAGTCCACGCGCACGGCGTCGAGCTCGTCGCGTGCGCGATCCCAGGTGGGCGCCTGATCGTCGGCGGTCTCCGACCAATGCGTGGTCTCCCACGCCTTGTTGAAGCCGAGCGCGTTCGCGATCGCGTCGGAGTGCGCGTCGCCCACGACGAACTCCATCATCGAGGCCTCGTCCGCCCACAACGTGAGCGTCCGCGCGCTGCCGCACGACTCGGAGAAACCGAATGTCGCGCCCAGCAGCCCGGGCCGCTGGAAGACGTCGCCGACGACGGTCGCCGTGTAGCCGTCGAGCGCTTCGAAGTTCTCCGGCTCGGGCCAGCCGACGGTGGTCGCGACGACGTGGGGCAGGGGCAGCGGCGCCACGAGCTCGCCGGTCATCGGATCGAAGGCGGGTCCCGCCCACGGCTGGACGCCGAGGTCGTCCTCGGGGCACGCGGCGAGCATGTCGACGTCGACGGGCGCATCGCCGGTGGACGACGTGTCTGCGCCGCTATCGCCGGGGCCGGAGGATTCGCCGTTGGCGTCTGCATCGTCGCTGCACGCGATCGAGGCGGCAGCGAGCACGAGAAGGAAGTGGGATGGATAGAGCTGCATGCGACTCCTCGCCCGATCGGGGCGTCTCGCTGCAACACCGCGCGCGCGAGCGTTCGTCACCCGCGTGGGCCGCGAGATCGGTACGCTGCGGTCGCACGTATGCAAGGGCAGATGTTCGGCACGAGCACCACGAGAGTCGCGACGGCGTTGCTCCTGGCGTGTACGGTGTGCACGGCGGCCGAGCCTGCCCCGACGACCACGCCCGCGAAGGAAGACCCGAAGCCCGTGACCGAAGCAAAACCGACCGCACCCGTCGCGTGGTCGCACGTCGACGCGATGGTGAAGGACCTGCCGGCGACGCTGCGGGGCACCGGCATCACGGATCTCGAGGCGCTGGGCGCCCGCATCCGCGCGGTGCCGGGCGTCGCGACGGTGCGCGTCGACGAGGGGCGCATCTCGATCGAGCTCACCGACGAGCTCGACGCATCTCACGTGGTCGAGCTACTCGGCTGGACCGACGCCCACGTGCTGTCGGGCGACGTCCACCAGCGCAGCTGGCACGTCGAGGTGCGCACGCAAGACCTCGCGGATCCGTACGGCCGCCGCATCGCGACCGAGCGCCCGAGCTACGGCGACTGGTGGCTCGAAGTCCCGACGACGGCCCGCCCCGAGGGCGACCTGCCCGGCATCTCGGCGGGCGCGTCCCCGGCCTACCCGCTCGCGAAGTACGCCGCAAAGGTGAAGTCGCTGTCGATCGTGCGCGCGCGCGCGTGATCGATCACCGTCGCGTGCGCGCGCGCAGGTTCCAGCGCTCTGGCGCGAACGTGTCGTTCGTGGGGATCGGCGCGGCGAGCTGCACCGGACGATCGACCGCGCCGTCGTAGTAGCCGTCTTCGCCGTAGTAGCCGTCTTCGCCGTAGTAGCCGTCAGACCCGTAACCAGTGCCGTAGCCATCGGAGCCGTAGCCGGTGCCGTAGTAGCCGTCGGAGCCGTAGCCTGTGCCGTATCCATCGGAGCCGTAGCCGGTGCCGTATCCGTCGGAGCCGTAGCCCGTGCCGTAGCCGTCGGAGGCGGCGTCGCTGCCGACGTCGTTTGCACCGTCGGAGCCGTCCTCCGCCGTCATGCTGCCCGCGGTGTCGTCGCCCGCGGTGCCGTCGTCGTCGATGCCGTCGATCGTCGCGGCGCCGGTGCCGTCGTCGTCGCCGGTGCCGTCGTCGTCGTCGCCACCGGTGCCGTCGTCGTCCGCGGTGCCGCCTTCGTCGACGGTCGCGGATCCGTCACCGACGGAGGTGAACCCGAACGTCGACGTGGGATCGCCTGCGGAGCTGCACGCCGTCAGGCCGAGGCTCGCGAGGGCGGAGCTCAGCGCCGTAAAGCGTGCGTGCAGGCTCGACACGTTCGTCCAGTGGAGACCGCGCGGCAATCCTTGTCAAGGCGCGTCGCCCAGCACCCGCGTGATGCTCAGATTCAGCCGCGAGTCCACGAGCTCGACCAGCTCCCGCGCGCTCGCCTGCTCGCCGACCCTGGCGCGGACGAGCTCGCGCGTGCGCTCGGCGACCTCGGTGCGTGCGGCCGCGAGCCACCGGGCCGCCGTCGCTCGGTGCACACCGTAACGCGCGGCCAGCTGGTCGATGCTCAGATGATCGACGAGGTGATGGCGCAACAGGTTGCGCTCGCGCGCGGTGAGGCTCGCGACCGCCTCTTCGAACGACGCCTTGACGACCTCGATCACCGACGCCTTCGCGAACCGCAGCTCGGGATCGTCGAGGGCCGTGCCGTACGCGAGCGCGTCGCCACCGGCGTGATCGCGCTGGCGCCGGCGCTCGTCGTCGCGGCGAGCGTTGAGCGCGAGGCGGATCGCCGCGACGCGCACGAACTTCGCCATGTCGCCGCGCCCCACGGCCTGGACCACGCGGGCCTTCGCGTCGCCGGCCGGCACGAACAAGCGCTCGCGCAGTTGCTGGAGCACCTCCTCCGCGTCGATGGCCCCGACGATCCCCGCGGCAGCGCGCCGCGCCGCGTCGAAGTAGCGGCGCTCGAACGCGTCCATCGCGACGCGCTCGCCCTTCGCACACCCGAGCGCGAGCGCGAGGACCACCGCATCTTCGGCGTCGAGCGAACGTCCGCCGCGTTCGCGGGTCGTGTCGTCGAGTGCGTCGCGCAGCTCACGCGGATCGATCGGGACCTCCGCACATCTCGACCGGACGTCCGCCACGTCGGGGTCGGCGATGTCCTCGGGATCCGCCATTGCCTTCCCTGCGCGCGCGACAGTCCGTCGCCCGTGGGGTTCAATGGTAGTCGATGGACTGCCTCGACGAGCTGACCGTTCTCGCCATGGTGGAAGGGCGCCTCTCGCCTGCCGCCGGCGATGCCGCGGAAGCCCACGTCGATTCCTGCCCCGCGTGCCGTGAGCTGTTGGCGGCGGTCGCGTCCACGGACGACGCGCGTCGTGCCCCCGCAGAGCCCCGGCTCGAGCCCGGCGAGGTGGTCGGGCGCTACCTGATCCTCCATCGGGTCGGTGGCGGCGGCATGGGTGAGGTCTACGCGGCGTGGGACCCGGACCTCGATCGTCGCGTCGCGCTCAAGGTCGTGGCTCGCAGCGCGGCACGAGACCCCGCGGCGGAGGGCCGGCTCGTGCGCGAGGCGAAGGCGATGGCGTCGATCAGCCATCGCAACGTCATCGGCGTCTACGAGGTCGGCCGCGTGCTCGATCGCATCTTCATCGCGATGGAGTTCATGGACGGAGGCACGCTGACGTCGTGGCTTTCCGCCGCCGATCGCCCCGACTGGCGTGCGATCCTCGATCGCTTCCTCGCCGCGGGCGAAGGATTGGCGGCCGCCCACGCCGTCGGCCTCATCCACCGCGACTTCAAGCCCGACAACGTGCTGCTCGGCCACGGTGATCGCGTCGTGGTCACCGACTTCGGGCTCGCGCGCTCACCCTTCGCCGATCCGACTCACGAAGGCGCCGCCGTCGATCGCCCGCTCGATACCCGCGCCGCCGGCACGCCGGCCTACATGGCCCCCGAGCAGCTGCGCGGTGCGGAGATCACCGCGCGTGCCGATCAATTCGGATTCTGCGTCGCGCTGTGGGAAGGGCTCTACGGCACGCGGCCATTCGGCGGCGACTCCGTCGATGCGTTGCTCGAGGCCGTGCATGCGAGTCGACCGCGCGAGGGCCTCGGACGGACGCGCGCCCCCGCGGCGATCCGACGCGTGCTGGTGCAGGGGCTCGCGCCGGACCCCGAGCAGCGACATCCGAGCATGACGGCACTGCTCGCGGCGTTGCGGCGCGCGGCGACGTCGCGACGCACGCGCGGCTTCGCCGTCATCGCCGGTGTCGTCGCGATGGCGCTCGGCGGTGCGTTCGCGCTCGGCCGAGCGCCCGCGTGCACCGACGGTCGTGAGACGTGGGGGGAGGCGTGGGAGTCCGAGGCTCGTGCGCGACTGCGTGGCGAGTTCGAAGCGACCGGCGCGTCGTATGCAGCGACGACCTTCGACCGCTTCGAAGCGCGCATGAGCGAGTACCGCGACGAATGGGCGCGCGCCTACCTGGCGGCCTGCGCCGCCTCGCGCGATCGCGACACCGTCATCGCCGCGAGCGCGCGCACGGCTTGCCTCGAGCGAGCACGCGACACGGCGCTCGACCTGCTCGAGGAGCTCGCGCAACCCGACCGCCCGCGGCTGCAGATGTCGATCGGTGAGGTTCTCCGACTTCCGCGGGTGCGCGACTGCGAGTCGCTCGACGGCTCGAGTGCGGATCGCGAGCGCGCGCAGGACAGCGTGTTGTCGCCAGATCTCGCGAGCGCCGAGCGAGCGATTCGCATGAACTGGTACGACGACGCACGCGCGCAGCTCGACGAGATCGAGAGCCGCGCGGAGGAGATGGATGACGCGACACGTGCGCGGATCAGCCTCATGCGCGGATCTCTCCGCTTTGCGTTGGGCGAGTACGAGCAGAGTCGCTCCGATTTCCTCGCCGGTACGATGCTCGCCGTGGAGGCCGCGAGTCCGGAGATCGCGGCGCAGGGCTTCGTGTCGATGATGGCGGTGGACGTCCACTTCGGCCGGCCCGAGTGGGTCGCCCACTGGGAGACGATGGCGCGCGCCATGCTCGCGCAGCTCGGCGAGATGACGCGCACGCATGCTCGGCTCGCCTACCGTCGAGCCTATGCGATCGCGCAGTCCGGAGATCACCCGGCGGCACGCGCCGCCTACGAGCATGCGGTCGAGCTCAGCGACGAGACGGTCGGCCCCGAGCACCCCGACTCGCTGAAGACGCGCACGCAGCTCGCCATCGAGATGTCGGAGATGGGGGAGAACGACGCCGCGCTCGCACAGCTCGAGGACGTGTTGGCTCGGCAGCTCGCCATCTTCGGCGAGGCGAACCGAGAGGTCGCGTTCACGCTGGAGCAGATGGGCTATTCGCTGGGCGAGCTCGGTCGCCATGCGGAATCCGTCGAGTACCACCAGCGCAGCCTCGCGGTGCTCCGCCAGGTCTTCGGCGAGCGGCACCTCACCATCGCCGTGGGCATGACGCTGATGAGCATCCACATGCTCGGCCGCGGCGACGACGCGCAGGTGCTCGCGCAGCTGGAGGAGGCGTTGGAGATGGGACGCGAGGCGCTCGGCGGCAATCACCGAAAACTGTGGACGACGCAGCACTACATCGGACGGGCCCACATGCACCTCGGAGATCTCGAACGCGCGCGCGACGTGTGGCGTGCGCTGCTCGCGGAGATGTCCGAAGGCGAGGCCGATGCTTCGATGGGGGGGTTGACGGACCACTACCTCGGCGTCGCGCTCGGGCAGCTCGGCGACTACGCCGGCGCGCACGAACATTTGCGGAGGGCCGAAGCCGCCGCGCGCAAGGCGTACGGCGAGGGGCACGTGATGACGTGGTACGCGCGCATCGAGGACGCGATGGTGAGTGTCCGCGAAGGCGAGCTCGATACGACGACGTTCGAGCGCGCCCTCGAGGTCGATCGACACACGCCGCTCGGCGGCTACGCGTTGCGCGCCCGCTTCTATCTCGCGTACACGCTGGTGGCCGCCCGGCGCGAGCGGCCGTGGGCCGTCGCCCTCGCGGTGGCCGCCCACGCGCAGGCGATGATGGTCGACCCGTCCTTCGCGCGCCACATCGCGGCCTGGCTCGCCGTGGAGGCGAGCCGCCCCATCGCAGAAAAGTGAGGTGGGCGTGCGACCAGCTCGGCCGGCGGGGGTTGAGAGGGTGCGATGGGCGTGGCCGCCGAGCTCGAGACGGAGTGGGCACTCGTGCAGCGAGTGCTCGCGGGGGATCGCGCCGGACGGCGTCGGCTGGCCGACCGCATCATCGACACGATCCATCGCGAGGCAGCGATCGCGCTGTCGCAGCGCGCCGACCCTCGCGATACGCGACAAGACGTGCGCGATCTCGTGCAGGGCGTGCTCTTGTACTTGTTCGAGCACGACGCGAAGGAGCTGCGTCGCTGGGACCCTGCGCGTGGTCGCAACCTCGACAGCTTCGTCCGCATGGTGGCTCGCCATCGGATCGGCCGCCTCCTGCAGCGACGGCGCCGTGAACGGGCCCACGCCTCGCTCGAGGACCCCGCCGACGATCCGACGCCCGAGTACGAAGCGCGCGCCGAGCTCGACTTCGTGGTCGGCCCTCTGTTCGCGCGCATGACCCGACGCGACGCACGACTGTTCGTGCTGCTGTTCGTCGAGGAGCGCGATCCGGCGGAGGCTGCGAATCGCCTCACGATGAGCGTGGGCGCCGTGAACGCGTGGCGCTACCGATTCCGCAAGCTCGCACGCGCGGCCCGCTACCGCACCCGCTCGACGAACTCGCGGCCGTCCGCGATCAGCCCGCCACGAGCGCGTCGAGCAGCTGCGCGGCAGTGGCCGGCGGGCGGCTGAGCGTCTGCACGCGCGTCGGCGACAGCGCTCGGCGGGCGCCGTCGATCACGTTCGCGCTCTGCGTCCGCATGGGCCACAGCTTCTCGGCGGCCACCGTGGGATCGGCGAGGAAGTGCAGCACGCCGGCCGCCGGAGCGCCGAGCGACACCAGCAAGCGCGTGTGCGGACCGCCGGGACCGGTCCAGAACACGGACGGCGGCGCGCGACGCCACGCGAGCAGCTCGCGCGCGAGCCTCAGCCAGAACACGAGCTGCACGTCGTCCGACGCCGGACAATCCAGCACGATCGTCGCGCGCCCCGGATCGCCGCCGCGCACGTGCGCGCACGCGGTCGCCAACATGTTCACGCCGTGCAGCGCCACGCCGCCGGCGACCGGCCCGAACAGCGCCTCGAGCAGCGTCTGCCCCGGCGTCGCCTCGAGCGCCTGATGCGTCCACGTGCGCGCGTCTTCCAGCTCCTGGGGCCCGGGCAGCTGCAGCATGTCGGTGCGCAGCTGCACGCCGGTGAGATCGAGCCCGAGCGACTGCGCGTCGGTGCACAGCTTCGCGGCCTGATCGAGGAAGCCCGCGTAGGCCGTGGGCAGCGACGGGAAGCGGTGGCATGCGACCGGCGTGTCGATCATCGCGTACACGGCGAGCGGGAACTCGCGACCGACGCGATCGCGCGACGGCGCGAACGCACCGATGCACGCATCGGTGCCCGCGGGATCGCGCAGCAGGAACTTCACCGGCACGGTGGGCACGTGCTTGCGCTTGGCCGCCAGGTTCTCGATCTCCGCGACGAGCCACGACTGCAGCTCGCGCGAGACCGGCGTCGCGGCGTTGTGCGCGACGAAGTCCCCCGCCGTGGGGAGCTTGCCGAAGATGCCGATGCGCGGGTTCATCACTCGCCCCCGCTGCACGCGTTGCCACCGATGAGCACGCTGCGCGGCGGCTTCAGATCCGCATGGCGGAACACCTCGAGGAATCCGACCTCGCGCTCGCTCGTGCCGAAGAACGGATTCGCGTCCGGATCGCCGGGCCGGATGCGCAGCGTGACGATGCCGGCGTCCTGATCCTCGAGGTCGAACTTGATCGTGAACGGCGCGCGCCCGCCGGTGACGGTGCCCTGCTCGAGCAGCTCGAACAGGCCCCACTCCTTGTTCTCGCGGTCGATGTCGCCCGAGACGTTGAAGTACTTCACCTTCAGGTAGCCGCCGAACTTCTTGTCCTCGCCGGGCCACAGGAAGTCGATCGACTCCTCGGGACCGGTGATGAACTTGTGCGTCTTGCCGTCGATGGTGAGCGTGATGCTGTCCTGCTTCGGCGCGAGCGTGGCCTGCACCTGGAACGCGACCGACGGCTTGTCGCTGCCGACCGGGAAGATGCTACGCGACAGGTCGTTTGCGCGGTTCAGGAACTGCACGACCTGCGGGTTGATGTTGTTCGAGGCGGCCTGGCCGGTCTTCGTGGCCGAGAACGAGTTGTTCTTGAGCACGACCTTGTGCGACAGCGCCGTGTCGTAATAGACCCACAGCTTGCCGGTGCCGGGCGTGAAGAACTCCGCGAACTTCTTCATCGTCACGGACTTCTTCGAGTCCTTCGTGAAGGGATACTTCGCGAGCATGTCGATCATCGGGTCGTAGACCTCGGCGCAGTAGCCCTTCGAGATCTCCTTGCCCGAGTCGCTCACCGCGACCGCGCGCAGGCCCTGCAGCGGCGGCTTGAGCACGTTGGACAGCGTGGAGTTCCACCCCTGCGTGTCGGTCTCGGTGATCAGGCCGTCGACCGCGACGATCGACGCCTCGATCGCGGTGACGAGCTTCGCCGTGTCCTCCGGGCTCTCCGAGTCGATCTTCGCCTGCAGCGCGTCGCGGACCTTCTTGAGCTCCTCCTGGTACGCGTCGGCCCGCACGGCGACCGGCGGCGGCTTCGGGGCCGCGGGGTCGACGGGGCCGGGATCGACGTAGCCGAACGCGACGAAGCCCTCGAACTCCTTCTTCACGTCGTCGGCGGTCTTGTGCAGCGGGTTCTTCGGCTTCGGCTTCTCCTTGCGAGCGTCTCGCAGCGCGCCCGCAGCGGCCTTGCCCGCCTTGCCGCCCTTCTTCTCGAGCGCCTTCGTGCCGACCTTCTCGGCTGCGTCCAGGGCGCTGTCCTCCTCGGTCTCCTCTTCCGGCGGATCGAGCAGCGTCGTGTTGTACGAGAGGTGCTCGCACAGGCGCACGACCGGCGGCGCCGAGCCACCGGTGAGCTCGCGCAGCTCCGCGAGTGCCTCGGTCGACGTGCTGGGCTGCGTCGTGTGGAGCGAGCCCAGGAAGCCGCGCCAGTGCCGGATGTACTCCTCGAAGTAGCGCGAGCGCAGCTCCTCGAGCTGCTCCTCGCGGTTCTTCGCCACCTCTTCCGCGGTGAGGCCGAGCACCCACTCGTTGCCGAGCAGGTTCTCGATCGGCTGCGACAGCGCGTAGCGGATGTCGTTGTCCCACGCCTGCCGCGTGTACGCGCGCGGCACGATCTTGTCGTCGTTCTTCAGCGTCTTGAGGTTGACGATGTCCGACAACGCGATGTCGCGACCCTCGACCTCGCGCGTGAGCTCGGCGAGCAGCGCCTCGGTCTGATCGGTGCGCTTGAGGATCTCGCGCACGCTCGCGACGAGCCGCACGTTGCGCTCGAACAGATACCCCGGCTCGGTCGCGACGATGTCGATGTACGCCTCCGCGATCGCGAGCATGTTCGACCGCGTGGCCGCGTCGCCGGCGAGCTCGAGCGGCTTGGCCCACTTGTCCGCGATGGTCTCGACGAGCCACGGGCGCTGCTTCTCGTCGATGCCCGGCTCGCCCTTCGGGGGGTACTCGCAGTTGCCCTCGACCTGGGGGATGCACGTGAGCAGGAGATAGAACCGCAGCCGCGCCTCGAACTCCTGGTGCTCGCTGTCCTTCACCTCGTCCTGGATCGGCGCGTACTTCTGCACGAACCGATTGAGCTGCTCGACCTCGATGTCGAGGATCGGGCGCAACAGCTCGTCACGAACCGTGCGCAGGTACAGATCTCGGACGTGGCGATAGATGCGCTCGCCCTGGTACATGCCCATGCGCAGCTTGAACGGAACGCCCTCGTCCTCGTGCATGTCGAGCTCGCGCTCCACCTGGCGCAGCGGCTCGAGCTTCTCGAGGCGGATCGGATCGGACGACTTCGACGCGTGGTGCTCCTCGATGCGCGAGACCGCCTCGTTCGCGTCGTTGAGCAGCGTGCGGTTGTTGCGGAAGCCCATCACGGGCAGCACCGCCAGCCCGAACGCGGTGACGAGCAGGCCGGCCCCGATGCCGTGCCCGACGAGCGCCTGCTTCTTGATCTTCGTGGCACTGCGCGCCGCGATGAGCTTGTCCGGGAAGATGACCTTCTCGAACAGCTCGCCCAGGAAGTAGCTCTTCGGCTCGATCTGCGGCGTCGTGTACGCGAGCTTGGGCTGGATGCCGAAGGCCGCCGCCATCGAGTTCATGATGCGGTCGATCGTGCGCCCCTCTTGCGTGCCGCTCGTGAAGTACACGCCGCGCAGGTGGGGCGACTCGGCGTAGACGTTGTCCGCCATCAGCTCGCCCACGAACAGCGCGAGCTTCTCCTTCATGGGCTCGAAGTACTGGGGGAACTCGTAGATCTTGTCGCGCGCCTCGACGCGCCGCTCCTCGCCCATGCGTCGAACCGCGCGGCGCTCGATCACCTGCGCGAGCTCGTCGAAGTTCTGCTCGAACGACTGCGTGGGGTCCTGCTTGACGGTGACCGGCAGCGTGAAGCCCCAGATCTGGCGGCGCTCGGTGTTGCCGAGGTCGCCGAACAGCTCGACGAAGCCGGGCAACAGATCGACCTTGGTGAACAGCACGTACACCGGCACGACCATCTCGAGCTTCGCCATCACCTCGTCGATGCGCGAACGGATCTCGCGCGCGCGGGTGTGCACGTCCTCGGGGTGGGCCTCGGACACGTCGGTGACGGCGATCGCCACCATCACGCCGTTGACCGGCTGCTTGGGCCGGTTCTTCTTGAGCAGCTCGAGGAACGACAGCCACTCGTCGCGATCGCTGTCCTCCGTCGTGTAGCGACCGGCGGTGTCGAGGATGACGGCGTCGTTCGTCATCCACCACTGACAATTGCGCGTGCCGCCGACGCCCTGGACGCCGCCGCCCGACTTCGACAGATAGGGGAAGCGCAGGCCGCTGTTGCGCAGCGCGGTGGATTTGCCCGCGCCCGGAGGCCCGATGATCATGTACCAGGGCAGGGCGTACAGCGCCTCGGAGGGCTTCTTGCCGCCGAGCTTGCTGGTCTTGAGCGCCGAGATGGCCTTCAAGAACTCCTGCTGCATCGCGTCGATGTCGGCGCGCAGATCCGGTCGTGCGCTCTGGGCGTGGCGATCGGCCTGGGCCTTGAGCGCGCGCTCGATCTCCCGCGCCGCCTTCTTGGCGCGGACGATCTTGATGATCACGTACGTCGCGAGCACGAGCACGATCACCACGGTCGCGACGATCGCGATCCACATGGGCAGCTCGAGCAAGAGCACCGTCGCCCACACGGCGGCGATGAGCAGGGCGGCGAAGATGTACTTCAGTGCGGCCATGGTCCTTGGCTCACTGGGGCATCAGAGCGACGATGCGCTCGAGGATCGAGGTGGTCTGGCCGTCGAGCGCCTTGCGCAGCACGATGATGAGCGCGAGCGAGAAGAGCAGCGCGAGCAGCCCGATCCACACGGTGATGTAGTGCTGCTGCGCGCGATTCACCCGCTCGCGCGGCCGCAGGTGCTTCTTCGACAGCGGCTCGGGGCGCGAGCCGATGCCGAGGACGTCCTTCACGCGGCGCTGGACCGCCGCGAGCTCGAGCTCGCCGCCGCGCACGGCGTACTTGCCCTGGAAGCCGAAGAGCAGGCAGAGGTAGAAGACGCGCAGCACGTCCACTCGGCGCGGATCGGCGAGCACGTACTCGAGCCGGTGGAAGAAGCCCTCGCCGGCCAGGTTCTCGTTGAAGTAGTGCAGCTGCAGCGGCTTGCTCATCCACACCTCGCGGATGCCGCCCGGCTTGCGCAGCGCGACCTCGTCGGCGAGCGCGACGATGGCGTACACGATGTCGTGCACGTCGCGCTCGTTCATCTGGGCTCGCTGGCCGCGCGTGTAGAGGTCGTCGATGAACGCGATCATCCTCGCATGGAACATCTCCGGCGCGAGCAAGCCCTCGTCGTGGAGGTTGCGGATCTGGATGAGCGCGTCGAAGCAGTCCTTCGTGACTTCGTTGACGCGGTCCATCGGAGCGGTTCCTTCAGGCGGCCGAGGTGGTGGTGCGCTCGGGCACGCCCATGAGCGTGATCTTGGCCTTGCTCGGATCGAACGGCGGCGGCAGGTAGATCGCCACCGTCTTCTCGGTGGCGATCTGGCGCCAGTACTCGTCGTTCGTGCCGAGCATGAAATACACCTGCCGCGGGCGTACGGGCACCTCGGGCGGTGGGCGGTGCGTGACGGTGAGCGGCACGCCCGGCGTCGCGGAGCGCACGATCTGGTTGATCTGCTTCCACGAGGCGATCTTCGACAGCTTGGGCAGGCGGTTCGCGACGTCCTGCTGCGCGAGCTCGGCCTCGACCGCGAGCACGAAGCGTTGGCACTTCGGCAGCCGCTCGTCCTTGAGCTGACCGATCCACATGCCGTCCTGGCGCGCCTCGAGCGGCACGGTGATGCACAGCTCACGCACCGTCGCGCCGAGCATCTTGTTCAACAGCCCGAACAGCTCCTCGAACGTGGAGCGTTGATCGGTGTGGTTGAACTTGGGGAACGTGGACGGGTCGACCTCGCTCGAGAACGTGGTGAGCGAGCCGCCGAGCTCGATCAAGGTCAGATAGGCCGCCAGCGGCGGCGTGGTCTTGCTCTCCACGATGTGTCGCACGTGCGGGATGTACGTGTTGAGCGCGTTGAGCAGCAGGAAGCGCGTGATGTCCTGGCCCGTGAACTCGACGGCGGCCGCGTCGATCTGCCGGCGCGTCTCGGACAGCGCGCGCTGCTTCGTGAGCATCACGCTGAGCAGATCCTGCAGCCAGCTCGACAGCACCGGCGATGCGGTGACCTTGAGCGCGGGCGGGATGTAGTTGCGCGACAGCGCGAACGAGCCGGTGCCGTCGCGCACGATCTCCGCGATCTTCACGCTCTCGAAGTCGTCGCGCGGCTCGTTGCCGTAGACGATCGCGACGTTCGGGCGCCCGAACGACACGATCTGCTCCGTCTTCGCGATGGTGAGGTCCGGCACCGGGCGGTTCGCGATGCGGAAGCGTGCGTGCGACGAGTCGTCGACCGCGTCTTGATAGTTGGGGATGCCCTCGCGCGCCGACGGCACGGCGAGGTAGACCTCGAGCATCGCCGCGGTCGTGGGAAACGAGTCCGCGATGGGGCGCGCTGCGGGGCCGCCCGGCTCGGACGGCGAGAACTCGAGCGGCAGGCCGGCCGACAGCACGCCGGAGAACTCCGAGACGCGCAGCGAGCCGGCCTTGAGCTCGCCCTCGTCGATCGTCATCGACACGACGCCCCAGGCATAGGGAGACGACGCAGCCAGTCGAGCGGACAGCGTCGCTTCGTAGAACAGATCCTGCTGCTGCAGGTGCTGGGGACACATGAGCATCCCCTCGCTCCACACGACTCGTTCGAGATGCCGCTTCGGCACGCCTAGCCTCCCTCGGGTGCTGCGGGCGCTTCCGGGCCCTTCGGTGCTTCGGGAGCGCCGGGCGCCTCCGGGGCCTTCGCCTCCGGCACCTTCGCGTCCTTCGCCTTCTCGAGCTTCTTCAGCTTCTCGAGGTCCTTCTTCTTCTTCTTCTCGTCCTTCTTCGACACGGGCGCCGGCGGCTTCACCTTGAGCGGCGGACCGGGGCACTGCACGCCGGCCTTCGTCGTGTCGAAGCCCGGCGGCGGGGTGTGGCCGCCGTCGAGCGAGCTGCCGTCGATGAGCAGATAGAAGCACGGGTCGGGCAGCGTCTCGTGCTTGCGCTCCGCGATGCACACGGAGTCGCCGTGGTACTTCGGCACCTCCCACGCGCGGTACCAGGACACGCCGCTCGGCTCGCGGAAGATCGCGATGGCGGCGATGTGCGTCGCCTTCGGATCGGGCTCGAGCTCGATCATCTCCGGACGACCGGGATAGATCGTGCGCTCTTCCTCGGCGAGGAACTCCTCGCCGAACGCTTCCTTGCCCTTCTGCCACGCGTCGCGGAAGTCCAACGTCGACAGCGCGACGTCCCCCGACAGCTGATAGAACCGCACGACGGTCGCGAGCGACTCGCCCTGATCGTCGGGATTGATCGAGTCCGCGGGCTGCACGAGCACGCGCACCTTCCACTTCTTCTCCTCGGGCACGCAGGAAGGACCCTCGTCGTTCTTCTTGCAGCTCGGCAGCGCACCGACGACCGGCACCGCGACGAGCAGCAGGAGGGACGCGAGACTCGCGAGGCGGAAGCGGGGGGAGAGAAGCGGAGCCGTCACGGACGGCGGAATTTCACACGCTGCGGTGCGATCTTGCAAGGAGCGCGGCGGCAAACTTAAGGTCGAGCTACCCGAGGAGACCCTCGACCGCGATCCCGCGGCGTTGCATCGCCGCGAAGAAGCTGGGCTGGGCGCCGCTGCGGACCCACGCGCCGGTCGTCCGATCGATCCCGATGATCTCGACCGTGGTCGGCACGCCGTCGGGGCCCACCAGGGCCTCGGCGACTTCGACGACCCGCGTGCGACCGTCGGGGAAGCGCGCGACGCACACGACCAGGTCGATCGACTGCGCGACGTAGGCCGCCCGCGCGGTCGCGTCCGCCGGGCCGCCGGCGAGGCCCAGGAAGGTGGCGAGCCGGCGGATGCCGTCGCTCGCACTGCTCGCGCGTGCCGACAGGATCGTGCCGACGAGCCCGTGACCGATCGCGGCGAGCACCTCGACCGCTTCCGCACCACCGACGTCGTGCACCGCGAGTCGATCCGGTCGCAGTCCCACCGCGGTGCGCACGAGCGCCTGCATGACGGTCGTGCCGTCGGTGCCGACCAGGCCATCGCCCTCGAGCACGACGACCGACGCGGGCAAGAGTCCCGGCTCCGACATCGGGCGCACGAGCACGTGGCGATCGCCGTGCGGCGCGGCATCGACGAGCGCGGAAACGATCGGGAATGCGCGCGCGGACGGGC
The DNA here is from genome assembly GCA_964468635.1 of uncultured Nannocystaceae bacterium. Classification (GTDB taxonomy): domain Bacteria; phylum Myxococcota_A; class Polyangia; order Nannocystales; family Nannocystaceae; genus Xiheibacterium. The sequence continues at coordinate 26,379 of CAYXVR010000077.1, forward strand.
CTGCGCACACGAGGATGCCGAGCCCGGCCTGCACGCACGTCGCGAGCAGGTTCGCGATCGCGGGCGAGAAGCAACCATCGCCGAGCAGCGATTCCAGCGTGTGCCGCGGCTCGGACGGCGACGGCAACGAGATCGCGACGACGGGCCCCCCGGTCGCGACCGAGTCGTGCACCGCGTACACGTCGGCGCCGTCGAGCGTGCGCGCGTCGACGACCGGATTGTCCGGTCCGAAGTGCGTGCCGGTGAGGCGCTGCACGACGACCTCGATCGCCTGCGGACACGAGAAGCGCGCGTCGATCTCGGTGGGCGGCGCGGTGCCGCGCCGCACGAGCACGCGATCGGGACCATGCACGAAGATCTCGAGCACGTCGGCCTCGGCCAGCCTCGCCGACAGCGCTCCGAGGCCGCACATCTCGCTCGCGATGCGCTCGGCCCACGGGCGCACCTCGATGCCCGCATGCGTGTCGGCGACGGCGTTGAGCAGTCGCACCGCCTCGGCGCGCGCACGCGCACGGGCATCCGCATCGCGCTCGGGCAACACGCCGTCGGGCGCGAGCAGCTCGTGCACCGCCGCGAACACGCGGGCGCACACCGCTCGCGCGAGCGCCGGACCCGTGAGCGCCGACAGATCGTCGGACTCGATCACGAGCTGGCCGTCGCCTTGGTCCACGAGCACCGGCTGCGACGGCGACGAGCGAGCGAAGCCCGCGCTCGCGACGACCGGCGACGCGATCGGGGCCATCGTGCTCGGTCGACCGCTGCGCGACGGTGACGAGGCCGTGGGCACGCCGTTGCCCGAGGGCGAGGACGCGGGCGGATGCGCGCCCGCAGGCGGCGCGGACGGAGGCACGCTCGGCACGGGCGGAGGCATGCTCGGCGGCGGCACGCTCGGCGGAGCGACGTTCGCGGGCGGAACCCCGGTCGCGTGCACGCTCGCGACGGGCATCGGCGGCGGCGCGACCTCGGGCACGAACACGGGCGACTCCACCGGTGCGACCGACACGGGCGGCGGGATGGAGGGCGGCGTCGCGGCCCGACTCGCGGGCGTCTCCCACCGCGGCGGCGCGTCGACGGACACCGGCTCGAGGCTGGCGACGGGCTCGGGCGGCAATCCGACCATCGACGGCTCCGCGCCGTAGCTCCCCGTCGTCGGGGTGATCGTGCTGCCGGTGCGCGCGGGCGCGAACGCATCGCCGGGCGCGATCACGGGCGGCGGCGGTGGCATCGACCGATCCAGAGCGGGCGCGCCCATGGACGGCAGGTCCGGCGCGGATGCGATCGGGGGCGGCAGCGTGGGCGGCTCGTCGGGCGCGCGTCGAGCTCCACTGCCGCCGAGCGGTGGGCTCGCGGGCGGCACCGGGGGCGGAGCCTGCAGCAGCGGCGGGGCGCTCGAGGGCGGCGAACCGTCGTACGCGAGCGGTGGCGGTCCGTCGAAGCCGACCGGCGACAGAGGTGGCGGCGCGGACATGGGTGCCGGCGCGTGCGGGCCCGTCGGTCCCGCCTTGCCGAGGCTCGTCGTCGGTGCGGGCGGCCATCCGGGCGTGCTCGGTTGCGCTTGCCCGGTCGCCTCGAGCTCGAACTCGAGGCGATGTGCGCAGATGAAGACCTCGTCGCTGGGCGACAGGATGTGCGGCCCCTGGATGCGCGTGCCGTTCACGAACGTGCCGTTCGTCGACTCGAGATCGACGAGCGTGATGTCCGCGCCCGCGTAGAGAATCCGCGCATGGGCACTCGAGACGCCCGGCTCCGGGATCACGAGGTCGTTCGCGGGAGTCCGTCCGATCGTGATCTCGCGCTTCTCGAACGAGGCGGCACGGGACGGCTCGCCTGGCTTGGAGATGGTGATGCGGAGCATGGCGGCCCACGCATCATGACGCGAGCGCGCGTTTCCTCCAAGCGGTCGTGACGACGAGGGAAACGGCCCCTCCTCGAGTCGAGTCACGACAACTCGAGTTGCCACTCTCGCGCGGGCTTAAATCCCCGTGGAGCAGCGCGCAGGCACCTTGTCGCGTTGTTCCGCCGCTGCTACGGTCCCCACCATGGCGGAAACAGTCCACTGCTTTCTCAAATGCAACGGGAGCGACGTCCAAGGCGAGTCGACACAGATCAGCCTCGGTCGCGAGAACTCGATCGAGTGCACCGCGTTCCAACACGAGGTCCTCACGGCGCGCGAGGCCGGCTCTGGGAGAGCCACGGGTCGTCGGCAGTACAAGCCGATGATGATCCGCAAGCGCATCGACAAGGCGTCGCCGCTCATCGCGAAGGCACTCACGAAGAACGAGGTCGTCGAGGCCGTGTTCAAGTTCTACCGCCCGAACCCGACGGGCGACGGCACGACCGAGCAGTTCTTCACGATCTCGATCAAGGAGGGCCGCGTCGCCTCGATCCGGCAGTACCTGCCCGACACGATCGTGCCGGCGACCTCGACGGATCCACCGATGGAGGAGATCACGTTCGTGTTCGGCAACATCATCCAGACGTTCACGGACGGCGGCGTCGAGCACGAGGACTCCTGGAAGGAGAACGCGTAGCTAGATGGCGATGCGAGGGCTCCTGTCGCGGCTCACCGCGCCCGATCCCTCGCGGCCGATCGACGACGTCCAGTCGATCCTCGGCAACCTGCGCGCCATCCTGAACACGCGCGTCGGCGACTCGCTCTCCGCCGCGGGCTTCGGGATCATCGATCTCGCCGACCTCGTGCACAACTTCCCGAATGCTGCGCTCATCATGGAGCGCAGCATTCGGGCGACCGTGTCCGAGTACGAGCCGCGCCTCAAGAACGTGCGCGTGCGGCAGGTCCCGAGCGACGACGCGTTGAAGCTCGTCTTCGAGATCGCCGCCCGGCTGGCGGGCGACAAGCACCAGGGGCTCGTCCGCGTGCGGACGGAAGTCGACCCCACCGGTCGCGTCCACGTCGAGTGAGGACGCCGCGCACGAGAACGCGGTAGAGTGACGGCCCCGTCGTGGGCAGCAAGTACTACGAGAGCGAGCTGGCGTATCTGCGCGAGATGGGTCGCGAGTTCGCGCTCGTGCATCCGTCCACGGCCGGTCTGCTCGCCGAGAAAGGCAGCGACCCCGACGTCGAGCGCCTGCTCGAGGGCTTCGCGTTCCTGACCGCGCGCATCCGCGAACGAGTCGACGATGCGGTGCCGGCGATCGTGCACGGCCTCATGCAACTCCTGTTGCCGCACTACCTGCGGCCGGTGCCGTCGTCGTCGATCATCCAGTACGCGCCGTCGCTGCGCGCCATGCGGGCGGTGCAGACGGTGCCGCGCGGGACGCGGGTCACGGCGAAACCGCTCGCCGGCACGGCGTGCGAGTTCCGCACGACCCAGGAAGTCGACCTGATGCCGCTCGAGCTCGTCGACGCCGCGCTCGACGAGACCACTGCCGCCCGCCCGGTGATCCGGCTGCGGTTCGCGACCAGCGAGGCCGGGCGCGCCGTCGTGGTGCGCAGGGAAGGCGTTCGCATCTTGCTGCACGGCGAGCTGTCGCTCACCGCGACGCTGTATCTGTGGCTGCGTCGCTACTTCCGCGGCGCCACGCTGCGCTGTGGCAATCAGCCGCCCGTCATCCTCGGCGACGACGCGATCGTGCCCGTGGGTTTCGGCAGGGAGCACGCGCTGCTGCCGTGGCCGCAGTTCTCGAACGACGGCTACCGCTACCTGCAGGAGTACTTCACGCTCCCCGCGAAGTTCCTGTTCTTCGACATCCGCAACCTCGATCGCGCGACGCTGGTGGACGACACCTTCGAGATCGCGCTCACGTTCGAGCGCCCACCCGCGCTCGCTGCTCGCATCGCCGCGGACAACTTCCGGATGTTCTGCGCGCCGGTCGTCAACCTCTTCGACGCGTCCGCCGATCCGATCAAGCGCGACCCCAAGGTCTACGAGCACCTCCTGCGCGTGTCGGCCACGAAGCCGAATCACATGGAGATCTACGAGGTCACGTCGGTGGTCGGCGTGCGGCAGGGGCAAGCGCAGCGCAAGACGTATGCGCCGTTCGTCGCGTACACGCACGCCACCGAGGGGCGCGACAGCGCGTACTACCACCTGCGGCCCACCACGTCGCCGCTCGACGAGGGCACGGACACCTATCTGTCCATCGTCACGCCACGTGACGTCGCGCCGTCGGAGGTCGAGGAGGTGCTGTCCATCGACGTGATCGGGACGAATCGCTCGCTGCCCGCCGACCTGCAGCTCGGCGAGATCAACACGACGCCGCGCGGCACGTCGTCGTTCGCTCCGTTCAAGAACATCGCCCCCGTGACGTTGCCCGTGCGGCCGCCGCTCGGTGGCGAGCTGCACTGGCGGCTCTTGTCCCACATGGCGCTGAACCGCACGTCGCTCGCCGACGCCGAGGTGCTGCGCGCGACGCTCGCGCTCTACAACTTCCAGAAGCTGAGCAGCCCCACGGCCGGTCGCGCGAACGAGCTTCGCATCGAGTCGATCCGCCGCGTGCGGTCCGAGCCGGTCACGCGCCTGCTGGAGGGCGCACCCGTGCGGGGCGTGCGGCTCACCGTCGAGCTCGACGAGCAGCGGCTCGGGACCGCGGGCGAGGCGTTCCTGTTCGGGTGTATCCTCGACGAGCTCTTCGCGACCCACGTGCCGCTCAACTCGCTGGTCGAGCTGCACCTGTTCCTCCACCCCTCGAAGGTCGAATTCCGGTGGCCGGCGCGCAACGGACAGCGCTCGATCCTGTGATCGGCGGCGAGAGCCCCGAAGGGGTGGCCGCACGCGATGCGATCCTCGCGAACGCGAAGTCGTACGACTTCTTCGTCACCGTCGGGATGATCGAGCGGTTGTTCCCCGAGGCGGCGCGCATCGGCGGCGAGGGGCCCTACGCGCGCGAGCCCGTGCGCTTCCGCCACGATCCGTCGCTCGTGTTCAACACCGCCGACGTGTCGACGATCGCGTGGCGCGAGGTTCCGCGCTCGGCCGAGGATGCGCTGTCGCCCAAGCGTCATCGCTTCGAGATCACCACCACGTTCCTCGGGCTGTCGGGCGCGGCCTCGCCGCTGCCGCTGTACCTCTCCGAAGAGATCGCGCAGGCGCAGGACACCGACCTCATCCGCCGCGAGTTCCTCGACATCTTCCACCACCGGCTCGTCAGCTTCGTCTTTCGCATCGGCGTGAAATTCGACATCGCACGCGAGCATGCCACCGACGGTAGCGACGAGTGGTCGAAGCGCTTGCTCGCGACGTGTGGCCTCGATGCGTGGTCGCGTCGACGGCCCAAGCACATCCCGCTGTGGCGGCTGCTCCGGCTCGCACCGGTGCTCGGCAGCCAGGTGCGATCCGCCCGCGCGATCGAGGTCGCGCTGAAGGATCTGTGCGGCGAGGCGATCGGCGACGCGACGGTGGAGGTGCTGCAGTTCGCCGGCGGCTGGGTGCCGCTCGACGCCGACCAGCGCACGCTCCTGCAGAACCGCAACTCGGTGCTCGGTCGCAGCTCCGTGCTGGGCGTGCAGTGCTACCACCGCGGCGGCAAGGCGGTCGTCGTCATCGGGCCGCTGCACGAGAACTTCCGCCGCTTCCTGCAGGATGGCGACATGTATCCCGCCGTCTGCGAGCTGCTCGGCATGATGGTGAACGAGCCCATCGAGTTCGAGCTCGACCTCGTGCTCGCCGAGCACGCGCGTCCGCCGTTCCTGCTCGGCGTGGACGCGGGCGGCAAGCTCGGCACCGATTCCTGGTTGTCCTCGCGCGCGGGCGCGGCCAAAGAGACCCATCTGCGGGTGCCCGTGGCGATCGAACAGCGCTCCGACCCGGCCGTCACGTGGCCGGAGGACCGCGCTCAACCCGTGTAGTGCGAAAGAGGCCGTCATGCGCGTCGATCCGAGAGCTCTGGTCCGTCGTCTGAACCCCACCTGCACGCGAGTGCTCGAAGCCGTCGTCGAGCGGGCCGCGAGCGGGCGTTACTACGAGATCACGCCCGAGCACTTCCTGCACGGGCTCTTGCAGGTCGAGGACGGCGACGTCGCGGCGATCCTGCAGTTCTATCGCAAGGACCGGCTGAAGATCTCGGCGGCGATCGAGCGCACGATGCAGCGCATGCGCACCGGCAACGCCGGGCGTCCGGTGTTCGCCGAGGGCCTGTTCACGTGGTTCGAGAACTCGTGGGTGGCGGCGTCGCTCGAGCGCGGTGCCGTACAGATCCGCTCCGGCGATCTCTTCCTCGAGTTCCTCGGGCGGGTGGGCAAGTACACCGCGGAGTCGTTCGAGGAGCTCGAGTCGATCGACGAGAACGAGCTGAAGAAGTCGTTCGCCGAGATCGTCGCGGGCACGAAGGAGGCGCTCGAGGTGCCGCAGCAGAGCGCGGGGGGCGAGGGTCCGGCACGCCCGGCCGCGGCGGGACGCGAGGCGCTCGATCGCTTCACCATCTCGTTCACCGACAAGGCGAAAAAGGGCGAGATCGATCCGATCTTCGGCCGCGATGCCGAGATCCGCCAGTGCATCGACATCCTCGCGCGGCGGCGCAAGAACAACCCGATCATCGTGGGCGAGCCGGGCGTCGGCAAGACCGCCCTGGTGGAAGGGCTCGCGCTCGCGATCGTGAACAAGGAAGTGCCGGGCGAGCTGCAGCAGGTCGAGCTGCTCGGGCTCGACATGGGCCTCTTGAAGGCCGGCGCCGGCGTGCGCGGCGAGCTCGAGAACCGTTTGAAGAAGGTGATCGCGGAGGTGAAGGGCTCACCCACGCCGATCATCGTGTTCATCGACGAGGCCCACACGCTCATCGGGCAGGGCGCCGACGGCAACGAGATCCCGAACCTGCTCAAGCCCGCGCTCGCCCGCGGCGAGATGCGCACGATCGCGGCCACGACGTGGTCGGAGTTCAAGAAGTACTTCGAGAAGGACGCCGCGCTCGAGCGCCGCTTCCAGCCGGTGAAGGTGGATCAGCCGAGTGTCGCGGACGCGGTGCTCATGCTCCGCGGTCTGCGGGCCACCTACGAGAACGCGCACGACGTCGTCATCCGCGACGAGGCGATCATCGCGGCCGTCGAGCTGTCGGAGCGCTACATCACCGGGCGCCAGCTGCCGGACAAGGCGGTCGATCTGCTCGACACCGCCGCCGCGCGCGTGCGGATCGAGCAGGACGCACCGCCGAACCAGCTGGTCGCGCTGCGCTCCGATCTCGCGTCGGTCGAGCGCGAGCTCGCGGCGCGCAAGCGCGACATCGACGAAGGGGCCGCCACCGACGGTGGCAAGCTCGCGGAGCTGCAGGCGCGCATCGACGAGATCAAGGCGGAGTCGGCGGGCATCGAGACGAAGCTCGCCGCCGAGAAGGAGGCGATCGGCGCGCTGCGGGCGGCCGTGAAGGATCTCCGCGAGGCGGACGACACGAACCGCGCGGAGCGGCTCGCCGCGGTCGAGACCGCGCGCAAGGTCGCGGCGGAGGCGGGTGGCGAGACGCCGCTCGTGCACGCCGAGGTCGATCGCGACTCGATCGGTCAGGTCGTCGCGGACTGGACGGGCATCCCGGTCGGCAAGATGAAGTCGGGCTCGATCGAGACGGTGCTCGATCTCGAGAGCAACCTCGAGCAGCGCATCAAGGGCCAGAACCAGGCGACGAAGGCGGTGGCCGAGGCCGTGCGCATGGCCCATGCCGGCGTGCGCAACCCCGAGACGCCGATCGCGGTGCTGCTGTTCGTCGGTCCGTCGGGCGTCGGCAAGACCGAGACGGCGCTCGCTCTCGCGGATCTCCTCTACGGAGGAGAGCGCTCGATGACGACGATCAACATGTCGGAGTTCCAGGAGAAGCACACGGTGAGCCGGCTCATCGGCTCGCCGCCGGGTTACGTCGGCTACGGCGAGGGCGGCATGCTCACCGAGGCGGTGCGGCAGAAGCCGTACAGCGTCGTGCTGCTCGACGAGGTCGAGAAGGCCGACCTCGAGGTGATGAACCTGTTCTACCAGGTGTTCGACAAGGGC
>CAYXVR010000078.1:0-16518 GCA_964468635.1 uncultured Nannocystaceae bacterium
GCATTCGTCGACGCCCGTCACGTCGGCGAACTTGGCGTCGATGTCGAAGAGGTTGTTCTCGCTGTACTCGAAGAGCACGAGCTTCGCGGGCTCGAGCGCGGCCAGCTGACGGCACAGCTCCGAGCCGATCGAGCCGCCCGCGCCCGTGACGAGGATGCGCTTGCCCGCGAACGCGGCGAGCAACTCCTGACGGCGGCTCGCGCCGGCCGACACCACCTCGCGACCGAGCAGATCCTCGATCTTCACCGATCGGATCTTCGCGACCTCCACCTTGCCGCCCAGCACCTCCCAATAGGCAGGCACCGTGCGGATCGGCAGGCCGGCCGCCTGGCAGCGTTCGACCGCACGCTTGCGATCCGCCCGCGACGCGCCCGGCATCGTCAACACGATCACCTGCGCTGCAGTGGCGCGCGCGACCGACACGACCTCGTCGATCGTCCCGAGCACCGGCACGCCGGAGATGCGCTGGCCCTGCCGCTCGGCCGCGTCGTCGAGGAACCCGATGACGTCGTACCCCGCTGCCGGCCGCCCGCGCAGCTCTTCGCACGCGATGCGTCCGTCTCGACCCGCGCCGACGAGCAACGCCCGCAGCGCCGCACCGTTCGCCGTGGGCACCGAGCGCGTGCGCGCGTGGGTCTCGTCGAGCATGCGCGTGGCCGCGCGCACACCCCAGAGCCCGGCGAGCGCCAGCAATCCTTCGAGTGCGATCACGCCGTGCGGGAGATCGATGCCCGGCACGCTCTCCCGCGCCGCGATCGCGACCGTGCTGACGACGACGGACGCGAGCCCGAGCCGCGCGGCGTCACCGAGGCTGAAGAGACGCCAACTCGCGACATGCACCCCGAACGCACGCGCCGCGGACAGCCGCAGCACCACCATCGACGCGGCGAACACCGCGATCTCGACGACGCGTCCCGCGAAGGTGGGGAACTTCACCGCACACGCGATCACGCACGCGGCGACCACGACCGACACGTCGATGCCGGCGCGGATCGTCGCGCGCGTGCGGCGTCCGGTGATGCGCCGCAACGTGCGGCTCGACCAGCCTGCACAGCGCACGCCCCACGACGTCCGCTCGTCGCCCGTCGACGACCGCTCGTACGCGGGATCGTTCGACGCACACTCGAGGGGGCTTGCCGCGGGAACCGAGGGAGGACACGTATCAGCCGGAGTCGACATGCCGAGCGATAGCCAGTTCATCGGGACCACCGCCCACGTAACGTCCGCAACGAGCCCCAGCAAGGCTCTGGACGGCCTCGAAGGGGCTTCTGCAGCACCCATTCGGTCCACTGCGAAGCGCTCGTACGCGTGGGTCCGAACCGCACTCGCATGTGCGCTCGCCGTCTCCACCGTCGCCACTGGATGTGCGGCCGACAAGTTTCGCTTCGATCGCATGAAGGAGAGCGACGGCGTCGCGATGCGCGAGCTCGAGGACCTGCTGAAGGCCGGCGAGGCGTCCGAGATCAGGGCACAGCAGGTGGAGTACGACTTCACCGCCGAGAAGGACGAGTACCTGCTCGGGCGCAACGACGTGCTCACGATCTTCGTGATGGGTCACCCGGAGCTGAGCTCGCAGGTGGTCGGCACGATGCAGGAGGTCGGCACGCGGATCCGCAAGGACGGGCACATCCACCTGCCGGTCGTCGGCCCGGTTCCGGCCGCGGGTCTCACGTTGACCGAATTCGAGCAGCGGCTGAACGAAGCGATCTCGAAGTTCGTCGTCGCGCCCCAGGTGAGCGTCGAGATCGCGAAGCACGAGTCCCAGAAGTTCTTCGTGCTGGGCCAGGTCCGCCTGCCGGGCGCGTTCCCGGTGGACGGCGACACCACGGTGCTCGAGGGCATCTCGCTCGCGGGCGGCGTGCCGGAGACGGGCTGGCTCGCGGAGGCGACCGTCGTGCGCGGCGGGCAGATCCTGCCGATCGATCTCGGCGCCATGGTGGAAGGCGGCGACACCAGCCGCAACGTGTTCATGAAGGCGGGCGACGTCGTGTACGTCCCGAACCGGACCGACGCGAAGGTCTACGTGCTCGGCGAGGTCCAGCAGCCCAAGGTCGTGCCGATCACCGGCTCGCGCATCACGCTCGCCGAAGCGCTGGCGTCCGCGGGTGGGCCGATGCGCGCGAGCGCACGCCGCGAGCTCGCCGTCATCCGGGGCGGATTCGCGAAGCCCGTGGTGTACATCGTCGACCTCGACGACGCGCTGCTCGTCGACGAGCGCGTGCTGCTCAAGGCCGGCGACCGGGTCGTCGTCGCGCCCACCGGCATGGCGAACGCGAGTCGCTACATGCAGCAGGTGCTGCCGTTCCTGCAGGGCGCGCAGGCCATCGGCCTGGCGGCCTCGGGTGGCACGACGGCCGCTGCGGCCGCGACCGCTGCGGCCACGCAAGTCGCCCCGTAGTCCGCGGTGGCCCGGCGCCCCTGCGGCCGTAAGAAGGGACCTGCGATGTTCAAGTTCCTCGAGCGGTTCACCCGCGCTGCCGCTCCCACGGCCGTTCGACTGCGCGATCGCGACGTGCACTGTCACGCCATCTGGGGCGTCGACGACGGCAGCCGCGATCGCGCGGAGTCGCTGTCGATGCTGAAGCTCCTGCAGCGCGAAGGCGTGCGCACGGTCGTGTGCACGTCGCACATGTATCCCGAGAAATACGACAACCGCCGCGACGGCCTCTTGCGCGCGTTCGCGGAGCTCGAGGCCGCGCGCGTCGAGGCCGGCCTGTCGATCGAGATCGAGCTCGGCGCGGAGCACTACTGCGACGACGGCCTGCTCGGTCGCGTGCAGGCCGGCGAGGTCATCGCGTTCGGCACGGAACGTTACGTGCTCTTCGAGACGCCGACGGGCGAGCACGCGCCGCGCGATCTCATGGCCGTCGTGCACGCGCTCGCCGACGGCGGCTACACGCCGCTGTTGGCCCACGTGGAGCGCTACCACTGGCTCAGGGGCGAAGAGTCCGACGAGCTGTGCGAGGACCTGCGGGCCGCCGGTGCGAAGTTCCAGGTGAACCGCACCATCGGCAAGGTGAACGTGCCGGGCGTCGGTGGCCGCGGTCGCTTCATCGCGAAGCTGCTCGCGAACGGCTGGATCGACGAGGTCGGCAGCGACCTGCATCGCGCGACCGCCGACGGCCGTCCGCTCTGAGCCGAGCGCGCTATCTCCAGACGCCGCGGATGCCGACGATCAGCTCGCCGAAGGGCGCGTCGAGGGCCTCTTCGCGGATCTCCCACACGGGCGCCTCGCCGGACAGGAAGCCCGTCGACGCGCGCACGCGGATCATCGGGCCCACGCCCACGCGGCTCATCCAGCCGTAGTCGGCGGCGAACTGCCCGTACACGCCGGTGCGTGGCAAGGGCGTGCCGGCCTGGTCGGCGTTGCGGTGCACGACGAAGCCCACCGCCTCGGCGGCGAGACGATGCGCCGGCCGCGGATGGAACGCCGCGCGCACGCTCGCACGCACCTGCCGCTGCGTGTCCACGTACACCCACGCGTGGCGGAACTGCGCGGCCCAGCCGAGCGTCCACCGCTTCGCGAGCGCGTGGTCCATGCCGTAGCCGAGATAGAAGACGGTGTCGCGCACGCCGCCGAGCTTGAACGTCGCCTCGCCGACCTTCGCCTTCATGATGGCGTGGGTCTCCACGCCGGCGACCACGCGGTCGTGCACGCGCGCGAACCCGACCGCCTCCACGGGATGGGCCGCGAGCTCGAGCTGGTGGCCGTGCACGCGCAGGCGGATGTTCTCGGCGTCGTACCACGCGAGCTGGTGACGGCCGCCGATCGACAGCCACTTCGCGATCCGCACGGACCACGAGGGCGTCACGTGCACGGTCCACAGCGTGCGATCGAAGAGCCCGAGGCGGGCCGGCACGACGACACCACCCACGTCGACGCCGAGCCACGCCGTCCTGCGACAGCGCGGATCGTCGTAGCGGATGATCGAGAGATCGGGATGCTCCGGTCGCTTCGGGTCGCAGGCGAACGGATCGGGACGCGCGGAGACGGGCGGAGGTACGGCGGGCGCGCTCGCGGGCGCGGCCTCGACGTGGGCCGTCGCGAGTGCAGCGAGCGCGAATGCGAGCGAACGAATGGGCAGCTGCCCCAACGTAGTGACTCGCGCGCCGCGAGCCCGTCGATGTTCGAAGGCTCGGGGCGCGCGGCGCATGGGGTCCTCAGTCGACGGTGACGGTGAACGAGGTCGCGGGCACTTCGTCGGTGAACTTGTTCTCGGCGATCGAGAGGGTCGCGACGTACTCGGTGCCCTTGTCGATCGACATGCCCGAGGCGGTCTCGTTGTAGAACTCGATCGTGAGCGTGGTGCGCTCCTCGTCGAGCTCCCAGCTGAACTCGCCGGGCGCCGAGGGCTCGCCGTCGACCGGCGTGCCGTCGGAGAGGTCCGCCGAAGCGCCGCTCTCCTCGTTCGAGACGACCAGGGTGGCCGCCTCCATCATGACGTCCTCGATCTCCTGCTTGTCGGCGACCGGGAACGGCGTCGCGAGGGGCACGCCGATCGCAGCGACCTCTTCGGTCATCTCGGCGACGACGCCCTCCTCTTCGAGCATGTCCACATCCACCTCGCTCTTCGTACCGCCGGTGGACGATTCGTCACCCCCGCAGCCGATGGCCGCCAGGGCACCAAGGAAACAACACACATGGAACTTGTTCATTCGAGCCCTGCCTTCGTCGGGGGTCGTGGGTTTCTTGAGTTCGCGAGAGCACTCGGAGCGAGGCTCGCTCTCGGGGGTATATAAGGGCGCTTCCGAGGCCGGCAACGCCGCGCACGTGCCGAGGACGTGTGCGAGCGCGGCCCGAGTCGGTGCTGCGACGCGCGATGCGGCTCAGTTCGAGCGCACCGCATCGGCGACGGCGCGCAACCACGCGATCCCGTCCGCGACGCGGTCATCCGACAACGACTGCACCCATTTCACGTGATCGTTCGGCACCGCAGCGGGCCCCTCGGCAAACGGACACGCGACGTCGGGCTCGAGCACGAGTGCCGGCATGGGCCGCCCGCGCTCGGCGAGGAACGACTGCAGTCTCGTGACGCGCTCGTCGATGCACTCGCCGAGCGTCTCGATCGCGGCCTCGACGAGCACGCGATCCACCGCACCCGCATCGCCCATCGGCACCCGTGCGAGTCGCACCGCGCGGTACCACGTGCGCAGCGCGACGAGCTGGGCGATGTAGTCGACGTTGCGCGCCGCTCGGGGATCGGCCGCATCGAGGTGCGATCGCGACAACGGCTTCGCGATCGAGCGCGCGGCCTGGATCGCGAGCGTGTCGGCGGCGACATCGGAGCGCACGACCTGGCCCGCCGCCGCGACCGCGCCGTAGCCGACGCGCCGCGGACCGACCATGCCGCCCGCACCTCCGAGGAAGATCCGCGCACGGCGCAGGAACACACCCTCGACGACGTCGCCCACGAGCGACGGCGTGGCCTTGTCGCCGTGCTTGCCCCACGGCGTGAAGTTGAAGTGGATGAACCCGCTGCCGACCTCGGAATGGTCCTTGCGCGACGTGCCGCCGGCCATGAGCACGTCGCAGAAGTTGATGAGTGATCCGAGGGTCACGAACGAGAGCAGGATGGTGTGCTTGAGCCCGACCGCGTGCGCGGTGCTGGCCCCTTCTTCCAGGAGCGTGCCCGGCCGCACGTGCGCGGCGCTGCCGAGGCGCGCGCCGGCCAAGAGGACCGCGCCGTGCACGAAGCCGCCGTCGACGACGACGTCGGGCCCGAGCACTGCATCGACGAGCGTGGCGGGGCCCTCCGCCCCGACCTGCGCACCCGGGCCGACGAAGGTGCGAGCACCGAGCAGACGCGCGCCGGGGTGGAGCACGGCGCCCGCGGCCACGCGCTCTCCGACCACTTCGGGCGCGACGTAGGTCTGGCGCGGATCGACCAGCACGACGCCCCGCGCGTGGAGCTCGGCCAGCCGGCGTTCGAGCGCATCCGACTGCATATGCGCCCTCTCATACCATGCGTGGGTTACCTGCCGGTGACCCCAAGGGGAAACGGCTGGCGCCGTTTCCTCGCGCCGACGTCCCGTCGGCCGCTTGGGGTTCCCTTTCGCCGCGGCCTCTGGCACACCAAGCGCTCTGGGCGAGAACGAAGAGGAGACGGTCATCCGTCCACCCGTGCCGCCCTCGGCGGCGGGCGACCGCAACGCGTTCCTCATCGTGTTGAGCGGGCGCTCGGTCGGCAAGATGTTCAAGCTCCCGCAGGGCGAAGTGACGCTCGGTCGCTCGCTCGACTGCGACGTGCGGCTCGACGACGAGGGCGTGTCGCGCTCGCACCTCAAGCTCACGCGCGACAACGACGGCTTCGTGCTCGTCGATCTCGACTCGACGAACGGCACGTACGTGAACGGCTCGAAGATCCACCGCGAGCGGTTGGTCGACGGCGATCGCGTGCAGGTCGGCTCGGTCACGATCCTGAAGTTCAGCTACCAGGACTCGCTCGAGGAGCAGTTCCAGCAGCAGCTGTACGAGTCGGCCACCCGCGACCCGCTCACGCAGGCCTACAACAAGCGCTTCTTCGACGAGCAGCTCGCGAAGGACTTCAGCCACGCGCACCGCCACGTGCTCGAGCTGTCGCTCATCATCGTCGACGTCGATCACTTCAAGAACGTCAACGACGAGCACGGTCACCCGGCCGGCGATCACGTGCTGCAGCGCCTCGCGGCGTGCATCATGGGCTCGCTGCGCGTCGAGGATGCCTTCTGCAGAATCGGCGGAGAGGAGTTCGCCGTCATCGCGCGCGACAGTCCGCTCGCGGACGCGATCCAGTTGGCCGAGCGGATCCGTCGGCTCGTCGCGGACACGAAGTTCGTCTACGACGGGGTGAACCTGCCCGTGACCGTGTCGATCGGCGTGGCGAGCTATGCGCCCCACGCCCACGAGAACGCCGGTGCGCTGCTCGAAGAGGCCGACCGCAACCTGTACGCGGCGAAGCATGCGGGCAGGAACTGCGTGCGGCCTGCGTTGGCTGCGACGTAGTGCTAGCCTCGGCGTCCGATGGGTGCGGGCGGATACTCGGACGAAGAGCTGCGCCAGGCCGCAGCCGAGGCCGGCATCTCGCCGCAAGAGTTGCGCACCGCGCTCGCCGAGCGTGACGGTGCGGTGCCGGCGAAGCGCGGCGTCGCGTCGCTCGTGCCGCGGCGCGAGTCGGCGGTGCGCCACGTCGAGAGCCCGCTCGCGATGCCACCGCGAGAGGCGCTCGGGGCCGTGCGCGCGTCCATCGAGACGCAGACCGGGCTGCGCGGTCACCAACAGGGCGACGCGCGGGCCGACATCGTCGACGACGGCGCGGGCCTGACCTACCGGATCCACAGCGAGACCGACGGCGCGGGGGGATCGCTCGTGCGCGTCGAGGTCGATCCCTCCACCGGCCGCGGTGCGCAGGCGCTCGCGACCACGGGCGTCGTCGGCATCACCGCCACGCTCGTCGCGCTCGGCTGGCTCTTCGCCGCGTTCACGCTCGTGTTCGGCGGCGCTGCGGTGGGGGTGCTGGGCGGGCTGCTCATCGGACGCAATGCGTTCCGCCTGATGAAAGCCACGAGCCACGCGCAGGGCACGGCGGCGCAGGCCTTGGTGGAAGCCGAAGAACGACTCGCGCTACCGCCCGCACGCGCGCGCTAGTACGATTCGCGCCGATGTCCTCGCTCGTCCGCATCGGCGGTCACCCCGATCAGTTCGCCGGCACGATCCGCAAGGACGCGTGGTGGGTCGGCCCCGCGCTCACGGCCATCGGCCTCGCGGTGCTCTTCGGCTACCTCACCTTCCGCGCGTTCCAGGCGACGTACGTCTGGTTCGACCCTTACGTGAGCCCCGTCGTCGCGCCGCCGTTGTTCACGCCGGCGTCGGGCTATCCGGGTGCGGTACCGGTCGAGCACGCGTGGTTCGGCGCGTTTGGATCGTGGTGGCCGGCGTTCCTGCCGCAGTCGCCCGCGTTCTTCCTGCCGGGCATGGCGATCATGTTCCGCGCCACTTGCTACTACTACCGCAAGGCGTACTACCGCTCGTTCGGCATGTCGCCGCCCGGCTGCGCGGTGCGAGCCGCGAAGCGTCACTACGTCGGCGAGACGCGGCTGCTGCTCTTCCAGAACCTGCACCGCTACACGCTGTACGGCGCGCTCGTGCTGCTCGTGTGCCTGTGGCTCGAGGCGTTCGCCGCGTTCTCCAAGGGCGGCCAGCTCGGCATCGGCGTCGGCACGATCGTCATGGTGATCAACGCGACGCTGCTCTCCGGCTACACGTTCGGATGCCACTCGTGGCGTCACCTCGTCGGCGGGCGCATGGACTGCTTCACCTGCGACGGCGCGCCCACCACGACGTTCAAGATCTGGAAGATGTCGTCGTGGTTCAACGGACGCCACATGGCGTTCGCGTGGATGAGCCTGTTCTGGGTCGTGTTCACCGATGTCTACATCAACCTGGTGTCGCGCGGTGTGATCACCGACCTCAATACCTGGTGATCTACTGACCCGCGGCTCCGCGGGTCACCGGTCGAGCTCGGCGAGCGCGGCGTCGACCTCGGCGAGGCCCTCGTCGCGGCGCTTCGGATCCTCGAGCGTGAGCACCTCGTCGCGGGCCGTGGTGGCGAGCTCGCGTGCGCGCCGTCGATCGCCGCCCGACGCCGCGAGCGCGCGCGCGAGTGCGAGCCGCGGGCGCCAGCGATAGCGCGGCGGCGCGTCCAGCTTCACGCGCAGCGCGAGCGCCTTCTCGAGCGGCTCGACGGCCTCGGCCGCGCGGCCCAGCGCGAGCAGCTCTTGACCGATCGCGCTCCATCCGTCGCTCGTGCCGCGGTGGTCGGGGCCGAGCACCTTCAGCGAGATCTCGAGCCCGCGTCGGTAGTGGGCGAGCGCGTCCTCGTGACGCCCCTGGTTCGAGAGCACCTCGGCCAGATTCGCCTCGAACATCGCGACGCCGGCGTCGTCCTTGCCGTTGTTCTTCACGAGCAGCTCGATCGCGCGCTCGAACAACACGATCGCGCGATCGAGCTGGCCGCGATCCTGGGCGACGAGCGCGAGCCCGTTGAGCGGCTCTGCCACTCGGATGTGATCGCGGCCGTACGCCCGCTCGAGCAGCTCCATCCCGCGCTGGTAGCTCGCCTCGGCCTCCTCGAGCCGTCCGCCGCGATGGGCCAGGTTGCCGAGCATCGCGTAGCCCTCGGCGAGCTGCGGGTGCTCGGGGCCGAGCCCCTCGCGCCAGATCGCGAGCGCGCGCTCGAAGTGGGCGCGTGCGTCGTCGTCCTTGCCCTCGAGGAACTCGACGATGCCGAGGTTGTGCGCGCACACGGCCACGTCGAGCCCGTCCTCGCCCTCGAGCGACTCGAAGATAGCGAGCGACTGGCGGTGCAGCTCGGCGGCGCGCTCGAGATCGCGGGCGTGCATCGCCGCGTTGCCGAGCGCAGTCAGGAGCCGCCCGCGCAGCGCCCCTTCGTCGCCGAGGCGATCGACCTCCACCTGCGCGTGCTTGGTCCACGTCGCGGCCGTCTCGGGATCGGTGAGCGCGTACTGGGTCGCGAGATCGGCGGCGGCCATCGCCGCGTACGCGTCGTGTCCGCTCGAGCGCGCGGCCCAGTACGCCGCCTCGAGGCTCTTCATGCCGTCCTGCAGCTCGCTGCGATCGATCTGGATCTTGCCGAGCTGGTAGCGCGCCTCGGCCTCGAGATCTCCGCGCCCGATCGACTGCGCCGCCGCGAGTGCGGCCTCGGCTCCCGTCCTGGATGCGGCATCGTCACCGAGCAGCGCGGCCGCCTTCGCCTCGGCGACGCTCTCTTCGGTCGCATGGTACGTCGCGAGCGCGTCGGGATCGGTGGGCGGCGGCGCGCGACGACCGAGCAGCTCGGCGTCCGCGCAGCCGGACGGCGCCGGCAACGTCGTCACCGCCATCACGCTCTTCTCGAGCGCAGCCGCATCGGCGTGCTCGAGCCGCGCGAGCACGGCCGCGAGCTCGCGAGCCCGTAGATCGCTGCACGCTCGGCGCAGATCGAGCTGCGACTCCGACTGCTCGCCGCGCACATGCGTCGCGGCGCACGCGTCGGAGCGCTCCGCCACCCAGGCGTCGCGGTAGCCGTCGAGGGCGCGCTCGAGCACGGGCCACGCATCCGCCGGAGCACCGACGCCGGGATCCTCGACGTGCGCACGCAGCCGCGCGCGCGCATCTTCGTCCCAGCCCGGCAGGCTCGGCGGCTCGGCGCACGGCCGCGGCTGCTCGCCCCGTCCGAGGCCGTACGCGATCGCTCCGGTCGCCGCGACCGCGAGCCCGACCGCACCGATGCGGAGCACACGGCGCATCGGATCGCGCTCGAGCGCGTGCACGAGCGCCGCCATGTCGACGAAGCGATCGTCGGCACGCGGCATCATGCCCCGTCGCAGCGTGCGCTCGATCCGCGCGGGGATGTCCGACGCCGGCGGCGACTGGATGCGCCCCGCCTGGACGGCGAGCACGAGCGCCGCGAACGACTCGCGCGCGAAGGGAGGCTGGCCGTAGAGCGCCTCCCACAGCGCCACGCAGAACGAGAACTGATCCGCACGCGCGTCGATGATGCCGCCCTCGAACTGCTCGGGTGCCATGTACGCGGGCGTGCCCGCCATCGCGCCGCTCGAGGTGACGCCGGGCTCGAGCTCGTCGTCGACGTCGCCGGCGATCGGATGCTCGTCCTGCGACGGCGTGCTCGAGATGGCGCGCGCCAGCCCGAAGTCGACGACCTTCACGACGCCGGCGCTCGACACGAGCACGTTGTCGGGCTTGAAGTCGCGGTGGACGATGCCACGCGCGTGGGCGGCCTGCAGCCCGCGGGCGGCCTGCACGAATGCGGCGAGCGTCTGCCGCCACGTCGGGGCGGGGTCGCGGGCGATCCACTTCGTCAGTGTCGATCCGTCGACGAACTCCATCGCGATCCAGACGCGATCGTCGTGCTCGCCGACCTCGTAGATGCCGACGACGTTGGGCTCGGAGAGCTGCGCGAGGGCCCGCGCTTCTCGCAAGAGACGCACGCGATCGCGCGAGCCGTCGCGCGCGGGCCGGATGACCTTGATCGCGACCTTGCGATCGAGCTCGGGATCGTAGCCCGCGAACACGACGCCCATGCCGCCTTGACCGATCCGCTCCAGCAGATCGAACCGCCCGAGCCGCGTCGTGGACACGTCGCCGCCGAACAGCTCCGCGCGCACGCGCTCGCGCGCCACCGCGGCATCGACGGTGAGCACGTCGAGGCTCGGCTTCGTCGCGCCCGCTTCGCCGTCCGATGGCTCGGGGGACATGCCCCCGAGCATACGATCGCGCCGCGGTCAGGGTCTGCGTCGACGTGCGGCGAGGCCCAGCCCCGCGAGCGCGAGCAGGCCGAGCCACGCGGATCCGCGCCCGTCGAGCCTGCAGCCGCAGCCGTCGTCACCGCTGCTGCTGCCGTCGCCGTTCCACCCGGCGTCTTGGTTCCACGCCGCCAACACGGCGTCGATCTGCGCGGTGTTGTTCGTGAGGTTCATCGGCGCACCGCTGGGCGGCACCGCCTCGATGATCTCCGCCGACACCATGCGGCCCGGCGTGCCGCCCGGCTCGTCGGGCAGCTCGGGCCATACGGGATCGGGCAGGTAGATCTGACGGCCGTCGGGCAGCGTGAACACCTGGTCGCCGTTGCACAGGTTGCGCAGCACGCCCTGCTGGATGTTCGTGATGTCCGGCAGCATGCCGTTCTCGTAGAACATCGGATCCTCGGTCATCTCGGCCGGCGAGATCGTCGTGAACATGCGCGTGAGGTACGGGTTCTGCTCCAGCAGCTCCGTCGCGTGCACGCCCGGCGCGATCAGGAACTCGTCCATCTTCATCGCGAACTCGGCACCGTTCCACGTCGAGAGATCGTGGCCGGGCCAGTTGCCTTGCGTGCCCAGGTAGTCCGCGAGCGGCAGGCCGTCGGGCGGCACGATGTACTGCGCCAGCAGGCTCTCGAGCAGCGGATGCGCGAACACGCAGCCCTCACCGAAGTCGAAATCGCAGGACAGCAGGCCCTGAGCGCGGAGGGTGTCACCGATGGCGAGCGGATCCACCGTCGCGAACTCGGTCGCATCCCAGCTCGGGTTCACGAACGAGAAGGTCCCGAGGTCGGACGTGGGCCCCGCGTACTCGGTGACGAACGCCCGGCCGTCGGCGTTCTGCTCGTCGACGGCGAGCGTGATCACCTCGTCGTAGTTCGACGCGAAGTTGAGCCAGTCGATCTTGAGCGGGTTGACGAGCACGTGCCGGTAGTTGCGCGGCACCATGCGTTCCTGTCCGAGGAAGAACGAGCGCACCCCCATGTTCTCGACGGCGGCGATGCGCGTGAGCCGGAGCGGCACGCACGGTTCGTCCCCCTGGAACTCGAGCACGATGGGATGGATCGCGTCGACTCCGGCGCCGCCGGTGAGCTTCACGGCGCCGAAGATGTGGCCCTCGTCGATGTACTGCTGCAGGATCGGGACCGCGTCCGGATCCTCGAGGTACTCGTTCTCCGCGAGCCAATCCATCACCTCCTGGGCGTCGTCGCCCTGGATCACGGTGATCTCGAACGCGCCGGCCTGGACGACCTCGAGGATCTGCGGGCCGGGATCCTCGCCGCCGGAGCCGTCGTCGTCGTCGTCGCCCCCGTCGCCAGAGCCGCCCTCGTCGCCGAAGCCGGCGCCGGATCCGTTGCCGTCCTGATCCGCGTCGCACTGATCGAACGTCGTCGTGTAGCCGTAGGTCGGCACCGTGGAGTTCAAGAGCGCCTGGAACAGCGGCTCGGAGCCCACGCTGAACTCGGGCAGCGACTGCAGCGGGATCACCCAGCCGAACTTCGCCGCGTCGCCGACGTATTGGATCTGGATGTGGACCTCGATCGATCCGTCCTTCCAGACGAAGATGATGTTCTCGCCCGACTGATCCACGGGCATCTGCTGCGGGCCGCTGTCGCAGAACAGACCGCCGCATGCCTGTGCATCGCGAGTGATCAGAGCCGGCGCCATCGCAGCGAGCCCCGCCGCGAGCCACGATACGCATCGATACGTCTTCATCGTCAAACCCATCCCCATCACCCGGCGAACAGGAGCCGAGCGATCAGCAGCCTATCACAGTGCCATGGGGGACGGAATGCGCGGCGGTCGCCGCGCGAGATCGACCGCCGTCGGCGCCCGACGTCGCAGCCTCACACCCTGGTTGGGACGCAAGGCGGCGCTGGGCAGCGAGCTCGTGCGACCCTGTGCAGCGGAATCCTGCCGATGTCACCTCGAGACTGCAACGACACCCCCGGTGGCCGGCCGATCGACGTCGGACGCCGCACCCGCGGCCGCACGATGCTCGTGGCCTCGCTCCTCGCACTCGCGCACGGGTGCAAGGACGACGAGGCCCCGGCCAGCGAGACCACCGGCACCGACGAGTCGTCCGAAGGCGACGACAGCTCGAGCGGCGGCGACGTCGAGTCGTCGACGAGCTCGGGAGGTGCCGACGAGTCGAGCTCGGGCGGCAGCTCCACGGGCGAGCCCGTCGTCGAGTGGATGTTCGACGACGTGTATGGGGTGCCGAACGTCGACGACGACGACGGCGAAGGTCGGGCCGACTGGCTGCAGTTGGTCTTCCCGGAGGACGACGACATCTCGGTGCTCGCCGTACCGTCGCAGCACGAGGGCCACGTGGGCCACGCCACGATCGACGGCGACACCGAGCGGGTGCGCGTGTGGTCGGGCAACGACGTCCTCGCCGGCAGCGGAGCGGACGGCGTCGTCCCCGAGGGCGAGACGACGCCGGGCCCGGAGGGCTCGGAGCTGCACGTCGAGTTCGAGGACTACAACGCCGTCGCGACGTTGACGCTGTCGCATCGCGATGCCGACGGCAACGAGGTCGAGACCGTCGACGTCGTGCTGCGCTCGGCGCCGATGATCCTGAACCACCACCTGCAGCCCGACGAGCACGTCTGGGTCGTCGCAGTGAACGCGGGCTTCGGCAGCAACGCGGCGATGGTCGCCGACTTCCAGGACGTGCTCGGCGACAAGTTCACGGCGGTGCCGGGGCCGGCCTACGGCAACGACGTGTGGATCCAGGACGAGATCGAGTTCGCGATCGCGGATGCGCCCGACGGCAAGCGCGTCGACGTCGTCATCGATTCGATCCGCGATCGCGGCCTCGACCCGTTCGCCGAGACGCTCGTGGCCCCCGGCTTCGTCGCGCAGACGTGGGGTCAGCCCCTCGAGGCGACGACGCTCGACTCGTTCGGCAACCTCGAGGTGTCGCCGCCCGTCACGGTCGACGGCGTCGAGTACCCGTTCGGGCGCATCTACTATGGGCGCCAGAACGGCGTGGGTCTGCACACGGAGCTCGCGGACCAGCTCGCCGCGCAGACGGTGCAGGCGCCCGTCGAGATGGACACGCTGTGGCTGTGCGTGAAGCACGTCGACGAGTTCCAGACGTTCGTGCCCGATGCGAGCTCGCCGAAGGGCTTCAAGTTCCTCTTCGCCGACGTCCCGTCGGCCGTGACGTTGCTCGAGGGCCTGCCGCGCGGCATGGAGATCACGCGCTACGGCGAGGACCACGGCCACCCGACGGTGGGCGACATCCTCGACGACACCGCGCTCATGGATCTCAACGCGGACATCCAGGCCGACGAGCTCGATCCGTTGCTCGCCCAGTTCCAGACCGAGTTCGGGCTGACGGAGGAGGACATCATCCGCGTGCCGTCGCTCTTCGAGGACGTACCGGGCTGCGGCGGCGTCGTCGCGTTGATCCCGGGCATGGTGAACCTCATCGTCGCCACCGTGGACGACGAGACCCACCTGTTCGTGCCGGACCCGTTCTTCCGCACCGACGTCGGCGATCAGGCCAGCGATCCGGTGCTGCAGGCGTTCGACGACGCGCTGCCGGACGGGCTCGTCGCGCACTACGTCGACAACTGGGACGTCTATCACCTCGGGCTCGGCGAGGTGCACTGCGGTGCGAACGTGCTCCGTCACCCCGCCGACCAGTGGTGGGAGAACGCGCTGCACCTGCTCGAGGGAGAAGGCTGATGTCGTCGTCGAACCGTTTCTCCTCCATCGCGCTGGTCGTCCTCGTCGCGGCCGCGTGTGATCGCACGGCCTCCGAGGGCGTGCCGCGGCGCGCGAGCACCGAGCCCTCGGTCGCCGCGGACGCGAGCGAGCCGGCGCGCCCCACCTCGTCGCCCGCCGCCGCGGACGTCGAAGCGCTGCGAACGCTCGCGCCGCGCACCACCCGGGCGGGCACGCTGCGATTCAGCGGCCCGGCGCTGCGCCATCCGGACGCGGCGGCGATCGTGCTCGCGCGCCTGCAGGACGGCGGCGAGTCCTCCGAGATCCGCGCTGCGCTCGCCGAAGCGCTCGCACGCACGCCGGGTCCCTATGCTTCGGCCGCGTCCGCGCTGCTGTCGACGGAGTCGGATGCGACCGTCCGTGCGGCGATCGTCGCCGCGCTCGGACGCACGGACGATGCCGAAGCGATCGCGGGGATCCGCGCCGGGCTCGGCGATCGCGACGCGGGCGTCCGGGCCGAAGCAGCGCGCTCGGCGGCTTCGCATCCGGCCGGCGCGACGCTGCGGCCCGAGCTGCGGGCACTGCTCGGCGACGACGACGAAGCCGCGATGATCGCCGCGATCCGGGCGATCGGTGCGCTGCGCACGTCGGACCTCGACACGAACACTGCCCTCGCGGGGCTGCTCGACGATGCGCGCGCCGACGTGCGGCTGCATGCCCTGCGCGCGCTCGGGCGCGTGGATGCGGAGTTCGCCCGCGCGCGACCCGAGCTCGCGACGCTGCGCAGCGACGCCGATCCCCGCGTCGCGAAGCTGGCCCAGGAACTGGCCCAAGCGCCGTGACGGCGGGCTAGCATCGCCGCGTGGCCGAACGAGAGTTCATCCCCGTGCGCGTGGCGGTGCTCACCGTGTCGGACACGCGCACGCCGACCACCGACGTCTCGGGCGAGACGGTCGCCCAGAAGCTGCTGTCCGCAGGTCACGTCGTCGCGGAGCGATCGATCGTGCGCGATGAGCTCTCGGAAATCCGCGCCGTGCTCCAACGCTTCGTCGACGACGACGGCATCGAGGTCGTGATCACGACCGGTGGCACGGGCGTGACGGCGCGCGACGTGACGCCCGAGGCCCTCGCCCCCCTCGTCACCAAGCCGATCCCCGGCTTCGGCGAGCTGTTCCGCTGGCTGAGCTACGCCCAGATCGGCACGTCGACGATCCAGAGCCGCGCCGAAGCGGCGCTGTGCGGCTCGACCTACGTGTTCCTCCTGCCGGGATCACCGAAGGCGGTGCAGCTCGCGATGGACGACATCCTCCTGCCGCAGCTCGACATCCGTCACCGGCCGTGCAACTTCGTCGAGCTCTTGCCGCGGATCCGCGGCTAGCCCGAGCATCGGAAGGCTTCGGCCCCGTTCCGGCGCGGGATTCGACCTCCGACAGGCGTCTGTCCGACCTCGAAGTCGGACGCTCCCGGAACTCGACCGCCGACAGACCTCTGTCCGACCTCGAAGTCGGACGCTCCCGGAACTCGACCGCCGACAGACCTCTG
>CAYXVR010000078.1:16618-33916 GCA_964468635.1 uncultured Nannocystaceae bacterium
GACCGCCGACAGACCTCTGTCCGACCTCGAAGTCGAGCGCTCGCGGAACTCGACCTCCGACAGGCGTCTGTCCGACCTCGAAGTCGGACGCTCCCGGAACTCGACCGCCGACAGACCTCTGTCCGACCTCGAAGTCGAGCGCTCGCGGAACTCGACCGCCGACAGACCTCTGTCCGACCTCGAAGTCGAGCGCTCGCGGGGTTCGACCTCCGACGGACCTCTGTCGAGGGGCGAGTCGGCGGGCGTCGGGCACGGACGGGCGAGACCCCTTACGGGGTCACGCGCCTAGCCGACGCGCTCGCCCTTGATCAGATCGTACTCGTGGCCCGGCAGCGCGATGCGGAAGCCCAGCGCTTCCGCGCGCGTGCGGTGGCCTTCGAGGTCGTCTTCGTGGTGCATCAGCACCGTCTTCTCGCGCACCGCCTGCGGCAGCTGCTCGAGCTTCGAGAACGAGCCGTGCACCTGGCCGGGGTACTCGAGGAACGTGCAGTCGTGGAAGAACACCGATGCGGTCGGCTCGAGCCGCGAGAGCAGCACCGGATCGACGACGCTGTCGCCGCTCCACCACGCCACCCTCGGCTTGCCGACGATGCTCGACAAGTCGAATTCGATCGACGTCGACGGCTTGCACGGCACGTGCTCCGTCTCGCGCATCGTCACACGCAGATCGCCGACCTCGAACCGCTCGGCGTGCGCCCACGGGTTCGCCCTCGCGGGCTCGGCCGACACGGGCTGCGCCGGTTCGAAGTAGGTCTCCAGCGTGCCGCTCGTGGGCCCGGCGGGGTCCGGCACGTAGCGCAGCGACGAGCGCAGCACGTCCCAGATCTCCGTGCGCACCGCCCCGTGGGCGACCAGCCGGATCCGGGGTCCGCCCCCGCGGATCGACTCGATCCCCGCGCCACCGTAGAAGTAGCGGACGAACGCGAAGTCCTCGAGGCCGTAGATGTGATCGCCGTGGGTGTGCGTGATGATCTGGCCCGTGATCTCGTGCCAGGACAACCCCGCGTGGAACAGCTGGTCGGGCGCCTGCCGGCCGCAGTCGATGAGCCAGCGCTCCCCGTTGGGCAGCGTGAGATGCGAGCAGGTCGTGCCGTAACGCCGCGAGAACGCCCCACCCGCGCCGAAGAAGCGCAGGCGGTAGGTGGGCGACGGTTTCGGCACGGCGCGGGCTCCGGCGGCGTCGCGAACGTCCTTCGCGACCACGCTCATGGAAACGGTAGCCGATTCGCCCGTGCTTCGGGACCTTCTGGCGTTTTCCGGGGTCCGGGGGCGACTCAGCCGTCCGCCACGCGACGGCGCCAGCGCAGCACGAGGCTCGCTGCGTTGAGCCCGACGAGCGCCGCGACGACGAGCCACACGAGCCCGATGATCCAGTGCTTGCCGGGCTCGTCGCCGACCGCGAGCACATAGCCCGAAGGATCGATGGCGATCGATCGCTCGAGTCGAACCGCCTGCAGCCACGCCGCGGGCACGCGCAGGCGGCCGTCGCGAGGCGGGCGCGCGACCAGCTTCGTGCCCTCGACCTCGTAGAGCGCGCTGCCGGCCTCCGTCGCGGGCAGCAGCAGGTCGTCGCCGGCCAGCCCGATCTCGTCCGGCTTCACCGTGAAGGCGGACGTGCCGGGAAGCACCGCGGCGCCGAGCTTCGGATCGGTGCCCGCGCTGGGATCCTCGAGACCCTCCTGCAGCTTCGCGAGCGCGGCCGCGCGCTCGCCCTCGGGGATCCGCGCGACGAACGAGTGGAACGGCGAGTTCTCGCGGGTCGGCAGCGCGACGAAGGGATAGCCGAGCGCCGCGACGCGGGCCTCGGCATCGGCCGGCTTCTTCACCGAGCGCGTGCCGATCTGCACGCGGGCATCGGGCGACTGCACGACGACGCGCAGCTGATCGCCGTGCTCGAGCGCGATGGGGCCCTCGTCGGTGTCGATCGTCATGCCGCCGCTCGTGTCCGACACGGCGGCGAGCAACGCCTTCGGCGACGCATCGATCACGCGCGTGATCGGATGCGCCGCGACGTACTGCTCGAGCCACTCGTGCGCGGGATCGCGATCCATCCGGCGCAGGCGTCCGGTGAAGACGCCCTCGAACGTGTCGCGCATCGGCTCGTCCTTCTCGCGCGGCACCGCGGCGAACAGGCTGCCGCCCGCCTCGGTGATCCGCAGGTAGCCGACGAAACGCTCCTTCGTCGTCATGCGCACCGCGTTCTGCACGTCGGGCGTGCCGCGCAGCGTGACGTATCGATCGTGCAGGCCCTGGGGCATCTCGCCCGACTTCGCCAGCACGGCCACGTCGCCGAGATCCTCGGGCGTGCGCGACGAGAGCCAGTAGCGGAAGTCGGGGAACGCGTCGACGAGCAGGAACAGGCCGACCACCGAGATGACCACCGACAGCACGGTGGAGCGCCCACGGCGGAGGCGAGACGGCGCCTCCGGCTCGCCCGGCAGCGGATCGTCGTGCATCCGCGCGACCACGCCGTCGACCCCGAGCGCGTCGAGATCCGCGAGATCGAGTGCGTCCTCTTCGGGGTCGGGGGGAGCGCGCCGCCGCTCGCCGGAGTCACTGGGGTCGGAATGGCTCACGCTCACCTCGCTATACCACGCTGCCTTCTGCACTGACCGCCGCGCGCGGGCAAGGTTCCGGCCGGAAGTGAGCGCATGCGGCGCGGCCGTGCGGGTCGCGGGCGGCCGCGGCTGGGCCGACGCGGCCCGTGGTCGGGCCCCGAACCTCGTGTGCGACCGGAACGGGGCGCGGTCTCAAGCGGCCTTTCGTTCGCGGCGATGTCCGGGACACATGCGCAATCGCGTCGCGACACCGTGGGCGATCGTGGCGGTCGCAGCGGCACTGGGGCCCGCGAGCGCGCGCGCCGACGAAGGCGGCATCACGCTGGAGCGACGCACCGCGGCGCCGACCGGACACGTGTCCACCGAGTCGAGCCAGGTGCTGCCGAAGTGGACGCCGGGCGCGGGGATCTCGATCGGACACGAGCAATCGTTCGGCTCGCTCGGTCGCCAGCGCGCCGACGTGGTGTCGCGGACGCGGGCCGACGTGCTGTTCGCATTCGGTCTGTTCGACTGGACCGAGCTCTCGCTCGACCTCCCACTCGTGTTGCGCCAGCGCGTCCGCGCGCCCGGCAGCGAGACGACCGCGACGGCGCTCGGCGATCTGCGGGTCGGTCTCAAGGGCACGCTCTTGCGCACGCCGATCCGCGGCGTGGGGCTCGGGCTCATGTTCGACGTGACCGCGCCCACCGGCAGCGTCGCCGCGAAGACGGGGGTCGGCAAGCCGACCTATGCGCCCCAGCTGTTGTTCGAGCACCGCGGCGCGTGGGGCATCGTGTCGGCGATCAACGTCGGCTATCTCGCGCGCCCCGACGTGCGCGAGGACGGATGGATCGTCGGCGACTCGGTGACGTGGCGCGCCGCGCTGCGCGTGCCGTTCCCGCCCAAGCTCCGCGCGGCGCTCGTCGCCGAAGCGGGCGGCAACATCGCGCTCGTGCGCGGTGCGAAGTCGGGCGTCGATCTGCGGCTCGGCATCCGCGGTCAGGCGCGCACCGGCTTCGTGATCGGTGCGTACGTCGCGGGCACGCCCGTGCCGACCTATGGATCCACGCAGCTCGGCGGCCTGCTCTCGTTCGGGTGGGCACCGCCGGTGCGCACGCGCACCGCGACGCCGTTCGACGGCAGCCCGCAGCCGACCGCGACCGCGATCGCGCTGCGCCACGACGCCTTGGTGGAATCGCGCAAGCCGGCGCCGAAGAAGAAGCACCCCGCGCTCGATCGCGACGGCGACGGCTTGCTCGCCGGCGCGGATCGCTGCCCGAACGTGCCCGAGGACCGCGACCAGCACGAGGACGCGGACGGATGTCCGGACCTCGACGACGATCACGACGCGATCGCCGACGCGTTCGACCTGTGCCCGCGCAGCCCCGAGCTCGTGAACGGAACGCTCGACGTGGACGGGTGTCCGGATCGGCGGCTCGCCGACGGCAGCGTCGTCACGACGAGCGTGCTGGATCCGGCGACGCTCGTGCCGGAGCTGGCGTTCGCGCCCGGCACCGCGGAGCTCACCGCGGAGAGCAAGGCCGCGCTCGACGCGTTCGTCGAGATCGTCGCGCTCAATCCGTGGATCGATCGGGTCGACCTCGCGGTGTACGTGCAGCCGGGCGGCGATGCGAAGGCCGATCGCGTGCGGGGGCAGGCGCGAGCGGCTGCGATCGCAGCGCGGTTCGCCGCGGCGTCGATTCCCGCGTGGCGCCTTCGTGTGCAGGAGATCGCCGCGCTGCCGAACGGAGTGTCCGAGCGCGTGCGGCTCGCCGTGCGTGGGGATGCCGAGGCGTTGCGTGGGCTCGCGCCTGCGCCTGCCGAGATCGATCGGTACATCGCCGATGCCGCGAAGTCTTCCGGCATCGAGACGGCCGCGCAGGGCGGCGCTATCGCGCCGCCTGCCGAAAAACCCACAGATCCCGGCGAAACACGACCTTCGCTCCGTCCCGTGCCAGCACGGTGATGCGGTTGCCGCCCAGCGCCAGCGGAACCTGCGTGGCGAAGCGCAGCGTCCGCGCGGCGTCGCCGTCGGCGGCATCGTTCGCGCTGAAGTGGATCTTGCGATCGCGCTGACTCGTCCCCGGCGGACGCACGAGCACGACCACGTCGCGTGCACGCTCGGGATGCACGACCGCGCCGCGCAGCTCGACCGACTCGCCGTTCGTCATGCGCGGCGTCGTGTCGATGTCGACGCGCGGCGGCAGCACCGGCATGCGCGGCACGACGCCCTTCGTGCCCTTGCCCGGCGCCTCCTCGAGGCCCTCGAGATCCGCCGGCAGGTACATCCGCCGACCGCGAGCACCGTCCTCGACGACGCGGAATCCTCCCACCGTCCCGACGACGTCGAGCTCGGCGCCCGTCGCCGCGGTGGCGACGATCGCCGCCGACGGATGCGCACCGTCGTACAGCCGCGCCGAGTCGCCGCCGACCCGCAGGTGCGCGCGACCGGGCGCGAGCGCGGGCCCGGCCGACAGCACGCGGAAGCGCAGCTTGTCCTGCACGCTGGTGCGCAGCTTCGCGTCGCCGATCACGATCTCGAGCTCGAGCGGATGCGCGACGTCGGCATCGTCCGCGACGGTGAGCCCGAACGCGCCGGCCTTCGTCTCGCCCGGCGCGAGCGCGCCGAGCTCCGCGAAGCCCTCCTCCAACAAGCCCTGCCGTCCGCTCAGGTTGCGCACGAGCGCGCGCACGTCGGGGCTCGGCCCCTTGCCGACGTTCTTCGCGACGTACGCCACGAGCACGCGCTCACCCGGCTGCAGCATGCCGTCGCCGTTGCCCTGCACCGTGAACGGGGCGACGGGCGTGCCCGGCTCGGGCGGCGGCCGATGGGGCGCGGCGGCGACGAGCGCGGGGTCGTCGACGATCCAGTAGTCGTACGCGAGCTCCGGACGGTTCGCGCCCTCCACCTCGAACAGCGTCGATGCGGCCGCCACCGGCGTCGCGGTGGGCTCGCCGACGTGCAGCGCGATCGCGAGCTCGTCGGTGAAGTCGGCGTGCCACGGCATCACGTGCAGCTTGAGCTCGCGCTTCACCGACGCGCCCGCGGGCACGTGCCCGATCAGCACCTCGATGCCGTCGAGCTCGTCGTGCACGCAGTCGGTGATCGCGTGCACGCGATGTGCGGCGGTGGTGCCGTCGTTGTGCACGACGAGCTCGAGCCCGAACGGCTCGCCCGCGGGGATCGGCCCCGTGCGGGTGAGCGCCGCCGTCACGCGCAGCTTCGGCGCCGGTGCGCCGGACGGCCCCGCGCTCCAGTCGACGTCGTCGGCCGCGAGCGCCTGCACCACGCGCTCGTCCTCGCTCGTGCGCAGCTCTGCGGCGACGCGCTCGAGCGCGCCCTTGCGCGCGTCGCCCACGGCATTGCCGACCAGCCCGCGCGCGACGGCGAACGCGAGGCGGATCTCCGGATCGCGCAGCTCGTCCGGGACCGTGCGCGGCTTGCCGTCGGGCCCGTGCAACAGCGCATCGGGCACGCGATCGCCGTGCAGATAGTGGAGGCGCGGCGCATCGCGATCGCTGCGCTCCTCGGGGATGTCGTGGCGCGCCGACGGCAAGCCCGCGGCGCGCGAGCGCTCGCGCGCGCGCTCGAACCGCTCCTCGTCGAAGAAGCGCACGATGCCCGGCACGCCGGTGGGCTCGACCGGTTGCAGCACGAGGTCGGGCACGACGCCGATGCTCTGGATCCGCTGCGCGCCCGCCACGAGGTACTCGGCGAGCGTCAGCTTGAGCGCGAGCTCCCGCCCGTACGGCGCGGCCGGTCGCACCATCTGCACGGTGCCCTTGCCGAACGTGGTGCGCCCGACGACGACCGCGCGGCCGAGCGCCTGCAGCCCGCCGCTCACGATCTCCGCCGCGCTCGCGGACTCTTGATCGATGAGCACGACGATGGGTGCGTCGATCGGGAACGCGGTGCCCTCTTCGGCCTCGGCGACCTCGTCGCCCGCGGCGCTGCGCACGATCACGAGCTCGCCGCGCGTGACGAGGTCGTCGACCATCTCGGTCGCCTGCGCGAGCACGCCGCCGGAGTTGCCGCGCATGTCGAGCACGAGGCCCGTGAGCCCGGCGCCCAGCTTCGCGAGCCCGTCGCGCGCCTCGGCGGCGGTCTCCTCCTGGAACGCCGACACGCCGAGGTAGGCGACGCCGTCGGGCAGCCGCGTGGCCCGGACGCTCTCGATCTTGATCGTGCTGCGCTCGACCTCGACGGCGAGCTGCTTCTTGCCGCGCTGCACTCGCAGCTTCACCTTCGTGCCCACCGGACCGCGCAAGCGCTGCTGCGCCTCCTCGGCCGACAGGTTCACGGTGGACTCGCCGTCGATCATGAGGAGCACGTCGCCGGCGAGGATCCCCTGCAACGCGGCCGGCATGCCGGGCAGCACCGAGACGATCACGATGCGGCGCGACTCCACGCGGATCTGGGCCCCGATGCCGCCGAACTCGCCCTTCGTGCGCACGCCGAGATCGGCGTGCTGCTCGGGCGTGAGCAACACCGTGTGCGGATCGAGCGGGCCGAACATGCCGTTGATCGCGGCGTACTCGAGCTCGTGCAGCGGCTCGGGCTCGAGGTCGAGCACGCCCTGCGCGAACACGAGGATCTCTTCCAATCGGATGGCAGCGCCGAGCAGGGAGTCGAGATCGTCGAGCGCGAAGTCGGAGGACGCCGAGCGCACGCGCACCTTCACGACGTCGCCGGTCGTCTCCGCGAAGAACTCGGGCGTGTGCAAACCGAGCGCCTCGGTCGCCGCGAGCAGCTGCGCGCGCGGGTCGAGCCGCGCCTTGTCGAAGTAGTCCTTCTCGACCTCCCACGCGGTCCACACGAGCAGCGGATGCACGTGCTGCGCGAGGTCGGGCGGCTGCGGCCCGTCGTCCTCGTCCGGCTCGACCTCCGCGGTGATCGTCCTGGAATCCTCGGCGGTGGGCTGCGCGTCCGACTTCCCACAGCTCGCGCATGCCAGGGCGAACGCGACCGCGAGTCGGAGGAGCTGCATCGGGTGGGACGCGCGCCCGAGACGTGCGCGTGGGTCGCTAGCATAGCCGCAGGATCACGCGCGGCGCACGATCTACCCATCGTCGCATCGCCGATGTCATTCATCGCGTTCGCGGCCGAGCCGGTGGGCCAAGCGCACGACTTCCGTGATCGCGCGCGCTGGCACGCGACGCGCACGCGGGCGCCGGCGTGCGAGCCCCTCGACGAACTGGAATCGGCGCGCTCCGCCTCGGCGGACTCGTCCTCGCCGCGGGCCTCGCGGGTTGTGCCGACGCGCCGATCACGCCCGATCTCCTCGAGTCCGACGGCCAGCTGATCGCGGCCAAGCCCGGCGGCGGTCAGTCGTCGTTCGCAGCGGGCCGCGCCACGCCGCACCGCGCGAGCGTCGTGCAGGTCGACGCGATCCTCGCGGCGGCGCCGACCGGCTCGATCGAAGGCGCGACCACCTTCATGCCCGACGTCGGCACGGTGCACCTGCACGTGCGCGCCGACGGCCTCGAGCACGACCGCGACGTCGTGTTCCGCTGGACGCACGGCGAGCACACGCTCACCGTGCCGGGCGGCCTCGTGCCGTCGTCGCAGTACGTGCTCGCCGCGAGCATCGACGTCCAGCCCGATCAGACCGGGCTGTGGCGCGTCGAGGTCGTCACCGCGCCCGCGGTCGCCGGCGAGATTCCCGAAGTCCTCTTCTCCCGCGAATTCCTGATCCTGTCCGAACGTCCGTCCGAGTGAACCCGCCAATGGTGGCGGGGGGCCAGCGCCCGCGGGTTGTGGTACCCGCGGGCGTGTTTTTTTGAGGGAGGGACGTCGCCGTCCCTCCCCCCGTCGGGCGGAGCCCGCCGGGGACCCCCCACCTCACGGCGCTCTCGCGCGTCGGGCCGACTTCCTGTCGGCCCGAACCCGCGATCGGGCGCCGGTGCTCTGCACGCGAAATCTCTTCCGCCCGCGTTTGGTACGCTTCGCGGCCATGGGTTCTACCGGCACCGAACATGCGGGCATGCCGCGCGAGGCGATCGAGGTGTTCGCGCGCGGGTTGTTCACCATCGCGAGCTGCGACGGCATCGAGCCGCGCGAGGAGAAGCTCATCCGTGAGTTCCTCGCCGAGAGCGGATGCAAGCTCGCGTTCGAGCAGCTCGGCGACGGTGGGTTCTCGCCCATCGATGCCGCGCAGGTGCTCGACACCAGCTACCTGCGGCGCGTGTTCGTGCGCGCCGCGATCGCGCTCGTGCGCGCCGACGGCCACTACAGCGACGGCGAGCGCCACCTGCTCGGCGAGATCGCCGACGCCTTCGGCCTGACCAACACCGAGTTCGGCGACCTCGAGCAGGAAGCCGCGAAGCAGAAGATCGCCTGAGCCGCGCCGCACGCGGGGGGAATGCGTCCTCGCCGCACGCGGTTGTCCCGTCCTTCCGTCCGCAGGAGTTCCGACCATGGGCCTCATGAGCTTCATCAAGAGCCAGCTCATCGACATCATCGAGTGGCTCGACGACACGAACTACACGCTCGTCTGGCGCTTCCCCGACGAGGACCACGAGGTCAAGAACGGCGCGAAGCTGATCTGTCGGCCGGGCCAGGCGGCCGTGCTCGTCAACGAAGGCAAGGCTGCCGACGTGTTCGGGCCCGGCACGCACACGCTGTCGACGCAGAACGTCCCGATCCTCTCCACGCTGCGCGGGTGGAAGTACGGGTTCGAGAGCCCGTTCAAGGTCGAGATCTACTTCATCAACCTGCGGCAGTACCTCGATCAGAAGTGGGGCACCGCGAACCCCGTGCTCATCCGCGATCCGGAGTTCGCCGTCGCGGGTCGTCCGGGCCGCGTCAGGATCCGCGCGTACGGCTCGTACAACTTCAAGATCACGGAGCCGCGGCTATTCTTCGACGAGATCGTAGGCACCCAGGGGCTCGTCACCACCGACGAGATCGAGGCGTATCTCAAGCCTCGCGCGGTGTCGGCGTTCTCGATGGCCGCCGGCAAGAGCGAGCTGTCCGTCGCGGACATGGCGGGGCACTACGACGTGCTCGCCAACGCGGTGCGCGGCACGATCGAAGAGGACTTCAAGAAGATCGGCATCGGGCTCACGAGCTTCATCGTCGAGAACATCTCGCTGCCGCCCGAGGTCGAGAAGGCGCTCGATGCTGCAGCGGCCCAGTCGGCGCGCGGCGTCGACAACACGATGGCGTGGGAAGGCATGCAGGCCGTCCGCGACGCGGCCCGTCAGCCCGGTGGGGGTGGCGGCGTCATGCAGGCGGGCATGGGGCTCGGCATGGGCGTGGGCATGGGCCAGATGATGTCCGGCGTCATGGGGCAAGCGATCCCGCAGCCCGGGTATCCGCAGGGCTATCCGCCGCCCGGCTATCCTCCCCAGCAGGGCTACCCGCCGCCGCAGGGCTATCCGCCGCCGCAGGGCTATCCGCCGCCGCAGGGGCAAGTGCAGCAGCCACCGCCGGCGCAAGGTCAGGCGCCTGCGGGCACGCCGTCGCTCGAGGACCGATTGCGCGCGTTGAAGGCCGCCTTCGACGCGCAGCTCATCACCGAGGACGAGTACAAGAACAAGCGCGCGCAGCTGCTCGGCGCGCTCTGACAGTCGCGCCGGCGTATCCTACATCGGCGCCGGACATTCGAATTGCCAGCGCGCGGCAACTCGACCTGCCCATCGCTGCCGCCCGAGAACCGGGCGGCAGCGCGCGTTCCGGGGTTGTCCACCGGATTGCGGTTGGCCCATCGCTTGCTCTTCCGGGGACGTGATGACGATGTTGGCGACGAGCTTGGCACCGGCGCTGCCGGTGATGGACGAGGCGACCTCCGAGCTGCACTGGGATGCCGACGCCGGCAGGCTGCGGCTGCCGAACGGCCACGTCATCGACTTGCGACATCGCGTGCCGTTGCGCCGGATCGTCGCCGCGCTCGTGCGACACCTTCGCACGGCGCCGGGCACTCCGATCAACGCGCGCGAGCTCGTGGCCGCTGGCTGGCCCGGTGAGCGGCTCTTGCCGTGCGCCGCGACCAACCGCCTCTACGTCGCGCTCGCGACCTTGCGCTCGCTCGGCATGCGCGGGTGCCTGCGTCGCGGTCGCGGCGGGTGGCTGCTCGATCCCGAGCTGCGAGCGGCGAGCGGCGACGCCTTCGTGCTGCGCCCGGTCACCGACCCTGCTTGCGCGTGGTGACGCCCTTCGTCCACGCGACCAGATCGGCGAGAAAGCCGGGATCGACGGGACGACCCACGACGAGGTAGCGCGCCGGCGAGGACGCGCCGGGCTCGTGCTTGAAGAGGTGATCGAGCCCGGCGTAGCGCTTCAGCACGAGCTTCACCTTGGCCTTCTTCGCGGCCCGCACGAGCGCGGTGCTGTCGGCGACCGGATCGACCTCGAAGTCCTTGCCGCCCTGCGCGACCCAGATCGGCACGCGCACGCCGGCGACGAGCTCGGCCGGCTTCACGGCGAAGATCTCCGCGAGCCACTTCGCCTGGGGCTGCAGCTCGGGCGGCGGCCGGCCCTTCACGAGCTCGTCGATCATGCGCTTCTGCTCGGCCTCGGCCTGATCGCGCAGCTCGGGGGGGATGTCGGCGAGCCGCTGGCGCGCCTGCTCGCGCAGCACGTGCTCGTACGCGCGGCCCGGCGTCGCGAGCAGTGCGACCGCATGCACGTCCTTGGGGCGCTCGCGCGCGAGGAGCAGCGCTCGCAGCCCGCCCTCGCCGTGACCGACGACGACGATGCGATCCGGATCGACCTCGGGCTGCACCATCAACGCGGCGAGCGCTCGCTTCGCGTCGAGCACCTGGTCGGTGAAGCCGGGCAGCACCTTGGGATCGCCGGCCTCGCTCTTGCCGCGACCGCGCTCGTCGTAGCGCAGCACGACGACGCCGCCGTGCGCGAGCGCGTCGGTGATCTCGTGGCTGCCGAGATCGATCGCCGGCGGGCCCGCGAAGCCGTGGCGATCCTCCTGGCCGGTCGCGGACAGGAACAACACGCCGGGCAGAGGTCCGGTGCGCGCCTTCGGCATGACGATCTCGCCGGCGAGCTCGGGCTCGCCCTCACCGCCGGGCACCTCGACCTCGCGCAGCTCGAGCCCCGGGGGCAGCGTGTACTGCAGCCGCTGCGGGCCGGCGATCGCGAACTCGGGCCACTTCGGCTCGGCCACCGCGACGACGCGCAGATAGGTGCTCTCGACGTGCACCTCGACGATCCGACCGTTCACGATGAGCACGCGCTCGCCGAGGCTCGTCACGATCTCGATGCGCTCACCTTCGGCCGTGGATCGCGTGAGCCGGCCGGTCCACTCGGTGGGCGCGCGTCCCGACAGGGAGACGAGCCGCCAGCTCAGATCGCCCTCGACCAGGTCGCGCAGCGCGAACATCAGCTCTTCGTGCAGGATGGCGGAGTGGGCCATGAAGGCCGTGTCGCTGCGATGCGGCGCGTAGGCGATCTCGTCGACGCGCTCGCCGTCGGTGGTGCGCAGCGTGTCGCCGTCGCGCTCGAAGCGGAGCTCGGCGGCGTCGCTGCGCTCGAAGCCGCGGACGAGGTGGCCGCGATCGTCGAGCAGGATCTCGCCCTCGCTGCGCGCGGTGGCGCGACCGGGCAGCACGAGCTCGATGCGCGTCTCGAAGCGATGCAGGCCGTCGTCGGTGCGACCGGCGTAGCGGCCCCACGAGGTCGCGACCGGCTGGCCCGCCTGGGTGATCGCGAACTGGCGCACCTCGCCGACGGCGTAGATCTGCCCGGGCTTGCGCGCGTGCGAGACCAATCGAGGCGGCTTCGCGGCGGGCGGCCGGGTGGACTCGCCCGCGGGCGGCACCTCGAGGCAGCCCGCGAGCATCGCGAGCACGAGCGCGGCGACCCGCTTCACGCGCGCGAGAGTAGCGTTTCGCGGGGCTGTGGACCGCTCGCATGCCATGGGCGTCCACGGCGAGGAGCCCGCCCGCGGCCTGGTCGGCGGCCCCGCGGGGATGCGCAGCGGGGGGCTTCCCTTCGCGGGAGAAATGATCTAAGAGAGCGCGCCGCTCGGGCTCGTAGCTCAACTGGTAGAGCAGCGGACTCTTAATCCGCGGGCTGTAGGTTCGATTCCTACCGGGCTCACCGAAGGCGAAGAAGCCCCGCGTTCGACAGAACGCGGGGCTTCTGCACGTCTGGCTCCGCGTCCCAGGACGCGCGCATGCTTGGGTGTCAGGACGGGATCTGCGACGGTTGTGTCACGCCGTGTAGCGAGTTCGATGATCCAGGAATGCAGACGCCGTGGGCTCGTCATGTCGCTGCTCGCGACATCGGTCGGGTCCGTCCTTTCGGGCTGCAACGACGCGCAGGGTGACGCCGACGTCGACGGCGGATCGTCCGACACGACGACGAGCGAGGGCACGACGAGCGGCACAGCGAGCGGATCGGATCCGAGTGGTGCGCCGACGTCCGCGGTGGACACCACCAGTGCCGACACGAGCACGAGCGCGACGACGACCGACACCGGTGACGACGGGCCCCCGCCGCTCAACTGCCCCGCGCGCGACATGTTCGAGCGGCTGGACCCGTGCGCGCCGCCCTCGCCCGTGGACACGTTCGAGCCCGTCGTCGAGTGGTCGTGGGCCGGCGACGGCGAGTTCATCTACTCGATCGCGACGCCGCTCGTCGGCAACGTCACCGACGACAACGGCGACGGCTCGATCGATCTCTGCGACGTCCCCGACGTCATCGTGACCGTCTACCGGATGGAGGGCTGCTGCGGTGCAGCGGAGGCCTACATCTACGCGCTCGACGGGGCGACGGGTACGTTCCACTGGCGCAGCGAGGTGGACGTCGGCGGCGTCGGCATGACGCCCGCGCTGGGCGATCTCGACGGCGACGGCGTGCCGGAGATCGTCGCGGTGCGTCCCGGTGGCAACATCGTCGCGTTCGATGCCGACGGGTCGGTCGACTGGGAGAACGCGGTCACGATCGTCGATCCGACCCACACGGTGGCCCTCGCGGATCTCGACAACTCCGGCGAGCCGGAGATCATCGTGTCCGATCTCATGTTCCGCAGCGACGGCACGTTCATCAACGGGGAGATCCTCGCGGGGTCCGGCAGCTACGAGACGTCGGTCGCGGTGGACCTCGACGACGACCAGGACCTCGAGGTCCTGAAGTGCTCGGGCGCGATCCACCACGACGGATCGATCCTCTTCACCACCCCGTACGGGTACGGCCACGTCGCGGTCGCCGACCTCGACGGAGATCCGGAGCCGGAGATCGTGTGCGGTGCGCAAGGGCGCGTGGCCGTGCTCGAGGCCGACGGCGAGCTCGTCTACGAGATCGTGGAGAACGGCAGTTGGGGCATTCCGCCGGTGATCCACGATCTCGACGGCGACGGCGAGCGAGACTTCGGGCTCGGCCACCAGCTCGAGTTTCGCACGTTCCATGCGGACGGCTCGCCCTTGTGGACCGCGATGGTCGAGGATCCGAGCACGCTGGCGGGCGCATCGGCATTCGATCTGCTCGGCGACGGCGCGGCCGATGTGCTCTACGCCGATCAGTTCAGCGTCTGGGTGTTCGCCGGCGCGAACGGCGACGTGATGGTGCAGCTGCCGCAATCGAGCGAGACCTTCGTGGAGTACCCCGTCGTCGCCGACGTCGACACCGACGGATCCGCGGAGATCGTGGTGGTGAACAACGCGTGGCCGAACGAGGAGAACGAGCCGATCCAGGACGCACCGACGGTGCGCGTGTTCGGCGACGCGCGCTCGCGCTGGATGCCCGCGCGTCGAATCTGGAACCAGCACGGCTACCACGTCACGAACGTGAACGAGGACAGCACGATCCCGCAGTTCGAGACGCCGCACTGGCGGGGCCTGAACACGTTCCGCGCGCAAGCCCAGACGGACGCCGAAGGCGACGTCTGCCGGCCCGTTCCCCCGGGCTGAGCCACAGACGCTGACGCGGCTCATCGAACGCACCGAGGCGGTCTTCGACGCGCCGATCTACGGCGTCGTGGGCGGGCTGCACTACCCCGTGCCCCGCGGACGCCTGACGCTCGCGGGATTCATCGATGGTCAGCGCAGGCTCGCGTCTGGCGACGGTCCGCTCGATCCGATCGACGAAGACGACATCGATCGCGAGTTGAGCCTCCTCGAGCAGCGCAACGTCGGCCTCGTCTCGATCGGCGGCCACGACTCCAGCGACGAGGTGATCGCAGACGCCCGCGCTCGCTTCGGCGCTGCGTATCGTGACCTGCGCGTCGGCGAAGCGATCATCGTGGGAGCGACGGGGTCACCCTGAGCGAAATCGAAGGGCCGCCCGGGGGCCGCCCGGGATGGTGCACGTTCGACGCGGGTACGGTCGATGAGATCGCGGCGCGTGGGATCTCCGCCTGACTGAAGCGTCGGCTCAGCAGTCGGTGCGGCTACGCGGTATCAGCGCAGCAACGTTCCCCAGAGCGAGTCGAAGAGGCCGTCGTAGTTGGGCGCGCAGATCGTGCCGGTGTGGTGCGGCGTCACGGAGAAAGACGTCGCTTCCCACCTTCCGTTCATGACGGACCGGCTGGCGGCCACATGGGGTGGCGACGCGATGAGGACAGCGATTCAACTCGAACCTGTCGGCCTTCGCTTGACTCTGGGCGGTCGAGGGTCGAGTGGTGTTTGCCTGCGACAAACACCGGCGCCCAATCCTAGCTAGCCGCTGCTGAGCCCGGAGACGAAATGACTCGTCCCACGGACCACGCCCCTGATCGATCGGCAAGTCCGAACCTCGAGTTCGTGTCCACGCCCCGTGTCGCCCTCTTCTACAGCTCCTCCACATCTACGGATAGCTCGACGTCCTCGGTCGACTCCCAAACGAGGCTTGCGTCGACGTGCCACTGAACGGAGACCTGTACCGCATTCATGCGACGGAGAGCGTACGTGCAGTCCACACTGAACGGAACCGTCGCCCGATGCAAACTTGCATCCAAGATGGCTCCATCATCGGGGAAGTGGCTATCCGGCAATTCGTGGCTCTCCATATCGGCGAGAGGCTCGTCACACCTGAGCGACAGCACGACACCCCCCCCATCAGGGATGTCCCATGCGTCAACAACAATGTCGCCGTCGCCACTCGAAGGGTCTGTCGAAGCCCCCTCTGCAACAAAAGTAATGCGATAGACGATCTCGTCGTCTGCGCTGAGAGAGGTTTCAACATCGTCGCTCGACGCATTCGTTGCTCGCTCGGCATGACCGTAGTCACAGGCGAGGACACAAAAAGTCGCGCAAGCAATCCATGTCGTAGAACTCGCGTATCCAGGCCCGAACATGTGGATGATGCTCCTACGGCCGAGAAGAGCCGATCGGATAGGTGCACGTGCCCCAAGCGCGATAACGCGCCTCGAGCCACGACACATAGTTGTCGTTGTTACCCAAGGCAGCCGGGAGATTTATCGTCTTGGCCAATATCTGATCATAGATGTTGATTCGAATGTCATCGTGGTTATCAGCCAGAAACGCGGAATCGATCTCCCGATAGCATTTGTCACTGCTTCCATCTGTACACCCATCATGACGAAGATCACGAGGAAAACTGATGATTCGACCAGGGAAAGCCCAGTGAAAGAGCTCGTGCAGCATGACATGGGCCCTCTCGGCGGGCTGTCTGAAATGCCATTCGGGGCACAAATTAATCGTGCCGACGTGAATTGCACTCGACAGCGACGTGGCATATGCGGGCGCGTTGCTACATGCATCCCAGTTCCAGCACCGTATGCTAATCTCCGGACTCTGAACAATCCTCACAAGGGCAAACCAAATTGCGTTCAGAACAAGGAAGAACCGATAATCTGTATATCCGCCAAACCATCCTCTCAGACTAGGGTCATCGACGCGGTCCGAACCCGTTCCGAAACCAAAATTCCATAGAAACTCGCGATAGTCAGGCTCGGCATCGTCCATGACGTAGAGCATTCTGAGCGCAGCATCGAGTCTCCTTGCTGCCCAGCGAAGTGCGTCATTGACTTGACCCTCCCAGTCATCGTAAGCGCCCACGCAATCGCCAGCAAGGTGATTCCACTGAACGTGAATGTCGGTCAAATCTGGACACTGATTTCCGAAGCACACATGCCACGTATCCGACCAAACATTCGGCTCCACGCAAACACCCTGCACGCAAGCTCCGACTCCCTCATCGAAAAACTCGCCAAAGGGACATTCTGGAAAGTGCGTGAAGTCGTCCGCAAACCCCCCTAAAGCTACCGGCGCAACAGCGCCATGCGTCCAACACTTCTTGAGGTCTTCGAGGTAGCTCCTGCCCAGCGGACACATGCATGCGCGCTTCCACTTGTCGGCTGCTTTGCGTCGCGGCTTCGGTTGGCCATCACGCCAGCAGCTCTGATAGAAATAGTCGAATGAGTAGTTCGGGGGACACAGGGGTTTGTCGGGTCCTAGGACAGTCGTTGACGCACCGGGTTCAAGTTGTCCGGCGGTGGGCGCCGTTGCGATTCCAAAACTTGCAGCGCCGGGACCCGTCGGGCCTGCGCTCCAAAAGTGGTCGGCGAGCCCATCGTGATCCAGCGGAGGTGGAGGAGCTTCGGGCGGAGGCGCGTGGATGAAGCACTCCCCGACAAACGTAGGGTCGCCAGGATGAGGCGGCGGTTCGGGGGGGTCCGGGATGATACCGGTGAAGTCGTCGGGCGGCAGGATCGGCGGCACGGTGAACCCAAATCCAAGATCCATGTTCGCGAGTCCGACGGTAGGTTCATTCGGATCGCTTGGTCGCCGCCCAGTCGGTTTGCGGGGATGACCGGGATGACCGGGATGACCGGGATGACCGGGATGACCGGGATGACCG
>CAYXVR010000079.1:0-24219 GCA_964468635.1 uncultured Nannocystaceae bacterium
CCTCAGCGAGGGCAATTATCGCGGAACATGGGCATGTGCCGCAGCTCCGCTTTCGCGGCGTAGCGGTTCATCACGCGCACGATGTCCTTGTCGTCGAACAGGTCGAAGACCTTGTCGTAGAGCGTCGCGTTGCGGGCCTCCTGCGACACGCCGCGCTGGCACGCGTCGTCGAGGTCGTCCGGCACCGAGATCTTGTCGGGCTCGGGTGCCTTGCCCGGGATCGAGTGATCGGAGATCAGCTTCTCGATGCGCTTCGCGTGCCGCGCCTTCGTCTTCGCCATGCTCTTGAACGGCTGCTTGTCACCGTGCAGGTTCGCGACGGCCGCGTAGTAGCGCGCCGACCACTGCGTCTCGGCCAACGCCTCGAAGATCGCGCGGTCGCCCTCTTCGGTGACGCGCTTGGTCGCGCGCTCTTCCTGGTTCTCCGCGGTGAGCTGCTCGGTCGTCTCGTCGTCGTGGATGCAGGTCTTCTGCAGCTTCGCGAGCGTCTTCTGGGCCGAGGCGCGCGCCTCGTGCTTCGGCACGAGGTCGAGGAACATCTTGTAATGGTTCTGCGCCTTGCGGCAGTCGCCCGCCAGCTCGGCCGCGGACGCGATGTTGTAGTTGAAGGCGTGCTTGTCCGGCGCGAACTGGTACGCGCCTTCGAACTTCGAGACCGCGGTGGCGAAGTCCTTGGCCTCCATCGCCGCCATCGCCTCGCCGTACAGCTTCTTGGCCTGGTCGAGGCCCGAAGGCGCCGCGAGCACGGGAGAGCCGAGCAGCGCCACCACGAGGACGCAGGGCGAGGCGAATGCGAGCGCGTGTCGACGAGGCTTCGCGGCGGGACCCTTCCACCGCGGAGCATATCAGAGTCCAGGGCTCAACCACGCAGGCCCGGAACGGGGCCGCTCACCTCGCCGAGGGTGTCGACGTCCATGCCGATCGCCTGCATGGCCGTCACGATGACGTTCGCGGGGTGCAGGCCGTTGGCGACGATGTGGGAACCGTGGACCAGTCCGCCCACGCGTCCCGCGACGAGCATCACCATGTTCTCGGTGGAGTGCGGGCTGTTGTCGCCGTCGGCCTCCGGGTCGTAGCCGAAGCCGCCCTCGAGGCAGAACACGAGCGCGGTGTGATCGAGCATCGAGCTGCCGTCGAGCTCTTGCGTGTCGCGCAGCATCGAGACCAGCCGTGCGAAGTGCTTCACGTGCCAGCTCACCGTGTCGGCGTGCTCCTCCACGTCGCCGCCGTGGCTGAGCTGGTGCATGTCGGCGGCCGCTCCGACGAGCGGCGCCGCGTTCACGAAGGCCTGATCCATCGTGAGGCGGACCGCCGCGACGCGCGTCAGATCGCACGCGAAAGCCATGCGTACGTAGTCCATCATCAGCGTCGCGCGCAGCTCCTCGTCGCTGTACGCCGCGCCGCCGTCGTACGTGTGGCCGTCGTCGTTCGCGACGAACGGCGCCCCGATCGCCGGATCCTCGCCAGGATGCGGCAGCAGCTCGCAGGCGCCCGCCGTGGGCGGCGGCATCATGTCGAGCTTCGCCTCCAGCGCGGCGAGCTCGGCGAGATGCCGCTCCATCCGCGTGCGATCGTCGGCGCCCAGCTGCGGGATCACCCCGGCCGTCCGCACGCGCAGCGCGTCCAGCACGCTGCGCCGGCGCGTCAGCTCGAACGCGGCCGCCTCCGCCTCGGCCGGATCCGGCGGCACGAAGTTGCCGAACAGCGACTCGTACGTGAGCCGTGGGCTGACGAAGGGATCGATGCCGACGAGCTCGCCGTCGATCTCGTCCCACGTCAGCCGCCCGCTGTCGCCACCGGCGTTGTCGGTGCCGCCGACGTAGCGCGTCGGCTGCACGCGCAATCCGATCGAGTGCTGCTGCCCACGCGCGGCGAGGGCATCGGCGACGATGAGATCGTGGGTGCGGCCCATCGGCGGCGACGTGTCCTCGGTGCCCCCCCGCATGCCCGACGAGATCGGTCCGAGCGTGTTGGCATGGAAGTGGATCGATCGTCCGCCGGCCGGCGGCTGTGCACCCCACGGGATCAGCAGACCGCTGACGACCGAGACCTCGTCCTGCACGTCGTAGCCCGTGCCCCCGTGGGGCAGCTCGCCGGGGCCCAGTGCGAGCAACGCTCGCTTCAGGTCGTAGCCCGTCCCGGGCGCGTCCGGGACCATGAGCTGTCCGCCCGGCGCA
This sequence comes from uncultured Nannocystaceae bacterium, assembly GCA_964468635.1. Lineage (GTDB taxonomy): Bacteria > Myxococcota_A > Polyangia > Nannocystales > Nannocystaceae > Xiheibacterium. The sequence continues at coordinate 2,178 of CAYXVR010000079.1, forward strand.
CCGCCGGCCGACACGCCACCGAACACGAAGACGTAGCGCTTCGGCGGCGTCGTGCCGCCCGCGCTGGCGCGCGACGAGCCGAAGAGCTCGAGCATCGGCAGCGTCATGCCCGTCGCCGCGAAGGCGCGCAGCAGCGCGCGACGTGTCGTTCCCCGGCTCATGGCGAGCTCTCCTCCCGGCGGTAGCCGAATGCTTCGTGTCCGACGAAGTCGAGCACGAGCTCGTCGAAGCGGAAGTCACCGCCCTCGAGCTCCGTGGCGACGCTCTCGACGAACGCGCGATCGAGCGCATCGAGCTCCGCGCGCCCGGTCGACCACCGGTAGAGCTGTTGCACGACGCATGCGTCGAGCATGCCGCTGTCGATCGCGAGCTCGGCGAGCTGGGCCGGGCCGTGGAACTCGCCGACGCCGGCGAGGTTGCCCGCGCCCTCGATCACGCACACCGACTCGTCCTCCTCCGTCGTCGGATCGTCGGGCTCGTGCGTGCGGTAGCGACCCTGGCTGTCGAAGTTCTCGAGGCCGAAGCCGACGGGGTCGATGAGGTCGTGGCAGTTCGCGCATCCGCCTTGCGCGTGGGCGGCCGACTTGTCGACCTTGCACAGGCCCGGGGGCTTGGCGTCGACGTCCACCTCGGGCGGTGGCGGCTCGATCTCCTGGCACAGCAGGAGTTGCTGCACCTGCAGCCCGCGGCGCACGACGTTGGTGTCGTTCTGATCGAAGCCGACCGACAGGAACGTACCGTGCGCGAGCAGACCCCTGCGCTCGGCGCGGTCGTACGGCACCCACGTCGGGGTGTCCGAGCCGGGCGGCTCGAGCCCGTAGTGGGTGGCGAGCAGGTCGTTCGCGTAGGTCTCGTCGAGGCGGAACGCGTCCTGCCAGGGGCGGCGCTCCTCGAACACGATGCGCTCGAGCAGCGCGCGCGTCTCTGCCCGCATCGCGTCGGCGAGCTCGCCCGCGAACGGCATCTGCTCGTAGGCCAGCCACAGCGAGTGGAAACGTTCGATGCGATCGAGCGCCCGCTCGTCCGCGAGCATGCCGGCCGCGGCCGCACGGACCGACTCGGGATCGCCGAGGCCACCGCCGTCCGCGAGATCGAGCAGCGCATCGTCGGGTCCGCTGCCCCACAAGAAGTAGGACAAGCGCGTCGCCACCTGGAAATCGGTCAGCTTGAACAGCCCCGGCTCGCCCTCCACCGGCTCACCCGTCTCGATGCGGTAGAGGAACTGGGGGTCCTGCAGGAGCGTACGCAGCAGCGAGTCGATGCCGGTGTAGAAGTCGTCGGCCTGGATCGCGTAGTCCAGCGCGCCGTCGTCACCGTTCTCGCCGTGCAGCAGCGTCTCGATCTCGTCGTCGGTCAGCGGCCGTCGCAACACGCGTCGGCCGAAGCGCGTCACGAAGTCGCGCATGCACGCCTCGTCGCCGGCCCCGGTGGGCATGCAGCCGACCACGAGATCGCGGCGCGGTGGATCGGCGAGCAGGCGATCGGCCGCGTCCGCCGCGAGCAGATCGGCGCCTTCGACGAGCGCCTGCGACGGCTCTTGGTTCGCGTAGGCGTTGTCGAACGGCGTGCGTGGATCGTTGGGCAGCAGCAGCTGGCTCTGGGCCTCGTCGCCGAGCAGGAGGTCGCGCAGCGTGTTGTCGTACTCGTTCGCGGTGAGGCGGCGCATGCCGCTCTTGCCGACCTGGCTCGCGTCCTCGGGCGGCGGCGCGCCGTCGTCCGATCCGCCGTCGTCGTCGAGCCCACCCGTGGGGCTCGTGGCCGTGTCGGCCCCGCCGTCGTCGTCGGATCGCGCACCCGACAGGCCGGTGTAGCAGCCCGTGGATGCAGCGATCACGACGAGCGCGGCCAGCTGGTTTGCGTGGCGCACGTGGTCCCCGTTCGTGGTGCGCCCCCCAAGTAGCGCGAGGCGGCCAGCCGTCCACGCGACCGCGCGCTTTTTTTCGAGCATCGGAATGCGCGCCGATCGTGCGAGGCCGCTCACGCTTGCCACGCGGCCGCGAGGTGGCGAGACTGCGGCTTCGGTGACGAGCGCTCCCCAGGACCTCGAGTTGTTGGCGGCGTGGCGCGACGGTGATCCCACGGCCGGCAATCAATTGATGGAGCGCTACTACGCCTCGGTGCTGCGCTTCTTCGCGCTGAAGGTGCCGGCCGCCGCCGAGGATCTCGCGCAACGCACCTTCCTCGGCTGCGTCGAGGGGCTCGAACGACTGCGCGAGGACGCGAGCTTCAAGGCGTTCCTCTTCGCGGTCGCGCGCCGGCAGCTGCTGTGGCACCTGCGCGACAAGACGCGCGACGACGGGCATCGCGCGCGCACCGGCACGATCGACGAGGTCGGCGTGCCGTCGGGCAGCGGAGTGCTCGCCACCCGCGAAGAACACCTGCTCTTGCTGCGAGCGCTCACCGTGCTGCCCGACGATCTGCAGACGGTGCTGCAGCTGCACTACTGGGAGGACATGCCGAGCCCCGACATCGCGATCGCGATCGGCATCCCCAGCAGCACCGTGCGCGGCCGCCTCGCGCGCGCACGCGAGCTGCTCGCGCAGCACGTCGCGACGCTCGGACGCGGGTCCGCCGCGGCGACCGCCGTGTCGAGCGATCTCGATGGATGGACGCGTGCGCTCGTCGGCGCGCCGTCGCCGTGATTCATCCTCGGCTCGCTCACTCGGGCACCTCGATCGCGGTGCCGATGACCCCGGTGAGGCACTGCATCGCTGCCGAGAAATCCGTGTCGCAGATCGACTCGATGCAGCAGCGGAGGTTGCCGTCGTAGTCGAGCGCCTGACACACCTCCATCACGCGCGTGTTCGGCATCGCTTGGCCCGTGAAGCCCCCCATGCCGTCCTCTCCCGTGCAACCTGGACCGATCCCGAAGGCGAACTGCTTGTCCTCGGCGGTCACCCCATCGGCCCACTCGTCGGGGAGGATGTCGCCCGCGGGATACAGGCCGTCCTCCCACGTGCGGTAGACGAGATCGAACGCTCCGCCGGCCGTGGGCGCGTAGGGAGGATTCGGATCGTGCTCGAGCACCGGCGGCACGCCGAGCAGGCCGAGCATCACGACTTCCTTGCCCTGGTTCTCGCGCAGCTCGCCGATGAGGTAGTCGGTGTAGCGCGACACCGGCTCGAGCGCGTCGTCGTCGATCGACGCGCAATCGCTGTAGACCCCCATCGCGTCGGGCCCGTTGCAAGAGACCCCCGCGTTCCAGCAGATCGCGGAGGACGCCGATCTCGTGCCGTTGTTCGGATTGATCTCCTGGTACGCCTCGTCCTCCATGATCGAGTAGTCGTTCACCGAGCACTCGACCTCGTCGGTGATGTGGACGATCGCGAGCAGAGCACCCTCGCGGAGGAACGGCCGGTCGGTGTCGTTCCACGGCGCCGCGGGGTGGAGTGCCTGCAGCATGTTCTCGAGCTGGGACTCGTACCCGCATCCGTTGATCCCCTGGGGGCCGATGCACGCGAGCGTCTGCGCCACCGCCGAGTCCGGCACGCCGTCGCCGTTCACGTCGGCGTCCGGCACGTCGGGCACGTTGTCCCCCTCCGGGCTGAAGGCGATGAACGGATCGTCGGGCGCGAGATCGACGGGACACACGTCCGTGCACGCCTCGGGCATCACGATCGGTGGCTGCGAGAGACCGGTGAAATCGTCGATGCGCGCGTTGCAGCCCGTCGTGGTCGGCGCGCCCTTGGCGGGCTCGTAGCCGTCGGGCTCGAACGGCGTGCACAGCGGGTTGCCGAAGTCCGTCGTGGTCACCATGATCTGCACGTCGGGATTGACGGGCGTGCCCGTGCGATCCGTGAGCTGCTCGAGCTGTTGGACGAGCAGCGGGAAGTTGCGCGCGAGGTTGCGCTGCTCCTCCCCCATCGTGCCGGAGTTGTCGATCACGAAGAGCAGGTCGACCTGCGCACAGTCCTGCTCGCAACCACCGCCGGTGGTGTCGACGGCGGTCGTGCTCGTGGAGTCGACGCCGTCATCGGTGCTCTCGCCCTCCGTGGTGATCGTGATGCTGCCGTCGTCGTCCGGATCCGGCCCCGTCGTCTCCCCACCGTCCGTCCCGGTCGTCGACGACTCGCTCGAATCCGACGGTTCCTCGGTCGACCGATCGGCGCAACCCGACATCGCGAGACAGGCAACTCCGGTCCGCATCGCCCAACGGAGACGACCACACGTTCTCATGTGTCGACGATACTGATAGTGTCCCGACCGTGCAATCGTCCGCGATCCCCGGCTCGGCGATGCGCGTCGGTCGCTACGAGGTGCTGCGGAAGATCGCGGTGGGCGAGATGGCCGAGCTCGTGCTCGCGCGACTCGTCGGGCTCGCGGACTTCCGCAAGCTGGTCGTGCTCAAGTGGATCCGCTCCGATCTCGCGGAGCTCGAGCGCGTGCAGGCCCTGTTCGCGCGCGAGGCCAGGATCGCCGCGCGGCTCGACCATCCCAACATCGTGCACACCGTCGACTTCGGGCTCGCCCAGGGCCGGCAGTTCGTCGCGATGGAGTACGTGCACGGCGAGACGCTCGCGAGCACGCTCTCTCGCACCGGCACGCTGCCGCTCGAGTGCGCCGTGCGATTGGTGGTGGAGTTGCTCGGTGCACTCGACTACGCCCACACGCGCGCGGACGACGACGGCAGCAGCCTGGGCATCGTCCATCGCGACGTCTGCCCCACCACCGTCGTCATCACGTACGAGGGCCACGTCGTGCTCGTCGACTTCGCCATCGCACGCGCGGCGGCGTGGGAGGACCTCACGTACACCGGCGAGGTGCGCGGGAAGGTCGACTACGCCGCGCCCGAGCAGGCCCGCGGCGATGCGATCGACGGCCGCGCCGACGTCTACTCCGCCGGCGTGCTGCTCGGTCGCATCGTGGACACGCGCAACCACGCCGCCGTCGCGTCGATCGTCGAGCGCGCGACCGCGACGGATCGCGCGCAGCGTTTCGCCACCGCGGGCGCCATGCGGGATGCACTCTTGGCGCTCGCGCGCGAGCGCGGGCTCGAGATGTCGTCCGCTCCGCTCGCACGGGTGATGCGCGACGCGTTCGGCGTGCGTCCGCATCCGAGCGCCGCACCGGAGTCGTGGTTCGCCGGCCTGCAGGCGGCGGCGCGCATGCCACCCGTGCCCGCGCCCCCGCGCCCGCGTCGCTCGCCCCGTCGCCTCGCGCTGGCGGGTGGCGTCGGGCTCGCGCTCGTCGGTGCGGTCGTGCTCGCGCTCGCCCTCCGTCGCGACGCAGCGCCCGACGACACGCCACCGCCCGCGTCGGAGCCGACGACACCGCCGATCCCCGCGACCGTGACGCCCGCACCGACCGCGAGTGCGGCGATCGCCGAGCCGGCCGCGCGTCCGGCCGCGGCGCCCACGACCGCGCGCGAGCCCAAGCCCGCACCGCGGACCCGCACGCGCCGCACCACGCCACGACGCGCGCCCCGAGATCCCGACGCCCTGCTGCCGACGCGCGAGGTCCGGTAGCCTTTCTCGGTCGCGTGCCGACTCCGACCACGACGCTCGCGCTCGCGCTCGCCCTCGCGCCGGCGCCCGATCCGGCCGCGTGCGCGGACGACCCTTGCCCCGACAAGGCGAAGTCCTGCGAGGTCGAGGGCGCGTACTGGCACTTCGAGTGCGGACACTACTCGGTGGCCGCGGAAGCGTTCACCGATCTCTACACTCGCGATCCGCGGGCCGAGTTCCTCTTCAACGCCGCGAATGCGCGGCGCTTGAGCGGCGACTGCTGGACCGCGCTCGCGCTGTACAAGCGCTTCCTCGATCTCGGGCCGCCGCCCGACTGGGTCGACCTCGCGCAGCACAACGTGCAGCGCTGCCAGGAACAGATCGCCGACGCACGGGAGGAAGCCGCGCGCGTCGGTCCGCCGCCTCCACGCGCGCCGGTCGACACGCCGCCACCACCACCCCAGCCGAAGAAGCAGCGCAAGGCCTGGCCGCGCGATCCGGCCGGCGCGTCGCTCGTGGGTGTGGGCTCGGCGCTCACGGGCGTCGGCATCGGTCTCGTCGCCGCCGGCACGTGGCATCGCGGCCAGGCCGATGGAGAGCCGAACGACGCCGCGTTCGGCGAGCGCCACGAGAAGGGTCTCGTGCTCACGTACGTCGGCATCCCGCTCCTGTCGGCCGGCGTCGTCGCGATCGTCGCGGGCGCGGTACGCTGGGGCTTGCTCGCGCGGGCCGAACGACGCGCACGGACGCGGTCCACCACGGCGCGGCTCAGCGGCGCTGCGCCGCGATGAGCGCGACATCTTCGGGTCCGAGCGCCCGCGCGCGCGCGATCGCCGAGCGTCATGGGACGAGCACCGAGGAGCCGATGGTCGCACGCGACTCCATCGCGCGGTGCGCTTCGGCGACGTCCTCGAGCGCGAAGCGCTGGCGCACCGGGATCCGCACGATGCCGCGCGCAACGACGTCGAACAGCGCATTCGCGCTCTCGAGCAGATCGGCGCGCGAGGCCGTGTACGTGAACAGCGTCGGTCGAGTGACGTACAGCGAGCCCTTCGTGGCGAGCAGCTGCAGATCGAACGGATCCGGCTTGCCCGATGCGTTGCCGAACTCCACGAGCAGCCCGCGCGGCGCCAAGCAATCCAAGCTGCTCGCGAAGGTCTGCTTGCCCACCGAGTCGTACACGACCGGCACGCCTCGGCCGTCGGTGATCTCGCGCACCCGCGCAGCGAAATCCTCGCGCGTGTAGACGATGGTGTGCGTGCAACCGTGCGCGCGCGCGAGCTCGGCCTTCGCGTCCGAGCCCACCGTGCCGATCACCGTGACGCCGAGATGGGCGAGCCACTGGCACGCGATGAGCCCCACCCCACCCGCAGCCGCGTGCCACACCACGGTCATCCCCGGTCGCACCGCGAACGTGCGGCGCACCAGGTACTCCACGGTCATGCCCTTGAGCATCATCGCCGCGGCGGTGTCGAAATCGATCGCGTCGGGCACACGCACGAGCCGATCGGCCGCGATCACGCGCGCATCCGCGTACGCGCCGGGTGGTCCGCCGGCATACGCCACGCGATCCCCCACCGCGACGTCGGTGACCCCCGGTCCGATCGCTTCGACGACACCCGCGGCCTCGCTGCCGAGACCCGTCGGCAATGCGAGCGGATACAAGCCACTGCGGTGATACGTGTCGATGAAGTTGAGACCGATCGCGCGATGTCGGACGCATGCCTGCCCCGGCCCCGGCGCGGCGACGGCCGCTCGATCGAGCTCGAGCACCTCGGGGCCTCCGGCGCGCCGAACGACGATCACTCGATCCGAGTCCCGTTCCATGCCCGATCCGCGGCGGCCGCAGCACCGCGACCCGACGAGGATATGCAACCCCTCTCGCACGCGTCGAGACGCCAGGCACACGCGTCGAGCCTGGTCCGGTGCGTCGGGGACAACTCCTCCTCTCCTTGCACACACGGTAGGAGGGATCTCGTTACTGACGATGAAGAAACCGCTGTCGACCTCGCGTTAAGTGTTAGGGTGCTGTCATGAAGGGCTTCCCCCCAGCGCTTCTGATCGTCGCGGTGTGCTCGGTGTCCGCGTGTCAGAAGGGCGGCGCGTCCGCCTCGGCGGCGCCCACGTCGTCGTCCGGCGACTGCGAGCTGGGCTCGTGCATGGGGCCCGACGTCGAGCTGCTGTCGCGCGATCACAGCCCCGAAGCGGGGACGTTCGCCGAGGGCGAATCGGCGTGCCCCTACGCCGAAGGCAAGGTGCCGCCGAAGGAGACGCTGGCCGACGATCGCGACATCCCCGAGTTCAATCGCGGGCGTGCACGCAACACGAATCACCTCGCGAAGAACGCCCGCGTGCAGGACATCGATCTGCACGAGCAGCTGATGGGCGTGCAGGGCCGCATCTTCGAGTGCATCGATCTGCTGCAGTGCTACGACGACGACGCCGAGGACTTCCCGGCCGGCGAGCTCGAGTTCCAGTTCGAGCTCGAGCCGAGCGGCAAGGTGAGCGCCGTGTCCGTGAAGCCGTCCGAGGGCCTCGAGGACCCCATCGTGCGGGCGTGCGCGCGACGGTCCCTCTACGAGTACGAGTTCCCGGCGTGGAACGGCGCGCGCATGGTCGTCAGCTATCGCATCGAGATCGGCGAAGGCTGACGCGGGTAGAATGCGCGGGCGTTGACGCCGCCCGTTCAGCTCACGGCACGTGCGCTCGTCGTGGGCGCGCTGCTCGGCGCGGTGATGGGCCTGTCGAACCTGTACGTCGGGCTCAAGCTCGGCCTCGGCGTGGCGGTGGTGATCACCGCGAGCCTGCTCGGCTGGGCGTGCATCGCCGCTGCGCGGCGGCTCGGGCTCGTGCGTGCGCCGCTCGGTCCGCTCGAGCTCGTCACGCTCGCGTCGACGGCGTCGGCGGCGGGCTACTCGACCGGTGTGAACCTCGCGACGGCCGCGTCGGCGCACGCGATGGTCACGGGCCGCCACATCCCGACGGTCACGCTCGTCGCATGGACGCTCGTCGTCGCGGGGCTCGGGCTCGCGATCGCGGTGCCGCTCAAGCGCCAGCTCATCGATCGCGAGGATCTGCCCTTCCCCACCGGTCGCGCCGTCGCGGAGCTCGTGCGTGGACTCGGCGACGCCACGTCGGCCGGTGAGCGCAGCCGCGTGCTCGTGGTCGCGCTCGCGATCGGTGCGCTACTCCAGGCGATCACCGAGACGGGGCCGCAGTTGGCCGCAGCGCTCGGCGTCGAGATCGTCGCGCTGCCGCGCAGCTGGCCGCCGCCCACGCTCGTGCAGTGGCTCCCGGCACTCGCCCCGGTCGTCGCGGCCGGCTTCAAATTCGAGCTGTCGGCGCTGTTGATCGGCAGCGGCATGCTCGTCGCGATGCGCGTCGCGTGGAGCATGGCAGTGGGTGCGCTGCTCTGCTGGGGCGTGGCAGTGCCGTGGCTCGCGCGCGAGGGCGTGCTCGCCGGCGTCGGCTACGAGCACGGCATCGGCTGGAGCCTGTGGCTCGGCGTGCCCTTGCTCGTCGCGGCCGCGACGACCGATCTGGTGTCGCGCGGCGGCTGGTTCCGCCGCGGCACGGCCTCGCTGCGCGCCGCCGTGCAAGCCGACGACGCAGTGCCGCTGCGCCCCGTCGCGGTGGGCGCGACACTGTGCGGGATCGCGTGCGTCGCGATCGCTCGCGCGGCGTTCGACGTGCCCATCGCCATGGGCGTGCTCGCGGTGCTCGCCGCCGTCGCGCTCGCGTCCGTCGTGGCGCGCGCGGCCGCGGAGACGGACCTCGTGCCCACGGGTGCGGTGGGCAAGCTCGTGCAGCTCGGCTACGCCGGCGTGCATCCGGGCGCGGCGGTGCCCAACCTCATGGCCACGAGCATCACCGCCGGCGCGGCCGCGAGCTGCACGGATCTGCTCACGGATCTCCGCGCCGGCAAGGAGCTCGGCGCCGATCCGGGCCGCCAAGCGCTCGCGCAGGCGCTCGGCGTCGTGATCGGTGCGCTCGTCGTCGTGCCGATCTTCGTCGCGGCGATCGAGCCGTCCGCGCTCGGCACCTCGACGTGGCCCGCGCCCGCTGCCCGCGCGTGGCACACGGTCGCCATCGCGTTCGCCGACGGCGTGTCCGCGCTGCCGCGCGTCACCGCGATCACGATGGCGATCGGGGCCGGCCTCGGGATCGCCGTCGCGCTGGGCGAGCGCTTCGTGCCGGGCGGTCGCACGCGCATGCCGTCCGCGACCGGGCTCGCGCTCGCGTGCCTCGTGCCGGCGTCGCACGCGATCGCGCTGTTCGTCGGCGCGATCGTGGGGCTCGTGCTCGCGCGCCGGATGCCGACGCGTTCCGGAACGATCATCGGGTTCGCGGCCGGGCTCGTCGCCGGCGAGTCGCTGCTCGGCATCGTCGGCCAGCTGGTCCGATCCCACGGCTGACGGTCATCCGATCTCCTCCTCGAACGGCCAGCCGAGCGGATCGGTGACGAACAATTTCCCGGGCGCACGCGAGAACCACCACGCGCCCCAGCTCTGGAACGCGATGGCGAGCGCGACGAGCACCGGCGCGAGCACGCGGCGCCGGAACCCACCGCCGAGCGCAATCGCGACGACGACGAGCGGGAGCCAGTCGACCGCGAAGCGGTAGCTGAACTGGATCTGTCCGCTGTTCTGGTAGAGCAGCGACGGGATCGCCGAGCCGACCACCGCGAGCCACAGCGCGGCGCGGCCGTCGAAGCGCTCGCGTGCGAGCGCCACGAGTGCGATCCACGGCGAGCCGAGCCACAGGGCGGTGCCGTGGATCGACACGCGCAGGAACGGCGCCGCGCTCTGCCACTGCGGCAAGAGCCACAGGAAGCACTCGAGGTTGCGCACGAGGTAGCCCATCGCGAACATGCCGTGCTCCTGCATGCGCGCCTGCCAGCGCACCTCGAGGAAGCGGTGGCCGAACTCGAACGGGTCGCCGAAGCGAGCCACGTTGAGCCACGCGACTGCAGCGCCCACGACGACGAGCGGCGCGAGGAATCGCGCGAGCACGCGCGGGCTCTTCCCGGCCTGCCACCAGAACCACAGGAACACGACGATCGCGGGCAGGTGGTTGATGGGGCGGCACGCGATGGCGAGCGCGAGGCACAGGCCCGCGAGCACGGGCTTGCGCGCGCGCCAACCCGCGGCGAGGTACAGCACGAGGAACAATGCGCCGAAGATCTGCGCGGTGAACCACACGCGTCCGTTCGCCGCGAGCAGCACGGCGGGGCTGCCGAACGTCCACGCCGCCGCCGCGAGCAGGTGCTCGCGGCCCTTGCCGCCGTCGGTGCCGCGCTCGCGATCGAGCAGGCTCACGAGCACGAGCGGAACGAGTGCACCGGCGATGCACGTGAGCAGGATGTCGGGCGTGCGTAGGCCCGAGATCGCGACGAACGGCAGCATCGCCACCGCGGGCCCGGGCGGGAAGCTGACGTACCAGGTGTCGTGACGCGCCGCGATGTCGCGGCGATCGAGCTCGACCCACCCCTGCCCCACGACCCACCACGTCTCGGTGCGCGCACGCGTGCGCTCGCACTCCTCCGTGCGACACGGGTAGCCGCGCACGACCGTGCCGTCGCGCAGCTCGAGCGTCCACACCACCGCCCAGTCGTCGAACCGACGCTCGCGCCAGCCGGGCGGCTTGTCCTCGAGCGCGAGCCGCCCGTCGAGCCACCCCTGCGCCATGTGGACGAAGTGCGCGTTGCCGCTGGTCTTGCCCAGCTGCTTGCCCGACAGCACCGCGAGGCCCGCGAACGCGAGCACGAACACGACGAGAGCGCGCCGATGAGCGATCCAGACGGAGCGCAGCCGCTCCATCAGCTGCCGCACGCGTCGGGGAGGTTTCCGGCGATCTGGATCGCGCCGCCCACCGTGACGCTCGCGGCGAGGTTCGTGGCCGTGCACGTGGGCAGCTGCGCGTTGTCCTGCACGCGGAAGTCGGTGTCCACGACGTCGAGCGCACCGAGCCCCGTGATGGTCTGCAGCGATGGGTTGTCGCGAATCGTGAACTCACCGACCTCGGTGAGCGCGGGTGCGGACGTGATCGACCCCAGCGCGACGTTCTCCGACACGTGGAAGTAGTCGCCCACCGTGAGCAGGTTGCCCATGCCGCCCAGCGTCACGAGCGAGGGGCACAGGCGCACCTGCACGCCGCCACCGGTGAACTGCAGCGACGCGAGCCCCACCGACTGCAGCGCGGCGTTGTCGACGATGACGACGTCGTCCCCCACCGCGATCATCCCGTCGAGGCCGCCGACGTTCGTGAGCGCCGGATTCTCGCGCACCGTGAGCTGGGCCCCGACGTCGGTGACGTTGATCAAGCCGTCGACGTCGACGAGCGCCGCGTTCGCCTGGATGCGCAGGTCGTCGGGCACGCTGGTGATGCCCGACAGGCCGTCGACGTCGACGAGCAGCGGGTTCGCGATGACGCGCACCATCTCGCCCACGAACGAGACGTTCGCGAGCCCGTCGATGTCCTGCAACGAGCCGTTCGCCGCGATGGACAGGATGCCGCCGACGACGGAGATGTTCGACAGCCCGTCGAGGTCCTGCAGCGCCGCGTTGTCGTGGATCCACAGGCCGTTGCCGACCGACGTCAGGCTCGACAGCCCGTCGAGACCCGTGAGCACGGGGTTGTGCTCGACGACCAGGAAGTTGCCGATCGCATCGAGCCCGAAGAGCGCGTCGAGCTGCCCGAGCCCGGCGTTGTCGTAGATGATGAGATTGCCGGCGACGAGCGAGAGCGCGTCGAGACCCGCGAGCGAGCCGAGCAGCGGATTGCTCTGGATCGTGAGCGAGCCCGACGCGACCTCGAGGCCCTGCAGCCCGAGCAGGTTGCCGAGCACCGTGTTGCCCTCGATGCGGATGTCGCCGGTCGCGGTGTCGATGCCCGCGAGCCCCACGAGCGATCCGAGTGCCGTGTTGCGCGACAGGAACAGCGTGCCGATGCTGCCGCCGACGTTCACGAGGCCGTGGATGTCCGCGAGCGCCGGGTTGTCGGTGATGAGGATCGCGCCCGGGATCGACGTGATGCCCTCGAGGGCGTCGAGATCGACGAGCGGCGTGAGCACGATCTCGAGGCCGCCCAGCGTGCCGGAGAGGTTCGAGAGCGCGGAGATGTCGGTGAGCGGCACGTTGGCCAGCCGTAGCCGGCCGGCCACGGTCTCGAGCTGGTCGAGCCCCTCGAGCGACCCGAGACTCGGGAGATCCGTGATGAACAGGAAGTCGCCGACGGTGCGCAGGCCGTCGAGGCCGGCCAGGCTCTCGAGTGAAGGATCGAGCGTGATGTAGACGTAGCTGCCCACCGACTCGATCGACTCGAGCCCCTGCAGGTCGACGAGCGTGAAGCTCTCGCGGATGTCGAGTGCACCACCGACGCTCGTGAGACAGTGCAGTGCATCGAGCGACTCGCCCGGATACTGGTAGATCCACAGCGTGCCGGTGAGCGACGTGAAGCCCTCGAACGCGGCCGCGTCCTCCTCGCTGTCGATGATCGCGTCGCCCTCCCACGTGCCCAGGTCACAGCCCGGGATCGCGGTGGTGGACGAGCTCTCGTCGGTCGTGCTCTCGGTGGACGTCGTGGCGTCCGTGAAGGTCTCGGACGACGACTCCACCGGCCCGGTGACGTCGATGCTCGTGGGCATCGTCATCACCGTCGGATCGACCGTGGTGATCGTGCCGAACGTCGTCTCGTCGGTGCGTGCACCGTCGTCGTCGCTCGTGTCACCGACGCTCGTCTCGTCGTCGTCGTCCGTGCCACCGGCGGCGGTGAAGTCGGTGCGCCCGCACGCCGCCAGCGAAATCGCGAGCGCTGCGGCGACCCGGACCCAGATGGACATACCCGGGAGTGTCTCATCTCGCTCGAAGCTGTCAAACCGAACGGGAGCGCCCGTTCCGCTGCAGCTCGCGCAGGCAGGTCGGTAGGCCCGCGTGCATCTCCGGAGTCGGGTGTTTCGCGGTATCGTGGCGGTTCCGGGGCCGTGGACGCCCCGCTAGCCCATGGAATTCACGTTTCGTTCGAAGCTCGGCGAGCCGAAGCAGCGCTTCTTGGCGCAGACGGTGGAGCACGCGCTGCAGCTCGGCCTGCGCACGCCCGAGGAGTTCCTGCGCCACTTCTCGCCCGTGACGATCATGCACGCGCTCGCGGACGAGCCGGCCCGGCGCGCCCGCATCCTCGAGATCACGGTGGGCGTGCGGCCGCGCGTCGCGCTGAAGAAGTCGCCCGAGAGCTCGGGCGAGGATCTGCGCATCGCCCTCGAGGAGGGCGAGACCACACCCGAGGCGGTGCTGTCCACGTTCGAACCAGACGATCGCGTGCGCTTCCTCGACAACCAGTACCTCTGGGCGTTCGTCGCGGAGGTCCGGCTGTGGATGCACACCGCGACGTCGAGCGAGAAGCTGCACAACCTGCGCGCGCACACGGCCTACATCGTGGCCACCGCGATCGACGAGGGCCTCACCACCCATCGTGACGTGGTGCGTGCGATCTCGGTGGCGACGCTGGTCGAGTCGCTCCCGCGCGAGGAGGTCGCGACGATCCTCGAGCGCGCGCTGCTCGACGGCCGCGATCGCACGCCCTTCTCCGAGCGCACGCTGCTCGAGGTCGTGGGCCTGCGCGCGCTCGTCGATCACGTGCCGCTGTCGACCGTGTGGGAGTGGGTGATCGGCACCAAGATCGCCGTGCCCTGCGGCTTCGCGCCCGACACCGAGCCGTTGTTCGACGAGCGCGAGGCGCATCCCGACGCGCAGGAGGTCACCGTGATCGTGGGCGGCACCCACGACTCGGTGCCCGATGCCGCGCCGCACCTCGTCGCGAACAAGGGCCGTTAGCGGCTCGCTGCCCACGCATCGAGCGCGGCGAGCTCGGTCCGCGCACGGGCACCGAGCTCCCCGTAGATCACGCGGGCGCGCCGCTCGTACTGGCGGGCGAGCGCCGGCTCGCGATCGAGGGCGACGAGCGCACGCGCGAGTCGGAACGAGATGTCGCCCTCCAGCTGCACATCGCCCTCCACGTGGGCGAGCATGTCGAGCGCCGCACGCAACGGGGGCAGCGCGCGATCCGGTCGCCCGCGCGCGAGCTCTGCCTCGCCGAGCCCCGCGAGCACGGCCGCGACGTACGGATGACCCGCCGGGTATGCGCGCTGCAGCACGGCAAGCGCCTCGCGCTCGAGCGCGAGCGCCTCGTGATGACGGCCCGCGCCGACGTGGAGCTCGGCGATGTTGTGCTGCACCACGCCGATCATCGGGTGCCGCTCGTCGATCGCGCGCCACAGCCGCAGCGACTCGCGATAGTGCGCGAGCGCATCGTCGTGACGTCCGAGCTCCGCGAGCACCACGGCGAGGTCGTTGTGCACCACCCGCAGCGTGGGGTCGTCGCTCCCGCGCGTGCGCACGAGCACCTCCGCCGCGCGGTCGAGGTGGGCGTGTGCGGCCTCCTGCTGCCCGAGCACGTGCAGGACGTTGCCGAGGTTCACGAGCACGTCCGCCACATCCGGATGATCCGGCCCCGAAAGCACGACGCGCAGCGCGTAGGCCTGGGTGAACCACGCCGCAGCCGCGCCGTAGTCGGACTGGGCCAGGTACGCGCCGCCGAGGTTGTTCGCGAGCGTCGCGAACACGTCGTCCGCCCCGAAGCCGGCCGCGAGCCGCATGTCGATCGCGTGCCGGTAGCGCTCGATCGCTTCCGCGTAGTGGCCCTCGTCGACCAGCACGGCGCCGAGGTTGGCCTCGAGCACGGAGCGCGAGTCCGACGTCGCGCCGATGCGCGTCATGATTTCGGACGCCTCGCGCGCGTACCAGCGACCGCGGGCGAGGTCGTGGCCGAGATGGCCCGCGCTGTAGACGAGCTCGACATAGGCGTCCGCGCGCAGCTCGTCGTCGCCGGCCTGGTCCCCCGCCCAGACCGCGCGGTGCAGCGCCGCGATCGACTCGTCCACCGCGCCACGCCGGCTCTCCGCTCGCCCGACGACGAGGTGGGCAGCTGCGGCGATGCCGGGGGTGTTCGCGGCCTCGGCCCGCGCCGCGAGTGCGCCCGCCAGCTCGATCGCCGACACCAGCCGGTACGACTGCAGCTGCGCGTGGGCCTGCGCGAGCTGCCGGGCCGCGTCGCCGTCGTCGCGCAGCTCGTCGACGCGTACGAGATGCTCCGGATCGCTGCACGTCCTCGGATCCGGCAGGGCGCGCGCGGCCGCACCGGCGTTCTCGACGACGACGCGATCGGCCACCACGAAGACACCCGCCATCGCATCCACGGCGAGCAGCTGGTCGCGCAGGCACGCGGTCTTGCGGCGCTCGACTTCCTCCGAGGTCTCGCGCCGGATCGCCGCGCTCGCACACGCGCCGTCGATCGCGGCGGCCCACTGGTCTCCCCAGCTGCGGACGCGGCTCGAGATCGTCGCGAACGCGGACGCGGCGTACGGCTCGGTCGTCGCTGCGAACGCGCGCTCGATCGCTGCACGACGCTCGGGCGTCCACACGGCGGCGAACTCCGCCCGCCCGCCGTCGCACGACGGAGCATCGGCGGCACGCCCGCGCACGAGGGCGATCGCACCGACGGCAGCGGCCCCCACCGCAGCGGGCAACGCGAGCTTCGCGGGCCACGACACGCGCGCCTGCGTCAGCGCGAGCAGGAGCGCATCCATGTCGTCGAAGCGCTGCTCGGGCCGGCGTGCGAGCCCCCGCCGCAGCAATCGCAGCACGCGTCGCGGTACGCGGGTGCCGGCGGGCGGGTCCGCGATGCCGCCCTGCAGCACGGCGCGCTCGTAGTCGCGGCGGGCGCGACCGCCGAATGGACGCACGCCGACGAGCGCCTCCCAGGCCATCACACAGAAGCCGAACTGATCGCAGCGTGCATCGGGCTCGGCGCCCAGCATCAGCTCCGGCGCGATGTAACCGACCGTCCCGACCGCGGCACGCGGAGCCCGGTCGCGCGTGTCGGTGCGCACGTCGCCCGTGTCGGTGGACAGCGGCTCCACTTGCACACGGCGCGCGAGCCCGAAGTCGAGCACGCGTACGACACCATCGTCGGCGACCACGACGTTGCCGGGCTTCACGTCGAGGTGCACGAGCTCGGACGCGTGCGCGGCCGCCAGCCCGCGGCCGGCGTCGAGCAGGCGCTCGAGGATCTCGGGCCACGTGCGCGGCCGAGCCTTCACCCAGCGATCGAGCGACGTGCCGCCGAGGTACTCGAGCGCGACCCAGACCTCGTCGCCCCACGTGCCGACGTCGTACACCTGCACGACGTGCCGATGCGACAGCCGTGCGAGCGCGCGCGCCTCACCGACGAGCGCGTCTCGTTCGTCGCGTCCACTCTTGCGCGGCAAGAGGAGCTTGAGCGCGACGTTGCGATCGAGCTCGGGGTCCCACGCAGCCCACACCGCCCCCATGCCGCCGCTCGCGATCGGTCGCAAGAGCACGTAGCGACCGATCGTGTCGCCGAGCTTCGCCACCCGCCGCGACTCGCCGCCGTCGTCGACTCCGCGCCCGGAGTGGCCGAGCGTGGCATCGTCGTCGATGCCCGAGTCGGATCGACGGTCGACCACGAACGAACAGGATACGCCATCGCCGACAAAATCACGCGCGCTCGCGAACGCACACGACGCGACCGCCGTCCCAGCCCGCCGGGATCGGGCTGATGCGCTCCTTCTTGATCACGAGCACGAGTCGCAGATCGCCGAACGCGTCGCCCTTCGTGGCGGACCAGAACGAGCCCTTGCGAACGATCTTCGCGCGCGAGATCGAGAGCAGCTCGCCGATCTCCGGCAGCCGCCACCCGTCGAGCTCGCCGATCACGAGCGCGTCACAGTAGGCGCTCGCGCCTGCGAAGTCGGCGGCCTTCTTGGCCTCGGGCGCGATGACGACGAGATCGAGCGCTCGCACGTCGCGCTTGCGCAGCGCGGCGACGACCTCGGGCGCATCTTCGACCGCCGGTGCGGCGGCCGCGGCCGCCGGCGCTTCGGCAGCGACGACCGGCGCGTGGACGACGAGCGCGGCACCGAGGAGGACGACGATCGATGGAGCTGTCGTTGCGGTCATGGCGGGCGTCGCCGGGCGCTCGCCCAGCAACTCATTATAGTCAGCGGTGGCGACGGATCACCACGTAGTGGCCGAACCCGTCGCGCTGGATACGGAGGCGCACCCCGCCATCGAGGTCGGACTTGTCCAGCAAGCGGCGCGCTTGCGTCGCGCTCTGGACCTTCTCGCCCCCGACCTCCAGCAGCATGTCGCCGGGCTCCAGCCAGCCGTCCGCGAGGCCGTCCGACTGCACGCGGGCAACCACGACGCCCTTGCGGTCCTTGGTGCTGCCAGGAGGGTCGGCGAGCTCGAGGCCGAGCGTCTTCGGTTTCGGCTTCTTCTCCGGTTTCTTCGCGTCGCTGCGCGGGCGCGACGGCTTGCGGCCCGCCTCGTCGGGGTGGGCGCCCAGCTGGACCTGGACCGTCCGCTGGCTGCCGTCGCGGAAGACGCCGAGCTTCATCTTCGTGCCGGGTCGGCGCTGGGCGATGCCGTTGCGCAGCGTGACGAGATCGCGCACGCGCTTGCCGTCGAGCTCGACGACGATGTCGCCCGGCTTCAGCCCCGCGTCGGCGCCGGGACCGGCGGGGTCGATGTCGTCGACCAGCACGCCGTCGGTGCCCGTCCATCCGAACGACTTCGCGAGCTCGGGCGTCATCTTGCCCATCACGATGCCGAGCCAGCCGCGCTGCACCGAGCCGTGCTCGATGAGCTGCTTCATCACCACCTTCACGAGGTCGATCGGGATCGCGAAGCCCACGCCGTTGCTGCCGCCGGTGGGCGACGCGATGGCGGTGTTGATGCCGATGACGCGACCGTGCAGATCGATGAGCGGACCGCCGCTGTTGCCCTGGTTGATCGCGGCGTCGGTCTGGATGAAGTCGCCGTAGTCGGTGATGCCCATGCCGCCGCGCCCGGTCGCGCTCACGATGCCGGCGGTCACGCTCTTCGACAGGCCGAACGGACTGCCCGCCGCCATCACCCACTGACCCACGCGGAGCTTGTCCGAGTCCGCCGTGATCGCGGGCACGAGCCCGTCCGCGTCGATCTTGATCACCGCGACGTCGGTCTTGGGATCGGTGCCGACGATCTCGGCCTCGAACTCCCGATCGTCGTTGAGGCGCACGCGCAGCCGCGCGGCACCTTCGACGACGTGGTTGTTCGTGAGGATGAAGCCCTTGCGGGCGTCGACGATGACGCCGCTGCCGAGGCCGCGCAGCACGCCATCGGGCGCGCCGAACGGGCGCAGGAACGCAGGCAGCTCGCCGCCCTCCGGTCGATCGCGCTCGCTCGTGATCGCGACGACCGACGGCGAGATGATCTCGGCGGCGCGCTCGAAGGCGCGTTCGAGCTCCTCGATGCCGACGCTCGCCCCGGCGTCACCACCGACGCGGCTCGTGACCGCGACGGCGGCGCCGTCGTCGCGACGGGTCGAGCCCGCGTGGGTATGCGCGCAGCCACCGAGAGCCAACGCGAAGAGAGCGACGGCCCACCGGGCGCGGTGGTTCGTGGAGACGGCGGAGGGAGCGTGCATCTCGGGGATCAAGGGTGCCTCCGGGCGTGAGTCGACCAGTATAGCGCCCGAGCCCAGCCGGGCACGTGGCTCGGTCGGGGCTCGAAGCGCGCGGCGCCGGGGCGCGGACGCGGGTTACGCGTCGCTCGTCGCCTTCACCGCCACGGTGCGCGGACGGTCCGCCGCACGCTTGGGCAAGCGCACCGTGAGCACGCCCGCGTCGAGCTTGGCCACGACGCCGTCGAGGTCGATGCCGCGCGGCAGCTCGAAGCGCCGCTCGAACGCGAAGTCGTTGCGCTCGCGTCGGAGCGACTTCGGCGAGTCCTTCGCCTCCGGCTTCGGCGCCTTCCGCTTGCCCTTGATGGTGAGCAGCTCGGGCGCAGCGACGATCTCGACGTCTTCCGGCGTGAAGCCGGGAAGATCGGCCTCGAGCACGAAGGTCTCGCCCTCGTCGCGGATGTCGACCGGCACGTGAGCGCGTTGCAATCGCGGCTCGAAGTCGGCGACGAGACGCCGGCTGAACTCGGTGAGATCGCGGTACGGATCGTAGTTGAGGATCTGATGCAGCATCACGGCCTCCTGGGGATTCCTGTTGCAGCGCGTAGCTGCTCGGTGCGGGCGGCCGGCCGCGATCGTCATGCGATCGAGGTCGGCGCCGCGGGGTTGGATGCCGGCAACATGGGGTCCCTCCGAGACCCGTCAAGGGGGGCAGTCGGCGAGCACGACGTCCGCCGCGTCGCGCCGCACACGACCGGCCCAGACCACGGCACGGCGCAGCTGCACGCCGGGATCGACCACGACGTCGCGCTCGAGCTGCACGTGCGGCCCCACGGTCGCGCCCGTGCCGATCCGCACGCCTTCGGCGATGCGCACCGGCTCGACGATGCGCGCGCCGTTCTCGACGACCGCGCTCGGATCGACGCCACGCACGAACCGCTCGGCGTAGGGCAGCGGCACCGCGCCGTCGAGCGCGTTGCAGACGCCCTGCAGGTACCGCTCGGGCGTCGAGTGCTCCCACCAATATCGGTCGGTCGCATAGCCGTACAGCCCGCGGCCTTCGTCGAACAGCGAGCGATACGCGGTGCGCACGACGCACTGCTCGCCCTCGGGCGGCACGCGATCGAGGAAGCGCGGCTGCAGCACGTGGATGCCGGTGAACATCATCGACGGGCCCGTGGGCGCGGGCACTTCGACCGGCGGCTCACGCCCGAGCAACCGCACCATGCGTCCGTCGTCCGCGAGCTGCTGGCTGCCCCAGCGATCCGCGTCTGCGTCGGCGCGCACGACCATCGTCGCCTCCGCACCGCGCTCGCGATGGAACGCGAGCACGTGCTCGAGATCGAGATCGACGAGCACCTTGCCGTTCATCACGACCACCGGTGTGTCGTGCCCGTCGTCGAAGAGCGGCCGCGCCTGGCGAAGACCGCCGCCGGTGCCGAGGATCTTGCCCTCTTCGTGCGAGTACGCGATCGACACGCCCAACGCCGATCCGTCGCCGAGCTCCGCTTCGATGAGCTCGCCCATGTGGTGGAGGTTCACGACGATCTCGCGGATGCCGTGGTGGCGCAGGAACAGCACCGCCCACCGCACGAGCGGTGCACCGACCACGGGCAGCATCGGCTTGGGTCGGCTGCCGCCGAGCTCCCCGAGCCGCGTGCCGTAGCCGGCGGCGAGGATCATCGCGCGAATGGATCGCGTCACTGGTACACCCATAGCAGGCTCTCGAGGATGAAGACGGTGAGCGCGAGCGCACCGACCATCACCGCGATCACACCCAGCCCGCGCACCAAGCCCGCGCGCGTCGCCTCGGCGACGAGCCGCTCGGCCTCCGCCCGCTGCTGCGGGTCGTTGCCGTACATGCGCGCGAGCTCGCCGAACGTCACCTGCGCCGCGACGCGATGGCTGCGGATCATGAGCCACGTCAGCACGACGAGGAACAGCCCGCCGCCGCCGAGCAGGAAGACGCGCATCCCCGTCTTCCACCGACCTTGCACGACCGCGAGCTCCTGCTCGAGCCGCTCGCGCGTGACGAGGGCGACCGGGGGCCCGTAGACCGTCGCGGGCAGCGTGCCGAGCAGGAAGCGGCGCGCGAGCTCGATCTCCGCCGGCGTGTCCGCTTGCTTCGCCACGCGATCGAGCCACTGCCGCTCGAGCGCCGCGTCCCAGTCGCGCTCGATGCGGGTGAGATCGAGATCGTCGCGATGCGCCTGCAAGAGCGGCGCGAGCGAGGCGGCACCGGTGGGATCGGCGTCGGTGACGAGCACGCGCACGAACGCGGTCGACTCGCCCGGCGACGTGACGTGCTGGTGGGCCTCGAGCTGCACGAGCCCCACCGCGCTCGCGGGGGCCGTCCACACGCGCGGCGGCTCGCGCCCGACGACGGGCGGATGCAGCACGTCCACGAATGCACCGTCCGGTCCGTGCACGTCGGTGTGTATCGACGCCTTCGCGGACAGGCTCCACGCCTTCACCTCGATCGCAGCGCCCGGCGCGACGACGTCGGGCTCGGCCACCGCATCGACGCCGCCCGCGTAGCTCACCATTCGCAAACGCCGCTTCGCGATGGGTGCGGCGCCGGCGGAGTCGCCGAGCACGCGCACCTCCAACCGCACGACCTCGCTGTCGAGCGGGCCGACGAGGCGCGCGAGGCCGAGCTCGTCCGTGGTGCCGCCGAACAACACGACGGGCTTCTCCACGTCGCCCTTCGCGCCCATGAGCTCGCCCTCGAGCAGCACGACCTCGACGGGTCGCGGGCGCGCGCTGCCATCGGGCTCGGTGACGCGCACGAACAGCTCGTTGTCGAAGCCGGCGAGCAACCGCTTGGCGGGCCGCAGCACGATCCGCAGGTTCGTGGGCTGGGCCTCGGTGTCGTCGCCGTACTGCAGCGTCGAGCCCGCGACGATCGGCGTGGGCTCGATCGCCGAGCGAGCCTCGACGATCGCGAGGTCGATCGTCTCGTGCATGGGGTCGACGCCCGCGGCCTCCACGTCGACGACGAGCTCCGCCGCCCCGGCGTGCAACGAACCGGGCACCGTCAATGCGCCGGCGGCGACGCCAGCATCTCCGCGGGCGTC
>CAYXVR010000079.1:24229-29582 GCA_964468635.1 uncultured Nannocystaceae bacterium
CTCCGGGGCGTCCGCGTTGACCGAGTCCGGCATCATGTCGGCGAGCACGCGTCGCTGCCAGTCGCGCTGCTTGTTCGCGGCAGAGCGCGACTTCGGCAGCTCGATGCGCACACCGTCCTGCACGACGGCCGCGCGCACGCGCGTGTCCGTGATCGGGCCGGCGCGGGTCGCCATGATCTGCGTGCGGATCGCGAGCTGCTCACCTGGCACCCACTGCGTCTCGCACTGCACGAGCAGGCTGTGCCGCACGTGCATCGTCGACACCCACAGCGAGAGCACGAGCGCGAGCGCGAACCCGATGGGCCCGAGCGCGACCGACACGCGCCCGAAACGGAGCCGCCGCATCGGCGACGTCAACAGATCGAACCCGTCGTCGTCGATCGTGGGCCGACCGGCGTTCACGCCGGTGGCCTCGTCGGTCTGCGGCTGCGTGTCGGTCTTTGGATCGTCCTGCACGGAGGGCTCACCGTGGCGGGGTTGGCACGATTGTCGTATGCTCGCCGGCCTGCATGAAAGTCAGCGTCATCGGAACGGGGTATGTCGGATTGGTGGCGGCCGCGGGCTTCGCGGAGCACGGCAACGATGTGGTGTGCGCCGACATCGACGAGCAGAAGATCGCACGCCTGCGCAAGAATGAGATCCCCATCTTCGAGCCCGGCCTCGACGCCCTCGTCGAGCGCAACGTGGCCGCGGGTCGCCTGCGCTTCACCACGGACAACGGCGAGGCCGCGCGCCACGCCGAGGTCGTGTTCATGGCGGTGGGCACCCCCTCGTCCGCGGACGGGTCGGCGAACCTATCGTTCCTCTTCGAGGCCGCCCGCGACATCGCGCGCCACCTCGACCACTCGGTCGTCGTCGTCAACAAGAGCACCGTGCCGGTAGGCACGGCCGAACGCGTGGCTCGGATCATGGGCGAGCTCACCACGCACGAAGTGGTGGTCGCGTCGAACCCCGAGTTCCTCAAGGAAGGCACCGCGGTCGACGACTTCCTCTTCCCCGATCGCGTCGTCATCGGCACCACCGACGAGCACGCGCGCGAGCTACTCTCGCGGTTGTATCGCCCGTTCCTGCGCCAGAGCGAGCGCATCGTGTACATGGACGCGCGCTCGGCCGAGGTCACGAAGTACGCCTGCAACGCGTACCTCGCCACGCGCATCTCGTTCGTCAACGACATCGCGAACCTGTGCGATCTCGTCGGCGCCGACGTGGAGAAGGTCCGCACGGGCATGGGTACGGACCCCCGCATCGGCAACAAGTTCCTGTATCCGGGCGTCGGATACGGTGGCTCCTGCTTCCCCAAGGACACCCGCGCGCTCATCGACACCGCGCGCGCCCACGGCCTCTCCATGAGCCTGGTCGCGGCGGCCGAGCGCATCAACGAGGCGCAGAAGCTGCTGCTCGTGCGCAAGGCGCGGCAGCTCTGCGGCGAGATCACCGGCAAGACGTTCGCCCTGTGGGGCCTGGCCTTCAAGCCGAACACCGACGACGTGCGCGAGGCTCCGGCGCTCCGCATCGCCCGCGCGCTGCTCACCGACGGCGCTCAGCTGCGCATGCACGACCCCGAAGCGGGTCCGAACTTCCTGTCCGAGATGGGCGACACGAGCGGCGTCACGCTGTGCGACGACATGTACGAGGCAGCCAAGGGCGCGCACGCGCTGCTCTTGTGCACCGAGTGGCGCCAGTACCGGAGCCCCGACTTCGAGCGCCTCAAGCAGCTGATGGCGGAGCCGGTGCTGCTCGACGGGCGCAACCAGTGGGACCGCGAGCTGCTCGAGCCGATGGGCTTCCGCTACGCGGGCGTCGGTCGGTAGATCGAGCCGCGAGAAAACGGCCGCGCCCGCGGGGCCTGGGAGCCGCGCGGGCGCGTGGGTCGTGCGAGGATCCGGCGCAACGCGCCGTGCGGGATCAGTCCTCTTCCCACTCGCTGCCGGCGTCCACCTGCGTGCTGAACTTCGCGACGACGTGGGGGCCGTGGTACTTCGGGAAGTCCGAGCTACCGACGGCGTTGCGCATGCAGTCCTTGAGCTCGTTGTCCTTGTCGAGCTTCTTGGACGAGAACGTCGCGTTCACGGCGAGCGGCTTGCTCTTGCCTCCGCCATCGAGCTTCACCGCGAAGTCCACGTCGCCGTCGAGCTGCGACTCCGGCTTCATGTTGTGGCGCTGCTTGTAGTCGGCGACGCACTTGTCGAGCCCACCCCACGACGCCTCGAAGCCCTTGCCCACGTCGTAGTCGTCGGGACGCTCGCCTTCGCCACCGCCGTCGCCGATCGCGAGCTCGACGTCCGCGTTCTCGTCGAACGTGCCGATCGACGCCTTCACCGTCCGCTGGCTTCGCGAGCCCTTGTCCACTCCCTTGCAACCGACCACGCTGAAGGCGAAGCCGAAGGCGAGGGTCGAGAGTCCGAGTCGGCGAACGATGGTGCGGGGCGTCATTGCGGGGGTCCGTCCTCTTGAGTGGGGGTCGATGGTACCGTGAAACACGCGCGGAGAGACCAGGCCCGGCTCCGCGCGGTCGCGTTCAGACGGGAACGCTCCGGACATTATTCCGTGCTCTTCGACCGAACGCTATGATGGACGTTGCGTGGCGGTAGGACGGCATCACGAGGTCTCTGCGCAGTGCCCGTCCTGTCGGCTGCACGAGCTCGTTCCGGTCCACCTGAAGCGCGGAACCGATGGCGTCTGGGTGCAAACCGACAAGATCGGGCTCTTCCGCCAGGCAGCGGCGCCCACCGATACGAGCGGCGTGCAGGTCCAGATCGACGCGTGTCCCGTGTGTTACGGCGCGTGGTTCGACGACGGCGAGCTCGACACGCTCGCCGGCGACCTCGAAGGCGTGGAGAAGGTCGTGGCGCCGGAGTCGCAGCCGAGTAAGCGCGTGTGCGTGCTCGGCCACGGGCCCATGCGCGAACACGAGCTGCCGGGGATCATCAAGACGCCGCTCGAGCGCTGCGACACCTGCGGTGGGCTGTGGCTCGACGGCCAGGAGCGCAAGAAGCTCGCGAAGGCGTCGACGAGCGACGGTCAGGGCACCAAGACGCAGCGATGGTTCAAGCGCGGTGCGATCTGGGCGGCGCAGGTGCTCACGCAGCTGCCGGTGGAGGTCGACAACCCCGCTCGCGGCACGCCGTGGACCGTGTTCCTCGCGTTCGCGATCTACCTCGGCATCTTCATCGCGCAGGAGCTCGGGTTCATCGACACGTACTACTACGGGCTCGTGCCCGGTCGGCTCAAGGCGGAGCACGACTGGTTCACGCTCTTCACGTACATGTTCCTGCACGGCAGCTGGACGCACCTGCTCGTCAACTCGTACTTCCTCTACACGTTCGGCGACAACATCGAGCACATGTTCGGTCGCATCCGGTTTGCGCTCTTCTTGATCCTCGCGGGTCTCGTGGGTGCCGGACTGCACGCGCTGCTCACGACGAAGACGGCGATGCCGGTCGTCGGGGCGTCGGGATCGATCGCCGGCGTGCTCGCGGCGTACGTGTGGGCGTTCCCGCGACAACGTCTGTTCCAGGTCGTGTTCTGGATCCAGCTCAAGATCCCCGTGTGGGTCTACTTGTTCGTCTGGGTCGGCTTCCACATCGTGATGGGATTCTTCGCCCGGGGCGCGGGTGCGGAAGGCGTCGCTTGGTTCGCACATCTGGGCGGGTTCCTCGTCGGTATCTCGTGCACGCCGCTGCTCCTCGCGCTTCGACGCCGAGAAGTCGCACGTCGCGTGCACGTGCCGGCGGCCGTCTGAGGTGTCACGCTCTGGCCTCGTGATCGAGCTCGACGGAGTCCAGTCGCACGTCCTCGTGCGATGCATCGAACGGTACCGCACGAACGTGGAGCGCGAGCTCGCCGAGGCGCTCGCCGCCGAGCTGCGCGGCTTCCGGCCCGCCGAGCTGCGCGAGCTGTTCGAAGAGCTCGACGTCGTGATGCGCCAGCTCGCCGTGCGCCCCACCGTGTACTCGCAGGCGCCGAACGAGCCGTGGCCGTCGACGACCGTGCACGGCGTGCACGCGCGGCTGCTCAAGCGCATCGTCGTCGCGGAGCGGCGGCGGCTGGCCCAGGACGTCGACGCACCGCGGCAGAAGACGACGCATCGCGAGGCGATCTCATGGCTCGAGCGCGAGCTGCGGGTGCTCGATCAGATCATGGCTGCCGAGTGGTTCCTGCAGGCGCGACCGGCTCGCGTCCCTCGGCTCACCGACTTCGTGTCGATCCGCCACGCCGAGAGCGCGCGACCGGAGCTCGCGCGCGAGCCCGAGCGCGAGATCGACGACAAGTTCCGCGTGCTCTCGGCCCCGTCGGCGTTCCTGCCCGATCTGGCGTGGTACCGCGCCCGTTGCGAGCTGCGCGACACCGCGGTCACCGTGGCGTACCTCGACATCGACGACTTCAAGGCCTTCAACACCCGCTGGGGCGAGACCCGGATCGATCGCGATCTGCTGCCGCCGTTCCAGGAGCTGCTGGAGGCCCACGTGTTCGCGCACGGGCACGCCTATCGCGTCGGTGGCGACGAGTACGTCGCGCTCTTGCCCAATGCGGACGGTGCGTGGGCGCTGTCGTTCGTGCGCCGGTTCGCGCGCGCGCTCGAGGATCTGCGCTGCCCGGGCATCGACGTGAAGCCGACGGTGTCCGTCGGGCTCGTCACCGTGGGGCCCGACTCGTTCCTCACCGATCGCGAGGTGCTCGCGCGGGCCGATCGCGCGAAGGCGTTCGCGAAGCAGAGCGGCAAGCGGCGCGTGGCGGGCTATGCGGGCGAGCTCGTCACCGAGCGCGACCTCGTCGTGCTCGACGGCTGATCGCCCCCGACGCGCGCGCGCTGCAGCGCGGCGACGATGTGCTCGACCGGCGGCGCCCCGCTCAGTCGGCCGTCGTCACCCGCGTATACCCGACACGCCGTGCCACCGCAGGGCGTGCCTTCGACGACATCGTGTCCGGCCACGAGCACCGTCGGCGACGCGTACGTGCGCCAGTGAATCGGTGCGGCCGCGCGAGGCAGCTCGCGGATCGACACCGGAGCGTCGGCGCGTCGCACCGCTTCGCCGACGGCGGCGCGGGCGAGCGGCAGGCTCGGACAGTCGTCGTCGTGCAGGATCACGACGTCGATGCTGGGATCCGCGTGGCTCGCGAGCTCGGCGAGGATCGGACACTGTTCATCGCTGGCTCGCTCGTCGCACGCGCCCACGAACTCCGCGAGCATGTGTCGCAGGCCCTCCAGCTCGCGCAGCTTCGCGTCGACCTCCGCGAGCTTGTGCTCGGCCTTCTCGCGCACGCGGGCGCACGAATCGGCGCCGCCGGACTCGCGCAACGCGAGCAGCTCGCGAACCTCCTCCTCGCTCCTCTCGCGCTCGGCCAGCAGCGG
>CAYXVR010000079.1:29592-32501 GCA_964468635.1 uncultured Nannocystaceae bacterium
CCTCTTCGAGGCTGAAGCGAACCGATTGCGCGCGCTTGATGAAGCGCAGCGTCGCGAGCGTGTCCTCGTCGTAGTGCCGAACGCCGCGCAGCGGCGTCCGCGGGCGACGCAACAGGCCGCGCCGCTCGTAGTAGCGCACGGTCTCGACGTGGACGCCGGCGTCACGGGCCAGCTTGCCGATGGTGCGGGTGTCGGACATGTCGCGCGAGGATCGCTCCGGACTCGGGTACGGAGTCAAGCCGGCCGGCTCAACCGCCCTTGTCGCCCGTTTCCGGCGGCCGCCAGGCGGTCGAGACCAGCTCGCCCTCGTCGAACCCGAAGAAGATCCGCATCTGCTGGCGCATGAAGTCCTGCCCCTGGGCGCTCTGCAGGTCGATGCCGTAGGTGTTCACGTAGCGTGGCGACTCGCGCAGCCATTGCTGCCACGCCTGCATGCTGACGTTGTCGTAGAGCAGCTGGCCGAAGTCGTCCTTGAACGGCTTGAACGGCAGGCCCGGAAGCTCCTCTTTGAGCTTCTTGCACATCACCATGCGCGGCTGGTTCATTCGGGGGCTCCGCGGCGAGGATACGACGGGGGTGCGCCGATCGCCAGACGCTCGTCAGCGCCGTTTCACGCGCAACGGCACGCCGCCGCTCGGCGCCATCGTCACGCTCCGCCGTACCGGCTTCGGCGCGCGCTCGTCGAGCAGCTCGAAGTCGAGGTGGGCGAGCGCGGTGCCCAGCACGACCGCCATCTCGAAGCTCGCGAACGCGGCGCCGATGCAGCGGCGGTGACCGCCACCGAACGGCAGATACTCGTGCGGCGCGAACTTCCGCTCGATGAACCGCTCCGGGCGGAACACGAGCGGCTCGGGATAGAGCTCTTCCCTCCTGTGCACGAGCAGCACGCCCGCGGAGACGCCGATGCCCGGCGGGATCTCGAGGTCGCCGAGGCGGAATGGCGCCACGCACATGCGCAGCACCTCGGTGACGACGGGGTAGAGGCGCATCGATTCCTTGCAGATGCCGTCGATGTAAGGCTGCTTCGCGTAGTCGGCGGGGTCCGGCGCAGGGCCGAGCGCCGCGATCTCGTCGCGCACGCGTGCGAGCACGGCGGGATTGCGGTGCACGTGATCGAGTGCCCACGCGATGGTGATCGCCGTGGTCTCGTGGCCGGCGAACAGGAGCGTGCGCAGCTCGTCGCGGATGTCGCTGTCGGTCATCGGCGCGCCGTCCTCGTAGCGCGCGCGCACGAGCAGGCTGCAGATGTCGACACCTTCGTGCTCGCGGGCGTGCTCGATCTGCTCCTGCAGCATGCGGTCGAGCACCTCGTAGCGCCGGCGGAACTTCGCCCACGGGCCGAACCCGCCGAAGTCGCGCTGGAGGAACGGCATGAAGAACAGGAGCGGCGAGGAATCCTCGATCATCGCGAGCACGGCGCGCGACAGTTCCAGGGCGCGCGTGTCGTCCTGCGCGCCGAACACCGCGCGCACGATCACCTCGAGCGAGATCGATTGCCCGAGCTCGAGCGCGAGGAAGCGATCGCGACCCACCATCTCCTCGAAGCGGCGCTCCGCCACCTTGGCGAACGTCTCGCCGTACGCCCGCATGCGCTCGCCGTGGAACGGGGGCATGAGCAGCTTGCGCTCCTTCATGTGGCGCGGCTCGGTCAACGCGAGCACCGACGCCTGTCCGATCGTGGGACCGATGGCCTGCGCAGCCCAGGGCGCGAACGTGCTCGGATCGCCAGCGAAGATCTCCTTCACGAGCTTCGGGTCGCCCGTCATCACGACGGTGCCGTTCACCGTGGGGATCGTGAACGGATCGCCGAAGCGCTTCTGCCAGTCCGGCAGCGCGTCGAACGGATTGCGCAGCACCCTGTACGTGCTGCGGAGCTTGCCGGCCGGACCCGCGGGGAGCGTCTCGAGCATGGGGGCGAGCATACGACCGCCGCGGCGGCTCGGCCGCGGCCCGGTTCGGTTCCGCCCGCGCAAAGACAGCGCCGTGCTCAGGCGTCGCGCAGCGCGT
Organism: uncultured Nannocystaceae bacterium; assembly: GCA_964468635.1. Classification (GTDB taxonomy): domain Bacteria; phylum Myxococcota_A; class Polyangia; order Nannocystales; family Nannocystaceae; genus Xiheibacterium. Next base: position 31,600 of record CAYXVR010000079.1, read on the forward strand.
TCTGGACGACCTCGAGCGCGGCCTCGATCGGGATGCGCGTCTGCGAGCGATCGTCGCGCTGCCGCACGGTGACCGTGTTGTCGGTCAGCGTCTGCGTGTCCACGGTGATCGCGTAGGGCGTGCCGATCTCGTCGTGCCTCGCGTATCGCTTGCCGATCGCGTGTTGCTCGTCGTACTTCGCATTCACGCCGGCCGCGAGGAACCGCTGAACGATGTCACGCGCGAGCTCGGGCATGCCGTCCTTCTTCACGAGCGGCAGGATCGCCGCCTTGACGGGGGCGAGCCGCGGATGCAGGCGCAGCACCGTGCGCGCGCCCTTGCCCTCCGCGTCGGCGGGCTCTTCGGCGTACGCGTCGCACAAGACGGCGAGCAGGCCGCGCGTCGCCCCGGCGGCGGGCTCGATGACGTGTGGCACGTAGTGCCAGCCCTGCTTGCCGGTGGTCGGATCCGTCGCTTCCTGATCGAAATACGTGAGCTTCTTGCCCGACTCGCGGCCATGCGCGGTGAGGTCGTAGTCGGTGCGGCTCGCGATGCCCTCGAGCTCGTCCCAACCCCACGGGAACTCGTACTCGATGTCGAAGCAGCCGTCGCTGTAATGCGCGAGCTCGTCGCTGCCGTGCGGACGCAGGCGCAGCTTGTCCTTCGACAGGCCGAGCCCCACCCACCACGCGATGCGCTGGTCCTTCCAGTACTCGAGCCACTTGGGGCCCTGGCCGGGCGGCACGAAGTACTCCATCTCCATCTGCTCGAACTCGCACGAGCGGAAGATGAACTTCTCCACCTTCACCTCGTTGCGGAAGCTCTTGCCCATCTGCGCGATGCCGAACGGCACCTTCGCGCCCGTGCTCTGCTGCACGTTGAGGAAGTTGACGAACATCGCCTGCGCGGTCTCGGGCCGCAGG
>CAYXVR010000080.1:0-32325 GCA_964468635.1 uncultured Nannocystaceae bacterium
ACCGAGATCATCGCGGACCAGGTGCTGTTCCTCGGTGGTCGAGGTGAGGGCGGCGGTGGTGGTGGCGGTGGCGGTGGTGGCCCGCGCGGTGGTGGAGGTGGGCACGATCGCGAGCGCGGCGGCCAGGGTCGCGATCAGGGCGGCTCGCAGGGCGGCCCCGAGGAGTTCGGCGACAGCTACATCCCGGCGGATCCGGGCGACGACGACATCCCGTTCTGAGAGGCCGACAGCGGATGCTGTCAGCCTCTCGTCGCGAAGCGACTGGGAGGGGGAAGCGGAGCTTCCCCTTCGGAGACTGAGTCGCGGGGTATGATCGCCCACGATGGGCGTCGACGAGCGTGGCAGCGTCGGGACGATCGACGCCGACTCCGATGCGTTGGCGTCCATGGCCCGCACGGCGCCCGAGCGCGTCGCCGTCCCCGTGTGGCCCGATCCGCCGTTCCCGGTCGGGCGCTACGTCGTCACCGCGCCACTCGGACGGGGCTCGGCCGGCATCGTCTATCGCGCGTACGACCCCGAGCTCGATCGCGCAGTCGCGATCAAGCTCGTCACGCCGCGTGCGCGCAGCGATCGTCTTCGCGAGCGCCTGCTCGGTGAGGCGCAGGCGATCGCACGGCTGAGCCACCCCAACGTGATCGCCGTACACGACGTCGGCGCGATCGCGCTGCCGCGGGAGGACGAGCGACCTGCGGTGATGGGCGTGTACATGGTGCTCGAGCTCGTCGAGGGCGTCACGCTGCGTCGGTGGCTGCGCGAGCGCGAGCGCGGGTGGAGCGACGTGCTCGACGTGCTGCTCGCGGCCGGACGAGGGCTCGAGGCGGCCCACCGCGCCGGGCTCGTGCATCGCGACTTCAAGCCGGACAACGTGCTCATCGGCGAGGAGGATCGCGTGCGGGTGCTCGACTTCGGGCTCGCGATGACGGCCCACAGCACCGCGAGCGGCGAGGACGAGCCGGAGAAGCGCTCGGTCGAGATCGCGGGCACGCCGGCGTACATGGCTCCCGAGCAGCACGAGGGCGTGGTCACGGATGCGCGCACCGATCTGTTCGCGTTCTGCGTGACGTGTTGGGAGGCGCTGTTCGGGCGTCAACCGTTCGAGGGCACGACGCTCGACGAGCTCGCGCGCAGCAAGGCCGTGCCGCCTGCGCCGCCGAGGCGGCATCGCGCGCCGCGGTGGCTCGTCGACTCGATTCGCGCCGGTCTCGCGCGCGATCCGGAAGCGCGCCCGTCGTCGATGACGGCGCTGCTCGGCGAGCTCGAGCGTCGTCGCACGCGTCGACGTCGCATGGCGATCGGCGCGGTGACGGGCACCCTCGTCGCCGGCCTCGTCGCGTTCGCGTGGGCGCGGGGCGGCGACGCGCGGGCGTGCATCCGGGAAGGCGACGAGAAGCTCGCGGCCGTATGGAACGACGACGTCCGCGCGGGTGGACGCGCGGCGTTCGAGGCCGCCGACGTGCCGTACGCCGCGGATGCATGGGCGCGCGTCCAGACCGTGGTGGATGCGCGCGCACTGACATGGCGCGAGAGTCGAGCGCAGGCGTGCGAGGCCGCCGTGGGCGATCGCCCGGAGGGCGTCGAGCATGCCGCCGCCGCGCTGGTGTGCCTCGATCGCCAGCTGGACGATCTCGCCGCGCGCGTCGAGCTGATGCGCGTGGTCGATCGCGACATGGTGCGGCACGCTGCCGCGGCGGCCGAGCGTACGCCGAGCGCCGATCGGTGCCTCGATGCCGGCTTCGTCGCACGAGAGCCCGAGGGCGTCGTGGCGTCGATCGACGCCGCGCTCCTACGCGCGCGCGTGCAGAACGACATGGGACACTACGACGAGGCGATCGAGGCCGCTCGCATCGCCGCCGAGGAGGCCGAGAAGGCCGGCGACACGTACCGGCGAGCCCGCGCGTTGTACTCCGGCTGTCGCGCGCGTGTCGCCGGGCGCCGCGATCGCGAGAAGGAGGCGGCCTGCACCGAGGCATGGATCGCGGCCGAGCGATCGGGCCGCAGCAGCCTCGCCGTGTCCGCCATGACCGAGGTGTTGAACATCTCGCGGATCGATCAGCACGAGGAAGCCGAACGGCTCGCGCAGCTGATCCAGGCGCGGATCGACGGGCTGCCGCCCGATCAGCGCGACTGGAACCTCGAGTACGGGCTCGCGCTGTCGATGGCGGGGCGGCTGCGCGAGACCGGCCGACTCCGCGAGGCGCGGGTGCAGGCGCAGCGCGCCCACGATGCGGTGGTGGCCGCGCTCGGGCCCGACGACACCCGCATCGTGTCTCCGCTCAACGAGCTCGCGCTCTGTGCCCGCGACGTCGGTGAGATCGAGGTGGCGCGCGGCTACTTCGAGCGTGCGCACGCGATGCTGCTCGCGACGCGCGGACCGAGCTATCCCGATGTCGTGAGCCTCGAGAACAACCTCGCGGGCGTGGACATCTCGCTCGGGCGCTACGACGCTGCGGTCGAGCGGCTCGTGCGGGTGCTGGCCGCGAAGGAGGCACTCGAAGGCGAGCGTTCGCCGTGGCTGATCACGACGCTGTACCAGCTCGTCGAGGCGCTGTCCGCCCTCGGGCGCGGGGACGAAGCGATCGCATACGGTCGGCGCGCGCTCGCGTTGTCGGAGAGCGTGCACGGACGCGACTCGACGGAGGTGGTGTCGCCGCTCGTCAGCCTCGCCGTCGCCCTGCGAGCAGCGAAGCGGTGCGAGGACGCGATGGCGCTCCTGGATCGCGCCGACGAGATCGAGCGCGCCGCGGGGGCGCACGACCCGGAGATCGCCCCGCTCGCGGTGCTCGAGCGGGGCCGGTGTCAGGCGCAGCTCGGGCTCGTGCACGAGTCGGGAGCGTCGCTCGCCCGCGCCGTCGCGCTGCGCGAGCAGTTCTACGGCGCGTCGACGCGTCCCGTCGCCGAGGCGCTCTTCGCCCAGGCCGAGTGGGAGCGGGCCCACGGGTCGGCGGCGCGCGCGAGAGAGTTGCTCGCGCGTGCCGACGAGATCTGTCGCGCGACCGAAGGCGATCCCGCGCTCGCGCGCGACGTCGCCGATGCGCTCGCGCGGTGAGTCAGCGCAGCACGGTGCCGACCGCGACGAGCGACGTGATCACGAGCGCGCCGAGCTCGAGGACGGGCTCGAGCCGCGCCGGCACGTGGCGCCGCACGTGCCGACCGCACAGGTTGCCGACGATGAGGCCCACGAGCAGCGCGGCGATCGCCGGTGCGTCGCCGAAGCCGAGCAGACCGACGGTGCCGTAGGCGACGACGCGGCCGACGTGCAGCGCGATCGCACCGATGGCGATCGTCGCGAGATAGGCCTCGCCGTGCAGGCCCGCGGCGAGCACGAGCGGCGCCATGAGGATCGCGGCGCCGCCCGACGTGCCCGCGAACATGCCGACGAGCGCGCTGCCGACGACGAGCCCGGCACGGCCGGGGTTCAGTCGCAGCCTGCCGCTCTGGCGCAGCAGCGCGAGCACGGTCGTGGTCGCGAGCAGCCCGGCGACGACGGCCTCGGGAATCGCGGGCAAGAGCAGCCCACCGAGGATCGCGCCGGGCACGGCACCGGCCGCGAGCCGCATCGCGACGCCGCGATCGAGGTGCGCGCGGAAGAGCCACGCGCGGTGCAGGTTCGCGAGCAACAGCGCGGGCGCGGTCAGAGCGAGCGCGACGTGGGGGCCGCGGGTGACGCCGAGCGCGACGATGAGGAACAGCCCGCCGCCCATGCCGGCGACCGTGGTCACGAGGCCGGCGAGGAGTCCGAGCAGGACGAGCGAGATCATTCGATGCGCTCATCATGGGTCGGCCCGGCGCCTTGCGCCCATGGATGTTTCGAGCGATTTCGATAAGCTTTGCTTATGTTGGAGCCGCTGCGGCACTTCCTGGCGGTCGCGGACCACGGCACGTTCACGAGCGCGGCGCGTCACGTGCACGTGTCGCAGCCCGCGCTCACGTCGTCGATCCACCGACTCGAGCGCGATCTCGACGCGCGGTTGTTCGATCGCGGCCGCCATGGCGCGACGCTCACGGCCGCGGGCAAGGCATTGCTGCCCCACGCGCGTGCGGCGGTGGTGGCCGTCGACGAGGGCAGGGCGGCCGTCGAGACGCTCGCGCGGCTGTCCGCCGGCGAGGTGCGCATCGGCGGCGGGCAGACGGCGTGCACGTACCTGTTGCCGCCGATCCTCTCGGTGTTCCGTCGCAAGCACCCGAAGGTCGCGCTCAAGCTGCGCGAGATGCCGGAGGACGCGGCGCTCGACGCGTTCGAGGCCGGCGATCTCGACTTGGTGGTGGCAACGGGCGACGAGGGCGATGCGTTCCGCGCGGAGCAGGTGGTGCTCGTCGCGGCGCCGAGCGTCGACGCGAAGGCGCTGCCGTTCATCGCGTTCGCACCGGGCAGCGCGGTGCGAGCGATGCAGGACCTCTACTTCCCCGACGTGGAGATCGCGATGGAGCTCGGCAGCATCTCGACGGTGAAGGGCAGCGTCCGCGCGGGCCTCGGCATCGCGCTCGTGAGCCGCTCCGCGGTCGCGACCGATCTCGAGCTCGGCCGGCTCGTGGAGGTGAAGGATCCGCGCGTACCGATCGCCCGCCCGCTGCGGCTGCGCCACCGCGGCGTCGATCGCCTGTCGCCGGCCGCCGCGGCCCTGCGCGCGCTGCTACTCGCCGACGCGCCGCGCTCGCTGCCGCGCGGGCGAAGGCGGCGGTGAACGGCGTCGCCGCCACGCACCGACGATCGCGAGCACTCCGAGACCGAGCACGCCCGCGTCGGGCTCGCTCGTGCAGCCACAGCCGCTCGCGTCGTCGTCTTCGCTCGCGCCGCTCGACGACGAGCCCGAGTCGTCGGCGTTCGTCGCCGAGGCGGTGAGCGTCGTCGGATTCGTGTCCGTCGCCGTCGCGTCCGTCGCGGATGCGCCACCGCTCGTGCCGTCGTCGTTCGCGTCGTCGCCCGTGTCGGGATTCGTCGCGCTCGTCGACGTGTCCGCGCTTCCGGTCGTCGTGTCGCTGCCCGTGTCGCCCTCGCCCTGCATCGCGGACCACTCCGCGAGCACGAGGATCGCGGCCATCGCTTCTTCGCCGACGGGCACGATCTGATCCGGATCGAGGATGAAGCCCACCTCGAACTCGGGCACGTCCGGGCCGGGGCGCAGCTCGAGCGTGTACGCGCGCAGATCCGCGTCGCCGTACGCCCAGTCGATCGCGTTGCCGGCCGCGGGATACAGGTTCACGCCCTGGATCGCGGTGTACGGTGTCTGGTGCACGTCGTACATCGCCTCGGCCATGTCGCCGCCCATCGACTCGAGCGCGTCGGCGTCGGGCGCCTCCTCGTAGATGTGCCCCCACGGCCACAGCAGCAGCTGACCGAAGCTGTGCAGATCGACGAACGACACGAGCTCGCCGTGCGCGCCCACCCAGTCGCGGATCGCCGCCGACTCCGGCTCGCTGAACGCCGAAGGTCCCGCGTAGTTCTCCGCCTCGGGCTCGAAGCCCGCGCCCTCGCCACCCCAGCCGTAGCCGAAGTTGCGGTTGGTATCGACGCCGACGCCGTCGCGTCGGTTCTTGCGCCACAGCCGTTGGTTGTCCCACGACCACACGTAGCCGTCGGGATTCACGACGGGCACGACGACGACGTCGAGTCCCGCGAGCACCGCGGCGATCTCCGGATCCGCGGCGTCCTCGACGAAGCGCGCCGCGATCCACAGGGCGGTGGTCACGCTGATCCACTCGCGCGCGTGCTGACCGCCGATCACGAGCATCGCCGGCGATTCCCCATCGCCCGTCCCGATGCGCAGCCCACGGATCGTCCGGCCTTCGATCGAGACACCGACGTCGATCACCGTCGCGAGCTCGGGTGCGGCGGCCGCCCATCCGTCCAGCATCGCGTTCACGTCGTCGAGCGGTACGTAATCGGCGAAGGGATCGCCGCCGTGCTGCACGCCGGTGCGCGTCGCCAGCCGCTCGCGCTCGGCGTCGATCGCGGGCTGAACGTCGTCCACCAGCACGCGGACGGTCCATCCGCTCGCATCGATCGCCGCGCGCCGATCGGGTGACACGAGCACGGGGACCGCCCCTGGCGCGACGCTGTCGACCCAGGGATCCACGCCCATCGCCAACAGCTGCGCGAGCGAATCCGCGTCGGGCACTTGCACTTCGATCAGGGCGTAGCCGTCATAACGATCCGAATCGAGGTTGGTCGGTCCACTCGCGAGCAGAACGCCCTGCAGCGCTCGAGATGCAATGAGGCAGTGAACCATGGAGCCCACCGTAGCACGATCAGGGTTGTAAGGTTGCGCGCGCGTTCGCGTTCTTACGACGGAAGGGGGGATGCGCCGTTGGACACGGCACGAGCACAGCACGCAGAGCTTCGATCGGCCGCGTTGGTCGGTCGGGTCGTCGTGCCTGCGAACGGCAAGCTCGGTCGCGTGCGCATCCGCATCCACGCGAGCACGTCGACTCCGACGTCATGGGAATTCGAGTGCGAAGGCGGCACGTGGGAGCGCTTCGGTCTGCCGCCCGGCACGTATCGCATCGAGCTCGTCGCGGAGCGCATCGTCCTCGCGAAGCGCGTCGAGCTCGCGGCGGGTGACGAAGCCATCGTCGAGTTCGAGGTTCGTTAGGTCGAGCGGGCCCACGCGGGCAGCTCGGCGACGACCTCGATCGCGGTGCCGTCCTTCGGGTGCGTGAACGCGAGCCGCCATGCGTGCAGGTAGAGGCGCTCTTCCGTCACACGGCGCTCCGCCCCTGGGTCGGTCGCGGTGCCGTAGCGACGATCGCCGACCACGGGGTGACCGAGCGCCGCCGCGTGCACGCGGATCTGGTGATGGCGACCGGTCTCGAGCTCCGCCTCGAGCAAGCTCGTACCCTCGCGCGCGTGCAGGCGCTCCAACCGACGGAAGCGGGTGCGGGCCGGCTTCGCATTCGGATCACCCGGCGCGACCTTGCTCGTGCCGGAGTGCGTCTCCACCAAGGGTAAGTCGCACTCGAGCTCCGGCTTCGCATCGCCGTGCACGAGCACGCGATACGAGCGCGCGATCGCGTGATCGACGAACTGCTTGTGCAGGCTCTGGTTGGCGACGCTGCGGATCGTGAAGAGCACGAGCCCCGACGCGCCGCGATCGAGCCGGTGGACCACCCCGACGTACGGCCGCGTCACGCCCTCGCGCTCGAGCATGCGACGCAGCGCCTCGGACAACGTGCCGCGCGCGCTCTCGCGGGTCGCGGCGACCGGCACGCCAGCGGGCTTGTCGAGCACGACGAAGTCGGGATCGCGATGCACCACGACCACTGCGTCGCTGCCGAGCTCGCGAGCTGCGAGCGCGTCCGGATGCACCGTGATCCGCTCGCCGTTCGCCACGCGCACGGTGGGCACGCGCACGCGCAGGTGCCCCATGTACACGGCGCCGGCCTTCACGAGCTCGCGCGCCTGGTCGAGCGTGCAGTCGGGCATGCGACGCGCGACGAGCTGCGCGAGCATCGTGCCCTCTTCTTGGGGGATCACCCGGAACCGCAGCGGCTTCGCCACCGCCGGAATGCTAGCACTAGAGCCTATCTCACAACCCCAATCGATCGCGGCGTGGTCTCGCAGGATCACCGCACCAAAAGGCGCGTCAGCGCCGGAAGGGAGGGAAGCGGAGCTTCCCTCCGAGAGACTAACTCCGCTGCGTTCGCAGCCGCGCGGCGAGGGCGAGCAGATCCTCGGGATCGATCGTGTAGCTCTCGCCGCAGTAGCTGCACCGTACCTCGGTGTCGCCGGGCTCGTTCGCGAGGTTCTCGATGTCGTCCGCGCCGAGCGTGGACACGACCGCGAGCGCTCGATCGACGCCGCACGTGCAGCGGAAGCGCAGCTCGCTCTGGCCCATCACCTCGAAGTCGCCGCCGAGCAGTGCGAAGCCCATCAGCTCGTCGGCGCTGCGATCGGCGCGCAAGAGCGCCGGCAGTGCGTCGCCGTGGACGTTCTCGCGGATCGCCTCGATCGCGCCGGACTCACCGCCGGGGAACGTCTGGCACAGGATGCCGGCCGCGCGCACGACATCGCCTTGGGAGTCGAGCACGACCTCGCACGCGAGCGCCGACGGCAGCTGCTCGCTCTCGCCGAGGTAGCGCTCGAGATCGAGATCGATCTCGCCGCTCTCCACCGCGACGACGCCTTGGTACTGGTGCTCGAGCCCGACGTCGCGCGTGAGCACGAGCCGACCGTTGCGCCCGACCCAGTCGGCGATCTTCGGTCGCAGCGCGCTCGGCGGATCGGCGGGTGATTCGAGGTGACGCTCGAGGCACCCGCGCACGTCGCCGTTGCCGCGCGCGTCGACGAGCACGCGGCCGGCCGGTCCGTCGGCTTGCAGCGAGATGCGCAGGCGCTCGTCGTCGTTCTTCGTCAGCGTGACGAGCACGCAACCCGCCGTGAGCGCGCGTCCGAGGATGACGGCCTCGACGCCGCGCAGGCCGTGACGACGGCAGCCCTCACGCACGACGTCGGTCGTCACCGCCGTGACGACGCGAACCGTGCCGGCGCGGTCGATGCCTCGGACCAGGCGATCCATCCACGGACACGGTAGCAAACCACGACGCATCTGACCCCCGGGGGGCCCCGCGCCGAAAAAGAGCGCCCAACGGCGCCCGGCTCACCGGGTGGCGAGCTTCACGAGGGGGACGTCGGCGGTGATCACTTCTTCGCCCGGCACGCGCCGGATCGAGACCTTGACCACGTCCCCTTCCTTCTTGTCTTCGAGCGCGCCGTAGAGGTCGTCGAAGGTGCGGATGCGCTTGTCGCCGATGCCGACGATCACGTCGAACTTCGGGCCCGCCGACGTGTCCTCCGCCGACTTGAGTCCGGCCTTCTCCGCCGGAGATCCCGGCGAGACACTCTGGATGATCACGCCCTCGACGCCCACGCGTGCGGCGAGGGCGTCCTCGACCGGCACGATGCCGAGACCCACGCGCTCGGGGAACCCCGTCTCGATGATCTGCGGCACGACGCGCTCGATGGTCGTGACCGGCACCGCGAACCCGATGCCGGCCGCGCTGCCACTCGTCGAGAAGATCATCGTGTTCATCCCCAGCAGCTGACCGCGCGAGTCGAGCAGCGGTCCGCCGGAGTTGCCAGGGTTGATCGCGGCGTCAGTCTGCACCATCCCGCGGATGGTGACGTCGCCGATGCCCTTCACCTCGCGCCCGAGCGCCGACACCACGCCCACCGTGAGTGTGTGATCGAGCCCGAACGGGTTGCCGATCGCCACCGTCTTTTGCCCGACCTCGAGCTTGTAGCTCGAATCGGGTCGACGGATCGGGACGAGCTTGCTGTCCTTCGCCTCGATCTTCAGCACTGCGATATCGTGGAACGGATCGATGCCGACGACCGAGGCCGGGTACTCCTTCTGATCGAACAACGTCACCGTGAGGCTCGCGCCCGGTCGACGTCCGACGCAGTCGCGCATCGCGACGTGGCAGTTCGTCACGACGTGGCCCTTGTCGTCCCACACGAAACCCGTGCCCGCGCCGGCGGGGATCTCGGCGGCACGCGACGAGAATCGATCGCGCACGATCGCCGTCTGCGTGACGAACACGGTCGCAGGCGCGGCGGCCTGGAACACGTCGATCGAATTGCGCTCGTCCTGCGTACGGCCCTCGGCCGTGACCGGCTCCACCTCGGGCGTCGTGCCGGTCTTCGGATCGATCTTCGGCTGGGACGAAACGGCGACGGACTCGACGGGTGGCGGCGGGGCGGGCGGCGTCTCCGGAGCGGGGGCGGCGGGCGCAGGCTCGGGCGCCGGGTCCTGGCCCGGCAGCTTCACGTCGCAAGCGACGCTCGCAATCGCGATCGCGATCGCGACCCGCAGAGCCGAGGACGACGGCGCGCGCATCGATCCGACCCTGTCGGACGCACGAGCGGCGCGAACGGTCTGTACCATGCGCGGAGCTTAGCAGGCTCGCCCGATCCGTCCGCTTCGAGATGCCCGGCTTGCAGCGAGACCGGCGTCGGCGAATGCGAGCGCGCGCATTCCCGTCCGTGCTATACGTGACCGCGGCCATGCCTGTCCCCAGTCCGGGCCCATGTCCCCATTGCGGTCAGCACCACGCCGATGACGTGCTGCTGTGTCCGACGACCGAGCGTCTCGTCCCGCTCGAAGGCCGGATCCTCGACGGCAAGTTCCGCTTCGTGAAGCAGCTCGGTGAAGGCGGCATGGGAGCCGTCTGGATGGCCGAGAACGTCCTCGTCAAGAAGACGGTCGCCATCAAGCTGATGCACGTGCAGTTCTCGCGGGACGAGGGCGTGCTCGCCCGCTTCCGCAACGAAGCGACCGCGGCGGGTCGCATCGGCAACCGCCACATCTGCGACATCCTCGATCTCGGGCGCAGCCCGCTGGGCCCGTACATCGTGATGGAGATGTTGAACGGGTCCGACTTCGCGGACTTCATCGTGAAGCGCGGCGGTCGGGTCGCGCCCGGCGTGATCGTGATGATCGTGCGGCAGGCGCTCATCGGTCTCGCGGCCGCACACGGCAAGGGCATCGTCCATCGCGATCTCAAGCCCGAGAACGTGTTCCTGCACGAGCCCGAGCCCGGCCGCTTGCTCGTCAAGCTGATGGACTTCGGCATCTCGAAGTTCACCGAGGGCGAGAACGCGGGCAAGACCGGCATGGGCGTGCTCATGGGCACGCCCGAGTACATGTCGCCCGAGCAGACCGAGGGCGCGGCGCAGGTCGACGCGCGCACGGACATCTGGGCGATGGGCGTCATCCTCTACTGGGCGCTCGCCGGCAAGAACCCGTTCGTCGGACCCACGATGGCGGCGACGCTCATGAACGTCGCGGCTCGCGAGGCGCCGTCGCTCTCCGAGCTCGCACCGCACGTGCCGCTCGGCCTCGTGCAGGTCGTCGCGCAGTGCCTGCGCAAGCGACCCGAGGAGCGATGGCCGACGTCGCAGGCGCTGTACGAAGCGCTCGCGCCGTTCGAGGACGCGAGCCAGGCTCCGTGGCAGCCGGCGAGCGGCACCGCGATCTCGGCCGCGCCCACGCGCTCGCCCTCGCCGCCTCCGCCGGGCGCGACGATCGCGAGCAGCGGACCGCCACCGGGCGTGGTGCCGATCGGCGCGGCGCCCACGGCGATGAGCCATCGCGGCGGAGCTGCACCCGTCGCCCCGCCGATGCAAGGACCCACGTCGGGCCCGTCGCCGAGCGGCCCGACGTTCGGCACGCGCGGAGGTCCGGCCGCCACGGCACCGACGTGGTCCGGCGAGATCGGTGGACCGCCGGCGACGTCGCCGACGATGAGCGGCGACTTCGGCGGCTTCGATTCCGTCGACGAGAAGCGACCCGATCGCAACATCGGCGGCGGCGGTGGCAAGGGCGTGCTCATCGGCGTGCTCGCATTGCTCGTCGGCGGCGTCGGTGCGGGCGGCTTCCTGTGGTGGAACGCGCAGAAGAACAAGACCACCGTCACGCAGACCGAGACGAAGGACGTGCCGGTCGCGGCCGACGGTGGCGAGGCGAAGTCCGACGACGGCAAGGCGGCCGACGACGGCAAGGCCGTCGCCGACGACGGCAAGGCGGCCGACGACGGCAAGGCCGTCGCCGATGACGGCAAGGCGGCGGACGACGGCGGCGCGAAGGCGGACAGCGGAGCCGACGACGGCAAGGCAGCGGACGACGGCAAGGCAGCGGACGACGGCAAGGCAGCCGACGACGGCAAAGCAGCCGACGACGGCGCGGCAGCGGACGACGGCAAGGCAGCGGACGACGGCAAGGCGGCCGACGACGGTGCGGCGGACGACGGCAAGGCGGACGACGACGGCGGCAAGTCGGACGACGGCGGTGGCACGCACAAGCCCGATCCACCGAAGGGCCCGGATCCGAAGAAGACCAAGAAGCTCGGCGGTGGGCTCTTCATGGCGACGCCCGCGTCGCTGCAGGTCCCGCAGCGCGCACAAGCAGCACGCGCATGCGAGACGAAGAAGGGCTCGAAGTACGGTCGTCTCTCCGGCTGGCGGCTGCCGACGCCCGGCGAAGCACCGCTGCTCAAGGGCAAGGTGAGCGGCGTGTTCTGGACGTCGACGAGCCGACACGACGGCTCGAAGGTCGACCTCGGCAAGACGCCGGCGCTCGCGGTGTGCGTGTCGAAGTAGCGCGACCGCAGCGCAGCGGCGAGCTCCAGCGCGCGGCCCTTCGGGTCGATGGGCCCGAGGTGATCGGCGCCACGCAGGGACTCGCCGCCGCATCGCGCGGCCTGGCCGCCGCGCAGGCCGACTTCGCGAGCGCCAGCCGAGCCGTGCAGACGGATCCCGTCATGATCGTCGATGCCGAGCTTGCCGAAGCGCGGATTCGTGCGACGGCAGCCGTCGTGCACACGATGGACGACATGTTGGGGACCCTCGTCGACACGCTCGCCTGAGCAGTGCCCGGAATCTCCACCCGTTGCCGGGTCCAAGGCGTCGGGTGTTAGAGTGGAAGTGATGCGCTCGCGCCGCGGTTCGACCTGCCTCTGGCTGCTCTTCGCGGCCGGCTGCGCCAAGGGCACCGACATCGACGGCGCCGCCGTGACGTTCGGGGTCGGCTCCTCCGCGACGGTGTCGGCCGGGCCGTCGACGGCGACCAACGCGAGCGAGACGGGCGACGGCACCGCGAGCGACACCGCGACGTCGTCGGCCGAGGTCGGCGGTGAGAACTGCGGCAACGGTGCGATCGATGCACCCGAAGAGTGCGACGGTCCCGATCTCGATCAGCAATCGTGCGCGACGCAGGGCTTCAGCGGTGGGCAGCTGTCGTGCACAGCGAACTGCACGTTCGACACGTCGATGTGCAGCGACGCATGCGGCAACGGTGCCGTGGACATGGGCGAGGACTGCGACGGCGATGCGCTCGGCTCGGGCGACTGCACGTCGGAGGGCTTCGCAGGCGGCACGATCGCGTGCAACGTCGACTGCACCTACGACACGTCCGACTGCGCGGACGGTGTGTGCGGCGATGGCCTGCTGCAGGACGGCGAGACGTGCGACTGCGGCATGGAAGGCAGCGCGTGCACGCCGGCGCAGCTCGGCAACCTGAGCTGCACCGCATTGCCGGCGCCGAGCGGTGGCAACTACTCCGGTGGCACGCTCGCGTGCACGCCCACCACGTGCACGCTCGACGAGAGCGGCTGCACCGCGTGCGGCAACGGCATCATCGACATGGGCGAGACGTGCGACGGTGCGCAGCTCGGCGGTCAGACGTGCGTGAGCCAGGGCTTCGATGCGGGCAACCTCGGGTGCTCCGCGACGTGCCAGTACAACACGGGTGCGTGCGTCGACTATGTGTGCGGCAACGGCTCGTGCGAGCCGAACGAGGACTCGTGCGCCTGTCCGTCGGACTGCCCCGACGACCCGAACACGTGCGGGGTGCCGTGCGAGTGCGGTGGCTTCGGAGGCGCGTGCTACTGCGACCAGGCCTGCCTGGACTTCGGCGACTGCTGCCCGAACGGGCCCTGTTGATGATCAAGCGCTGGATCGGCAACGCGTGGCTTCGTCTGCATGGATGGCGCCTCGAGGGCGAGCTGCCCCATCCGCGCCGGTTCGTGCTCATCCTCGCGCCGCACACCAGCAACTGGGACGTGCCGTTCATGCTCGCGCTCGCGTGGGTGTACGGGATCCACATCAAGTGGATGGTGAAGCACTCGCTGTTCGTGCCGCCGCTGGGCTGGTTGCTGACGTGGCTCGGTGGGATCCCCATCGATCGCCGCGCCGCACACGGCGTCGTCGGTCAGATGATCGACGCGTTCCGCACGCGTGACGAGCTGATCCTCGGCGTGCCGCCCGAAGGCACGCGAGATCGCGGCGAGTACTGGAAGACCGGCTTCTACGAGATCGCGCGCGGAGCCGACGTGCCGATCGTCATGGGGTTCCTCGACTTCGGCAATCGCGTGGGTGGCATGGGACCCGTGCTCCAGCCCGGCGATCTCGCGGCGGACATGGAGCTGTTCCGGGCGTTCTATGCCGACAAGACCGGCAAGCGGCCCGAGCACTTCACGCCGCCGCGGCTGCGCAACGAGTAGGCCGCCGCAACCGTTGCGCGCACGTCGGCCTGGTCGTTCCTGAACTTTCAGTACAGACTGAAATCATCGAAAGGTGTGGGTGTCCCGATGTCGATCCTCGTGGTCGCGTACGCGTTCTATCTGTCCATCAGCGTCCTCTTGACCGTGTGGGTCGGCAAGACGCTCCACAAGAACGGCCATCACTTCCTCGTCGACGCGTTCTCCGGCAACGAGGAGCTGGCCAAGGCCGTGAACCATCTGTTGGTGGTGGGCTTCTACCTCGTGAACATCGGCTTCGTCGCGCTCGCGATCCAGATGGGAATGCCCAAGGACGTCGCCGCCGCGGTGGAACGCGTGAGCATGAAGGTGGGCACGGTGCTGCTCGTGCTCGGCGCGATGCACTTCTTCAACCTGTACGTGTTCGCGCGGATCCGTCGGCGCGGCATGTTGAAGCACGTGCCGCCGCCGGTGCAGCCGATGGGTCAGCTGCGTCAGCCCTACTACGGTCAGTATCCCCAGGCGAACGGTGGGTGAGTCGTGTTCACGAAGCTCACCGTCTTCTACGACGAGAAGTGCGGGCTGTGCTGCCGGGTTCGCGACTGGTTGACGCGGCAGCCCGCCTACGTGCCGCTCGAGTTCGTGCCGCTGCAATCGCCGATGCTCGAGCAGCGCTATCCGGGGCTCACCGCGTGGTGTCCGGAGAAGGAGATCCTCGTCGTCGACGAGGAGGGCGGCATCTATCGCGGCGGCGGTGCGTGGCTCATGTGCTTGTGGGCGACGCAGACGTACCGCGACTGGGCGGGCAAGCTCGCGCATCCGGCCCTGTTCCCGCTCGTGCGGAAGTTCTGCACGCTCGTGTCGGCGAACCGCCTCGCCATCTCCGCCATGCTCCCGCGCCGCAAGGCGGAGGATCTCGCGCACGAGATCGAGGCCCACGCCGAGGTCTTCTGCACCGACGACAGCTGCTCGCACCCGTCGTGAACGACGGCGTGCTAGGATGGAACGACGATGACGGGACGTGAGCCTCTGCGCGCGGACGACATCCGAGCCTACGTGCGTAGACCCTGGGCGGAGATCCGTGCGTCGAAGGACGCCGCATTCGCCGAGGACGCGCGCGTGGGTGGCCCGGCGGCCGGCGCACGCGCCTCGGAAGCGCTCTGGTCCGACATGCGTGCGCTCGATCCCGGGTGGCCCGACGAGGAATCGCGACGGGACGATCTGAAGCACCACGAAGACCTGTGTGCGAAACTGGACCGGCTCGGCGGATGGATTCCCCCCTCGCACGTGTCCTCGCGGCGCTGAGCCGGGCGTTCGAGAGCGAACAGCTGTCGTGGTACCTGTTCGGTGCCCGTGCGGCGGCCCTCTACGGCAGCCGCCGTCTCACTTCGGACGTCGACGTCACCGTGATGCTCGGAGGCCTCGCGATCACGAAGCTCGTCGCTTCCCTGCAACGCGAGGGTTTGGAGCTTCGCGTCCGTGACGACGACTTCATCGCTCGGACACGCGTCTTGCCCCTACTGCACCGCGAAGCCGCGATGCCGGTGGACGTGGTGCTCGGTAGCGTCGGGCTCGAGGAGTCGTTTCTCGAACGCGCGCAGACCATCGACGTGTTGGGGGTGCCTGTCCCCGTGATCGCTCCGATCGATCTCGTCGTCACCAAGCTGATCGCGGGACGGCCGCTCGACATCGACGATGCGGCGGCGGTCGTGCGGGCCCGATCGGACATCGACATGGACGAGGTGAGGACCACGATTTTCGCAATCGTGGCGGCGATGGGGGAGAACGACGCCGCCGAATCTCTGACGAAGCTCGAGCGTGCGCTCGGTTTCGTGTGACGGTTCGCGCACGACAGCCGGCGCGCGGCCGTGATACCGTGCGGGCATGGCTTCCCCCTCCCGCTTCGTCTCGCAGCTCGTCGTCGTTCCCGCCCTCGTGCTCGCCGTGTCGTGCGGCAAGGATGGTGGCTCCGACGACGGTGGCACGGGGAGCTCGTCGGCCGACGACGTCGCCGATCCGAGCTCGAACTCCAACACGATGACGATGACGGCAGCCGACGACGACGACGGGATGACGGATCCCGACACCGTCGGCGACACGAGCCCCGACACCACCGACACGAACGCCGAGACCACCGACACCGGCATGCCCGCGTGTCCGTACACGCCGGTCGACGGCATGCCGGCGCTCGGACTGCAGGTCGTCGCGAACGGCTTCGATCGGCCCGTGCTCGCGCTGGGGCATCCGACGGAGCCGGACCGGCTCTTCGTCGTCGAGCAGGGAGGTGCGGTGCGCATCCTCGAGCCCGGCGAGACGACGGCGCCCGACGACGCGTTCCTCGAGCTCGACGTCGTGTGCGGGAACAACACGGAGATCGGCTGCGAGCAGGGCCTGCTCGGGTTCGCGTTCCATCCGAACTTCCCCGACGACGGACGCGTGTACGTCGCGTACACGCCTCCCGGCGCCGAGCCGACGCGCGTGAGCGAGTTCTCCGTGATGGCGGGCGATCCGGATCACGTCGACATGAGCACGGAGCGCATCGTCCTCGACGCCGCGCAGCCGGCCGGCAATCACAACGGCGGCATGATCGGCTTCGGCCCGGACGGCTACCTCTACATCTCGCTCGGCGACGGCGGCGGTGCCGACGACGGCTTCCAGACCGGGCGCGATCCGTCGGTGATCCTCGCGAAGATCCTCCGCATCGATCCCGAGCCGGACGGCACGCCGGACATGCCGACCGCATGCGACGGCTCGTGCGACATGCCGGGCCCGTTCGACTACACGATCCCGGCAGACAACCCGTTCGTCGGCGACGAGAACTTCGCGCCCGAGACGTACGCGTGGGGCTTCCGCAACCCGTGGCGCTTCTCGTGGGATCCGGAGAACGGCGACTTCTACGTGGCCGACGTGGGGCAGGGCGACTGGGAGGAAGTGGACATCGTCGTCGCCGGTGCCGACTACGGGTGGAGCAACATGGAGGGCAACCACTGCTTCAACGGTGGGTGCGACGAGTCCGCCGCGCCCGGTCAGGTCAACGCCGACGGCATGACGGCACCGATCGCCGAGTACGGCCACGGCGAGGGTTGCTCGATCACCGGCGGCGGCGTGTATCGCTCGTGCGAGGTGCCCGCGTGGCAGGGCCTCTACGTCTATGCCGACTACTGCAGCGGCTCGATGTGGGCGCTCGCGTGGGATGGTTCGGCCGTGGAGCCGTTCGGCATCGTGCTCGACGTCGGCGAGAACGTGCTCGGCAACGGCTGGAACGCGTACGGCGACGTGTTCATCACGACGGTGCAAGCGATCCCGAACGGTCCCATCGAGGACGGTCTGGTCTACCGGCTCGCGCCGGAGTGACGGTTCGCGTAGCCCTCATCACGGGCGCTACACGAGGCGTTGTCGGAGGTGGCTCACGGGGGCGCGCGGCCCTCGTCCGCGCGCGTGCTCGTGCTAGCGTGGCCGCGGAGTCTTGCCCATGACCCTGCGTCCTGCATCGATCGGAATCGCGTCGCTCTCCCTCGTCTTCGTCGCGTGCGGCGACGACGGCAATGCCGACGGTGGCGGCACCGACGAGTCCGAGACCAGCGCCGAAGAGAGCATGACGGATCCGAGCAACACGATGACGGATCCGAGCAACACGATGACGGACCCGTCGAACCCGGAGTCGAGCGACGACAATCCGACGGAGCCGGACACGTCCGCCGGCACGACGAACGATCCCGACACCGGCACGACCGACGAGGGCACGACCGGCGAGCCGTCGTGTGCATACACGCCGGTCGAGGGCACGCCCGACCTCGCGCTGCAGCTCGTCGGCAGCGGCTTCAACCGCCCCGTGTTCGTGCTCGGCCACCCGGAGGTGCCGGACCGCCTGTACGTCGTCGAGCAGGGCGGCGACATCAAGATCCTCGAGCCCGGCGAGGACATGGCCCCCGACGACGTGTTCCTCCACGTCGACGTCGCCGGTGCGAACAACGTGACGACCGGCGACGAGCGCGGCCTGCTCGGCTTCGCGTTCCATCCCGACTTCCCCGCCGATCCCCGCGTGTACGTGGCCTACAACGCGGCCGACGGCGGCCAGAGCCCCGCACTCACCGTCAGCGAGTTCCTGCTCATGCGTGGTGACGACTCTCAGGTCGATCCCACCACCGAGCGCATCGTCATCGACGTCGACGATCCGGCGTCGAACCACAACGGCGGCATGATCGGCTTCGGCCCCGACGGCTACATGTACATCGGCCTCGGCGACGGCGGCGGCTTCGACGACACGTACCAGACCGGCCGCAACCCGTCGGTGATCCTCTC
The DNA here is from genome assembly GCA_964468635.1 of uncultured Nannocystaceae bacterium. GTDB lineage: Bacteria > Myxococcota_A > Polyangia > Nannocystales > Nannocystaceae > Xiheibacterium. Next base: position 18,274 of record CAYXVR010000080.1, read on the forward strand.
GAAGATGCTGCGCATCGATCCCGAGCCCGACGGCAGCGACGACAACCCGGAAGTGTGTGCCAGCTGCGGTCAGCTCGGTCCGTTCGACTACACGATCCCCGCCGACAATCCGTTCGTCGGCGACGAGAACTTCGCGCCCGAGATCTGGGCGTGGGGCTTCCGCAACCCGTGGCGTTGGTCGTGGGACATCGAGACCGGCGACCTCTGGATGGGCGACGTCGGCCAGGGCGAGTGGGAGGAGATCAACATCGTGAACGCCGGCCTCGACTACGGCTGGAGCGACATGGAAGGCGCCCACTGCTTCGACGACCTCGGGTGCGACGAGACGGCGGATCCCAACACGGCGAACGGCGACGGCCTGATCATGCCCGTCACCGACTACGCCCACAGCGCGGGCCGCTGCTCGGTGACCGGCGGCACGGTGTACCGCTCGTGCGAGGTGCCCGGCTGGCACGGCGTCTACACCTTCGCCGACTACTGCACCGGCGAGATGTTCGCCCTCACGTGGGACGGCACCACCGTGCAGGACGAAGGCATCGCGCTAGAACTCCCCGGTGAGATCATCCAGGGCCACGGCTGGAACGCATGGGGCGACTCCTACTTCGTCTCGGTCGAGGGCCAGGCGGGCGGCGTGTACGGCGACGGGCACGTCTATCGACTCGCGCCGGAGTGAGGGCGACATGACGACGAGAGCGACGACGCGCGCGGCGATCGCCGTGGCCGCGATGATGATGGCGTGCAAGGGCGACGGCGACGCGAACGACGGCGCCGGCAGCTCCACGGCAGGGCCCACGAGCGCGACCGATCCGGACGACAGCGCGACGGATCCGGACGCGAGCGCGACGATGCCCGTGGACACGAGCGCGGCCCCGACGACGAGCCCGACCGATCCCGACGCGACCGCCGACGCGACGGCAGGCACGACCGTCGGCGGATCGTCGAGCACCGGCGACACGGGCGAGCTGCCGTGCCCGTACGAGCCCGTCGACGGCGAGCCCACGCTCGGTCTGCAGCAGGTGGCGAACGGGTTCAATCGGCCGGTGTTCGCGCTCGGGCATCCGACCGAGCCCGAGCGCCTGTTCGTCGTCGAGCAGGGCGGCACGATCCGCATCCTCGAGCCGGGCATGACCAGCGCGCCCGACGACGCGTTCGCGACGCTCGACGTCGCGTGCGACGACCAGCCGATCCTCGGCTGCGAGATGGGACTGTTCTCGATGGCCTTCCATCCCGACTTCCCCGACGATCCGCGCGTCTACGTCGCGTACACCGTCGGTGGCATGGCCGGTCCGCCCACGCGCGTGTCGGAGCTGACGCTGGAAGAGGGCGATCCGAACCACGTGTCGTCCGAGATCCGCGTCGTGATCGACGCGGCGCAGCCGTATGGCAATCACAACGGCGGACAGATCGCGTTCGGTCCCGATCGGATGCTGTACATCGGGCTCGGCGACGGCGGCGACGGCTTCGACACCGCGGCGACGGGCCGCGATCCGGGCGTCATCCTCGCGAAGATCCTCCGCATCGATCCCGAGCCCGACGGCAATCCCGACCAGCCGGTCGCATGCCTCGGCCTGTGCGCCATGCCCGGTCCGTTCGACTACACGATCCCGGACGACAATCCGTTCCTCGACAATGCCGAGTTCGCGCCCGAGGTGTACGCGTGGGGCTTCCGCAACCCGTGGCGCTTCTCGTTCGACCCCGTCGACGGCGCGCTGTGGGTCGGCGACGTCGGTCAGGATCAGTGGGAAGAGATCGACCTCGTCGTCGCGGGCGGCGACTACGGGTGGAGCGCGCTCGAGGGCAACCACTGCGAGAACGATGCGGGTTGCGACACGTCGGCGGCGCCGAACCAGCCGAACGGCGACGGCCAGATCGCGCCGCTCTTCGAGTACGCGCACGGTGGCGGTCCCACCCAGGGCTGCTCGGTCACCGGCGGCGCGGTGTATCGCTCGTGCGAGGTGCCGGCGTGGGACGGCGTGTACCTCTACGGCGACTACTGCACGCCGGAGATCCGCGGCCTGCGAGCCGACGGCACCGACCTCGGCGTGCTCGCCGATTCGGGCGTGCGCGTGCTCGGCTACGGGCAGAACGCGTACGGCGACGTCTTCTTCACGACGGCGGACACCGTCGTGAACGGTCCGAACGGCGACGGCATCGTCTATCGCGTGGCGCCCCAGCGCTAACGCATCGCCACGATCACGAGGGCGATCACGACGACGGCCACGAGTGCCGCCGCGGCGATGGCCGCGATGCGTCCCCAGGCGATCGGTGCCTTGCCGATCACGAGGCCGGGATTCTGCCCGTGGACGATCGCGCGATAGAGCTTGCCGTCGTAGCGATACGCGAGCACGTACGCCGGGAACGCGAGCCGATGCGTCACCATGCGCTCGGGCAGCACCGACACGTGCAGGTTGCGCTGCGACGAGCCCGGCACCTGCGTGCTGGCCATCTGCGCGGCCTGGCTCGTCAGCGCGGCGGCGATCGTCTGGCGCGCTGCCGACCGTTGCACCGCGAACTGCTCGACGGTCGCGCCCGGATGCTCGTGCGGCTCGGGCCCTGCGTCGGCGAGGTTGTAGCCCGGCGCGAGCTGGACGATCTCGGCCTGCTCGAGCCCGCGCGAGGCCGACACGACCACGTGCTTCAGCGACAGCGACATGCGTCCGCTGTGCGGCGCCCAGGCGGAGCGACCGGAGCCCGCGTCGCTGTCGGCCGCCCACGTGACGAGCACGTCGGCGTCGAAGCACCAGCCCGCCCACCACAGCGGCTTGAGCGAGTCGACGGTGGACTTGCTCGACAAGTCCTTCGGGCGGAAGAACCCGAGCGATCCCATCCACTGGCGCAGCGACGCCTTCGCCTGCTCGGCGTCGACGCGGAACACGAGGAACGCCTGCGCTTCCTCGATCGGATCCTCGGGCGTCTCCACCTCCATCACGGAGCCGCAGAATCCACACTTCGGGGCGCCGGCCTTCGCGTCGTAGGCGACCGCGGCACCGCATCCGTTGCAGCGCAGGATCGACGCGATCACCTCGACGGGCGCGTCTCCGCCCTGCGGCGTGGACGGGGTCGGCAGGCCGCAGATCGCACAGCGCAGATCGCCGCGCTCGAGCGGGCTCTGGCAGCGATGGCACGGGGACAACACGGCGCTCATTTCATCCCCACCACGAGCGCGATCGCGACCACGAGCGCGAGGCCGATCAGGATCGCGCCGACGATCTTGGCCCACGACAGCGGGCTCTTTCCCCACAGCGCGCCGGTCTGTCCGTTGATGACGAGCCGAACGAGCGGCTTGTCCTTCGCGTAGCGGATCGCCAGCACCCACACCGGCAGCATCAGGAGCTCCTGATCCTCGTTGCGAAGCGTCGTGCGATAGCCGAGCCCGCGGTAGGAATCGCCCGGCATGTGCCGGCCGAGGCGCGCGCCGACGGCCTCGTTGGCCTGCTCGCGGGCCCGCGCCGCGCACGTCGCCGCATCGATCGAGGGATCTTCCGCGATCCACCCGGACAGGAGCTTCGGCGTGAACCGACGCAACGCGCGCAAGTCGAACGGCTCCACCCGATCGAGCTCGCCGTCCGACAGGCCGCGCGACGCGGTGACGAGCACCTCGTCGACGTAGGCCGCCCAGGTCCCGGTGAGCGATCGCCACTCGGTCTCGGTGCGCGTGCGCGTGCGCGTGACCGTCTTGCCGTTCTCGGTGGTCGTGTAGGTCTCGACCACCGTGTAGTTCTCGCCGATCTCGACCTCGTACTCGGCGTGGGCCTCGGCCGTGTACAGATACGCCGGAAGGTAGATCCCGCGCACGTCCGCGACGTCGGCATGACGAAAGGCGCGGGGGGCGAACCACGGCCGTTTCACCCACTCCTTGGCGGCTTCCAGCGCGCGCTCGCGCGTGACGACGAAACCGACCACGAACGTCGGATCGGCGCGATGTGGATCCGGTGGCCGGTCGACCACTGCCGGAGATGCGCAGTACGGACACTTCGTCGTCCGCAAGCCGGCCGCCACCGTGATCGCGGCGCCACAGCCCTCGCAGCGCAGCGAGAGCGAGCCGTCGCTCGCCGGCGCCGCGAACCCGGATGCCCCCGTCGCCGTCGCGTGCTCGAGCAAGGTCGGCAGTGTAACCGATGGCCCTCGTCGGAACGGGTCACGCGGCGTTACCATCGGATGGGACGATGGGCTCGCAGTCGCCACCGCCACCCCGGCCGCGCCCCCCCGCGCCGGCACCGGCACCGCCACCGCCCGGCCAACAGCGCGCCGAGACGATCGCGATCCTCGGGCCTGGTCCGGTGCAGCCGCCCCGGCCTCGCGCGCCCGGCCCTCCGAATCCGCCGGCGATGGTGCGCGAGCCACCGACGCCCGAGCCGTTCTCCGGCCAGTCGAGCTCGCAGATCTCCGCGATTCTCACGAAGCGCTGCCCGAGCTGCGGCGAGCGCTTCCCGTTCGATTATCGCGTGTGTCCGCGCGACGTCGTGGAGCTCGAGCTCGAGGCCGACGAGCAACGCGATCGCTATCTCGGCGAGACGCTGTCGAACAGCTATCGCATCGTGCGACGCATCGGCATCGGCGGCATGGGCACCGTCTACGAGGCTCGCCACACCCGCATGAACGGGCGGCGGCTCGCGATCAAGATCATGCACACGGAGCTCGCCCGCAAGACCGAGCTCGTCACGCGATTCCGCCGCGAGGCCGAGGTCGCCGGGCTCGCGCACCATCCGAACGTGCTCGAGGTGTTCGACGTCGACGAGACGCCGGAGGGCATCCCGTTCATCGCGGCCGAGCTGCTCGAGGGCGAGGACCTCGCGAAACGGCTCGAGCGCGTGGGCAAGCTGTCGCTCGAGGAGACGGTGCACGTGGTGCGGCAGCTGTGCGCGGCGCTGTCGGCCGCGCACGCGGTGGGCATCGTCCATCGCGACATGAAGCCCGACAACGTGTTCCTCGTCGGCGAGGATCCGCCCACGGTGAAGCTGCTCGACTTCGGCATCGCGCGCCTCACGGACCCGGGCGCTGCCAATCGCACGCGCACCGGCGTGGTGATGGGCACGCCGGCGTACATGGCTCCCGAGCAGGCGCGCGGGGCCAAGGTCGATCATCGGTGCGACGTGTACGCCGTGGGCGCGCTCATCTATCGCTGCGTCACGGGCCGCGAGCTGTACAACCACGAAGATCCGGCCGCGGTGCTCATGTCGGTGCTCACGAAGGAGCCCGACCGGCCGCGCGCGATCGTTCCCGACCTGCCCGAAGCCGCCGAGATCGTGATCGAGCGCGCCATCGCCCGCAATCCGGCCGAACGATTCCAGAGCATGATGGAGCTCGACGCGGCGCTCGCGAGCCTCGTGCGCTCGGACCTGCCGGTCGTCGCGAGCACCACGGCCGACAGCCTGCGCGGGCCCGATCGCACCGCGGAGCTCGGGCGCGCCGTGCCCACGGCTCGGCCCACGATCGTCGCGATGACGGTGCTCGGGCTCGCGTTCGCCGTGGCGGTGTTCGTCGATCTGCTCGCGTGGATGACGGTCGCGTTCATGGAGTCGACGATCAGCGAGACCGAGGGCACGTTCCTCGTGATCGGTGTGCTCGGTGCCATCGCGACGCCGTTCATCCTGTGGATCCGCTACGTGTGGCGTCGGGTGTGGCGCAACAGCCTGCGTGCAGTGGGGCTCGCGCGGCGGCTCACGGTGACGTTCGGCGCCGCGACGGCCGGCTACGCGCTCGTGATGCTCGCGATCCGCGGCATCGATCTCGCGCTCCTGACCCCCGAGCTGGATCCCGCGGTGGCCCTGCTCGCGCCGGTCACCGCGAGCACGTCGGCGGTGCTCGCCGCGCTCTTCGCCATCCTGCTGACGCGTCAGCGCGGCGGCGCGACGGATTAGGTGCGCCGCAGCGAGCGCGCCCACGCGTCGAGATCGTCGGTCGTGTCGGCGAGCTCGCGAAGGCCACGCTGGCGGACGATCCCGCGCGGGCGTACGCACTGGCTCGGCGTGCGCGCGACATTCTCGAAATCGAGCGTGCCGATCCGGGCGTCGCCGAGGAGCTCGATGCGTGGCTCGCGGCCCATCACGCTGCGAGCGCAGGCTGAGGACTCGCCTGCCCCTGGCGAGCGACGTACCATGCAGGTGACGTGAAGCGCTGTACCTGGAGGGTGGCGCCGGTGCTTGCGGGCCTCTTGTCGATCGGTGGCTGCAAGGAGCTGAACCCTGACTTCGTGCCGACGGACGACGGCTCCACGTCGGACGCGACCACGTCCGGATCGACGACCACGCTCGAGCCGACGATGACGAGCCCGACCGAGTCGAGCACGTTCACCTCGTCGATGGCGGACGACGCGAGCTCGCTCGACGAAGCGTCTTCTGGCTCGGCGACGTCGACGACGTCGACGTCGAGCGTCGACGAGACGAGCTCCGGCGGCGACTGCGACGACGTCGATGGCGACAACGAGGTGCCGGCGGACGCCACGATGCTCGAGGCGCAGGCCTGCGAGGCGGAGCCGGCCACGTTCGCCGGCGTGATCGTCGACCTCGACGACGAGGACTGGCTCGCGTTACCCGGCATCTACACGGGCAACGCCGAGTGCGGCGACGACAATCCCGTCACGTCCCTCGTGCTCGACGACGACACGCTCGTCGTGTGCGGTTACTTGACGTGCAACGAGGGCAACCCGAATGTCGTGGACTGCGGGGACGGCACCGAAGCCAGCGCACCGGATGGGGAGCCCGGATGTTGCGGCGGGAGCAGCGTGCAGCTGACCTTCAACTGCGCGGGCTCCATGGACGAGAGCGGCACGATCCTCGTGCACGTATCGGCCGACGAGCCCGTGGACTGCGCGCCGTACGAGCTCAGCGCGGATTTCGACGCGTGATCACGGCGGGACGGCGAGGGCGCCGTCGGGCGCGAGGTCGACTTCCTTCGTCGGGCCCTGGGCCTGCACGTCGATCGTCTTGAGGCGTTCGACGAGCGGGTGGTTCGTGTCCTCGGTGGGTTTCGCACTCTCGGCGACGGAGTGCTCGCGCAACAGCACGAGGATCGAGATCCGTCGGTTGCGCGGATCGAGTGGGCGGTGCCACAGGCGCGGCCGTCGATCGGCGTAGCCGCGCACCTCGAGGATCTGCTCGTCGCGCACGCCGTGGTCGATGAGGAAGCGGCGCGCCGCGTTCGCGCGACCGGTGGACAGCTCCCAGTTCCCGGTCTTGCCCGGGGCCGGGGTCGCGTCGGTGTGGCCCTCGATCACGAGGTGGTTCGGCAGCACGCCGACTTCCTTGGCGATGAGCGCGAGCACGGGACGCGCGGCCGGATCGATCTTGGTGCCACCCGGCGTGAACAGGCGCAGCTCGTCGCTGTCCTGGATCTCGATGCGCAGCCCTTCTTCGACCGCGGTGAGCTCCACGTGGCGCGCCCACGAATCCATGTGCAGCGCGAGCAGGGCCTGCGTCAGCCGGCTCTTCGCGTTCGACAGCTCGGGCAGCTCCTTGGTCGGGCGCTGCTCGGCGCCGTTGCCCGCGGCGAACGTGGTGTCGACGGCGACGGCCGTGTTGCCGCCGCCGAAGAAGCCGGCACCACCGGTGTTCGGACCGGTGTTGATCTCGGTGTTGCCACCGCTCTCCACGCCGAGTGGATCGCGGAAGTACGCACCGACGGCGGACTTGGTCTGGGGGCTCTGCGCGACGAGCCACAGCACCATGAAGAGGGCCATCATCGCGGTGACGAAGTCGGCGAACGCGACCTTCCACGCGCCGCCGTGGTGGCCGTGACCCCCGTGGACCTTCTTCTTCTTGATGATGATGATGGGGCGCTTGTCGTCGGCCATGTCGCCCCCGGATCAGCCCTTCGCGGCGCGGCAAGCCTTCTCGAGCTCGTCGAACGTCGGACGCTCGACGGTGTTCACGGAGCGACGCGCGAACTCGACGGCGATGGAGGGCGACACGCCCTTCGCGTGCGCGAGCAGGCCGTACTTCACGCACTCGACGAGCTTGCCCATCTCCGCGTTGCGGTGGCCCATGGCCGTGGAGAGCGGACCGAGCACGCCGTACGACAGGAGGATGCCGAGAAACGTACCGACCAGCGCCGAGGCGACGCTCATGCCGACCTCGGCCGGCGGGCCGTCGATGTGGTTCATCGTGATGATGATGCCGAGCACGGCGGCGACGATGCCGAGGCCGGGCAGCGCGTCCGCGACCGAGTTGAGGGCGGCGGGGGCCTTCGCTTCCTCGTTGTGCACCGTCTCGATGTCGGCATCCATGAGCGCTTCGAGATCGTGCGGGTCCGCGGAGCCGCTCACGATGATCTTCATCGTGTCGGTCATGAACTCGAGCGCGTGGTGGTTCTTGAGGACGCTCGGGTACTTGCCGAAGATCGAGCTCTTGTTGGGATCGTTGACGTGCTCTTCCCAACCGAGCAGGCCGGCGCGCTGGGCGAGCTGGAACAGCTCGTACTGCAGCGTGAGCAGGTCGAGGAATTCCTTCTTGCCCGGGCGTGCGCCCATCAGGCCCTTGAGCTGGCCGACCATCGCCTTGATGGTCTTCATCGGCGTGCTCACCACGAGCGAGCCCGCCGCGGCGCCGATGATGATCACGAACTCGTGCGGCTGGTTGAGCACCGCCAAGTTGCCGTGGTGCATCATGTAGCCGGCGAGCACGGCACCGAGCACGACGATGAGTCCGACGAAGCTGATCATGATCCGATGGGCCGCGCTCGCGACCCTTCGTTCGATCGAGTAGGGGTGGCGGTGCGCGCCGGCCAGTCGCGGATCGGGCCGGATGGCGCGCCCTCGCCCCGCTGGCGGCCGAGTCGGGTGCCCGCGGCCGGGCCTGGAACCATGCCGCGCGCCGTGCGTTGATCCAGCCCATGCGTCGGCGGACCGCTTTGCTCCTCTTGTCGTCGGCGTGGTCACCCGGTTGCTTGTCGCGCTCGGGCGGTGCGGACGAGCGCGATCGCGCGCTGCCGTCGGGATCGAGCCTCGAGGCGGCGCCGTCGCGCGGCGTTCCCCCGGCTCGCGCCGTCGCACCGCTCGGGCCCTTGGAGCGGCGGGCCGACGAGCTCCGCGAGCGCTACGGCGATCGCGGGCTGCACGTGCTCGTGGAGGCGCCGTTCGTCGTGATCGGCGACGAGCACCCCAGCGAGGTCGAGCGGCACGCAACCCATACGGTGCGATGGGCGGTCGAGCACCTGCGCGCACAGTTCTTCGCGCTCGACCCCACCGAGATCATCGACGTGTGGCTGTTCGGCACCGACGAGTCGTATCTCGCATGGGCGAAGGAGCTGTTCGACGAGGTTCCGTCCACGCCGTACGGGTACTACTCGCCGCAACACGCCGCGCTCGTGATGAACATCGGCACCGGGGGCGGCACGCTCGTGCACGAGATCGTGCATCCGTACATGGCGGCGAATTTCGCCGCGTGTCCGTCGTGGTTCGACGAAGGCCTCGCGTCGCTGTTCGAGCAGGCGAGCGAGAAGGGCGGCAAGATCGTCGGGCTCACGAACTGGCGCCTGCCCGGTTTGCAGGATGCCATTCGCGCGAAGAAGGTGCCCTCGACGCACGCGCTCACGCAGACGGGCGATCAACCGTTCTACGACGACGACCCCGGCACGAACTACGCGCAGGCGCGCTACCTGTGCTACTGGCTGCAGGAGCGAGGGCTGCTCGAGGAGTTCCACCGCGAGTTCGTCGCGGCCGCCGAGGAAGACCCCAGCGGTTTCGCGACGCTCTCGCGCATCGTGGGCCACGAGCGCGACATGGATCGATTCGACGCTCAGTGGCGCAAGTTCGTGCTCGGCCCGCGCTTCGACTGACGCCGGCGCACGAGCGCGACGACGGGCAAGAGCAGCCACGGTGCAGTGCCGTTCGTGCTCGTACGGCACTCGCAGCCGTCACCACCGCCGTCGTCGTCCGCCATGGCCGACGACGACTCGCCGCTGCCGCCGGTCGTTTCGGCCGCCCCCGTGTCGGGATCGACCGATCCGCCCGACGACGACGTGTCCGCGCTGGGCCCCCCGGACGACGAGCCGGATCCACCGGTGCTGCCGAAGCCCGTGATCGGGATCGACACGCCCGTCGTCGCGAGCTCGAGCGGCTGCGCGAAGCCGGCGTCCTCGAACAAGCCGAGCACCTCCATGCCGGCGTTGTTCGTCTTGTTCGCGTCGGCGAGGAACTCGACGTAGTCGCGCGTGTTCAACACGTACAACAGCCGCACGCTCACCTCGAGCGTGTCGTCGTCCGCGTTGTCCGGGGTGCCGTCGACGACCTCGTCATTGGCGTCGAACGAGTACTCTGCGGTGTCGGTGTTGGGCCAAGTGCCGTCGCCGCCGAGCGTGTAGCGATCGCCGACCGGGTCCGTCTCGATGTTCGGCAAGAGCCCCGCGGGCGGCAGCCGCGTGTCCTCCACCCAGTGGTCGTTCAGCAAGAGGTGCAGCGTCGTACCGGTCGCGAGCTCCTCGGCCACCGCGCGATACGTGTGCAGCTGGGGATCCTCGACGAGCGACGTGCCGTTCCACTCGCCCGAGCTCCACACGACGGTGTCGCCGTAGCGCGCGACCACCTCGATCCACATCACGCGCCCCTCGGAGTATCCGGTGGGCAGCTTGTGACCCGTGTTGTTCGTGACGGTGACGGCGAGCCCATCGAGGCCCGCACCGAGATCGACGTCCGCGGGCGCTTCGACCTCGAGCGACGCGGCGGTGGCGAGCATCTCGTCCATGCGCTCGATCGCGTTGTCGTAGTAGAAGTCGGCGATCTCGTCGGTGCCCATGCTGCCGTAGAGACCGCGCAGCAGCTCGATCATGAAGCGGTTCGCGCCGACGAGATCGTGACGACGTCCGCCCTCGGCGTGGTAGACGCCCGCGTTCGCGTTGTCGAAGCAGCCCGGCACGTCGAGGAGCGCGGGCATGTGGCAGTCCTGGCACGAGCGGAAGCCCTCGCCGGCGACGGCGAAGTCGCTGCCGAGCCACTCGCTGTACGTGCGCTGCTCGTTGAACGGGATGCCGAGCCCGGCACCGTCGTCGTCGAGTCGCTCGCGCGATGTCGTGACGTCGTGGCACGTGCCGCACATGCGCGAGCCACCGGTGAACGGGTCGTTCACCCATTCGTGCGGTGGATCGCCGGGCTCGCCGTCCTCGTACGACCACGGTCCGCGGCGCGGCACCTCGCCGTTCACCTCGACGTCGTCGACGGTGTAACGCGCGTTGCCGGCGGGCACACCCGCGTCCTCGACCATGCGATGGCACAGCTCGCACTCCACACCGGCGAGATCCGGCGGCGTGAGCTCGTCCATCGCGATCGCGTCGCCGCGGCCCTCGAGGAATGCGCGTGGCGCATGACAGCGCACGCAGTCCTCGGTGCCGTCGGGATCGTCCTGGCTCGCGATCGCGACGCCGGCCCAGAACACCGGGTCGCGCGCGGCGTTGCCCATCATGCTGCCCTGCCAGCCGAAGTAGGGCGCATATAGAGGATCGTCGGCATGCATGTCCGCGTTGCCGAAGCTGTGGCAGTTCGTGCAATCGGCGGCCGGCGTGAGCGCATGGACGAGCTGGTTGGGCTCCGTCGGTGCCGCGGCGGCGGGTGGCGAGTGAACGAGCGACAGCGCGAGTACCGGGCAAGCGATGCGCAAGCGGGACATGTTGGGCTAGAGTAGCGGCCGTGCCGGTCGGCCGCGAATCGTTCTCGACGCCCCGTGCGCGGGGCGTTCTCGGGCGCGTCGTGCGGGGGGCCTTTGCGATCGTGGTGCTCGGCGGGGTGACCACCGCGGCGTGCACGTGCGGTGACGGCTCCGACACGACCAGCCCCACGCCCGGCACGCCGGAGTCGGAATTGCGCACGCTCAACGTCGGCAATCCAGCGCGCGGTCTGGACGCGGTGCCGGACTACGACGCACAGGCCCGCGAGCTGCGGACGCAGGTGCAAGCGCGGCTACCGGATCCGCTCCCCGACGGCAAGGCCGCGTGCGCGCAGATGCTCGAGGCCGTTGCGGAGTTCTACACGCGAACGGAAGGCGACGCGGCGCCGCAGCTCGCGGTGCTGAAGGCCACGCACGATCGCGAGGTCGCGACGTGCACGAGTGAGACGTCGGCGGCCGCGGCGGCGTGTGTGGCACTGCTCGCCCGCGAGATGAAGGGCGAGTATCCGTGGCTGCTGGATCAGTGCAGCCGCGCGTTCCCGAGGTCGGGCTCGTGAGGCGTTGCGCGCTCGCGCTCGTGCTCGTCGCCTGCTCGTCCCGTGCGAAGGAGGCCGCGCCCGCGCAACACGACGCGTCGGAGCCGGCGCCGGCGGTCGCGTCCGCGCCGTCCGAGTCGGCCTCGTCCGCGCCCTCGGTCGAGTCCCCGGCCGAGCCGGCGAAGCCGACGAAATCGGATGCGCTCGAGCTGACGTTCGTGGGCGACGTGATCTTCGGCCGCTATCGCGGCAGCGGGTACGATCCGATTCCCGAGGACGGTCACGATCCGTTCGCGGAGATCGCGAGCGACCTGAAGGCGGACGTCGTGGTCGGCAACCTCGAGACGCCGATCGTGCGCGACCTGCCGATGGACAGCCCGATCGGCTCGCGGTTCCGCTTCGGCGCGTCGCTCGAGCACGCGAAGCTGCTCGTCGGAGCCGGCTTCTCGGCGATGAGCCTGGCGAACAACCACTGGTACGATCAGCGGCGCGAGGGCGTGGAGAGCTCGCCGCAGCTGCTCGCGGAGATCGGGATCCTGCCGCTCGGGGCCGCGAAGATGGAGCCGCCGGTGTTTCGCGTCGAGACGCTCGAGAAGCTCGGGTGGAAGATCGGCTTCTGTGCGATCACGACGCGCACGAACGCGCCGGTGCGCGAGGGCGGACCGGTGTTGCCGTTCCTCGCGACGCAGGACATCGACGAGCTCGTCGTGCCCGTGCTGCAGGCCGCGCGGGCGGATCACGATCTGCTCGTGGTGATGGTGCACTGGGGCGACGAGTACGCCGAGGTGCCTTCGTTCGCGCAGGTGAAGGCAGCGCACGCGATGATCGACGCCGGCGTCGACCTCGTCATCGGTCACCATCCGCACGTGCTGCAGGCCGTCGAGCGCTATGGCAACGGACTCGTGGCGTACTCGCTCGGCAACTTCCTGTTCGAGAACACCCACGAGATCCCGCGGCTCACCGGCGTGTTGCGCGTGCGGGCGCGCGCGCAGGGCAAGTGCCTCGAGAAGGTCGTGTTCCACCCGGCGTACATCAAGCGCACGCCGATCCAGCACCCGGTGCCGGCCGAGGGCGGCATGGGCAAGCGGGTCCGCGAGCGGGTGATGCAGCAGGGCAAGAAGTTCGACACGACGTGGACGCTGGACGGCGAAGACCTCGTGCTCGACCGACCCACCTGCGCGGGGTGATCGCGCCCCCGCGATCGGGGGCGGGGATCCGCGGCGACCCGCACGGCGGCGGAGCGGTCGAGCGCACGCGATTCGCGATACCGTGATCGCATGCGTTTCGGATCGCGGTGGATGGCAGTGGTCGCGGTGGTCGTCGGCTGCGCGGACAACGGGTCGAGCGAGTCCGATGCCGGCTCGACGTCGGACGCGACGATGACGACGATGACGATGCCCGACGACTCGTCGTCGTCGTCGATGCCGAACGACCCCGAGACGAGCGGTGATTCGGCGGAGTCGGGGGGCGACGTGTCGTCGGAGGGCGGCGCGTCGTCCTCGTCGTCGTCGGAGGACGGCACCGACGGCGGCACGACCGGCGGCGCGCTGTCGTTCGAGCAAGACGTGTGGCCCGTGCTCGCGATGGATCGCGATCCGCCGCTCACGCAGGGCTCGGCGAGCTGCGCCGCGTGTCACGGCGGCGGTGCGGGCGGGCTCGCGCTGCCCGATGCCGCCGGTTCGTACGCGAACCTGATCGACGTGCCGTCGACGTCCGCGCTGTGTGCAGGCACGCCGCGCGTGACCGCGGGCGATCCGGACGGCAGCTGCTTCGTGATCTTCTACGAGATGCGGCTCCGCGACTCGCTCGGGTGGGTCGACGAGACGGAGACCGAGCTCGTGCGCGCGTGGGTGGCGAGCGGCGCAGCGCCCTAGCAGGGTGCGGAAGAACGCGAAGCGTTCTTCCGGACACCCTGCTCCGTG
>CAYXVR010000081.1:0-31895 GCA_964468635.1 uncultured Nannocystaceae bacterium
GCGCGCCCGTCTCGGCCGACGAGCACGTTGCTCGGCTTGAAGTCGCGATGCACGATGCCGGCCGCGTGCGCGGCCGCGAGCCCACGCGCGGCGTCGATGAACACGGCCACGACCTCGCGCCACGTGCGGTCGCCCTGGCGCAGCCAGTCGACGAGCGTGACGCCGTCGACGTGCTCCATCGCGATGAACACGTCGTCGCCCGCGGTGCCCGTGTCGAACACCGGCACGACGTTGGGATGGGCGAGCTTCGCCATCGCCTGCCCCTCGCGGAGCAGCCGCGCATGGGCCTTGCCCTGCGTGCGCGCGCGCGTACCGAGCCGCACGAGCTTGAGCGCGACCTTGCGATCGAGCTCGGGATCGTAGGCGCGGTACACCACGCCCATGCCGCCCGCACCGATCGTGCCGAGCACGATGTAGCGGCCGATCTGCACGCGCCGCGCCTCGCCACCGAACAGGCTCTGGCGCACGTTGGCCCGGCTGCGCGCCTCTTCGGCGGGATCGTCGTGCCAGGCATCGCGCACCTCGGTCGCGCTGCCCTCTTCGGCGTCGATCGAAGGCTTCTCCACCGCGAGCACCAGCATAGCCGCCGCGGCGCTGAGCGTAGAGATAATCAGGTGGTTTCGCGGTATCATCGAACGCGCGTCTCTCGATGAGTGCGTCTCGCGATCTCGAGTTGTTGGCGGCATGGCGCGCGGGTGACGTCGCGGCCGGCAACACGCTGTTCGAGCGCTACTTCGTGCCGGTGCGGCGGTTCTTCCGCAACAAGGTGGTCGGCGACGTCGACGACCTGATCCAGAAGACGTTCCTGGCGTGCGTGGAGGGCCGCGATCGCTTCCGGGGCGACGCGAGCTTCCGGCGCTACTTGTTCGGCACGGCGAACAACATCCTGCGTGTGCACTACCGCGGCAAGAGGAAGGACGGCGACGCGCCCGACTTCGAGACGATGTCGGTGATGGACCTGGCGCCCACGCCGAGCCAGGCGCACGCGCTCGGCGACGAACAACGCATCGTGCTCGAGGGCCTGCGCCGCATCCCGCTCGAGTACCAGACGGCACTCGAGCTGTTCTACTGGGAGGAGCTGCCGGTGGTGGAGCTCGCCGACGTGCTCGACGTGCCCGTCGGCACGGTCAAGACCCGCCTCCGTCGCGGCCGCCAGCTGCTCGAGCAGAAGATCGAAGAGCTCGCCGCGTCGTCGGAGCGATTGCAGACGACGCTCACGAACCTCGACGAGTGGGCCAAGTCGTTGCGCGAGAGGCTGCAGCGCGACGATCCGTGAGCTACTCGTGGTCGAAGCGCCACGGCCCGAGCTTGCTCGGGCGGCTCACGCCGGCGTCGAGCCGCGCCATGAAGTCGGACAGCGGCAGATAGCGCGCGCCGAAGCGCTCGAGATGCTCGGTGTGCACCTGGCAGTCGACGAGATCGAAGCCCCACGCGCGCAGCTGCTCCACCAGCTTCACGAAGGCGACCTTCGAGGCGTCGGGGGCCTCGGCGAACATGCTCTCGCCGTAGAACACCGAGCCGAGCGCGAGGCCGTACAGGCCGCCCACGAGCTCGTCGCCCGCCCACGCCTCCACGCTGTGCGCGAGCCCGCGGTGGTGCAGCTCGGTGAACGCCTTGCGCACGTCGTCGGTGATCCACGTGCCGCGCTGGCCGAGCCGCTCGGCGTGGGCGCAGCGCTCGATCACGCCGGCGAAGTCGGTGTCGAGCGTGATCCGATACGGCGCGCGCTTGATCGTCTTGCGCAGGCTCCGACCGACGTGCAGCTCCTCGGGCAAGAGCGCGAAGCGAGGCGCGGGACACCACCACAGGATCGGGCGGCCCTCGCTGTACCAGGGGAAGATCCCCTGCCGATATGCGAGCACGACCCGCTCCGGTCGCAGGTCGCCGCCCACCGCGAGCAGGCCGCCCTCCTCCGCGAGCTCCGGATCGGGGAACACGAGGTCGTCGGTGAGACGGAACACCGGCATCGCGTGTCACCGCAATGGTAGTGCGAGCCGGGCGATCATGCTCGTTCGCCGACCGCGGCGGGCAACGCCGCCGGCACGGGTGACACCCGCACGCGCGCGAGCTCCCGCAGGCGCCCCGACGGGCCCACGCGCAGCTGGACGGGCGCCACCTCGATGGGCGTCGCGTCCGGCACGATCGACTCGAAGAGCGCGAGCGTCGTGTCGGTCGTGAGGAAGCCGCGCGCGCGGACGATCGCACCGACGCGATCTTCGTCCAGCGCGGCCGGCTCCACGCGCGTGCGCGCGAGATCCAGCCGGACCGAGTCGGCCGGATAGCGGTGGTCGCCCACCGTGAACGCCGTGGAGCGCTGCTCCAACAAGAGCCACGTCGACTCGGGCGCACCCGCGTCGTCGTCGGTGCGGATCGCGAGCTCGTAGGCCACGCACGCGCGACCGGTCAGCGGCGCGCGCAAGAGCGGCCCGATCGCATGCGCGACCCCGGCGTTCTCCACGAGCGGCGCCTTCGCCTCGGGCAGCGCGAGGTGCCAGCGCGCGGGTGCGTGCGCGGGGCGATCGTCGCGGACGTCGCGGATCGCATCGACCACCGTCGCGATCACGACGATCGCGAGGCCCACGAGCATCGGGTACATGACGACGAGCAACCCGCCCGTCGCGAGCGTCGAGGTGACGAGCCCGACGAGGAGCGCGGCTCCGATCGCGAGACCCGACACCCCGCGCGTGACCGCCCACGCGCGCCGCAGCGTGCGGATCCCCGCAGACACGCGGGTCGGAGCCTCGGCGGCGTCCACGTGACGCAGCGCCGCGATCGTGGCGCCGTCGCCGAGATCCGCCCACTCGCGCGCGCCGCAGTGACGACAAGCCATCGTGCGCGGATCGACGCCGCCCTCGCTGCGCAGCGGATCGCGGCCGTGCCACGCCATGTCCGCCGGCAGCTCGAGGAAGCCGCAGGCCGTACACATCAGGGTGGTGCTCGACGACACGAGAGGCCGCATCCCAGCTTAGCCGTCTGCGTAGGACCGAAGATAGCAGCGCGTCCCGTGCACGTGACACGGATCCGCGTTTCTCGTATCGTGCCCGCACGATGACGCTGGGGGTGGCGGCGGACGCGATCCGCCGACCTGAGAGAGACCCCGGGAACCTGAACCGGGTAATGCCGGCGGAGGAAAGCGTGATGAGCGACCAGGACCAGAGGGGTCGGCTGAACGTGGCCGACGCGAATGCGACCGACGTGCGGCGGTTGCCGCCCGTGGGCGAGACGTTTCCCAGCTCCACCAAGATCACCGAGAGCGCGCTGTCGGTGCCGTTCCGCGAGATCGCGCTGTCGACCGGCGAGCCCGTGCGCGTCTACGACACGACCGGGCCGGAGAACGTCGACCCGCGCCACGGCCTGCCCAAGCGCCGTCAGGAGTGGATCGACGAGCGACTGAAGTCGAGCGACGGCAACCTCTCGCAGATGCACTACGCCCGAAAGGGCGTGATCACCGATGAGATGCGCTTCTGTGCGGTGCGCGAGCGCGTGAGCCCGGAGCTCGTGTGCGACGAGGTGGCGTGCGGCCGCGCCATCATCCCCGCGAACATCAACCACCCCGAGCTCGAGCCGATGATCATCGGCAAGCGATTCCTGGTGAAGGTGAACGCGAACATCGGCAACTCCGCGGTCGGCTCGTCGATCGAGGAAGAGGTCGAGAAGCTGCAGTGGGCCACGCGCTGGGGCGCCGACACCGTGATGGATCTGTCCACCGGCAAGGACATCCACGCGACGCGCGAGTGGATCGTCCGCAACGCGCCCGTGCCGATCGGCACGGTGCCCATCTATCAATGCCTCGAGAAGGTGAAGGGCAAGGTCGAGAAGCTCGACATCGACATCTTCCTCGAGACGCTCGAGGAGCAGGCCGCGCAGGGCGTCGACTACTTCACCATCCACGCCGGCGTGCTCTTGCGCTACGTGCCGCTCACGGCGCGGCGGATCACCGGCATCGTGTCGCGCGGCGGGTCCATCATGGCGAAGTGGTGCCTGCACCACCACCGCGAGAACTTCCTCTACACCGAGTTCGAGCGCATCTGCGAGCTGATGAAGCGCTACGACGTGTCGTTCTCGCTCGGCGACGGGCTGCGGCCCGGCTGCATCGCCGATGCGAACGACGAGGCTCAATTCGCGGAGCTGCGCACGCTCGGGGAGCTCACGCGCATCGCGTGGAAACACGACGTCCAGGTGATGATCGAAGGCCCCGGCCACGTGCCGATGCACAAGATCGAGGAGAACCAGCGGCTCGAGGAGGAGCTGTGCCACGAGGCGCCGTTCTACACGCTCGGTCCCCTCACCACGGACATCGCCCCCGGCTACGACCACATCACGAGCGCGATCGGGGCCGCGATGATCGGCTCGTTCGGCTGCGCGATGCTGTGCTACGTGACGCCGAAGGAGCACCTCGGGCTGCCCGACAAGGAGGACGTGCGCGCGGGCGTCATCGCCTACAAGATCGCCGCGCACGCGGCCGACCTCGCGAAGGGCCACCCGGGCGCGCAGGAACGCGACGACGCGCTGTCGAAGGCGCGCTTCGAGTTCCGCTGGCACGACCAGTTCAACCTCGCGCTCGATCCGGTGCGCGCGCGCGAGTTCCACGACGAAACGTTGCCGGCCGAGGGCGCGAAATCGGCCCACTTCTGCTCGATGTGCGGCCCGCACTTCTGCTCGATGAAGCTGACGCAGGACGTGCGAGCGATCGCCGACGTCGAGCAGGGCCTCGCGGAGAAGGCCGCGGAGTTCCAGGCCAAGGGCGGCGAGATCTACGTGCCCTCCACCGATGCAGCGGAGTCGAGCACGACCCGGTGAGACCCACCCGCGACAGCGCGCAGCCCGAGTTCCCCGCCGACCTCGCGGTCGGCCTCGCGGGCGCGCTGCTGTTGTTGCCGATCGAGGCGTTCGCCGTCCGCGACGGCGGAGCGCCCGTCGTGGCCGTCGCAGCCGCGCTGCTCGGCGGCCTCGGGCTCGCCATCGGGCTCGTGCTCGTGCTCGTCGAGCGACTCGCTCGCGCGTGCGGCAATCGGCCGTGGGGACGCGCGCTCGTGCGTGCGCTCGCGAGCCTCGCCGTCACGGTGCCGGTGGCACGTCACCTGTTCGACGGCGCATTCGCGGCGACGCTGCCGGGCGCGGCGTTCATGCCCGTCGTCGTGCCCGTGCTCGGCGTGCTCGCGCTCGTGCCGGTGTTGCGCGTCGGCGAGGTACTCACGCGCGCCCGGGCGCACCGGGCGTTCTGCGCCGTCGTGCTCGTGTTCGCGACGTTCGCGATCGACGTCGTGAACCGCCACGCAAAGCGCAGCGAGTACCCCGATGTGCACACGCTCTTGCTCGTCGCCGCGTGCGTGTGCGGCGGCCTGGCCGTACGGCTGGGGCTCGACGCGGCGCGCGGCCACCGGCCACGCTCGACGTTCGCCGTGGTGCTGCCGGCCGTCGGCGCGCTCGTCGTCGCGGTCGCGCTACCGGCCGTGCTGCTGCTCGGCCTCGCCACGCAGGAAGCGAAGTGGACGGTCGCGACCTCGGGCATGCACACCCGCTTGCTCGTCCGCGTCGGACGTGGGTTGTTCGACGTCGACGGCGACGAGCACTCGGCGCTGCTCGGCGGTGGCGACTGCGACGACACCGACGCCACGATCCACCCCGGCACACCCGAAGTGACGGGCAACGACGTCGACGAGAACTGCGACGGCTTCGTGGGCGACGACACGGTCGTCCGCGAGGTCGCGCGCGCCACCGAGATCCGCAAGCAGGAGCTCGACGCGTGGCGCGGAGGGGCGGCCGCGAACGAGCTCGTCGCCCGCACGAGCGGCATGAACGTCGTGCTGCTCGCGGTCGACACACTGCGGGCCGATGCGCTCGCCGACACGGCAGACAACCGCGCGGCGTTGCCGAACCTGTTCGCCCTGCTCGACGAGTCGCGCACGTTCCGGCTCGCGTTCGCACCGGCGGCCGGCACCGACCTCTCGATGTCGGGCGTGCTCACCGGCCAAGTGGACCCGTTCGCGACCGATCAGCCCACGCTCGCCGAGGCGATGAAGGGCCGCGGCCGCACCACCCACGCCGTGATCCCGAGCGAGGTGATCCGCTACGTCGGCAAGGCGATGCTCACGCGCGGGCTCGACGACTACGAGCGCCTCGTGAACGACCGCTTCGCCCGCGACGTGGGCAGCTACACGACGTCCGCGCGCACGACCGAGCTCGGCCTCGCGTTCGTCGACGCGCACGAGGCCGCGCGCGGCAACGCCCCGTTCTTCCTGTGGTTGCACTACTTCGACGTGCACGAGCACCACGAGGTCGAGATCGACAGCTTGGCAGCAGTGCTCGGCGAGGTGGGTGAGCCCACGCGCGCCGAGAAGTACCGGCTCGCAGTGCGCGTGGTGGACCAGCAGATCGGTGCGCTCGTGGCCGGGCTCCGCGCGCGCGGGCAGTGGGAGCGCACGATCGTCGTGCTCGTGAGCGATCACGGCGAAGGGCTCGGCGAGGATCCGCGGCTCCCCGACAACCACGGTCGCTTCGTCTACAACGCGCTCGTGCACGTGCCGATGGCGATCCGGATCCCCGACGTCGCGGCGCGCTCGATCGCGACGCCGGTGTCGCTGCTCGACGTGTACCCCACGATGCTCGCGCTCGTGGACGCACCGCGCGCCGACGTCGACGGCGCGAGCCTGCTGCCCCACTTCGTGGACGGCGCGCCCGCCCACCTCGTCGAGACCGTGCGCCCGCTGCCGCTCAACGAGACCGATCAGTTCGGCGTCGTCATGTGGCCGTACAAGCTCATGGTGCGGCGCGAGGACAACCTCGTGGAGCTGTACGAGATCGGCAGCGACTTCGGCGAGCACCGCGACCTGGCGAAGATCGAGCCCGAGCGCGTGCGCGAGCTCCTGTCCGTGTACGCCGCGCTGTCGCCCGTCGCGATCGATCGCACGAGCAAAGGCCGACGCGCGCGCGATCGGATCGCGGCCGCCGGCGCCGACGACGAGTGAGTCACTCGCGCGCGGCCGCGTTCCAGCCCGCGAGCACGACGACCACGATGAGCGCGACGACACAGCCCGCTGCGACGAGCGTCGCGTCGACGCTCGCGTGCGCGGTCCAGACGGGGACGAGCGGCGGTGCTCGGCCGCCGGCCAGCAGATCGAGCGCACCGCACAGCACCGCGGGCGCGAGCGCGAGTGCGACGGGCAGCGCGAGCTGGCCGATGGCCGTGCGCGCGACGTCTTGCCCGCGCGCGCGCGCCCACGCGACGACGAGCACGACGAGTCCGGGCACGGCGGCGAGCAGCACGCCGCTGCCGAGCGGTGGATAGACGACGGGGTTCGACAGCGTGATCGGCCCGTGGACGAGCACGACCGTGCCGTAGGCGATCGGCCACCACAGCGGCCAGGAGAGAACGCGAGCGCCCGCCGCCCGCACGGTCGCGACGAGCCCGGCGACGACGAGCGCGAGCGCGGCGATCCAACGCGTCGCGCCCGGACGCGGCAGCGTCGCCTCCGGATCCGGGTGCGCGAGCGCGAACGACAGCGGGCGGCCCGACGACTCCACCGAGGGTCGCAACCCGAGCGCGTCCACCATCGCGCGATGGAAGTCGACGAGGTGCATCGCACCCGTGCTCCCGGGGGGTGGACCGCCGACGATGCACGCACGCACGATCCGGATCTCCGGCTCGGCATCGCCATGACCTCCCGCGGATCGATGGCCGTGATCGGCGAGCACGAACCACCGCGTCGTTTCGGCGTCGGGATCGGCCCGCACGAGCTCGCCGAGCCAGGCGTCCGCACGCGCGGCCGCGGCCGCGTACTCGGGCGATGCGGCGCCGTGCCGATGACCGGTCTCGTCGACGACGAGCACGTGCACGAACGCGAGGCGAGCCGTCGACGCGACGGCCTCGCGCGCGGCGGCGATGAACCCGTCGTCGCGCCACGCGGTGGAATCCTCGAACGGCAGCGCGGGCACGGCGGTGGTGAACCCGAACGAGTGCACGATCTCCGGATGCGACTCCGCGACGGCGATGCTGCCGGGCACGCGGGCCGGCAGCGAGTCGACCGGTGGCGACTCGCGCTGCGCGATCCGGTACATCACGCCCGACTGCACCTGCGTGCGACCGGTCCACAGCGCGTGCTGGACGGGCAGCGACACGGTGGGGAAGCCGTTGTCGAGCGCGAGGTCGAGCCCGCGGGCGCACAGTGCCGACAGATCCGGTTGCTGCTGGGCGTCGGCGCGACCGAGCCCGTCGAGGAGGACCACGCGCACGCGCGCCGCCGGGGGCAACGGCTCGCTCGCGCCCTCGGCCGGCGTCAACGCGGGTGGGGGCCCGGGCGTGCCGTCCGGGAAGAATGCTGCGATCGTCGCGCGGCGGCCCGCGAACAGCACGGCTGCGATCGCGAGCAGCACGAGCGCCGCGAGCACCGACGATCGCGGCGACGGACGCACGAACCGACGCTACCAGGTCGGCTCGGGAGGCGCACCTGATAGGATCGCCGGCGAGATGGCACCACGCGCACTGCGAGTGGCGCTCGGCCTGTGCCTCGCCGCGTCGGCGTGCACGACGACGCGAGCCGCGAAGCTGCGGACGGAAGCGGTCGGACCGAGCGCCGCGGTGCAGCCTCGGATCGACGAGCGTCCCCTCGGATTCTTCCGCGATCCGCTGCGGCTCCCGAAGCTCTGGCTCGCGATCCCGAAGCTCCGAGACATCGCGGCGGGGGCGATCATCGACGAGAACGTGCCGGGCCTCGCCGTCGCGCTCGTCATCGACGACCGCATGGTCTGGGCCGAGGGATTCGGGGTGCAGGATCTCGAGTCGCGGGCGCCGGTGACGACGAAGAGCGTGTTCGGCATCGGCTCGATCACGAAGCCCATCACCGCGCTCGCGGTGCTGCGCCTGCGCGACGAGGGCCTGCTCGAGCTCGACGCGCCGGCGGCGACCTACGTCCCGGAGATCGCCGGGGTCGGCCTGCCGCGCGCCGACCTGCGCGGACCCACGATTCGCGAGCTGCTCACGCACACGTCGGGCCTGCCGCGGCTCGGTGACTTCACGTACTCCACGCCGCCGCACGAGCCCTCGGCGCGGGAGATCCTCGAGTCGCTCGCCGACTACGCGCTGTGGCACGAGCCGGGCACGCACATGTACAGCAACCTCGGCTACCACCTGCTCGGCATCGTGGTGGAGCACGTCGGCAGGGAGCCGCTGCGCGAGCAGGTGAGCCGCCGGATCCTCGCGCCGATCGGCATCGAGCGCGCGTGGTGGGATCACGCGGCGATCCCCGAAGACATCCGCACGGTGCCGCACGCGATCGAGCACGGCGAGATCACGGCGAAGCCGCCGTGGCTGCACGGTGCGGCGGCGGGCGCCGGTGCGCTGCTGCTCGACATCGAGGGCATGGCCGCGCTCGCGCGCTTCGAGCTCGCTGCGTACGCGGGCGGCCTCGACGGCGCACCCGTGAGTGCGGCATCCGTTCGTGAGTCGCACGTCGGGGTGCTGGTCGGGCTCGAGGCCGAGTACGACGCCGGCACGCTCTCCGGTCGCGCGATGGGCTACGGCCTCGGGTGGAGCGTTCGCCACGACTGCTCGGGGCAACGCGTCGTGTCGCACAACGGCGGCACCGAAGGCTACGCGTCGTCGATCGCGCTCTTGCCCGATCACGGCGTGGGCCTCGTCCTGTTGTCCAACCTCGCCGACTGGCCGCGCCAAGCGACGGTGAACCGATTGCTCGGTGCGCTGCGCAAGAGCGGTGGGCTCGCCCTTCGCGAGCCCGCGCCGGCTCGCGAGCTGTACGTCGCAGCCCGGCGGTGGGCGGACCTACTCGCCGAGTGGGACGAAGCGAGCTTCCGCGAGGCCTGGGCGCCGCACGAGCACGGCGAGGACCGCGTGGCCGACCAGCAGCGCCGATACGCAGCGACTGCAGCGTTGGCGGGCCCGTGCAAGGAGCCGGAGCTCGTGTCGGCGGTGCGTCCTTTCCTCGGTGACTTCGTGATCGAGTGCGAGCACGCCGACATCCACCTGCGGATCTCCGCGACGCCCGCGTCGGGTGGCAAGGTGCTCGGCGCGCTGCCCAAGCTCGTCGGCGTGTCACCGCGCCCAGAGCTGCGCAAGAGCGCCGAGGTCGCGCTCGCGTTGCTCGGCGAGTGGGACGACGCGACGTTCACGGCCCACTTCGCGCCTGCGTTCGCGCTCGCCGCGACGCGTCGCCAGGTCCGCGAGAGCGGCCGCAAGTGGGGCAAGTGCGAGATCGGCGATGTCATCGAGGTGCGCCCGCAAGGCGCCACGTGGGCTGCGAGCTGCGAGCACGGCGAGATCGAGCTGTCGATCGGCAGCGATCGCGAGGATCACCGCATCACGTCGATCGACACACGCGCGAAGAACCCCGATCGCAAGCAGTGCAAGTGACTCAAGTGCCGAGTCGGGCGAGCAGCGCGACGACGGCCGTCTCCACCCGCAGCACCCGCGTGCCCAGGCCCACCGGCGCGAAGCCGGCCGTAGCGAGGAGCTCGAGCTCGAACGGCACGAGCCCGCCCTCGGGGCCGACGACGAGCACGACGGGCGCATCCACGTCGACGGGACAAGGGCGCGTCGCGCTCGGATCGGCGACGAGCCGCAGCACGCCCGCGGGCGTCGCCGCGAGCACGTCCTCCACGAGCGGGCGGAACCTGCGGTGGATCTCGAGCACCGGGAGGATCGTGTCGCCCGCTTGCTCGAGGCCCAGGCCCATCTGCTCGCGAATCGCCGCCTCGGTCGCCGACGGGCTGCTCCAGTAGCTCTTCTCCACCCGCGCGGTCTGGCAGAGCACGAGTCGCTCGATGCCCATCGCGGCGACGTGCTGCAGCACGCGGCGCAGCACGGGCGGGCGCGGCAGCGCGAGCACCAGCGTGATCGCGCGACGCGGGGGCGGATCGGCGTCGAGCTCGACCGCCAACTCGATCGCGTCGGCGTCGTCGACCACGATGCGTGCGCGCCCGATGCGACCCCCGAGCACGCCGACCTTGATCTCGTCGCCTGCGCGCTTGCCGAGCACTTCGCGGACGTGCTCCGCCCGGCGCCCGCTCACGCGTGCGCGGCCGCCCTCCCCGAGCTCGCTCTGCGCCAGCAGCACGAGGTTCACGCGGCCGCTCCCGTCCGCCGCTTTCGCCAGCGCACGAGCGCGCGCAGGGCCGCGAGCGCGACCCAGAACGCCGCGATCCAGCGCAGGATCCATCCCCCGCGCGCGAACACGGTGGGCGCGGTCGCGGTGGAGCGCGGCACTGCGACGTCGGTGACGAGCACCTCGGCGGGCGGCGTGTTGCCCTTCACGGGGTCCGTCACGCCGAGCGTCGCCGCGATGCGGCCAGTCGCATCGACGACGCCGCTCGGGCCCGCGGCGACGCTGCGTACCATCGGGATCCGGTGCTCGACCGATCGGAACTGCGCGAGCGCGAGGTGCTCCCACGGCTCCGCCGTGTCGCCGAACCACGTGTCGATCGTGACGTTGACGAACAGATCGATGCCGCCGTCCTGCGCGGCGACCTGGCGCGCGAACTCGGGGAAGATGTCCTCGTAGCAGACGACCGGTCCCACGTGGATCGGCCCACCGGCATCGGGCCGATCGGCGCGCGGGGCCGGCACGATCTCGAGCCGCGCGGGCGCGGTGCCGGCGATGTTGTGCGACATCGCGGGGATGATGTCCGTCGCCCAGTCCGGATCGACGATCGGCACGTACTCGCCGAACGGCACGAGGATGACCTTGTCGAACGTGCCGGTGACCCGGCCGCCGCGGTCGAGCGCGTACACGGTGTTGTACTCGTACGTGCCGTTCGGATCGATGCTCGCGGCACCGAAGATCGTCGGCACCGTGTGCGCCTTCATGATCCGGCGACGCGGATCGAGGAAGTCGCGCACGAACGGCCGCACCGTGCGGAACGGGAACGCACCCGCCTCCGGCCATACGACGACCTGCGCGCCGGCCTTCTCCGCGTCGCGCGACATCGTCCACAGGCGCGCCATCTTCTCGAACGGCTCGTTGGCCAGCAGCGGCATGTTCTGCTGCACGACGCCGAACGTGACGACGCGGCCCGTCGCCGCCTCGTCGTCGATCGCTCCCATGCGCCACGCACCGAGCCTGTACGACGCGAGCGGCACCGCGATCCCGATCGCCGCGAACCGCAGCCGCGCGATCGCGGCGCGTTCCCGCAACGCACGGGCGAGCAGCAGGCCGACGAGCACGACCTGCGCCTCGCACAGCGCGACACCGCCGAGCTCGGCCGCCTGCATCCACGCGGGCTCTTCGGCGAGACCGATCACCACCGTGTACGGGAACATCGCGGGCCACAGCGCGACGAGGCCGAGCCAGAGCGCGACGGGCCACAGCCACGCATGCACGCCGGTGCGCGGCGACTTCCCCATCGCGGCGACCCACACGCCGAACGGCACGGCGGTCCACGCCGAGAACGCGAACAGGCCGAGCCACGCGAGCGGTAGCGGAGCGTGGGCGAAGCGCACGAGCGTCGATGCGATCCACGGGAAGCCGACGAGCCCCACGCACAGCCCACCGATCCACCCGATCAGGAAGCGCGTGCGGACGGGCAGCGGCGCGGCCTCCTCGGCCACCCACGCGAGCGGCACGAAGCCGCACCAGATCGCCCACGTCGCACCGTCCTTCGGTGCACCGAGGGCGAGCAGCAAGCTGCTGCAGAACGAGATCGCCGACAGGCGCAGGAGGAGCGCCCAGGGCGTGCGACGTGCGTCGTCAGAGCCCACGCACGAGCTCCACGAGCGCCGCGACCACCTCGGGGCGCGTGCGCAGGTCGGGGTTCGCCGCCATGTTCGAGTCGAGCCCGATCGACGGACCGCCGTCGACGATCACCTGGGCGATGCGCTCGTCGACGGCGTCGGCCTGCCAGTGCTGGTCGGCGAGGTTCCGCGGCTTCACGGGCAAGAGCTTCGCACCGGGCCCGTCGCCGTGGCCGCGCTCGCCGTGGCAGTTCGAGCAGCGCTCGTTCCAGATCTTCTTCGCCTCGGCGCGCGCGGCCTCGGGTGGCAGCGTCGAGCCACACGCCGCGAGCGCGAGCACGACCACGGCGAGCTTCATCGGCGCTGGGCCTCCAGCTCCTCGAGCGTGCGCGGCCAGTCGCCGCCGAGCAGGCGCGACAGCGCGCGATCGGCGAGCCGCTTGCCGCCGGTCTGGCAGCGCGCGCAGTAGTTCGTCTCCCGATCGGCGTAGACGATGCGCTCGATCGGCGTGCCGCAGTCGGGACACGGCTCCTTGAAGCGCCCGTGCACCGCCATGCCGGGGCGGAACGCGGTGACCTTCTCGGGGAAGCCGTCGCCGGTCTCCGCCCGCAGCTGCTCCGTCCACTTCACGAGCACCGCGCGCGTGGAGCTCCACAGCCGCTCGATCTCCGCGTCGGTCAGCTTCGACGACAGCGCGACGGGCGAGAGTCGGGCCGCGTGCAGGATCTCGTCGGAGTACGCGTTGCCGATGCCGCTGATCAGGCGCTGATCGGTGAGCACGCGCTTGAGGGTGTGGTTCTCCCTGCGCACGGCAACAGTGAACGCCGCGAGGTCGGCCTCGAGCGGCTCGATGCCCGGCGGACGGAAGTCGGCGAGCGCCGCCTTGCCGCCGACGACGTGCAGCGACGCGCGCTTCTTCGGCCCGATCTCGATCGCGTGCAGCGCCCCGCCGCCCTCGAAGAAGAACGACGCGTGCAACAGCTTCGTGCCCGGTGACTTGCCGGTCGGCTCCCACTTGAGCCGCCCGAGCTTCATGAGGTGCAGCACGAGATGCAGGTCGCCGGCGAGCGAGATCACGATGCGCTTCGACATCCGCGACACGCCCACCACCTCGCGCCCCTGCGCCTCCTGCCACGGCGGCACCACCGTCCGCAGGTAGAACGGCGACACCAAGCGGATCCGTTCGAGCGTCTGCCCCACGATGCGCGGCTGCAGCGACTCGACGTACACCGTGATGTCGGGCAGCTCGGGCAAGGCGGGCCTCGCGACATGATAGCTTCGGCCCGTGCGACGAGCGACACGGCGCTGGTTCCTCGGCACGAGCGCGGCGACCGTGCTCGACGCATGCGGCTCCCCGGTATCCACGCGGTCGCGCCCGCCGACCACGCCGCACGAAGCGACGCTCGTGATCCGGGGCGACGTGTGGACCGGCGTCGCGGATGCGCCGCGCGCGGAGGCCCTCGCGATCGACGGCGCCACGATCCTCGCCGTCGGCACGCGCGCCGAGATCGACGGGCTCGTCGGTCCACGTACGCGGATGCTCGACCTCGACGGCGGCGTGGCCGTGCCCGGGCTCGTCGATGCGCACGCGCACCTCGTCGGGCTCGGGCAGTCGCTCGAAGTCGTCGATCTCCGCGGCGCTCGCTCGATCGACGACGTCGTCGCGCGCCTGCGCGCGTCGGCGCCGAAGGACGGCTGGGTGCTCGGTCGCGGATGGGATCAGAACCTGTGGGCGGGCGGCGCGATGCCGACCCACGCGCCGCTCACCGCCGCGTTTCCCGATCGACCCGTGTGGCTGCGTCGCATCGACGGCCACGCGGGCTGGGCCAATCAGGCGGTGCTCGATCACGCGAAGATCGATCGCACGACACGATCGCCGGCCGGCGGAGAGATCCTCCACGACGAGCGCGGCGCACCCACCGGGGTCCTGGTCGACGCGGCGATGGGCCTCGTCGCGCCGCCCGCGGGCACGCGCGCGGACGTGCGGCGCTGGATCCTCGCCGGCGCCGCGCATGCGACCGCGCGCGGGCTCACCGGCGTGCACGACATGGGCATCGACGCCGAGGACGACGCGGTTTATCGCGAGCTCGCCGACGCGCACGCGCTGACGCTGCGCGTGCACGCGTATGCGAGCGAGGGCTGGCTCGATCGCGGGCTCGCGCAGCGCACCCCCGACGAGGTGCGCGAGGACGCGATGTACCTGTTGCGCGGTGTGAAGGTCTACGCCGACGGGGCACTCGGCAGCCGCGGCGCGGCGCTGCTCGCCGACTACGCCGACCGCCCGGGCCATCGCGGCCTCTTGCAGCACTCGCCCGACGCGCTGCGCGAGCGCTGCACGCAGTGCGTCGCCGGCGGCTGGCAGATCGCGACGCATGCGATCGGCGACGCCGCGAATCGGGCCGTGCTCGACGCCTACGCGAGCGTGCTCGCGCGCCCGGGCGCGAGCGACCTGCGCCTGCGGATCGAGCACTGCCAGATCGTCGATCTCGTCGACATCCGCCGCTTCGCCGAGCTCGGCGTCGTCGCGAGCATGCAGCCCACGCATGCGACGAGCGACATGGCGTGGGTGCCCGACCGCATCGGCCCCGCTCGCCTCGCGGGCGCGTACGCGTGGCGTCGGTTCGTCGACGCGAAGGCCGTGCTCGCGTTCGGCAGCGACTTCCCCGTGGAACACGTGGAGCCGACGTTCGGTCTGCACGCGGCCGTCACGCGGCAGGACGAGCACGGCGCGCCCGCGGGCGGATGGCTGCCCGAAGAGCGGCTCACGCTCGACGAGGCGCTCGCCGCGTTCACGCGCGGAGCCGCATTCGCGGGGCACCGCGAGGATCACCTGGGCGAGCTGCGTGCCGGCATGCAGGCCGACGTCACGTGCTTCGCGACGAAGCTCGAGCCCGCGACGCTGCGCACCGCGAAGGTGCGGGCGACGATCGTCGCCGGCACGATCGTGTACGAAGGCTGACCTACTGCTCCGGCGGTGCGCCCGACAGCTGGCCGTCCTCGGGGATGATCGACGGCTGATCGCCCGTGTCGCCCGACGGTGGCAGCGGTTCCTGCACGGGCTCGACCGGCGGCTCGGCCGGCGGCGGCTCGGTCGGCGGCGGCTCGGTCGGCGGCGGCTCGGTCGGCGGCGGCTCGGTCGGTGGTGCGGTCGACGGTGGTGGCATCGCGGGCGGAGCGGACGGCGGCATCGTCGGCACCGGCGTCGTCGTCGTGGGCGGCACCGTGCCGCTCGGCGGCGGCGTGGGCTGCACGTCGATCCCCGCGTTCGGATCCGCCGGCTTCGTCGGATCGTCGAGCGTGGGCTTCTCCGCCTTGTCGTCGTCCGTGGGCTTCCTCTTCTTGGCGTCGCGCTGCTGTTGCCGCGCGCGCTTCTCCGCTCGCGAGTCGCGGGCGGTCTTGGTCTTGATGCCGCGGAACGACGGGCGCTCGAGGGCGCCGGTGAGGATGTAGCCGAGCCCCTTCTCCGGCGGGTCGAGCTTCGACTTCGGATCGGAGCCCTGGATCACGAGCCGCAGCTTCTCGCTCTTGGCCTGCATCGCGTCGGTGACGTTGAACTTCACCGTCATGTCGAGCCGCGACTTCGGGAACGGGTCCTTGAGCTTGATGCCGCCCGTGACGGAGAGCTCGATGTCGTCGCTCTTCGTCTCCATCGCGCCCTCGGTCTTCGCCGAGCCCTTCTCGACCACCATCTTGCCGGTGAAGGTGCCCAGATCGATGGCGGGGATCGTGACGCCGTCCTTCAGCCCCTTGCTGCCGGGGATGTAGAGCTTGCTGTCGCCGTCGCCCATCGAGCACAGCGCGCACGTGATCTCGATCGTGCCGTTCGCCTTCGCGAACTTGTTCTCCGGCATCGTGAGATCGATCTTCAGCGCGAACATGCCCATCAGCGGCACACCGAGCGCCTGGCTGGCCTTGGGCACGTCGTACAGCGGCAGGTCCTCGACCTCCATCTTGAAGGTCGACTCTTCCGCGTCGCGCACGTACTCCGCCCAGATGCGGCCCTCCTCGCGCCGGGCCTCGACCTCGACGTCGACGTTGCCGACGAGCAGCGAGAGGATCGAGACGTCGATTTCCACCTCGTCGACCAGGAACTTGCGCGGCACCTGATCCGGGCGCGACGGCTCGAACGTCCAGGTGACGTTCTCGAGCACGATGTCGCCGAAGATCGTGACCGAGACGTCCTCGACGTCGACCACGAACCCGGCCTTCTTCGCCTCGTGGCTGATGCGCCACGCGATCGCGCGCGTGGGCAGGCTGAGCCACGCGAACAGCATGAAGAACGCGAACCCGAGGCCGATCCACCCGCCGACGCCACGGAGGCGACGTAGGGTCGTACGGAGCCGACTGCCACCGGCGGGCGATTGGCCGCGGGTGAGCGAGAAGCTGGGGAGCTTCACGGAGACCATCAGGGCTCCTCCCGTTCCGCGCCCTCGGGCGCACCGTCGAGCGGCGCGTCCGTGACGCGCTCGTACGTGACGAGCGTGACGTCGGCCGTGAGCCGATCCTCGGTGTTGCTCGCCGCGCGCACGAGCAGGTTCTCGGTGACGATGATGTGCCCGGGCTTGTTCTCGACGAAGGCGAGCAGCTTGATGAGGTCCTCGAGCGCGATGTTCTTGACGTCGAGCTCGTAGCTGCGCTTGACGAGCCCGTCGCCGAGCGGCATGGGTGGCTGCTCCTCCTCGTTCGAGATGCTCACGCCCTCGACGGCGGCGCGAGCCTCGTCGAGCAGGCTCGCGAACTGCACGCTCTGCGTCGAGATGGCGGCCTCGCGCTGCTTCTTCTGCTCGAGCTTCGCCTGGTAGACGGCGCCACGCGTGTGCATGGCGTCGAGCGCCATCTTGATGTCCGTGATCTCCTGCTCCGTCTTGCGCAGCGCACCGTCGCGCAGATACAGGAGCACGAGCGTGCCCATCACGAAGAACACGAGGACGAGCACGAGGATGTAGGTGCGCTCGCGCGGCGTGAGCCGCTCCATGAATCCGCCGCCGGCCGAGGTCGCCATGTCAGGCCCCCTCCCCCTCGGCGGGACCTTCGGCGGGCTCTTCGGCCGCCGGTTCCGCCACGGTGCTGCTCTGCGTGTAGCAGTTGTTGTCCATCGACATCTCGAAGATCTTGCGGTCCTCGCCGCGCACCTTGCCGCGCTCGATGTTCGAGATGCAGCCGATGTCCTTGAGCTTCGTGATCAGACGATCCTGCGCCGAGGCGCGCGCGGCCTCGATCTTCAGCTCGATCTTGCGCTCGCGGATGTCGACGTTCTGGAACACCATCTCGTCGGACACCACGATGCCGCGGCTCGGATCGATCGTCTCGGTGATCGCGGGCTTCGGCGCCTCGGCCACAGGCTCGTCGGGCGACGGCAATGCCCCGCCCTCGTCGCCGTCGCCGCCCTCCTCGGCCTCGTCGCCCTCGGGCCCCGCCGCGCCGGGCATCGGCGCCTTGCCGAGGTCGCTCGGCGTCGCCGCGTTCGCGAGCATGCCGAGCACCTCCACGGCGCCGCGCTGGGGGATGAGACTCGTGAGGTCCTGACTCTCGGCCTCGTCGAGCTTGGCATCCACCGCGTTGGCGGCGACCTCGGTGCCGAACACCTTCTTCGTCGTCTCGGCGAGCTCGGCCTCGTACGCGAGGCGCTCGGCCTCGTACGCCTTCACCCGCGCGATCGTGTCGAGCGCCCCGAACGCGAGCACCGAGATCCCGATCGCGACGAGCGAGCCCATGCGTTCCTGCACCCAGCCGCCGTCGGAACGGCCGGCGTGCACGTCGTGCAGCTGCACGAGCGGACGGCGGCTCGCCCCGTAGGCGGTGCCGATCGCGACGCCGTACGTCGCGAGATCGCGGCCGGTCGTGCCGCGCACCATGAGGCTCGCCCGCAGCTTCGGCGGCTCGACCGGCAGCCCGGTCTGCTCCTGCAGGTAGCCGGCGAGGCCGCCCAGATGCGATCCACCGCCGCACGTGGTGAGCCGGACGACCTCGCAGCGGTACGTCGAGCGCAGCCACAGGCGCGTGTGCTCGATCTCCCGCACGATCGCCTCGATCGTCTCGGCCACGAGCTTGCCCGAGCGCAGCTGCTCCTCGGTGAGCTCGCCCTGCCCGCGGTGGGGCACGAACGCGTCGCGCACCTTCGCCGCCTCGGCGTCGGCCGGCCCGAGGTCGTACGCGCGGGCGATGGCCGCCGTGATCTGCCGACCGCCGCGACGCACGGTGCGGACCGCGATGGGGCCCTTGGCACCGATCGCGACGAGCTGCGTCGTGGCGTGGCCGATGTCGATCGCGAGCGTGACGGGTTGCAGCCCCTGCTCGACCATCGTGGGCGACGGCGGTGCGAGCTCGGGCTCGAGCACCTGCGCGAGGGAGGTGGCGCCGGAGGTGACGGACTTCAGATCGGAGCCCGAGCGCTTGAAGATCGTCGCGAGCTGGTCGACGCGATCGCGCCGCGTCGCGACCACGAGCGCTCGGCCACCGCCCTGCCCCGTGGGCACCGCGAAGTGGCCGTGGGCGAGCTGCTCGAACGGCACGGGGAACTCGCCCTCGGCCTCGAAGCCGATCGCCTGGGCGATGCGACGCTCGTCGACGAACGGGAACGTGAGCAACCGGTACGAGAGCATCGAGGGCGGCAGCGCCACGCCGACCGCCTCGCCGAGCAGCCCGCGGCTGCGCATCGCACCGAGCGCTGCCTGCAGCGCGGGCAGGTACGGGTCCGCGTCCTCCGGCTTGCCGCCCTCACCGGTGACGACCGCACTCACCGGCTCCTCGAACGTGTCGACGAGCTGCGCGCCGCGGAAGCCGGCGGTGAGCACGGCCAGCTTCACGCGATGCGTGCCGAGATCGATGCCGACGTACTTCTGCGCCATCGTTCAATCCTCGCGCACGTACAGCCACGCGCCCTTGCCCTGGCTCTGGGCACGCGCGTACTGCATGTCGTAGACGGCCTGGAAGCGCTTGTTCACCGCGCCCACGGTGGTGATGACCTCGATGCGATAGATCCGCTCGGGTGCGACGGTGGAGACGTCCTTGAGGCCGCCCCACGTGTCGCCCTCCTCGTTCGTGCCCGACTCGGCGCGGACCTGGATGCCCTCGGGGATCCGCGGGAGCTGCTGCCCCTGCTGCACGTCCGTGCCGAGCATGAGCATCGGGTTGACGAACTGATCGGGCTTCTCCACCAGGTCGCGGAAGTCCTCGAGCTTCTCGAACAGGTTGAACTCGCGCATGTCGACCACGTAGTTCGCGAGCGGCATGGTCTTCAGCATGAAGTTCTCGCCCTCGGTCTTCCAGCGGTCGGCGTCCGCCACCGAGTGGCGGATGACGAGCGCGATCTGCTCCGCGCTGGCGAAGTTCAGGTTCACCTTGCAGCCGCCGTAGATGGTGAGCTCGGAGCCGAACGCCTTCATCCAGTCGTCATCGATGCCGGCGATCAGGTGCAGCTCGTCCACGCTGTCGAGCCGGGCGTTGCGCGGCATGTAGGGATCGAAGAGCTCGGTGTAGCGGTCGTTCTCGGCGGCGGTGCCCGAGCGCAGCTTGATGATGTCGAAGCGGCTGCGATCGTCGTCGATGTAGTCCGCCATCGCGCGCACGATGTCGGTGCGCGAGTAGTACTGGCCGTCGGCCTTCTCCTCCTCGAAGAAGGGGTCGTACAGCGTCGGGGACATGAGCGCTTCGATCGTCTCGACGGTGCGGCCGGCGGGGTTGTCCTTCTCGCCGGCCTTGCCCTGCTGGGCCATGCAGTTGACGTTGATCTTCCCGCTCTCGGCCATCACGCGGTACTCGAAGCTGCCGCCCTGGATCGCGAGGTCCTTGAGCGCGCTCGTGTCGATGCCGGCGAGATCGCCCAGGCCTTCCGCACCGTCCTCGGTGCCGAACGCGGACATCAGATACGGCGCGACCTGGGTGATGTCCATGCTGCCCATGAAGTCGCGGAACTGCTTCTGGTTGAAGACCATCCGCTGGATGTCGAACAACAGGAGCGACAGCTGCAGCGCGCCGCGCTGGATGTTGCGGGCCGCCACCTCGTCGCGCACGTTCACGGCCGACTGCCAGTCCACCCGCGCCTGGTAGTTGAACGACATCGTGAACGGCGCGAGCACGGCAAGGCACGCGAGCACGAGCAGCACCGCGATGCCCTGTTGGCCTCGCGGGGAGCGGCGCTCGGCGGCGCGTCTGTGCTTCGGCGTCGTCATCGGTCACTGCTTCCCGAGATCGATCTTCTCCTGCATGGGCAGCACCGCCTGCGCGGTGAACTGCACGAGCTCGTCGCCGTCGCGCACCTTGATGCCGATGCGCACGCGCGTGGGCAGCCGGTCCGGCTGCATGTCGTTCTTCGTGGTGCGCCACTCGTCGAGCCACTCGCGCTGACGCTCGTCCCAGCACTCGACGTTGAACTCCTCGACGTCCTCGATGAGCACGTAGGCCGGAAAATACTCGTCGAACTGATCGGCGCGATCGCCCGTGAGCCGGCGGGTCTCGCGGCGGTACAGGTGCGTGCGCGTGCTGTCCTCCGGGTCCTTCTCGAGGAAGTACTGCAGCACCGTCTGGTCGCTCTCGTTCGCGTCCTTGCGCACGCGCAGGTGGGCGAACGAGGAGAACGTGAGGTCGTCGCGCTTGCCGCTGTCGGCCACGTCGAACAGCGTGTAGTGGCGGATGTCGTCGAGCGGGCGGTTGAAGGACAGATACGACATCTCCAGCTCGGACTGCATGCGCACGAGCCCGTTGCGGACGATGCTGTAGCGCAGCTGCACGTCCTCGGTGAGCTTCATGCCGTCGAGCGTGCCGCGGAAGCTGCTCCATACCGACACGACGATCATGCTCATCACCGCCATCGAGATCATGACCTCGATGAGCGTGAGTCCGAGCGAGTGTCGTGTGCGCCGCTTCATCACCGCATCCCCGGCATCTTCGTGCCGCCGCCCGGACCCCCCGGCGTCGTGCCCGGGCGGATGCCGCCGCCGCCCTCGCCACCCTTGCCGCCGCCACCCGAGCCGCCGCCCTGGCCGTTCGGGTCGTTCGGATCGCCGCGCGAGTCGTCGTCCTCGGTGGTCTCGCCCGTCTGCGGCAGCTGCTGCAGCTGCTTCGGATCGGTCCAGAACGTCGCGACCATCGCGTCGTGCTCGATGTTGCCGTCGCTCCACGTGACCGTGCACGACGCCTTGCGGATCGACTGCTCGACGGCCGCCTTCACCATCGGCCACACCATGCCGAGCGCGCTGAAGGCCTGGTCGTCCGCGCCCGCCACGTACGCGCTCGGGCCCCCGCCCACGCCGCCCATCGTGCCGTCCGTGTCGCCCTCTTCCTTGGCCTGGACGAGCGCGTTGTAGTCCGGCAGCTCGATGAAGTCGACGAGACACGTGTAGCGGATGTCGGGCCAGCCCTCCTCGGAGAAGTCGCCGTCGAACTCCTTGTCGGCCTGGCCCCAGCCTTCCAAACGCAGCTGCGAGTCGATGTCGACGAGCTTGCTCTCCGCCAAGAAGATCGCGACCGACACGCCGCGCGCGTATCGAGTCGCGCGCATGCTCGCCATCTGCGACGACAGCAGCGACGTCAACGAGATGGAGAGGATCGCGACCGCGACCATCACCTCCAGCAACGTGAAGCCGCTGTTGCCCCGCTTCAAAAGGTCCTCCGGTGGAACTCGCGGCCGAGCGCGTCTTCCTCGTCGTTGGGGTCGTCGGGCAGCACGAGGTCCTCGAGGCCGTCGACGACCGAGACGCGACCGGTGAGCGGCTCGACCTTGATCGTGTACTCGATCTGGCCGTCGTCGCTCGCGATCTGGATGTGGGCCTTCTGCGTGCGCCCGCGCGGGAAGAAGTAGATGCTCGCCTCGCCCTTCGTGATGGGCTCGAGATCGTCGGCCGTGCGCACGTAGACGATCTTGACACCTTCGGGCAGCTTGAACGGCTTGGCGAGCTCGGACAGCGAGTTCTCGTCCTCGAAGCTGGAGAAGAGCGGCGGCTTCGCGCGCGGGACCTTGCGCGGTTGGGGCTTGTAGACGTCGAAGTCGCCGTCGGTGTCGCCGCCGTCGTCGCCGCCCGCGGCCGCGCCGCCCGTACCTCCGGCGCGGTAGGCCGCCGATTGCACCGAGCGATTGAACGACTGCTCCGCTCGCTGGTCGCGCTGCGCTTGCTCCTCCAGATCGCTCTCGTCGATCTCCCGGATCTTGCCGTCGCGATCCGTGGCGGGCAGGTACATCGCCTCCTCGGCGGCCTGCAGGCTGAACGTGCCGCTGTCGAGGTCGAGCACCATCCGGAAGTACTGGCCGTTGACGCGCGCCTTGTCGAAGCCGTAGCGCACCGTGTTCGCGACCTGCGTGGTCGCGCGCGAGATCTCGGCGTTGCGACCGGCCCCGAACCCGACGACGAGCATCGCGACCATCAAGCCCATGACCGCCAGGACGATCAGGATCTCGATGAGCGTGATGCCGCGTTGGGTTCGCATGGCGCGCCTCACTTCTTCTTCGTCTCGCCCTCGACCGCCGCTTCGGCCTCGTCCGCGCGGCTGCTCAGGTCGTCCTCGGTGCCCATTGCGCCGTCGGGACCGGCGGACTTGACCTCGATGGCCTCCGATGAGCCCTGCTCGCAATGGATCTCGTAGTCGTTGCCCCACGGGTCCTTGCTGACCTTGCTCGCGATGCCCGCGGCCTTGATCTCCTGCAGGTTCTTGGGGCACTTGCGCTTCGCGAGCATGAACTGCTCGACCAGCTGGTGGATCTGCGTGACCTGGTTCTTCGCCTCGTCGGTCTGCGCGTCCTTGAAGCGGTTGAAGGCCATGACGCCGACACCGCCGAGGATGAGCGAGATGATCGCGAGCACGACCATGATCTCGATGAGGGTCATGCCGGCCTGGCGACGGCGGCGACGGCGCGCGGTGGAATCGGGTTGCGTGTGCATCTTTGGGGGTACTCCTCAGGTCTTCCCGGCCATTTCGGTGATCATCATGATGGGCCGCATGATCGAGTAGATCACGAACCCGACCGCCCCGCCCATGATCACGATGGTGAGCGGCTCGAGCAGAGCGGTGAAGCGTTCGATGGTGGTGGTGGTCTCGCGATCATACGCATCGGCGAGGTCCGACAGCATCTGTTCGAGCTGACCGGAGCGCTCGCCCACCGCGATCATGTGCGTGACCAGCGAGGGGAACTCGCCGCTGCGCTTGAGCGCCGCGGCGATGCCCTCGCCCTCGCGGATGTTGTCGCGCGCGTCGCCCACGACCTTCTCGAGCACCGCGTTGCCGAGCAGGGTGCGCACGATGTCGAGCGCCGCGAGCAGCTGGACGCCGGCGGCGAGCAGCGTGGCGAGCGTGCGCGCGAAGCGAGCGATCGCGATCTTGCGCACGAGGTCCTGCACCACCGGCGTGGCCAGCACGATCTTGTCGCCGAGCCAGCGCCCGGCCTCGGTTGCACGCCAGCGACGGAAGAACCAGACGGTGAAGACGATGCCGAGGATGATGAGCCACCAGAACCCGGCGATGAAGTCCGACAGGAACACGAGCAGGCGCGTGTTCCACGGCAGCTCGGCCTGCATGTCCTCGAACATGCCGGTGATCTTCGGCACGATGCCCACCATCAGCACGGTGACGATCACCGCGCCGAGGATCGCGAGCACGATGGGGTACATGAGCGCCTTCGACACGCGCCCGCGAATCTCGAGCTGCTTCTCCATGAACTCGGAGAGCCGATAGAGCACCGTCTCCAGCGCGCCCGAGGCCTCGCCGGCGCGCACCATGTTCACGTACAGCTGCGGGAAGATCTTCGGATAGCGGCCGAGCGACTCGGCGAACGACGAGCCCTCGTTCACGCGCACCGCGATGTCGGACAGGATCGCCTTGAAGCGCGGGCTCTCGACCTGATCCGTGAGCGCCTTCAGCGACTCCGGCAACGTGACGCCGGCATGCAGGAGCGTGGCCAGCAAGCGCGTCGTCGCGGCGACGAGCTTGGGCTGCACGCGATCGAACAGGCCCGACAGGTCGATCTCGCGGCCGCCCTTCGCCTGTGCCACCGCGGCGTTCTGCGACTCGGTGACGTTCGTGAGGAAGACGCCCTCGCGCTTGAGGTTGGCCTTGAGCGCGCCGAGGTTGTCGGCCGTCGCGACCCCCTTGATCGACTTGCCCTTGGCCGTGAGGCCCGTGTACGCGTAGGCGGGCACCGGTTTACGCCTCCTCCGCGGTCACACGCATCACTTCCTCGATGGTCGTGATGCCGTTCATGATCTTGTGGGCACCGTCGTCGCGCAGCGTTCGCATGCCGGCCGCGACGGCGGCCTGCTTGATCTGGCTGCTGTCGGCGTTGCGGATCGCGAGCCGCCGCACCTCCTCGGTGATCTGCAGGACCTCGTACACGCCGGTTCGTCCGCTGTAGCCGGTGTGGCCGCAGCGATCGCACCCGGCGGGGTTCGCCTCCCACAGGTGGCCGGGCGGCGGCAGCGAGCGGCCGGGCGGCGCCGCGACGGGCACCGGATTGCCGTGCTCGTCGCGCACCGGAGTACGAACCGGGTGCTCGCCCGCGAAGAAGCGCTCGGGATCGATGCCGACGTCCGACAGCTCCACCGCCAAGGGCTTGTGGGGGCGGCAACAGAACGCGCACACGCGTCGCACGAGGCGCTGGGCCTGCAACGCGACGAGCGACGACGCGACGAGGAACGGCTGCACGCCCATGTCGACGAGGCGCGTGATGCCGGTGGCGGCGTCGTTCGTGTGGATCGTGGACAGCACCAAGTGGCCGGTGAGCGACGCCTGGATCGCGATCTCGGCCGTTTCCAGGTCTCTGATCTCGCCGACCATGATGACGTCGGGGTCGTGACGCAGGAAGGAGCGCAACCCGCTCGCGAACGTCAGGTCGATCTTCGGCTGCACCTGCACCTGGCTGATGCCAGGCAGCTGGTACTCGACCGGATCCTCGATGGTCAGGATGTTGAGGTCGGGGCTGTTGATCTTGGCGAGGCACGAGTAGAGCGTCGTCGTCTTGCCGGAGCCGGTGGGGCCGGTGACGAGGAAGATGCCGTGCGGGCGGTTGATGACCTCGTCGATGATCCGGTAGTGGTCGGGCGACACGCCGATCGCGTCGAGCGACAACGCCATGGCCGACTTGTCCAGGAGTCGAATCGTGACGCGCTCGCCGTGCGCGGTGGGCACGGTCGCGACGCGCATGTCGACCTCCTTGCCCGCGATGCGCCGCCGGATGCGACCGTCCTGCGGCAGCCGCTTCTCCGCGATGTTGAGGCCCGCCATGATCTTCACGCGCGCGATGACGCTGGGATGGTGGGCCTTGGGCGCGCGCCGGACCTCGTGCAGCACGCCGTCCACGCGGTTGCGCACGACGATCTCGCGATCACCGGGCTCGATGTGGATGTCGGAGGCCTTCTCCTTGCTCGCGTTGAAGATGAGGCCGTTGACGAACCGGATGATCGGCGCGTCCTCGGCGGACGCGTGCAAGATGTCCTCGTCCTCCTCGTCGAAGGCTTCGTCCTTCTTCTCGAGGTCGACGTCCTTCGTGCGCTTGGAGTAGACCGCGTTGATCAGCTCGCCGATGGCGGCCGGTGGCATGAGCGTGACGACGATCTCCGCCTGGTAGAGCTGCGCGATGTCGTCGAGGTCCATCAGCTTCGTGGGGTCGCCCGCGAAGGCGTGGAGCAACCCTTCGTCGACGTCGTGCTTGTAAGGAATCACCGAGTTGCTGCGCGCGTAGCCGATGGGCAGCCGCTCGACGAGCGCGTCGTCGATCTGATCGGTGACGGCGGAGTCCTGGCACGGCAGCCCGAACTGGCGCGCGAGCGCCTGCGTGACGTCCCAGTCGCTCGCGTGCTTGAGCCGCACGAGGGTCTCGCCCACGCGCTCGTTCTCGAGGTGCTGGGCCGACAACGCCTCGGCGAGCCCCTCGGGGGTGACCGCGCCCATCTCGAGCAGGATCTCGCCGATGAGCCGCGCGTCCGGCCGCGGACCGGTCGCAGGCAACAGCGGCGTCACCACGGCCGGGGCCATGACGTCGGCGAGGAGCTCTGCGATCTCGGTGGCCATGAACGTGGACGATCTCAGCCTGGCTTGCGGGGGGCCGGTGCGGGTGCCGGCGTGCTCGGTGCGGGGGTGGTGGGTCGCGGCGTCGGCGTCGGCGTGGTGGGTGGCATGCCGCTGCCACCGCTGTCCTCTTCCTCGTCGTCGCCGTAGCCCTGGGGCGACAGCCCGATCTCGCCGGTGATCTCGGTGCGCTGCAGCTCGATC
The DNA here is from genome assembly GCA_964468635.1 of uncultured Nannocystaceae bacterium. Taxonomy (GTDB): domain Bacteria; phylum Myxococcota_A; class Polyangia; order Nannocystales; family Nannocystaceae; genus Xiheibacterium. The sequence continues at coordinate 26,879 of CAYXVR010000081.1, forward strand.
TCCGCCTGCGCGCGCGCCTCGTCCTCGTACTGCATGCGCACCGCTTCGGCGTTCACCGTGGCGAGCAGACCCGCCTTCTTGCGGTAGTTGATGTTGGTCTCGAGATCGCGGCGCTTGAACGCGGTGTAGCGCTCGAGGAACTCCATGCGCTCGTCCATGCGGCGCTTGTGGATCCGGCGCGCGTCGTCCGGCGTCTCGAGCACGTGCGGCACGAGGATCATGAGCAGGTTCACCTTCACGCGCTCGCGTCGCTTCGACTTGAACAGCCAGCCGAGCAGCGGGATGGAACCGAGACCGGGCACCTGCGACGAGCTCTGGCGCTCGACCTCCTGCACGAGGCCGCCGAGCACCACCGGTTGGTCGTCACGCGCGACGACCTTGTCGAGCTTGAGGCGGCGCTTCGTGGTCGTGACGCCCAGGGTGGGGTGCACGTCCTGGATCTCGTTGTTCTCCATCTCGATGTCGAGCGTGACGGTCTTCTCGTCGTTGATGTGCGGCGTGACCTTCACGGACAGCGACACGTCCTGGCGCTGGATCGACTGGAACGGCACGAGGCCGCCGCCGGGCGCACCGCCACCGGGGTTGAAGCTCACCGCGCCGGGCGTGGGCACGTTGCGACCGACCTCGATCGTCGCCTCCTGGTTGTCGGCGGTGTAGAGGTGCGGCTCGGCGACGAAGTTCACGTCGCTGTCGGTCTGCAGCGCCTGGATCACGACGCCGAACGCCGGCATGTCGTTGCCGAGGCCGGTGAGCGCGCCCGAGCCGGGGATGAGCGGGCCGAGCACGCCAGCGGCGAGGCCGGAGAGCAGCGCGGGGTTGAGCACGACGGAGTTGTGCGTGGCATCGGGCGCGGACGCGACGAAGCCGAGGCCCTGGCCCGACGTGCCGGGCGCGCTGACGGGGAAGCCCGCGCCGAAGTGCGCGCCGGTGCCGGCCGAGATCACCTTGTTCACGTTGATCTCGAGCAGGTACACCTCGATGTAGACCTGCTTGCGCTCGGCATCGAGCGCCTCGATCACCTGACGCAGCGCCTCGAAGTCGGCCTGCGAGGCGAGGATGACGAGCGAGCGCGTGGCCGGATCCGCAGTGACGCGGATGTCGCCCGAGAACGTCTCGCCCGGCTGCGCGCCCGGAGCGGGCTGGGCCGGCGCCGGCTGCTGGCCCTGGCGGCCCTGGCCCTGTCGTCCACCCGCGCCGCCGCGCTGCGCTCCCGAGCCGAGCTGCGTGAGCACGTTCGCGACCTCTTCGGGGTCGGCGTTCTTCAGCTTCACGACGTGGATGCGACCGGTGCCGCCCGTGAGCGGCACGTCGAGCATCTCGATGAGCTTGCGGATGACCTGGTAGTCCTGCTCCTGCGCGACGATGATGAGCGTGCCGGTGCGCTCGTCCACGATGACACGCGATGCATTCGCGCCGGTCGAGCTCGCACCCGAGGTGCCGCCCTTGCCCTTCGTGGCGCCCGCGCCCGACGACTTCGTCCCCTTCGCCGCGCCCTCGCCGAAGATCTCGCGGATGGTCTCGGCGACCATCTCGGGATCGGCGTAGCGGAGCTGGTAGAAGTAGATCTTCTCGGCGGCGACCTTGGGATCGTCGAGCTGCGCGACGATCTTGAGCAAGCGGCGCACGCTGCTGCCGGTGTCGGTGATGATGACGAGCTCGCCGATCTGATCGACGGAGCCCTGCTTGGTCTTGAGCCCGTCGAGCAGCTTGACGATGTCGGCCGCGTTGCCGGAGCTCACCCGATAGAGCTGGGTGACGTAGCGATCGTTGTTGGGCGCCTTGCCGCCCGGACCGTACACCGGCAGCGTCTTGCCCTTGGCGTCGGCGGTCTCGACGATCTTGAAGTACTCGCCCGACGGCTCGACGGTGAGGCCCATCGTCTGGAGCGCGGCGTAGAACGCCGCGTACGCCTCGTCGACCGTGACGGGCTCGGGCGACAGGATGGTGACCTTGCCGCCGCGGACCTTGGGGTCCCAGATGAACTTCTGGCAGCTGACCGTCATCATCCAGTTCACGAGGTCGTCGAGCTCCGCCTCCTTCGGCAGGGTGATGCGGAAGCGCGTGCCCCTCGGCTGCTTGCGGCAGATGTTGTGACCGAGGGGGCCGCTCTCGTCACCGGTGAGCTCGCCGCCGTCGTCGTCGTCGTCCGCGGGCTTCGGCGTCGGCTTCGTGCCCGGCGAGGCCGGCGTCGTCGGCTTGCGCGTCGGTGCGGGCGCCGGATCCTCTTTGGCGTCCGCGTCGGCGTCCGCACCGGGCGTGCGCGGTGCCCCGGTGCCGCGCGTCGGCGCCGGACCGGCCCACGCCACCGGCGGGAAGAGCAACGCGATCGAGACCGAGACCGCGCCGAGGGTGCTCCAGATGGATGCGGGGTTCATTGGATCTGGATTTCCTTGTTGATCGACTTGCCCTTGCGCTCGATGGTCACGCTGAGGTTCGAAGCGCGACGGAGCTTCGTGTAGAGCGACATGGCCTGGTCGATGCCGGCCAGCTCTTCACCGTTCACGGCGACGAGCTTGTCGCCGTTCTTGAGGCCGAGCAGCTTGGGCAGGCTGCCGCGGCGGATGCCGTAGAACTTGAATCCGACCTCGCCGTCCTTCGCGGGCACGATGCGGGCCTGCTTCGCGAGCGCGGCGGGATTCGCCATGAGCTGCTCGACGAACGCGCGCTCGACGACGCACAGGTTCTCGCTCGGGCAGTTGATCGAGTCCTCGGCGCCGGGGATCGAGCTGTCGGACGGCTTGGCCGCGTCGTCCTTCTTCTCCTCCTCGGCCTTCGCCTCGGGCGCCTTGGGCGGCGGCACCTCGCCGCCGAGCTCGATGTACTCGAGTTGGGCACGGTTGCGCAGGTGGACGAGGCCCTTGTCGACGCCGACGACGACCACACCGGGGCGCACGACGTCCCCCTCGGCGTAGATGCCGACGGCGAAGTTCTCCACGTCGTAGACGGTGGCGAGCGAGTACTCGGGATCGTCGGCCTCCATCGTCGCCTGCAGGCGCAGCGGCAGCGAGCTGCGCACCTCGCCGGGCGACAGCACGGGACCGAGCGGACGCCCCTCGGAATCGACGGCGCCGGGGCCTTCGGCGACGACGCCCTCGGGCAGCTCCGGCACGCACGTGGGACAGAACAGGTTGTACTTGCGCAGCTGATCGGCCGCGCGATCGCGCCCGCGGTTCGTGCTGCGCGGCGGGGCGCCCATCGGCTTGGGCTTGAACGGGTTGTCCGCGTCGAGCTCCTCGTCCTCTTCTTCGCCCTCCGTGTCGGCGCCGCCCTCCTCGGACTCGGCGTCCGTGGGCTCGAGCAGGTACCAGCTGCCCAGCTGCGTCGACACGGCGCTCGCGGCGAGACCGGCCGCCGCCGCGACGCCGAGCGTCCTGACGATCCAGAAGTACCGCTTGAAGAGCGCTTCCATGGTCGACCTCGCGGGGATCAGTGCAGGACGCCGTCACCGTCGCCGTCGTCGCCCGCGGGCGCAGGCGTGGCGGGGGCCGCATTCGCCGTGCGGCGCGCTTCCTCGCGCTCGCCGATCGACACGAAGCCTGACTCGAGCTTGCGATAGATCGTGCGGGTGGCGATGCCGAGGAGATCCGCGGCGAGGCGTTTGTCGCCGCGCGCGAACTTGAGGGTCTCGAGGATCATGCGGCGCTCGATCTCCTCGAGCGGCGTGCCGACCGAGAACGTGATCTGGCGACCGGTGGCCGCCTGCGGGTCGCGCAGCTCCGGCGGGAGATCCTCGACGCCGATGCGCGTGCCCTTGCACAGCACGACCGCACGCTCGATCGCGTTCTCGAGCTCCCGCACGTTGCCGGGCCAACCGTAACAGCTCATCGTGTGCAGTGCTTCGTCGCTGATCTGCGAGGTGGCCTTGCCGTGCTTGCCCGCGTACAGGCGCAGGAAGTGATCCGCCAAGAGCGGCACGTCCTCGATGCGGTCGCGCAGCGGCGGGATCCGGATCGGGATGACGTTGATGCGGTAGAAGAGATCCTCGCGGAAGCTGCCGGACTTCACCTCCTCGGCGAGATCGCGGTTCGTGGCGCACACGAGCCGGAAGTCGACCTTCATCGTGCGACCGCCGACCGGCTCGACCTCGCCCTCTTGCAGCGCGCGCAGCAGCTTCACCTGCACGGGCGGCGTGATCTCGGCGATCTCGTCGAGGAAGAGCGTGCCGGTGTGGGCCTCGACGAACCGACCCTCGCGCGCGCGGATGGCCCCGGTGAACGCGCCCTTCTCGTGGCCGAACAGCTCCGACTCGAGGATCGTCTCGGGCAGCGCCGCGCAGTTCACCGGGATGAACGAGCGCGCGGCCCGGGGGCTGTGCGCGTGGATGTAGCGCGCGAGCAGCTCCTTGCCGGTGCCGCTCTCGCCCAGCAACAGCACGGTGGCGGTCGAGTTCGCGGCCTGGCGTGCGACCTCGAGCGTCGCGCGGAACACCTGGCTCGTGCCGACGATCTCCTTGTACGTCGCCGCCGCGAGCTGGGCGCGAAGCTTGCTGTTCTCGGCGACGAGCGCGGCCTTGTCGAGCGCCTTGTGCACGGCGGCGAGCACCGTCGCGCGCTTGAGCGGCTTGGGGATGAAGTCGTACGCGCCGCGCTTCATCGCCTCGACGGCGGTCTCGACCGTGCCGTACGCGGTCATCACGATGACCTCGACGTCGGGCACGATCGCCTTCGCGGCCTTCAACAGATCGTCGCCGCCCATGCCGGGCATGCGCAGGTCGGTGACCATCACGTCGATGCGCCGGTGGCGGAGGATCTCGAGCGCCTCGCTGCCGTTCTTCGCGGCGACGACCGTGAGCTCCTCCTTCTCGAGCACCTTCGTCAGCGCGTCGACGATGCTGGCCTCGTCGTCGACGACGAGGATCGTCGGCGCGGGCCGCGAGCTGCCCGTGGTCGGGCCGGCGGGGCCGCCCTGGGGATGGTTCGTCACGGCGTCGTGCATGAGCGGTCTCCTTCGAGCAAGGTCAGCGCCACGGGCGGGACCGGAGGAATTCCCCGTCGTTGGGTCCTGCCCTCGCAGGGCC
>CAYXVR010000082.1:0-30231 GCA_964468635.1 uncultured Nannocystaceae bacterium
ACTTGACGCTGAACTTGACGCGCGGGCTGCCGATGGGCTCGCTGCCGCACTCGAACGGCTCGTCCTTGACGGCGCTCGTCCGCTTGGGGCCGAGCACCATCGTGAGGCCCAGCATCACCGCGCCGAAGCCGACCGCGAAGAGTACGAAGACCAGCGCGGGCAGGTAGGTCTCTGCCATGTCCGGGGGCACGGATAGCATGGCCGGGGGTTTTTCGCGACCGGCGGCGCCCGGGGGCGCAGCCATTGCCGGCGGCCCTCGTGCGCGCATACCCTCGCGTGCGGATGAACCTCCGCGACTTCGGCAGGTTGGCGCATGGCCTCGTGATCGCGTCGGTCGCCGCGCTCGCGGTCGGCTCGGTGGGCGGGTGTGCCGACCCGAACCTGAAGCCGACGAAGATGCCCGAGGGTGGCGTGCGGCTGTCGCACGATCTCCGGCCCGGCACGCAGCGCGCGGTCGACGTGCACGTCGAGATCACCGGCGCCGAGGCGCGCACCGTCGATGCGGGCGGCACGTGGACGGTCGTCGGTGACGCCGAGACGGGCGGTGTCGCGGTGAAGGCCCACTTCGAGCGCATCGAGCTCGTGTGGCCCGCGGCGACGGATGCGACGGAGGCTGCGATCGCGAAGACGGACGTGGAGATCCACGTGGTCACCGGCGGAGCCGCCGTCGCGGCGCCGACGTCGAGCGGCGATGCGACGGCGGACGCGGTGCTCGCCGTGCTCGGCGATGCGGTCGCGCAGTCGTTCGTCGTCGCGCCGCCCAAGCCGGTCGTGCGCGCCGACGACTGGACGTGGGCGCCGCCGAAGGGCGTCACCGGCGATCTCGAGGCCGCGGTGGACGGGCTGTATCGCACCGTCGATCGCGACGAGGAGGTCGCGGCGCTCACGTTGCGGCAGCGCGGGAACGTCGGGGGGCGCGACTTCGTCGCGCACGGGCGCGCGTGGTTTGCGACCGAGGGGTACGTCGCGCTGTTCGAGCGCAGCGTCGACGTCGGCGGCGACGTGACGAAGATCCGCGTGCGCGGAAGGCCGAGCTAGTTCGTGCCTTCCATGGCCATCTCGAAGACTTCGACTTCGTCGGCGTCCTTGGCCATGAAGAGCACGCGCAGCGGCTTCTCGCCGCGGTAGCTGCGGAACTCGCTGTGGATCGCGCGCGCGGCTTCCTCGGCGGGGATGCCCGTGTCGAACGCGCCCATCAGCGGCACCGCGACGCTCTGGAAGCCCTTCACCTGACACGCGACGAGCACGGCTGCCGTCGCGCGCAGGATGTCCTCGACCTGCACGCGTCCACCGGGCTCGTCGGTGTTCGGCACGTGCACGAGGAACTTCGCGCGCATCGATCCGGCGTGCGTCACGAACGCGGCTCCGATCGCGAGCGGCGTGTGGGCCTTCACGAGTTCCTCGACGTCACCACCGGCCAGGTCGCGGATCTTCGCGGCCGGGTAGTGCGTCATGAGGCCGAGCGAGTTCGTCGGGCAGACGAACGCGTCGACCTCCACCTGTTCCCAGGGGTCGGTACAGACCTGAAACACGAGGTGCTCCGCCGCGTCCACGGCCATCGTCGCGCGAGGCGCCCTCGTACTAGTTTCGGAACATCGAGTCCAGCTCTTTCGCGACGTCGTCCTCGGCAGACGCGCGCGCCACGGCGAGCTCCTTCACGAGGAGGTCGCGGGCCGTGCGCAGCATCTGCTTTTCGCCGTGCGAGAGCTGCTTGGTCATCTTGAGCAGGGAGAGGTCGCGGTAGACCTCGCCGACCTCGAAGAGCGAGCCGGTGCGGATCTTCTCCATGAAGCCGCGATAACGGCGGTTCCAGGTCTGGCGATCGCAGGGGACCTCGTGGTCGCGGAGCAGCTCGAACAGCTCGTCGACCTCGGCCTCGACGGCCACGGGACGCATGCCGTTCTCCTCGGCCTTGTGGACCGGGACGATGATCTTGAGGCCCGTGCCCATCACGCGCAGGTGATAGAACGCGAGGTCCTGGCCGGCCACGGACCGGTGCTCGACGGCGACCACGTCCGCGACGCCGTGCGCGGGATAGACCGACTTGTCACCAACGCGAAATGAAGGCTCCATGGGTCCCGTCCTTCGCCCGAGGGCGCGGCGGCCGTTGAGCAAGTTCCATGCCCCCGGGGTGCCCAAAGGTATGCGGGCGCCGAAGCCCCCCAGGGCGCCCCCGCCCTGGCTACGGTCGTAGCCGCCTGCCCGAACGGCGGCCACTGGTGTTGCCAGCCCGCCGCCCGCTGACCGCCCCGGCGTCGCACCCGCGGGCGCGGGATCGAGCCGTCGCGTTCGCGCCCCGTCAGCGCCCGACGACCCCCGAACGCGACGATGTGTCGCGCTCGGCCCCCATCGGCGCACTGACGCCCGTCGAACGCCACGCATCGTGGCGTTCGAGGCCCGTCAATCGCTGACGCCGCACGAACGCACCACGGAAGAGCGCGCTACGATCCACGCACGGAGATCGATGCGATCTCCACGGCTGGTGATGGAACGTCTCGACACCTCGCGATGGCGACTCGGCTCGCTATTCGCGTTGCTCGCCTGCAACGGCGATCTCGGCGGCGACGTTGGGATGCTCGCCGAAGGCGAGTGCCGCATCCACGACGACTGTGAAGCGGACGAGTACTGCGACGACGGTTGCTGCGAGAACGACGACGATGACGACTACGACCCATGTCAGGATGCGTGCGATCCGGAGTGCGCCGAGGACTCGGAGTGCGGTGCAGGGAACGTCTGCTACCAAGGTTACTGCGAAGACGCCGAGGAAGTGGCCGAGCAGATCTGCGCGAGGCAGCACCGACTGAGTCCGAAGGCGAGCGACTTCATCGAAGTCGATGGTGTCGTCGATCTCGCGTTCGCGAACGGACGTGTCGCCATCGCGTACGCGGATCGAATCGACATGGTGGAGCTCGACCAGGTGATCGCGTCCGTGGAGGTCGGCGAGGAGAACGCGGCTGTCGGGGTCTCCGACATCGATGGTGACGACGACGAAGACGTCATTGTCGTCGACCGTGCTCAAGGGGGGCGCCTCCTCGTGTTGATGACGACTGACGACGGGACGTTGATGGAGACGGCCGAGATCGCGTCTCCGGGCGCGCTCGACGTCGAGCTGCGCGAGCGCGAAGCGCAGATGCCCGATGCGCTCGTGCGCACCGACGTCGCCCTGGTGCTGCATGTCGCGCTCGGTGAGGCCACCCTCCTCGTCGAAGGTCCGATCACGCAGTTTGCCGTGCACGAGGACGCAGTGGTCTACGCGGCCGACGGCACGTGGTGGCTCGATCTGTCGGCTGCCGAGAGCGCCCCCCGACGACTCGACGACCGCACGGCCGTAGCGGTCGGTTGGGGGGGCATCACCGCCAACACGACGTCGGCTGTGGGGGCCTTCGCCGATCCCCCAGGCATACGCGCGTGGTCGGACCCGGACATGCTCTCGCTCGACCTCGAGACGGACGCGGTCTACCGGAGCTTCCGGATGACCGATCTCGTCGGCGATGGAATCGATGACTTGATCGCGATGACCGACGATCGGTTCGTCGTGGTGGGTAACGAGCCGGCACACTCGTTGGCCTGCACCTGGGGGATTCCAGACGCCACCCCCCCTCGCCGATTGATCGAGGTCAGGGACATCGACGCCGATGGTTACGTCGACGTCGCGTGGAGCGACGGCAGGGTCTTCCTCGTCTGGACCCCCGACGAGGCGTTGGACTGATCGACTCGTCTCGTTCGGCGGCTCGCGAGCAGGCTTCGCCTTGACAGCGACGACGTCGCCCCGTAGGTTGCAAGCGGCCCCGACGACGGGCCGTCTATGCGCGACTGACTCGACACCCTCCGACGAGGGCATTTCCCCAGGGATCCTCACCGGCGCCGCAATTCGGCCGTCGGGCTGCGTTTCCGGGTGATTTCGCCGTCGTAGGGTCGTCGCGCGCACGCTCGCGAAGTGGCGGATCGAGCACTCGATCCGGCGTGTCGCTCGCGCGCGTCGAGGCGGCGCTGCGGCGCTCGAGTCGAACGGTTCGCACGCTCGCGGTCTCGCGACGGCGGTGGTGATCGAACCACCACTTCGCCCGCGACGCGCGTCGACGCGGCCTCGGAGGAGTCGTGCATTCGACACGACCGCCGAGGTCGCGCGGCGTCGTCGTGGCTTCTCTCCGCACGAGGACTCCATGACGACGAACAAACCAACGACAGCACCATCGTCCGATCCGGCGCCGCCTACCGCACCGGCGACACGACAGCGCGATCCGGTGCCCTCACCGCCGCGCCCACTCGCACCGCCGCGTCCGCACGTCGATCGCGGGCGAGGCGCGCCTCCTCCGGGACGCCGACTCGGCAACTCGCGTCACCGCGGCTGAACGCGATCGATTACGCGTCTCCCCTCGGGCGTTCCCGGCGGGAGACGACGTGCCGCGACGGCGTCACTGCGGCGGCTTCGGCTGGAACGCCAGCGTCGCCGATACGGTGAGCGGCAGGATCTGCAACTTCGCCTCGACGGTGACGCGCCAGGTCTCCGGGCCGAGCTTGTTCGGCTTCGCGAGCGGTGCGGACGTGCCGGTCTTCGTCAGGTTGCAGCCGCCACCGAATGCGTTCGGCGTGGGCTCGATCCACTTGCCCTGGTACTTCGCGCTTGCCACGGTCTCGAAGGCGGTCGCGCCCGCTTCCTGCGGTACACCTTGACCGCGAGCGAGTACTGCTCGCACAGGTCCTTGTTCGCGCCGTCGACGGTCCACACGGATCCACCATCGACGCGGAACGAACGCTCCATCGAGGGCGAGGCCGCGTGCGCGCCCGGGTGAACGACGAAGTCGGCGATGAACCGCTTGCAGCCCGAGCTCGCGTAGCCGCTGGGCCCGAGCGAGCCCCCCTGCAGCGTCACGGAGTCCTTCACGCCCAACGTGGCCGAGGCATCCGCCGCATCGTGGGCGCACATGTCCAACACGGGGCCGTCGATCGGCGGCAGCGCGAGCAACAGGAGCAGGGCCGAGGGGTACATCGCGTGGTCTCCGCGAAGGGGGAGACGCGAGCGGACCCGATGTGACGCCGCGCTACTCGAGGGCCGTGATGCGCCAGCCCTGCGGCGTCTGTTCGAGCGTGATCACGCGGCTCGGTTCGTAGCGCAGCTGCGCGCGGCGCAGGTCGTCGGACAGCTCGATCGCGCCCGGTTTCGCGAGCGCTGCTTCGATCGCTTCCACCCGCGCCGCGAAGTCGCGGCGGATCGACTCCGCCAGCTCGGGCGCCAGGTAGCGCTCGATGCCCGCGAGCCTCGCCGTGCGCGTCGCCGTGATGAAGCCGCGGATCGCCTCGCTCGGGGTCGACGCCACGCGATCGCCGGGCAGCCCCGACACCGCGAGCCACCGACCGTCGACCTCCGCCCAGCCGATCACCACGCCGCCGTCGTGCACCGACGTGCCGCCCTTGACGGGCTCCTTCAGCGCGGCGGGCAGCTTCTTCGCCGCCGCCACCGTCGCCGCGCGTTCCTTCTGATCCGCCTTCCAGCGCGCCAGGAAGCTCGCGTAGTCGACCTTCGCCTTCACCTCGGGCGCGAGCAGCTCGTACGCCGCCTTCGGATCGTTCTTCGCCAGCGCGTCCACGTAGGCCTGTCGCAACGCCTGCGGCGAGCGCGGACCGGCCGCAGCACACGCGCACGCGAACAACCACAGCAGCATGATCCCGAGAGGAGAGACCCCCCGCTTGCGGGGGGTCAGCTGCGCCGCGGAGCGGCGCGTACCGAGAGCCCGAGGCGGCTGCGGGGGGAAAGATGGTTTCACGTGATCAGCCCCTCGCGCTTGTCGAGCAGCGTGTCGCGCACGAACGCCGGATCCGTCGCGGGGTAGTCGAGGTTGTAGTGCAGTCCGCGGCTCTCCGGCCGTCGCCGCGCGCACTCGAGGATCAGGTGTCCGACCAGCGAGATGTTGCGCAGCTCCAGCAAATCGCGCGTCACCCGGAACTTCACGTAGTACTCGCGGATCTCTTCCCGCACGAGCTCGATCCGTCGGCGTGCCCGCTCGAGGCGCTTGTTGCTGCGCACGATGCCGACGAAGTTCCACATCAACGCGCGCACTTCCTCCCAGTTCGCGGTGACCATCACCGCCTCGTCGGATTGCACCGCGTCGCCCTCGTTCCAGTCGCTCGCCGACGCCGGCGGCGGACGCCCGAAGTCGGCCTCCACCTCCGCCGCACCGGCGGCGAGCACGACCGCCTCCAGCAAGCTGTTGCTCGCGAGTCGACACGCGCCGTGCATGCCCGACAGCGCGACCTCGCCGATCGCGAGCAGCCCGGGCACCGTCGTGCGCCCCCACGGATCCACCTTCACGCCGCCGCACATGTAGTGCGCCGCCGGCACGACCGGCAGCGGCTGCGTGCGCATGTCGATCCCGAGCTCGAGGCAGCGCGCGAAGATGCCGGGGAATCGCTTCGGGATGAACTCCGGATCGAGATGCGTCACGTCGAGCAGCACGTTCGGCTCGCCGCTGCGCTTGAGCTCCGCATCGATCTCGCGCGCCACCACGTCGCGCGGCGCCAGCGATGCCATCGGGTGCTTGCCGTCCATCAGCGGTGTGCCGTCGCGCCGCCGCAGGATGCCACCCTCGCCGCGCACCGCCTCCGACACGAGGAAGCTCTTCGCCTCCGGGTGGAACAAGCACGTCGGGTGGAACTGCATGAACTCGAGGTTGCCCACCTGCGCGCCGAGTCGATACGCCATCGCGATGCCGTCGGCCGTCGCGATGTCGGGGTTGCTCGTGTAGCGATAGACCTTGCCGGCACCGCCGGTCGAAAGCACCGTCGTGTCCGCCGTGAACGCCGACACGACGCCGGTCGTCACGTCGAGGCTGTACGCGCCGAAGCAGCCGCGCGATCCGTCGACCTTCGACCACGACAACAGATCGACCACCATCTGATGGGGCAGGATGCGGATGTTCGGGTGGCGCTGTGCCGCTTCCAACAGCGCGCGCACCATCTCGGCGCCCGTCGTGTCGTGGTGGTGCACGACGCGGCGATGGCTGTGCCCGCCCTCGCGCCCGAGGACGTACGGCGCATCTTCGCCGGGCACCGCCTCGCGCTCGCGATCGAACGCGACGCCGTACGTCTTCGCGAGCCGCTCGACGATCCCCGGCGCCATGCGGACGCAGCGCTCCACCATGTCGACGTGGCACAGCCCGGCGCCGACCTCGAGCGTGTCGTCGATGTGCGACTGCAGGCTGTCGTCGCCCGCGAACACCGCCGAGATGCCGCCCTGCGCCCACGCCGTGTTGCTCGACTGCGGCATCGATTTCGTCAGCACCGTCACGGTGCCGCGCTCGGCCGCCTGCAGCGCGAAGTACAGCCCGGCGATGCCGCTGCCGAGCACGAGCACGCGCGAGCGGTGGACCTCGGTCTTCACCCGCCGCGAAGGCTACACCGGATCGCAGAGGCAGTGATCCTTTCGCGACCTCGTCCATCGTCCCGGGCTGTAGAGTCGTCCGCGATGACGCACCGCTCGCTCGCCCTCGTCCTCTTCGCATTCTCGTGCACGAAGGCCGAGCCGTCGGAGACGCCGACGGGGTCCGAAGGCGGCGGCGGGACGAAGGACGCGCCCGCGAAATCCGGGCCGTTCGCGAAGGGCGACGAGAAAGCCGTGCGCGCCGCGCTCGCCCGCGCGAGGCAGGACGTCGGCGAGGCCTGCTTCGAGTGGCCGGCCTCGTTCCCGCGCGTCGTGCTCGTCGGTAGCTTCGCGCACGATCGCGGGTGCGACCTCGAAGGGATGTTCGTCGATCGCAGGTGGCACGACGAGGGCGGCACGCCGAAGGCGCTCGCGACCCGCGACTTCGCGAACGCGAAGATGGAGGACAAGGAAGCGATCGCGCGCGCGTGGGTCGAGGAAGGCCTGCAGGCGTTCGGCGGTCGCTTCGTCCAGGTGACGACGAAGGCCTTCGAGCTCGAGGGCTCGCCGAAGTTCGAGCCCGTGCGTGCGCGCATGAACAAGATCGGCGGCGTCGTCGTGGAGGGCTGGGTGCAGCGCCCCTCCGGCATGCAGGACGAGACGGGGTTCGATTTCGTCGTGTACCGATTCGCCCCCGACGGTGCGGTCGAGACCGAGTCCTCGCGGGGCTTCGCCATCGACGGCCAGCGCCTGCGCGAGGCCGAGAGCGCCGCCACCGGCGGCTGAAATCCGCCCGGCAGGGCCCGCCTCCGGACGGATTCTTCCGCCGCAGCAGCGCCGGTGTCATGATCACGGCCGTGCGTGCAGCGCTCGCCCTCGTCGCCGGCCTGCTCCTCGGGGCCGCGCCTGCGTCCGCGGGCGAGCGCAACAACTACTACCGCTACGTCGACGAGGCCGGCGTCATCCACGTGACGAACGTGCCGTCGAAGAAGGCGGGCGCGTGGCAGCTGTGGAAGAGCCTGCCTGGCAGCGGCGGCGATCGGCCGGGGGCCGGCAACGCGCGCACGGCCGGCGACCGCACGCCCGTCGCGCTCGGGGCCGAACGATTCCGCCGCTACGACTCGCTCATCCGCGGCGCCGCGGCGCGCTACCAGCTGCCCGAGTCGCTGCTGCGCGCGGTGATCCACACCGAGAGCAACTACTATCCGCACGCCGTGTCGCGCGTCGGCGCGATGGGCCTCATGCAGCTCATGCCCCGCACCGCGCGATCGCTCGGCGTGAAGGATGCGTTCGATCCGGCCCAGAACATCTACGGCGGCGCGCGCTACCTGCGGCTGCTCGCGAACCGCTACGGTGGCGACATGGTGCTCGTGCTCGCTGCGTACAATGCCGGCGCCGGCAACGTCGAGAAGTACGACGGCGTGCCGCCGTTCGAGGAGACGCGGGCGTACGTGCGCTCCGTCCTACGTCGTTTCTACGCGTACGAGCGCCAGGCGGGCTCGGGCGACGACGAGCTGCGCCGCGGACCGGCGCGCCACATCGCCGACTGACGCCCCGCATTGTAGCATCGCGCTCGTGATCTCGGGCAACGAGGACACGATCGCGGGCGACCCCGCCACGCCGTCGATGATGCCACCCGGCGAGCAGTCGCTCGCGCGCGGTCAGACGATCGGGCGCTACGTCGTGCTCGATCGCCTCGGCGCCGGCGGCATGGGGGTCGTCTACGCCGCATACGATCCGGAGCTCGACCGCAGGATCGCCGTGAAGCTGCTCCGCGATCCGGCGCCCAATCGCGAGGCGGAGTACCAGGCGCGCGCGAAGCTGATGAACCGCCTGTTCGGCGACGACTCCGACGACGCGCGGCGCGACGGCCCGCGCGCGGACGATCGCCTGCTGCGCGAGGCCCAGGCGATCGCGAGGGTGAGCCACCCGAACGTGATCGCGGTGCACGACGTCGGCGAGTACGAGGGCCAGGTGTTCCTCGCGATGGAGTTCGTGCAGGGCCGCACGCTGGGGGCGTGGATGAAGGAGGGGACGCGCTCCGTCGCCGACGTGATCCGCGTGATGCAGGACGCGGGCGCCGGGCTCGCGGCGGTGCACGCGAAGGGCCTGGTGCACCGCGACTTCAAGCCCGACAACGTGATGCTCGGCGACGACGGGCGCGTCGTCGTCATGGACTTCGGGCTCGTGCGTCCGGTCAAGGGCACGGACACGACGACGCTCGATCAGCTGCGGCCGACCGCGGATGCGCTCGCCAGCGATCTCACGCGCACGGGCACGGTGATGGGCACGCCCGCGTACATGTCGCCCGAGCAGCACCTCGGGCGGGTCGCCGACGCGCGCTCGGATCAGTTCGGCTTCTGCGTCGCGCTGTGGGAGGCGGTCTATCGCCAGCGTCCGTTCGCCGGCGACTCGTTCGCGTCGCTCGCGACGTCCGTGATCGAGGGGCAGCGGCGCGCACCGCCGCCGGGCGTGAGCGTGCCGGCCCACATCCGGCGCGTGCTCGAGCGCGGCCTCGCGGTGGAGCCCACCGATCGCTTCCCGTCGATGGACGCGCTGCTCGTCGAGCTCGCCCGCGATCCCACGCGCCGCAATCGCGGTCTGTTCGCCGTGGGTGCGGTGGTGGTGCTCGCCGGGAGCGTGCTCGGGGTCCGGCAGATGCAACGCGCGCGTGCGCTCTCGGCGTGCGAGGACGAGGGCCGTGCGATCGCGGAGGTGTGGAACGACGACGCACGTACTCGCATCGAGGCCGCGTTCGCGGCCACGCAAGTGCGCTACGCCGCCACCACGTTCGCGAAGCTCACGCCGTGGCTCGACGACTGGGCGGCGTCGTGGTCACGCGCGCGCACGGAGGTGTGCACCCTCGCGATCGAGGACCGCCGGGCCGACGCCGCCGAGCTCGACGCGCGACGCGAGTGCCTCGATGCGCAGGCCGACGTGCTCGCCGAGCTCGTCGCGCAGTCGATCGAGACCGACGAGACGACGGTCCGCAAGTCCGTCGCGCTGGCGGCGGGGCTGCCCCGGGTCGACCGGTGCAGCGATCCCCGTCGGCGCGGGCGCAGGGATGCGGTGCCGAAGGATCCCCGCATCCGCGAGCTCCGTCGCAAGCTGACGCGCGCGACGACGCTGGAAGCGACCGGCAAGTTCCAGCCCGCGCTCGCGCTCGCCCAGGAAGCGCTCGCCGAGGCGCAGGACGCCGGGGATCCGGCGTTGGCCGCTCGACTGCGCTATCGCGTCGGCGCGCTGCACGAGGACCTCGGCGACTACGCGGCGGCGGAGCGCGAGCTGACGAGCGCGGTGTTCGAGGCCGCGGAGCTCGGCGAGGACGGCGACGCTGCCGATGCGTCGCTGCGGCTTGCGGTCGTCGTGTCGAGCCGGCTCGCGCGTCCGCAGGAGGGCGCGGTGTGGGCCCGCTGGGCCGAGGTGCTCGCCGAGCGGCTCGACGACGACGACGACGTGCGGCAGGCCGCGATCAACACCCAGCTCGGCGTCGTCGCGCGCGAGCGCGGTGCGCTCGCGGAAGCCCTCGCCCGGGACGAGCGCGCCCTCGAGCTCAAGCTCGCGATCTTCGGCGACGGTCACCCGGAGGTCGCGCTCGCGACCAACAACCTCGCGGCGGCGCTCGTCGAGCACGGCGAGTACGATCGCGCGCTCGCGATGTACGAGCGTGCGCGCGAGATCTACGAGGCCACGCTCGGTGCCGATCACCCGGACACGGCGATGCCGCTGATGAACGCGGCGGAGGTGTACTGGCGCCGCGACGAGCTGGCGACGGCCCTCGACCTCATGCTGCGCGCGCTCGCGATCAACGAGGCGGCGTTCGGGCCGGAGCATCCGCGGGTCGGGATGACGCTCGGCAACGTCGCCCTCGTCGAGCACGCGCTCGGCCGCGACGCGGACGCGTTGCGGAGCAACGAGCGCGCGCTCGCGATCTACGTGGCGAAGCTCCCGCCCGGACACCCGCAGATCGCGAGGGCGCTCGTGAACCTCGCCGACGTGCAGCGGGCGCTCGGCGATCCGGAGACGGCGCTCGCGACCCACTCGCGCGCGCTCGCGATGCAGGAGAAGACGCTCGAGGCCGACAGCTACGACCTCGCACCGACGCTCGTCGGGCTGGGACAGGACCTCGTCGAGCTCGGTCGTCCCCGTGAAGCACTCCCGCACCTGCGCCGCGCGCTCGCGCTGCTCGAGCGCATCGACGTCGACCACCCGCACGTCGGCATCGTGCTCCTCGGACTCGCGGAGGCCGAGCTCGCGGCGGGGGAGCGCGCGGCAGCTCGCGCCACCATGGAGCGCGCCGTCGCGCTGTTCGACCGGCGCGAGTCCTCCGCGCGGGAGCGCGGCGAGGCGCGATTCCTGCTCGCCCGTGCACTGGATGGCGATCGTGCCCGCGTGCGATCCCTCGCGCTCGAGGCCCGCACGCTCCTCGCGGGGGCGGGCCGATCCACGACCGAGATCGACGCGTGGCTGGCCGAGACGGGGCTCGGCGACGGCACGGGCCAGCCCGTCGCCGTCGCGACGGACGCTCAGTAGAGCGAGTGCGAGCGCTTCTTGAGGTTCGGCGCCGCCTCTTCCTCGTCGCCGCCGCCCGCCTCGCCGTACTCCTCGTCCGGCGCGAAGTCTTCCTCCGGCGCGAAGTCCTCCTCGGCCGTCGCATCGTCGGGCGACGCGCTGCTCTTGTCGCGCTGGCAGCCCGGCGCGGCGAGGAAGGAACAAAGGGCGAGCGAAACGAACACTGCGCGGGTCATGTCGGGGAGTGCATGGCCAGCTCGGGGCCCATCCTTCGCGGGTCCTGTCAGGGACCTCGCACACACTACCGGGGGGGCCGCGCCGCCCGCCGCACCGTCCGGCCCACGCCGTCCGGGTCCAGGCGCGCTTCTGCGCGCAGGCGCTTGATCGCGGCCTCGATGCGCTGGGCCTTGCCGCGGGTCAGGTAGGGGCCGAACACCTGCGCGAGGTGCCACGGTCGGAACCCGCGCGTGCTCTTCGCTCCGCCTCTGGCCTCGCCGTTGTGCTGGCGCAGGCGAGCCTCGACGTCGCACGCGATGCCGACGTACGTGCGCGCGTCGGCACTCGAGCGCAGCACGTACACCGACCAGCGTGGCATCGACTCAGGTACCTCGGTACTCGTTGTCGATGATCCGCTTGCGCCGGTTGTACTCGTCCTTGTCGAACTCGCCGGCCTGGTACTTCGCGCGGATGACCTCGATCTTCTGGGCGCGTCGCAACTTCAGCTTGCGCACCGCCTGATCGTACGCGTCGCGATCGATCTTGCCGCTCTGATAGTCGGCCTTCGCAGCGGCGACGTCGGGGTAGGGCAGGCTGCTCGCGGGCTTCGGCGTCGGCGCGGCGGGATCCGTGGACGGCTTGCTCGGCTCCGTGGGCTTGGTGGACGACGACGCGCTCGCGTCGCTCTTCGACGTCGAGGATTTCGCCGCGGGTGTGCTCGACGTGGAGGGAGTCTTGCCGTCGTCGGTCTTCGTCTCGCTGCCCGCGGTGCCGGACGTGGCGGCCAGGGCGGCGGCCGGATCGGGCTGCAGCGTGACGACGACGTTCGGATCGCTCGTCTCGTCCACGGTCACCTCCGCGGGCAGGTGCGCATCGGCGACGATCCGGACCGTCGTCTTGCGCTTGTACTTGACGAGGTGCGGCGTGGTGCCGATCTCCGCGCCCGACAAGAGCACGCGCGCACCGGTCGGCGTCGACGCCAGCGTCACCTCGTAGACCTTCTCGTCCGTCGTCGGCTCGACGGCGGGCGCGGCCGCAGGTGGTGCGGCCGCAGGCTGCGGTGGGGGCGGGTCGTCGGCACATGCGACGAAGAGCGCGAGCGAGATCCCCCGAGCGGCACGACGCGGCGTCACGTCGAACAGTATGCACGGCTCGGCGGGCAGATGCGGTAGTCTCGGCCGGCCGTGGCGCAGTCCCCGATCCCCGGTGTGACCGAGTTCGCATTCGGGCGTCTGCTCAACCCGGGTCGCGACACGCCGACGCTGTCGCTCACCGTGGACGGTCACCTGATGATCACGGTCCGCGGCGAGATGATGACGCGCACCGACGCCGTCCTGCTCTCCAGCGAGAACTTCGACGTACGGGCCGTCAACCGCCGAATGCAGGGCCGCGCGGTGCCCGAGGTCTTCCAGCGGCTCGTGTCGCTCGAGGGCGAGGGCCACCTGGTGTTGAGTCGCGAGAACGAAAAGTTCCTCGCGCTGCAGCTGCAGCGTGATCTGTGTTTCTTCGTCGAGCACTACATCTGGGCGGTCGAGTCCACGCTCATGTGGGACGTGGGCCAGCTTCCGCGATCCGGGCGCGCCATCCAGCTCGTGCGCGTCGCGGGCGAGGGCGCCGTCGCGGTGCGCGTGCCGGGCGAGCTCGTCGCGGTGAAGATCGCGCCGGAGCGGCCCTATCGCGTGCACCAGAGCGGTTTCGTCGGGTGGGTCGGCAACGTGGTGCCGTACCTCGAGCCCACCGGCGATTTCCTCCATTGCGAGGGCGAGGGGGCGGTGTTCGTGGTGCTGCCCTCGGCGGGCGCCGCTCCGTTCGGTGCCACCGCGGCGGGGCGTGGCACGACCGTGCGTCGTCCGGCCGAGGACGCGCAGTGAGCGAGCGCTCTCGACTCGACGCGTTCAAGCGGGAGGTGCTCAACCTCCCCAACCTGATCACGATCGGGCGGCTGTTCCTCATCCCGCCGGTGTTGTGGCTGATGGATCCCACCGATCCGGTGCGCAACACGATCGCGGCGCTGCTCTTCGCGACCGCGAGCGGGCTCGACATCCTCGACGGCTATCTCGCGCGACGGCAGGGGCTCGTCACCGTGTTCGGCAAGTTCGTCGATCCGCTCGCCGACAAGCTGATGGCGATGGCCGTGATGGTGTGGCTCGTGTGGCTCGGCTACCTCGCGCCGTGGATCGTCGTGGTGCTGCTCGCCCGCGATTTCTACATCTCGGGGCTGCGCTCGGTCGCGGCGAACCAAGGCGTCGTGATCGCGGCGGGCGAGGGCGGCAAGTTCAAGACGGTGTTCCAGCTCGTCGGCATCTGCTGCGTGCTCGCGCGCTACAGCTACCGGATGCCATGGACGGATCAGCTCGTCGACTTCCATCGCGTCGGCATGGTGTTCCTGTACCTCGCGCTCGCGTTGTCGATCTGGAGCGCGATCACGTACACGCTCGAGTTCGGCCGCGCGCTGCGAGACGCGCGGAGCTCGTGAGCACTGCGCGCGGTCGGGCCGCGGCGATCGCCGCGCTCGCGGCTCGCGATCCATCGCACTTCGCGTGGCTCGACGGCGGCGATGCGGCGCGGGGGTTCGTCGGCGTCGAGGCGGACCTCGTGCTCGAGGGCGATGATCCAGCGCTCTTGTCCACGGTCGACGCCGCGTGGCGCCGTGATCCCGAGCGCGTGTGGCTCGGGTGGATCACGTTCGACTTCGCCGCGGATCTCGTGCGGGGTCGGGTCCCGCGCTCGCGCGCGCTGCCGGGGATCCTCCTGCGTCGCTATCCGGGCGCGCTCGAGCTGGGACCGCAGGGCGTGCGCGGGCACGGCGACCCGGCGGCGTGGCAGCCCATGGCCCACGCGATCGCCGGCGACGCGCCCGCGCCCGTGCACGCGTGGCCGCTCGCACCGCTGTCCCCCACGCTCGCGCCCGCCGCGTATCGCGAGCGCGTGCGCGCAGCCCAAAGGGAGATCGTCGCGGGCGAGACGTACCAGGTGAACCTCGCGCAGCGGTTCGTCGCGCCGTGGATCGATCGCACGTTGCCGCTCGCGCCGCGCGTGGCAGCCACCTACCTGCGCGTGCGCGAGCGGACGCCGGCGGAGATGGGCGCGCTCGTGCGTGCCGCGACGGGCTGGGTGATCTCGAACTCGCCCGAGTCGCTGCTCGACGTGCGACGCGGTGCGGACGGCGACGTCGCGACGAGCTCGCCGATCAAGGGCACGCGGCCGCGCGGCGCCACGCCGACCGCGGACGAGGCGCTCCGGGCCGAGCTGCGCGCGAGCGCGAAGGACCGCGCCGAGCACGTGATGATCGTCGACCTCGTGCGCAACGATCTCGGACGGCTCGCCGTCGCGGGATCGGTGGAGAGCCACGCGGAGCCGCGCGATCTGACGCTGCCGACGGTGCACCACCTCGTCACCGACGTGCGTGCGCGGCTCCTGCCCGGCGTCGGGCTGGCCGAGCTCGTCCGCGCGCTCGTGCCCGGTGGCTCGGTCACCGGTGCACCCAAGCGGCGCACGCTCGAGATCATCGAGGCGCTCGAGGGCGAGCCGCGCGGGATCTACTGCGGCGCGGTGCTCGTGCTCGAGCCGGGCGGCCTACGCATGAGCATCCCGATCCGCACCGGCTGGCTCGACGGCACCGGCCTCGAGCTCTTCGCCGGCGGAGGCATCGTCGCCGACAGCGATCCCGAGGCCGAGCGCCTCGAGACGATCGCGAAGACGGCCGCGTTCGATCGCTAACCGAAGGTGCCACCGAGGTGGAAGCCGAACAGCACCTGGTGCACCGGGGCGAGGTGGCGCGACTCGGAGCGCATGCAGTCGCGGTCCCCTCCGCGGTCCTCGCAGATCTCGGGATGGGCGTTGAGGATGAAGTCCGCCTTCGCGCCGAGGAAGATGCGACGCGCGACCCAGAAGTCGATCGACGGACCGATGAGGAACGCGAAGCCCTGCGAGAAGTCCTTGTCGCCGTTGTTCATGCGGAACACCTGGCGCGAGAAGCCCGGGCCGAGGTCGAGGCCGAGATCGATGCGCCAGATCGGCAGGATCGGCTTGAGCAGGAAGAACGCGCTGTGCTGGTACGCGACGTCGTAGTTCGATCCGGTGTCCGCGACCTCGTAGTCGGGGTCGAACATGCCGAAGCGGTATGCGCCGCCGATCATGAAGAACCGCACGGGACGCCAGCCGAGCGACACGCCGGTGCCGAACGACGGGCGCGTGTAGCCGGGAATCGGATCGGGGCCGTCGTCGCGGTGGCAGTCGACGCGACCGGGCAGGCACGCGGTACCGCCGACCAGGATCTCCCACTGGCCGCCGTTGCGATCGACGTCGGGATGGGCCTCGGCGACCGCCGGAATCGCGACGACGCCCGCGGCGGCGGCGATCCACGAGAGGGTGCGAGCTCGATGCTTCATGGTCATGGCGTGGTTCCCGCCGACTCCGCGGAGACGGCTCCGAGCACAGGCTGCAACTGCACACGCGGGGTGCAAGCGCGCGTCCGGCTCGGTCGGCGCCTTTGCGGGGCGCGGATCCGTTTGCTAGCCGATCCAGCGGAGGCGAACGTGCTGGGTCCGTACATCGAGATCGAGGCCGCGAGGCCGTCGGCGTGGCGGACGTTCGCGCTCGTCACGAGTGGGATCGCGTGGATCCTCGCAGTGGCCCTCGGCACCGGGGCGCCGTCGATCGCGGCGTCCGCGACCCACGACCGCTGCGCCGAGGCGCGCCGCGATCACGATGCGATCGCGGACTACGGCGCGCGCGGCCCCAGCAACTGTGCCGAGTGTCACGCGACGGCAGGCGTCGTCTGCGGCTCGTCGCGCTTCGGCATGACGAGCACGAGCAGGATCACGCCCGCGACGAGCGTGACGTCGGCGACGTTGAAGATCGGCCACGGCTTGCCCGGCCAGTAGTAGACGCGGATGAAGTCGACGACGCCGTAGGTGCGCTCGCCGGCGCCGTCCTCGAGGTAGCGGAACAGGCGGTCGTGCAGGTTGCCGAGCACGCCCGACAGCACGAGCCCGATCGCGACGAACGGCGCGACCTTCTCCGGAGGCAGCTTGGTCGCGAGCCGCACGAGGTACACGAGCGCGACGAGGCTGAACGCGAGGAACACGAAGCGCGCGTACGAGGTGTCGGCGAGCAGGC
This sequence comes from uncultured Nannocystaceae bacterium, assembly GCA_964468635.1. Lineage (GTDB taxonomy): Bacteria > Myxococcota_A > Polyangia > Nannocystales > Nannocystaceae > Xiheibacterium. The sequence continues at coordinate 17,207 of CAYXVR010000082.1, forward strand.
TGAACGCCGCGCCCGTGTTGAAGCCGAACTCGAAGTAGGCGAAGCCGTCGACGAGCATGATCTTCTTCTCGCCGCGCAGGTCGTGCCAGGCCCACGCCTTCGACCACAGATCGAGGGCGAGGAACGCCACCGTGAGCACGGCGACGAGGATCAGTCGTTTCTTGCGGATGCTGTCGGTCATCACGCCTCGGGCGGGGGGGCGGCCGGGGGCGCCGCGTCGCGCTTCGCGGCGTCGATCGTGTCGCCGTGGCGCGTGAGGAAGATGAAGAGCAGGCCCACGCCGACGACGAGCGCGACGTCGGCCACGTTGAAGGTGGGCCACGGTTGATCGGGCCAGTAGAAGACCTTGATGAAGTCGACGACGCCGTGGCGCGCCTCGCCGCGCACGTCCATCTGGCGGAACAGGCGGTCGTGCAGGTTGCCGAGCGCGCCGCCGCTGACGAGCGCGATCGCGACGTAGGCCGACGGCCACCGCGTCGGCAGCGTGGCCGCGAGCCGAGCCATGTACGCGAGCGCGACGATCGTGACGACGATGAAGAGCGCGCGTCCGTACTCGGCCTCGCGCAGGAAGCTGAACGCGGAGCCGGTGTTGAAGCCGAACTCGAAGTACAGCCAGTTCGCGACGACGGTGACGGTCTTGCCCTCGCGCAGGTTGTTCCACGCCCACGCCTTCGACCACAGATCGAGCGCGAGCACGATCGCCGCACCCACCGCGAGCAACGCGATCCGCCGCGAGCGCGCGGGCTCGGTGGCGGGCAGGCGCGGTGCGGGGGCGTCGTCGGCCATGGACGGCGGAGCATAGCCGAAGGGCGACGGCCGCGCGAAGCCGTCAGCCGCTCGGCGCGTCCGCCGTGGATGCGGGCCGCGAGCGGCGCAGGGCGACGACGCCGAGCACGACGAGCACGAGCGCGATCGCCTGCGAGCTCGACAACGCGAGCGGTCGATCCTCGGCGAGCCCGAGCGCGCGTGCGATCGGGGCGATCGTCACCTGCACGAGGAATCCGCGCGTGTCGTCGCCGCGCAGCGCCTCGGTGAACAGGCGCAACAGGCCGTAGCCGAGCGCGTAGCGGCCCGCCTGACGCCACGGCGGCTCGACGCCGTTCCGGAACCGCACGATCGCGAGCACCGATGCGAGCACGAGCAGGCCGATCGACTCGAGCAGCTGCACGGGCACGAGATCGACGGTGTGATCGCCCGCGCGCAGCGACGGGTCGGCCTGGTACACGACCGACTCCGCGGGGAACTGCAGGCCGAGCGCGGCATCGGTGGGTGCGCCCCAGCAGCACCCGGCGAAGAAGCATCCGAGGCGACCGAAGGCGTGCGCGAGCGGCATCCACGTGGCGGCCAGGTCGGCGATCGTCGAGAAGCGCGTGTGATGGCGACGCGCGAGGATCACCCACGAGCCGATGATCGCCGCGAGCGAGCCGAAGAAGACGAACCCGGTGCCGTCGAACACGAGCACGCGACGCGGGTCGGCGACGTACTCGCTCGGCATCGTGAGCACGTGCAAGAGGCGACCGCCGACGAACGCTCCCACGACGATCGCGAGGTAGAAGTCGACGAAGAACGAGGCCGTCTCGCCGCGCGACACTCCGCGCGCCTTCGCGTCCCACCAGAAGCCGGACGCCGACAGGAGCCCGCCGAGCAGGATCAGCGTGCCGTAGGCGTTGATCGCCCCGCCGCCCTCGAACGACACGATCGTCGGGTGCACGCGACCGCCATCGTAGCCGACGCTGGGCGGCAGTCGTGCGTCAGCCGTCGTCGCGCAGCAGATCGAACAGGCTCTTCTTGCGGCGACGGGGCCAGCTGGCGGGGCCGCTGCCGAGCGCCTTGCGGCCGCGGGAGACGCGTTGGTCCATCGCCTGGCGCGACAGGCCCTCGAGCGCGAGCGGGCGCGCGGCCTGCAGCTCGGGCAGCTCGAGTCGCTCGGCCCCGAGCAGGTTCGACAACGCGTTCTCGAGCAACACCGCTTCGGGGAGCCGGAGCTCGCGCAGCGCGCCGCGCAGCCGGGCGCGCATCGACAGCTCCTCGCGCACGTCGTCGTCGACGCGGCGCAGCTCGCCGGCCCGCTCGTGCGCGTCGCGGGCGAGCGCGACGAAGGCGGCCGCGAACATCACCTGCATCGGGCGCACACCGTCGCCGTGCAGCGTCGGATCGTCGAGGATCGCACGCACTTCGGACCACGCGATCTCGTCGATGTCGTCCTCGTCGCCGCCGAGCCGCTCGTAGTCGCCGCTCGTCCACGCCGCGATCGCGAGCCGCAAGCGGATCGCCTCGAACACGAGCAGCTCCGCGAGGGCGAGCTGGTGATCGTTGGAGGATCCCTCACCGGACGCGGCGCGCGACAGCTGCCCCGCGAACGACTCGACGGCACCGGCCGCGGCTCCGTTGCCCTGGCGCAGCTCGCCGACCCAACCGCCGAGCTCGTCGGGGATCTCCACGAACAGCGCGTCCCGCAGGTCGCGATGGAACCGACGCAGGCCGGGGAACGCCTCGTCGCGCACCGCTCGGACGATGGGGATGCCCTGCCGGCGGGCATGCACCGCCTCCTCGGCGACGTCGTCGAGCTCGCGCTGCAGCGCGCGCAGATCGACGTCGCGGTCGGTCGCGGGGACGGGCAAGGCCTGGGACACCGCGGCGGCGACCGAGCTCATGGCAGTCAGGTCTAAGCACGGTCGGGGCGCGCGCAAGGTGTGCGGGTGCGAAGAGGACCGGGTCGATCACCGCGCCGGGTCGCGCGGTCCGGATACGAAGGGTGGCGGCCCCGCCGCCCCGTGCTCGGGGTGGCGCAATCGCACGCCGAGCCGCGCCTTCATGCGGGCGTTCGCGACCCGCTTGCCGCGCACGGTCGGGCCGGGGGGCTCGACCCACTGCGGCGGCGCTCGGCCGAGTCGGGCGGCCACCGCCTCGAACATCGCGCGGCGCGATCCGTGATCGTCGTCGACGACGTGGGTGATCCCGGCGGCGTCGGGCGGCGCGGACAGGGCCGCGACGATCGCCGCGACCGCGTCGTCGCGGTGCACGAGGTTCGTCGCCGTCATGCCGTCGCCGGCGAGCGGGCCCGCGGCGGAGTAGATGCGCTCGAGCTCGCGACCCGGACCGTACAGGCCGCCCATGCGCAGCACGAACGCGGGCACGCGCGCACCGAGCACGATCGACTCGGCCTCGCGCTGGATGCGGCCACGGGGCTCGTCGGGCCATGCGTCGCACGTCTCGTCGAGCTCGGCGTCGAGATCGGGCAGCGCGGACGTCGACGAGATCCACACGAGCCGTTCGAGCGTGCTCGGCAGTGCATCGACGATCGCGCGGGCACCCTCGACGTACAGCGTGTGGCGATCCTGATCGCGACCCGGTGCGATCGCGACGACCCACGCGCGCGCGGTCGCCATCGCCGAGGGTACGGGCACGAGGCGGTTCACGTCGAGCGCGAGCACGTCGACGTCGGCAGCGAGCGCGCGCGGGCGTCGACCGTCGCGGGTGGTCGCGAGCACCGGCCGCGGCAGCGCGTCGGCGAGCGCACAGCCGAGCCAGCCGGCGCCGAGGATCGCGATCGTCATCGCGACCGGCAGCGTAGCACCCGCGACTTGCACGGCGCTGCGCGAGCGGCCAGGATCGCGGGCCCCGTGATCCCGCGCCCGTCCACGGTCCGAGCGCCGCGCTTCAGCGTCGCGCCGATGATGGATCGCACCGATCGGCACTTCCGCGTGCTCATGCGGACGATCACGCGGCGGGCGCTCCTGTACACGCCGATGATCGCCGCGCGCCAGCTCGTCGCGAAGGGCGGCGCTGCGTTGCTCGCCCACGATCCGATCGAGCATCCGCTCGCCGTGCAGCTCGGTGGATGCGAGCCGCGCGAGCTCGCGCTCGCGGCCCGCATCGCGGTCGACGCGGGGGCCGACGAGGTGAACCTCAACTGCGGGTGTCCGAGCCCGAACGCAGCCGCGGCGACGTGGGGCGCGGCGCTCATGCTCGCGCCCGTGCGCGTGGCGGAGGCGGTCGCCGCGATGCGGGCGGCGGTCGACGTGCCGATCACGGTGAAGCACCGGCTCGGCGTGCACGGGTCCGACTCGACCGAGGCGCTGTTCGATTTCGTCGACACGGTGGCGAGGGCAGGGTGCGATCGGTTCGTCGTGCACGCGCGCGCGGCCGTGCTCGGCGGGCTGCGGGCGCGCAAGAACCTGCGCATCCCGCCGCTGCGCCCGGCCGAGGTGCATGCGCTCGCGCGCGCCCGGCCGGGGCTCGCGATCGAGATGAACGGGGGCATCGTCGACACGGATGGCGCGATCGCGCATCTGGCCGACCCTGCGCTGGCGGGCGTGATGGTGGGGCGCGCCGTGTACGACGATCCGTTGGCGTGGCTCGACGTCGATGTGCGGGTGTTCGGCGAGCCCGGGCCCTCGCGAACGCGCGCGGAGTGTGGGGCGGCACTGCTCGATCGAGTCGCTGCGCACGTGCGCACGGGCGGTCGCGCGCATGCGATCGTCCGGCACGCGCTCGGACTGTGGCGCGGCGTACCCGGCAGTCGCAGCGTGCGTGGCGAGCTCGCGCGCGCCGAGCTCGATCTGCCGACGCTCGCACGCGCGGTCGAGCGGCTGTCGGCGTGATACCGTGGGATCGATGCGCGTGCGCGGTGCGGCCGGATGCCTCGCGCTGGCGCTGGCCTCCGGCGGGGCCGGCTGCCTGAGCTCGACCGCGTTCGAGTGCGCGAGCGCCAGCGATTGCGAGAACGCCGGCGTCGAGGGGCGGTGCGAGGACAGCGGGTTCTGCAGCTTCCCCGATGCCACGTGTCCGTCCGAGCATCGCTACGGCGATCACGCGGGTGGAGGGCTCGGCGGCATGTGCGTGCCCGACGAGGACGGCACGACGGACGGGGACACGACCGATCCGAGCACGACGTCGACGACGACGATGACCGATCCCACCGTGGATCCGACGACCAGCGCCGACGAGACGCCGCTGACGGACGGACCCGATGGATCGAGCGGCGTGTCGCTCGAGGGCTCGTCGTCGTTCGACACGAGCACGTCGGTCGATGCGACGACCTCGATGTCCACGGACGACGACAGCTCGACCGGCGGCGTGGTGTGCCCGACGTTCGCCGACGACTTCGACAATGGCATGATCCATCCGAGCTGGACGCTGATGCACGGTGACTTCGTGTACGAAGAGGACGGTGTGCTGCTGTTGGAGCTCACGCCGGAGGTCGACCAGGTGTTCCCGGGCGTGAACCAGAGCGGGCTCGACCTCGCGAGCGGCTGGGTGCGCATGCGGATCGGGCAGCCTCCGAGCACGGACTACGAGCGGCTCTATCTCGCGGTGTCGATCGACGTCGCGTTCAGCGAGGTCGTGTACGTGATCCTCGAGGGCGGAGTGCTGTACGCGCGCCACGAGATCGACGGCATGTTCACGGACCTCGGCATGCTGGCCTTCGATCCCGATCTGCACGCATGGGTGCAGATCCGCGGCAACGGCGACGAGATCGTGTTCGAGGCCTCGGCCGACGGCATGACGTTCGTGCCGATCGCGACGACCGGCGCCCCGTTCGCGCTCGTGGACACGACGATCGTCGTGGCCAGCACGAACTTCGGCGAGCTCCCGATGGCCACCACCGTCTCGGTGGAGGACGTCGAGCTGTGCGAAGGCGCGTGACCGCTCACGGCGCGCGCAGCGAGACGCTCCAGTCGTTGACCTCGCCGTCGTTGCCGTTGTCGGGGAGCAGGTCCGTGACGCGCAGCCTCCATTCGCCGTTGAACGTGGCGACGGGGACGGGCCACGCCATCGCAGGTTGGTACTCGCCGACGAACGGTGGAGCCCCCTCGGCGAACGTCATCGTCGCGAGCTCGCGGAACGTGCTGCCGCCCAGGTCCGCGCCCGTGGGCGAGCCGAACACGATCGGCGTCGTGGTGCCGTCGGGCGCGATGAGGTCGATCTGCAGGTCCATGATCTCCGGGTGCGTCATGTTGATCGTCACCCAGAACTCCGAGGGAACGGCCATGCCGACGTCGACGGTCAGCGCGCTCTCCACGGCCGTGCCGTCCGGTGGCACGTAGATCGGGGCCGAGGGCACGCCGAAGCTCGTGTAGACCGTGTCCTGCGTCGTCGTCCAGGCGAAGCCGAGGCTCACGTTGTTGCCGCGGTTGCCCTCGGGCAGCGTGCCCTCGGTGTCGAGCACCGCGAACGCGACGTGGTCGCCCTGCGGCGCCATCGGGATCGCGTCGGTGTAGGTCATCGCCTCGCTCGGACCGAGGCTCTCCTTCACCACGCCGAGATCGCCGACCTCGCCGAGCGCCGGTGGGCTCGCGAAGCCGCCGGGGCGGTCGTACCAGAGGTCGACGCGGAACGGGCCCGACGGGCCCTCGCCGAAGTTCGCGACGACGTACGACACCCGCAGCTCGGTCTCCACGTACACCGCCGACACGATCGAGACCGCGAGCTCGGGCGGCGGACCGACGCACATGTCGCCGAGGCAGCCCATGTCGCACGGCAACGGCGAGATCACCATGCAGCCATTGCCGTCGTCGATGCACTGATCCAGCACGTCGCCGTTGCACACGGTCGCGTCGCACTCGGGCGTGCAGCCCGTGTCGTCGACCGTGCCGTCGTCGGGGCTCGTCGCGTCGGTCGCATCGTCGTCGTCGTCGCCGCTGTCGGGCCCGGCCGAGCTGCCGCTGCCGCCGGTGGGCCCGTTGCCCTCGATGTCGGTGGGCGAGAAGCAGCCGGCGAGCGCGAACAGAGCGAGCGCGGGTCGCTTCACGGCGTGCACCACGTGCCGAGCTGTGCGCCGCTGCAGTCGTCCGTGACGATGCCGTTGTTGCATACGTCGCCGTCATACACGAAGTTGAGCCGGCCAGGACATCCGGCCGCGTCGTCGGTCGCGCCGTCGCCCTCGTTGCAGCCGTCGACCTCCTGGAACGGCGAGCACGTCGAGCCCGGGCCGGCACACGTCTCGCACGCGGCGACGGCGTCGTCTTGGTCCGCGCACTCGATCTCGCCGACGTCGCAGAACTGGGTCGCGCCGCTCGGGCAGTCGAAGCCGTCGAACGGCGAGCAAAACGGCTCGGTGACGCACAGCGCGGTGCACCCGTCGTGATCGACGACGTTGCCGTCGTCGCACTGCTCGCCGCCCTGCGGAAACCCGTCGCCGCACGCGGCGTCGGTGCACAGCGTCGTGCAGAGATCGGTGTCGTCGCCGTTGCCGTCGTCGCACGCCTCGCGCGGGCCCACCACCCCGTCGCCGCACACCGCGAACGTGCAGTCGTTCTTGCACGCGTCGGTGTTCACGAGGTTCGCGTCGTCGCACTCCTCGTCGCCTGCGACCTCGCCGTCGCCGCACACGGCCGGGCCCGCGTCGTCGGTGCCCGTGTCCGCGATCGACGTGGTGCCGTCCGTGGTGCCGCTCGTCTCCGTCGCATCGGTGGCGGACAGCGTCGCGTCGTCGCTGGTCTCGCCGACCGTCATCGTCGCGCTCACCCCGGTCGCGCTCGCGGTCGCCGTGGCGGTGGTCGTGACGCTGTCGTCGTCGTCGTCGCCCCCGCTCGAGCCGGTCTCGCCGGTCTCCTCGTCACCCAGGTCGTTCGGCGTGAAGCAGCCCGCGAGCGGCAGCGCGAGCACGATCGCGAATCGAAGCGAAGCCATGCGAGCATGAGGCTACCACGATCGATCCATCGCTCCGCACGAGCGGAAGCGAGCCCGAGCGTCCTGTTTCAGGCGGGCGATCGCAGCACGACGCGCCGCCGCAATTTCTTGCCGACTTGCAGCCGCGTGCCGTCGCCCGCTGCGGGCGCGAGCTCGTGCTCGGGCTCGCGCACGACCGCACCGTCGAGGCGCACGGCGCCCTCCTCGATGCGCTGCCGCGCCTGCCGCTTCGACGGAAACGCGCCGATGTCCGGATGGACGACGAGATCGATGAGCTTGATGGACGGCCCTTCGATCGCGACGGCCGGCACCGCGCTCCAGTCGTCGCCCGCGCCGAAGGCCTGGCGCGCGGCCGCGGCGGCCTGCTCCGCCGCCTCGCGCCCGTGCACGATCGCGGTGGCCTCGAGCGCGAGCCGGGCCTTCGACTCGCGCAGCTCCGCGCCGGTCACCGATGCGAGCGCCTCGATCTCGGGCAGCGGCAGCTCGGTGAACGTCTTCAGCATGCGCCCGACGTCGCGGTCGTCGCAGCCGATCCAGTACTGGTAGTACTCGAACGGCGACGCCAGCTCGGGATCGAGCCACACCGAGCCCTTCTCGGTCTTGCCCATCTTCGCGCCGCTGGCCGTCGTGAGCAGGGGGAACACGAGCGCGTGCGCGGGCCCCAGCCCGAAGCGGCGGATGAGCTCGACGCCGGCCACGACGTTGCCCCACTGATCGCCGCCGCCGAGCTGCAGCGTGCAGCCGCGCGTGCGGTGCAGCTGCAGGTAATCGAATGCCTGGAACAGCTGGTAGTTGAACTCGATGAACGACAGCGGCTCCTCCGCGTCGAGCCGATCGCGATACGTCTTCGTCGCGATCATGCGGTTCACCGTGAAGTGCACCCCGATCTCGCGCAGGAAGTCGATGTACTTGAGCTCGCCCAGCCATTCATGGTTGTCGACGACCTCGACCGGGTTGTCGGCCGTGCCGGGCAAGAGCGCCGCGAACTGCCGCGCCATCGCACGCGTGTTGTCGGCGATCTGCTCGGCCGAGAGCAGCTTGCGCGTCTCGCTCTTGCCCGACGGATCGCCGACGCGCGCCGTGCCGCCACCGAGGATCACGATCGGCCGGTGACCGAAGCGCTGCAGCCAGCGCATCGCCATGATCGGCACGAGATGCCCGGCGTGCAGCGATGCACCGGTGGGATCGAAGCCCGCGTAGAACACGACCGGGCCGGCCGCGAGCGCGGCGTCGAGCGCCGCGATGTCGGTGGTCTGCTCGATGAGCCCACGACCGGCGAGCTCGCGCAGGGCAGGGGACGAGAGCTCGGTCACAGCTCGTCCAACCTCCGCTCGTGCTCGGACAGCGCGACGTCGAGCGCCTCGAGCTTCGCGGCGACGCGCTGGCGGAACTTGCGGTGCAGGTCCTTCTCGCGGAAGAGCTCGTCCGCGAGCTGGATCGCGACGAGCAACGCGGCGCGCTGCAGGTTGAACGTCGCGCGCTTGTCCACGAGCTGGCGCATCTGCGAGTCGACGTAGTCCGCGAGCTCCTGCACGTACTGCGGGCCCTCGTCGCTGCGAATCGTCAGCTTCTGTCCTGCGATCTCGACTTCGACGGTCTGCTTCACGGGGCCCTCGCGGGGGTGGCGGCCTGGGCCTCGGCCAGGCGTTCGGCTTCGTCGTGTGCGCGCAGTGCATCGACCACGTCGTCGAGGTCGCCGTTCATGAACCCCGCGATGTCGTGCCGCGTGAGCCCGACGCGGTGATCGGTGACGCGATCCTGCGGGAAGTTGTACGTGCGGACCTTCTCCGAGCGATCGCCCGAGCCCACCTGGCTCTTGCGCTCGGCCGCGCGGGCCTGCTGCGCCTTCTGGATCTCGAGGTCGAGCAAGCGCGTGCGCAGGAGCGTGAGCGCGATCTCGCGGTTCTTGATCTGCGACTTCTCCTGCTGCGACTCCACCGCGATGCCGGACGGGATGTGCGTGATCCGGACCTTCGAGTCCGTCGTGTTCACGTGCTGCCCGCCCGAGCCGCTCGCGCGCATGACGTCCACCCGCAGATCGGACTCCGCGATGTGGATGTCGACATCCTCGGCCTCCGGCATGATCGCGACCGTCGCGGCCGACGTGTGGATGCGGCCCTGCGCCTCGGTGGCGGGCACGCGCTGCACCCGGTGCACGCCCGACTCGAACTTGAGCCGGCCGTACACGTCCTTGCCGCGCAGCATGCCGATGATCTCCTTCACGCCGCCGGCGCTCGCCTCGCTCGCGCTCATCGGCTCCACCTTCCAGCCGTGCCGCTCCGCGTAGCGCGTGTACATGCGCCACAGCTCGGCGGCGAACAGCGCTGCTTCCTCGCCGCCGGTGCCGGCCCGGATCTCGAGCACCACGCTCTTGCCGTCGTTCGGATCGCGCGGCATGAGCAGCTTCTGCAACGTGGCCTCGAGCTCGCCCACGCGCCCGCGCAGCCGCTCGTGCTCGCCCTCGGCGAGCTCGCGCATGTCCGGATCCGCGAGCATCGCCTGCGTCTCCGCCAAGGCGCTCTCGGTCGTGCGGAACTCCGCGAACGCCTCGGCGACCTCGCGCAGCTCCGCGTGCTCGCGCGACAGCGCCAAGAAACGCGGCTTGTCCGACACGATCTCGGGCGCGCACAGCATGTCGCCGAGCTCCTCGTGGCGCTCGCGGATCTGCTCGAGCTTGCTGCGCAACGATGCGTCCATCGCGGGGGACCCGGCCTCGGGCGCCGAGCATACCAGCCCGGGCCCGCGAGCCGACGCGGTTGTGCTATAGACGATGCCCCCATGAGCGACCAGCGCTGGGCCGCCCGCTATACGTTCTGCGACGCGCTGTGGCGCGGGCGTGCGCGCGTCGTCGCGGATCCGGAGCTCGAAGCGCTGCTCGTCGACTCCGATCGACTCGAGGCGGTGGGCGAGGGGGCGCCGCAGGTGCTCGAGCTCGTCGAGGCGTTGCTGCCGCGCGAGCGCGGTGTGCCCGTGTGGATGATCGTCGCGAGTGACGACACCGCGCGGCGGCTCGCGTCGTCGCGCCCGGGCGTGCGCTTCGTCGCCGCCACCGCGGCCGCCGACGTGTTCGCGCGCCACCCATGGGAGGTCGCGCTCGTCGCACTGCGCACGAGCACGGACGAGATGTTCACCGACGTCGGCGGCCACGCGGCCACGACGATCGACGAGGGTCCGGGCCGTGCGTTCGGTCGACACGCGGCCGGATGGTTGTCCGCCATCGCCGACGCGGTCGGGCTCGGGCGCAGCGCCGTGCTCGCGGTCGATGCCGACGAGGCCGCCTACGACGCGCTCGTCGAGTGCGCGGGCGCGTATTTCTCGGATGCCCGCGTCTACGCGATGTACGCCCCCGCGATGCTCGCGTTCGTCGAGCTCGACGAAGGCGCCGACGACGACGGCAACGGGATCGACGCCGAGGACATCTCGGCCGTGCCCACCTACAACCGGCTCGAGGGCGCCGTCGCGGATCGCTGGGACGTCGACGACGGTGGCGAAGCGCCCGACGGCGACGACGACGACGACACCGTCCCGCTGTCGTTCGACAACACGCTCGGCGTCGCCGAGCCGCGATTCCTCGGCTACCTCGCGATCGCGAGCGGCGACGATGCGCCCGACGGCCTCACGCTCGTCGAGGTGGCAGGCGTGCAGGGAAGCGACGCGAGCGGCGACGATGCGGACGCGGGCCTGCGCCACCAGCTCGTGCAGGCGCGGCGGCAGGCGGATCTCGTCGCGATCGAGCGTCAACGACTCGTCGAGCACATCGACGCGGTGGAGGCCGACAACGCGGCGCTGCGCGAGGCGGTCGCCCAGCTGCGCGACCAGCTCGCGGGCTCGCTCGAGCCCGACGCGGGCGAGCGCCTCGACGAAGCACTCGCGCGCGAGCAATCGCTGCGCTGGCGCGTCGCCGCGCTGGAGCGCGAGCTGGACGAGGTGCGCGTGCGTCCGGTGGCCGAGCTGGAGGCGGACCTGGCCGCCACCCGCGCAAGGCTCGTGGCGCTCGCCGATGCGGCGGCCCCGACCACCGCCGCCGGCGGCGTCGGCGAGGACGATCGCGTGGCCGCGGACACCGGCTCGGGCTCCGTCCCCGACACGGCGCGGCGCATCGGCACGGACGACGCCCGCCGACTGCCGGCGGTGCGGGCCGCGGCGTCCGGGCGCATGGCGGCCCTGCGCGCGGTCGAGGGGCTCGTGCGTCGGATCGACCGTGGGGCGATCGGAACGATCGATCTGCGCCGCGAGCTGTCGGCCCTGCGTCGCCGGCTGCGCGGATGACGACTTGCCGGCCCGCGGGGGCCGGCACTAAGCTGGATGACGGACCCCGACGCTCCCCCAGGGCTTCGGACGTCTCGTCTCTTCAGCACAACCATCGACCCTTTTCGGCGGGAGCCACGGCCTGACCAGCCCACGCGCGCCCGCCCTCAGCCTGTTGGAGCCCACCCATTCATGCGTATTTCACCCCATGGGCCGAAGCCCGATTGGACCGCGATGGAGACGGCCTTCGAGCACAACGCGCCCGAGACCCATAGCTATCTCGATCTGAAGACCGGCCAGGTCGTCACCATCGTCGACTCGCGTCCCGAGGACGAAGAGAAACGCCAGCTCATCCGCAAGAGCGAGGGCCGCTTCGTGCACCTCGATCCGGCGTCGTCGCGCGAGCAGTACCGATGGATGGAGCGCTTCGTCCAGTCCGTCGCCGACGAAGCGCTCAAGGAGCGCCTCATCCTCGCCATCGACGGCAAGGGCGCGTTCCGTCGCTTCAAGGACGTGCTGCTCTCGTATCCGGTCGAGCGCGATCGGTGGTTCACGTACCGCGCGAACCTGCTGCACATCTACATCAACGGCTGGCTCGAGGCGCAGGACATCGTGCTCGGCGAGCAGACGCCGTGGGGGGCCCCCGACCAGCCGCCCGAGCCCGACATCCCGCTCGAGAAGCCGATCGGGCAGCGCGGCGAAGGGCCCACCGAGACGCTGCGTCGACAGGCGCGCGAGCTCGTCGACGCCTTGCCCGCGCTCGAGCTGCCGGCCCTCATCGCGTATCTGCGGTTCCTCCGCGATCGCAATCCGTCGATCGCCGGCGAGACTGCTGCCGAGCGGCCCCTCGAGTGAGCGCGCGCAATCGGCTCACGCGCTTCGTCGGCGTCGATCTGGGGGGTGGCCGCGGCAAGAACACCGCGGTCGCCCGCTTGGAGCTGACGTCACGGCCCTCCGGGCCCGAATCGGCCGGCACCGGAGATGCCGCGCACCTGCGCGTGGTCGAGGCGAAGATGCGCTACGGCCATCGCGGCACCGGGCCCGCGGAGGAGGAGCCGGGCGGCGACGCCCACTTCCGCGACGACGTGCTCGTCGAGTGGCTGCGTCGGCACGTCGACGAGACGACGGTGGTCGCGATCGAT
>CAYXVR010000082.1:30241-30532 GCA_964468635.1 uncultured Nannocystaceae bacterium
CTGACGTTGCCACCGTGCGTGCGCTGTCCGCTGCCGTGCCCCACCGTGGAGCGCTGCGTCGTGCCCGTCGTCGTGTGGATGCGCGAGTGGGCGCCGCGACTGCGCGCGCGCGGCAAGAGCGATCCGGGCAAGCCGGTGATCACGCCCTACACGCAGCGCGCGACCGAGGTGTGGCTCGCGGGCAGCGGCGTCGCGCCGCGCGAGGGGCTCGGGCAGGGCCACGGGCCTCTCGCTGCGCGCGCGACCTATCTGCGCCGCGTGCTCGCGCCGAGCTTGCGACTGCACGACAAC
>CAYXVR010000083.1:0-29725 GCA_964468635.1 uncultured Nannocystaceae bacterium
TTCCGCATGTACCTGCTGAAGATCGCGCGCAGTCGGCTGTACGATCATCTGCGAGCGCTGCGTCGCCGTTCGGGCCACGTCGACGACGATTTCGAGCAGGTCTCCGTCGCGGTCGTCGGCACGTCGAACACGAGCCGCTACGGTCGGGCCCACGCGGCGATGCAGGTGCGCGACGCATTGCGTCGGTTGCCCGTCGATCTCCAGCTCGTCGTCGAGCTCCACTACTGGGAGGAACACTCGACCGCGGAGATCTCCACACTGCTCGAGCTCGCGCAGGGCACCGTGAAGAGCAGGCTGCGGCGCGCTCGCGAGGCCCTCGAAGAAGATCTGCAGGCCGACACGGGCGCGCTCGAGTCGCTGCTCGGGCGCGCCAAGCCGGACGTCGCCACCGAGGCACCCGACCTCGGGCCGCCGTGATCCGTCGGGCCCGGGCCGTCGTTTCCCCTGTCGTCCCCGCATGTCCGGCCACCCACCCACCTCGCCGAGCACGGGCCCGAGCGCGGACGCACTCGACGCCGCAGTCCGACTCGCCCGTCTGCGCCAACAGATGTTCGCGCGCGTCGAGCCGCCTCGCATCGCGCAGTATCACGTCCTGCGCCAGATCGGCGGCGGGGGCATGGGCCTCGTGTTCGCGGCGTGGGATCCGTCGCTCGATCGCGTCGTCGCGATCAAGGTGCTGCGCGATCCGTGGGCGCCGGCCGCCGGCGATGCGCTGCGCCGCGAGGCGTTGGCGCTCGCGCGACTGCGTCACCCCAACGTCGTGTCCGTATTCGAGGTGGGCGAGCACGACGGTCAGATGTACTTGGCGATGGAGTACGTCGAGGGCGAGACGTTGCGCGCGTGGTTGCAGGCGTGGTCGGCGGAGCCGAAGCGAGACATGCGACGGCTGCTCGAGGTGTTCGTCGAGGCTGCGCGCGGGCTCGCGGCCGCCCACGCGGCGGGGCTCGTCCACCGCGACGTGAAGCCCGAGAACGTGATGATCGATGCGGAGGGTCGCGTGCGCCTGATGGACTTCGGGCTCGCGCGATCCGACGGTCGCTCCTCTCCCGCGCCGACCACCGTCGCGAGTGGCGACCCCACCGCGACGTCGAACAGCCGCGGCCTCGTCGGGACGCCGGCGTACATGGCCCCGGAGCAGTTCGACGGGCTGGCCCCCACCTCCGCGACGGATCAGTTCGCCCTGTGTGCGTGCCTCTTCGAGGCGCTCTACGGCCGCCGCGCGCGTCCCGGTCGCATGGAGGCCGCGGCCGTCGCTGCGGCGATGCCGGTCGCGTTTCCCGAGGGCGGCAAGGTGCCGCGTCGATTGCAGACGATCATCGCGCGCGGACTCGCGCTTGCGCCCGCGCAACGTTGGCCGTCGATGGCGGTGTTGGCCGAGGCATTGCGTCGACAGCAGCGCTCGCGCTGGGATCGCTGGGCTGCCCCGACCGGCCTCGGCGTCGCGATCGCCGGCGTGCTCGCGGGCGTGGCCGTGGCGCGGAGCGACGATGCGCGCTGCACCGGTGCGGAGGCGCAGCTGCAGGGCGTGTGGGATCCCGAGAGGGCCGCGGCGCTCGCCGATCGCTCGCTCGGCCCGAGCTTCGCCGCCGACGCATGGCTTCGCCTCGTGCCCGAGCTCGACGCGTATCGTGATGCGTGGCTCGTCGCGCACCAGGACACCTGCGAGGCGGCACAGATCCGCGGCGAGGTCTCGATCGAGCAGATGGATCTGCGCATGGCGTGTCTGGCGGATCGACGTCGCCACCTCGGCGCGCTCGTCGACGTGATCGAGGGCGGTGGTGCCGAGGTCCTCGCCACCGCGGAACAGGCCACCGCTGCGCTGCCGTCGATCGGCGCGTGCTCCGATGCGCACTACGTCGCGCGGCAGGGCTATCGCACCGGACCCACCCACGCCCAGGTCGAGGCGGAGGCCGAGGTGCGGGCGCGCGCCGAGCTCGACGACCGCCTTGCGCGATCCACTGCGCTCTCGAATGCCGGCGATTTCCGGGGCGCGCGCGCGGTCGCCGAGGAGGCCGTCCTCGCCGCCACCGCGAGCGACGACGGTGCCGGCCTTGCGCGAGCCGAGCTCGCGCTCGGCATGGCGCAGGCGAGCCTGTACGAGGCGATGCTCGCGCACGACACGTTCGTGCGCGCCTACACCGACGCGCGCACGCACCATCTCGACGACGTCGCAGCAGAGGCCGCCGTGGAGTTGGTGCGATTGTGCGGGGTCGACCTGTCGCGGTTCGACGAAGGGGCGTGGTGGCTGCGGATCGCCGAGCTCGACGGCGCGGAGCTCGACGACGAGCGGCACACCGTACGTCGCGAGCTCGCCGCCGCCAGGCTGCTCGACGCGTCCGGGAAGAGTCGCGATGCAGTCGTCCGCGCCGAGAACGCGAGGGAGCGATTGCGCGACACGGTCGGACCCGACGATCGAACGTTCGCGTCGGCGTCGCTCGAGCTCGGTCGCCTGCAGCTGAACACCGGCGATCTCGAGCGGGGAGCCGCGTCGATCGCCGAGGGGGCGGCGACGCTCGAGCGTGCGCTCGGACCCGACCACCCCGCGAACGCGCGTGGCCGACGGGCGCTCGCCCAAGCCGCTCGCCTGCGCGCCGAGATGCCGACGGCGATCGAGCACGCAGGTCGAGCGCTCGCGCTGGCCGAGAGCGCGGTCGGTCCCGATCACATCTCGCTCGCGCCGTATCTCGAATCGCTGGCGAGGACTCTCAGCGCGGCGGGTCGCGAACCGGAGGCGATCGCGGCCCTCGATCGGGCGCTCGCGCTCTCGGTCCCGCAACGGCCGCACGACGTCCTCTTGGCCCAGCTGCACTCGCTTCGCGGGCACGTCTATACGTTCATCGACCCGAAGCTCGCGCTGGCGGACCAAGAGCGGGCCTATGGTCTCGCTCGCGCGGCGCTCGGCGAGCAGCACCGGCTCACGGTGCGCGCGATGGTCGACAAGGGCTCGTTGTTCGGCCAGCTCGGGCGCACCGCGGAGGCCACGGAGACGCTCGACGTGGCGCTCTTGATCGGCAAGACGGTGCTCGGCGCCGAGCACCCCGACGTCGTCCCGATCCACAACGCGCTGGCGCTGCAGTACGAGCGCGTCGGCGATCTGGAGCGCTCGCTCGAGCATCACGTCGCGATGCTCGAGCTCTTGCTTCGAGTCAACGGGCCCGACGCCTACCCGCTCGCGAGCGCGCACAGCAACGTCTGCACGATGTTGTTCCGGCTCGAGCGTGCGGCCGAAGGGCTGCCGCACTGTCGTCGCGCGGTGGAGATCGCGACGGCCGCGAAGGGAGCGTCGCGCACGACGGCCGCGCAGCTCCACAACAGCCTCGGCGGGACACTGACCGCGGTGGGCACGGCCAGCGAGGCGCGTGCGGAGTTCGAGGCTGCGCGTGCGCTGTGGCGGGAGGCGCTCGGGCCCGGCAGCGTCGAGGAGACGACGGCGACGAACAACCTGGGGGAGCTCGCCGAGCGGGAAGGGGACTGCGCGGCGGCGCTCGTCCACTTTCGCGAGGTGGTGGCGATCCGCAGCGCGAAGCTCGGCGACGATCATCCGTCGCTCGAGGGTCCCCGCGCCGGCATCGAGCGCTGCGCGAAGTGATTCACGCGAGCAGGCGCGCGTGATACCGGTGGGCGAGCGCGAGCGGATCGGGAGCCTCCTCCAGCACGTTGCTCGGGAGGATCAGCGTGTCGACGCCGTGCTGGGCGAGCTCGTAGGCGTGCGCAGGGGAAACTTCGTCGGACACTGTGAGATGGCAGCGCGGCGCGCTCTGCTTGATGCGCACGACGGTCTCGACCTCGACCTGCGTGTTCGGATCCTCGTAGTCGAGCGCGATGTTGCGGTACCCGACCATCTCGGCGTAGCGGCAGTGATGGGCGAGCAGGCCGGCATCGCGGATCGGTTCGGCGTCGTAGAACCAGCGCGCGGTCGACTGGCCCTGGATGAAGTGGGCGACGCTCAACCACGGACAGCCCGTGCGCGCGATCGCGAGCGCGGTCATCACGGCGCCGGGTCCGAACGGACGCGCGTGCTGGGCCCGCGAGTTCATGATGTCGGGCATCAAGATCAGGTCGGCCGCGCAGACCGCATCGGGCCCCGAGGGGTACAGGATGACGCGGAGGCCGGTGGTGCGGCGGACCTCCGTGACGAGCCCGGGCAGTCGATGGGTGCCGGTTCCGCCCAGCAGGACGTCGGCGTAACCGATCGCACGGAGCTCGGTGAAGAAGCCGATGTCGCCGAAGTGATCGGGATCGAGCAGCAACGAGAATCGCGAGAGCGAGTGCATGTGGGGGGAAACGTCGCGGCGTTCCCCGCGGATCACGGGCGAGGATGGACGAGCAGACGCTTGCAGCGCTGCATGAACGTACCCGGCGCGAGCACGGCCGCGCCCAGCTCTCGCCACTTGCCGAACGCGACGTCGAACGGTCCGTGCCGACGCGCGCCGACGAGGCCATAGGTGGGTGTGCGGATTTCTTCCGCGAAGGTGCCGAAGAGTCGGTCCCAGACGATGAAGATCCCGCCGAGGTTCTTGTCGATGTACTCGGGGTCGCAACCGTGGTGCACGCGGTGGTGCGACGGGGTGTTGAGTACCCACTCGAGCGGTCCGAGCTTGCCGACCAGCTGCGTGTGCAGCAGGAACTGGTAGGCGAGGCTCGCGGCGTGCACGGTGGCGATCCACAACGGATGGAAGCCGACGAGCGGCAGCACCCACCAGAAGGGAAGGCCCGTCCACGGCGTGGTCCACGACAGGCGCAGTGCCGTGCTCAAGTTGTAGCGACGGCTCGAGTGGTGGGCCTCGTGGGCGGCCCAGAAGAAGGGCACGCGATGGCTCACGCGATGGAAGCAGTAGTAGCAGAGGTCCTCGGCGACGAGCAGCAGCAGCCAGGTGCCGACGCCCTGCTCGAGCTCGAAGATGCGAAGTCGGTACAGCGCCATCGAGACGCCGAGCGACACGGTGAGACCGACGCCGCCCATCGCGAGGCCACCGACGGCCATCGCGACGTTGACGACGGAGTCGCGCAGGTCGTAGAGGCGCCGACCGCCGAGCAGAGCTTCGGCCGCGACGAGCACCAACGCGCACGAGAGCGCCAGGGAAGTGGACGGCATGACCCTACGGAGAGCAACGCCGTCGCCTCCCGTCCGGATCACGCGGTCGCTGCTACAGTTCGCCTCGTCATGACCTCCTTCACGAAGCTCTCGCTTGCGCTGACCCTCCTGCTCGCCTGTGGTGGCGACAAGGCCAACGCGCCCACGGAGGTCGATCCCGCGCCGGCCGAGAACGCGGCGGTCGAGCAGGGCGGCGCACCCAAGATCACGGCGGACGAGGCGGTCTACGAGTTCGGGGCGATCAAGCCCACGGACACGGTCGAGCACGTGTTCAAGATCCGCAACGCAGGGGATGCCGACCTGAAGGTCGAGCGCGTGCAGAAGACATGAGGCTGCACGGCGACCGTCATCTCCGATGACGTGGTTCCCCCGGGCGGGGAATGTGAAATCAAGGTCACGCTGAAGCCCAAGGGCGGGCACACCAAGATCGAGAAGGACGTCGTGGTGTTCACGAACGATCCCGAGCAGCCGCGGTTCACCCTGACGATGAAGGGCACGCTGCTCGTCGACATGGAGGCGGTGCCGGCGTCGGTGCAGATGACGAACCTCGCGCGTGGCGAAGCGGGTATCGCGAGCTTGTCCGTGGAGCGGAGCAAGGACTCCACCGCCATCGTGAAGTCGGTGCGCGTCGAGGACACGAAGCGCTTCTCGATCCGCGAGATCGAGACCCAGCCCAACGCGCTGGTGACGTACGAGGTCCGCTTCGCCGGAGGCGAGATCGGCACGGCGGCGACGAAGGTGATCATCGAGACGACGGGCGAGCACACACCGACGCTGACGATCCCGGTGCGCGCGACGGTGGCCTCGAACCTCGTGTATCCCAAGCGCGTCACCCTCACGCGCCGCGGCGACGCCCCGTTCGAACACAAGCTGCGCGTCTCCACACGTCGTGGCGATCCACCGAAGATCAGCAAGGTCGAGGATCCCGATGGCCTGCTCGACATCGAGGTGCTCGCACCCGAAGGGCCGACGGTCCACATCCGCCTGCGCTTGCGCGAAGCGGCGAAGGTCGACGAGCGCGCGCACAAACTACGACTGCACACCAACGACCCCGACGAGCCGAAGATCGAGGTCACGTACAGCCTGAAGACCTCGCCCGCACCGAGCAAGACGCGCGCCGGGAAGCAGTGAGCTGCGTCTAGGGAACGCACCCGAACGCGCGCACGAAGACGGAGTTGGGCTGCGCGTCCTCGGAGAGGCCGTTCCAGATCACGTGTACGCGATCGTCGACGAACAGGATGTGCGGGTGGGCCAGGACGCCGATCTCGTGGCCCGGATCGGGCGGCAACGGCTCCGACCAGCCGCGCAGGACGTTGCCGCGGTCGTCGAGGAACTCCACGTGCATCACACCGTCGGCGTCGCCCCGCGCGGTGATCATCTCGCCGAGCCCGGGACGGGGCACGAAGACATCCGTGCTACCGGAGTCGTCGAGGCTGCGCCCGTCGGCGAACGGCGTCGCGGCGTCGATCGGATCGCCGTTCGTGTCCAGTGGCTGCCGAATCGACGGTTCCTCGTAGTCGGTGGGACGTACGGAGAGCCAACCCTCGTCCGTTCCCACGAGGCGTTGCCACGTCGTGTACTCGAAGTCGACCGGATGCGCGGGTACCTGCACGTTGCCGAGCGCATCCATCCCGATGAACCACATGTCCCGCACATCGCCGTCGTTCTGGACCCTCGAGACGAGCAGCCCCACGCGCCCGGGATAGACGCCGAGCGTCATCGCGCCGGGCCGTTCGAGCGGATCGACGTCGACCATCGTCTCGACCGATCCGTCTGCGGCGAGCACCGCGACGCGCAGCTGATCGTCCTCCTCCCACACCGTCACGAAGCGCTCGCCGCTCCAGACGATGTGCTCCACGTTCGACGGTGACTGTCCGGGGATCGGCTGGACCAACGCCGTGCTGCCATCGGTCGCCGCAAACAACACCCCCTCGACGTCCTCTTGCCCCGGCGTCCGGTGCTCGATCGACAACGGCAGTCCCATCGGAGGCATCGGCTCGAGCGCTTGCATCGGGTACATGTCGAGGATGAAGTCTCCTCGCAGGAGCTCGACGGGCGCCGTCGGCACGCCCGCGCCGTCGAGCGATCGACCGTAGAGCGTCGGCTGCTCGCTGCCACCATAGAGGCCCAGCTTCCACAGCGCGAGCAGGCCGTCGTCCGTGGGCGCGAGCGCGGGACCTCCGGCCCAGCTGCAGCTCGTGCACGAGCCGGTGTCGAACTCGTTCGCACGCACGACGATCGCGTCGCCGAGCGGACCGAACCCGAGTCCTTCGTCCACTTCGCCGTCACAGTCGTCGTCCTCGAGGTTGCAGGCCTCGGCGAGCGGCGCCCCGGGCACGCACTCCGGCATGAATCCATCCTCGCAGAGCACCGCGGTCTCGCAGCGTCCGACACCGCACACGTTCGGGGCGATGTCCTCGTCGACCATGTCGTCGCAGTCGTTGTCGATCCCGTCGCACACCTCCACGTCGCCGGTGGGCACGCAGTCCGTCGTCGAGTCCGACCCGTCGCCGCTCTCCCCGGACATCGAGCCGGTTCCCTGCCCGACAGTCGGACCGCAGGCGAGCACTGCCATCCCCACCACCACCACGATCTGCCTACCACCCACGTCGAAGATGGTAGCAGCCCCTGTCGCGAGTGCGAACGATCGCGCGCGATCGCCCTCACGTCGCCGGTCGTTCGCGATAGATCGCGGCGCCCGCGAGCGTCGACGCGAGCGTCGTGACGAGGTGGACCGCGCCCATCTTCCACCACAGTGCGTGGCTGAAGAGCCCGAGCGGGATGAACTGGGCCGGGCCCGCGACCGAGCAGACGAGCCACGTGACGACGCCGGCCAGGAGCGCGGTCTTCGGGCCCGGGCCGTAACGCGCGCGCATCATCACGTAGAGGAACACCGCCCCGAGGCCGCGGCCGAGCTCGTAGTCGAAGAACGAGATCAGCGCTGCGGCGTGCTCGTGCTCCTGCGAGGGCGGCTTCGCGCCGAGCGCCTCGAACAGCCGCGCCCAGTCGGCTTCCAGCAGCTTGTTGTGCATCAGGCCGTCCGTCGCGAAGCAGATCCAGCTCGCGACGAGGCCCCCGAT
This sequence comes from uncultured Nannocystaceae bacterium, assembly GCA_964468635.1. GTDB lineage: Bacteria > Myxococcota_A > Polyangia > Nannocystales > Nannocystaceae > Xiheibacterium. The sequence continues at coordinate 8,176 of CAYXVR010000083.1, forward strand.
GATGAGCCGGGTCCAGTTCACGCGTGACTGGCTCGTCATGACTTCGCCTTCTTCCCGTACTTCGGCTGGTACAGCTGGACCTTCACGCCGCCCGGCATCGTCAAGTGCGTGACGAAGCCGTAGCCGTGATCCTCGATCGCGTCGTCGAACTCCACGCCGCGTGCGCGGAGCTCCTTCACCGTGCCCTCGAGGTCGTCGGTGAAGAAGGAGATGTCGTGCGTACCGCTCGGCGCTCCGTCCCCTTCCGTCGGGTGCACGCCGAGGTCGCCTTCCGCGAAGTCGAAGATGAGCCAGCCGCCGCCCACGTCGGTGAACGGCAGCTGCAGCTTGTCCTTCAAGAACGCGCGCAGCTCCGCCGCCTTGGACGAGTAGAACATTCCGTGGATGCCTTTGATCATGACCACCCATTACGGAGCCGCGCGGAGCTCTTTAGTCGCCGGACCAAAAAAAGATCGCGAGCCGCAGCGCCCCGTAGAGGCCCAGGAGCGCCAGAAGCGGGCGGACCGGCCGCGTGACTCGGCTCCACCGCACGAGCGGTGTCTCGGGGTAGGCGGCCACGCTGTCGCCCGCGAGGTAGCGGCGGATGTCCTTCGCGAGCTCCTCCGCCGTCGCGTATCGATCCGCGGGCGCAGCCGCGGTCGCGCGTGTGCACACGGCCGCGAGCGCGGGCGCGGCGTCGTCACCGGCGACCTGCCCGAGCAGCGTGCCGAGCGAGTAGACGTCGCTGCGCTGATCGGCGGGCTCGCCCCGCGATTGTTCCGGCGCCATCCAGCTCGCCGTGCCCACGATCGCGCCATGGTGGGTGAGCTCTCGCGATCCGCTCGGCGCGGGCGCGCCGCTGCTCGGCTCGGCCGCGCCGATCTGCTTCGCCACGCCCCAGTCCAGCACGAGCGCTTCGCCGTACTCGCCGACCATGACGTTCGCGGGCTTCAAGTCGCGATGGATCACCCCGTGTGCGTGCGCGAACGCGACGGTCTCGGCGAGACGTGCGACGACCTCGAGCGTGGCGGTGCGACTCGGACCGGTCGCGAGCCATGCGTCGAAGCGCTGCCCACTCACGTGCTTCATCACGCAATAGGCGCGGCCGTCCGGCAGCACGCCGGCGTCGTACACGGGAACGATGCCCGGGTGCTCGAGCCGCGCGAGAAAGCGCGCCTCGAGCAACAGCCGCGCCGCGAGCTCGCCCGACGGATCGGGCGCGGCGAGCACCTTCATCGCGACCATCCGATCGAGCTCTTTGTCGTGCACGCGATACACGGCCCCCATGCCGCCGCGACCGATCGGTTCCACCATGTCGTACTTGGTGCCCGAGAGATCGGGATCGTCGGTGACCCGACGCAGGTGATCGAGGATGCCGTCGGAGACGCTCACGTCGCGTCCACTCCGAGGAGCGCACGCGCTTCGCTGCGGAACTCCTCGTCGGTCGCCGTCAGCTCGCGCAGCGTCTCCAGCACCAGGGTCCGGAGCTCGCGCCGCACGGCCGCGAGGTGGTTGGTGACGTCGGTGGGCTTGATGCCGAGCTCGCGCGCGAGCTCGGCGTAGCTCGGGCGCTGCGCGGGATCGACGAGGTCGTAGCGCTCGAACACGGCGATGCGTGTCTGCGCCAGCGGTGCCTCGGCGCGGGATCGCAGCTCGAGGATCGCACCGTCGAAGATGCTGCGGGCCCACTCGCGCTCGAACCAGCGCTCGACGTCCTCGATCCCGCCCGCGCCGGCGAGCTCGTGCTCGGCGCTCGCGAAGTCGAGCGCGAGCGCAGCTCCGCCCCGCTTCACCGCCATCCCGGCGCTCGCCGTCTTCGCGACGTACCGATCGACGCACACGCGCAAGAACGTCCGAAAGCGCCCCTTCTCGGCATCGAACGCCGCGAGATACTCCTTCTCGCTCGCCGCGGCGAAGAAGCCCTGCGTGATGTCCTTCGCGTCGTCGTGGCTGCGCTTCCACTTCAGCCGCGCGTACTTGTAGACGGGCTTCCAGTACGCCTGGACGACGCGCTCGAGCGCCCGGTGCCGCTCGCTCGCGCGCTCGGACGCGATGCCGGCGAGCAACGAGACGCGCGTCGCGGGAAACGTCACGGGCCAAGGGTGGCATCGCCGCGCAGCCGAGGATGCGTCGGATGCGGGATCGAAGAAAACGGCGCCGTTCAGGGCAGTACGATGAGGCTACCGGCTCCGCCGGACGCGAGCTCGGTCTCGACGCCCGGGGTCGCGAGGTCGATCGCAACCAGATCGTTCCCACGGTTGACCACGACGGACGCGCCATCCGGCGTGAACTGAGCCGCGTGGATCTCGTCGCCGTCGACCGGCCCGGCCGTCAGCTCGACCGGCACCGCACCGGACTGCACGTCCGCGAAGTACCACAACGATACGCCGGCGCGCCCGATGGAGCTGAACGCGAGCTCGCCGGTGCGCGACCAGAAGACGCGATCGATGTCGACGTACGTCGCGAGATCGGCGAGCACGAACGGCGGGTCGGGGGTGTCGTCCGCGAGGTCGACCGCGAGCAGATCGGTCGGGTCCACAACCCGCGTCACCGTGGGCTTGGCGAGGATCAGAACGGAGGAGTCCGGCGCGAACGAGATCGAATGGCCCTCGGGCAGCGGCAGCGGCGTGCCCGGCTCGCCGCCGGCGACGTGAAGGAGGCTGCGGCCACCATCGGCGTCGCCGTAGTGCAACCATTCGCCGTTCGGCGACCACTCGACGCGGGACTCGATCGACTCCGCATCCTCGGCGGCGAGCATCGAAGGCCCGGCGATGACGCCGGCGAGCGTCGTCACGTACAAGGCCTCGGGATCGCCGGCAAAGAAGGAGACCAGTGTTCCCGTCGGCGCCACCACCGGCTGAGCGATGCCACCGAGGGCCTCGTCGTCGATGCGTGCGCTCACGGCCACCTCGAGGCCGTCGAGCTGCATCGCGAAGAGGCCGTCCGCGCTCGCATACACGATCGTGCCGTCCGTCGTGACCTCGACGAGATACGACGCGTCCGGATCGAGGAGATGGGGCGTGAGGGGGTCGTCGACCGCGACCACGTACAGCTCGCGGCCCGGCTCGGCGTCCGCGTCCCCTACGAGCACGACGCGATCACCGTCGTAGTACGAGACATCTGTTGGATTCGTCGATCCGACGAGCTCGACCGGCTCGCCGACACTCTCGTCGAGGAGGGGAACGTGGTGGCTCGTCCCGTCCACGCTGACCATGAGCCCGCTGCCGTCGGGTGCGAAGGAGCGGGCATGGATCTCGGTCCCCGGCGCGACGGGCACTTCGAGCAGCCCCGTCGGTACGCCATCGACCACCGGCACGAGACGTTCGCGCTCGTAGCCCCTCCCCTCCATGAACTCGACCCTCACGAAGTCGTCGGACGGCGAGAGCTCGAAGCCAAAAATGCCGCCGTCCACGGCATCTCCGATCGGCACCGGCACGCCAGCAACCCCGTTCTCGTAGGTCGTGAAGTGCAGCGTGGTGCCGCGATCCGACGAATAGTGTCCGTAGAGCACGCGAGCACCGCTGGCGGGCGGCACGTCGCCGGTCTCGCTCGAACCTCCCATGTCATCGCCGACGGAGGTCGTCGAGCCGTCGACCGTGGAGTCGTCATCGCTCGCGTCCTGCGTACCCGGATTCATCGTCGACTCGGTCGCGGTCGTCTCGGCAGCGTCGCTCGCATCGTTCGCCGGCGCATCGTCACCACACGCCGGGAGTGCGCACAGCGACACGCCCATGCAGAGTCGTCGAGACGTCACCATGACTCGACGTTAGCGGGGTACTCGCGTCTTGTCACACGCGATCGGACAAGCACGAACGCCGGTGACGAGAACGATGATCCCGTTACCCCGCGTCGTCGGGGAACAGGCGCTCGGCCCACATGCCCACGGGATCGGGGCGTCCGAGCACGAGGCTCTCGACGCCGCCGTCCGAGAGCTCCTTGGGGATCGCGACGCACTGTCCTGCGCGCGCGCGCTCGGCTGCGGTCGCGACGTCGCCGCAGTAGTAGACCGGCTCGTTGCAGTGCTGACAGTGGCGCACCGCGTCGTCCTGCGTGGGGAGCAGGGTGTGCCAGCGCTTCGGACACGCGAAGGCGAAGCGGACGCGCGGGCGCGCGTCCTTGCTCTTTCCGCAGTTGAGGATCGCCTCGCGCAAGAGCAGGTTGGCGTAGTCCATCCCGATCCGTTTCGACAGCGCGATGAAGCGCGCGAGCACTTCGGGGTCTGCGGTGGCGTGCGCGTGCAGCTCGAGCTCGAGTCGCAACCACTCGGCGCGTGCAGGATCGCGGCGCTCGACGATCGCGGCGTAGGCGATGCGATCGTCGTCCCCCAGCCGGCCCTCCCACGCCTTCAGCAGATAGGGCCGTTCGTCCTCGCGTTGCATCAGATCGTGAAGCGACATCGTCGGTGGAGCAGCGTAGCGCAACGGGTGCTAAGCGCTCTGCTCGATCGTGAGCGTGATCGTGTCGAGCGTGCCGAAGTCGCCGCCCATGCCGTCGCCGGCGCAGAACCGCCACTCGCCCACGCTGTCCTCGCCGACGAAGGTCGCGAGCGATCCCGGCGTCGCCGCGCCCGCGTTCGGAGCGTACTCGCACAGGCCGTCGTCCACACACACATTGCCCCCGACGATCGTCGCGCCCATGAGCTCCGCATCGGTCTCGCCCCCTTCGACGAACGTGATTGGGCTCGTGATGACCAGGTTCGAGTCGTCGCCACCCCAGTCGGTGCCGTCGTCCGCGAGGTCGTCGCCCCCCGGCACCGACATCAGCGTCACGACCGTGCCCGTCGGGCTCACGAGCTTGAGCACGAGGTCGCCGATGAACGGGTGAGACATCGCGAGATCGATCTGCACGTCGACGACGGTGTCGGTGCCGTCGGCGACGACCTCGAAGGTCGCGCACGCCATGCTGTCGAGCGTGCCGTCGTACTCGTCGTCGGGGATCGCGATGTCGGCACCGGGTCCCACGGTGACGACCGCCAGCGGCACGAAGCCGTCGCACAGCGCGAGCCCGATGCAGTCGCCGCAGCCACACGACTCGACCCACGGATCGCAGACGCCATCGGCGCTGCACGCCTCGGCCGGACAGAAGGCCGCGTTGCCGCAATCGGCGCAGAGGCAGTCGTCTTGCCCGTCACACGTGCCATCGTCGACGCAGCCCACACACACGCAATCGTCCGCTGGCTCTTCGCACTCGCCCTTCAGCTCCATGCACATCGCGACCGTGCCCATCGTGGTGGTGCCCGTATCCGTCGTGCTGTCGGCCGCCGTCGTCGACTCCGTCGTGCTCGTCTCGGTGGTCGACTCCGTCGCGCTCGTGTCCGGCTCGACCCCCGAGCTCGAGCCCGGCTCGGTGACGCTCGCATCCGGATCCGTGAGCGAGTCGTCGTCGTCGTCGTCGTCCGCGGCGCCCGTCGACGACGACTCGTCGCCGGCGGCGCTCCCATCGTCGCCGCAGGCCGCCGAGAGGATCACCGTCGAGCAAGGGATCGCGAAACACCAGCGCAACGTCGACGTCATCTCGCCACGATACCGACGCGATCCTCCGCCGAGAAGCCTGCGTTCCGCGCAGCAATGCCGCGTTACATCGTCACGCGCTCGGTGTGTCGCTTCGACACACGTCGCTCGGAAGAGCTAGTCGAGGATGATGAGCTCGGGCCGCTTCGTCCGAGCTGGCGCGAACGAGGATGTCGACGGGCAACAGAGCCTGTTCGGCCTCGACGTCGTTTTTCGCTGCTGTTCGAGGGTCGACAGGGCCTGTTCGACCTCGAACATGCAGGTTGAGCGACGTCGAGGCGCGACAGGGCCTGTTCGACCTCGAAAGTCGCGTCGTCGGCAGGAAGGAGCGATCGATCAGCCGGTCGGATCGAGCACCGGGCCGCCGGGGTTCCACGGCTGCCACACGATCGGGTTGCGATCGAACCACAGCGCCCAGTGGTACTGCGTCTGCAGCTGGAGCACCGACGCGTTGGACGTGTAGGTCAGGCGCGACACGCCCGGTGCGTACTCCTCGGGATCGCGGCACAGCCGGGTGTCGGCCCAGCCGGGTCCGGTGGCCGCGGGGCCGAGCAGCTCGAGGTTGTTCTGCGCGTTGCGCTGGAAGATGCCCGAGCCCGAGCTGCCGTGGCAGCCGAAGAGATCCGTGCTACCTGCACCGATGCGGCGGCGCTGCGTGCCGCCCGACCACGGCACCGAGTGCAGCGGCAGGATCGAGTTCAGCGGCGACGCGAGGTAGTGGAAGTTGTTGCGCTTCGAATCCACCGAGTTCGGCACCGACGGGTTGTACATCGTGTAGTGCGTCCAGCGATCGAGGTCCTCCGGGTACGCGACGTCCGGGAGATCGCTGGGGATGAACAACACCTCGTGGTACCAGTACATCTCGACGTCGCCGGTGCCGTTCCAGGGATCGCTGGTGGCGATCGGGATCCACGTCGCAGTACTCGGTCGCGTCGGGCAGTACAACATCGCGACGTCGGCATTGATCGCGCAGTTGTTCGTGTTCGAAGATCCGCAGCGCGCCGACACCGTGCACTGCATCGACGTCTTCTGGTATCCCGGCAGGTCCTGCGCGGCCACGGTGAGCGGCTCGAAGTCGGGGAAGTTGCCGTCGAACGTCGACGAGAACGCGAGCGACCAGTAGTCGATGTCGCTGATGTCGAGGTGATTGACGGTGATCGCCTGCTGGTTGTTCGCGACGTGCGGCGCGGCGACGCAGTGCGCCGCCGTGATCGCGTAGTGCGGGGCGATGAACGTGACGCCGCACGTGCCGCGCACCGCCATCCCGCCTACCGTCGCCGCGGGCGTCCCGTTGGCGTTCTTGATCGGCAGCTCGAGGTACGCGGTCGCCCGTGCGCCCACGCCGTCGTCCTGCACGTACTCGAAGTGCTCGTCCATCGCGTCGAAGTGGACGCGGAACGCCTCCTCGTCCTCCTCCGCGAGCACGCCCTCGAACTCGTCGTCGGGCGCGCATGCCGACGTGGTCATCGCAATCGCGAACGCGGCGCGGAGCGTCGCGCCGCGGGAAGCTCGAGCGTGGGGTTTCGACATCGCTCTCGCCAGACCGCCTCGTGGCGAAATCGATCACGGGAATCGGCCGGCGTACACACGATCGAGCGTATTGCGCGTCATGCGACGGTGCGCGAGCCATCGAGCGTGCCGAGGGCCGGCAGTTGCGCGGGGGCGAGCTGCCGAAGGCCGTGCCAGCCGATCCCGGCGAGTCCGCGGAAGAGGCCCGCGTGCTCCGAATCACCGTGAACGCGACGCTCGAGTGCCCAGTGCCCCTGTCGGTGCGCGCGGTCGATCATGGCGGTGAACAGCAACCGGGATCGCCGGCGCGCCTCCGCATCGTCGCGGACCAACCCGGCCTCGAGGAGGAGCTCGGCGCACCCCACGTTGCCGCAGCACAGGTGGTCGACGCGCCCGAGACGTTGCGCTGTGGCGGTCCGCAGCGCCGCGTCGATGTCCTGTGCCACGCGGGGTGTGTCGGGCTGACCGAGCCGAGCCATTCCGATCCCGCACGCTCCGTTGCACCACGAGCTCATGTACTGCGGGCCCTCGGGTACGTCGGGACGGACGTCTCGCCAGTTGTCTGCCTCGGCGACGAACAAGGTGTGCTCGTAGTCGAGTGCTTCGTCGGCGGCCGCGGCGAAACGCGGTGCTCCGCACCTCGAGGTGAGGCGGTGCAAGGCGAGGGCGATGCCACTGGCACCGTGGGCGAGTCCCGCGAGGCGTCTGCCGTCCCCCGTCGGCCAGCTCGCCGGCGTGCCGGTCCGATGGTCCAACAAGTGCTCGCCGCACCGGGTCGCCCGCTCGACCAGCTCGTCGTCGGGTTTCATCGAGTGCACCGCGAGCATGACCAGGATCGCGCCCGCACTGCCCGCGGCGAGGTCGAAGTGGGCATCCCTGCGGATCTCGTCCTCGTCGACGCGGAGCAGCGCGGTCGTCGCATCGGTGAGCATGCCCTCGTCGTGGAGCAGCCTGCCCATCCACGCCAGGGCGTAGGCGACGGAGGTTGCACCCATCACTCCGCCGATGGCCAGGTTGGGACGCACGCCATCGGCAATCGCTCGACGGACCGCACGGACCGACGCGAATGCGAGTCGTCGCGCTCTATCGTCGTCGAGCACGGCGGCAGCCGCGGAGAGGAACAAGCCCACGCCGGTCGTCCCCGTGTACATCGCGGGTCCCATGGGTCGCAGCCTGAACGCGCGCATCTCCTCGTGGACGTCGATCGTCAGCCATGTCGCCGTGTCGTCGCCCCCGAGCGTCGCCAATGCCTCGACGCGGTCGACGATGCGCTCCACGGTCTGCCGGATCTCCCCGTCGGACGCCGCTCGTTCGAGGTCGCCTCGTGGGGTGTTCACGGGCTCCGGTCGCTTCGTGTCGACGATGCTGCGGGCCTCGAAGGTGGCATGAATGAGCGCCACTTGTCGTCTCGTCTCGGCTTCCCCCAGCTCCGCGATGCGGCGTCGGCATGTCGACAACCCCGACTCGCACCATTGCGGTCGCCACTCGACCGCGGAGTTCTCGACGGGCAGCTCGAAGCGCGGCACGTCGAGGCGCTCGAGCGACCGTCGCTCCTCCTCGATCACGGTTTCAGCCGCGTGGCGCTCCTCGTCCTTCATGCCCGAGTGGATTGAGGAGCGAACGAGCCCGTCGATCGCGACCGAACGAGCTCCGCCGCTGCGCAACGAGGTGGGCCGCAGCGATGCGTGGAGGATCGCGTCGTATTGCGCGGTCCCGCGGAGCAGCACGCGGATCTTCGTGCCGGCGAACGCGGCGATCGGTCCATTGTCCGCCGTTAGCCCCGTGCGAATCTCACCCACGAAGCGTGCCATGCCGACGAAGCCGTCGACGATGTCGTCCAAATGCGCGTCTGGTTCCGCATGGCGACCATCGAAGTGCGGGACGTTGTGCCCCGAAGGCAGCGTTACGGCCTTTCGCACCCACGCGCTCTCGTCGGTATTGGTCGCCCGTCGGGACCACCCGCTGACGCTCGTCTCCACCGCACCGCCAGGTCCGATGCCACCGCTCTCGTAACCACCGCCGCTGGGCATCGGCAGCCAGTGCGGCAGCAACCCGGCAGTGAGCACCGAGTGGTGGAGCGCGTACAAGAGGACGGTCTGCGCGTCGGCACCCGCGTCGGGCACCCCCGCAGGACCGGGATGCATCAATGTCTCCACATCCACGAGCACCGGCATGTCGCCGACGGCGACGAGGTTCTCGCGATGGCAGTCGTTGCCGCCGAGCAACCAGACCAGACACAGGAGCGCGCCGGTGCGACGATAGAACGACGAGAACTCGGCTTCCGACCGGCACGCGTGTGCCTCGGCGACCTCGATCCAACCGTGATGTTCGCGCGGAAGGACGCGCACCCCGATCAGCCGCTCGGGGGACCCGTGCTCGAGCAGCCACTCGAGCAACGCCGCCCAGCGGGCCTCGACGTCGACATTGCGGGGCTTGTACATGACCGCATGTCGGCCAGCGAAGGTCAGTCGCGCCACGGTGCGGCCGCCATGGTGTCGATCGGAGAGATCCGTATCGATCGTCTCGACCGCCGGGAGCGGCGCGTCGATGGAAAGGAACGCCGCGAGCTCCTCTCGATCTTCGTGCAAGCGCTCGACGAGCTCGCACGTCGCTTCGACCCAGTCGTCGACGAGCCGCGACCATGCGCTTGCGAGCGCTGGGTATCGAGCGACGACGTGGTCGAGTCGATCGGAACCCACGAATCGCCGGTAGAACTCGTCGGATCTCGGGCTCCTCGCCAGCGCGACCAGGCGCTCGAGCGACGAGCGCTGCTGGGCCCGGTACAGCGCGAATTCCACACCCAAGGTCGGCTCCGCGATCGTGGACAGGCGCAGGATGATCTGACGCTCGAGTTGCGCCCACGCGCGTGGTGCGACTCGTTCGCCGCGCGTGCCCACCCGCCGCCGAGCTCGCGCTGATCCCTCCGCGGCCAGCGGAGCGACGAGATCCGCGAAGGCGATGGAACGAGACAGGGGGCTCACCGCCGGACCCCCCAGCTCTGCAGCGAGCCGAAGTAGACCTTCGCGCGAGTCACCTCGCTGCCATCCACCAACACCTTGATGTGGTGGATGGCGCGCTCGAAGCGAGCTTCGTAGGGTCCGAGCAGCGCGCCTGCACCTCGCAAATGGGCAGGCCAGTCCTCCTTGCAGGTCTGTTCCGTCATGCACCCCGGCCACCGCAAGAGCGCCATCCGTTCGCGCCCACTGCAGAGTCCGTCGTGATCGAGCCGCAGCAGCATCTCGGCCCACGCGTGCACTGGTTGCGACGGCTTCCAGCCTTGCATGCCGAACTCGAGCCCAATCCGCGGGCTCACCTCGCCCTCTCCGACGTCGACTCCGATCGCGAACTCGTTCGCGCAGTCGCCCAGGCGCGCGTGACGATCGAGCAGCGCGTCGCGTGCGGCTCCGGTGGCGACGCGGTCGATCAACGTGCGCAGACCCTCGCTCTCGAACGCGGACAGGCACAACCGCAGCCCGGGCCGCGAGCGGGCGAGCATCCAGCCGACCTGGAACAGCCGCACTCCGGGCGCGGGCGCGGCGATGCGGTTCACCTCACGGATCACCGCTGGCGCCAGGGTGCGCCCCAGCACGATCTCGGAAGCCATGAGAGCGTGCTCGATCCCGTGCTGGCGGTCGAGCCCGACGAAGAACGACGGCTCTCGACAGCCCCGGCTCGTGTCGTACTCGAACCAGAACGTGTCGAATGCCTGGAACAGCGGCGAGTCGCGATCGAGCGCCGATCTCAGCAGTGCTCGCATCGGCGGCGCGACGCTCGAGTGCTCGAACAGATGGCGCCCTCCCGGTTGAGACCGCCTGAACGCCAGGGCGAAGTCCAGCAGTCCGCGAGCGTCTCCCATCGTGCGCTCGAAGCCGCTGGACACGGTCATCGGCAGATGCTCGGCGATCGCGGCGATGTCGGTGTAGCAGTCGGGTGAACAGAGGCCCGGGACCAGATGCGAGCGCAAGAGCTCGAGGTGGCTGACATAGGACGGGATCACGGCCTCACCTCGCCATGCACGCGGACCTCAGAACGGGTCGGGGGGTTCCGTGTCGGGCAGGCAGCACTGGGCCACGTTCGAGTTGTAGTCGATGGGCGTCCAGCACGAGCATCCCACCTGGCTGCTCGCCGTCGGCGGGAGCTCGGCGGGCGGCCAGTCACCCCAGTCTCCGCCGCCACCCCACAGGGCCTGGACCTCGGGGATGGTCTCGGCGCCCATCGTCTCGGGGGCGGGAAGCTGGATCACGCGCTTGCTCGGGGTCTCGACCACGACCTCGACGTCGAGCTGATCGGGAATCTGGCCCCCGGTCCACTCGGCGAAGACCTCGCGTGGATCGTCGAGCAGCGCCTGGCGGAAGGCGGCGTCGGTGCGGAACTCCTCGAGGATCTCGGCGACGACGCCGACCTCGGGACCGCGCATGCCCGCCTTCGTGCACATCACGACGTGCACCAGCTCCATGCTGTCTTCGACGACGATGAGGGTCACCGCGGCGCCGAGGACCACGCCGTGCTCCTCGGCCAGCGTCTGCTTGGGGTGCGCGAGCAGGGCGGCCTTGTACGCGGGGTCGGTCAGGGCCATCTCGATGATCTCGCCGTACGGGATGACCGCCCACGCGGCGTCGGCGTCCGTCGAGTGGGTCGCGACGCCGACACCGACACCCGCGACGCCGACTGCCGACAGGAACTGCAGTACCTCACGCCGCGACGGCTGGGATTCTTCCGCGCGCAGGAACTTCGGCTCGGCACTCGGCTTGTCTTCGTCGTCCTTGCTCATCACCATCTCCTACGCAGCCTCTTGGCGATGAGCCGCCGCGCGATGACGCGGCGTGACACGCTTTCTTCCGAGCCTCAGCGCGCTCGGCGAACGCCACGGCCTCGGCTCCGCGCCCGACGTGACGGTGGCCGATCGATCACTGCTCGAAGCAGTAGAGCGACATCGGCGTGTTGCAGAAGACGGCGCCGGAGGCCGACCACGAGACCGTGTTCTCCTCGTTGCCGATGCCCGCGGTCTGGCCCATCGAGTTGGTGCTCCAGTCGAGGCAGTTGCCGTTGAACATCTGGCGGTCGCCGTCCGCATCGGTGGCCGTCGCGACGGTGGTATTCGCCGGGACGATCGCACCGCCGAGCTCGGTGATGCTGATCGCGGCGGCGATGTTGCCGTCGACCAGATCGTCCCAGTCGTTCGCGATCAACGTGCCGTCGAGTAGCTGATAGGCGCCGCCTTCATGGGTGAACCGGGCGAGCGGCGTGCTGGCGGAGTCGCTCACCCACGCGCGGAAGGTCCCGTCGAGACCGGCGTCGTCGGCCGCATCTTGGCAGATGTCGTCGGCCCCGAGCGCGCCGCCGAAGGCGGCCGAGTACTGGCCCGCCGTGATGAAGACGGTTCGAGTCGGTGGACCGGAGCAATCGCTGGTGTCGAGGGCGCACGACGCGGTGCACGTGATCGATCCGTCCGGGAGCCCGGTGTCGACCAAGCAGGTGTGGCCGTTCGCGGATCCGTCGCACTCCTCGCCCGGGTCGACCACGAAATCGCCGCACTCATGGCAAGCCGACTCGTCGAACGTGCACGCCGCCGTGCACGACAGCGCGCCGCCGTCATAGCCACGCGAGGCGCAGCTCGCCCCGTCGAGATCGGCCCCGTCGCACTCTTCCGCGTCGTTGATGATGTCGTCGCCGCAGCCCTGGCCGGTGCATGCACCGACGTCGAACGTGCACGCGGCGGTGCAGCCGAGACTGCCACCGGTGAAGCCCTGCGAGACGCACGTGGCATCGCCGAGCTCCGCGCCGTCGCACGCCTCGGAGGCGCCGACCATTCCGTCACCGCACTCTTCGCACGCGGAGACGTCGTAGGTGCAATCGTCGGCGCAGGCGATCGTGCCGCCGTCGTAGCCGAGATCGGTGCAGCCCTGCGTCGCCTGGTTGCCATCGCAGAGCTCGGTGCCCTCGAGGATCCCGTTGCCGCACAGCTGGCAGCCACTGAAATCGAAGCTGCATCCGTCGCCACACGCGAGCGTGCCGCCGCCCCAGCCCTGTGACACGCAGGTCTCGTCCCCGAGATCTCCGCTCTCGCACAGCTCGGGGCTGGTGACCACGCCGTCGCCGCACGCCGAGCACGCCGAGAAATCGAGGGCGCACCACTGCGTGCAGGCGAGCGGCTCGGACTCGAGCCCGAGGCCGACGTCGGCGCACGAGTCTTCCTCGGCGAACGCGACACCGTCGCAGGACTCGTCGCCGTCGACGACTCCGTTGCCGCAGCCGCCACACTCGGCGACGTCGAAGGTGCAGTCGTCGGCGCAGCGCAGCGTGCCGCCGCCGAAGCCGAGCGACTGACACACCCTCCCGTCCAGGTTGGCGCCGTCGCAATACTCACCGTCGTCGAGAGCGCCGTCGCCGCAGTGGCCTTCGCTCGGGACGCTGCCGTCCACGGTCGTGCTGCCGTCCGCGGTCGTGCCCCCCTCGGGGTCGTCGCCGGTCGACTCGGAGGAGCTGCTCGCGTCGTGCTCCGACGCCGGGTCGAGCAGGGGCGTCGGATCGAAGCAGCCCGAAGTGGCGATCGCGAGCAACGGGGCCGTGGCGCACCACCAAGGGCGCGCTGAATTGGGGATCGGCATGCGTGTGGCGGGGTAGACGCCCGCCGCGGCGAATCGATCACGCTCGAACGATCATCGGCCCAGCTCGACGTAGCGGCGCACCCACGCGTCGTAGTCGTGGCCGCTCACGAGCTGCATGCCCACGAGGACTGCGCCGTCGGACGTGGTGGCGACGCCCCAGCCGGCGTCGTTCTGCATCTCGCCGCCGTCGATGTCGTCGCTCCACACCGGGGAGCCGTCGGTGCCGCTCAGCTTGCGGATCACCGCATTGCGCCCGCGCCCGCCGACGTTCCACTGGCCGGCGAGGAGCACGTCGCCGTCGGCATCCACCGCGACGGATTCGCCCCAGTCGTCGGATGCGGCGGGGCCGTCGATCACGGTGCGCCACACCTCGACGAAGTCGGCATCGAACTTCGTCGCGACGATGTCGATCGACGGCGCCGCGTCCCAGCCGACGACCGCGACGCCGCCGTCCGGCGTCATCGCGATCTCTTCGGGCGTCCAGAACTGCCCGACCGTCACCGCGTCGACCACCGTGCCGTCCGCGGCGCGCCGCTCCAACCGGGTCTCGACCGCGTCGGCTGTCGCCACGTCGATGGCGATCACGAGTGCGCCATCGTCCTCGACGACCACGTCGACGGCCTCGTCGTCGCCCCCGGCGTCGCCGTCGACCGTGACGCTCCACGCCTCCACCCCGTCCTCGTAGCGGCGCATCCATGCGTCGGCGCCCGCATCGGTGCCGATGCGGCCCACGACGACGATGTCGCCCGTCGCATCGACGGCGACGCCGACGAAGGCGTCGTCCATCTGCGCCTCGCTCGGGCCGGAGCCGGGACCGTCGACGGTGTCGCTCCACGAGATCGCGGGCGCGTCGGTCGACAGCCGGAACACGACTGCATCTGCGTCGTCGTCCTCGGACTCGCGGCCGCCGACGACGACGAGATCGCCGTCGGGATGCAGCGCGATCGCACTGGCGGACGCGAAGCTCGACCCGTCCGCATCCCACGTGAAGCTCCAGCCCGCGGTGCCGTCGGACATCCACTGCGCGACGACGATGGATCGTCCCGTCGCCGTGGTCGTCGATCCGACGGCGTACATCGTGCCGTCGTCGTCGACCGCGACTGCGGTGTACGCATCGAGTCCCGATGCCTCGCCGTCGACACGCACGTCCCATGCGACCTCGAAGGGGATCGCGCACGCGTCGGTGCACGCATCGGCGTTCGAGGTGTTGCCGTCGTCGCACGCCTCGCCGACCTCGACCGTGCCGTTGCCGCACGTCGTGGGCGTTCCGGTGTCCGATGACGCGTCCGTACTGCTGTCGCTCTCGTCCGCCGGCGCGCTCGTCGAGCTCGAGTCGGCCGGCGGGCCCTCCGTCGAGTCGCCCGACGTAGTCGAGTCCTCGGAGCTCGCGCCCGTCTCGGGTGCGTCGGAGTCGACGATCTCTTCACCGCACGCGGACGCGATGCAGCCGACGAGCCCCGCGATGTGCCACCCAGTCTTCAATTGTCCATCCACGCGCTGCCCAACGCGCGAGCCCTCCGCGGCTTACAGTCGGTCTATCTTGGCGCTCAGCGCCGCGAGGCTATCGCGCGAACGATTCGCACTCGGCGAGATGCGGTGGTATCGCAGTGTTCGCGCGCCAATACGGCCCACACACCTGGTCGGCGAGCGCTTCGGCGCGGGACGAGTGCCCGCCCTGTAGCGTCAGCGCGCGTGCCAGCACGATGCGTGTGGTGGCGAGATCGATCGCAGGTCCGTTGCCCTGCTCGCACACCATCATTGCCCGCTCGGCCAGCGGCACGGCCTCGGCTCCACGCCCGCGATGGATGGCGACGCGCGCGAGCCCGACGAGCGGATGGGCGAGGTCGGAATTCTGGGGGCCGAGGGTGCGCTCGAAGAGCGGCAGTGCGCCGGTGAAGATCGCCTCGGCGGCATCGTGATCGCCTTGCCGCTGCAACACGTGCGCGAGACTGACGCGCGTGTGTACGGTCTCCGGGTGATCGGGGCCCTGCGTGCTGGTCTTGATCGCGAGCGCGCGCTCGAGCAACGCCTTGGCGTCGTCGGTGCGCCCCATCGCGAACCGAGCGATGCCGACGTTGGTGAGGCTCCTGGCGACCTCCGGATGATCCGGGCCGAACGCGTCCTCGAGGATCGTGAGGGCGCGCTCGTGCAGCGCGGCGGCGGCCTCGAAATCGCCGAGCAACATTCTGATCACGCCGATGTTCGTGAGGACGACAGCGACCTTCGGGTGCGCGTCTCCGAACGCGGCGGTCTGCACCGTGAGCGCGCGCTCGAGGTGCCCGATGGCGTCGACGTACGCGGCAGTCCGGAGCTCCACGAGTGCGAGGTTGTTCAGACTCGGCACCACGTCGCGGTGGTCTCGCCCTTTTGTCGCCTCGACGATCGCGAGCCCGCGCTCGAAATCCGCTCTGGCCCCGACATTGTCGCCGCGGTGAAGGCGAGCCAGGCCGAGACTGTCGAGCGAGGGGGCGACCCTCGGATGTTCGAGGCCGAGCGCATTCTCCACGCCCTCGAGCGCCGCCTCGAAGGCGATTCGCGCGGCCTCGTAGTCGCCACGCGCGAACTCGATGCGTCCGACGTTGGCGCGCCCCGTGGCCGCCTGCAAGCCGAGCGGATCAGGCACCTCGGCGCGCAGCAGGTCCGCGTGCTTCGCCCACAGCAGGCCATCGTCCGGCCGCGCGAGCGTCGTGCCGACGAGGTACGACAGCGCGTCGGCGGCCGCCAACGCCTCGTCGATCTCGCCGGTCTGTGCGGCATCGAAGTACGCCACCTGCAAGATCGTCTCTGCCTCCGCGAATGCGCCCGTCTCCGCGAGCAAGAGACCCACGCGCAGACGCGCCGTCGCGATCACGTGCGGCCAACCGAGGTCCTCCGCGCGTGCCTGGGTCGCCTGCGCGACGGCGAGGCCTTCGGCGTAGGCACCGGTGGCCCACAACGCGTCGGCGCGCGCGAACTCGGCGTGGAGCTCGGGGATCTGGTCGCGTACCTCGGGCGGCGGTGCCGATCGGCGGCGGAGCATCGCGTCGTCGAGACACGGCTCGATGCGAGCGAGGCCTGCCGCCGCTTGCACGGCCCGATTCGCGGCCTCGGTGTCCGCGTCGGCGAGTCGCGTCACGAGCGCTTGGAGCTCGAGCTTGCGCTCGTCGAGACACCACGTCGCGCGATCGAGAACGTCGTCGTCCCAGCGCCCGTCGATCGCATGGGCTCGACACGCGTCGGTGCGCGCGCTCTCCCACGCGCGCGCATGCTCGTCGAGCCAGGGCGTGACCTTCTCCGCCGTGGTCTCGACCCCCGCGGCACCGCTGTGCAAGAGACCGGCGCGCACGGCCGCGCGCGTCGAGTCGTTCCAGACATCGGCGATCAGTGCACCGTCGCGCTCGCACGCCGCCTCCGCCTCGGCGCGCGCGCGTTGGCGTCGGACCGCGACGCCCAACCCGATCGTCGCGACGACGCCCAGCGCGATCGCGGCCACACGGAACCGCTTGCTGCGATGCCCGCCCTGCAAGGCCGCCACCAGTGCATGCATGTCTGCGAAGCGGTGGGCCGGATCGGTCTCGAGCCCGCGCTCGCACGCGCGGTGCAGCCAGCGTGGGACCCCGGCACCGGACGGTGGTTCCATGCGCTCGCCCTCGAAGATCGCGCGCGCGAGGTCGTGCACGCCTTCGCCGCGAAACGGACGCTTGCCGTACAGCGCTTCCCAGAGCGCGACGCAGAACGAGAACTGATCGGCGGCCGGGCCCACGTCGCGGCCCGCGAGCTGCTCGGGCGCCATGTAGGCCGGCGTTCCGACGACGACGTCGACGTGCGTGAGCCGGCTGTCGAGCGCGGTCGGGCTGCGCCGCACGTCGGCATCGTCGAATCGCGTGTCCGCATCCGGAGCGCCGAGAGAAGGGCGCGCGAGCCCGAAGTCCATCACGCGCACGCGTTGCTCGCCCGCGCTCGACGAGGTGATCATGACGTTCTCGGGCTTGAAGTCGCGATGGACGAGGCCGCGATCGTGGGCGGCGATCAGTCCGCGTGCGGCGGCCACGAACACGTCGAGGATCTCGCGCCAGCTCCGCGGACGGGCCTTACGCCAGGTGCCGAGCGTCACACCCTCGACGAACTCCATCGCGAGCACGATGCGACCGTCGTGGTCGAGCACGTCGTGCACGGCGACGACGTTCGGATGGTCGAGCCGCGCGAGGGCCTGCGCTTCGCGTTGCAGGCGGCGCGACGCTTCGCTGTCCGCTCCGCTCGGCGTGTCGGTGCGCAAGAGCTTGAGCGCGACCTTGCGATCCAGCTCGGGGTCGTAGGCGGCGTACACGACGCCCATCCCGCCGGCGCCGATGCGCGAGAGCACGACGTAGCGCCCGATGGTGACGCCGCGCTCGAGCACGAAGGCCGCGGACCGGTGTCCGCCGTCCGGCTCGGTGGCGACCGAGTCCTTGGCGCAGGAGCGCTCGGCGTAATCGAGCGTGTGCCGGGGGGACGACAACGGGGCTTGGACAAGCGTGCGGGGAGAATCTTCCGAACGGGAGGGCGATCCGCGATCGCGGCGTGCCGACCGTCACGGGCGCGTCGCAGCGATGAACCTTTCCGCCCGGCCGTGAACACACCTCGAAGGTCCTCGATCGGACTGACCGACGCGGCTGGCGGGCTACGGCCGCAGGCGAACCCGGTATGCTGTCACGGATGGCGAGCACTCCACGCGAGCACGCACGCGCTCGCGTTCGATGCATGCTCGCCGTGACGACTGCGCTGGCGTGTCTGCACGCGTGCGCGCTCGATCTGCATGGCGTTCCGCGTGAGCTCGGAATCGCCGAAGAACCGGCGCGTCGCTATCGCAAGGTCACGGCCTTCTTGTTCTCGTATTGTGCGCTCGACGACCGCGGGGCCGTGCACTGCTGGCGTCGCTTTCGTGACGAGTCCGACGCGCTGATCGCCGACGTGCCGCGCAGCGCGTTCGTCGACGTGGCGGTGGGTGCGAGCTGGGCGTGTGGGATCCGGCAGGATGAGTCGCTCGAGTGCTGGGGAGATCAGCGCGCGAAGGGGACGGTGCCAGCGGGTCGGTTCATCTCGATCGACATCGACGGCGGCCACGCATGCGCACTACGACGCGACCATGCGATCGTCTGCTGGGGATACGATGCCTCCCACGATAGGTTCGAGCGCACCGAATCGGGCCCGTTTCTCTCCGTCACGGCCGGTCACTGGGATTGCGGAGGTCTGCAGTCCGGAGGTGCCCGCTGTTGGCAGGGACAGCGGCCTGCCGTGGCGGTCGAAGGGGGCGGCACGGTGTGGAAGCACTGGTACTCGCCTCCACCGGAACGGATGCGGCAGATCGACGAAGACGGTCGCCTGACGATCGGCGACGGCGTCGTGCGGCGCGTCCCCGGGCGCTACCGCGATGGCGATTGGGACGAGTGCACGCACTGTGCAATCCGCAGCGATGGCAGGCTGCGGTGCTGGGCCGGGCGGGTGAGTCGCCATGGCTATTGCGTCACTCGACTCAGCCATCGGCAGACACCCCGCGGTCGCTACGTCGACGTCGCCATCGGCCATGCGATCTGTGCCGTCCGAGACGACGGCGCGCTCCTGTGCTGGAAGCTCCGGTACTGACGCCGGAGTCGCTCTGGGTGCTCCGCGTCAGCCGCGATGTGCCTTCCACCACTCGACGATCTTGCGAAAGCCGTCGGGGACCTCCGCCATCGCGGCGCGAAGCGTCGCTTCGTCGCACGGATGCTCCTCGGTGTAGCCGTCGTCCGAGTGGACGACCACCAGGCGGCCGTTCGTCATCGCGTACGTGACGAAGATCCGGCCGCCGCCGACCTGGAACCGCTGACCGTCGCGCAGCGCCGCCATCACGTCGTCGAAATCGGTGTCGACCATCGCCGCTCCAGCGTACCGCCTACGGCGTGCGTGTGCCGTCGAGCGCCCCCGTGCGCCTGGTGAGCGCCGTCGCGAAGGACATCGACGAGTTGATACGGGCAACGACGTGCGCGGGGTCGAAACGAGCCGACCGGGAATAGCGAGGCGACGTCGCGGTAGAGCTCGACCGTGTCGGCTCGAGTCGAACGGCTCTTCGTGACGATGCTGGCGATGACGGCCTGCGACCTGTGGTCGCGGGCGGATGCCGACCGCGACGCTGCAGACGCGGCTGCTCGCGACGCTGCGGCGCAGGAAGCCGAGCAGCGCGCGAAGGCTGATTCGGCCTTCCGGGCGCTGGCGCCCGCGGAACATCTCCAGAGCGCACGAGCGATCCTGGAGAGCTCGACCGACGATCCGTTGTCGGGCCTGGATTCACGGCGCGACCAGCTCGATCGCGCCGAACGCCACCTGCGTGCGATTCCTGCCGGCGCACCCGAGGCTCGCGCGGTCGCGGAGCTCGACACCGCGATCGCGAACGAACGAGCGACGCTGCCCGCGGAGCGCTAAGGAGCCGGATCTTCCCGGCGTGCTCGCGGTAGAGCAAGCGACGACGACGACGCGGAAGATGCACCGTGGTCGTGGTGCCGCTTCACCCGCGCGACCTGAGCGCTCGCAAGGCGACTACTGGGCCTGATCGCCTGCGAGCATCGCGAGGCCCGAGGCGATCGACATCAGCTCGTCGCCGCTGCGGAGCTTCTGGGCGCCGAAGCGCTGTTCGAACTCGCGGCGCACCACCGGCACGAAGGCGGTGCCGCCGGTCATGAACACGCAGTCGACGTCGCGCGCCGAGACGTTGGCGCGTGCGAGCGTGTCGTCGAGGCAGGCCGAGATCGCCTCGGTGGTCGGCGCGATCCAGCGCTCGAAGTCGGCGCGCGTCACGTCGCTGCGGATCTCGACCGAGCCGTCGACGTAGTGGAACGTCGCGCGCGGGTGCTGCGAGAGCTCGATCTTCGTGCGCTCCACCGACTTGTGCAGGTAGAAGGCTTGGTTGTTCGCGATGACGTGCATCAATGCAGCGATGCGGTCGGGATGCCGCGCGAAGCGATGCAATCGCTCGAGCTCGGTGCGCACGCGCGTGCCCGCGAGGAACGACAGGTGATGCCAGCGGGCGAGCTTGTAGAAATACGACGCCGGGATTGGATGCTCCCGGCCGAACTCGACGTAGGTGTCGCCCTTTCCGAGCGACGGGCACACGAGGTGCTCGATGAGCGCGGCGTCGAGCTCGTCGCCCGCGGCTCCGACACCGCCGGTGCCCACGATCTCGTGGCGACGCGTGCTCGACGTCGCGGGCCCGACGTGCATCAGACAGAAGTCGGTGGTTCCGGCACCGAAGTCGGCGACGAGCGCCAGCTCGGGCCGCGTCAGCCTGCGCTCGTAGTGATGGGCCGCCGCGACGGGCTCGAGCTCGAGCACCGCGTCGGTGAAACCGGCAGCGCGCGCGGCCGCCAGCAGTCGTGCGGCTGCAGCATCGTCGTCGTCGGGTCCGCGGCTGCCGGCGAAGCGCACCGGTCGGCCGATCGTCGCGGCCGTGATCGGATGTCCGAAGAACGTCTCGGCCCGCTGCCGCAATCGCAGCAGGAAGAGCGCGATCATGTCGTCGAGCCCGATCGCGTGATGAGCGATCTGCGTGCGCCCGAGCGACTCGGTGGTGAGGTGCGTCTTGAACGACTGCACGAGCCGCCCTTCGCCGAGCGTCTCGAGATAGGCCGCGATCGCATCACCGCCGGCGGTGTACTGGATCGGTTTGGTGACGTGCTGTTCCTCGGGGTCGAAGAACAAGAGCGTGCGCCAGCTGGGTGCCAGCGCGCCGAGCGTGAGCAGCTGCGCGAATCGGACGGAGACCTCCTCCGCGATCGCCAACGCAGAGCTCGAGGTGCCGAAGTCGATGCCGACGCGCGCGGGCGAGAGGACCATGTCGCTCGTGCGGATGATGCACGAGACCGCGTCTCGTCGCTGCGTCGGCTGCTACACCATCGACAGCGCGTTCACTGGTAGCGTGGGTGAGTGACGCTCCGCGTCGACCACAGCGAGCTC
>CAYXVR010000084.1:0-28776 GCA_964468635.1 uncultured Nannocystaceae bacterium
GCGCTCGGCATCCTCGCCGTCACCGTGCTCACGAGCCAGGACGAGGTCGCGTGCCGGCAGGCCGGACACACGCGTGCCCTCGAGGAGCTCGTCGAGATGCGCGCCGTGTGTGCGCGCGAGGCCGGTTGTGCCGGCGTCGTGTGCAGCGGTCGCGAGCTCGCGCGCGTGCGCGCCGTCGCGCCGAAGCTCGCGCGCGTGGTGCCGGGCATCCGGCCGGCCGGTGCGGATGCCGGCGATCAGGAGCGCGTGATGACGCCGGCGAAGGCCGTCGCCGAAGGGGCGTCGTTCATCGTCGTCGGGCGCCCCATCCTGCAGGCCGCCGACCCGGCGGAAGCTGCGCTCGCGATCGCTCGCGAGCTCGAGTAGTCGAATCGAGGCGCTTCGCGCCTCAATGACCGACGTGTTCCATCAGGCCGTGCTCGCCGCCGACGAGCTCCATGGGGCGGCTCGTGTGGCGCGCGACCTGCACCGCTTCGCGCAGGCGCTCGAAGATCGCGCGGCCATCGGGCAGCCCGTAGAGCACGAGCTCCGGCGTGCTCTGGTCGGTGCTCATGACGGTGATGCGGCCGACGCCGAGGATCCGATCGAACACGTTCTGCGAGTACTTGAGATCGAGAACGCGCCACAGCTCGAGGCTCTCGATCGACTTGCTGAGGATGCCGCGCTCCAGCTCGATGCGGCGCAGCGTCACCTTGAAGCGCGACGTCGCGTGCTTGAGGAACGTGCCGACGATCCCGAACAGACCGACGAACGACAGGAGCCACAGCGGAAACCCCGCCAACGCCGGGATGTAGCCGAGGCCCGTGCCCACCGCGCCGCACAACGCACCGACGAGCACCCACTTCAGGTAGTCCCACGCGTATGCGCCGTGCTTCGCCGGACCCGCGTAGATGAGCTCGTCGTGACCGGGCTGCGCCGTGGAGCCTGCCGGCGGGCGGGCCTGGGGCGGCTGCTGGTTCGGTCCACCTTGGGTCGGTTCCATGGAGCTCCGAGGATAGCGCCGCGACCCGGCGAGCGACAGGGATATTCCGACGCGAGTGCTATCCTCCGATCGCTCTCGGCGGGCCCCTCATGTACCTCGCGCGCGCGCACTTGTTCGGGGTCCCGCCGTTCGGCGGCATCGAGTTGCCGATGTGCGGCGACGACGGCGAGCCCCGGTTGCTCACCGTGGTGCACGGCGCGGGTGGTGTCGGCAAGACCGTGTTGCTCGCCGTGCTCGGGGCAACCCGGCCCGGCCACGCGATCACGCTCTTCGGCGGCGCGCTCGGGGCCGGGCCCCACGCGGTGTGCGAGTGGGTGCTCGGCCAGGACGATCCCGATCGTCCGCACACGCTCGCGATCGCGACGCCCAACGCGAAGCTCGACATCGACGACGAGGAGGCGTCGCTGCGGCGGCGCGAGCAGGCGCTGTTCGAGCGGCGCGCGAAGGACGGCGGCTTCGTGTTCCTCACGCTGCCGAGCATCCGGTGGTTCTCGCGCCAGCCGGTGGCGCTCACGGCCCCCACGCGCACGGTCGCGCACTACGACGTACGCGCGACCGTGAACCTGGACGACGCGGCGCGCAGCGACCTCACGCGCGAGACGAAGTCCGCGCTCGCGTACTCGGCGATCGCGGCCGCGCTCGTGCCCCATGCGCAGCGCGAGCGCAACGAGCTGCGCGAGCGCGCACAGTGGGTCGACATGCGGCTGCTCGGCGCGGCGATGCGCGAGGTGGTCGACTCGCTCGTGCGCCTGTCGGGCTACTCGTACGAGGGCGTCGATCCGATCGCCCTCGAGCCCACGTTCGCGAGCAGCGGCGGGCGCCGCATGCCGTTCGAGGGGCTGCCCACGCGCAGCCGCCATCTGGTCGCGATCGGGGCGCTGTCCGTGCGCACGCTGTGGGCGGCGTATCCGGGCAATGATCCGCGCACGTCCGAGGGCGTGATCGCGATCGACGACGTCGATCTGTACCAGGACATGCCCGTGCAGGAGCGAATCACCGGCGCGCTGCGAGCCGCGCTGCCGCGCGTGCAGTGGGTGCTGACGACGAGCTCACCGCTCGTGGCGGCGAGCGTGGACGCGCGCGAGATCCTGACGTTGCGCCGCCTGCCGGGCGACGAGCGCGTCGAGCTCTTCCGCGACGAGCAGGCGCGCACGCATTAGGAGTGGCGCGTCGCCGCAAGCATGCCGCAGGCGGCGTGGCGCGCTGCGCCGCCGGAGTAGCGGCGCACGAAGGGGATCTTCGCCGCGCTCAGGCGATCGAGCAGCGCGTTGCGTTCGTCGTCGGTCGCGCGGCGGAAGCCGTCCTCGCGCGCGTCGTTCACGTCGATGAGGTTGAGCGTGAACGGCACGCCGTCGAACAGGGCGCGCAGGCGCTCGACCTCGTCGGCGCCGTGGTTCAGACCGCCGAGCAGCACCCACGCGATCGTCACGCGGCCGCCGCGAGCGGCTTGGTGGGCACGCACCGCGTCGGCGAGCTCTTCGATCGGGAAGCGTGACGCGATCGGCAAGAGCGACGTTCGGCGCGCGGCGTCGGTGGTGGTGAGCGACACGATCAAGCGGAACGGGTGCCCCTCGGCGGTGTAGCGCCGGATCTGCGGCACGAGGCCCACCGTCGAGATCGTGATCGCGTCGCCCGCGATCGCGCCGCCGCACGGGTCGCGCAGGCGATGCGCCGCGCGGATCACCGCGTCGTAGTTGTGCAGCGGCTCGCCCTGGCCCTGGAACACCGCCCCGCTCACGCGGCCGGGTGCCTCGTCGCGCACGGCCACGAACGCCGCCGCGATCTCCCACGCCGCGAGGTTGCGCGCGAGGCCGAGCCGGCCGGTCGCGCAGAACGAACAGCGCATCGCGCAGCCCACCTGCGACGACAGGCACACGGTGAACCGCCCCGGGGCGTGCAACGGGATGCGGACCGCCTCGATCTCCGCGCCGTCGGGGCAGCGCAGCAAGTACTTCACGAACCCGTCGCTCGGATCCTGCGCGCGCTCGACCACTTCGAGCCGGTCGTGGCGCACGATGGCAGCGACGCGCTCGCGGGTGGCTCTCGCGATCGTCTCGCGCGGCCGCTTCGCGTCCGGTCGCGCCCACGCATCGACGAGGATGCGGCGCGCCCGTTCGATCGGAAGCGCGATCCCGTGCGTGGATGCGAGCTCGCTGAGCTCCTCCGGCGACAGCTCGAGGACGTGAGGGAGCAACGGCGACATCATGCGCGCCCGCGGGGCGATCGCGGAAGTGGTACGCTGGACGGCCCGCGAAATGGACGACGTCGAGCTCCTTCGAGCCTGGCGAGCCGGCGATCGCCCGGCGGGAGAGCGACTGGTCGCTCGCCACTTCCGGACCGTGTACGGCTTCTTCCGCAACAAGCTCGACGGCGACGTCGAGGACCTCGTGCAGCGCACGTTCCTGCACTGCCTCGAGGCCGCCGATGCGTTCCGCGGCGAGTCGAGCTTCCGCACGTACCTGCTCGCGATCGCGCGCAACGAGCTCTTCGGCCACTACCGTGCGCGCGGCGTCACGGTCGATCCCCAGAGCACGGCGCTCGGCTTGATCGATCCGGGCACGCGGCCGAGCGTGATCGTCGATCGTCGTCGAGAGCACCGCTTGCTCGTCCGCGCATTGCGTTCGTTGCCGCTCGACGATCAGATCCTGCTCGAGCTGTTCTACTTCGAGGAGATGCAGGGCCCCGATCTCGCGGTCGTGCTCGCAGTGCCCGAGGGCACTGTGCGCACCCGACTGCGTCGTGCACGAGCGCTGCTCGAGAAGAGCGTGGCCGAGCTCGAGGCCGAGGGCGAAGGCGCGCGCGCGACCACCGACGACATCGATCGCTGGGCCGGATCGCTGCGCGACGTCATCCGCCGCGAAGGGCTGCGTCGCTGACATGGGCAGCGCCGAGTCGTCGTCCTCGGATCCACCGGCCACACCGCCGAACGCCACGGCGACGCTCGCCGACCTCTCGGTGGAGGGCGAGCGCGTGCTCGGCCGCGTCCGCGCGGGGCTGTTCGCCGCCGACGACGAGCCGGTCCGCATCGATCGCTTCGTGATCCTGCGTCGCCTCGGCTCGGGCGGCATGGGCGACGTGTTCCTCGCGTTCGATCCCGAGCTCGATCGTCGCGTCGCGCTCAAAGTGGTGCGCAGCGATCGCGACACGCCCACACGACAGGACGCGCTCGTCCACGAGGCGCAAGCCGTCGCACGCCTCGCGCATCCCCACGTCGTCACGGTGTTCGAGGTGGGTCGCGAGGACGGACGCGTGTGGGTCGCGATGGAGTACGTCGAGGGGCAGACGCTGCGGAAGTGGTCGACCGCCGCGCCGCGTCGCCGCGACGAGATCCTCGACGCGTACGCACAGGCAGGGCGGGGGCTCGTGGCGGCCCACGCCGCGGGCGTCGTGCACCGCGACTTCAAGCCCGACAACGTGCTCGTCGGCACCGATGGCCGCGTGCGCGTCGTCGACTTCGGGCTCGCGCGCGTCGGCGGATCGCCGCCCACGCTCGAGACCGATGGAGCGACGCTCGCCGGCACACCCCGCTACATGGCGCCCGAGCTGTTCGCGGGCGCTGCATCGGATGCCGCGAGCGATCAGTTCGCATTCGCGGTGGCGCTGTGGGAGGCGCTCGCCGGCAAGCCGCCGTTCTCGGGCTCGTGCTTGCCCGAGATCGTCGACGCCGCGGAGCACCAGCGGATCGACCCGCCGCCCGCCGACGCCCCGATCCCGCGCACGCTGCAGCGCGCGCTCGTGCGGGCGCTCGCCGCCGATCCCGCTCGCCGCCACCCGGACCTGCACGCGCTGCTCGCCGCGATCGAGCACGAGCGCGCGCGACCGCGACGGCGGCGGGCGTTTCTCGGCGTCGCGGGGTCGATCGCGATCGGAGCCGCGGTGGTCGCTGCATGGCCCGACCCCGAGCGGTGCGCATCGGGGGCCGAGCGCGTCGACTCCGTGTGGAACGCGGATCGTCGCGCCATCGTCGAGAACGCGATCGCACACGCGACCGGCGATCCCACGGTCGGGGTCGGCACCGTGCGATCGATCGACGACTTCACGACCGCGTGGTCGTCCGCTCGCGACGAGGTGTGCGCCGCCACGGTGACGCGCGCCGAGCTGTCGCGCGAGGTGCTCGATGCACGCACGACGTGCCTCGATCGCGCGCTCGTGCGTGCGGGTGCGCTCGTCGATCTCTTCGTCGAAATGCGATCCGACGACGCCGATCGCGAGCTCGCGTGGGGCGCCCACGATGCCGTCGCCGCGCTGCCACGACCCGACGCGTGCCTGCTGCTCGGGCGCCCGCGCGAGGCCGTCGATGCCTGTGCGACCGACGTGCACGCGCAGATCGATCGCGCCACCGCGCTGCGCGACGCGGGGCGCGTCGGCGCGTCGCTCGATCCGTTGCGGGCCGCGGTGGCGAGTGCGAGCGCCTGTGAAGGCACACAGGCGCTCGCCGAGGCGAAGACGGAGCTCGCGACCGCGCTCGCCGACGCCGACGATCCCACCGCCGAGGACGAGCTCGCGAGTGCCGTCGCACACGGGCTCGAGGTCGACGCGTCCGCCAGTCTCGCCCGCGCGGCGTCGCGCCTCGCCGATCTGCAGGGCGTCGATCGCGGCCGCGCCGAGCTCGGCTTCGTGTGGAGCGACGTCGCGATCGCTGCCGCGCGTCGCGACGGCGAGGATTCGAGCACGCTCACCGATGCGCTGCAGACCCGCGCGAACCTGCTCGGCGCCGACATGCGCGCCGACGAGGCCGCCGTGGTCGCGGCCGAGGTGCTCGATCGTCGACGGCGCGAGGTGGGCCCCGATCATCCGAGCGTCGCCGCAGCGATCGACGTGCTCGCGTGGGTGGAACAGCTGCGCGGCCGGTGGGCCGATGCGCTCGATCTCCGGCGGCAGTCGCTCGCGCTGCGCGAGGCGTCCCATCCGCCGCGACATCCCGCATGCGCGCGCACGCACAACGCGATCGGCGTCGTGCTCGGCAGCATGGGGCGCGCGGACGAGGCGCGTGCAGAGCTCGAGCTCGCGATCGAGATGCTCGAGGAGGCATTCGGTCCACGTCATCGCGAGCTCGCGGCGCCGCTCTTGAACCTCGCGGACCAGCACGCGCGTGCGGGCCGACCGGAGGCCGCGCTGCCGCTGCTCGAACGTGCGATGGTGATCGCGGAGGCCGACGACAACCCGCGCTACCTCGACGCCGTGCTCGCGATCGGAGCGATCGCGCTGGCCGAAAACGGCGAGCTCGCGGCGTCCGAGGCCCAGTGGCGCAGGCTCGTCGATCTCCGCACGGTCCGCTTCGGCGCCGAGGACGTGCGACTCGTGCAGGCGGAGTTCGGTCTGTGCCGCGTGCTGCTCATGCAGGAACGGCCCGCCGAAGCGCTGCCGTCGTGTCGACGCGCCGCGACCATCGACGAGGCGGGCAGCGACCCCGACGATCCGGCGGTGTTCGACACGCTGGCGATCCTGGTGGAAGCGGCCGCGGGAGCAGGTGAGATCGAAGAAGCGAGGATCGCGGCCGACCGCGCGATCGTCCGTGCGCGGCGGGCCGCGATCCCCGAGCGGCGCGTGGAAGCGATCCGCGCGCTCATCCAGCGGTGATCGTCAACTCGTAGGGCGCGTTGGCGTACACGAAGACGTAGGCGGTGTCGCCAGGGCCGAGATCGAGGAACTGCTGCACGATGGGCTTGTCGCACGTCGTCGCGCCATCGCTCTGGCAGCACGGTCCGTCGATGTTGCACAAGAACGTCCACGGCGCGATATCCCAGGAGACATAGTCGTTCTCGATGCCCGTGAACTCGACGTGCTCGCTGCCGTCGCCCACCGTGTAGACGAAGAACTGATCGACGCCGCCCGCGCCCGAGACGACCGTGTCGAGCTCGAGCACGCACGGGTCCTTCATGTTCGTGCAGTCGTTCACGGGCCCGCCGCTCGTCGATTCGTCGGTGCTGCTCGAGTCCCCGCCCTCGGTCGAATCCGTGCCGGTATCGGTGGGGGTGTCGGTGGTGGACTCGCCGTCGTCCGTGCTGGATCCGGGCCCATCGTCGTCGTCCGCGTCGTCGTCGTCGCCGGGTGCCGTCGCGGGGCCACCGTCGTCGTCGTCCACGGATTCGCTGCCGTCATCGGTGTCGTCGTCGGTCGAGCCGGAGGATCCGCCGCCACAACCGACGGCGAGGAGGATCAAGAAGGAGTGCATGCGTTTCATGGGTGTGCTTCTCACTGAGGAACGGGGATCTTCGGTTGGTCGATAGGAGGCATCACGTCGCCGCTCCACGGCATCGACGCGCCGTAGTCGCCTTCGTGACGGAACGCGGTGAAGCGCATGTCGCTCGCATTCGCGACGAGATCGCTGGGGATGATCGCGAGCAGCATCTGGCCCTCGACGATCACGGCGACGTCGGTCTGCAGCGACACGAGCTTCCCGTTGCGGGCATCGACGACCTCGACCGTCCACGGCTGACCGGGCACGCCGAACAGCTGGATCCACAGATCGGTGTCGTCGAAGAAGTCGGCGGGATACGGCGCGGCGGCCTGGTAGTTGTTCGAGGGATCGCCGTCCTGATCGAAGACGAAGCCGTACTGGTAGTGGTGCTGCGGCACGTCATCGAGGTCGCCGTCCAGCCACAGGCCCGCCACGAAGACATCGTCGATGCTCGGTGCCGCCTTCTGGTCGGCGCAGATCACCTCCTCGCCGCACGTCAGCGGCTCCTTCAGCGAGAGGTGGGCGCCGAGGTACGCGTGCGCGCCGTCCACGTTTCCTTCGGCCGTCGCGGTGTCCTCGCCGGTCGACAGCGTCGTCACGTTCTCGATCCCGAGCGCGATCAGGAACTCGCAGACCTCCTCGGGCTCGGCGGTGAGCACGAACCCCAGCATCTGGGCCGTCGCCGCGAGCTGTTCCTCGGTGCACGAGCTCTGGCCCGGGTCGCACATCGGCGGCTGGGGGTCCTCCTGCGGGATCGCAGTCTTCGCCGCGCCCTTTTGTTGCTGTGGCTTCGTGAGCCCCTGCCCCTCCGCGTCGTCGTAGGCATGTGCACCACCGAAACACTCGCCCACGAGCTGCGTGAAGAAGCTCGTGCTCGCCGCAGCCGCGCGACCACTCAGGTCCGCGCGGCTCTCGTCGGTCTCCATCAGCGAGTTCCAGCAGGTGAGGATGCTCGACGTCCATTCGCTCCCGTTGTCCTGGGGATTCGAATCGCGTGCGTCGTCGACGTCGAAGTACGACGAGCTCGCCTCGTCCGTGGCCGTCACGGCGAGATCGGCGACACACGTGAGGCTGTCGAGCATGCCGCCGGCGTGACAGCCATCGAGCATCACGACCACGTTGACGCCCGGGTCGAACTTCGCGAGCCAGCGCTCGAGGTCCGTCTCGAAGATCCCGCCGAGCCACGTCTCGCCGTCGTGCCAATCCGCGATGTCGCTCACGAAGCCGTGCGCGCTGACGTAGACCACGAGGGTGTCGCCGGGACCGAGCTCGGCGGCCTTCTGCGTGAACCAACCGTCGACGGCATCGAGGGTGAACGGCGAGTCGACGCCCTCCGCATCGGCGGGGCCGAAGTACGTGGTGTCGAGCCCGGCATCCGTGAGCGCGTCGTTCATGTTCGCGCCGTCCTTGGCGAAGTGTTCCTTGCCGGTCTCGTCGGGCTTGAAGCCGTTGATCACGATCGCGTGGCCACCCGCCGCGGTGCAGTCGGCGATCGGTGATGGCTGGGGCACGAACCCACGACGCGCCTCCATGGCCCCTTCGACGTCGGCGTAGACCCAGTCGACCTCGCTCGCGTACGCCGCGTCGTCCCAGACGGCGGCGCCGTCGAGCGTGGGCCACCAACGTGCGTCGACCGTCGTGAGCTCGCCGCTTTCGCGATCGACGATGACGAAGCGCGACGGATGGTCGAAACGCGCGAGTGGGTCGTCGTCGATCCAGAAGAACCAGGACTCGGACTCCGCCTCGAGCGCGACCTCGGCGACCCGCTCCGGATGCGGGTGGTAGGCGACGATGCGATCACCCGCATCCAGCGGCTCGCTCGCGCCGAGCACGACGACGCGATCGCCGGCGGTCACGAGCTCCTCGATCACGAGCGCGGCCGCGTCGTCGCGCGAGATTGCACCCTCGCCGTCGTCACCGTCGCTGCCGCCACCGCACGCGAAGAGGAGTGCGAGGGTCGAGAACGAGCACCAGGATCGCTTCATGCCCGGGTCGATGGGCGACGCGCGCGGGCGATTGCCGACTCCCCGTATCTCCGTGAATTCGTGGGGGCAGAGCCCGTCAGGGCGTGAAGCGGACGTGGAAGTGATCGTCGTGGCCGCGCCAGTCGCGGAGGATCCCGTGCGCCGCCCGGTTGCCGCGTGGGTACTGGAACCACTCTTCGAGCTGCGAAGGCGACACGCCGGTGGTCTTCGCGTGCTCGTAGAGCATGCGCTGCACGTCGTAGTCCATGAAGACGTAGCCGATCGCGCCGGACTCCAACAACGTGCGCACCAGATGCCACGTGCGCTCGCGATCGAGATTGCCCGAGTGAGCGCGCACGAATCGCGTGACGTCGGCGTGGTTGCCGACCAGCACGTAGCCGATGTCCACGTCGCGCCCGGCCTGGTGCGAGAGGTGGGGCGGGAAGTAGCCGCCGCCCGACTTGCTGATGTCGCCGATGTGCACGTCGGGGCCGCTCGGCATCTCGCGCACGTACTCGCGCAGCGCGTCGCGGAGGCGATCGATCGTGCGCGGCGTGCCCCAGGCGTTGTGCGGGCGCTTGATGATCCAGCCGGGGCCCGCGGACAGCTGCACGCCGTCGACCATGTCGTCGGGCAGATCCTCGTCGACGAGGTCCGGATAGAACACGTCCTCGGCGGAGAGCTTCGCCGGTGCCACGCCGACGGCGAGCAGCTCGCGACGCTCGTCGTGCACGAGCCGCACCCGACCGCGCTCGATCGCGCTGATGATCGCGTGCTTGCGGATCGGGTCACCGACGCGATAGCTCGCGATCGCACCGGCCTCGTCGTCGCGGATGGTCGCGCGTGCATCCGCGGGATCGTCGGCCACCTGGGTCGCGAGCAGCGTGAGCGGCAGCGACGTGGGCGGGTCATCCTCGGGCTCGGGCGCGGTCGCAAGCGCGGGCACGGGCTCGATCGGCGCGGGCTCGACCGTCGCGGGCTCCTCGACCGGATCGTCGCTCGACTCCTCCGAGCTGCACGCGATCGCGCACAGGGCGAGGAGCACAGTCACCGACAGAGGTCGCACATCGACTCCACGGCTGGACGGTGATCTTCGCACGCGTCGGCGGACACGGCTACGATGACGACGATGGTGGACACGCGGCGCAGTGCGATGTGGATGGTGCTCGTCGCGGCCTGCGGCGGCGCGGGCAGTGACGACGACGGCGCGAACGACGACGGCAGCGACGGGCCGGCGACGATGACGGCGGGCACGACGGTCGGCATGAGCGACACGATGACCGCGACGGACGCGAGCATGACCGCGGCCGACGACGACGACGACAGCGCCGACACGGGCACGCCCGGAGAATGCACGATCTTCCCGGCCGACAACCCGTGGAACACGGACATCTCGGCGTACCCGGTGCATGCGAACTCCGACGCGTTCATCGCCTCGATCGGGCTCGACACGGGCATGCACGCCGACTTCGGCACGGTGTGGGAAGGCGCGCCGATCGGCATCCCGTACGTGGTGATCCCGGGCGATCAACCGCGCGTGCCGGTGACGTTCGAGTACGAGGAGGACAGCGATCCGGGCCCGTATCCGATCCCACCCGACGCACCGATCGAAGGCGGGCCGGACTCCGACGGCGATCGCCACATCCTCGCGCTCGACCTCGACAACTGCATGCTCTACGAGTTGTTCGCGGCGTACACCGACGACGGCGGCCAGTCATGGAGCGCGGGCTCGGGCGCGATCTTCGATCTCACCACCAACGATCTGCGCCCCGATGGTTGGACCTCGGCGGATGCGGCGGGCCTGCCGATCTATCCGGGCCTCGTGACGTACGAAGAAGTCGTGGAGGAGGGCGTGATCGATCACGCGCTGCGCTTCACGGTGAGCTCGAGCCAACGCGGCTACATCCACCCGGCGACGCACTTCGCCTCCGACGACACGAACCCGGACCTGCCGCCGATGGGCCTGCGGGTGCGCATGAAAGCGGACTACGACTGCAGCGGCCTCGCCTCCGAGATCCAGGTGATCTGCACGGCGCTCAAGACCTACGGCATGTTCGTCGCCGACAACGGCAGCGACTGGTACCTCTCCGGCGCTCCGCACCCGATGTGGAGCGACGACAACCTCCACGACATCGACGGCATCACCGGAGCAGCGTTCGAAGTCGTCGAGACCGGCGCGATCATCACGGACTGAGCGATCGGGAACTTCGGCGCGTGGCGTTCGTCTCACTTCCGCGATGAGACGCGCCGCTCTGCTGGCGCTCGCGTGCTGCGCCTGTGCGCCGCACGAGCGCGAGGACTCCACGTTGTTCGCGGCTCCGGCTGCGGATCCGATGCCGGATGCGCCGGCGGCTTCCACTGTGCCTACGGAAGACGACGAGGTCGCAGCCGCGGCGCCGTGCCAGCCCGCCATCGCGGATGCGCCTGCGGCGTTCTTCGGCGAGCGCGTGCTCGTGCGCATGCCGAAGAACGTCGAGATGCGCGAGGACAATCCGACGTTCGCCGTCGCGCAGGTCTCCGGCGGGTTCGTCGTCACGTGCGATGCCACGCTGCTCCGCGCGTCGCTCATGATCTTCCACAACGATCCGAAGAAGACGCTCGGCGACAGTGGGCGCGAGTTCGTCGAGGTGCTGGAGAAGCAGGGCTTCGTGGGCGCGCGCGACATCCAGTGGACCGAGCGCAGCGAGGGTCTCCGCGGGCGCGCACACATCCCAGCGACCGAGAGCCAGCCGGCCGTCGAGCTGCTCGTCGACATCCGGCGTCGCTTCGACCTCATGCCGATCCTCGTCTACGAAGCACGCCCCGAGGACTTCGCGAAGCTCGAGCCGTCGATCGTCGCGTCCGCTGACAGCCTGCTCGTCGCGCCGCCGCCGTGATCGCGCTACGCTCGCGGCCATGCGACGGAAGGGAAGCTGCCTGTGCGGCGCCTTGAGATACGAGATCGAGGGTGACTTCGACGGCGTGTGGATGTGTCACTGCTCGAACTGCCGCAAGGCGAGCGGCGGCACGGGCAACACGATCGTCGTCGTCCCACGCACGCGCTTCCACTGGCTCGCTGGCGAAGACCACCGCGTCACCTTCGCGCCGCGGCCGACCTACTCGATCACGCGCTGCAAGACCTGCGGCACCCCGCTGCCGGCCGAAGAGGACGACAGCAACGTCTACCTCACCGCGGGCACGCTCGACGATCCGCTCGACGCGAGCATCACGAACCACATCTTCTACGGCTCGAAAGCCGACTGGGAGAAGGACGCCGACGGCGTCCGCTACTTCGTCGAGCGCTCCTCGGGCCCGCGGGTGGAGTGATCACAGCACCACGTCGACGATCGCCGGCTTGCTGCCGACCTTCACCGTCTTGCGCACCGGATCGCGGCCCTTCGCCGTGACGACGAGCGTGTACGTGCCCGCACGCGGCACTGCCCGCGCGAAACGGCCGTCGCGCGGGCGCGTCGTCCAGCGCTCGCCTTCGAACGTCGCGATCTCCTCGATCATCACCACCGCGTCGATCGGCTTGCCCGATGCGTCGCGCACGTGGCCGTGGATCCACGGCCCCTTCACCACGCGATCGAGCAGCGCTTGCCACACCGGACGCGTGCCCACGACCGCCTGCGTGCGCACGTCGAGCGGCGGGTTGTGGTGCGAGCCCTCGAGCACGTACGCGATCGTGCCGTGCGCCCACAGGTGCCAGTCCTGGTCCGTGCCCGCCACGGGATAGTTCGTCTTGCCCGCCTTGTACGTGCGCTCGTTGGGCTGCACCGGCGACACCGAAGTGATCTCCACCGCGATCGCCTTCGACAGATCCGGCTTCATGTCCTTGGCCGTCTCCACCACGTACGACGAGAACACCTCGGTACCGAACGTGTGGAACGAGATCGCCGCCGCGAAGCGCTCGCGCCCCGCGAGATCCATCATCGCCTTCGTCTCCGGCTCGGAGCCGCCCGCCGGCCCGCGATACCACTTGTGCATCGGCTTCTTCGACGAGCCCACCTCGCCCCAACCGAACGGATAGTTGCGGTTGAGATCCACGCCCTCGAACGGATCCGCGTACCCGTCGCCGTCGCTGTCGCGCGCGTTCTTGCGGATCGCGAAGCGCGACTCGTGCACGAACATGTGATTGCCGTCGGGATTCACGAGCGGCACGCACCAGATCTCGAGCCCATCCACCCACGCCTTCACACGCGCGTCGTGTCCGTACCCCGCGACGAGCGTGTCCACCGCGTCGAGCACGTACTCGATGCTGAGCAGCTCGCTGCCGTGATGCGCTCCGTTCAACAGCACCGCGGGCTCGTCCTCCGCCGAGGCCGCGGCATCCGAGATCTTCAGCGCCCAGATCGGCCGCTCCTGGTGCGTGCGGCCGATCTCCACCATCGACGTGATCGCCGGATAGCGCTCGTGGTACGCGCGCAAGAGCCCCTCGACGAGCGCTTGATCCTTGTACGCGTCGTCGAGCACGAACCCGCGCCCGGCCTTCTTCGGCGGCTTGCCCTCGCGCCGACGAAACGGCTCGTTGAACACCGACCACGACGTGTTGCTGTCGACCGCGAGCACCTCCACACCGGTCCGACGCAACCGCTCGAACAGCACGGTGTCGAGGAAGAGCAGCGCACGATCGTCGATCGTCGCCTGCTTGCCCGCGCGCAGATCCTTCGGCAGCCGCGCGACGTCCTTCGCAGCGACCCACGCATAGCGCGTGTTGCCGAACGGCGTGGTGCCCACGGCCGCCTTCGGCCCGTACAGCGGTGCGCGCCGAATCGCATGAGAGCGCGTTGCATGCTTCGCCGCATCCATCGTCGCGAGCAGCGTGATCGCCCCCTTCGTATCGTGCTTGGGCCCCACGCGGAATCCCACGCACCCGAACGCGTACGTGGAATCGTGCACGACGAGCGTGGCGAGCTGCGCGAGCGTCTCGCCGTCCCACACCGTCGCGACGAGCTGCGGCCCCACCATGAACACGACGACTTCGAGGCTCGCGCGATCGGCCAGCTTCGCGACCTTCGCCTCGGGCCCCACCGGCAGCACCATCCCGCGATCCCACCGGTGGAACCGCAGCGCGTCGCCTTCGATCGTGAAGCCGTAGCCCGACAACACCGCCGGCGGATCGCCTTGGTAGCGCTGCCGCAAGAGCACGCTCATGTCGACGCCGTCGCCGGGATCGATCCGCACGCGCACGGTGCCTTCGCCGAGATGCGCGGCGTCGGCCTTGGGAAACCACAGCTGCTCGCCGGGATCCTTGCCGAACACCGGTGCGAGCCGGCCCCCAGCATCGCTCCACTGCCCCGTCGTCGTCGCCTTCGTCGCGACGACGGGATCGCCGGAACGCACGCGTCCGTGCACCACCTTCTCGCGCTGCGCGTCGTGATCGGGAAAGCCCGACGTCGCGGGCTTCGCCGGCGCGGCCGCGACGGGCGTGGTCGCGAGCGCAGCGGCGACGACGACGGACAGCATCCGCACAGGAGGATCGCACGAGCTCACGGCGTCGCGCCAGGCAACCCGAGCACGCTCGTGTCCCCGACATCGGCACGCACGCGCTCGAACAGGATCTTGGAGAGGTGGTCGTAGCCCGGTCGCCCGAGCCGCTCCTGCAGGTGGCGCCCCCACTGCACGTTGTGGTGCCAGTAGCCGCTCTGCCCGCGCCCCTTGTCCTGCGTGGTCTGCAGGACGATCGACTGGGCGTCGAACGGCAGCCCCCGCACGTTGTCGCGATATGCCGGCGTCATCTGTCCGCCCCACGACAGCGGCGCGTTCGACGTGTAGTAGATCCGCACCGGCACACCGATCGCCTTCGCCGCCGCGGCGACCGAGCGCATCGACTTCGTCGCGAGCAGATCGCCCGGGAGCACCACGAGCCGCCCCTGCTCGAACATCGTGCGGATCCACCGGTAGTGCGCCGCGTTGCGCAGCCACCCGAAGTCGCCCGCCTTCGCATGCGGGGCGAGCAGCGCCTGGTAGTAGGCGTGCATGCGCTCGTGCGTCGCCCAGTAGCCGCGTCGCAGCTTCGCGAGCGCGGGATCCTTCGCGTACACCTTCTCGAGGATCGCGATCGAGCTCTTCGCGTTCGCGGGCGCCCACCGCTCGACGAACTCCTTCGGCGTCGCCGACTCCAACACGAACGCGCGCATCCGCAGGTGGTGATCGACCACGCGCGGATCGTAGTCGAGCACCCACGCCCACTCGGATCCGGCGTGCGCGATGAAGCTGTAGTTCTGATCGCTGCCGACCCCCACGTAACCGCCGCCGAGGTTCGCGACGTAGCGCGCCCACACCCACGCCTTCGGCTCGTTCGACTCGAGATACGGAAACGGATCGCGACAGTCGACCTCGGATCGCCCGCCCCGCTTCTGCGAGCTGTGCCACGCCTCGCGGATGGTCTCGCCGCAGATCGGCTTGTCCGCGATCGCATCCACCTCGAGCGTGTTCGCGAGCGCGCGCAGCTCGTCGCTCGGCGGCTCGAGCTCCGCCGGGCGCGGACGCGACTCCAACACGCGCGGCGGAAACGTCGTGACGAATGCATCCGAAGTGGCACAGCGCGCGCTCAATCGATGACCCCCGCTGCGGATCGGCTCGACCCGCCGATGCGCGCCGCGGATCCGCCCCGCCGGCCAGTACCACGAGCCGCCCTTGAGCACGCGCGTTTCACCCCCCTTCTGCACGCACGGGTGCGCCCCATCGCACGGCCCCGACGGATCGCGACCGTTGCACGCCGCACCACACGACGCGACGTCGAGCACACCCGCGCTCGCCGTCCACTCGTAGCCGTTGCCCGCCATCTCGAACAGCCCATAGCGCCCCGCGGGATACGTGCCGACCGGCTTCGTAGCGTGCTCGTTGCAGTCCCACCGATACGACTTGCCGGGATACGGCTTGCAGCCCTTCGGCGCGCACTCGCGGTACTGCGCGCGCTCGCACGTCGGCTCGTCGTCGCCCCACGGATACGCGTCGCCGTCGGGCCCGCGCGCCGCCTTCTCCCACTCCCACTCGGTGGGCAATCGCTTGCCCGCCCACGCGCAGTACTTCGCCGCGCGCTCCCAGTCCATCGGCACGACCGGCTGATCGGGCCCGACGAACGGCTTCATGATGTTCTGGTGGCCGTTGATCCGCCGCGGGCACGCGCCGGCCGCATGACACGCGTCGTACTCCGCGATCGTGATCTCGTGCTGCTCGATGTAGAACGTCGAGATCTCGAGCTCGCGGCGCGGTCGATCCTCCGGCGGTCCCGCGTCGTCGCCGACGATCGCACGCCCACCCGGCACGCACGCCATGCCCGGCGGCGGTGTGACGCACGGCGCGTACGTCATCGCGAGGGCGCCGCCCGACTTGGCCGCCTTCGCGAGCGCAGCGATCGTCGCATCGTCGGGCAGCGCGATCCCAGCCGCATCGCCCTTCGCGAGTACGATCTCGAACGAAGCACCCGCGCTCTCGATCGCGAGCGCCCGATCGGGAGCGCTCGCCAGCAGGTTGCGCACGTGCGACACCGTCGCGTCGGTGGGCAATCGCACCGGCAACGCGCCGTCGGTGCGCGCGAGCGCACCCACGAGCTCGGCGATCGCATACGTCGGTCGCAGCTCCGCATCGAGCACGCCGGGCGCCGACGCCGGTCGAGCACGCGCGACGTCCGTACCGTCGACGTGCCATCGATCGCCGACGAGCTCGATCGCCCGGCCGCTGGGTCGCGGCGCCGCAGCGTCGGCCGCCGTCGGCGACGTCGAGGGGCGCGAGGTCGAGCCGGGCTCGGAGCACGCGGTCGCGACGAGCGTCGCGAACAGTGCGATCGAAGGCCTCGACATGCGCCGCAGTACATCACGGCTGCGGACCCCCGCTGCTTCCCGGGGCGCATCGTCGCCGGCCCCGTGGCCACCACACTCGCCAGGGGTCGATCCCGCGCTGGCCACTCGGCCGATCGTGATTCACCAGCAATCTCGTGCGTTTGATCGTGGCATGCGACCTGCTCCTACACCGCGCCGATGCTGCCCCGCGCCCTGCTCCGCTTCACCTTCGCCTCCATGCTCTCGCTCGTCGCCTGCGATTCGGCCGAGGACGCAGCCGGCGACGATCCGCCGCTGACGAGCTACGACGCGTTGTTCGAGGGTGCGCCCGTCGGCAAGGACCTGCCGTACCAGATCAAGGCCGACGGCCCCGCGCCGCTGCACCACAGCGAGCTCATCGCGGTGCAGTCGCCGGTGAAGAGCCAGGGAAGCCGCGGCGTGTGCTCGATCTTCGCGACCACCGCGTTGATGGAGCACCTCTACCTGAAGGCGGGCGCGGACGAGGCCGACTTCTCCGAGCAGTACCTGCAGTGGTCGACGAAGTTCGAGCTCAACGTGTTCCGCAACACGAGCGGCTCGAACAACACGTTCAACCTCGACGCGATCACCCGCTTCGGCATCCCCGAGGAGGACGCGTGGCCGTACGAGGCGGCGCCGTGGGGCGAGACCGATCTGGCCGGCTGCAAGGGCAACAACGACGAGAACCTGCCGACGCTGTGCTACACGAACGGCGAGCCGCCCACCGAGGCGCGCGAGGCCGAGAAGTTCCACCTGCCGGCCAGCCGCTTCATCAGCACGCGCCCGTCGGCGATCATGGATCACATCCGCGTGAACGGCACCGCTGTCGCGATCGGCCTCGACTTCTTCTACCAGAGCTGGAACCACCGCAAGTCCACGCTGCCGCGCAACCTCGACAACTGGGACCAGGGCATCGTGCTCTACCCGAACGACGAGGACATCACCGAGTCGCACAAGCAGCGCGCGGGTCATGCCGTGCTCATCGTCGGCTGGGACAACGAGATGGAGGTGCCCAAGCGCGACAAGGACGGCAACGTCGTCGTCGACTCGGCGGGCAACCCGGTCGTCGAGAAGGGCTTCTGGATCATCAAGAACAGCTGGGGCACCGCGGGCTTCGGCATCGAGAACCCGCACGGCGCGGGCTACGGCTTCTTGTCGATGGAGTACGTGCAGGACTTCGGCAACGCGCGGATCACCGACGTGCCGGACCTCGAGCCCGAGCCCGAGCCGGGCATGGGTGAGACGTTCGACTCCGATCCGATGCTCGCGATCCCCGACAACGTGAAGGCGGGGGTGAGCGACACGATCACCGTCGCGACCGAGGGCACCGTCGCCCGCGTGTCCGTCGAGGTCGACATCACCCACACGTTCCGCGGCGACCTCGTCGTCGCGCTGCGCCACGGCGACACCCGCATCGTGCTGCACGACCGCAAGGGCGGCGGCCAGCACGACCTGAAGCAGGTCTTCGCGGTCGAGTCCGACTTCGACGGCGCGGCGAAGAACGGCGAGTGGATCCTCGAGGTCGCCGACACCGCGGGCGTCGACGTCGGCACCCTGAACGGCTGGTCGCTGACGATCGAGTGAGCCGCCCGCAGCGCGCGAAAAGGACGCCCCGGCCGCCCGGGGCGTTTTTCTTTGGTTGGCGGTGAGGACTTCCGAGGGGCCCGTCCGTCGAGGAGGACATGGATGGTCTTCGGTGGTCGTTGGGTTGGATGTGTCTTCCCTGTCTCGTCGCGTGCGGTACCGGCAGCGAATCGGACACCGGTGGCGAGCTCGAGCCGCGCTGTGACGAGGTCGTCATCGCCGATCCCGTGCTCGACGCGTGGGTGCGCGAGCAGGTCGGCGTGCCGGCCGGCCCGCTCACCGGCGACGACGTGGCGCAGATCGAGGAGATCCAGTCGCACCTCGTCTCCTTGAACGACCTGTCGGATCTCTCGGGGCTCGAGTGCTTCTCGGGCCTGCGCGTGCTCGATCTCGGCTTCCCCGACGCGCTCTCCGATCTCGGCCCTCTCGCGGGCGCGCGTGCGCTCGAAGAGCTGCGCATGCAGCACACGCAGGTCACCGATCTCTCCCCGCTCGCGGAGCTCGAGCACCTGCACACGCTGTCGGTGCCGATCAACCCGGTCGCGGATCTCTCGCCGCTCGCGGAGCGCTCGTCTCTGCGCGTGCTCGTGCTCGGCCACACCGAGGTCGTCGACCTCGCCCCGCTCGCCGGCCTCGTCGAGCTCGAGGAGCTGTACCTGCAGAGCGATCGCCCCCAGTCGTTGGAGCCGCTCGCTGGCCTCACCGGCCTGCGGATCCTCGGCATCGACGATTGCGACGTCGACGATCCGTCGGTCGTCTCCGGCCTGACGAACCTCGTCGAGCTGCGCGTGAACGACAACCCGATCACCTCGCTCGACTTCGCGAGCTCGCTCTCCGCACTGACGATCCTGCGCGCGTCGGGCACGGGCGTCGCCGACCTCGCCCCGATCGCCTCGCTGCCCGCGCTCGCGGAGCTCGAGGTGTCGAACACCGGCGTCGCCGATCTGGCCCCGCTCGCCGGGGCCCCCGCGCTCGTGCGGGTGAGCGCCGCCGGCAACGGCATCACGGATGTCGACCCACTCGCCCAGCTCTCTGCGCTCGAGGGCGTCGACGTCAGCGACAACGCGATCGCATCGATCGACGCGCTCGCGGACGCCCCGTGGACGCACTGCGCCGTGCTGCAGGTCTACGGCAACCCGCTCGAGCCGAGCTCCGCCGACGCGGTGGCCTCGGCTTTGTGCGAGATGGACGTCCGCGTCTCGTGGGACGGCGGCACCTGCGAGCCGATCGCCTGCGAAGACCCGAACGACGGCTGACGTGGTACATGCAGCCGGGTGGCGATTCGGGTCCACCACCTCGGCTGCGGCCGGCTGGCGCCCCTCGGCGGGCGCCTCCTCTACGGGCGATCCTCGCACCGCCACCTCGTGTGCCACTGCCTGCTGCTCGAGCTCGACGATCGGCTCGTGCTCGTCGACAGCGGCATCGGCCTCGCCGACATCGCCGATCCGAGTCGTCGGCTCGGCTCGATGTTCGTGAGATTCGTGCGGCCCACGCTCGATCCCACGTTCACCGCCGTGCAGCAGATCGAGTCGCTCGGCTTCTCCGCCGACGACGTGCGCGACATCGTGCTCACGCACATGGACCTCGATCACGCCGGCGGGCTCTCCGACTTCCCGCAAGCGCGCGTGCACGTGACCGAGGGCGAGCTCGTGCGCGCGCTGGCCCGCCCGACCGGTCACGATCGCATGCGCTACCGACCGATGCAGTGGTCGCACGTCACCGACTTCTGTCGGTACGTCGCGGACGGTGAGCCGTGGCTCGGCTTCGAGGCGGTGCGCGACCTCGAGGGCCTGCCGCCGGAGATCCTGATGGTGCCGCTCGTCGGCCACAGCGCCGGTCACAGCGGCATCGCGATCGACACGGGCGACGGCTGGCTCCTGCACTGCGGCGACGCGTACTTCCACCGCGGCGAGGTGGATCGCGAGCAACCGAGCGCGCCGCCGCTCATCCGCGCGTTCGAGAGCTACGCTCAGGACGACGGGCCCACGCGCCACCGCAACCAGGAGCGATTGCGCCAGCTGTTCGACGAGCACCGCCACGACGTGCGGCTGTTCTGCGCGCACGATCCCGAGGAGTTCGAGGCGCTGCGCGAGTGAAGGGACGCGTCCGGGAACTTCGGGCCCCCGGCGAGCGTCTGCCACCTCCCATGCGTCGTCGGATTCGGACCCAGGTCGTCGCGCTCGCGCTCCTGTCGGCGTGCAACCGGACCGAGCCGGACGAGGCGCTCGCCGTCGAGGCCCAGCCGGCGCTCGCGACGGACGAGCAACCGTACGCGGATCCCGGCGCGGAGCGCTCGCGCCTCGCGGCGACGCGGGAGGCCGCGCGCCTGGAGCCCGAGCTCGCGAGGCAGCTGGCCGAGGTCGGCACCGATCCGGCGCAGGTCCTCGCGAAGCATCGGCCCGTGTACCTGCCGGCGCACGGGCTCGACGTGGCGCACGCGGAGTTCCACGACGGCTTCGTCCGCGGCTTCGCGCTCGACGACGCCGAGACGGCCAAGCTGCACGAGCTCGGCTTCGTCGTGCTCTCGCGGACGGTCCGCGACGACAGCATGGAGCGCAGCACCGCGGGGCCGGTGGATCTCTACTACCGCGTGTTCGCGAAGGATCTGCCGGTGTTCGTGTCGGCCGACTCGATCCTGCACGCGTGGCATCGCAGCTACGACGAGATCCTCGAGCAGACCGAGTTCGACATCCTGCGCCACGAGCTCGCGCGCGTGCTGGAGAGCACCGTCGCCGCGCTGCCGCAGGATGCCTCGGGCCGCGATGCGCGGATCTACCTCGAGGTCGCGCGACGATTGATCGATCCCGACACCTCGGTCGGTGACGACGTGCGCGCGGACGTGGAGGCGATGCTCGCGATCGTCCAGGTGCCGACGGTCGCGAACGTCGAGCTGCTCGGCACGACGAGCCGCATCGACTTCTCGCAGTTCGTCGCGCGCGGGCACTACTCGCGCTCGCACGAGCTGCGCCGCTACTTCCAGGCGATGATGTGGCTCGGGCGGGTCGACCTCCTGCTGTTCGACGGCGCGACGTCCACGATCCCCGCACCGCGACACGAGATCGCCGCGCGTCAGATCGCCGACGCGCTGGCGCGCTCGGGCGCAGCGTACTCGTACGAGAAGATCGCGTCGTTCTACCGCCTGCACGTGGGCCAGCCCAACGCGCTGCAGCCCACGGACCTGCACGCGATGTGCACGAAGGGCGGCGCGAAGTCGTGTGCGGCAGCCGGCGATCTCTCTCCGGTCTACGCCGCGCAGGGCGGGCCGGCCTACGCGGCCACACCCGTCGCACGCCCGGCGGCCGAGCGCCGGGGCGTGCTCGCGATGCGCCTGTTCCCCCAGCGCTTCGCGTACGACGCGTGGATCACCTCGAAGACGACGGCACCCGAGCTGCAGCCCGATCGCGGACCGGATGCGCGCACGATGGCGTCGCCGCTCGACGTCGGCTTCGTGCTCGGCTCGGATCGCGCGCTCGAGCACTTGATGCCCGAGCTCCGGCAGCCCGGTCGCGAAGGGCTCGCGCCCACACTCGTCGCCCTGCGCCACACGATGGACGCCATCGATCCCGTCGCGCTCGACGAGACGATCTACAACCACTGGCTCGCGGCCCTGCGCGCGCTCGCGAAGGACCGCACCGACGACGCGTTCCCGCAGGTGATGCGCACGGCGGCATGGCACGATCGCCAGCTAGAGGCCGTGCTCTCCTCGTGGACCGAGCTGCGCCACGACACCGTGCTCGTCGTGGAGCAGTCGATGGGCTTCGTGGGCTGCCAGTACCCGAAGGGCTACGTGGAGCCCGTGCCCGAGGTGTATGCGCAGCTCGACGCGGCCGCGGCCCACCTCGCCCAGCTGTACGCCCAGGACGGCGCGCTGGCCCGCGGTGGCGAGGGCGATGCCGAGCTCGTCGGCGAAGTGACCGAGTACCTCGCGTTCTTCCGGAGTCACATGAAGCGGCTGAAGGCTCTCGCAGAGCTCGAGCTCGCGCACGCACCGATGACCGTCCACGATCTCGCGTTCCTCGAGCGCACGGTGGACAAGCACGTCGCAGGCTACGGCGGCATCCGCACGTACGACGGCTGGTACGCGAACCTCTACTTCACGCGCGGCTGGGAGGAGTCCACCGGCGAGCGCAGCGACTTCGGCTACTCGAAGGTCGAAGGCGGAAAGAGCAAGCCGGTCGTCAGCGACGTGCACACCGACGGCGTGAAAGGCAACGCACTCGAAGTCGCGGTCGGTCACCCGGAGCTGCTCATCGTCGCGATCGACGGCCCCGACGGCACCGCGCTCTACGGCGGCCCGGTCTACTCGTTCCACGCGTTCGAGGTGCCGCTCGCCGAGCGCATGACCGACGAGACGTGGGAAGCGAAGCTCGAGCGCGGCACCGTCGAACGCCCGGCGTTCACCCGCGCCTACCGGCGCTAGATCCTCGTCTGGCCGGACGGCT
The DNA here is from genome assembly GCA_964468635.1 of uncultured Nannocystaceae bacterium. GTDB lineage: Bacteria > Myxococcota_A > Polyangia > Nannocystales > Nannocystaceae > Xiheibacterium. The sequence goes on from CAYXVR010000084.1 coordinate 22,935, forward strand.
CGAGCCGCGGCGTCTGGCCCTTGCGGCCGGCGTGCATGCGGTACTGACGGCGCAGCATCCAATCGCCCTGCACGAAGTCGATCTCGATCTTCGGCGGATCGTCGAGCGGCTCCGCGGCGATCGCTGCCCGCGCGGCCCGGCCCGCGAGCGGGAGGCTGCCGATGCTCTTGCGCTTGTCCGCGTCCACGAACTCGACGGTTTCGCTGCGCACGATCACGAGCCACGCGTTGGGCTCGCGCATGAACAGAAGCGACACCGCGGGCGTGGACCCTGAGAACTTCTTGAGCGGCTTGCCCGACTCGGCGTGCACGAGCTGCACCTCGGTGCCGCTCGCGATCGCGAGATAGCCCGCGCTCGCCGCGAGCGCGTGCACCGGCGACGCGCCGATCTTCTGGTGCCACGGCGGATCCCGCAGCTCGCGATCCCAGCGGCTCACGGTGCCGTCGCCCTGCCCCACGATGATGTCGCCCTCGCGCGAGCGGCCGAGCGCCGTCGCGGGCGACGAGCTCGGCAACGGCCGCATCACCGTCTCCGCCTCGGGATCCGACCAGTAGCTGAGCCCGCGCGCGTCCGCGCGATACAGCTGCGTGCTGCTCTCGAGCACGAACGCGCCCGGCGTCGCGAGCTCGTGGCGCCAGCTCGGCTCCGCGACGAGATCCTGCGGACGCGACGGCGTCACCGGCGTCTCGGCCGTCACGATCGCGGGCGCGGGCGCGGGCGCGTGCCCGACCGCGAGCCCGCTGCCGACCGCCGCGAGCAACACGGAGACCCCCCAACCGATCGCCCACGGCAGCGCGCTCGAGCGCTCGCGCGGCTCGTCCTCGACGACCTCGGGCGTGGGCCGCGGGCGCCCGCGCACGGCGGATCGCAGCGCGACGAGCAACGTGCGCGTATCGGGAAAGCGATCCGTCGGCGACTTCGCCAGGCACTTCTCCACGACCGCGACGAGCGCGGGCGCGAGGTCGGGACACAGCTCGGCGAGCGACGGCGGATGCTCGTAGACGATCGCGTGCAGCACAGCGGCCGTCGTCGTCTGGTCGAACGCCGGCCGCCCGCTCAACATCTCGTACAGCAGGGCCCCGAGCGCGAACACGTCGGTCGACGCGTCGACGCTCGCCGCGTTGCCCGACGCCTGCTCCGGGCTCATGTAGTGGGGCGTGCCCATCAACACGTTCGCGCGCGTCATCGCATCGACGTGCGCCACCTTGCTGATGCCGAAGTCGAACAGCTTGATCGACAGCTCGGCCTGGCGGTCCGCACGACGGCGTTCGCCGCCTGATTCGCCCCGCACCATCACGTTGCTCGGCTTGAGATCGCGGTGGACGATGCCGGCCGCGTGCGCGGCCGCCAACGCGTCGCACAGCGGATGGAACACGCGCAGCACGTCCATCGCAGCCACGCGCTGCCCGTGCATCCACTCGCCGAGCGTCACGCCCTCGACGAACTCGAGCACCATGTACGGCGTGTCGTCGCTCGCGACGTTGAAGTCGAGCACTTGGACGATGCTGTCGTGGGCGAGACTCGCGGCGATCTCCGCCTCTTGGCGGAAGCGTGCGTATGCTTCGGTGTCACGCGTCAGGCTCGCATCGAGGAACTTCAGCGCGAATCGCTGCTGCAACCGCGTGTGCTCGGCCTCGTAGACCGTGCCCATGCCACCGCCGCCGATGCGACGCACGATGCGATAGGTCCCGTGCAGCACGGACCCGATCCGCGGATCTCCGTCGTGCGTGGTGACGACGCCTTCGCGCATCGTCGTTCGATCCGCGGGCACCACGGCGAGGCTGGGACGAACCGACACGAACGCGTCATCGGCGGCCCTGTGCGCCCGCTTGAGCCCGATCGAGGGGCTTGAGCGTCGAAGTCAATGCACGCGTGCGAGCGGAGCGCACGAGGGTGGCGAGACCCGGACGCTTCGGGCAAGCTCCCGCGGATGCCGCTCTCCCTGCCCCGCGAGCGCATCGTGTTGCGTCCGCCGGCGCCGTTCGATGCGGCGCCGTCCATCCCGGGCAGCAAGAGCATCACGAATCGCGCGCTGCTCCTGGCCGCGATCGCGCGCGGCGACTCCACGATCTCGGGCTGGCTCGACGCGGAGGACACGGCGCTGATGCGCGGTGCACTCGCGCGGCTCGGCGTCGAGATCGAGGGCGACGCTCCCGATGTGCCGCTCGTCGTGCACGGCACGGGTGGGCCGCTCGTCGCGACGGGCACGCCCACGCTCGACGTCGGCACCGCGGGCACGGTCGCGCGCTTCCTGCTCGCCGTGCTCGCGGCGAGCCCCGGGGCTGCGGTGCTCGACGGCAGCGCGCGCATGCGCGAGCGCCCGATGGACACGCTCGTCGGCAAGCTGCGCGAGCGCGGCGCGTCGCTGCAATCGTTGGGGCAGCGCGATGCCTTGCCGTTGAAGGTCGGCCCCCACGATCGCCCGCTCGCCGGCGGCGAGGTCCGGCTCGCCCGCCCTGCGAGCTCGCAGTTCGTCAGTGGCCTCGTGTTCGCCGCGCTCCTGGCGGAAGGACCGACGCGCATCGTGCTCGAGCAGGGCACGCCCGCGCGGCCGTACGTCGAGATGACGCTCGCGATCGCGCGCGACTTCGGAGCCGACGCGCGTTGGGACGGCGACGACGCGATCGTGGTCGTGCCGCGCCCACTCGTCGGCCGCGCGTACGTGGTCGAGCCCGACGCTTCCGCGGCGAGCTACGTGCTGGCCCTCGCCGCCATCCGCGGCGGGCGTGCGAGCGTGGCCCTCGGTCACGCGAGCCTGCAGGGCGACGCCCGCTTCGCCGACGTGCTCGCGCGCATGGGGGCCGCCGTCCAGCAGACCGCGACGCAAACCGTCGTCACCGGCACCGGCCGCTTGGAAGGCGGCCGCTTCGACTTGTCCGACATGCCGGACATGACGCTCACGCTCGCCGTCGTCGGGCTGTTCGCCAGCGGGCCCACGCGCATCGAGGGCGTGGGTATCCTGCGCCACCACGAGAGCGACCGGCTCGCCGCGGCGGCCGCCGAGCTGCGCAAGCTGGGCGCCACCGTGACGGTCGAGGACGACGCGATCGAGCTCGTCCCGCCCGTGGGCGCACGCACGGCCGCGGCAGCCCCCGTCGCGATCGAGACCTACGGCGACCATCGCGTGGCGATGGCGTTCAGCCTCGCGGGCGACGTGGAGATCCTCGCGCCGGCGTGCGTCGCCAAGACCTATCCCGGCTATTTCAATGCCCTCGACGACCTGGGTATGGTCGTGTCGGCGCGATGAAGCCCGGCGACACCATCACCGTGATGGCCGAGTCCCTGTCCAAGCACGGGGACGGCGTCGCGACGATCCAGGGCGTCGAGGTCCACGTCGCGGGCCTGTTGCCCGGCGAGACGGGCGAGGTCGCGCTCGACTACGTCAGCAAGCAGCGCCCGCGCGCGCACGGCTCCGTGCTCGTGCGGCGCAACACCCACCCGGGTCGTCGTCCGGCGCCGTGTCGCCATCACGGGCGCTGCAACGGATGCGCGCTGATGGACATGGATCTCGCGAGTCAGCGCGAGCTCAAGCGCCGCGATCTCGAGCGCACGTGGGGCGTGCTCGTCGACAAGCTCGTCACGCTCGGCGGGCCGGGGCTCGGCTATCGCTACTCGAGCAAGCGCGTGTTCGCGGGATCGCCCGGCAACGTGCGTCTCGGCAGCTACATGCGCGGCACCCACAACGTCGCCGACATGCGGCAGTGCCTCGTCGATCATCCCGACATCTCGGCCTGCGCCGACGAGCTCATCGACGTCGTCAACCGCGCGCGTGTCGTGCCGTACGACGAGGTCGACGGTCAGGGCGACTTCCGCTACGCGTGGTTCAAGACCGACGGTCACGGGCAGACGCTCGTCGCGATCGTCACCGCCGAGCCCACTGCTCGCGCGGTGCACGAGGTCGCCGCGCAGCTCGAGCTGCCCGCCGGCGTCGCATGGGCGGTGAACTCGGGGCGCGGCAACGACATGCGAGGTGTGACGTTGCGGCCGCTGCGCGGACGACAGAGCGTGCCCGTCGCGTTCGGCGACGTCGTGACGCACGCCGGACCGCTCGGATTCCTGCAGCCCAACCCGCCCGCCGCCGCGCTCGCGTACCACGATCTCGTGCGCGTGCCCGCCGGCGGCACGCTGCACGGCAAGCTCGCGCTCGACCTCTACGCCGGCGCCGGCGTGACGACCACGTTGTTGCGCCGACACTTCACGCAGGTCGTCCCGTGCGAGTCGTTCCCCGAGAGCGCGCGCTTGTTGCAGGTGGAACCGATGCTGGTGGAGGAGATGCTCGCACGCATCCTCGCCGATCCGCACCATCCGCACCGCCATCCCGATCTCGTGGTGGCGAATCCGCCGCGCGGTGGGCTCGGTCCCACCGTGTGCGACCAGCTCAACGAGCTCGCCGCACCGCGGTTGCACATCATGAGCTGCAGCCCGGCGTCGCTCGTCGAGGATCTGCGCCGCCTCACCGGTGTGGGCGCCAAGGATCGCGGTGGCCGCGGATCCAACGGACACAGCGACAAGCACGCCACCGGCCGCTATCGGGTCATCGGCGCGCGTGCGTTCGACACGCTGCCGCAGACGCACCACGTCGAAGCGATCGTCTGGCTGGTCGGCCGAACGGCGTGATTCGGCGATCGCACCGGCGGGCCTTGCTCCGTTCGGCCAGGCGTGGCGTGATTGCACCGGAGACCGAGACCGATGGCGAGCCCGAGCAACTACATCGCGGAAGACACCACCATCAAGGGCAGCATCACCACCGCGTCGTCGCTCACCGTTGCCGGCGCCGTCGAGGGAGACATCAACGCCGGCGGCGAAGTGCAAGTGCTCGGGGACGCCGCGGTGCGCGGCGACATCTCCGGACCGTCGGTCGTGATCTCGGGCAAGGTCGAAGGGCGCATCAACGCGTCGGGTCGGCTGCTCATCACGACGAGCGGACACGTCACCGGCGACATCGCCGTGCGCTCGCTCCTGATCGAGGAGGGCGGCACGCTCCAGGGGCAATGCGCGATGGGAGCCAACCTGCCCGCCATGCCGGCACGCAACAACGGCCGGTCGCTCACGCCGGCGGCGCTGCCCATCACGCCCGCCCCGCCGCCGCCGTTGCGCACGCCGGAGCGTTAGCGACGTCGGCGTCACGATCCTCGGCAGCGAGTTCCCGACGCTGCCGTGCGCTCTTGCACGAGCGTGTGGAACCGTGCGCGTCCACACGGTGTTCGAAGCGGATGACGTAGGGTTCCCGCACGGTCTTCGCACCACGCGGCTGCTAGCGTGATCGCGACATGCAGGACGCCCCTGGGGCACGCGCCGATGCGGCGCACCACACCTCCTCCGCTTCCGCGAAACCCGTCGAATTCGAGGTCGCGAGCTACCGCCATTGGAAGGTCGCGTTCGATGGACCCATCGCGCGCGTCACGATGGCGGTCGACGCGAACGCTCCGCTGCGCGACGGCTACGACCTCAAGCTGAACTCGTACGACCTGGGCGTCGACATCGAGCTCGCCGACGTCGTTCGACGCATGCGGTTCGAGCACCCCGAGGTGCGCGTCGTCGTGCTCTCGTCGGGCAGCGATCGAGTCTTCTGCGCCGGCGCGAACATCAACATGCTCGGCATGTCGACCCACGCGTGGAAGGTGAACTTCTGCAAGTTCACCAACGAGACGCGCTGCGAGATCGAGGATGCGACGGATGCGAGCGGCCAGATCTGGGTGGCCGCGTGCAACGGCACGACCGCCGGCGGCGGCTACGAGCTCGCGCTCGCGTGCAAGGAGATCTATCTGCAGGACGACGGGAGCTCGGCCGTGAGCCTGCCCGAGGTGCCGCTGCTCGGCGTGCTGCCCGGCACCGGCGGCCT
>CAYXVR010000085.1:0-28621 GCA_964468635.1 uncultured Nannocystaceae bacterium
GAAGGGCGGCCAGTCTTCGCGTACATCGCGTCGAACACCGGCGAAAGCTCCTTCAGAACCACCTCGACCAAACGCTTCACGGGGACCTCGCAGGATCGCTCGGCGCTCCGCGACCGAGTGCGCCGCCATCCTCGATGTCGCCGTACGGCTCGAGCTCGTCACCGCATCGCGCTGCGAGCCCGCGCGGGAACTCCTCATCCGCATCGTCTCCATGCTCGTCAACATGGCGCGCGCTCTGCACCGCTGATCGGGCACGGGCACGGGCACGGGCACGGGCACGGAGCAGGGTGTCCGGAAGAACGCTTCGCGTTCTTCCGCACCCTGCTAGGGCCCGTGCTCACGACATCTTCTTCAGCGCGCTGAGAGCGTCGTGCGTGCGCATCTGCTCCGGCACGAGCTCGGCCTGCACGAACTGGCGCGTCGCGGGCGTGAGCTCGTCGAGGTCGCGCGCGTAGTCCTTCTTGCCGTGATCCTCGCCCTCCTCGAGCGTCGCGATCGCGGCGCCGGTGCCGAACACCTTCGCACCGCCCTCGACGAGCTTCGCGAACGCGCCCCACACGCCCGAGCCCTCGGCGGGCTCGCCACCGAGCATCGCGATGCGAGCCACGAGCTTGTGCACGCGCTGCTGATGCGAGTCGCGCAGCGGTTGCAGCTGCATCTTCAGGCTCCCCTCCGCCTTCTCGATGGCCTGGTCGTAGGTCTCGACGGCGGAGCGCTCGCCCTTCAGATACGAGTTCAGTTGATCGATGTCCCGTTCCTTCGTTGCGTCCATGCGTGCTCGTGTGTTCACGAACCACGCCAGGTCGCGAAAACGACCACGAACCGCGGGCCGCCCCCGGCGCCGGTGAGCGCTCCTGCCCTCGTGTGACGATCCGGCGCGCACGCACGGATTCCTTGCGCGGCTCCGCCGCGGAAGGGGAGGGAAGCGGATGTTCCCTCCGAAAGGCTAGTCGCAGCCGATCCGCTCGGTGGAGATCACGAGGTCGTCGATCTTGCGGTGCAGCTCGAGCGGCGCGCCGCCGGGCCACCGGTTCTCGATCGTGACGAGGTTGAGCCCGTAGCCCGTCCAATTGCCGCGCCAGTCGAGCTCGTACGCCGCGTTCTGCAGCTCGCCGTCGATCCAGAACTCGAGCTGACCGTCCGGCGGTGCGTTCGGCGTGTTGAGCTGCACGTGCGCCTCGACGCAGTGCCACTCGCCCGACTGTTTCTGCGAGAACAGCGGGAACGCGCCCGCGAGCGCGCCGAGCGATTGCTCGACGTCGACGTCCTCGTACGCCGAGCACGCGACCTGATCGTCGCTCACGCAGCTGGTCGGATCGGCGACGAGCGTGACGCCCTCGCCGGCGGAGTGGAGCCGCGCGGCCATCGCTTGCAACCAGTCCTCCGCCGCGAACGCGGACACGCGGCTGAGGTGGTGGGGGCCGATGTCGGGCCACCCGGCTTCCATCTTCACGCGCACGCGCCAGTAGATCGACTGGAAGTCGCTGCCTTCGGCGTACTGCGGCGCCGCGCCGAACACGATCGGATTGCGCCCGAACGCGACGCTCAACCAACCCGCATCCTCGACGCCCTCTTTGTACGTCGCCTCCATCGAGCGCACGCCCGATGCTGCGTCGCCGTCGACCGGCACGAACGCGCCTTCGGCGTCCTGGTACTCGAAGAACGTCTCGGCGAGGTCGGCCTCCTCCTCCTCGAAGTCGGCACAGAACACCCACGCGGCCGGCAGCGGGCGCGGACAGGGCGGGAACATGCCGGGCTCGGGCACGCCTCCACTGTCGCTGCTGCCGAGATCGAGCTCGGCACCATCGTCGCCTTCGGTGCCGTCGTCGTCGTATCCGTCGTCGCCGCGATCGTCGGCGTCACCGGTCTCCTCGCCGTCGTCGTCGTCCTCGTCGGACGCGGCGTCATCGAGCGAGGCGGACTCGGACAGGGGCTCGGCGGTGGTGCTGCACGCCGCGAGGACGAGCGCAGGGATGGGGGCCAACAGGCCGCAGATGCGGCGGGCCCCAGAGGGCGCGAGGCTAGGGATCAGAGTCATGAAAGGACCAAGCCGAAAACGCGGCGAGGTATCGAACAGGATAGCAGGAGGGGGGTGCCGAGTGCCAAAGGGCGCACGCACGCAATGCGCCCGAAATGGAGCACACTCGTCCCCGGTTTCGGCCGGGTACCGCCAATGCACACACGTCCAGCCTCACGACATGCACGTCATGGATCCGCTCCACGGCGCTCCGCGCCTGGATCCGGTCCACGGCGCTCCGCGCCTGAAGTCCGCCGCGGCTCGATCGCGTCGCAGCCCTCGTTCGTGCCGGCGCTCGCGACCTCCGTGCTCGTCGCCGCGATCGCGGCCATCGCCGTCACGGGTTGCGCGGCTCGCGGCAACGGCGTGCAAGGTGCGGAAGATCGCAAGGTCGACGCGTTCCACGGTGTCGACGTGGGCGGCGTGTTCACGCTCGACGCGGCGGAGGGGTCGCCGCCGTCGGTCCGGGTCGAGGGTGACGCCAACCTCGTGCTGCTCGTCGAGACCCACGTCGACGACGGGGTGCTGCACGTGTCGACGACCGAGCGGATCTCGCCGAGTCTCCCCCTCGTCGTGCGTGTTCGTGCACCGGAGCTGCGCGAGGTCGACGTGAGCGGGGCCGCGGATGCCACGATCGAGACCAGCCAGCCGCAGTTCGAGCTCGACGTGAGCGGGGCGTCCGACGTGAAGGTGCGCGGCACGACGAAGTCGTTCGAGCTCGATGTCAGCGGCGCCTCCGAGGTCGACGCGAGCGCGCTCCGAGCCGAGGCCGTCGAGCTCGATGCGAGCGGTGCCAGCGACGTGAGCGTCACCGCGACCGTGTCGCTCGACGTCGAAGCGAGCGGTGCCAGCGACGTGCGATGGGGCGGCGGTGCGAGCCAGGTGAAGAAGGAGGTCAGCGGCGCGGCCGAGGTCACGCAGCGCGACGACCTCGTCGAGAAGCCGTGAGTCACTGCGCGAGCAGCTCGTCGATCGCCGCGCGCAGATCCGCATAGTCGCGGCGACACTGCTCGTGATCGGCGGGCCCGTCGGGATGGAACTCCGGACCGGGGTGCACCCAGCGGATCACGCCCTGCCGATCGACGAGGAACGACGCGCTCGTGGCGGAGCGCTCGCCGCTTTCGAGCCAGTACGCATCGAGCGTGGTCCAGCTGGCGTCGAGCCCGACCGGGAACGTCCAGCCCCATCCGCGCACGACCTCGGCGACGTCCGCCGCGGAGCTCTTCGCGCCGCGGGGCTTCGGGTGGAACAGACCGATCACCACGAGGCCGCGCTCGCGGTAGTCGGCGTCGAGCTGCATCAGCGCGGGCGCGGTCGCGCGACAGTAGGGGCAGTGATCGGTGAAGAACCGGACGAGCACGACCTTGCCGCGCAGATCGGCGAGAGCCAGCGCCGGCGAGCCGATCCAGCCGTCGACGGTGAACGGAGGCGCAGGGATCCCGACGCGATCGTGACCGCCGCGCGAGCGTGGCAACCCCGACGCGTGGTCATCGCGTGCGTCTTCTCGGGTCGGCCGAGCGGAATCGACGGACTCCGGCGCAATCCCGCAGGCCAGGATCGACACTGCCATCGACGCGGCGGCCACGCTGACGGAAACGCGCCTAAACGGGTCGAGAACGTGCGTCCAAGGCCTCATCGAGCTTTGCGTCCGCCGGTCGCCATGGTAACTGGAGAACGAGATGGAATCGAACCAGGCCTTGGCGAGCCTCGGAGAGTTCGTCCAGGTCTCGGAGGGGTGGTTCCGCGAGAACCTGAAAACGCTGGTCGAGCAACCGACGGTCAGCCCCGGTGCGACGGACCCTCGCCCGATCCGTGAGGGAGCGGAAGCGGCCCGCGAAATCTTCAAGAGCGCGGGCGCCACGGCCGAGCTCGTCGAGACGTCGGGCACGCCGACGGTCTTCGCGCGCTTCCGCAATCCGAACGCGCAGGCGAAGGTGCTCGTCTACAACCACCTCGACGTCCAGCCCGCGGACAAGTCGGGGTGGACGCAGCGCGATCCGTTCGTGCTCGAGGTCGAGCCCCATCCCACGCGTGGATTCCTCTACCGCGGGCGCGGCTCCACGGACGACAAGGGTCCGGGCCTGTGCGCACTGCGGGCGGCGAGCTGGGTGCTCGACGAAGGCCTGCCGATCGACATCTCGTTCCTGTGGGAGACCGAGGAGGAGATCGGCAGCCCGCACTTCGCCGAGGTGATCGCGGCGCGCCGCGAGCTGCTCGCCTCCGATTGCGTGATCGTGTCCGACACGATCTGGCCGACCGACACCCAACCGGCCGTGTCCGCCGGTCTACGCGGATCGCTGCACGCGGTGTTGAAGCTGCGCACGGGCCACAAGGAGGTCCACTCCGGCCTCGTGGGCGGCGTGGCGCGCAACCCGTTGCGCGAGCTCTGTGCGCTCGCAGCAGCGATCGAAGGTGCGGCGTTCTGGAAGGCAGGCATCACGGAGCCGACCGCCGCCGAGGTGGAGAGCTACCTGCGCGCGGGTTTCGACGTCGACTACTACATGCGTGCGTTCGACCTCGACAAGGTGTCGACCCGCGTGCCGCTCGACATGATGCTGCGGCTGTGGACGCGGCCCACGTTCGAGGTGCACGGGCTCGTCGGCGGCTATCAGGGCGCGGGCACGAAGACGATCGTGCCGCCCGAGGGCGAGCTCAAGATCAGCTTCCGCCTCGTGCCCGATCAGAACGCGCGCGCGGTCGGCGTGGCGCTCACCGAGTTCGTCCATCAGTTCAATCCGGACGTGGAGGTGCGCGTGGGCGGCTCGCTCGAGCCGTATCGCGCGCAGACGAGCGGCCCGTTCCACGACGCGATCGTGGCTGCGCTCACCGCGGTCACCGGGCGCGCGCCCGTCACCGTGCGCGAGGGTGGTTCGATCGGTGCGGTGCCGGTGCTCGCATGCGAGCTCGGTGCGCCGGTGCATTTCCTGCCGCTGTCGCTGCCGGATCACGGCTACCACGCGCCGAACGAGTACTTCGACTGGAAGCAGGCCCAGGTCGGCATCGCCGCCTTCGCCCGCACGTTTGCTGCGCTGGCCAGTGGCTAAGGCCACTTCGACGCGAGGAAGCGCTTGCTCGCCTTGCCGATCCACGCGCGAGGCATGCGCGGGAAGATGCGCGTGATCGCGTCGGTGAGATGGGCCTCGCGCGTGACGAGCACCCGCGTCGCGTTCGACTTCATGCCGCTCACGATGATGTCGGCGCAACGACTGGCCGGCATCGTGTGGCGCTCGAAGAACTTCACGACGCGCTCGTGCACGCTCTGGTAGCTGTCCGCGTAGCGGCCCGACTTCGCGATGTTCGTGTTGATGCCACCCGGGTGCACGCTCATCACGCGCACGTTGGTCTCGTGCAGCTCGGCGCCGATCGACTCCGACAGCCCGCGCACGGCGAACTTGGTGGCGCAGTACGCCGACTGCCCGGGGATGCCCACGAGCCCGAACATGCTCGACAGGTTCACGATGTACGCGGAGTCCGAGCGGCGCAGGTGCGGGATGAAGAACTTGCAGCCGTACACGACGCCCCAGAAGTTGATGCCGACGATCCACTCGAAGTCGTCGAGCGACTGCTCGGCGAGCGTGCCGGCCAGCGCGACGCCGGCGTTGTTCACGAGCACGTCGACGCGGCCGTGCTCGCGCATGACCTCCTCGGGCAGCTTCTGCATGCGCGCGCGATCGGAGACATCGGCGACGTGCACGCTCGCGCGTCGGCCTTCGTCGACGACGAGCGCGCGCGTGCGTGCGAGGCCGGCCTCGTCGATGTCCACCAGTGCGAGGTCGCACCCCTCGCGCGCGAGCTTCTGCGCGAGCGCCTGCCCGATACCGCTCGCCGCCCCCGTCACCACCGCGACTCGACCGCCGAAGTCCTTCATGGGGCTCGACGCTCGCCCATGGAGGTGCGCGCGACAAGCTACTTGTTCGGGCTCATGCCGATGCCGCTCATGAACGAGCCGGACTTCGTTCTCTTGGGCTGGGCCACCACCTGATCGTCGGGCGATCCCTCGTCCTCGATCTCGACCTTCTGCGTGGGGCCCTTCGCCGTGTCGTCCTCGTCGCCGATGACGCCGACGTCCGGCGTCTCGATGACCTCGTCGGGCTCGAAGACCGGCTCCTCCTTCGGCGCCGACGCCTCGAGCGGCTGCAGGTCGGGATCGACGACCTCTGCGTTGCGCCCGGCACATGCGACCCCGCCGAACGCGAGGGCCAGTCCGAGGGCGGTGGTGGGACGACGCGACATCGCAGGCATCGTAGCAGTCTCACGCTTGGGCGCCCGTCGGCGTTCCCGAGCCGGTAGAGTGCGCGCACGAAATGCCCGACACGGTGTTGGCCATCGATCTCGGCACGTCGGGGCCCAAGGTCGCGCTCGTGACGGTGCGCGGAACGTGGCTGGGATGCGCGTCGCAGCCGACGCCGCTGCACGTGTTGCCGGGCGGCGGCGCGGAGCAGGCGCCCGAGGACTGGTGGACGGCGATCGTCGGGGCGACGCGCGAGCTGTGGGCGCGCGGCGTCGGCGAGCCGCGCGACGTGGTCGCCGTGTGCGCAACGGCGCAGTGGGCGGGCACGGTGGCCGTGGATCGCGACAACGCGCCGCTGCATCGCGCGCTCCTGTGGATGGACACGCGTGGAGCGAAGTACGTGCCCGAGCTCGTCGGTGGGCTCGTGCCCGTGCAGGGTTACGGTGCGCGGCGGCTCGCGACCTGGGTCCATCGCACCGGCGGTGTGCCGTCGCTCGGGGGCAAGGAACCGATCTCGCACATCCAGTTCCTGCGCCACGAGCTGCCCGAGGTACACCGCGCCGCGCACAAGTTCCTCGAGCCCAAGGACTGGATCGTCGCGCGCTTGTGCGGGCGGTTCGTCGCGAGCTGGGACTCGATCGCGCTGCACTGGGTCACGGACAATCGCGTGATCGATCGCATCGACTACGACGCGAAGCTGCTCGACATGGCGCGGCTCGAGCGTTCTCGGCTGCCCGATCTCGCGCGTGCCACCGACGTGGTCGGCACGCTCACGGCGCGCGCGGCCGCGGATCTGGAGCTGTCGCAAGACGCGAAAGTGGTGGCGGGCACGCCCGACGTGCAGTCGGCGGCGGTGGGCTCCGGTGCGGTCGGCGACTGCGAGCCGCACGTGTACATCGGCACGTCGTCGTGGCTCTCGTGCCATGTCGGGTTCAAGAAGACGGATCTCTTCCGCAACATGGCGTCGTTGCCGTCGGCGTTGCCCGGGCGCTACTTCGTCGCGAGCGCGCAGGAGAGCGCGGGCGCGTGCCTGACGTGGCTGCGCGATCGAGTGATCTGGCCGGGCGATGCGATCGACGGCGCGGCGGCGCCGGCCGATGCGTTCGCGCGGCTCGACGCGGCGGCGGTCGAGGTCGCGCCCGGCAGCGACGGCGTGCTGTTCTCGCCGTGGTTGTTCGGCGAGCGCTGCCCCGTCACCGATCCGACGGTGCGGTCGAGCTTCACGAACATGTCGCTGGCGACGACGCGCGGACACCTCGTGCGTGCGGTGCTCGAGGGCGTCGCGTTCAACACGCGTTGGCTGCTCGGTGCGGTCGAGAAGTTCGTGGGCCGGCGGTTGGATCGGATCCGCATCATCGGCGGTGGCGCGCGCTCGGAGCTGTGGTGTCGGATCCTGGCGGACGTGCTGGATCGCGACATCGCACAGGTCGAGGATCCCGTCGGCGCGAATGCTCGCGGCGCGGCGCTCGTGGCTGCGTTGGGGCTGGGCACGCTGCGCGTGGAGGACATCGCGGCGACGGTGCCCGTGACGGCGACGTTCCGACCGCGGCGCGAGCTGCGGGCGCGCTACGACGAGCTCTTCGCCGGGTATCTGGAGCTGTATCGATCGACGAAAGGTCTGCACGCGCGGCTCGCCGCGAAGGGGAACGCATGAAGCGATCGCACGCGAGACAGCGACTGACGAAGCTCGGGCAGCAGGCGCTCGACAAGTTCTTCCAGCAGGCGAAGAAGGTGCCGCTCGTGCGCGACCTGGTCGCGACGGAGACGGCGAAGATGCTCGAGCACATCCGCAAGGCGGCCAAGCCGTATGCGGGCGAGCTCGCATCGCGCGTGTCGCTGCCGGATGACGGCGTCGCGCGAGAGGACGTGATCGCTGAGATGGAGGCGCTGGCGCAGCGGGAGCGCGAGCGTTGGCACGACGGCTTCGTGTCGGGCGCCGTCTATCATGGTGACGACGAGCACGTCGCGTTCCTGACCCGCGTGTACTCCACGTTCAGCCAGACCAACCCACTGCACGCGGATCTGTGGCCGAGCGTCGTGAAGTACGAGGCCGAGATCGTCGCGATGACGGCCGACATGCTCGGCGCGAAGTGGGTCGACGACGGACCGGTCTGCGGGGTCGTGAGCTCGGGCGGCACCGAGAGCATCATGCTGGCGATGAAGACGTATCGCGATTGGGCGCGCGCCACGAAGGGCGTGAAGCGGCCGCGCGTGGTCGCGCCCGAGAGCGCCCACGTCGCGTTCGACAAGGCGGCGCAGGCGTTCGAGCTCGAGCTCGTGCGCGTGCCGGTGGGAGCCGACTTCCGCGCGGACGTGGCGGAGATGCGCAGCGCGATCGACCGCAACACGATCTGTCTGGTCGGCTCGGCGCCCGGATTCCCCCACGGCGTGATCGATCCGATCCTCGAGCTGTCGGAGCTCGCGCGCGAGCGTCGGATCGGATTCCACACGGATGCGTGCCTCGGTGGCTTCGTGCTGCCGTTCGCGCGCGAGCTGGGGGCGAACGTACCGGAGTTCGACTTCCGGCTGCGCGGCGTGACGTCGATGAGTGCCGACACGCACAAGTACGGCTATGCGGCGAAGGGCACGTCGGTGGTGCTGTATCGCTCGCCCGAGCTGCGCAGGTACCAGTACTTCACCGCGACGGAGTGGCCGGGCGGGCTGTACCTGTCGCCGACGTTCGCGGGCAGCCGGCCGGGCGCGCTGTCGGCCGCGTGTTGGGCCGCGCTCGTGGCCACGGGGCGCGCGGGCTATCTCGATGCGACGTCGCGGATCCTCGAGGCGGCGTCCCGCGTGCGCTCGGGCATCGCGGAGATTCCCGGGCTGCGCGTGCTGGGGGATCCGCTGTTCGTGATCGCGTTCGCGAGCGACGAGCTCGACGTGTACCGCGTGCTCGACGGCATGGGGCAGCGGCGGTGGAACCTGAACGGGCTGCACAAGCCGGCGGCGGTGCATCTGTGCGTGACGCTGCGGCACACGCAGCCGGGCGTCGTCGATCGATTCCTGTCGGATCTGCGCGAAGTGGTGGCCCACGTGCGGGCGCGGCCCGACGAGAAGGGCGGCATGGCTCCGATCTACGGGCTCGCGGGCACGATGCCCGTGCGCAGCGCGGTGGGCGACCTGATGCGCGCGTACCTCGACGTGCTGTACGAGCCATGATCCTCCGTGTCGAGCGAGTCGTCGGCGACGTGGCGGAGCATCTCGCCCGCGTGGGCTCGGTGTTTGCGGCGTTCCTGCTGCAGGACTCCGGATGCCGTGCGTGGGGGGGCGCGATCGACGGGCAGCGCTGGTTCGTGAAGGCGTCGATGGAGGCGCGCGCGGTGCCGTCGTTGCGGCGGGCGATCGAGCTGCACGCGAAGGTGTCGCACCCGACGATCATCCCGCTGCGCGAATGGGTGGAGACGGACGACGGCCTCGCGCTCGTGTACCCGTGGGTCGACGGCGAGGTGTTGTACGGAGCGCCGGGTGGACGCGCGACTCGATTGGATCCGTCCGGTGCGCACGCACGCTTCCGGGCGTTGCCGGTGTCGGAGATCGTCGCGGCGTTGGATGCCATCTTCGCGGCGCACGTCGAGCTGGCGCGCGCGGGCTTCGTGGCCGTGGATCTGTACGACGGCTGCTTCGTCTACGACTTCGCGGCGCGACGGATGTGGCTGTGCGATCTCGACGAGTACCGCCCCGGTCCGTTCGTGGTGGAAGAGGACCGACTGCCGGGCTCGACGCGCTTCATGGCCCCGGAGGAGCTCACACGGGGCGCGACGATCGACGAGCGCACGACGGTGTTCGCGCTCGGCCGCACCGCCCTCGTGCTGCTCGACGAAGGCGACGCCGAGCGCCGCTTCCGCGGCACGCCCGCGATGGCGGCCGTGCTCGCGACGGCGACGCACCCGGATCCGACGCAGCGCCACGCGAGCGTGGTGGAGTTCGTCACCGCGTGGAGTCACGCGGTCGGCTCCGCGCCAAGTTGATTCGGCAGAGATCCGCGCAGCTCACTCGTCCCAGTGCACGCGAAGGATCGCCGGGCTCGCGGGCTGGCCGGCGAGGACGTCGTCGAGCGCGAAGCTCGTCACCACGAGGGCGCCGTCGTCTGCGAAGTGGACGCTCGCCGGGAACGCGAGCGGCTCGCCTTCGACGATCGTGGTCACGTCTCCGTCCTCGGTGATGCGCACGATCTTGTCCTGTCGGTTCACCGCGGCCACGATCGAGCCGTCGGCGTCGAGCGCGATGCCGTCGATGCCGCCCAGCTCGCAGTCGGGCCCCGCGACCAGCTCGAGCGCGCCCGCCGAGCCGTCGCGCTCGATCGCAATGCGACCGAGGATCCCGCGATCGCTGCTCGCGACCCACAACGCGTCCGGCGTCCACGCGATGCCGTTGGGACCCACGGTGAACATCGAGTCTCGATCGCACGCCATCGGGTCGCCGGCGAGTTGCTCGTCCGCGAACCACGGCGACACCACGCCGTCGGCGTCGACGCTCGAGATTCCCGCGCTCGAGTCGCTCACGAACAAGCGCCCGTCGTCGTCCCATGCGAAGCCGTTCGGGAACACCATGCCTGCGTCGGTGGCCCACAGCTCCGCGTCGCCGCCGTCGGCGGGTGCGCGATAGATGCCCGCCGTGAGCTCGGGCGTGAACGACACGACCGCGGCGTACAACCGCCCCTCGTCGTCGAGCGTCACGCCTGTGACGAAGCTCGTGTTCGCGGGCGGTGGCGGCGTGGCGGCGAAGGGCGTGCGCGTGCCGTCGGCGAGCGCGATGCGCTCCACCGCGCCGGTGAACGCGAAGCCGACGACTGCGTCGCCTCCGTCGATCGCGAGCCCCTCGGGCAGCTCGAACGCCGCAGCATCGAGCTCGACCAGCACGTCGACCGACGGCGTGCCGGGCTCGCCGGTGCTGCCGTCCGAAGACGAGCCCGAGTCGGGATCGCCCGACGACGTCGAGACGCCGTCGTCGTCCGTCGACGATTCGTCGAGCGGCGTGGTGGTCGGCGTCGAGCCGGTGTCGCTCGATTCGCTCGAGCCGGTGGACGAGCCGTCGTCGGCGACGGAACCATCGTCGTCCCCGCATGCGGCGAGGGCGATCGTGAGCGCAACCAGGGGAAGAGCATGTGAGCGCGACATGGAGAACCTCCGGGCCCCAAGCCTGGGTCGCCGTCGCGGTGCGTCCAAACGCATCTTCGACAGCTGGATACCTGTACGACGTGCATGTATCGTGAAATCGATGGCACGCAGCCCGCTGGCCCACGTCGACGCGAACCTGCTCGTCGCACTCGAAGCCCTGCTCGCCGAGGAGAACGTCGGCCGCGCAGCCCGACGCATGGGCGTGAGCGCGTCCGCGATGAGCCACACGCTCGCGCGACTGCGCGAGCTCGTCGGCGATCCACTGCTGATACGCGCGGGTCAGCGGATGACGCTGACCGATCGTGCTCGAGGGCTACTCGAACCGCTGCGCGACGGGGTCGGCTCGTTCGCGACCGTCCTCGCGCGACCCGATCCACTCGACCTCGGCCGCGAGCAACGCACGATCCGCATGGCGGCGGTCGACTTCGCGCAGAGCATGCTCGTGCCCCGGCTCGCTGCCGTGCTCGCGCGCGAGGCTCCCGGCATCGACCTGGTGGTGAAGCCGTTCGCGGATGGATCGATGAAGGAGCTGGCGGCCGGCGACATCGACCTCGTGCTCTGCTTGCAGCGCACGTCCACCGGGCTGCGCAACCGCACGATCCACGAGGAGCCCTTCGTGTGCTGCGTGCGGCGTGGGCATCCGCTGCTGCGCGAGCGCGTGTCGGTGCGGCGCTTCGCGGCGATCGATCACGTGCTCATCTCGCCACGCGGCCGGGTGACGGGAGCTGTCGACGAGGCGTTGCGGCAGCGCGGCTTGCGGCGGCGCGTCGCGGTGGTCGTGTCCACGTTCATGGCCGCGGCCTTGGTCGTGGCGGCGACGGACCTCGTGCTCACGTGCGCGACCACGTCGGCGGTCGAGGCGGAACGTCACTTCGGGCTGCACTCGTTCCGACCGCCGCTGCCGATCACGGCGGCGCGCATGGGGATGTTCTGGCACGCCCGCCAGCACGACGACCCCTGCCTCGCCTGGTTCCGCGATCGCGTGGCGGAGTCCGCCGCTCCACCCGTCCGCGCGCGCGCCTGAACCGCTGTAGTCTCGCCCTCGATGGCCGTCTCCATCTCCCTCGAAGGCAAGTCCGCGATCGTCACCGGTGGTGGGCGCGGCATCGGCAAGGACATCGCGCGCAGGCTCGCCGAGGCGGGGGCCGACGTCGTCATCGCCAGTCGCAAGCTCGCCACGCTCGAAGCGACCGCGAGCGAGCTCGCCGGCCTGCCGGGGCGCGTGCTGCCGCTCGAGTGCCACGTCGGCAAGCCGGAGGATCTCGCTCGACTCGTGCAATTCACCACCGATCAGCTCGGCGGCGTCGACATCCTCGTGAACAACAGCGCCACGAACATCGGCCAGGGCCCCTCGCTCGCGACCGACACCGCCATGCTCGACAAGATGATCGACACGAACGTGAAGAGCGCCTTCCGGCTCGTGCACGGCGTGGTGCCCGGCATGATCGAGCGCGGCCGCGGCGGAGCGATCGTCAACATCGTCTCGATCTCCGGCTTGAAGCCGCAAGCCGGCGGTCTGCTCTACTCGTTCACCAAGGCGGGCCTCGTCATGCTCACGCGCAGCTGGGCCCGCGAGTTCGGCCCCCACGGCATCCGCGTCAACGCGATCGCACCGGGCCTCATCCAGACCGACTTCAGCACCTACTACTGGAAGGACGAGGCGCGCAAGGCCGAGCTCGTCGGCGAGCAACCCATCCGCCGGCTCGGCCAGCCGCAGGACTGCGGCTTCGCGGCGGTCTACCTCGCGAGCGACGAAGCCTCGTTCGTGACCGGTCACGTGCTCGTGATCGACGGCGGCGCGCTGGCCTGACGTCCGTGCGACAGCTCGCGACGCGCGCGCGTGACAGCGCCGCGGCCCGAGCGTGACAATCCTGCGATGTCCTGGCCTCGCGTCGCGCTCGTGGTCGCCGTCGTCGCTCCCTTCGCATGTACCGAGGAGGATGCACCCGCGGGCGACGGCAGCGGCACGTCGTCGAGCACGGCGGCGGACGACGATCCGAGCGCCGACGACGATCCCGGCACCGACGTCGATCCCAGCGCCGACGACGACGGCACGACGAGCGCGACCGATCCCGACACCGGCGATGCCACGGACGACACGACGACCGGTGGCCCGTTCGTGCTCGAGGTGCACACGCGCATCACCGACGACGGTCGCCTCGCGCTGGAATGCAACCTCCCGTCGTCCTTCGACGCGTGCACCGCGATCGAAGGGGCGCCGTGCGAGGACGTCGACGAGGACGGCCTCACCGACGCATGGGAGGACATCGCGCTCGATCGGCTGCGTCCGCTGCAGCGCCTCGACGAGGCCGAGCCGCTCGTCGACGACGACACTGCCGTGCTCGCGAACGTCGGTCGCGTCGCACCGGTGGCGGATCGATTCCGCCTGTTCGTGATGCTCGGCTACAGCCAGGACTACGGCAGCTGCGGGTTCACGGCCCACGCCGGCGACTCGGAGCGCGTGGCGCTCGACCTCGAGCCGTGGGTGGACGCCGGGCCGGGCGGCGTGCGCGTGGTGGGGGCGTACACCGCCGCGCACGAGAACACCGCGACCGATCACGGGCGCGTGTTCACGGGCAACGATCTGCAGGAGCTCACCTACGACATCGACGACGAGACAGCCGACCCCCGGTGGGTCGTGTTCCCCTCGTCCGCGAAACACGGCACGTACGGCAGCGCCGCGATCTGCGAGGCCATCTCCCAGGTGCCGTGCTTCGACGAGGACTGCGGCCCGGACGGCGTCGACGACCCCGACGCGTTCGATCGTCTGCCGCCGGTCGTCAACGCCGGCGAAGAGGCCGCGCCGCGCGTCACCGACCTGACGGACATCGGCTTCCCCGGCGACGACGCGTGGGCCGAGCAGGACTTCTGCGGCGGCCAGGGCGGCACGGGCTGCAGCGCACCGGTCCGCGAGAAGCTGCTCGTGGACCCGTTCTGACCCGCCGTTTCGGCAGTGCGGCGGCTCACGCGACGAATCGACCGGACGCATGTCGATCACGGCGGCCTTTCGGCGACGAGTGGGGGACGCGGGCGAACGGGCCCGCGAGGAGACGAACCCGATGCGCTACCTCGCCCTCATCTACAACGACGAGACCGCCTTCGCGAAGCTGTCGCCCGAGGACAACCAGCAGGTGCTGACCGACTACTTCCAGTACACGAAGGACGGCCGTGAGGCGCGCGTGATCACGGCCGGTGAGGCGTTGCAACCCACGCACACCGCGACCACCGTCCGCGTGCGCGGCGGCAAGATCACGACCACGGACGGACCATTCGCGGAGACCAAGGAGCAGCTCGGCGGCTTCTACCTGCTCGAGTGCGCGAACCTGGACGAAGCGATCGCGTGGGCGGCGAAGATCCCCGGCGCGCGGGATGGCAGCGTCGAGGTGCGTCCGATCGCCGAGTTCGGTTGATCACCGCCGGACGGGCTACCATGCGCACGCGTGGAACGCGTGCGCGGCGAGATCGAGCGGACCTTCCGCGACGAGAGCGGCAAGGTGTTGTCGGGTCTCGTGCGCGTGTGCGGCGACATCGAGCTCGCCCACGACGCGGTGCAGGACGCGTTCGTCGTCGCGCTCGCGCGCTGGCCCGACGAGGGCATCCCCGATCGCCCGGCCGCATGGCTCACCACCGTCGCGCGCAACAAGGCGATCGAGCGGCTGCGTCGGGCGCGAACGCATGTGCGCCGGAGCGCCGACCTGCAGGCGCTCGCGCGCACCGAGCGTGCGCTCGACGAGACTGCCGGCGAGCTCCCCGACGATCGCCTGCGCCTCTTCTTCACGTGCTGTCATCCCGCGCTCTCGGAGCACGCCCAGGTCGCGCTCACGCTCGCGACGCTCGCCGGCCTCGGGACTGCCGAGATCGCGCGAGCGTTCCTCACCACCGAGACGACCATGGCGCAGCGGCTCGTCCGCGCGAAGCAGAAGATCCGCTCGGCCGGCATCCCGTTCGAGGTGCCGCCCGCCCATCGGCTGCACGACCGGCTCGCCGCGGTGCTCGCCGTGGTCTACCTCGTGTTCAACGAGGGCTACACCGCGACGTCGGGCGACGCGCTCATCCGCCACGAGATGTGCCGCGAAGCGATCCGCCTGGCCTCGATGCTGTGCGAGCTCGCGCCCACCGAGCCCGAGGTCGCGGGCCTCGCCGCGCTGCTGCTCCTGCACGACGCACGTCGTGACGCGCGCACCGATGCCGCCGGCGATCTCGTGCCGCTCGACGACCAGGATCGCACGCGATGGCATCGCGCACAGATCGATCGCGGGCTCGCGCTGCTCGACGCTGCACTCGCAGCCCGTCGCGCGGGGCCCTACCAGATCCAGGCCGCGATCGCGGCCGTGCACGCGCACGCCGCGAGCCCCGAGGACACCGACTGGGCCGAGATCGCGGGGCTGTACCGGGCGCTGCTCGAGCACCAGCCCACACCGATCGTCCGCCTGAACCACGCGGTCGCCGTCGCCATGGCCGAAGGACCCGAGCGCGGCCTGCAGCTCGTCGACGCCCTCGCAGCCGAAGGTGCGCTCTCGGAGTACCACTTGCTGCCGGCCGCACGTGCCGACCTGTTGCGCCGCGCGGCTCGCATGGACGAGGCCGCTGCCGCGTACCGCGAGGCGATCGCGCTCGCGAAGAACGACGCCGAGCGGCGCTACCTCGAACGTCGCCTGCTGGCGCTGCGATGACCCCGGGTTCGTGTTAGGGTCTGCGCAGCCGCGCAGTGGACGACCTCTCGACGATCATCGAGGAGCACACCCATTGGGTCGTCGCGCTCTTGATCGTGCTCGGTGCCGCGATCTTCGGTCAGCTCGTGCGCAGCTTCGGGCTCGACCGGCTCGCGAAGATCCTCGAGCTCCGCACCGCGTCGACGCTCGACGAGGACATCGTTCGATCGCTCCGCCGTCCGTTGGTGCTGTGGTGCACGCTCGCGGGCTTCTATCTCGCACTCCTCGTCGTGGAGATCGACGAGGACATCGAGCGGCTGTTCGCCGACGTGCTCGCGGCGCTGCTCATCATCTCGGTCACGCTCTGGTTCGCCGAGCTGATCGTCCGGCTGCTCGTCGCCGTCGTCCCCGCGAAGCCGGGGCGCGCGTCGCCCGTGACGGGCGTGGTGCAGAACGTCGTCCGCATCTTCGTGCTGCTGGTCGGGCTCGTGCTCCTGCTCGGCAACTTCGGCATCTCGGTCGCGCCGATGCTCACCACGCTCGGCATCGGTGGCCTCGCCGTCGCGCTCGGCCTGCAGGAGACGCTCGCGAACGTGTTCGCGGGGATGCAGCTCACCATCGCGCGCAACATCCGGGTGGGCGACATCATCCGGCTCGAGGACGGCGAGGAGATGGTGCTCGAGGACATCGGGTGGCGAGCCACCCGCATGCGCCGCATCCTGACGAACGCCACCGTCATCGTCCCCAACGCGCGATTGGGGCACGACGTCATCACGAACCACGATCTACCCACCTCGGAGGTGGGCGTGCTCGTCGATGTCGGCGTGCACTACAACAGCGACCTCGAGCGGGTCGAGGCAGTCGCATGCGAGGTCGGTCGCGCCACCATGCGCGAGGTGGCGGGCGCCGTGACGACCCACGAGCCGTTCCTGTGCTATCGAAGGTTCGGGGACTCCGCGATCGAGTTCACCGTGCACCTGCGTGCGGTGGGATTCCGCGAGGGAATCGTCGTCCGCCACGAGTTCATCAAGCGCTTGGCGTCGCGATTCGCCAAGGAGAAGATCGTCATCCCGTTCCCGATCCGCGCGATCAACCTCGATCAAGAACACGCGGACCAGGTACTCGGCGCTCGTCCACGCGCATGATGTGACGGCCTGTAAGCCGACGGCCGGGGCGGTGCGTTGAGTGGCTATCCCATGCGCCGACTCTCGATTGCCCTAGCCCTCCTCGCCGTTGCCTGCCAGCCCGTCGCCCGCTCGACGACGTCGCCGGAGCCGACCGGTGGCCCGCTCGTCACGGCGCCGGCGCCTGCTGCCGATCCGAAGCTCGTCGAGCTCGGTGCGGCGCTGGATCGCTCCGCGGTCGAAGCCGACACCTCATCCGTGTTGACGCTGCGCCTGCGCATGACGGCCGCCACCGCGAAGTCCGTGAAGCGCCCGCCCCTCGCGCTCGTGCTCGCAGTCGACACGTCGGGCTCGATGGCCGGCAACGCGATCGAGGACGCGCGCGAGGCCGCGAAGGCGCTCGTGGGGGCGCTGCGTGACGACGACCGGATCGCGATCGTGACGTTCGATTCGCGCGCCGAGGTGCTCGTCGGGACGACCGAGCTGAAGACGGCCGGGCGCGCGAAGATCCTCGACCGCATCGACGCGATGGAGGCGCGCGGCACGACCGACCTCGCCAACGGCATGGCCACCGCGCTGAACCAGATCGGCATCGCGCCTGCGGATTCGGTGCGAAGGATCGTGGTGCTGAGCGACGGCGTGCCGAACGACGCGACCTCCATCCTGGGGCTGTCCGAGTCGTTGCGCGCCCAGGGAGTCGCCGTGACGACGCTCGGCTTCGGGCTCGAGTACGACGAGACGCTGCTCAGCCAGATCTCACAGACCACCGGTGGCCGCTTCCACCGCGTCGGCGAGGACGAGAAGCTCGCGAACGCGTTCGTGGACGAGGCGTTCCGCATCGAGCGCGTGGTCGCGTCGAACGTGGTGATGCAGCTCCAGGCCGGCCCGGGTGTCGAGATCCGCCGCGTGCTCGGACATCCCGCCGTTCCGGCCGGGAGCCGCATCCACCACGTCGCGCTCGGGGATCTCAGCGAGGGCCAGCACCAGGACGTGCTGGTCGAGCTCGCCGTCACGGGACATCGCGGCGGCGCCAACGTCGAGCTGCTCGACGCGAGCATCGCCTTCGACGATCGCGTCGTGAACGCGGGCCGACTCGAGCGGCGCAGCTTCGTGGCGGTGCAGGCGTCGGACGACGACACCGTGCTCGCAAATGCACGCGATCTCGGTATCGAGCGCGAAGCGGCCCGCGCACGCGCAGCGACGGCGACGCTGGATGCCATCGCGCTCGCACGCAACGGTCAGTTCGCCGAGGCGCGCGACTTGCTGGAGAAGAGCGAGAAGGATGCACGCTCACGCGCGAGCGACGATCCGGCGCTGAAGCGTCAGGCCGACGAGATGGCCAAGCTGCGCAAGACGTTCGCCACGGAGGCGAAGGCGCAGGCCGCCGCGCAGCGCGAGCTCGCGCGCAAGTCGAAGAGCGGGGCGCCGACGATCGCCGACCAAGCCCCCGCGCCGATGCCGATGCCGTCGGCGGGCCAGGCGGGGCTCGACATCAAGGAGAGCCACGCTCGCGCGGTGGAGATGATGCAGCCGCAGGGCTGACGTCGCGGAGCTCGTCCGCGAGCTCGCGCAACCCCTGCTCGAGCGCAGCGTCCGTGCCGGGCTCGAGCGCCGCGAGAGCCGCTTCGACGTGCGGACGCGCGAGCTCGGGCTGACCGAGGTCACGACGCAAGCGAGCGAGGCGCAGGCGGATCCGCCCCGTGAGCGTCGGCCGCGTTTCGGGTGAACGCTCGACGATCGCGAGTGCTCGCTCGAGCTGCGGAAGCGCCTCCGCCAGCGCACCGCGGTCCTGATCGCGATGAGCGAGGTTGTGCAGCGCCATCGCGACGCGCACGTCGTTCGGATCGTGTCGCTCGAAGATGGCGAGCGCCCGCCGCTGCTCCGCGAGGCCGGCCTCCAGCTCGCCGTGCTTGCCCAGCATGACCGCGAGCGACATGCGCGACTCTCCGACGTCGGGATGATCGACCCCGAGCACGGCCTCCTCGATCGCGATCGCCCGCTCCAGCAACGAGTGTGCGCGCTCCGGCTGCGAGTCCTCGACGAGCGCGGCGAGCGTGGCGAGCGAGGCAGCGACCGCCGGATGCTCGGGACCGAGGGCCTGCTCGGCCACCGCGAGCGCTCGCTCGCCGAGCGCGAGCGCCTCGGCCGCGTGTCCGTTCGCCCGCTCGCTGTAGGCCAGGTTCATCGCCGATGCAGCGATGTCGGGATGCTCGGACCCCAGGCTGCGCTCGCGGATGTCCAGCGCGCGCCGGAGCAGCGCGAGCGACTCCTTCGGCTGTCCGATCTCGAACATCGTGTTGCCGAGGTTGTTGAGCACATCGGCCACGTAGGGATGTTCGGGCCCGAGCCGCCGCTCGTACTCGTCGAGCACGTGTCGCTGGAGCCGCTGGGCCTCGGCGTACTCGCGTCGCTCGCGATGCAAGGACGCGCGCAACATGTCGAGCCGCGTGCGGGTGAGCCCTCCGGACTCACCCGCGCGCTCGAACATCACGCTCGCGTGCTCTGCCCACTGCAGGCCCTCGCCGTAGCGCGCGAGGCCCAAGCCGACGGAGGCCGTGAGCCCCATCGCTGCCCGGGCCGCGACTCCATCCGCGCCGACCTTCGCGGCGGCGAAGTACGCGTCGACGAGCTCGCGCTCCGCTTCGTCGTAGCGCGCGAGCCCGTGGAGCACCGCGGATCGCTCCGTCCGCGCCTCGCTCTCCAGCGGCGCCCAACCCAACGCCGCGGCCTCTTCGACGATCGCGCTCGTCGCCTCGAGTGCGCCGTCGAGATCGCCGACGGCTCGCAGGCCCTGCGCGGCGGCCAGTCGACCGCGCAGGTCGAGCACACGCTCGCGTCGATCCTCGCCCGGCCACGGCTCGCGCGCGAGCCGGGCTTCGTCGCCGCACGTGTCGATCGGCGGCAGCGCAGCAACGAGCTCCACGGCATGGACCGCCGCTTCTTCGTCGCCCTGCTCGAGTCGATCGAGCAGCGTCTGCACGATCGCCGCCCGCTCGTCGAGGCACTGCCGCGCGCGCACGGCCAGCTCGCCCGCCGCGTCCTCGGTGGCGACGCAAGCAGCGGCGCGCGCGTCCGACCAGCGCCCGGCATAGTCGTCGAGCCACGGCGCGACCTTCTCGGCGGTGGTGCGCACGAAGCCGGCCTGCGCCCCGGCCAGCGCCATCTCCACGGCGTCCTGTCGCCCCGGCCACAGCGCGGCGATCGACTCGCCGTCGCGCGCACACGCGTCGATGCGGCGCTGCTCCGCCAGTCGCACCGTCGCGAGCACGCCCACCGTGCCCAGCACGAGCGCGAGTGCGCCTGCGGTCACGACCCGCACGTGCCGACGCCGCCGTCCACTGTCGAGCGCGGCGAGCAGATCGTTCATCGACGGCCAGCGCGCGCTGGGCTCGCGCGCGAGCCCGCGCTGCAACACGCGCCGCACCGCCGCCGGCATCCCCGCGGAGCCGCGCGGCGTGCCTTCGTGGATCGACACGAGCACCTCCGCGGGTGCATCGCCGGTGAACGGTCGCACGCCGCACAGCGCCTCCCACACCGTCACGCAGAAGCTGAACTGATCGGCGGCCGCCGTGATCGCGCCGGTATCGAACTGTTCGGGTGCCATGTACCCGGGCGTGCCGACCCACGCACCCACTCGCGTGATGCGGTCCTCGACCGGGACGTCCCGCTCCGCGCTCGTCGTGGGGTCGTCGTCCGCCGGCGCGGACTCGGCCCGCGCCAGCCCGAAGTCCAGCACGCGCACGCGACCGGTCGCGTCGATCATGACGTTGTCGGGCTTGAGATCGCGGTGCAACACGCCGGCTGCATGCGCCGCGGCGACGCCCTGCCCCACGCGGATCATCACGTCGAGCACCTCGGAGGCCGCGCGTGACTCCGCCGCGAGCCACGACGACAGCGTCCGCCCGTCGACGAATTCCATCGCGATCCAGAGTCCGTCGCGATACTCGCCCACGTCGTGGATCGCGACGACGTTGGGATGCGCGAGCTTGGCGAGCGCACGCGCCTCGCGAACGGTCCGCGCGCGCGCGGCCTCGGCGGCCTCCGGGCCCCTGCCGCCTCCGCCGCGCACGAGCTTCAACGCGACCTTGCGATCGAGGTCGGGATCGTACGCGGCGTACACGGTGCCCATCCCACCGCGCCCGATCTCCGACAGGATCACGTAGCGCGCGATCGCGTCGCCCCTCTGCGGTGGTTGCGGGGACGCGATCGTCGATGGCCTCCCGCCCGCATGCGACTCGACCAGCGTCTCTTCGGGCTCGCGGCCCGTCGTCGTGGAATGGCCGCCCGTCACCGCCCGGTCCCAGTGTAGACGGCCTGCGCGCCGCGTTCGCGCGCTATCCTCCGCGAGGGTGGCGCGCGCAGAGACGACGACGATCGATGCCGACGGCATCGAGGTCACCATCACGAACCCCGGCAAGGTGCTGTTCCCCGCTGCTGGGCACACGAAGCTCGACCTCGTGCGCTATCACCTCGCCGTGGCCGCGGGGACCTTGCGCGCCTCGGGCGGGCGTCCGCACCAGCTCGTGCGCTACCCCAACGGCATCGACGCCGACTTCTTCTATCAAAAGCGCGCACCCGACCCACGGCCGCCCTGGGTCGACACCGCGGTGTTGAGGTTCCCGTCGGGACGCACGGCCGAGGAGGTGGTGCCGCGCAACGCCGCGACCCTCGCGTGGATGGCGAACCTCGCGTGTCTCGAGCTGCACCCGCATGCGGTGCGCGCCGAGGACCTCGATCATCCCGACGAGCTGCGCATCGATCTCGATCCGGTGCCCGGGATCGGGTGGAACTCGATCATCGCGGTCGCGCACGAGGTGCAGGCCGCGCTGCGCGACTTCGGGCTCGTCGGGTGGCCGAAGACGTCGGGCTCGCGCGGGCTGCACGTGCTCGTACGCATCGAGCCTCGATGGGGGTTCGACGAGGTGCGGCGCTCGGCGTTGGCGCTCGCGCGCGAAGTGGAGCGCCGCGCACCCGCGATCGCGACGTCGGCGTGGTGGAAGGAGGAGCGCCACGGCGTGTTCCTCGACTACAACCAGAACGCGAAGGACCGCACGACCGCGGGCGCGTACTCCGTGCGACCGAAGCCCGACGCGCGCGTGTCGGCGCCGCTGCGCTGGGACGAGCTCGACGCCTGCGACCCCGCCGACTTCACGCTCGTCACGATGCCGAAGCGCTTCGCGGAGCTCGGTCACCTGCACGATGGCATCGAGGACGCGGTCGGCTCGCTCGATGCGCTGCTCGAGCTCTCGGCGAGGCAGGAACGCGAGGGCCACGGCGACGCCCCGTGGCCGCCCCACTACGACAAGCGCGAGGGCGAGCCGAACCGCGCGCCGCCGTCGCGCACGCGTGGCGCCGCGAAGAAGACCACGAAGACCGCGAAGCGCCGCGCCGCGCATCCACTCCTCGAGATCGCGCGCGCGTGGAAGGACGACGATGCGCTCGCCGGGCTCGAGCGGTGGAAGGCTCGCCACGCGGACATCGTCGGCTTCCTCGCGCCCAACGACGTCCTCGTGGATCACATGCGCGGACGCTTCAAGACCTGGACGCGCGTGCGCATCGACCTGCAGCACGTGCCGGAGGATCAGCGACCCGCGCCCGAGCCGCTCGACCCCGACGAGGACGTGAACGAGTGGTGATTCACCCGCGCGACATCGTGAGGCCGAAGATCCGCTCGAGCTCGTAGGGCGGCGTGACCTCGAGCTGATCGTAGCGGCACTGCGCAGGCGACTTGTCGGGCCGCCAGCGTTGGAACGTGGTCGCGTGGCGGAACCGATCGCCCTGGAGGTGGTCGTACTTCACCTCGACCACCCGCTCGATGCGCAGCGGCTCCCACGAGAGGTCCTTGCCCTGCGTCCACCGACTCTGTCCGCCGGGGCGACGGTGCTCGCCGACCTCGGCCCACGCCTTCACCCACGGGTGCTCTTTCGCCGCGTCCTCGCGCAGCGGCGCGAGCTCTTCCACGAGCGCGGCGCGCTTCACCATGGTGAAGCTCGAGGTGATGCCGACGTGGTGGAGCACGCCGTCGTCGTCGTAGAGCCCGAGCAACAGCGATCCCACGTGGGTGCCGGGGCCCTTCTTGTGCCAGCGAAAGCCGGCGACCACGCAGTCGGCGGTGCGGGCGTGCTTGACCTTGATCATCGCGCGCACGTCGGGCTGGTACGTGCCCGCGAGCGGCTTGGCCATCACGCCGTCGAGCCCCGCCCCTTCGAACTCCTCGAACCACTTCTGCGCGAGCGCACGATCGCGGGTGGATGGGCTGAGATGGATGGGCGGCTTCGCATCCGCGAGCAGGCGCTCGAGCGTCGCGCGACGTTCGGCCTGTGGCGTCTGACGCAGGTCGTCGTCGCCGAGCGCGAGGACGTCGAACGCGACGAACGAGCACGGCTGGGCCTTCGCGAGCATCTCGACCCGGGAGGCCGCGGGGTGCAGGCGTAGCTGCAGGGCGTCGAAGTCGAGGCCGTGCGCACCGACGATCACGATCTCGCCGTCGAGCACACATTGCGCCGGCAGGTTGGCGGCGAGCGGTGCCAGCAGGTCGGGGAAGTAGCGCTCGAGCGGCCGCAGCTCCCGGCTCTGGATCTTCAGATCGTCGCCGTCGCGGAAGACGAGCGCACGAAAGCCGTCCCACTTCGGCTCGAACGACCAGTCGTCACCGGCCGGAAGCGCGTCGGCAAGCTTCGCGAGCATCGGCGGGAGCGGCGGTGCGAAGGGCAGCGTCACGCGTCGATGATATAGTCGGCGCGATGCCCCTCCCCACCCTCTTCTCGCGTGCGCTGGTGATCGCATCGCTCCTGGGCTGCGCGTGCGATCGCGACAAGTCCACGTCGCCCGACGACGGTGCGAAGGGGAAGAAGCCCGGGAAGTCCGAGGACGCCGGCGGGCTGCCCAAGGTGGTCGCCGAGCAGGTGAGGCTGTGTCTCGACATGCCGATCGAGAGCGAGCCCGGCGACAAGGGCTCGCTCGTCGCGTCGGGCGCGTGCGAGACGCTCGCGCCGCTGTCACCCGAGGTCGAGGCCCACCTGCAGGAGCGCTGCGATGCCGACGACGCGGCGGCCTGTCACGCGCTCGGCGACATGCTGCGAGGCGAGCGAATCGTGAAGTACATCGCCGAGCTCGTGCGCACCTCGTGCGGCAAGAAGACGTGCGACGTGATCCGTCGTCAGTACGCGGTGGCCGAAGTCGGCACGCCGCGCCCCGATGCCGCCGAGAAGGTCAACCCGCTGCTCGAGCGCAGCTGCACGCTCGGACGGGCCGAGGCCTGCCTGACCCGAGCGACGATCGAGGACGACGTCACCGTGGATCCACAGTGGATGGGTCACGCGTGCGAGCGGGGGTCGTCGGCCGGCTGTGCGCACCACGTGCACCATGCGATCCGATTCGGCGGAGCGAACGTCGCGACCACGACGGCGGCGAGCCTGTCCGAGCAGTGCGACGCCGGCCATCCCACCGCATGCGCGACGCTCGGCGTCTTGGTGGCACGCGGCAACAAGGAAGCGAAGGCGCTCGGCAAGCCCGCGCTCGATCTCTGGAGTCACGCGTGCATCACGGGCAGCTCGGGCGGCTGTGCGAGCGTGGTGTTCCACGCGATGCTCGCGAAGGTGGACGCGACCACGCGCGACGCGGCGGCCCAGGCGCTGACGAAGGACTGCCCCGACGGCAAGGTGGGGCCCGACTGCACGGCGGCCGCCTTCGCGCTGTTCAAGGGCTGGTCGGTCCCCGCCAACAAGCCCGCGGCCCGCACCTGGCTCGCGAAGAACTGCGACGCCGGCATCGAAGCGGCCTGCGAGGTCCCGAAGAAGTAGGCGGCGCTCGGGCGCGCACCAAGAATGGTGCGGCCGAGGTTGCATCCACGCGACGAAACCGGGTCCTGCGACACGGCGGCGGCGACGATCGAACCACCGGACGCGCACGCGCACCCCATGGATACCTGCCGAGCTCTGGTAGGGTCCGACCGATGCCCGATGGCGACCGCTTCGACACGGTGACGCGGCTGCTCGCGCAGGGCGGCCCGCTGCCGATCGATCCGCTCGCTGGCAAGGTGGTCGCCGCGACCGTGGAGGCCGGGCTGTTCGGCACGGATCCCGACGTCGACCTCGGCCGCTATCGGATCGAGCGTCGCGTCGGTCAGGGCGGCGGCGGCACGGTGTACCGCGGCCGCGATCCCGAGCTGGGACGAGCGGTCGCGATCAAGATCCTGCACGCGTCGCGTCGAGACGCGGCTCGCTTGCGCCGCGAAGCGCACGCGCTCGCCCGCGTCACGCACCCGCGCGTGCTGGAGATCTACGACGTGCTCACGCCGAGCGTCGATCGCGTCGTGTTGGTCACCGCATGGATAGATGGATGCTCGCTCGAGGACTGGCTCGCCGATGCGAGGCCCGAGCCTGCCGCGATCCTGTCGGCGTTCGCTGCGATCGGTCACGGGCTCACCGCCGTGCACGCTGCCGGTCTCGTCCACCGCGACGTCAAGCCGTCGAACGTGTTGGTGCGTCGCGGCGACGGACCGATCGCCGATCGCATCGTGCTCGCCGACTTCGGGCTCGCGCAGTCGACCGACGCGGCGCCGACGATCCGGCTCGAGGATGCCGAGAGCCATCCGCAGCGTCCCGCGTGCGCCGGCACGCCGGGCTACATGGCGCCGGAGCAGCGCGCCGGGGTCGCCATCGATGCGCGCGCCGATCAGTGGTCGTTCTGCGCCTCGTTGTTCGAGGCCCTGTGCGGCGTGTTGCCGCCGCCCGATCGCGCGGATCGACTGCAGTGCTGGCGCGAGAGCACCGCGGCCGTGCCTGCGCGCGTGCGGCGGGCCGTGCTGCGCGGGCTCGCCGAGGATCCCGACGCACGCCACCCCGACATGCATGCGGTGCTCGATGCGATCGCACCGCGGAGCGGCGCCCGGGGCTTCGCCCTGTTCGGCGGCGCGGCGATCCTGCTCGCCGTCGGCGGCGCGGCCGTGCTCGCGCCGGTCGACGACGACGGATGCGCCCGCGCGGCCGAGCAGGTGATCGAGCACTGGCTGGCGCGAGCACCTGCCGTCGAGCACGCGTTTACGTCGACCGGGGTGGGTTACGCCGCAGACGCGTTCACGCGGGTCGACGGCGCGATGCGTGCGCATGCCGGGCGGTGGCGCGCGCACGCGATCGCGAGTTGCGACGCGACCCTCGACGTCGCGGAGCAAGAGCGGCGGCAGATGTGCTTGCAAGTGCAACGCGGGGACACCGAAAGCCTCGTCGACGAGCTCGCGCGCGCCGATGCGGAGCTCGTGCAACGCTCCGCGGGTGCCGTGTTCGGTCTGTCGTCGCCCGCGATCTGCGACACGCCGGATCGCGCCGGCCTGCACGCGTGGCAACCCGACGATCCAGAGGCGCGGCGCGAGGCCGATCGACTCCGGCAGCAGCTGTCGCAGGCGCGTGCAGAGGCGCTCGCGGGGCGCTGGGCGAGCGCGGTGCCCCGCACGCGTGCAGTGGTCGACGAGGCGCAGCGGCTCGGTCTCGATCCGCTGGCGCTCGTCGCCCGCATCGACCTCGGGCGTCAACGCGTGCTCGCGGGCGAGCTCCAGGACGGCCGGGCGATCCTCGACGAAGCGTACCGGGAGGCGCTCGCGGAGCGGCACGATGCGGAGGCAGCCCGGGCCGCGAGCGCGCTCGGCTTCGTTGTCGGATACAAGCTCGCCGACCTCGAAGAGGGACGTGCGTGGATCCGACACGCCGAGGCCGCGCTCGATCGCCTGGCGGCCGACGACGAGCGCCGCGCGGAGCTGTGGAGCCACCTCGGCAGCATCGAGTCGCTCGACGGTCGGTACGACGAGGCTCGCGCGCTGCACCTGCGCGCGCTCGAGATCCGCGAGGCGAATGCCGCCGAACATCCCGAAGAGCTCGCCCACACGCTCAACAACCTCGGCAACGTCGACCTCGAGCTCGGGAACTACGACGACGCACGCGTGGCGCACGAGCGCGCGCTGCAGCTGCGCCGCGAGAGCCTCGGCGATCACCATCCGCGCGTCGCGACATCGCTGAACAACCTCGGGAGCGTGCTGTTGTTGGCGGGTCACCCCGAGCTCGCGCGCGCGACATTCGAGGAGGCGCTCGCGACGTGGGAGCCGATCGTCGGCCCCGAGCACGCCGATCTGATCTGGGTGCTGTACAACCTCGCGGTCCTGGCGAAAGAGGCCGGCGATCCGGTGGCGGCACGGCCGTATGCGGTGCGAGCGCTGGCGATCGCGGAGGGACAGCTGCCCGCGGATCACCCGCAGCTCGCGTTCGCTTTGATCGCGCTCGGCCACGTCGAGCTGCTCGATCGGCGGCCCGACGAAGCGCTCGCGCTGTTCGAGCGCGCGCACCGGATCCTCTCGACGCGGTTGGGTCCGGATCATCACGACGTCGGCACGGCCCATCACACGATCGGGCTCGCGTTGCGCGACCTCGGGCGCCATCGCGAGAGCGCGGACGCCTTCGAGACGGCGTGGACCATCCTGCACGCGACGCTCGGCGACGGACACGATCTGACGAAGGCGGCGGCCTCGAACCTCGCGATCGCGCGCGACCGGATGGCGCCGTGACGGATCACGACGACTTCGCCTTGCTGGACGCGTGGCGTGGCGGCGACGTCACGGCCGGGCAGGCGCTGGTGCGGCGCCACACGGCGACGCTGCATCGGTTCTTCGCGAGCAAGGCGCCCGAGGCGGTGGAGGATCTCGTGCAGGCGACGTTCCTCGCGTGCGTCGAGACGCGCGATCGATTTCGGGAGGACGCGGCCTTCCGCACGTACGCGCTGGCGATCGCACGCAAGTGCTTGTTCAAGCACTACCGCAAGCGCGCGCGCGGCCAACGAGCGCTTGCGCTCGAGACGGTGTGCGCGGATCAGGTGTCGGGCTCGCCGAGCCTGACCGCCGCGATGCGCGAGGAGCTGCGGCTGCTCTTGGCGGGGCTGCGGAAGATCCCGATCGACCAGCAGATCGCGATCGAGCTGTACTACTGGGAAGACCTGGGCGTGAACGAGATCGCCGCGATCCTCGAGGTGGCCCCCGGCACGATCAAGAGCCGCCTGGCGCGCGCCCGCGAGCAGCTGCGCGAAGCGATCCTCGCGGGCCCCGCCCCGGAGAAGCTCCGCCAGAACACGATCGACGAGCTGGATCGCTGGGCTCGAGAGTTGAAGGGCTAGTCTTTTTTCCCTTTCGTAGGGACTCCGTCCCTACGTCGACGCTCGACTCGATCCCTGCGGGCTCGAGTCGAACGCCGCCTACCCTCGGCCTTCGGCCGGGCGCGCGCGCGAGAGTCGAGACCTCCGGTCTCGACTCCCGCCGCGGGCGCTGGTCGAAGGCTCTCGTCGCGGCGCCGGATGGGGTTCGACCGGCGCACAGACCTCTGTTCGACCTGCGAACTCGCCTCCGCTTCGACTTCGACCCCGCGCAGACCTCTGTTCGACCTCGAATTCGCCTCCGCTTCGACTTCGACCCCGCGCAGACCTCTGTTCGACCTCGAATTCGC
>CAYXVR010000086.1:0-27581 GCA_964468635.1 uncultured Nannocystaceae bacterium
TGGCAGGTGATCTGGAACGTCACCCCTGCCCTGCACACGCCGCTCATGAGCGTCACCAACGCGATCAGCGGCATCATCCTCATCGGCGGCATGCTGCAGATCTCCGGCCCGGTGTCGTCACCGGCGGTCATCCTCGGCGCCGTCGCGATATTGCTCGCGACGATCAACATCGCCGGCGGCTTCCTCGTCACGCAGCGCATGCTGCAGATGTTTCGGAAATAGGGCCCTCGCGGCCCGCCCGAGAGTAGTCGAATGTCTCCGAGCCTCGTCACCGTCGCGTACATCGCCGCGAGCGCGCTGTTCATCCTCAGCCTGTCCGGGCTCTCGAACCAAGAGACCGCCCGGCGCGGCAACACCTACGGCATCGTCGGCATGCTCATCGCGCTCGTCGCGACGGCGCTGCGTCCCGATCTCAGCGGTTACGGCGTGCTCGTCGCGGCCATCGTGCCCGGTGCGATCATCGGGGCGATCCTCGCGGCCCGCGTCGCGATGACGTCGATGCCCGAGCTCGTCGCGATCCTGCACAGCTTCGTCGGCGCCGCCGCGGTGCTCGTGGGCTTCGCGTCGTACCTCGCGCCGCCGGCCGGGCTCACCGGCGTCGAGGCGACGATCCACGAGGTGGAGATCTACGTCGGCGTGTTCGTCGGTGCGATCACGTTCACCGGCTCGGTGATCGCGTTCGGCAAGCTCAAGGGCACGGTGACGGGGCGACCGATCATCTTGCCCGCGCGCCACCTCATCAACCTCGGGATGGTGGCCGGCACGCTCGTGCTCGGCTGGCAGTTCCTCGGTCACGGCCACGCGACCGGCGGTGCGCTGCCCGGCGGGTTCATGCCGCTGCTCGTCATGACGGGCATCGCGTGCGTGCTCGGCGTGCACATGGTCGTCGCGATCGGCGGCGCCGACATGCCCGTCGTGGTGTCGATGCTCAACAGCTACTCGGGCTGGGCTGCGGCGGCGGCCGGCTTCATGCTGTCGAACGACCTGCTCATCATCACGGGCGCGCTCGTCGGCTCGAGCGGTGCGATCCTCAGCTACATCATGTGTCGCGCGATGAACCGCTCGTTCATCAGCGTGATCCTCGGCGGCTTCGGCACCGAAGGCGGCGCACCGGCGGCCGGCGGCAAGGGCCCCGAAGGCGAGGTACACCCGACGAACGTCGACGAGGTGGTCGAGAACCTGCGCGATGCCGGCAGCGTGATCATCATCCCGGGCTACGGGATGGCGGTCGCGCAGGCGCAGCACTCGCTGTCCGAGGTGACGACGATCCTGAGGAAGAAGGGCAAGAACGTGCGCTTCGCGATCCATCCGGTCGCAGGCCGCTTGCCCGGGCACATGAACGTCCTGCTCGCCGAGGCGAGCGTGCCGTACGACATCGTGCTCGAGATGGACGAGATCAACTCGGACTTCGGCGACACCGACTTCGTGCTCGTCATCGGTGCGAACGACATCGTGAATCCATCCGCGCTCGACGATCCGGCCAGCCCGATCGCCGGCATGCCGGTGCTCGAGTGCTGGAAGTCGGCGCGCACGGTCGTGATGAAGCGGTCGATGGCGTCGGGCTACGCCGGCGTCGACAACCCGCTCTTCTACAAGAAGAACACCGAGATGCTCTTCGGCGACGCGAAGCAGAACGTCGACGCGATCCTCGGGCGCCTGCGCGGCGCGGCGTAGCGGGCCTCACGGGGCGCCGGCTGAGCAATGCCGGCGCTTCGGTGCCCGAGTTGGGATCGGGCAAAATCCCAAGTGGTGGCGCCTGTCGTCGCCATTGGCGCCAGTTTTCGGGAGCTTCGCGCGCCGGCGCTGGTGGATCCGGCTGGCACGAGGGTTGCTGTAGGTGCGGGTATGCGCCGCATCCTCCTCCCCGCCGCCGTTGCCCTCCTCGCCCTCGTCGGTGCCGTCCCGACGGCGCAGGCCCAGAAGCTGTCGGCCGCCCAGTGCAACGCGATGCTCGAGGGCGCCGACGATGCGCGCACCAGCCTCGCGCAGATGGAGACGACGCTCGCCGAGCTCGAGGCCGACGCCGCGGCGCTCAGCCAGCGCATCCTCGAGCTGCAGGTCGACATCCGCTTCGCGAAGATGGCGGGCAACGACAAGCAGGTCCGCAAGCTCACCGCCGAGAAGACGCAGGTCGAGAAGGACTTCGAGTTCGTCGAGCTGCTCCGCCCCGACATCGCCGCTCAGGTCGCCGCGCTGCGCGAGAGCGTCGCAAACGCGGACCACGAGTACATCGCCTGCATCGAGCAGACGATCTCGGGCTGAGCGAGCGCCGCGAATCGAAAAGGCCGGACGCCTCGGGCGTTCGGCCTTTCGCAATTCCAGCGTCTCGGGCCTTCAGCTCAGGCGGCGCTCCAGCACCAGCGCGACCGACAGGTACAGCCAGCACGCGAAGCCCATCGCAGCGCCGAGCGTCACCGCGAGGATCGAGCTCGCAACGACCGCCATGGGCACGAGGCCCATGCACATCGCGGCCTCGAGGAACCACTCGAGGTCGGGCGCGAAGCCCATCGACGAGCACAGCGTCGCGCCGAGGATGCCGATCGAGGCGATCGCGAGCGATGCCGACAACGCCGACAGACCCAGATGCTCCGCCCAGGAGATCCGTCGCGCGCCGGGCTGGCGCCACAGCACCGGAGCCCACAGCGCGACGAACGTCGTGCTCGCGACCAGCATGCTGAACACCAGGTTCGCAGTGCCCGCGTACGGCGCCTCGAGCGAGCCGAAGCCCGCGATGCCGAAGATGCCCGGGGCCATCATCCCCAAGATGCCGCCCAGCGCGCCCGCGAGCACCAACCGCAGCGCGCTCGTTCGTCGTGGTCCGCCTGCGCCGCGCACCGCCCACGCGGTCGCAAGCCCGATGCCGAGCCCGGCCAGGCTGCCGGTGAAGAGCGTGTAGCCGACGACCGCGAGGCCGAGCCACCCCCAGTCGAGCTCCGCCGCCCCGGGCAGCGCGGCGTACTGGAACGTCGCCAGTCCCACGCCGAGCGCGACGGCGGCGAGCCCCGCGGCCACCGCCCTGCCGATGACGCCGCTTCCGATCGAACCCGACTCGCGTGCCTGCATCGCGTGCTCCCTCGTCGAACGGACGGCGCACGGCCGCCTCGATTGCCCGAACCGCTGCTGACGCGCGAGCGGACCCGTTCGATCTCCACGCGAACGCCGCCGCAGTTGTTCCCGGGGACGGTTTCAGGCCCGCGCGACGCCCAGCCACGCGAAGAGCCGCTCGACGTGGGCCTCGGGCAGGTCGCGGCCCGGCTGGGTCACCGCGGGGTTGAGCTCGCCGTGGAAGTCCGAGCCCGCGGTCGCGACGAGGTCGTGCTCCTGCGCGAGCGGGAGCCACTGCGAGTGCTCGGCGGGGCCCTGCAGGCCGTAGAACGCCTCGATGCCGTCGAGCCCGGCCGCGCGATGACGGACGAACATCTCGCGCACGAGCGCGTGCGAGCCGAGCGCGTGCGGATGCGCGAGCGACACGCGAGCCCCCGCGGCCCGCGCGAGCGCGACGCCTTCGGCGACCGACAGTCTCTCGAGCGGCACGTCGGCCGGACCGCCGTCGCGCAGGTATCTGGTGAACGCGTCGGGCAACGAGCTGCAGTGCCCGCCCGCGACGAGCGCCCGCGCGACGTCGGGTCGACCCGGCGTGCGCCCGTGACTGCGCGCGAGCACGGCATCTGCATCGAGCACGATGCCGAGTCGCGCCAGCCTGTCGCAGATCGCACGCAGTCGCGCGCTGCGTTCGACGTGCACGCGCTCGAGTCGCTCGTGCAGTGCATCGAGCCCCGGACCTTCGACGAGGTTCAACACGAGCAGATGCACCGTGCGATCGAACTCGCGCGCGCTCAGCTCGAGCCCGCGCAACACGATGCACGACGTGCCCGCGAGCGCATCGCGCGTCGCCGCCCACCCGCCGTCGGTGTCGTGATCGGTGAGACAGAACAGCGAGACGCCGGTCTTCAGCGCCCGCGTCGCGACCTCGGCCGGCGGATGGCTGCCGTCCGAGTGCGTCGAATGACAGTGCAGCTCGATGCGCATCAGAGCAACGCCCATCGCAATCCGCGATCGCGCACGACCAGCGTGCTCGCGCCGCAGTGATGTAGCGCCGCGACGAGGATCGTCATTCCCGCGACGATGACGTCACCGCGCCCCGTGCCGAGGATCGGCCGCGCGACGCGTTGCGCGAGCGTCTCGTGCGCGAGTCGATCGCGCAGCGCGACGATGCGCTCCGCCGGCAAGGCGAGACCGTCGACGCGATCGCGCTCGTACTCGGTGAGCCCGAGCAGCAGTGCGCCGGCGCTCGTGACCGTGCCCGCGAGCCCGTGCAGCACCGGATGTGGATCGACGGGTTGCCGTTGGAAGGCCTCGTGCGCCGCCGCCTCGATCGCGGCGACCTCCTCGCGCGTGGGCGGATCGCTCTTCTGGAAGCGCTCGAACAAACGCACCGAGCCAATCGCATGCGACCGCCGATCGATCACCCGCATGCCCTCGCCGACGACGAGCTCGGTCGAACCGCCCCCGATGTCGAGCACGCGCAGGTGCCCGGGCTCGACCTGCTCGCGCGCGACCGACTCGTACGAGAGGTCGGCCTCCTCGTCGCCCGAGATGCGCCGAATCGGTGCGCCGAGCCGCTTCGCCCCTTCGTCGAGGAACGCATCCGCATCGCTCGCCAAGCGCACGCCTTCGGTCGCGACCGCGACGATCTCCGCGCCGTGCGACGCCGCGATGCCGCGGTACTCGTCCAGCACCGCGAGCGTGCGCGCGACGGCATCCGGATGAAGCCGCTTCGTCGTGGCGACGCCCTGCCCCAACCGCGTGATGCGAGCGTGGTCGCCCTCGACGCGAACATGCCCGTCGGCCATCCGCTGACCGACGAGCATGAGCACGGTGTTCGTTCCGATGTCGACGACCGCTTTCACGGTCTCCCGAAAGGACTACAGCGCGCGCGGACCCCAGTCGGGGGTCGTGCCGGCCTTCTGCACCGGGATCTGGTTGTTGCCGTCCTCGTTCGCGATGACGATGCCGCCGCGCGACGACGAGAACGAGATCAGTCGGCCGTCGGGCGCCCACGAAGGATCGGTGGCTCGGCCGCCGCCCTGCGTGAGGCGCTTCGTCGCGCCGGTCTTCACGTTGACCGCCATGATGTCGAAGCCGCTGCCGTCGCGGCCCGCGTAGGCGACCCAGTTCGCGTACTCGCCTTCGCCTTGCGACCAGTCGGGCGTCTGGTTGTAGTCGCCCTTCTTCGACAGGCGCGCCGCACCGCCGCCGCCCGAGGTCATCTTGAAGACCTGCGGACCACCGGCGCGGTTCGACACGAACGCGAGCTGGTTGCCCGCGGGGCTCCACGTGGGCGAGCCGTCGATCGCCGCGTTGTTGGTGAGTCGGCTCTTGATGCCGCCACCCGCGTCGATCACGTAGATCTCGCTGTTGCCGTCCTTCGACAGCGTCAGCGCGATCGCCCCACCCTGCGGGCTCATCACGCCGCCGAGGTTGAGGCCCGGCTGCTTGCTGATGCGCGTGGGCTCGCCGCCGCTGCTCATCCACAAATCGGGATTGCGCTTCGCATAGCTCGTGAAGATGACCTGACCACCGGGGCCGAGGCTCGGCAGGATGTTCAGCGAGCGGTTGTTCGTGATGCCGGCGACGTTGCCACCGTCCATCTCCATCGTGAGCACGTTCTTGCTCACCGACGGGCTGCGACGCGTGCGAACGAAGGCGATGCGCGACCCGAACACGCCGAGCGTGCCCGTGTAGTACTTGATCACCTCGTTCATGAACTTGTGCGCGGCCTTGCGCTGGTCGCCGGCGGGGAAGCCGAGCGACAGCACGGGCTTGTTGCCCTTCGCGAGGTCGTACAGCTGGAACTTGATCTGACCGCCGACGTTCGCGTTCTTGATGACGGCCTGGGCGCCGAGCGAGTTCCACTTCTCGCGATCGAAGCCGGCCTCCTTCACGAGCGCCGCCGGGATGCTCTTGCGATCGACGACCTTGAAGCCCGCGGACAGCTCCGCGTCGCGACGCAGGACGTCACCCACTTCGTCGCCGGCTGGCACCGCGAGGCGCAGCAGCTCGACCTTGCCACCGATGTTCTGCGACGGATCTTCGGGCGCCGCGTTGGCCACCGCCATGTCCTGGCCGGCACCATACGCGCCGGTCACCAACATCGTGGCGAGAACCGCAGTCCCGAGCAAAGTTCGCTTCATGGCGTGTGGACCTCTTTCGTCGAAAGCAGGCGAAGCATATCTGCTGATGCCGGCTTCCGGAAGTACAAGACGGACCCCTCGGAGGCTTTATTTGGCGGCGTGGAGCGCCGTTTCGGCGGGCTCCAGGGCCGCTGGTGCGACACCGTAGGGCGGCGGTCACTCCAAGGCGTCGCTGCTCCACACGAACACATGATCGATGCGGGCGCAGTTCGACGGCATGCGATCCGCGAGTCGCTTCGGAATCGGCTTCAGCTTCAACTGCTCGAGCGCCAACCGCACGCGTGACTGGCCGTCGGCCGACATCGTGCCACCCGCCTTCTTCACGGCGGTGATCTTGCCGCTCTTGCACACCGAGATCTCGAAGCGGAACTCACCCGGCGCCGGGATGCCGCCGAACCAACCCACCTCGAGGCCACGCAGCGCCGCGACGACACCCGTCGCCCAATCGTCACCGTCGCGCGTCAGATCGTCCCAGCCGTTCGGATCGCCCCACGGATTGCCGCCGTTGGTGTCGTCCGGCGGACCGGGGAGGCGTCCACCACCGCGCGACGGCTCGTCGCTCGGCGGCTTGTCGGGACGGATGCGCGGTGGCGTCGGTGGCTTCGGTGTCGACGGCTGCGGACGCGCGGCGTCGGCATGCGGATCGTCGGTCGCCGTCTCCGGCTTCGTCTCCGGCTCGGGCTGCGGATCCGCGGTCGGACGCTCGGGCTCCTTCGGCGTCGTCTCCGGCTCGCCGTCGCCGGTGGCGTCGTCCGCCTCGGGATTCGTGCCGAGTCGGGCGAGCGTACCTGGCAGGAACTCGAGCCCGACGTCGCTCTGCAGGTCGAGGTCGTCGTCCGCGTGCGCGACGGCGGCGAGCCCGACGAGCCCCACGCTCGCGAGCACGACGCCGAAAAGGCCGCTGCCGAGCGCGAACCGCTGACTCGTCAGCTCGCGAGCGTCGCGAGCGAAGGTGAGTGCGAGCGCACGAGCTGCCTCGAGCGGTCGCACGTCACTTCACGCCCTTGGCGCTCCACACGAACGTGTACTTGATCTTCGCGCAGTTGCCCGGCATCGCGTCGGACACCTTCTTGGGCGGCTTGGGGATCTCGAGCTGCTCGAGCGCGAGCATCACGGCGGCCTGACCATCCTCGGGCAGCGAGCCACCCTTCTTCAGGACTTGCTTGATCTTGCCGTCCTTGCAGATCGTCAGCTGGAACTTCATCTCGCCCTGCTTCGCCTTGGCGGCGTAGGCACCGATGGGCATGTTGTTGAGCGCTTTCATCACGCTCGTCGCCCACGGATCACCGTCGCGCGTCAGGTCGTCCCAGCCCTCCGGATCGCCGAACGGGTTGCCGATGTTCTTGTCGTAGGTCGGCAGGTCCTTGTACGGCGTGTTCGCGTCCGTCGGGTTCTTGCTGGTGGGGAGCTTCTTGTCCTTGTTGTCCTTGACGGTCGGCTTGTCCTTCGTGATGTCCTTCGGCTTGTCCTTGGGCTCTTCCGTCGGCTTCGCCTTCTCGTCCTCGGTGACCGTCTCCTTGGTCGGCTCCTCCTCGATCGGATCGGGGGCGCGCGTGTCCTGGATGATCACCTTCTCCGGGAGATCCTCGGGCTTCTCGCCGAGCTTCGCGATCGTGCCGGGCGTGAAGTCGATCTCGAACTCGTCCTCGAGCTCGCAGCCCTCGCCCTCGATCTTCGCGCGCTGCTCGTCGACCGCGAGGCGCTTCTCCTCCATCGCCTGCTCGAGCGCGGGCCGCTCGCCCTGCAGCGGTGCGAGCTCCTTCTGCGCCGCCGCCTTCTCGGTCTCGAGCTGCGGCTTGAGATCGGGATGCGCCGTCGCGAGCTCGGCATCGAGACCCTCGATGCGCTCGGTGATGCTGCCGATCTTCGTGTCGAGCTCGGCGAGCTTGGTGGCCGCCTCGTCGAACGTGGTCTCGCGCGCCGTGAGATCCTCGATGAACGCCTTGCACTGCGAGTCCGCCGCATTGGCGATGGCACCGCCACCGAACCAGAGCGCGAGCGACGACAGCGCGAGGCCGACGACGCCGCCGGTGAACGCGATCGGATTGCGCATCAGATCGCGGACGTCGCGACCGACCGACAGGAACAGCGCCGACACGAAGTTGCCGGAGCTGACGCGGATGTTCGGTGCGTTCGGGTTCATGGGGTCTCTCTCCGGAGTGCGGCGCCGTCGGGCTTGGCCACGAAACCGACATTTTCGATCTCGGCGCCCTTGATCGCCACGAGCACATCAACGATCCGGCTGAAGGGGACGTTCTGATCGCCCTGGAGGAAAACCATGTTGTCCTCCTTCAGCTTGGCGTTCGCCGCGATTTCCTGCTTCATCGTGTTCGGGTCCGCGGACAGCGGAAGTGTGCCGAGGAACACGTTGCCCGCCTTGTCGATGGAGATGACACCGTAGAGGAAGTCGCTCTCCGTCAGCACCTTGCCCCGTCCGGCCGGCA
Source organism: uncultured Nannocystaceae bacterium (assembly GCA_964468635.1). GTDB lineage: Bacteria > Myxococcota_A > Polyangia > Nannocystales > Nannocystaceae > Xiheibacterium. Next base: position 8,639 of record CAYXVR010000086.1, read on the forward strand.
CGTCCACGTCCTGGCCCTCCGGCGCCATCATCGGCGTCGCCACCATGAAGATGATGAGCAGGCACAACATGACGTCGACGAGCGGCGTGACGTTGATGGACGACATCGGCGCATCGTCGGCATGCCCGGGCTCGCTGTTGATGATGCTGTGCGCCATCGATCGAAGCGGGAAAGAGTCTCAGACGAAGATCGCGCGACGAAGATTGATCGAGTGCCTTCAGAGATCCCCCGCTTGCGGGGGGAAGCTGCGCGCAGCGCGTAGCGGGAAGCCGGCAACCCTAGCCTGGGGGGCTAGAAGAAATGTCGCTTCACGATGTTCATGAAATCGTTGGCGAAGTTCTGCATCTCGGCGCCCAGCACCTTCAGGCGGCGCTGGAAGTAGTTGTACAGAACCACCGCGGGCACGGCGCTGGCGAGCGACAGCGCGGTCGCGATGAGCGCTTCCGCGATCGGGCCGGCGACGGCGGCGAGGTCGGCCTTGCCCGACTCGGAGATCGCGGAGAACGCCTCCATGATGCCCCACACCGTGCCGAACAGACCGACGAACGGTGCGGCGGAGCCGGTGGTCGCGAGGAAGGGCAACAGGTTCTCGAGCTTCGTCTGCTCGCTCGTGCGCGCCCGTTGCAGAGCGCGCTCGACGTTGTCGGCGCCCTCCATGCGGTCGTGCATGCTCTGCGTGTCCATGCCCGCCTGGTGCGCGGCCGCAGTCGCCTTCTTCACCTTCGACAGCTCGATGTAGCCGGCGCGGAACATGGCCGCGATCGGGCTGTACTTGAGCTGCTCGGCGACGCGATAGATGTCGTCGAGTCGCTTGCTGTCCCAGAACTTGTCGAGGAACGTGATCGACTGCGCCTGCGCCATCGACACGTGCACGAGCTTGTAGAACACGACGAAGATCGTGAGCGCGACGAACAGGAAGAGGATGATGACCACGCCGAGCACGACGCCGCGGGCGCCGAAGATCAACTCGGCGTAGTCGATCGCGGCCAGCAAGTTGGCGTAGGTCGGAACGGCGGCAACCGTGGCAATTTGCAGCGCAAACACGACAGCGGCAGGCTACACGGGGGTTTCGACCGCGTCAAACCCGACACCCCGCGCACCCAGAGCCAACCGACGGGGCGACTGATAGGCTGCAGCCATCGAGCGTTCCCGGATGTACGGCCGGTTTCCCAGGGGTCGCGCGTGCGCAGTGTGGTCGCTGTTCGTGACCGCGGGCTGCTCGTCGGAGGACACCGGTGTGGTGGAGATCAACTGGGCCGTCGTCGACCGCGACGGCGACGCGATCTTCCCCGCGGGCCAGTTCATGGCGAGCGGTGACACGTGCGATCTCCCGGCGATCCGCGGCGGCGAGTCCCTGCGCTACGACCTGGAGGTGGAGCTCGACATCTGCGATCCGAGCTGCGCGGCCGGGTGCGACGCCGCGGAGTGCCAAATCGTCGCGCCCGCGCGTCATCCGTGTACCGTGGCGCGAGCGACGGATCGCGACGTGCCCGCTTCCGAAGAGCCCTACCTGTTCACGCTACGCGCGGTGATCGTCGAGTCGGGCGGGGAGTGCATCGATCACGTGCCGCCGTGCATCGCCACGCCGGGGCCGCGCGAGCGCACCGTGCATCGCGGGCTCGTCACCGATTTGCAGGTGTTCCAGATCATCGTGAACGCGGACATCGATGCCGACGATCCGCTCGACCTGGAGGCCTGTGGCTGTGCGTGACGCGGTGCTGCTGGGCGCGCTCCTGTCGTGCGCGTGCGTGTTCCCGACGGACGAGCCCACGGGGATGGAGTTCTCGTGGCAGTTCCTCGAGGTCAACGATGCCGACGAGATGGAGCACCCGCGCGTGCTCACCTGCGTCGGTGCGCACGCGGAGACGATCGCGGCGTTCATCGAGGACTCCGACAGCGTGGAGCGCCGCGGCTCGTTCCGCTTCCCGTGCGACGCGGGCTTCCAGACGTCCAACGACGCCGCCGTCGAAGCGTCGGATGCGTTCGTCCAGCTCCATCCCGGCGACTACGAGACGACGCTCTTGATCGAGACGCCCGGCGCCGCCGACGAGATCCTCGCGGTGCGCACCATCGAGGTGCTGTCGCGCGCCGCCACGCTCGAGCTGTGGGAGCTGTCGCGCGAGCCCGTCGACTGGACGCTCGCGATCACGGGCACCGAGATGTGCAGCGAGACGAGCCTCGCGCTCTACTACGACTCGCCCGAGGAGGCGCTCGCCGAGCCGCCTCTGGACGACGAGGGCGAGCCCGTGGAGGACGTGCTCTATCGCGAGATGCTCGCGACCGACCGGGGGCTCGGGCTCGCGGGGGCCGCGTCGAGCTGCGCGGACGCGGCGGGTGATCACGTCGTCGAAGGGATGGACCGCGGCGACTATCGCCTCACCGTCACCGTCGACGGCGTCACGTGTCCGGTCTCGTTCCCGATCGAGGCGGGGACGATCACGTCGCTCGATCTCGGCGCGTTGCCCTGCGGCGGCTGAGGCCGAGCACCGCGCCGACGAGCAGCGCGAGCGGGCCCGGGACGCCGCCGGTGCAGCCGCAGCCCACGGTCATCGCTTCGTCGCTCGGATCCTCGTTTGCGGCGCCGCTGGTGCCACCGTCGGAGCCGTCGCCGGCGTCGTCGTCCGTGTCGGCGGGGTCGAGCCCGTCCGAGCCCTCGCTCTCGTCGGCGCTGTCGCTGCCACTCGAGGTGTCGTCGCCGGTGGGCGGCTCGCCGCCGGGACCGCCCATGCTCGCCTCGGGCGTGTTGCCGGTGTGCCCGAGGTTGATGCGCAGCCCGTTGGGACCGGGCTCCATCGCGAAGTCCGACGCGGGATCGCCCGCGTCGATCGTGGGGCTGTCGACGTCGTCCACGACGAAGTCGCGGGTCGCGGGATCGAAGCGCCCCTGCGTGGACAGCACGTGGAAGTCGCCGCCCGCCGGATCGACGAAACGCGGATCGACCGAGAGGTTGCCGGGGCCGTCGAGCGGCTCTTCGCTGAGCGTGTACGTCGCGGTGATCGTCGACGTGCCGTCGGTGACGAAGTCGTCGCCGCCGTTGCCCCACACGATGCTGTTCACGAGCTCCACGGTGGACTGCGCCTGCACGTTGATCGCCCCGCCCATGACGCCCTTGCATGCGTGGGCGGCCATCGTGACGTTCTCCAGCACCGCGCGCGACGAGACGTCCACGTCGTAGCCGTCGACGAGCAGCGCGCCGCCGCCTTCCGTCCCGCAGGCGTTCGCGAAGAACAGATCGCCGACGAAGCGCGCCTCGGCGCCGTCGTCCACGAACGCGCCCGAGCCGAGCGGTGCATAGTTCTCCGTGAACACGTTGTGCTCGAACGTCGCGGTGGAGCCGGCGCCGTACACGAGCGCGCCGCCGCCCCAGCCGTAGCCGATCACCATGCCCACCTCGTTGTCGCGCACGAGGTTGCCGCGCACGGTGATCGTGGCGCCGTAGAGGTAGATGCCGCCGCCGTGATCGCCGTGGGCGACGTTGCCTTCGACGATGTTGTCCTCCACGAGCACCGTGTTGCACGCGGACGCGAGGCCGGCACCGCGGTCGCCGACGTTGTCGCGGATCGTGTTGCCCACGATCGTCGCGTCGCAGTGGTCCGCGAACACGCCGCCGCCGATCAGCATCGGCGTACCGTTCTGCTCGATCACGTTGTCGCGCACGATCGGCGCGTTGGTCGTGGAGAGGTAGTCGGCGTCGATCATCACGCCGCGCTGGCCGCCGCGCACGACGAAGCCCTCGAGCACGGTGGCCCCGGTCTCGTACAGAGTCACCGTGGGTGCGTCGGGCGTGCCCTGCAGCACGCTCGGGATCTCCGGAGCGACGGCCCCGAAATCCACGTCCCATCCGCCGGACAGGTGCACTTCCTTCGTGTCGACGACGATGGCGGCGTACATGCCACCGGCGACGAGGATGTCGTCGCCGTCCACGGCCGCGTCGATCGCCGCCTGCACGGTGGTGAAGGGACTGGCGATCGATCCGTCGCCGCCACCCTGCGCCGCCGCGTCGACGTACAGCTCTGCCGCGCTCGCCTCGGTCGCGAGGGTCGTGCATGCGAGGAACGCCAGGGTCGTGCTTCGAGTCATGACCTGCATGCGACATCCGTGGGCGCAGCCCGCCACGGTTTAAGGAAATGGTCGACCGCGGCGCGGCATTGATCGACGATGGACAGCGAGGTGAGCGCGGACGCACCCCCACCAGCGCCGATCCCGGTGGTCGCCGACGGCGAGCGATGGATCGCGTTGTACGCCGAGCTCCGCGGGCTCGCGCACGCGCTCATGCGAGGTGAGCGGGCGGAGCACACGCTGCAGACCACGGCGCTCGTGCACGAGGCGTGGCTGCGGCTCGGCAGCGATCGCTGGGAGCAGCGTGGGCAGTTCATGGCGGCGGCCGCCCGCGCGATGCGGTGCATCCTCACCGATCATGCACGCGCGCGTGGTCGCGCGAAGCGTGGCGGCGGACAAAAGGCGAGCGGTGACGTGTTCGCGATCGCCGACGCGTACGGCGAGCTCGTCGACCTGCTCGCGCTCGACGTCGCACTGGACCGGCTCGCCGCCGTGGACCAGGTCGCCGCGCAGATCGTGGAGCTGCGTTTTTTTGCCGGCATGAACCACGACGAGGTCGCGGCGGTCTGCGGCATCTCGCGGCGCACGGTCGATCGTACGTTCCGCCTCGCGCGCGCGTACCTCTTCGAGGCGATGGCCACCGAGCCGGCCGGCGACTCGGAATGACCGCGCTCACGCCAGCCGGGCGCGCACTGTTCCTCGAGCTCGTCGATCTGCCCGCAGCGGAGCGGAGCGTGCAGCTCGAGGAGCGTTGCCGCGACGATCCCGAGCTGCGCGCCGAGGTGGAAGCGCTGCTCGCCGCCGACGCGCGCGCCGAGGGCTTCCTCGAGCCCCCGTCGATCGCCCAGGTGAACGACATGGACACGAACGACGACGATCCCAGCGGTGGCTGGCTCGTCGGCCGTCGCATCGGCCAGTACGTGCTGGGTCCGCGCATCGGCGTCGGCGGCATGGGCACCGTCTACGTCGCCGAGCAGGATCGTCCGCGCCGCATGGTGGCGCTCAAGCTCCTGCGCACGAGCTGGGCCACGCCGAACCTGCGCCGCCGGTTCGAGCGCGAGGTCGAGATCCTCGGGCGTCTGCGCCATCCGGGCATCGCGGAGATCTACGAGGCCGGCACGCACCAGAGCGAAATCGGGCGGATCCCCTACTTCGCGCTCGAGTACATCCCCGACGCGAAGAGCATCACGCGGTGGGCCGACGACGAGAAGCTCGACACGCGCGCACGCGTGGAGCTGCTCGCCCGCGTGTGCGACGCGGTCGCGGAGGCGCATCGCCACGGCATCGTCCACCGCGACATCAAGCCGAGCAACGTGCTCGTCGGTCGCGACGGCACGCCCAAGCTCATCGACTTCGGCATCGCGCGCTGGCTCGACGACCCCGACGCGGCCGGGACGGTGGCGACGAAGCTCGGCGATCTGCTCGGCACGCTGCACTACATGAGCCCGGAGCAGTTCGACGGCGACGGGCCCGGGCCTACCGCGGCGAGCGACGTCTACGCGCTCGGCGTCGTCGCGTACGAGCTCGTCGGCGGGCGCATGCCCTACCCGGTGTCGCGCACGAACGCCGCCCGGATCGCCGAGCTGGTGCGCACCCACGTGCCCGAGCCGCTCACGCGCGCGCCCATGCGCTGGCGCGCGCTCGATGCCGTCGTGCAGATGGCGCTCGCGAAGGCGCCGGAGCACCGCTACGCCGATGCCGCCGAGCTCGCAGCCGATCTGCGACGCGCGTGCGCGGGCGAGCCGGTGCGCGCCCGTCGATCGCATCGCAGCCATCGCGTGCGCACCCTCGTGTGGCGTTCGCGGTGGGCGTTGCCGTGGGTCGCGGCCGCCGGCGCCGCGACGGCAGCGATCGCCATCGCGCGCCGCGACGACGGTGACGCATCCGAGGCGCCGAAGATCGAGGCGAGCGCCGAGGACGACGCCGACTATCGCCACCACGTCACGGCGGCCGAGCGCGCGCTGGCGGCCAACGACCTCGCGCGCGCGAAGGTGGAGCTCGGCGCGTGTGCGGTCGACGATCGCGGATGGGAGTGGCATCGCCTGCTCGCGCAGGTCGATCGCTCGATGCAGGTCGTGCCGCTCGGCTCGCCGTCGCATCTGCTCGTGCACGATCCGGGACGCGCGCTGCTCGTCGCGACCAGCGACGACGGTGTCGTGCACGGCCTGCGCACGGTCTCGGATCGCACGGTACCGATCGTCGAGCCCGCGTGGCAGGTGGAGCTCGGCGACGAGCCGAGCGCGACCGCGATCGACGTCGAGCGCGGCGTCGTGTACGTCGGGGCCGCCAGCGGGCTCGTCCACCGTCGCCGGCTCGACGACGGCAGCGACGCAGGCCCCCTCGGAGGACCCGGCCCTGCGGTCGACGGGCTCGCGCTCTCGGGACGAGAGCTGGTCGTGACGAGACACGATCGCACGATCGAGCGCTGGGACGTCGATGCCGCCACTCGCACGTCGAGCTCCCGCACGGAGCACCAGCTCTTCTCGTTGACGCCCGATGCGGACACCGTACTCGGCGCGTGGACGTCGTGGGGCGTCGACGAGGTCGATCCGCGCGACGGCCGGACCGTGCGCACGTTCCCGGCGACCGAGGGCATCGAGGCGATCCTCGTCGGCGGCGACACGGTCTACATCGCGGGATGGCACGATCGGATCACCGCGTTCGACCGGCGCGGTCGTGGCGAGCCTCGCCAGTTCGAGCTGCAGCCCGACGGCCTCGTCGATCTCGTGAGACCGGACGCGAGCACGCTGATCTCGGCCGGACGCGACGGTGCGATCGCGATCTGGGACGCTCGCACCGGCACGCTGCGCCACCGGCTGCGCGGGCACGACTTCGGTGTCGACGCGCTCGCGCTCGGGGGCGAGGGCCGTTGGCTCGCGTCGGTGAGCCTCGACGGCTCGCTGCGCACCTGGGACCTGGGCGCACCGCCGGTGGATCGAGTGCTGCGCGGCGGCGGTGACAAGGTGCAGGCGCTCGCGTTCGATCCCACCGGTGAGCGCGTGATCGCGGCGATCGGTCCACAGTGGGGTCGACTCGACGACGATGCGGTGCGCGCATGGACGCTCGCGGACGGAGGACCGGCCGTGTCCGTGACGGATCATCCCGTCACCGTCGACGCGATCGCCGTCGCGAAGGACACGATCGTCACCGCGAGTCGCGACGGGACGGTGCACGTGCGCGATGCCGGCGACCTCGCCGTGCGCGAGGTCGTGCGCGCCCAGTCGGCGCCGGTGCTCGCCTTCGTCGACGACGCGACGTTCGTGAGCGGGGGCGAGGACGGCTCGATCGCTTGGTGGGGCACCGACGGGCGCTCGCTGGGTCGCATGGACGCCGGCGTGGGTGCGATCGCCGACGTCGTCGCCGTCGACGACGGCGTGGTCGTGGGCGGGGCGACCGGCGTTGCACGGCTCGATCGCGCCGACGGCTCGGCGACGGCGGTGGGCACGTTCGCGGGCGTCACGGCGATCGCGACGCTCGACGAGGGCGTGATCGTGGTGGGCCACGGCGACGGCACGCTCACGTGCGTCGAGCTCGCGAGCGGCGCGACGCGCTGGAGCGCGCCGACGTTCGGGCGCGCGGTCACGGGCGTCGCGATCTCGCCCGACGGACAGCGCATCGCGACGAGCAACCAGGACTATCGCATCCGCCTCTATGAGGCGCGCACGGGCGACTACCTGCTCACGGTCGGCGCACACGAATCGGTGGCGACCTCGGTCGCTTTCTCGCCCGACGGCCGTACGCTCGCGTCGGGCGGCTACGATCGCGTCGTGCGACTGTGGCACGCACCCACCGCAGCGCGCTATGCTGACCGCGAGACCAGTCCATGACTCGCTTGCATTCCTCGGCGATCGTAGTGCTCTGCAGCCTCGTGTGCAGCTGCGGTGAGAAGGCAAGGGCCGTCGAGCAGAAGCTCGCCGCCGAGGCGAACATGGCGGTGGGCATTCCCGCGGGTGACGGCGCGTACTCGCAGCCGTCGAGCCCGTGCGACGTCGTCGATCTCCGCCCGCTCGGCTCGGCGGTCGGCCGCGCCACCTCGCGCTCCACGCAGACGGAGGGCGACAGCCGCCAGATCACCGGCTGCATCGTCGATCTCGTCGCGAGCGACGGCGACAACCGGTTCCAGCTCTTCGTCAGCGTCGACAGCGAGCCCGATGCACGCTTCTCGGTGTTCGAGGACGCGTGGACCAATAGCCCCACGTCCGGCTTCGTGACGGAGGAGGTCGACGGGCTCGGCGCGCGGGCGATCTACGCCGCACGACTCTCGGGCGACGCGCTGCACATCGACACGGTGCTCGGCGTGCTCGACTCGAACCTCTACATGGAGCTGCGCTTCACCGGCAACGGCGGCAACGAGTGGAACACCGCCGACATGCGCGATCGGCTGGTCGGTTCCGCCGGCTCCGCCATGCGGATGCTCGCCCGCTGACGGGTCACTCCGGCTCGGGCGTGGCGCCGCGGGCCATCGTGCTGGCTCGATAGGCGAAGTTGCGCGCGCGCATGACGTTGCCGAGCGGACGGTGCTCGACGAGCGCGTGCCACGGGTCGAACGAGAAGCCCTCGATGCGCGCGGCGACCTCCTTGCCGTGGGCGCTCTCGGGGTCCTGCTGTGGGATCGACACGCGCGCGACCGTGACGAACGGGGTGTTCCATTCCACCGTGTGATCCTCGATGGGCGTGGTCGCTTCGTCGCGGAAGAACTGCAGCCGCATCTCGTAGTCGAGCCCGCCGGTACGCAGGCGCTGCACGAGGTCGCGGGTGTAGTGATCGCCGTCGACCTCGACTTCCGTGACGGACGGCTCCGGCGCACGATCGACCGGCACGATCGCGAACCGCACCGCATGCGGACCACACGCGATCGCGGCACCGCTGTAGAATGGCACGGTCGCGAGCGACACGTCGCGCCGCTTCGTCGAGCGCAGCAGCGCATGCACGATCGAGAAGGCACGGCCCGGTCCGAGCGCGAACGCGAGCTTCAGCGGCAGCGTGGTCGGCGAGCGCGCGGCGGCCACGAACGCCATGAACTCGTCCGCGTCGCGGAACGGCAGCGCCGGCGTGCGGATCGCGAGGAAGTCCTGCGTCGTCGCGTCCTCGAGCCCGGGGATGATCTTGCGCCCCTGCACGTCGGCGACCTTGACTGCGATGCCGCGTGCGTCGGGCGTGCGGTCGTTCTGTCGACGCCCTGCACCGTTCGACCAGCGCACCCACGCTCGATGAGGGCCGGGCTGGGCGAACAGCCCGTGACGCGCGTGCTCGGGCAGATCCTCGAGCACGACGAAGCTCGCCTCGACGCCGACATGCGCCTTCGCATGCAACGCGCGAGAGAGCGCGCCCGACTTCGCCGCTGTTTTCTGCAGCCCGGCCAGCAACGCCGCGTGCCGCTCGAAGCGCGCGTCCTCGTCGTCGGTCTTCGTCTCGCGCCAGGTGGTGCTCGTCGGTTCGCCGGCCATGCTGGTGTCGCGCGCGAGCATACCCGCGAACGCGACGAGACGTGCGACCTCACGCCCACAGATCTTCGATCACGTTCGTGCCCGCGTCGCCGAACGAGTCGACGTCGTCGAGGCCCATCACGCGGACGAGCGAGAACAGGAAGTCCTGGTACGCGCGGCCGCCGAGGTCGCGGTAGCGGCCGAGCGCGAGCCCGGCATTCTTGCCGCCGGCGATCACGAACGGCATGTCGTTGCGGTCGTGCGCGTACTGGCCGAGGCCGAGCTCCATGCCCCACACGAGCACGGTGTTGTCGAGCAGGCGTCCATCGCCCTCCGGGATCGCGGCGAGCTGCGCGATCAAGCTCGCGAACTGCTCGGCGTGGAACCCGTTGATGCCGAGCAGATCGCTCGCCGGTCCGACGTGCGCGGCGTTGTGATGGCCGTTGTTCACGCCGACCTCGTCGTACGCGCCCTCCTCGATGCCGCCGTAGCCGCCCACGCGCAGCGTCACGGCGCGCGTGATGCCGCACCGGAACGCGCTCACGGCGTTCGCCATCTGGCCCTCGAACGTCGCGACCAATCCGTCCCCGGCCGGCGCCGCACCGAGCTCGCACGACACCGGCACGTACGGCTGCGAGAGGTCCTCCTCCTGCGCGCGCACGAGCGTGAGGTGCTCGTCGAGCAGCGCACGCGTCGGCGCATCGAGCTCGCCCTGCAGCTTCTCGAGATCGCCGGCGATCACGTCGAGCACGCTGCGCTTGCGCGCACGACGGGCCTCGGCCGCGTCCGGGTCCTCGTTCGCGAGGCCGAACAACCGGTTGAACCCACCGGCCGCCGAGCCGATCGCCGGCACCGGCAAGCCGCTCGCGGAGAACGTGATCTGATCCTCGAGCGAGTTCGCCGGCATGACCCCGAGCTCGAGGCTCGGCAACGCCGTCGTCGCCCGGAAGCGATCGGCGAACAACTGATCGAGGCTGGGACCGCCCGTGGCACCGGCCTCGATGCCCTCGCTCGGGCGGCCAGTGAGCGCCTCGCTCGTGCCCTGGTGGTGGCTGCCCACGCCGGACACGCCGTGCACGAGCATGAGATCGGCGCGGTGGGGCTCGAGCGACGCGAGCGCGGGTGCGAAGTCGAACGTGGTCTCGTTCGGATTGCTCGGCACGAAGTGCTCGGTCTGGTGACCGTTGCCGGTGAACATGAAGAAGAAGCGCAGCTCGGGCGCATCGCCGCCGGCGCGCACGAGGTTGCCGAGCAGGCCGAGCAGGCCGCCCGACACGCCGAGCGCCGCCGCGCGTTGCATGAACCGGCGCCGCGCCGGGCTCGCGAGATCGAATCGGCGGCTCATGGCTGCACCTCCTGGTAGCGGAAAGTGAATGCGGACGTGGTGCTGATCGACACGAATGCGTCCTTCAAGCTGCCCGAGGCGAGTGCCTCCTCGACCGTCACCAAGCTGTCCTCGTCGGCGTCGGTCTCGAGCCGTCCGAGCGTGAAGCGCATCCACTGCTTGGCGAAGCACGACACCGACTCCGGCGACTCCGCCACGGCGCGCGCCAGATCGGCCGCGCCGGCGAGGCTGCCGTCGTCCTTGCCGATCGCCGGCGCACCTCCGGTGGGATCCACGGGCAGCCCGTTCTCCTCGGTGCGGTGCCGACCGATCGCGTCGAACTCCTCGAACGTGAATCCGATCGGGTCGATGAGCGCGTGACAGCCCGAGCACGTCGGATCGGCGGAGTGTTGCTCCCAGCGCTCGCGCGTGGTCGCGTCGGGATCCGGTGGGGGTGGCGAGATCATCAAGCCCGGTGGAGGTGGCGGCAGCTCCTGACACAGCACGTGCTCGAGCACGAACACGCCGCGGAGCACCGGCGACGTCGTGTCGAACGTCGACGTCACCGCGAGCACCGACGGGTGCGTGAGGATGCCTGCGCGATGCGACGGCAGCTCCGTGCGCTCCTGCTCCGTCGGCGTGGGCAGCCCGTAGAGCGCCGCGCTGCGCGGATCGGGCCACGAGTAGTCGGCGGTGAGCAGCGTGGCGAGCGAGGCCTGCTCGACGAACAGCAGCTCGCTGACGAAGCGCTCCGTCTCCGCGAGCATGCCGGCCGCGACGTCGGGCGAGTACGTGGGGAAGAGCGTCGCGTCGCGATCGAGGTCGGTGATCTTGTACAGCCACAAGAGCTGGCTGAAGAACCGTTGCGCCGTCGCTTCGCCGCACGGCGAGTCGAGCAGCCGCCGCACGTGGGCCTCGACCTGCGCCGGCGTCGCGAGCTCGTCCGCGGCCGCGGCGGCGGCGAGCTCCGCATCGGGCGGCGACTCGCACAGCGCGTAGCTGATCCGCGCCGCACGCTCGTGGGAATCGAGCGCGAACGTGCCCGGCTCGTCCTTGACCTCCGTGCCGATCTCGACGAGGTAGAGGAACGACGGATTGGCGAAGATCGCCTCGAACACCATCTTCAGCGCCTCGCCGTAGTCGCCCTCCGCCAGCGGGATCAGACCGACGAGCTGCTCGCGGCGATTCGCATCGAGCGGTCGCCGGAATGCGAGCGGTGCGAGCCGATCGACGACGGCCTCGACACACGCTTCGCGCTCGGCGGTGAAGCCGGCCCCCGGATCGACCGGCCCTTCGACGTCGAGCCCGCGCACGAGCAGCGTGAAGTTGCCGCTGCCGTTGATCGCCCAGTCGAGCACGCCGGTACCCGCGGCCGGCACGTCGACGGTCACCTCGTACGGCGGCCCCCCGAACGTGTCGAACGTGGCCACGGTGTCGCCGCCGAAGTCCACGATGATCTCGGTGCCGGTGCCGTCGACGACGTCGAAGTCGAGCCCGATCGTGTAGCTGCCCGGCGCGGGGAACAGGTGCGAGTACGAGAGCGTGACCTCCGTGGCGTACTGGATGAAGATCGCGTCCGGCACGTCGGTCGGCTGGATCGCCCACTCGGGCCCCGCCGCGAGCCCGGTGCCGGGCACGTCGACGAGGCTCGAGGGTGCGAGCGGGGGCAGGATCCCGTCGGCGCACTCCGGCACGCGCTCGTCGAGCGACTGATCGGCGACGAGCATCGTCGCGGCCTCGCGAGCCGCGGCCGCGAAGCCGTCGAGGTGCGCCGCGCTGACGGTCTGCGCGTTGACGACGCGATCGAACGTGAGCCCGAGGCTGTCGGGCGGGACGTCGTCGAGCGCGGCCGGCACGACGCCGAGCACGTCGCGGTAGCTGTTGCGCAGCTCCGCCACCGAGAGTCGCCGCGTGCTCGACGAGGTCGTGTCGGCTCCGTCGCCGCCGTCGTCGTCGTCCGCGCCGTCGTCGTCGGCGGACTCCGACCCCGAGCCCTCCTCGTCTGCGCCGCCCGTGGCGGTGCCGTCGGCGTCGGGGGCCCCGCCACCGTCGCGACATGCCGTCAGCGCGGCGACGCAGATCCAGGCGCAGAGCCGGGCGTACCGCGGGAGGTCGAGGTCGGGGTTCGAGGCCATCGAACACCCATTGCGACATCCATCGGCAAAGTGCGCCACCACGGCGGCGGAACGCTGGTCACCCCGCGCTGGCGCCGCGTCCGGGGGGGCTGCTAAGGTCCGCCGCGGGTGCTCCGCTACGCGATCGTCTCGCTCGCCCTCGCCGGCGCGCTGCCGGCCTGCAAGGACACGCCGAGCTACGAGCTGCGGTGGGACCTCGCGCCGCGCGAGGACCCCACCGAGCGCATCGAGATCACGCACGCGTTCCAGTGCAGCACGCTGGGCATCACCGCGGTGGAGGCCAAGGCGATCGACGACCTGGGCCTCGTCGCCGACGTCACGATCTTCCCGTGCTTTCCGGAGTCGTTCGACGACCCCGACGCGACCGTCCGCGGCCCCGAGCTGCCGGCCGGCACGTACACGCTCGAGGTCCGCGGCGTGCAACGCGACCGCGACGAGTGGTTCGACCCCGTCGAGCTCGAAAAGCTGAAGACGCCCGGCGACGACGACTACGAAGAGCAGCCGCGCTGCGAGCCGAGCGCAGAGACGCTCGGCTGCTTGCCGTCGGACATCGCGTGCGACTGCCAACCGTTCGACGTGATCTCGGACGAGACGTACAACGACTTCGAGTCGTTCTTCCTCACCCCGGCGCCGCCCGAGTGCGTCGATGCGGTCGACAACGACGTCGACGGCTTCGTCGACGCACAGGACCCCGGCTGCAACCCACGCGAGGGCGCGGGCTCGTGCACGGACGGCATCGACAACGACGACGACGGCGCCGTCGACGACGACGACGCGACCTGCCTCGCGGTCGAGGGCGGCGACGCGGCCGTCGTGCAGTTCAGGATGCTGGTGACGATCCTCGACGTCAACCCGGTCGCGGTCTGCGGCTCGCCGCTCACGAAGTTCCGGATCGCGGCGGTGGGCCAGGACGGCGAACGAATCACCCTTGCCGTCACCGAGTGCAGGATCAACGGACCGCTCTTCTTCGCGGCCGAGATCCGCGGCGACGACGGACCCTACTCGATCGAGGTCACGGGGCTCGGCGTCGGCGACGAGCCGCTCACGAAGCCCCTCGTCGGCGCGACGATGGTGGATGCGGGCACGGCGGCGCTGGTGGACGTCCGCGTCGACTTCGGCGAGGACGACTTCGATCCGCCGCTGGTGGCGAGCACCAAGGTGAGCCTCGGATTCGCGTCCGAGCTCCCGGGCGACGGATATCGGGGGTGCGTTCCGAACGTCGGCGAGGGCCTGCTGCACATCGCCTCCACGACCACGATTCTCCTCGACGCCGACGGCAACCTGGTCGAAGGCCTCGCTCCGTTCGACGGAGTGCCGACCACCTGCACGAGCAACGATCTGATCACGCAGGGACTCGAGTGGGGCAACTATCGCCTCGTCGCCGATGCTCGCGCAGACGACGGCACGGTGTGCTTCGCGACGGCGCCCGAAGGCGTGCCATTGGCCCCCGGGCGCATCGTCGTGAACCTGCCGCGCGTGCTCGTCGATGGTGTCCCGCCACCGTCGTGCCGCGACTGCGTCGTCACGGACATCCCCTGCGGCACCCACGAGTGCATCAACGGCGTCTGCCGCTGACGGGCTACTTCTTCGGCGCCTCGAAGTCGAGGTTCTGCAGCAGATCCTCCAGCGCGATCTTCTTCTCGAGGCGCTGCGAGTTCAGCTCGACCACCTTGCGGCCGATGCGATCGCCGTCCGCGGTGAACTCGTCGAGGCGCTTGTTCAGCTTCGAGCGCAACGAGCCCGCGGCCGGGTCCTTCTTGATCGCCTCGAGGTTCGCGCGCGTCTCGTTCGCGCGCTGATCGAGCTCGATCTGCTGGCGCTTGAGGCCCTCGATCTCCGTGTCGATGCGACCGATCTCCTGGCGCAGCTTCACGAGCGGCTCGAGCTTCTTCTTCAGCTCGGGCGTGAGCTTCACCGACGCGACGAGGCCCTCCAACAGCGGCAACGCGCGCCCGTCCCAGATGCTGAGCGTCGTCGTGGACGGCGTCTCCTCGACGAGCACGACGCTGCCCTCCGCGCCGGCCGTCTTCACCTCCACCGGCACGAGATATGCGTCCGGCAGGTCCTCGGTTCCCTTCGGCCGGTCCTTCAGCGTGTAGTTCCACCCCGACTTCGAGTGGCGCACGAGCACCGTGAGCGTGCCCATGCTCTTGGGCGACTTCACGGTCCACGTCGTGGTGGTGCGCGAGAACGACTCGACCTCCAGGACGCCGCGGACGATGCGGAGCAGCTGCATCTCCTCGCCGCTGTAGGCCGCGGACGAGGTGACCATGATGCTGGGCTCCACCGCGAACGGCAGGGTCGCGCTCGTGCCGGTGCCGACCGACTCCGACAGACCTTCGCCGACGAAGCTGTCGCCGGAGTAGATGCTGATCGGCCCGGGCTCGAGCACGAACTTCGACGAGTTGCGGAAGCGGACGACGCGGTACGGGTTCGCCTCGTAGCCCATGCCCGCGCCGCCGGGCTTGTAGAGGAACGTCTGCTCGGCCTCGACCTGCTCGTTGAGGATCGCCACCATCGTGGAGCTGCCGTTCGGCACCGTGACACGCTCGACGAGATCGAAGCTCGTGAGACCACTGACCTGCTTCGAGCGCGCGCTCGCGAGCGTGCTGCGGCGCAGCGCCTCGTAGTCGATCGAGACGTCCTCCGCCTTCTTCTCGTCCGCATTGAATCGACCGTCCATGTCCATGTCCCTGGCCGGCGGAGGTGCGGCCGGCTTCGCGGACGCGCGCGAGCGCCGGTCGGCCTTCTCCTGCTTCATCTCGCCCTCGGCGAAGTCGTCGCCCGCATCCGCTGCCTTGGCGCCGCCGCCCATCGGCCCCCCGGCCGGCGTGGACGTGGCCGCCGGCGCGTCCATCATCTCCTCTTCCTCGGTGACGGGCGCCGGCTCCTCGAACGTGGTCTCGCCGATCGCCACCGCGGCGCGGCGCGACACGCCGGCCTCCGTCAGATCGGCACGGCCCACCGTGCGCGGCGTGTGCAGATCGTAACGGAACGCGATCGGCTCGCCCGAGGTGAGCGCGAGCGACACGTCGGTCCAGTCCTCGCCGCTCGTGTTGTCGACGATCGCCCAGCCCTGCAAGAGCGCCTTGCCCTTGCCCTCCGGCAGCACGACGCGATACGTCGGCTTCCACATCGGCGCCGCCACGACGTAGCTCACCGCGAGATCGTGGCTGCGCTTGCCGGCCAGTCGGATCTCGACCTCCACCTGCTGGAACATGCCCTCGCCCGCGCTCGCGTCGAGGCGACGATGCAGCTGCAGCGCGAGATCGCCGTCCTGCAGCGTCACGCCGTGCACCTTCGAGAGGCGCACGACCTCGAGCTGATCGCGGCGCAACAGCGTGATCTTGTGGTCGAGCTCGTCGGGTCGATCGCCGCCGCCGCGATCGCTGCGAGCGCCGCGATCGGGCTCGTTCACGATGCGCTCCACCATCACGATGCGTCCGCGGATCCGGCCCTCGCTCGTGTGCAGCGCCACGTCGGTGCCGCGCAGCGAGTCGAGCACCTGGGGCAGCGTGCCGTGACCCGGCGCCAGCGTCGCCAGGGCCGCCGTCGCCCAGCTCTCGGGGTCGAGCGGCATCGACACGCTCACCGGCCTGTTGGTGCTGCGATCGATCACCGTGAGGCTCTTCAGCAGATCGTCGATCTGATCGCGGCGCACTTTCACGCGCAGCACTTCGTCGTCGACGTCGCCGTGACGCTCGAAGTACCCGATGCCGTTGCGGTAGAGCACCACGCGCCGCAGCGCGAGATCGGTGTCCGCGGCCGGGAACGCGCCCCCGTGGGCGCAAGCGGTGGAGAGCGCGAGCAGGGCGAGCGGAAGCAGGTTTCGGGGCATGGTGGGCTCGGGGCGGCGGCCGCGAATGTAGCAGGTTGCTCCGTACGCACGGTCGCGGACGGCGGTCTGGCGGCCCCCCCCTTTCCCGTCGCGCGCGGAACCGAGACACTGGTGGCATGAGGACGAGCTGGAGGGTGTGGGGACCGGCGCTGATCGTCTGCGCATGCACGCCGACGCGTCCGATGGACAGCGCGCGCGAGCGCAGCTCGACGGTCGACGATCACGTCCGCGTGACCGCGACGGCGACCGCCGACCTTCCCGTGCTCACGACGATGCGAACGCGCGATCACGAAGTCGTCGTGTTCGCTTCCGGTAGCGGGCTGCGATTCACCGTGCGCGACACGTCCGGCGAGGTGCTGGCCGAGCAGTTCAGCCACGCGATGTTCCTTGCGGCCTTTCCCGCGCTCGGCCACCACTTCGACACCGCGTTCGCGGGCGAGACGTTGTGGCTCGACGCGAGCGCGGGCCTGCCGGTGATGCCGGAGAAGTAGTCGGTCAGAGCTTCGCCGCCGCGGCGTGGAAGCGCTGGCGCAGCGACTTGATGCCCTCGTTCGCGCGCGTCGGGTGCACGCGGTTCGTGAGCAGCACGCACACGAGCGCTCCGCCCGGGGCGTCTGGATCGATCCACAGGCTCGTGCCGGTGTAGCCGGTGTGTCCGACCGAGCTCGGCCCGAACGCGCGGCCCGTCGCACCGCTGCCATCGGGCGCGACGCCGTCCCAACCGAGCCTCCGCGTGGAGCCGGGCACGGTGCTCGCGCGCCAGAATCGATCGCGCAGCGCACGGTCGACGTCGGGCAGGCGCAGGTGCAACCACGCGTTCGCGAGCGCGTGCACACCGTCGGCATGCCCGAACAACCCCGCGTGCCCGGCCACGCCGCCCATCACGTATGCGTTGTCGTCGTGCACGCTCCCATGCGCGACACGCTCGTGCGCTCGGACGGCGAAGTGCGACGGCACGCCGTCCGGATGCAGCGCGGCATCGTAGACCTCCGTCGGCGCGATGCGGCGCTCGAGCACCGACGACAGGTTCGCAGCGCCTTGCAACCGGCGGAAGAACAGCGCCGGTGGATCGCCCTGGTCCAACCAGAGCGGATACGCGAGCCTCGCGTGGAACACCGCGTCGAGCGGCGCATCGAACACGCGCTCGAGCCACGCACCGAGGATCATGAAGCCGAGATCGCTGTACACCGCACGCTCGCGTGGTGCGCTCGCCGGTGGTGTCGCGCACACCCGATCGAGCACCGCCTCGGCATCGAACGGCGTCACCTCGGTGAAGTACTCGCGGTGCGCGACGAGGCCCGCGGCGTGCTCGAGCAGATCGAGCAACGTCGCGCCCGGACACGCGCGCGACCACGGCTCGGGTACGAGCGCGTCGAGCTCGAGCTGGCCGCGCGCCACCGCGCCCGCGACCAGCGACGTCGTGGCGAGCACCTTCGTGAGCGACGCGAGGTCGTAGGTGGTGTCGCGCTCGACCGGGGTGTGGCGATCGACGAAGTCCGGATGCGAGCCGAGCGAGCCGTGCCCCTCGTGGTAGACGATGGCGTCACCGCGGGCGACGAGCGCCGTGCAGCCCGGGCAGTCGCCGGCCTGCACGGCCGCCTCCAGGAGGTCGAACAGGGCTTGGCGCGGGTCCTCGGGCACGCGTGGCGAGATTGCCCGTGCGGCCGCATTCCACAACTCGTCCACACGTTGTCCACAACGATCGTTTCTCACGCCCGCGGCCGAAGACGGGCCTCCGCGTTCGGGTCGCGCCCTGTTAGAACCTCGTCGACCATGCCCTCGGCCGAGGCCATCGCGCGACTCGTGGTCGCGCTCGACGTGCCCGACTCGGCCGCCGCCGTGGCGATGGCCGGCCGGCTCACCGGGCGCGTGGGCATGTTCAAGATCGGGCTCGAGCTCTTCGTCGCCGAGGGGCCGCCGATCGTGCACCGGATCCGCGAGCTCGCGCCCGACGTGGACATCTTCCTCGACCTCAAGCTGCACGACATCCCGAACACGATGCGCGGTGCGATCCGCAGCGCGCGATCGTTCGGTGCGCGCTTCGTCACCGTGCACGCCGGCAGCGGCACCGGTCACCTGCAGGCGTGCGTCGAAGAGGCCGGCGATGCGCTCGGCATCCTCGCCGTCACCGTGCTCACGAGCCAGGACGAGGTCGCGTGCC
>CAYXVR010000087.1:0-26833 GCA_964468635.1 uncultured Nannocystaceae bacterium
TCGAGCCGCCATCGGAGCTCGACTCGGGCGTGCCGCTCTCCGACGACGGATCCGTCCCGGTGGACGCGTCGTCCCCCGGACATCCCATCACGAGCACGATCGACAAGGACAAGAGCCTACGGTGCATGCCGATCAGCATGGCACGATCCGCGCGCGGCGACGACGGCTGCGCCCAGGAGCCGCGGTCCGTCGCGCGGCGACGGTCGTTCGCCTCACTTCGGGAGGCGCACGATCGATTCACCCGCGGTCCAGTAGATCGCGGCTCCGTCGACCGCGACCCAGCCGGCGCCGGCTTGGCCGGCAGCGAGCGTCTGGGGCTCGCCGCCCGTGCTCGCGACCGCGGCGATCGTGCCGGCAGCGTCCGTGATCACCAGGCGGGCGCCATCGAGCGCGAACGCGACGACCGGCCTGCCCACCACCGTCTCCACGTCGCCGCCCGCCCGCGGCACCCGACGCAGGCCGCCATCCGCGATCCAGTAGACGTGCGTCTCGTCGAGTCGGAGGTGACGCACCTGTGACTCGTTGCCCGCGAGCAGCCGCACCGGACCGCCGGCCGACGGCGCGCTCGCGATCGCGGCCGGTGCTCCCGGCACCGCCCACACCACCTCGCCTTGGACAATCCGCACCTCGTGCGGCGCAGGCGACTGCGCCGCCGTGAGCTTGCGCGGCGCCGTGCCGTCCTGGGCGACCACCGCGATCGCGCCGTCCACGGTGTCGACGAACACGCACTCGCCCTGCATGCAGTGCGCCGCGCCCACCTTGCTCGTGCCCACCGCGATCGTCTGCGGATCGTACGTGCCGCGCTTGCGATCCACCCACAGCGCACCGCTGCCGTCGGGCCCGTTCGCGCGCCAGTACACGAAGTCGGCTGCGGGCGCGATGTCGCTGGGCGCGGTCGCCTGCGCGATCGGATCCGCCGTGCTCCCCACGTTGCGCACGCGCGCGACGCGACCGTCCTGCGTCGTGAAGTACACGTACGCCTCGTCGACCGCGAAGCTCGTGGGCCCGGCGAGACCGGTCGCGATCACGAGCGGCTCGGGGGCCTTCTTCTCCGGCCCGGCCTCGGCGACCGGCGGCTTGCCGGTGCGCGGGTCGAACCCGAGCGCATCCATGATTGCGCGCTCGTACACCTTGCCGCGCTTCGTCCCGTCGACACCCGCGACCGCCGCGTTGCCGGCCTCGCGCACGGCGTTGCACTTCTCGTCGTCGAGCTCGTGCTCGTCGAAGTGGCGCTCGATCTCCGCGATCGTGCAACCACCCGGCATCTCGAGACACACCACCCGCGCGAGCGTGTCGCACGCGGAGTCCCGCAAGAACATCGACCAGAGCCCGATGCCCACGACGCCACCGAGCACGATCGCCGCGCCCGCCACGATCCGGCGCGTGCGCTGCTTCGCGGCGAAGTCGTCGGTGGGGAATCCCTCGGCGGACACGCGCGGCGGCGGCACGTCGAGATCGTCGACGCCGGCCTCCCGACGCACGCGCACCGACTCGCGCCGACTCGAAGGTGGCGGCAGCGGATCGGGCGGAACCGACGGCGCGAGCGGGCGCAGCATCGCCATCAGCACTCGATCGCCGCGCACCGTCGCCTCGGTGGTGCGCCGCAGCGCCGCGACGTCGGTGGGCGCGCCGCCGGGCGCACGCGCGGAGAGCCCGATCTCGCGGGCGACGATCGCGTCGACGATCGCCGCGATGGCCTCGTCACCATCGAGCTCGCCCACCGCCACCGCGTGGGCGAGTGCAGGCAGCTCGGGCCAAGTCGTGGACACCGTTCCCACGCGCGGGAGTATGCCACAGCGACGCGGCCTCGATCAGCGCCGCACGACGTTCATCCACCCCGCCCACCGCGCGACGCGTGCACCTCCGGGCTGGTGGACACGCGTGGCCTGGGGCGCCGCAGAGCCCTGGAACGCGTGCCCGAGCAGCGAGACGACCTGGCTCGCGATCCCGGACGACGTCGTTCCTTCCACGCCGACCGTGTAGATCGTGCCCACGTCGATGGCGAGCTCCTCGGTCCATCGCCGTGCCATCGACCCTTCGGTGGACTCGTAGCGATTCGACCCCGCGGAGTGGCACGCGTGGATCACCGCGATGCCGTCCTTCGTGAGCATGTTGCGGAACCATCCGCACACCGCAGGCCACGCCATGTTCGAGTACTGCCGTCCGATCTGCGGGCTGATCGTCAGGCCGTTGCGCGTGCCACCGAACATCATCGGCCCGTCCCATCCGCCGTGCGAGAGCCACACCGTCGCGTCGACCCGCTGCATCGTGCGCGGGTACTCGTCGATCCACAGCTGCGTGTCCGAGTACGCCTCGCCGACGTCCTGGCTCTGGCACACGAAGCGCCGCGCCTCGAGCCAGCGTATCGCCGCGTTGCTCGGACCCTTGAACTCGCTACCTGCGTACAGAACGAGCGCGCGCTTCGTGGCCACCCTGTCTCGACGTCCGCGACATCGCGGCGTTTCACTGCACGCCCGCGGAATATCGCTCGACGAGCTCGCGTTTGAGCACCTTGCCGGTCGGATTGCGCGGCAGCTCGGGCAGCGTCTCCCACCGGCGCGGGATCTTGTACGGCGTCAGCCGCTCGCGCGCCCACGCCTCCACCGCGTCGGCCGCGAAGCCGGCCCGCGGCACCACGACCGCGACGAGCCGCTCGCCCCACTCCGCATCGGGCACGCCGATCACCGCGACGTCGGCGATCTCGGGGTGCTTCGACAGCGCGTTCTCGATCTCGACGGGATAGATGTTCACGCCACCCGAGATCACCATGTCGCGCGCGCGTCCGGTGATCCACAGGTAGCCGTCCTCGTCGACCTTGCCCAGATCGTCGACCGTGAGCCACTGCCCGCTCTGCGTCTGGTCGCCGGCCGCCGCCTCGCGCAGGTAGCCGACCATGAGCTGCCCGCTGCGCGTGTACACGCGCCCCACCGCGCCGGTGGGCACGGGCGCGCCGTGATCGTCGAGGATCGCGATCTCCTGCCCGGCGATCGGACGCCCCACGCTGCCCGGGTGCGTGAGCATCTCGTTGCCGTCGATGAGCGTGACCCATCCGAGCTCCGTCGCGCCGTAGAAGTCGAACACCACGTCCGCGCCGAAGCGGGCGATGGCCCGCTCGCGCAGCGCCGTGTTGAAGGGCGCAGCCCCGGAGACGAGCACGCGCAGCTCGGGCGTGGGGCAGCGCGCGTGCACCTCGGCGGGCAGCTCGAGGATCCTCGCGATCATGGTGGGCACCATGAACACGTTCTGGATGCGGTCGTGGGCGATGCGCTCGAGCGTGGTCTGGGGATCGAAGCGCTCCTGGAAGTGGATCGTGGCCGCGAGCGCAGTGTTGATCAGCAGGAACACCTGCCCGCTCGAGTGGTACATCGGCGCGCACACGAGGTGGCGATCGCCGGTGTGCAACGGCAAGCGCTCGAGCACGCGGAAGAGCTCGAGCGGCCCCACCGCTGCCATGTCGCGCACCGCTCCCTTGGGACGGCCGGTCGTGCCCGACGTGTACACGACGTTGTCGCTCGGCCCGGCCTCGACGCGCAGCTTGCCGACGAGGCCGAGCCCACGCGACCACAGATCGTCGTAGTCGCACACGCGCGGCACGGCGCGACCGCTCCCGACGCGGACCACCCGCAGGTCGAGCTCCGGTCGGCGCGCGAGCAGCTCGGCCGCGACCTCGAACGTCTTCTCGGACACGACGAGCACACGCGCGCCGCTGCGATCGAGCAGCGGCTCCAGCTCGTCGACCGTGCTGTGCCGCCCCATGTGCGCGCAGGTGACCCCGAGGCGGAAGAGCGCGAACCACACGAGCGCGTACTCGACCCGGTTCTCCATCATCACGGCGACCGGAGCCGACCGCGACACGCCCAGGTGATCCCGCAGCGCCGACGCGAGCGCGTCGATCTCGGTGTCGGCCTCGCGATAGGTCACGGTGCGGCGCTCGTCCACCAGGGCCGGCCGATCCGGATCCGTCGCGGCATGGATCGCGTGCAGGGATCGCACCCCGAGCCCGCGCGTCGCGAGGATCCGCGCGACCTCGAGCGGCCGCTGCGTGCCGAGCCCGAGGAGGCCACTGCGCACCCCGGTGACGAGCGTGCGCGTCGCGATCCGGTGCGGGGGATCGAGCAGCACGCGGTGCAGCCCGGGGAAGCGCGCGAGCAGGCGGTCCTTGACGCTCAAAGCCGCGCGATCATACATGGCCCCCGGCGCGCGACGTCCCATGGGACGCCGGACGCGGCCCCTGCCCCTCGCGGCGGTCGTGCGCGGGCTTCGTGCTCGGATCACCTCGTGAATCCGCGCTCGAGCACCGCTGGCATCGCGCCTGCGAGAGGGCGCGGCATGACCCACCGTTTCCGGTTCTCGTGCCCTCGCCTCGCGCTCTCCCTCGTCTGCGGCCTCGTGCTCGGCAGCTTCGTCGGCTGCGAGCAGGAGGAGCCCATCGAGGCGCGCCTCTGCCAACGCCTCGACGCGTGCAACTACTTCGGCCCCGGCGTGAGCGTCGACGACTGCACCGACGTGATGACGATGTGCTCGGACAGCGTGGTCACCTCCGTGCGCACCGACTGGACGGACGCCACCGAGGACGCGCTGGACATGGCGAACTGCACGAACTTCCTGGTCGCGTACGAGACGATCGGCGTGTGCTCGATCCTCGGCGACGGCTCGATCGACGACGAGCCGGCGCCCGGCGGTGGTGGTGGTGGTGGTGGTGGTGGCGGCGACGGCCCTGCCCCCGGCGACGACGGCAGCGGCGAGGGCGAGACCGGTCACACGGGAGAGGAGTGCACGGGCGACGCGATCACCTGCGTCGGCCCGGCCACGATCGAGGTGTGCGATGGTGGTGCGATCGTCTCCATCGATTGCCAGACCCTGTGCGTCGACCAAGGCTTCGCCGGTGCCGATGATTGTTCGTTCGACGCGCAGAGCGGCCACGACGTCTGTTGGTGCGTCGAAGGTCCCACGCCGCCGCCCCAGTGAGCGCCCGATCGCGCGTCCGGGCGGTCCCCGCGCATGACTCCATCGGATCGCGTCGGAGACCGTCCCTGCTCCCCGTCGCGTGATGAAACCGTCCCTGCCGGGTTGGCGAAGCGCGAGGAAGCTCGTACGGTGGATGTCATGCGACGTGGTGCCGTGCGCTGCAGCCTCGTGGTCGGGTGCCTCGGAGCCGCGTTGGCGAGCTGGCCGTCGGAGGCGCGAGCCGAGGACGGGATGGAGCCCGCGATCGGCAAGCCGTACCGCGCCATCGACGTGCAGGCCGGCGTGATGACGCACCTGCTGCCCAACACGTACTTCGGCGGCGACGCGGCGTTCGTGATCGGCACCGAGCGATTCATGGCGCGCTTCGGCGTGCAGGCGTTCGGCGGCAAGGCGTTCGATCTCGGCATGGGGAAGATCGGCAACACGCTCGCGACCGGTTCGATCGACGCTTGCGGTGCGAAGACGGTGCTGCGTCACCGCGTTCGCATCTGCATCGGTGGACAGGCCGGCGTCATGGTCCACCGGTGGAGCGGCTACGACCGACCCGGGCGACGATCGACGCCGTGGGTGGCCGGCGTGTTGAAGGGCGACTACACCGTGTCGATCACGAGGGCGTTCGGCCTGATGTTCGGCGTCAGCGTGGGCGTGCCGGTCGTCGGGCCCGAGTTTCGCGCGCAGGAGGAGAACGGGCAGTGGACACCGCTCGTGTTCCCCGGGCCCGTCACCGGCCTGCTGACGCTCGGGGCGTCCTTCCGCCTGGGGTAAGCTCCCGCGGGTGACACCCCATACCCATCGCCGGCTCGATCGCGAGCTGTGCGGAGCACCGGTGCAGCTCGCCGACGGGCTCGCCGAGGTCGAGCTCGTCACCACCGATCGCATGCGCGCGGACGACGAAGGTCTCGTCCACGGCGGCTTCGTCTTCGGGCTCGCCGATCATGCGGCGATGCTCGCGGTCGATCGCGAGACGGTCGTGCTCGGCAGCGCCGAGGTGCGGCTCGTGGCGCCCGTGCGCGTGGGCGAGCGCCTGCTCGCGGTCGCGCGCCTGCGCGAGATCTCCGGCAAGAAGCACGTCGTCGACGTCGAGGTGCGCGGCGCCGCGGGCCCCGTCATGACCGGAGCGTTCACCTGCTTCGTGCCCGCGCGGCACGTGCTCGCGGAGGTCGACGATGCACGGCGGTGATCTCGTCGCGGAGGTGCTCGATCGCCAGGGGGTGCGCTTCCTGTTCACGCTGTGCGGCGGGCACATCTCGCCGATCCTCGTGTCCGCGAAGGCGCGCGGGATCCGGGTCGTCGACACGCGGCACGAGGCGACGGCGGTGTTCGCCGCCGACGCCGTCGCGCGTCTCACCGGGGTGCCCGGCGTCGCCGCGGTGACGGCGGGCCCGGGCGTCACGAACACGATCACCGCGATCAAGAACGCCCAGCTCGCACAGTCGCCCGTCGTGCTGCTCGGCGGCGCGACCGCAACGCTGTTGACCGGTCGCGGCGCGCTGCAGGACATCGACCAGATGGCGCTCGTCGGCCCGCACGTGAAGCTCGCGACCCAGTGCAAGCGCGTGCGCGAGCTCGTGCCCGCGCTCGAGCGCGCGTTCGAGGTCGCGACGAGCGGCGTGCCCGGCCCCGTGTTCGTCGAGTGTCCGGTCGACCTGCTGTACGACGAGGCGACGGTGCGCGAGATGATCGGCGCGAAGGCGGCGTCGCAGACCAAGGGCCTCGCCGATCGGGCGTTGCAGCTGTACCTCAAGGCCCACCTCGCGCGCGTGTTCGCGGGCAGCAAGAAGGTGCGCGTGGGGCCGCGCGTGCAGCCGGAGATCCCGAGCGCGTTCCCGTCGGCGATCGAGCGCGCGGCCGCGATGGTCGGTGACGCCCAGCGCCCGGTCGTGGTGGTCGGCAGCCAGGCGATGCTGCGCGGGCCCGATCTCGCGCTGCGCCTGCGCGAGGCACTCGAGCGCATCGGCGCGCCGGTGTACCTGTCGGGCATGGCGCGGGGCCTGCTCGGTGCCCGCCATCCGCTGCTGCGCCGGCACAAGCGCGGCAAGGCGCTGCGCGAGGCGGACCTCGTCGTGCTCGCCGGCGTACCGTGCGACTTCCGGCTCGAGTACGGCCTGTCGATCGGGCGCAAGGCGAAGATCGTCGCGCTCAATCGCAGCGAGGACGACGCGAAGAAGAACCGCCGCCCTGCCCTCGCGCTCGTCGCCGATCCGTGCGAGTCGCTGCTCGGCATCGCTCGCGAGATCCGACGCGAGCGGGACGTCGTCGCGCCGTGGCTCGATCGCCTGCACACGCGCGACCGCGAGCGCGAGGACGAGATCGCGACGCAGGCCGACGCACCGACCGACGGCGGCGTGCATCCGTTGCGGATCTGTCGCGCGATCGACGAGCGCCTGCCGCAGGACAGCGTGCTCGTGGCGGATGGCGGAGACTTCGTCGCGACCGCGTCGTACACCACCGCGCCGCGCGGCCCCTTGTCGTGGCTCGACCCCGGCGTGTTCGGCACGCTCGGCGTCGGAGCCGGCTTCGCGCTCGGGGCCAAGCTCGTGCGACCGAGCGCCGAGGTGTGGCTCCTGTGGGGCGACGGATCGGCGGGCTACGGGTTGTCCGAGCTCGACACGTTCGTGCGGCACGAGCTCGGCGTGGTCGCCGTGGTCGGCAACGACGCGAGCTGGGCCCAGATCGCGCGCGACCAGGTCACGATCCTCGGCGACGACGTCGGCACCGTGCTGCGTCGCACCGACTACGATCGCGTGGCGGAGGGCTTCGGCGGGCGCGGGCTCGCGGTGCGGCGCGCCGAGGAGGCCGACGCCGTCTTGCGCGAGGCGCAGGCGATCGCCGGCCGCGGCACACCGGTGCTCGTGAACGTGCACCTCGCCGCCAGCGACTTCCGCAAGGGCTCCATCTCCATGTGAGTCGCGAAGCGACCGGAAGGAGGTGAGCGCGAGGGCTCCGCCGGCGCGCGAGGAGGAAGCGGAGCTTCCTCCTCGAAAACCGATCTCACCCGTGCGCGTCGAGCCACGCGCGCACCTCGGCGAGTCGACCGGTGTGGTCCTTGCGCTTCGCGAGCAAGCCCTCCGCCCGGCGTGCGAGCTCGATCGCGCGCTTGCGATCGTAGTCGAGCTCCCAGCGCGCCTTCGCGAGCACGAACAGCTCGGTCGCGAGCGACAGGATTTCGCCGGATCGCAGCACGGCCAGCTCGGCCTCGTCGATGGCGGTCTTGCCGGCCGCGGCATCCTTGCGCGCGAGCGCGACGTTCACCGCCATCGTGAGCGCCTGCAGCTGCTTGTCGACCGCGGCCGAGGGATCCGCCGCCGCTGCCTTCGCGCTCGCGACCATGCGATTCGCGTCGTCGAGCTGCCCGCGCCGCAGCGCGACCTCGATGCGCAACAGCCACGGCGTGACCGCGGCGCCCGGCGGGCCCAGCCGCTCGACGATCGCGAGGCCGCGGCTGCCGAGCTCGTCCACCTCCGCGAGCAGCTCCGGCTCGTCGTGATCGCCCTCGAGAAGCGCCGTGCCGAGATTGACGCACGCGCCGATCACCTCGCGCTCCTGTTTCGCGGCGATGCGCCCGGCGAGGACCTCGCGCTGCAGCGCGATGGCGCGATCCCGGTTGCCGCGCATGCGCTCGAGCGTGGCGATGCCCGACATCACGTGCAGACGCTGCGGGTGGTCCTTCGGCAGCAGCGGATCGAGGATCGCGAGCGCGCGATCGAAGTTGTCGGCCGCGCGCGGCTCGTC
The DNA here is from genome assembly GCA_964468635.1 of uncultured Nannocystaceae bacterium. Lineage (GTDB taxonomy): Bacteria > Myxococcota_A > Polyangia > Nannocystales > Nannocystaceae > Xiheibacterium. Next base: position 8,701 of record CAYXVR010000087.1, read on the forward strand.
GGCGAGCATGAGGTACATGCCGCCCAGGTTCGCGTGCAGGTCACCGAGCCGAGGGTGGCGCTCGCCGAACAGCGCCGCGTAGCCGCCCTTGGTCTGCTCGAGCAGCTCGGCGGCGCGCTCGTACTCGCCGCGCTCGCCCCAGAACGCGGCCAGGTTCGCGCGCAGCTGCACCGGCCGCAGCCCGCCGGGATCGTGCTCGTCCGCGAGCGCGACGGCCCGCTCGAACAACGGCGCCGCGCCGTCGAAGTCGTGGGCCCCCGCGCGCACGACCGCTTCGTTGTTGAGCACGCGGATCTCGAAGATCGGATCGAACTCGAAGCGCTCGCCGATCGAACGAGAGGTCGCGATCCACTCGAGCCCACGGGCGAGCTCGTGGCGGGTGTAGCCCCAGTGCCACGCGAGGTCGTTCGCGATCTCGGCGGCGGCGCGATCGTTGCCCACCGCGAGCGCGTCGTCGAACACGCCGCGCAACCGGGCCGACTCGGCGTCGAGGTCCGTCACCTTCGCGACGAGCCGCTGGCGCGCGACCTCGAGCTCCACCGACAGCGGCCGCCAGCCGATCTCCTCGGCGCGTGCGCCGGCGGCAGCCAGGCGATCCTCGGCGGCCTGCGAGCGCCCGGCGCGATCGAGCACGAGGGCCGCCTGCACCTCGGCGCGCACGTCCGCGACGGCGTCGGCGGCCGAGTCGGGCGGTGGTGCGACGCCGCGCTGCAGCGCGTCGAGATCGCCGCACGGCTCGATCGAGCGCAGTCCCGACACGGTGTCGACGCCGCGCAGCACGACGGTCGCGTCCGCGTTGCGCAGCACGTCCACGACCGATGCGACCTCGCGCCGACGCTCGTCGAGGCACGCCATGCGGCGATCGAGCAGCGCGGGCGATTGCTCGCCGCGCACGTGGGTGGCCTCGCAGGCGGCGACGTACTCGGTGGTCCAGCGCTCACGCTGTCGATCGAGCCGATCCAGAACGGTGCGCAACACGTCGTCGGCGTATGGGGCGTCGGCCTCGCGGAAGGCCGACTCGACGGCGCTGCGGGCCTCGTCGTTCCAGGCGCTCGCGATCGCCGAGGTCTCCGGATCGCACGGCGTGTCCTGGCGCTGCAGCCCACCGGCGGCCACGAAGCCCAGCGTCGATCCGATGGCGACGAGGCCGGCTGCCAGCGCCACGCCGCGCCGGCGACGACTCGGATCGCGCGCGAGCTCGGCGAGCAGCGCGTCCATCGACGGCCAGCGATCGTCGGGCAGCGTCGCCAGGCCGCGCGCGAGCGCGAGCCGGATGCGGTTCGGCACGCGCGACGTCGACGGTGGCGGGTCGATCTTGCCCTCCGTGACGCGCACCGACAGCGTGACGAGCGAGTCCGCAGTGAACGGCCGCACGCCGTAGAGCGCCTCCCAGGCGGCGACACAGAACGCGAACTGATCGGAGCGCGAGTCGCAGTCGAGTCGCAGGTGTTGCTCGGGTGCCATGTACGCCGGCGTGCCGAGTAGCGCGCCCGTCTGCGTGAGTCGGACCTCGGTCGACAGCGCGCCGCTGGAGCGACCGTCGTGCTCGCCGGAGGCGTCGCGCGCATTCACGGCACGCGCGAGCCCGAAGTCGACGACGCGCGCCCGACCATCGCGCCCGACGAGCACGTTGTCGGGCTTGAAGTCGCGGTGCACGAGGCCGGCGTCGTGGGCGGCCTGCAGACCGCGGCCGGCTTGCACGAGCACGTCGAGCGTCTCCGCCACCGTGCGGTCGGGTCGACACAGCCACGCAGTGAGATTCTCGCCCTCGACGAACTCCATCGCGACGAACATCCGACCGAGGTGCTGACCCACGTCGAACACCGCGACGACGTTGCCGTGCACGACCTTCGCGATCGCCTGGGCCTCGCGCATCATCCTCGGCATGCCGCCGGCCTCGCGCCGCTTCAGCAGCTTGAGCGCGACCTTGCGATCGAGGTCGGGGTCGTAGGCCGCGAAGACCTCACCCATCGCGCCGGCGCCGACGCGACCCAGCACGACGAAGCGACCCACCGACTCGCCGCGGGACAGCGAGTGCCAGCTCTCGTCGCCGTCGTCCTCGCCGAGCGTACCCGCGCCACGCGCATCGCCGATCCGCTCGGTGCTCTCGCGTGGCGAGAGGAGCTCGTCCGTCGACACGCGGGCAGTGTCGCAGGCCGGCCCGCGCCCCGCCAGCCCGTCACGGCCGGGCCGCGTGGATCTTCGCCGCCACCGCGTGCACGCCGTGACGGACCGAGAGCTCGTGCCGCTCGCGACGATCGACGCGATAGCGCCAGAGCTCGCCGCCGTCGTCCGCGAGCTCGCCCGCCAGCTCCCACGCGAACGTCACGCCGTGGATCGGCTCGTCGTCGGGACCGTACGCGCGCGCGACGATCGGCACCCACTCGCCGTCGTCCTTCGCGTCGTCGTCGACGGCATGGAGCCGGACGTCGGAGATCATCTCTTCGCCGACCGCGGCGATCACGGTGGTCGCGAACGCCTCGCCGCCACCGAACAGGTGGATCTCGTGGTTGCCGAGCGCATGCGGCGAGACGACGAGCCACTCACGTGACTCGCCGTGGAACGAGTCGATCACGTCGACGTCGACCTCCGGCTCTGCGCTCGCCGACAGCCCGCCGCGGCCGTACAGGCGCGTGACGCCGTCGTGCAGCTGCACCTCGAACACCGCGGTGCCGGAGCCGAGCACGTACGGCGTCGCGGACACCGACGCGAGATCGTCGCGCTCGACGAATGGCGCCGCGGCGGCGTGGAGCACCGCGCGACTCGGCACGCGCACCTCGACGTCGGTGCTCGCGATCGTCTCGCCGTCGTCGTCCACCACGCGCAGCTCGGCCACGCCGGGGCCGTGCGCGATCGCATCGGCGGAGATGCGGTCGCCGTCGGGCTCGTCGTGCGCGACGAGCTCGAGCACGTCGGAATCGCTCGACTCGAGCGTCGCGCCGCGCAGTCCGGCTCCGCGCGCGAAGACCTGCACCTCGGTGCCCACCGCATAGGGCACGTGCAGATCGCCGTCGTCCGTGGCGCGGAAGTCCGACTCGAGATCGATGGAGTCGGCGAAGTGCACGCCTTCGTCGCAGGCGCCGACTCCGGCGAGCACGAGCGTGATCGCGCCGATTCTCGCTCTCGCGCGCGCCCTCGCTCCTCGTCCGCCTGTGGTCATCGACCGAGGACCCGTGAGTGCGCGAAGCGTGCCGCACCCGAAAAACGCCGTGGCCGCGGGGCCCCCGGCCGAGCCCGTGCGACAGCGCCGTCGCACTCGGCTCGGACCGGGCCAGTGCACCACGCCACGCCCGTCATGGCGTCGGACGTAGGCCTGTGGTCGTCGACCCGGTCAGCAGCCGGGACACGCGCCTTCGTAGCAGTCGCTGAGATCGCTCGCGAGCGACGCCGACTCCCCGAACGCGCCGCCGTTCGCATCGATCACGTCGCCGCACGGGCCGAGGCATTCGATGCCCGTGCACATGTTCTCCTGCGCGCACATCCGGATCTCGACGCAGCCCGGGTCCATCTGACACGCCTGCAGCTGCGGCAGGCAGTTCTCGCACGCACACACCTCGCAGTCGTTCGCCGCCATGTCGAGGCATTCCTGCGCCGGACCGCCGTCGCCGGTCTCGGCGGGACCGCCGTCGGTCTCGACCGGGCCGTCGTCGCCCGTCTCGACCGGGCCGTCGTCGCCGGTGTCGACCGGGCCCGTGGTCACGGGCGGTCCGTCGTCGCCACCGGTGTCGGACGGATCCGTCGTCGCGGGCCCGTCGTCGTCGGGGGTCGTCGCAGGTCCGTCGTCGACGCCGTCGTCGACCGACGCGTTGTCGTCGTCGGCCGGTGCGGTGGCTCCGTCGTCGCTCTCCGCGGGCAGAGTCGCGGCGGTGGTGTCGTCACCCTCGTCCTCGCTCGCGCACCCGATCGCGAGCACGAGGCCCACGATTCGACTCATGCTGGTTCGTCTCGGCATCTCGCATCTCCTTTCGTTCGCATCGGCAAGGCCGACCTCGCACCCCGATGTCGCACCAAGCAACGAACGGGCCGACTGCGTTCGCACGCGAGCGCGCTGCAGCCCCGGCGGCGAGGCGCGCTCGGTGTGCGGTTCGCCCAGGCAGTCTGCGCACGACCGCACGCCGAACCGGCTATAAAGGGGGCATGACCGCGCGGCGGCTCACCACACCGCGACTCGACCTCGTCACCGCGACGGCGCAACACATCCTCGTGGCGCTCGACGATCCCGGCAAGCTCGGGCGGCTGCTCGGCGCCGACCTGCCCGCGGGCTGGCCTCCGGAGAACGTCGACGAGCGCACGTTGCGATCGACGCTCGATGCGTTGCATCGCGGCCCCACGCAGATCGGATGGTGGCTGCGCTACATCGTGCTGCGGCGCGGCCCGTCGGGTGGCGCGGTGGTGGTCGGTGTCGCGGGGCTGCAGGGCCGGGCGAACGACGGCGTCGTCGAGCTCGGCGTGTCGGTCGTGCGAGGGCACCGCGGACGCGGGATCGCGACGGAGGCCGTGAAGGCGCTCGTCGACTGGGCGTTCGACGACGACGAGCAGGTGAAGGAGATCGTCTCGCTGACGATCCCCGAGCGTCCAGACGCGATCCGCGTGCTCGAGAAGTGCGGCTTCGTCGAGTCGGGCGCCGGTGCGGAGCCCGACTCGATCGCGCTCCGCAAGTCGCGGGCCGCGTGGGCCGCGGAAGGGCCGGTGGCGCGGCGCGTGCCGAAGCTGGTGCCACCGCCGAAAGACGCGGCGATCGTGGGTCTACCCCCGGTCGCGCGCGAAGTGTTCGAGCGATTGCTGGTCGAGCCGCTGCTCGACGACGCATCGCTGCGCTCCGAGATCCGTGCGCACGTGGATCGACTCGCCGCGGCGGCGCAGGACAACCCCTACGTCGACGACATCCTCGGCAAGGACATCGCGCGGGTGTGCGAAGGGCTGCTCGACGCGGTCGTGGAGAGCACGCCGGAGCACGTGCGGCGGCAGATCCAGGCAGCGTCGCGGTACTTCGTCACGGAGGAGGACGGCGACAGCGACTTCGCGATCGGTGGGTTGGACGAGGATGCGGCGGTGGCGAACGCGGTGGCGCGCCATCTGGGGCGCGGCGACCTGGTCTCCGACCTGCTGTGACCCCACGACCACGAAGTCGTAGTCGTAGTCGTCCTTCGTCCCCTCGCTCATCGGTGAGCCGGCTCACCAGCCCCGACCCCATCCAAGAAAAATCGCGACATGCCCACGGGCGCCGCATCTGGGGGTCGCCGCGCCGACGAGCCGCGGCAGAGAGACGAAACCCCCATGTTGACGCTGCGCAAGCTTCTCGCCCTGACCTTGACCTTCTCCGTGCCCGTGGTGCTCGGCGTCGCGTGCGACGACGACGACGACAGCGGTGACGACGACGACGACGACGACGACGACGACGACGACGACGACGACGACGACGACGGTGACGACGACGACGACGGTGACGATGATGGCGACGACGACGGTGACGACGGCGACGACGGCGACGACGGCGACGACGGTGACGACGGTGACGACGGTGACGACGGCTCCGCGCAGTGCGAGTCGCCCGACGATTGCGAGGTCATCCACTGCAACTGCGAGTCGGGCATCGTGAACTACACCAACTGCAGCAATGGCGTGTGCGGGACCGAGGCCGACTGCCCCGCCGTGTGCGAGGACTTCGACACCCCGTCCGACGAGGGCGAAGAGGGCGAAGAGGGCGACGACGGCTTCGACGAAGGTGGCGACACCGACTGGTAGCCGGCCGCGCGGCGGCTGCGATACCATGGGACGGTGATCCGTCCGGCCCACGTCGTCGTGCTGATCGCGAGCGCGACGGCGTGTGCCGCCGGTGGAGCCGATCCCGATCGCCCGGCCACCACGATCTCCGACGACGGCACGAGCTCGACCGGCACGTCCTCCGCCGACGCGGCCGCCGACGACTCGGCCGAGGGCTCCATGGCGTGCATTCCCGGCCAGCAGATCGCATGCCCGTGTCCGGGCGGGGGCGACGGAGCCCAGGCGTGCAACGCCGACGGCACGGGTTACGAGCCGTGCGTCTGCCCCGGGGACACCGAGCCCGGCGACACGAGCGCGAGCACGAGCGACGCGATCACCACCGGCGGATCCACCGGTGATCCCGGCGACTGTGCGTCGGACGTCGATTGCCTCTCCTGCGTCACGTGCAGCGTCGTCAGCACCTGCGGCGCCGAGTACGACGCCTGCATCAGCCTCGAGGCCTGCCAGGCGGCCGCCGACTGCGTCACGCAGTGCGGCTTCTCCCAGAAGTGCGCCGCCGAGTGCGAGCCCGTGAACGACATGGAAGCGTCCGAGCTCTACGCGAAGCTCGGCGACTGCCTGATCCCCGCGTGTCCGCAATGCGTCAACGAGTGAGCACGCGCTCGAGCGCGCCGGTCAACGCGCGGCGCATTGCCGCGAGCCCACGGCCGTCCGCGAGCAGTCGCTGCCCCAGCTCGAGCTCGATGCCGGCGTAGTCGCGATCGCGGTGGCGCTCTCGCAGTGCCCGCGTGAGGCCGTCCGACGTCCCGCGATACGGGTAGTTCATGCGCACGCGCAGCGAAGGCGCGAGCTCGCGCAACGCTCCGCGAATGCGCCGCGCCGCGTCGCGCTCTCTCGCGCGCGCGGGGTCGTACAAGAGTCCGACGTCGGCGTTGCGCACGACACCGTCGAGCACCGGCGTGAACGAGTGCACCGCCACGTGGAGCACCGCGAGATCGCGCGCGACGATGCGATCGATCGCGTCCGTCACGCGGGCGCGATGCGGCGCGTGCCAACGCGCGAGCAGCTCGCGACGAGTCGCCGCCGGGAGCTCGCGAGTAAAGCGCGAGAACACGCGCGGGTTCGTCGGCGATCGATTGAGATCGACGAGCAAGCGCGTCACGTCGGCCGCGACGAGCGGTACCCCGAGGCGTCGCGCGAGCACGCGCGCCATCGCGAGCGCTCCGGGGTCCCACCCGCGATGGGAGGCGAGCACCGAGCGCGCGCCGACGAACAGGTGGGCCCACGCGGCGGGCACCCGATTGCCACCGTGCTCGCAGCTCAACACGAGGGCCGCACGCTTCACGCGGGTCGTCCCGCGAACGCGCGGTCCTCGACGAGACATGCCGCGAGCTCGTGCCACACGTCCTCGATGCGCGCGCGATCGGGCGTAGGGCCGAGTCGCTCGCGGATTCGCCTCGTCAGCGGGCCGCGCCGCAGGATCGTCGCGATCGGATCGCGGAAGCGCCGCGGGGCGACCGACTCCGGCCACACCTTCGCGACGAGCGAGTCCCACAGCTCACCGGCCGCGACCGCCGGCCCTTCCCAGCCGAGCGCGCGCAACAGCGGCACGTGATCGATGGTGGCCTGCTCCGCGTCCCGCACCGTCGCCACGAACGTCGAGGCCAACGGATCGGTGGCGAGCGCCTTCAGATCCGCGAGCGAAACGAACCGCGACTCCACCAGCGCCCGCGCCACCGCGGACACGAGCGCCGCGATCGCCAGATCGGCCACCGGCCGCTCCTGCGTGTCGAGCACCCGGATCTCGATCGCGTCGCGATCGAACCGAGCGATCGCACCGCGCGAGTTCAGCCACTCGTCCTGCAGCTCGCCCTCGGGATCGAAGGGCGCGATGTCGCGGTACATCGGCGCGAGCACGTCGCGCTCGTAGTCGGCCTTCGTCCACACCGGCTCGGGCACGACCTGCCCGATGATCGACGGGATCCGCCGTTGATTGCGGCGATACACCTCGAGCCGCATGTCGGCGACGTCCGCCAGCTGCCCTTCGATCACCGGCGAGCTCGCCGCGAGCGCGGGCAGGAGCGGCAGCACGGCGCGAATGGCCGCGTGCAGGCGCCCGAACTCGTCGTCTCCGCAGAACGGCAGGTTCACGTGGCAGCTCTGCAGGTTCACCCACCCGTGCCCCGTCGTGCCGAACACCCGATCGTACGCCGCGTAGATCGGCCGGTTGTCGTGGGGCCACAGCTTGCCCTCGTCCGGCAGCATCGTGGGATGCATCGCGCCCGGCAGCAGCATCGCGCCGTGGGCCGCGAGTCGCTCGTCGACGTCCACCACGCCGCGCGCGAACGCGGCGGGCAACGCCTCGAGCGCGGGGGCCGGTCCGTTCGTCTTGAGCTCCACCACGTGCAGCGCGAGCTCGTTCGACCAGCGCAGCGGCCCCACCTCCACCTCGTTGACCTGCGCGCCCGCGGCCTCGCGCAGGAGCACGTCGCAGATGGGACGGATCTCGAGCGACTCGCGATCGACGATCATGTACTCGATCTCGATCCCCCAACCCTCGAACAAGTGCAGCGTCACAGCGCGCGCCTCCGCTCCTCCAGCCTGCGCCGGAACACCCGCATGATCACGCGATAGAGCTCGTCCTGCAGCAGCTCGTCCTCCACACCCGAATCGATGCTCGGATTGTCGTTCACCTCGATCACGGAGTACGCACCGTCGACGATCTCCTTCACGTCGACGCCGTACAGCCCGTCGCCGATCAGGTTCGCGGCCTTGCACGCGGTGCGCAGCAGCTTCTTCGGCACGCGCTCGAGCGGCACCGCCTCCGACGGCCCCTCCTCGCCCTTGTTCATGCCCTCGGGCTGCACGACCTGCCAGTGTTGCCCGGCCATGTAGTACTTGCACGCGTAGATCGGCTGGCGATCGAACACGCCGATGCGCCAGTCGAACGCGGTGGGCGCGAACTCCTGCGCGATGACGAGATCCGAGCGCCCGAGCAACCGCTCGATCTGCGCGTGGAACTCGTCGACGGTCTCCGCCTTCGTCACGCCCTGCGAGAACGAGCTGTCAGGCTGCTTGAGGATGCAGGGCAGCCCGAGCCGGTGCAGTGCCTCGCCCGCGTTGCCGCGATGCACCACGAGCGTGCGTGGCATCGGCACGTCGTGCTGGTAGAGCAGCTCGGCGAGGAACACCTTGTTCGTGCAGCGCAGGATCGACTCGGGGTCGTCGATGACCATCAACCCTTCGGCGAGCGCTTTCTGGGCGAACCGATACGTGCGGTGGTTGACGCTCGTGGTCTCGCGGATGAACAGCGCGTCGAACTCGGCGAGCCGCCCGTAGTCGTGCTTGCCGATGATCTCCACGTCGAATCCGAGCGCTTCGGCGGCGTCCTCGAACTTCTGGATCGCGCGCTCGTTCGACGGCGGCTGGGCCTCGTCGGGGTCGAGCATGATCGCGAGGTCGAACGCGGTCACGCTGCGGCTGATCTTCACGTGGTGACGGCGCCGGAAGTACTCCTTGGCGACGTCCGTGAGGAACTCGCGGTGCTCCTGCGGCACGTCCGACGGCGCCAGCGGCTCGACGCTGTCGAGCTGCCACTTCTTCGTGCGTGCGTGGTAGGCGAACTCCGCTCGCAGCAGCGGCGCGGGAAAGCGGCGGAAGATCGCCTGCGCGAGTCGGGTGTGGCGCTCGGCGATGTTGCGCCCGAAGTACGCGGTGAGCACGAAGTGTTCGGACTGGATCGGTCGCAAGCTCTTCTGGATGACCTCGTCGATCTCGTCACCGACGATGTTCACGATCGTCTGCGACTTGAGGTCCTGGATCGTCGCTGGCGTGGGGAACGGGCGCTGCCCACGGGCGGCCGCGACGAGCGACACGTAGTAGCCGAGCTTCTGGTAGCGGAACGAGCGACACAGGTTGAACACCTTGGCGCCGGTGACGTCGAGGTATTCCGGCCGGCTCAGGTACTCGCGTGCCTGCACCACCTTGGTGCCTTCGATCTCGATCGGCCAGTCCGCCGGATCCGAGACCACGATGAGGATGGCCACGTCTCAGGCCTCCACCGAGCCCGCGAGCGGTGCGGGCGGACGCACGAGCAACAGGTTCGCGTCGTACGTGAGCACTCCCAGCAGGATCGCCGCGATGACGCGATCGATCGCCACGTGGTAGTAGTGCCCGTCGGACAGCGGATTCGTGCGGTACGGATCCGCCACGGTGACCGTGCCGTTGTGCTTGTCGTAGCCCGACAGCACGACGAAGTGCCCCACCGGCTCGCCACGCACGTCGTCGGGCTCGTTGGTCGCTCCGATCTCACGAGCCTTCTGGTAGAGATACGTGGCCGACAACCCGGTGAGAATGGGTCGTCCGCGCGCGAGGTAGCGGCGCAGGAGGCCGCCGGTGAGCTCCTGGAAGCGCACCTGGCCGCCGAGGCGCAGGAACTCGAGGTACGCGAGCGTCGCGGTCTGCAGCTTCACGTCGTGCTTCGCGTCCGCCTGCGCTCGAAGTCGCTGCGCGAGGTCGACCTTGTCGTCGTCGTCGCGGTTGAACCACGACGGGTCGAACATCTGCAGGTTGTACGTGAAGATCGTGGCCGCGAACCCGCGCGCGAGCGCGTGGCAGCCGAGCATCACCGCCAGCGTCCCGCCGTCTTCCAACTGCGGCACCTCGCGGATGACCTCGTCGATTGCGACGTCGTCGCCGTAGTAGCGATAGACGGCATGCAGCGCAGTCGGACCACAGGTGATGTCGTCCGGCTGCGGAAGGATCTCGAGCTCGATGCGCGAGCGCGGAGGCGTGGTCGGCGCGTCTCTCACGGAACGACGCCAGGATACGCCCTCCGGTGCCCTGGTTCGACAGGAGAGGCGCGCGGTCTCGTGTACACTCGCGGCGCCCGCCGCATGCGCATCGTCTACCTCTGCGACCTGCTCTTGCCGCGCACGGCGACGGACTCCGAGCAGATCATGAACATGGTCTCGGCATTCGGTGCGGCCGGCGCGAGCATCGACCTCGTGGTGCCGCGCCGGTGGGGTGAACGGTTGCCCACCCTCGAGTCGCTCACCGCGTACTACGGCGTCGAGCCCACGTTTAGCGTGCACACGATCGCGAGCGCGTTCCCGAGCCCGCGCGGGCTCGAGAAGCCGGCGCACGCGGTCCGAGCGTCGCTCGCGTCCGTCACGCGCGAGGCCGACATCGTGTACTCGCGCAACGTCCCCACGATTCTCGCCGCGCGCACGTTCACGGATCGTCCGCTCGTGTACGAGCACTACCGGCCGTGGCCGGATCAGAACCGCGGCATGCGGCTCTTGTTCGAGCGACTCGCACGCGATCGACGGGCCCCCGCGCTCGTGCTGCACTCGGCGCTCGCGGCCGCGAGCTATGCGAGCGTGGGCTTCGATCCGAAGCGGATGCTCGTCGCGCACAACGGGTGGAATCCCCAGCGCATGCAGCCCGCGCTCGATCGCGCCGAGGCGCGCGCCCGCTGCGGCATCGCGGCCGCCGGACCCGTCGTCGTCTACGCGGGCCACGTGAATCCCAAGAAGGGCATCGGCCTGTTGCTCGATCTCGCCGAGTCGTTCCCGCACGCGCACTTCGTGATCATCGGTTCGGAGGGCGACGGCCCGATCGAGCGCCGTGCAGCGGCGATGGCCAACGTCGAGGTGCGCGGCTGGGTGCCGCCGCCGGAGCTCGTGCCGTTCATGTACGCGGCCGACGTGCTCGCGATCCCGCCGACCGCGGGCCCGCTCACGATCGTCGGCAACACCGTGTTGCCGATGAAGACGTTCCTGTACATGGCGAGCGAGCGCGCGATCTTCGGGCCGGCCACGCCCGACCTGCAGGAGGTGCTGCGCGACGGCGACAATGCGCGGCTCGTCGCCCCCGACGATCCGGACGCCGCCCGCCGCGGTCTCGCCGAGCTCCTCGCGTCGGCGGAGCTGCGCGAGCGCCTGGGCAAGGCCGCACGCCGCGACGCGCTCGATCTGACGTGGCGCGCGCGCGCCGAGAAGATCCTCGCGTTCATCGGAGCGGTGACATGACCAAGCCCCGCGCCGCCGTGTTCAGCACGAACTTCCTCGAGTTCAGCCAGACGTTCGTCTACGACGAGCTGCGCCACCACGAGCGCTGGGACGCATCGGTGTGCTGCCACCGGCGCATGAACGCAGCGCTCTTCCCGTGGCCCGACGTGCTCGCGCTCGAACGTCCGGGCTTGCTCGGCGCCATCGAGGGCGCAGCGTACAAGCTCACCGCCCAGAGCCCGCGCGTGCTGCACTGGGTGCGCGAGCGCGGCTTCGATCTGCTGCACGCGCACTTCGGTCCCGGCAGCGTCTACGCGCTCGCGCCCGCCACCGTGCTCGACCTCCCGCTCGTGGTCACCTACCACGGCTACGACGTGCCGCTGCTCGCGAGCTCCGAACGCATCCGCCCCAAGTACCTGCGCTACTGGGCGGCGTCGAAATGGATGCTGCGCCGCGTCGATCGTTTCCTCGCCGCCTCCGACGAGCTCGCCCGCATGTTGATCGAGCTCGGCGCGCCGGCCGAGCGCGTGCACGTGTGGCGACTCGGCGTCACGATCCCCGAGCGCCTCGTTCCACGCACGCCCGACGGCACGGTGCGCATGGTGATGGTCGGTCGCTTCGTCGAGAAGAAGGGCTTCGACTACGGCCTGCGCGCCTTCGCGAGAGTCGCCGGGAAGCATCCCCACGCACGCATGGTGCTCGTGGGCGACGGCGAGACACGGCCGCAGCTGGAGGACATCGCGCGCGACGCCGGCATCGGCGATCGGGTGGAGTGGAAGGGCGTGTTGCCCCACGCCGAGGTGTTCGCGACGATCGAGGGCAGCGACGTGCTGGTCGCGCCGAGCGTCGTCGGGCGCGCCGGCAACCGCGAGTCGGGCCTGCTCGTCGTGAAGGAAGCGAACGCGCGGGGCCTCCCCGCGATCGGCACGTGGCACGGCGGCATCCCCGAGATCATCGACGACGAGCGCACCGGCTTCCTCGTGCCCGAGCGCGACGTCGACGCGCTCGCGGATCGCATGGACCGCCTGCTCGCCGATCCCGGGTTGCGGGCGCGCATGGGCGCCGCAGCGCGCGCGAAGATGGAGCGCGAGTACGACATCGTCGCGCGCGTACGTGTGCTCGAGGACCACTACGACGCGGCCGTGGAAGAGCATCGCACCCGCGCACGCGGGGCCCGAGTCGGATAGCCTGGAGCCCGATGAACGAGATCGAGGCCCTCGTCGCAGCGATGCCGAAGGTGGAGCTGCACGTGCACATCGAGGGCACGCTCGAGCCCGAGACGATGTTCGCGCTCGCGGCCCGCAACGGCGCGACGCTGCCGTGGCCCGACGTCGAGTCGGTCCGCGCCGCGTATGCGTTCACCGATCTGCAGTCGTTCCTCGACGTCTACTATCTCGGCGCGGGCGTGCTCCGCAGTGCACAGGATTTCTACGACCTCGCGACGGCATACTTCGCCCGCGCGGCGCTCGATCGCGTGCGTCATGCCGAGGTGTTCTTCGACCCGCAGACGCACACGCAGCGCGGCATCCCGATCGCCGAGGTCGTCGAGGGCCTGCTCCGCGCGTCCGTCGATGCGCACACCCGCTTCGGCGTGTCGTCGTTCCTCATCCCGTGCTTCTTGCGTCATCTGCCGGCCGAGGACGCGTCCGCCACGTTCGCATCGCTCCTGCCGTGGCTCGATCGCTTCGCCGCCTTCGGGCTGGATTCCAGCGAGGTCGGCCACCCGCCCGAGAAGTTCCGCGCGGTGTTCGACGTGGTGCGGGCCCACGGCCTGCGCACGGTCGCCCATGCCGGCGAGGAAGGCCCGCCCAGCTACATCTGGGATGCGCTCGATACGCTGGGCGTCGCGCGCATCGATCACGGCGTCCGCTGCCTCGAGGATCCGCTGCTCGTGGAGCGGCTCGCCCGCGATCGGATCCCCCTCACCGTGTGCCCGCTGTCGAACGTGCGACTGCGCGTGTTTCCGCGCGTCGCCGATCACAACCTACCGCTCCTGTTGCAGCGCGGTCTCGCGGTCACCGTGAACTCCGACGACCCCGCCTACTTCGGCGGCTACATCGGCGACAATTTCCGGGCTCTGGTGCGCGAGCTCGGCGTCGACCTCGCGGCCCTCGATGCGCTCGGACGCCACGCGATCGCCGGCAGCTTCCTCGCCGACGCCGACAAGGCGCGCTTGGTGGTGGAGCACGAGCAGGTCTTCGCCGCCGCAGCGCACACGCGTGGCTGATGTCGGCAGCCGTGAACCCCGCCGCGCGTCGCGGTGTCGTTCCGGGCCGATTGGTTCGCGGTTCGGATCGCCCTTAGACTGCCGTGAACGGGGATCGAAGGGGGGCTCGGCCGTGAAGGCGCGCCGGCCCACCGTCCATCCATCGGGGGGTCGCCGGCGGCCGTAGGTGCGCCGTGCCGATCCCGGTCCCCAGAGGAGTCGCGGTCGATGTTCGAGCGAACTGGTCAAGGAGCTGCTCGCCGATTGCTCGCCGTCGCGCTCGCGATCGCCGGCTGTGGTGACGACGCGGGTGGTGGCGACGGCGACGACGACACGGGAGGGCCGAGCGACACCGGCGTCGTCGACGACTCGACCGGTGACGACGACGCCGACTCGACCGGGGCCGACTCGACCGGCTCCACCGATACCGACGGCCCTGGCACCGACGTGATCCCGCCGCCCGGCGGCCTGCGTCGCGTGCTCTCGCACCAGTACGTCTCGACCGTCGAGATGCTGCTCGGCCCCGACGCCGCCGCCGCGGCCGTACCTCCGCTCGATCCGTCGCTCGGCGGGTTCGACTCGATCGCGGCCACCGAGAGCTCGATGTCGCCGCCCGACGTCGCGCAGTACGAGGAATCCGCGAAGGCGATCGCCGAGGCCGCGGTGGCGCAGCCCGCCGTGCTCGCGTTCACGGTGCCGTGCATCACTGCCGACCCTGCGCCGGCCGACTGCTACACGACGATGGCCCGCGACTTCGGGCGGCTCGCGTGGCGCCGTACGCTGACGGACGAAGAGATCGCTCCGCTCGTCGCCGTCGCGAACCTGGCGCGCGACTGGGACGACGGCCGCTTCATGACGGGCGTCGAGTACATGCTCGTCACGATCCTGCAGTCGCCGCGCTTCCTCTACATCGTCGAGGTCGGCACGCCCAGCGAGGACGGCGGGCCGCGGTTGCTGACCGACACCGAGCTCGCGACGCGCATGGCGTTCTTCCTGGTCGGTCGCGGTCCCGACGTCACGCTGCTCGATCGCGCCGAGAGCGGCATGCTCTCGACGCCGGATCAGATCCGCACGACCGCCGGCCAGCTGCTCGACCTCGTGCCCGCGCGCGCGACGATGAACCGCTTCTACAGCGAGTTCCTCACCATCCGCGACCTGCCGCACAAGGGCAAGGACCCCGAGCTGTTCCCCGGCTTCGACGAAGAGCTGGCGAGCTCGATGATCGAGGAGACCCATCGGCTCGTCGAGAAGATCATCTTCGAGGAGGACGCCAACGTCCTGGATCTGTACGACTCGCCCACCACGTTCGTGAACGATCGGCTCGCGGCGCTGTACGGCATCAACCCCCCGGCACCGGGTGAGTGGCTCGAGACGCCCCTGCCCTCGGCGCAGCACCGCGCCGGCGTGTTCACGCACGCGAGCTGGCTCGCGATGATGTCGCACGGCGAGCTCAACTCGCCCACGCGCCGCGCCCTGTTCCTGCAGGAGCAGGTGCTGTGCAACGAGATCCCGCCGGTACCGCCGGACGTGAACCCGATGCTCAGCCCGCCGCCCGAAGGGATGTCGCTGCGCGAGTGGCTCGAGCAGATCCACCAGGAGAACGGCGACTCGTGCATGGGCTGCCACGCGCAGTTCGATCCCATGGGGTTCGCGTTCGAGAACTTCGATCCCATCGGGGCGTACCGCACCGAGGACAACGGCGTGCCGGTCGATGCCTCCGGCAACGTCGGCGGCATCGGCGAGTGGTCGAACCCCGAGGAGCTGATCGGATTCGTCCGCGCCGACGTGCGCGCATCGGGCTGCCTCGTGAAGCAGGTGTGGGTGAACGCGCTCGGCTTCTCGAACGTGGACGATCAGATCGGCCCGCTGATGGAGCTCGACGCCTCGTTCGCCGAGTCGGACTTCAGGATGCGAGCGCTGCTCGCCGAGCTCACCGCCAGCGACGTGTTCCGCCACGTCGAGGAACCGAAGTAGGAAGCGCGAGGACCACGCCATGAAACTCCTGCGCAACTTCAAGCTCTCCCGCCGCACCGCGCTCCGCGGTCTCCTCGGTGGTGCGGCCGTCTCGGTCGGCCTGCCGCCGCTCGAAGCCATGCTCAACACGCATGGCGATGCGCTCGCCGACGGCACGTCGATGCCGCTGCGCTTCATCTCGTTCATGTGGGGCGCCGGTGTGCAGCTGGCCCAGTGGGAGCCGCAGGACGTCGGCGTGGACGACGACTGGAGCCTCAGCCCGCAGCTCGCGCCCTTCGAGGATCTCAAGGAATCGCTCATCGTCCTCACGGGCCTGCACAACCACTTCGGTGGCGGTGCGATCTCGCATCACGAGGGCATGTGCGTGTTCAACGGGTACGACTTCGTCCTGCGCCCCGACCTGCCGGGGTTCGCATCGGATTGGGGCGGCCCCACCATCGATCAGGTGATCGCGGACGCGATCGCGGTGCACACGACGACCCCCGTGCGCTCGCTGCAGATCGGTGGCACCAAGTTCGACAGCCCCGCCGACAACGGAAGCACCGCCAAGGCCATCTCGGCCCGCGGCGAGCCGGGCAGCCTGACCACGCTCTACCCCGATCCCAATCCCCAGAGCGTGTGGCAGTCGCTGTTCGGCGAATTCGTGCAGCCCAAGGACAACCGGGAAGTGCGGCTGTCGATCCTCGACGTGATCGCCGACGACACCGCGCGCCTGCGCACGGAGCTCGGGGTCAAGGACAACCAGCGGCTCGATGCGCACCTGCAAGGCGTCTCCGAGCTGCAGGCGAAGATCGCCGCGTTGCCCCCCATCTGCGACATCCCCTCGGAGGAGGAGATCACGAACGGGGAGGCCAACGGCGCCGAGCTGCTCAACGCCCAGCACGACGCGATGGCTGGCCTCATCGCGCACGCGTTCCTGTGCGACACCACGCGTGTCGTCTCGGACATGTTCTCGAGCGTCGCGACCGAGGTGATCTTCGGCGAGCTCGGCCACTTCTCCACGCAGCACGGCGACAGCCACGCGGGCGACAACAACTACCACGAGGGCATCGTCTACTGCATGGAGAAGATCGCAGCGATCATGCGCGTGCTCCGTGACACGCAGGACCTCGAGGGCACGAGCCTGCTCGACTCCACGATCTTGTTCGCGAGCACCGAGGTGTCGCAGGGGTGGACGCACAGCTGGCAGCGCCTGCCGATCCTCGTGGGCGGCAGCGGGCGCGGCTATCTGCGCACGAACCAGCACTACCAGGCGGTCGCGCAGCAGAGCCCGCAGGACGATCAGACGTCGGCGGGCAACACGAGCGACGTGCTGCTGGCGCTCCTGCAGGCGTTCGACCCGGAAGCGGAGAGCATCGGCGGCGGCGCCCCGATGTCCGACTCGCCGCTGTCGGCGATCATCGCCTGATCGCTACTTCACCTTGTACGCGATCGTGCCCTTGGGGTGGGCGTACCAGCCCGGATCGACGTCGTAGCCCTTCGGCAGGCGATCGCGGATCTTCATGAGCGTGAACATGCCGCCCATCTCGATCGGGCCGAATGGACCCTCGCCCGTCATCATCGCGAGCGTGTTCTTCGGGCGTCCCATCTCGTGCATGTTGCCCATGCCCTTTTCCATCATCGGCATGTAGCCGGGCAAGTGCTTGCGGATCTTCTTCTCCACGCCCTTCTGATCCACGCCGATCATGTTCGGGATGTCGTGGCCCATCGGGTTCATCGTGTGATGGGACTTGTGGCAGTGCAGCGCCCAGTCGCCGGGCTCGTCGAACACGCACTCGAAGTCGCGCGTGCTGCCCACCGGCACGTTCACCGTCGTCTCCGGCCACCATGCGCTGCGGGGGATCGGGCCGCCGTCGGTCGCTGTCACGTTGAACTGCACGCCGTGCAGGTGGATCGGATGGCTGTCCATCGACAGGTTGCCGATGCGCACGCGGATCCGGTCGCCCGTCTTCGCCACGAGCGGATCGGTGCCCGGCCACGCGCGCGCATTGAACGTGAAGAGGTTGAAGTCGAGCATCACCATCGGGTTCGGCGTGGACGTGCCGGGCTCGACGAACCACTCCTGCAGGAAGATCGCGAAGTCGCGATCCACCTTGGGCCGGCGCGGCGACCTGGGGTGGATGATGAAGAAGCCCATCATCCCCATCGCCATCTGCACCATCTCGTCGGAGTGCGGATGGTACATGTGCGTGCCGTGCTGGCGCAGCGTGAACTCGTA
>CAYXVR010000088.1:0-417 GCA_964468635.1 uncultured Nannocystaceae bacterium
CACCCCATTGCACCGGCGCCACGGCGTTCCGTCACCTCGGCGCGGCGAAAATCCCACGCTTCGGTCAGCCGGTGCTGTCCTTCGCGGCTTCGGCGTCCTCGGGGTCGAGCTTGGGCAGCGGGAGCGTGTTGCCGAAGAGCGCGGGCACGCGCGCGGCGCTGAGCGGCTCGCCGAAGTGGTAGCCCTGGCCGCGCATGCAGCCCAGGCGCAGGAGCTCGTCGGCCTGGTGGCGGCTCTCGATGCCCTCGGCGATCACGTCGACGTGCAGTGCGTTCGCGAGGCCGACGATCGTGCGGATCATCGCCGTGCCGTGCTCGCTGCCGTCGAGCACGTCGACGAACGTCTTGTCGATCTTGAGGCCGTCGACCGGGAAGCGGTGCAGGTACGACAGCGACGAGTAGCCCGTGCCGAAGTCGT
>CAYXVR010000088.1:427-26635 GCA_964468635.1 uncultured Nannocystaceae bacterium
GTGACGATGGCCACGTCGTCGCCATCGGCCGGCGTGTCGGCGACGAAGGAGCGGTCCACCTTGAGCTTGTCCAGCGGGTAGCGCTTGAGGTAGGACAGCGACGAGTAGCCCGTGCCGAAGTCGTCCACCCAGATGCGCACGCCCAGGCTGCGCAGCGTGTCGAGGATGCGCAGCACCGCCTCGGCGTGATCCATCAGCACGCTCTCGGTGAGCTCGAGCCGCAGCGCGCCGGGGCCGGTCGCGCTGTTGCGCAGCGCGCTGTCGATCTCTTCCTGCAAGCGCGGATCGGCGAGCTGGCGGCCCGACAGGTTCACGCTCATCGACAAGGGCGGCAGGTCGGGGCTCAGCTCGCGCCAGCGCGCGAGCTGACGGACGGCCTCGTGGATGGCCCAGCGACCGATCGGCAGGATGAGCCCGGTCTGCTCCGCGACCGGGATGAACTCCGCCGGCGCGACCAGGCCGCGCCGCGGGTGTCGCCAGCGCGTGAGCGCCTCGAAGCCGACGAGCGTGCCGGTCTCGAGCGTGACGATGGGCTGGTAGTGGAGCTCGAACTCCTCGCGCTCCACCGCTTGGCGCAGCGCGACCTCGAGGCGCAGGTGCGTGAGCGCGTCGATGCGCATCTTCGTCTCGAAGACCTCGTGGCGGTCCTGGCCGCGCTCCTTGGCCTTGCTCGCGGCCGCGCCGACGTCGCTGATCACCTCGTCGGGGTCGTCGTAGCTGCGCGAGCTCGTGGTCAGGCCGATGCTGACGGTGACGTAGACGGTCTGGCCCTCGACCTCGAACGGATCGCGCACGACCACTCGGATCTTGTTCGCGAGCTCGGTGCCCGCGTCGACGTCGTCGACGTTCTCCATGAGCACCGCGAACTTGTCGCCGCCGAACCGAGCGACGAGCGCCCCCTCGCCGACGCATTGAACCAAACGCTGCCCGAGGATCGCGAGCACCTCGTCGGCCGACTGGTGGCCGATGCTGTCCGCGAGCCAGCGGAAGCGGTCGACATCGACCATCAGCACCGTGAACGAGTAGCCGCTGTCCTGCCGGCGCAGCTCGATCGCCCGCTCGAGCCGCTCCATGAACGGCTCGCGCCGCGGCAGCCCGGTGAGCGGATCGTGGCGACTCTCCTCGCGCAGCTTCTGCTCGCGCAGGCGATAGTCGGACGTGTCCGTGAGCGAGCCGGCCATGCGCACGGGTCGACCCGCGTGGTCGCGCTGCACGACGCCGCGGCTGATCACCCAGCGATACGTGCCGTCGCTCGCGCGCAGGCGGTGCTCGTTCTCGTGGAACGGCTTGTCGCCGGCGAGGTGCGCGTCGATGTCGGCGCGCAACGCCGGCAGATCGCCGGGATGCACGCGCCCGAACCACTCGTCGACCGAGTTGGACAGATCGTCGAGGCCATAGCCCAGCAGCTCGCGCCAGCGCCGGGAGAAGTGCATCTCGCCGGAGTCGAGGATCCACTCCCACACGCCGTCGTTGCTGCCGCGCACGGCGAGCGCGAAGCGCTCCTGCACCTCCGACAGCGCGCGGCGCATCTTGCTGCGCTCGATCGCGGCGTGGATCGTGGCCTCGAGCAGCGCGCCGGACATCTCGCAGCGCAGCAGATGCGCGTCGGCGCCCTCCTGGCCGAGCAGCGCGCGTCGAGCCGCGCGCTCTTCCGGTCGTCCGTCGATGTCGACCGCGATGAGTGGCACCGACGGCAACCGGCGATCCCGGACGAGTCGTGTCCACACGCGGCGGTCGCTCGCGACCTCGACCACGACGGCATCGAAGTCGATGCTCGCGAGCGCCTGGATCGCCAGCACCTCGTCGGCGGCGTGATCGACGGTGAACACCGGATCCTGCGCGTCCTCGAGCAGCTCGCCGAGCGTCGAGAACTCGCGTGAGCTCTCGCCGACGTACAGCACGCGGTGCGTGCTGGTGCGAGGCTCCATCGCCGAGCGCGGCTGCCCGAAGTGCGTCGGCTTCGCGCCGAGCGGGATCATCTCCATCGTCGGCCGGCGGTCGCGCGGCGACGTGTCGCGATCGTCGCTCATGCGAGGCGCGCCTCCGGACGGGGGGCGGCGACCGGCTCGAACTCGTCCCAGCCGTGCCGGCGCAGGTAGTTGCCCCACACGCCCTCGCACGCGCCGTCGTAGCGGCACGAGCGACAAGCGTCGCGCTTGTGACGGCGCGCTCCGTCCAAGTCGGAGCGGCGGATCTGCACGAGCTCGCCGCGCTCACCCGTCGCCCGACCTGCGAGCGCGTCGGCGTCGAGCAAGGCCGTGCCGACGCTCGCGGGCTCGAAGTGCACGTAGCTCTCCACGTAGCCGCGATTGAAGTCCGGCACCGCCTCGGTGGTGCACAAGGGGATGTCCACGAGGAACGCCATCGGTCGCGCCTCGATCGCCGTCTGCTCGCGCACGAAGGCGGCGAACGTGGCGGCGATGTCGGCGTAGCGCGGGAAGATCTGATCGAAGTGCGTGTCGGCCCGGCCGTTGGCCTGCATCACGTTGAACACGACCTGCTGCACGCCGAGCTCGCGCAGGAACCGGTAGATCTCGGCCATGTGCGGCAGGTTGCGACGCGTGACGACCGTGCTCGTGTGCAGCGCGAGCCCGTAGCGCACGAGCGACGCGATCATGCGGATGCCGGCGACGGTCTGATCGAAGCTGCCCGGCGTGCGCGTGAGCCCCTCGTGGAGCCGCCGTTCGTGGCCGTGGATGGACACGTAGAACCGGTTCATCCCGGCCGCGACCAGGCCCTTCGCGTAGCGTTCGTAGCCGAGCGCGCGACCGTTGGTCATCACGCTGATGGTCGGCACACCGGCGGTGCGCGCCATCTTCACCCAGCGCGGCAACGCGGGGTTGATGGTGGGCTCGCCCGAGGTGAAGCAGACCTCCTCGCAGTCGCGATGGTGGTCGAGGATCCAGCGTACGGTCTCGTCGGTGGTCGCCGAGTTGGTGACGTACCGTCCGTCGCGGTCCTCTTCCATGCAGAAGATGCAGTTGTTGTTGCAGACCGCACCCGTCAACACGTGCACCCGCTCACGCCGATCCGCGATGCGTTGCTCGATGCCGACGTCCGTCATCCAGTCACCAACTCCCGTGGGAGCCGTGGCTGCCGTGGGAACCGTGGCTGCCGTGCGAGCCGTGCGAACCGTGCGAGCCGTGACTGCCGTGACTGCCGTGCGAGCAGTGCGTGGGCGCCATGGCGGCGTCGCCCCTCAGGTTGCCCGGCGGGCCCTCGTCGGCGTTCGTGCGAGCCCGCTCCGACATCTCTCGCTGCGACGCCGACAGCATCGCGCTGGGCTCGCGCGCGTAGCTCGGCACGTCGTCGTCGTCGTCGCGATTCGGATTCGGATCCTGCATCGTCACGGCGCTTCCCGGTCTCGCATGATAACAGGGAGCACCGAACCACGGTTCTCGCGTGTTCCCGCCGCGCGACGGCCCAGGCATCGCCCGATGATCGGGCTCGCGAAAGTTCTTCACCCGGATCCGGTCTCACGGCCCTCCGGGCCTGATCTTGCACACGGCCCTCCGGGCCTGATCTTGCACGCGGCTGTTCGGGGTGCCGTGCTCGCGCGCAGGAAACGGCTTGCGCCCGGCGCGCAGTTGGAATCGCGGCCTGCCGCCCGGTCTATCGCCCGCCGCGGGCGCGCCTCGTCACGTACCGGGCGTGGACACGGCCGGCTGCACGAAGTGGTCGCGCGGACGGATCGTCGTCCATCGGCGAAGGACATCGAGCGTGTCGTCGCCGGCCGTCGCGAGCGTCGTGAAGATCCAGTCCTGGATGCCCTTGTGCACCGCGCACATCGAGCTCTCCCGCATGCGCCCGAGCAGGTTGCCGAGCGTCTTGTGGCTGTGCTCGGGCTGCGTGCCGCAATAGGGTTGGTAGGCACACTGCACACAGTCGGGTTGACCGTCGAGGTTCGACGCCAACGCGAGCGCGCGCACCGTGGGATGTCCGACGATCTCGCGATAGCCGTGCTCGCGCACGTCGCCGATGAAGAACGAGTCGTCGCCCATCGCGTGCAGCATGCGGCCCTCGTCGCTGCTGAAGACACGGCCGTCGTAGTTGTACGCGAGCTGGCCGATGCCGGCGCCGCCCGGGCTGCGGATGTCGAGGAAGTTGGGGTCGTCGCCGGAGAGGATCTTCGTGAGGAAGATGGCAGCGTAGCGCTCGAGGATCTCGACGCCTTGCTTGTTGAGCTCGATCATGTACTCGACGGCGTTGCGGTAGAACTCGAGGTACTCCGCGCGCGGGTACTCCACGACCCTTCTGGTCTTCTCGGCGAAGCCGAACGGATCCACCGGGCGCAGGAAGAGCGCGCGGCAGCCGAGCGAGACGTACGTGTCGACGACCTCGCGCCAGCGCGACAGCGTCTCCTTCGTCGTCGTGAGCAGCGCTTCGACGTGGTAGAGCGTGGGGTCGAGGCCGGCCTCGGCGTAGGCGGCGTTGATGCGGGCGATCCAGTGGCTCGCCTTGTCGAAGGCGCTGGCGAGCGGGAGCTTGCGCTGCTTGTCGTGGAGCGCGGCCGGGCCGTCGATGCTCGTGCACAGCTGCACGCGGTGCTCGAGCAGCCACGCGAGCTTCTCTTCATCCATCAGCGAGAGGTTGGACACCATCGTGAACTCGAGCGATTTTCCAATCGCTCGGTTGCGCTCGGTGGCCGTGTCCACGATGTGCTTCACGACCGGGAAGTTCACGAGCGGCTCGCCGCCCTGGAACTCGATGGTCACGTGCGGGCTGGTCGAGCGCAGGATCGTGTCGACGACCCGGTCCGCCGTCTCGGGCGTCATGTCCGTGTGCACGGCGTCGAGGTCGGCGCGCGAGGCGTGGCAGTACACGCACGTCTCGTTGCACCGTAGCGTGACGACGACGAGGTGCAGGTTCGGGCCGGCGTGCACGAAGCGCTTGCGCCTGCGCAGCGTCTCCGCCGCCCGGCGCACGTCGTAGTGGTCGCGCAGCATGTTGCGCGTGGAGAGGCGCTCGTGCAGCTCGCTGCCCGGCGCGACCTCGCCCTTGGCGAAGCTGCGGAACTCGTCGCGGCCGAGCACGAGCCACTCGCCGTCGAGGCTCGTGACGACGACGCGCTCGCCGAGCTCCCGGAAGCGCACGAACGCGGGCGCGCTCACCGGTCCTTGCCGCCCTTCTCGATCGTGAGGCCGAGCGCGAAGTTGCCGAGCTCGCGGGCGACTCGCTTCGCACGCGCGGGTGTGGTGGCGTCGACGCGGACGACGAAGTACGGGCCGTCCTCCGCGCGCTCGAACGTCGCGTAGGTCGCGAGGCGGCCGAGCGCGCTGTCGATCGCGGTGCCGGCGTAGAGCTCGCGATGGAATCGCAGCTCGATCATCCCCCACCGTCCGGCTCGGCGGCGGGCTTCTTCTTGTACTTCTCTTCCCACGACTGAGCGATGCCGAGCGGATCGTCGAACGGCTCGTCGGTGAAGTCGAACGCGGCGAGCTCGTCGAGGGACGGCGGCCCCATCGCGCCCGCGAACGCCTGCATCGTCACCGCTTCGATCATCGCGCGGTTGTTCTTCGTGATCTCGTGGCGCCACGCGCTGGACAACAGCTCGTTGCCGAACTCGCCCACGAGCGCGCGCAGATCGTCGGCCGTCGCGCCCTCGCGCTTCGCGGTGAGCGAGACGCGGATGCGGTCGGGCTGGGGCCTGTCGAGCAGCACCCAGGCGCGCGCGATGAAGACGTACGCGGCGGCGTACACCGCCTCCAGCGGGTAGACCTTCGCGTCGACGACGAGGTGCACGACGCCCTCGCCGACGTCGGCGACGACGGAGTCGCCGGGCATTCCGAACAGGGGCTCGCTCATGGGCAGATCCGGCGATAGCGTAACAGCCACTGCGTCGCGGTGGTGGGCCCGACGTCGCGCCGCTCCACCAACGCGAAGCCGGGCACGGCCCCGATCCGCGCCGCTGCCCGGGCCGCGTCGTCGTTGCGGTGGTGCTCGAAGCGCGCGCCCGAGGCCCGCGCCCGCGCCTGTTGGGGCCGCGTGCGGGCGAGCCCGAACGCCACGTCGTCGGTGACGATGAGCACCGCGTCGGGCCGCAGCACCCGCGCGAGGGCGGCGAGCACCGCTGCCGGGTCGACGAGATGGTTCCACGCCTGCAGCACGAGTGCGTGATCGAACGACGCGTCGGGCAGCCTCGGCAGGATCTCCTCCGCGGTGCCGAGG
Source organism: uncultured Nannocystaceae bacterium (assembly GCA_964468635.1). Lineage (GTDB taxonomy): Bacteria > Myxococcota_A > Polyangia > Nannocystales > Nannocystaceae > Xiheibacterium. The sequence continues at coordinate 6,596 of CAYXVR010000088.1, forward strand.
TGGGTGGTCGCCAGCGGCAGGCGCGAGCGCAGGGCCGCCAACGCGGTCGCGTCCGGATCGACCGCGACGTAGCGCAGCTCCCCTTCGCGCATGCGTGGGCCCAACGCGATTGCGGTGCGGCCCGAGCCGCAGCCGAGCTCGAGCACGTCGCCGACGAGCCCGGCCAGGCGCGCGCGCAGATCCTCGTCCGCGCGCTCGAACGGTGACTCCGTCTCGGCCTCGAACATGCCGGTGCAGCCGTGCTCGGCGACGCATCCGCGACACAGGCCGCTGCGCCGCAGCGGCACCAGGTCGCGCACGAAGTCGTCGGGCGCCGGCTTGTGCGACGCGTCGAGGTAGACCTGACCGAGCCTGTGCTTGATCGCGTGGATCTCGGTGTCGCCGAAGTCGCGCGTGTCGGCGCGGTAGCGGCCGATCTTGTCCTGGTGGCGCACGAACAGGTGACGCCCCGGATCCCACGGCGTGATGCCGAGGCCGTCGTCGCGCAGCGGGCAGCGCTCGCGATCCGGCACCGTGAGCGTCGCCTCGTGCACCCAGTCGAAGGCGTTGCTGCGCGGGCCCTCGCCCACGGGCGCGAGCTCGGCGTCGCCGAAGCGCTCGTGGTACGCGACGAACGTGCCGGGGCACGGCCCGCGCAGCCGGCAGCCGTCGCACTTCGGCGGGTGCAGCTTGTTGCGATCGTCCACCGGGAAGAAGTCGGGCTCGCCGATCTCCACCATCGTCGCGAAGCCGTGGGTGCGCAGGTCGTCGTAGAGCCCCTCGAACCCCGGCATCGTGCACAGCGGGAATCCGCCGTGGCGCACGCGGCCCGGCATGCGCTGTTGGCCGTAGCGCAGCGCCGCCCGCACGCGCGCGGCGGCGTCGGCGAGCCGCGGCACGACGCTGTCGAGCGCCCGCATCGCGCCGCCCTTGGGCTCGACGGCCGAGAACTTCAGCCGCGCTTCCTTCACGGGCGCGACGACGTCGACGAGACCCTCGAGGTGCTCGAGGTTCTGGCGCGTCACCACGCAGTTCACCGTGAGATCGAGCCCGCGGCCCGCGAGGTTGGCGAGCGCCCGGGTGGCCGACCCGAACGAGTCGCTGCGGACGATGCGATCGTGCACGCGCGCGTCGCCGGCGTGCAGCGACATGTACACGTAGCGCAGTCGCGCCGCGACGAGCCTGTCGACGAGCTCCGGATACGCGAGCGCGAGCCCGTTCGTGACGAGCCCGAAGTCCATGTCGAGCCGCGCCACTCGAGCGGCCCAGCGCAGCAGCTCCGGGCGGATCGTGGGCTCGCCGCCCGACAGCACGACCATCGTGTGGCCGAGCGCCTTCGCGCGATCGATCTTCGCGTCCACCTCGGCCGCGTCGCCGTCGACGTGGCGCACGTCCTGCGTGTGGCAGAACGTGCAGTGCTCGTTGCAGCCGTAGCCGACCTTGACGAGCGCCTTCACGGGGCGGCCCTCCGTTCGGGACCGCGTCGCAGCACGACGAGCTCGGGCCCCGGCGCGAGCGGCCGCGGCGGCGCGTGCAGGCGGTCGTGGGCGCGCGCGATCTGACGGGCGTGGTCGCTGGTATCGACGTCGACGATCACGTGCGCGATGCGACCGTCGGGGTCGACGAGGTACGTCGAGCGCCGCACGCCGCCGTCGTCGGTGCGTGCGCGCAGCGCCTTGGTGAGCACGAGCTCCGGATCCGCGACGAACGCGAACGGCAGCGCGTGCGCGCTCGCGAAGCGCGACTGCGTGGCCGCATCGTCCGGCGCGAGCCCGACGATCTCGATGCCGCGCGCGGCGAGCTCGGCCAGCCCGTCGCGCACGCTGCACAGCTCGGCGGTGCAGCCCGGCGAGAACGCGGCCGGATGCACGCACACGGCCCGCCAGCCCGCGCCGCGCAGTGCGAGCGGAGCATCGGTGCCGAGCAGGTCGAAGCGATCGTCGAGCACGATCGCCTCGTCGACGACCCGCGCACCGAGCACGGGCACGAACTCGTCGGAGCCGAGCGCGGCCGGGTACTCGCGCCACGGGCCCTCGCAGATCGACTCGAAGCGACAGGACGCGCACTGTTCGAAGCGGACCTTGCCGCGGTTCATGCGATCGGTCGCATAGTCGGGCACGACGTATCCGTCGTAGACGATCTCCGTGGGCGGGATGTGGAGCTCGCCCACGAGCCGTTCGAGGCCCGGCATCGTGCAGTACGGCATCGCCTCGGCCATGCACGGGATGCCGGCGTCGAGTCCGATGCGCAGCGCCTCGTGCACGAACGGCGCGGCCTCGGAGATCCGCGGCACCACGCCCCGGAAGTGCGTGGCCGCGTGGCCGGTGGGATGCGGGAACGCGAGCTGGAACTGCGCGACGCGGAGCTCCACCAGCAAGCGCGCGAGCGCGGGCAGGTGGCGCGCGTTCTGCTTCGTGACGACGGTGTTGGTGACGACGCGCTGCCCGAGCTCCGCGAGGTGGCGCATCGCGGTCGTGATCTGCACGAACGACCCGGGCGCGCGCGTGAGCCCGTCGTGGAGCTTCGCCTCGTGGCCGTGGATCGCGGGCGAGAACTCGTTGGCACCCGCCGCGATCGCGCGCTCGCAGAACTCGCGATACGCGAACATGCGCCCGTTGGTCTGGACCTGGATGCGCTCGTAGCCGAGCTGCTTCGCGACGCGCACGAGCGCGAAGAAGTCGGGGCGGATCGTCACCTCGGCGCCGGTGAAGACCACGTCGACACACGTCGCGCGACTGGCCTGCAGCTCGGCGATGCAGTCCTCCGTCGTGCGATCACCCGTGAAGAGGTGATCGCCGATGACACAGAACACGCAGTTGCTGTTGCACGTCGTGCCGGTCTTGAGGTCCGCGCGCCTGCGCATGGGGCTCGAAACCACCATCATAGATCGCGGCGGCACCTACTCGCGACGCAGGAACGAGAAGGCGCCGCAGCCGGTCTCCTTCAGCGTTCCCGCGAACTCGCGGCGGTCGGCCGACAACGTGCCCACGGGGCTGATCGGCACGAACCCGTCGGGCTGCTGCTTCCACTCGCCGAACGCGAGCGTGAGCTCGCTCTTCGGGCCGTCGAAGGTGCCCTTCAGCGTGTAGGCGCCCTTCTCCTTGCCGTAGTCGAACGAGAACACCGCGAGCAGATCGCCTGCCGTCGGCACCTCCGTGATCTCGATGGTGGCCGCGGCCTTGCGACCGCCGCACTCGTAGGTGCCCTGCCAGCGCTGGCCCGCCGCGAACGGCGACTCGCGTTGCAACGCGACCAGCTCGATCGCGAGCACCGAGTCGCACCGCTCCACCGGATTCTCGGCGCGCGCCGCCGCGCTCTCGCACGCCGTCATGTCGCCGCCCTTGTCGAGGTGCTTGTACTCGTGCGACGCGGACGCCGTCGCGGTCGCGGCCATCGGCACCTTGGCGTCGACCGAGCCGCCCACCTTGTTGCCGGCGAAGAACTCGAACGCGCCGACGCTCAGGCTGCCGAGCAGATGCGACGCGCCCGTGCAATCGCCGGTGAGATCCTTCTCGTGCAGGCTGTCGCGATCGAGCCGCCACTCGCCAATCGAGTGGTACTCGACGGTGAGCAGGCCGTACGCCTCGAGCGTGGCGCCGAGATCGACGGGCCCCGAGAACGGCAGCTTCGCGCCGAGCTCGGCCTTGTTCTCGATCGACAGCGCCTGACTCGCGTGCGAGGAGCCGACGAAGCGGTACTCGCCGGGCGCGCGACAGCGCGGCAACACCGTGACGTTCTGCTCGTTCACGGCGACCACGATCGAGCCCTCGCTCGCGCGGGTCTCGAGCGCGGTGCGATCGGTGGGCGACCAGTTCACGATGAACGGCCGCCCGCTCGCGGGCACCGACGTGGCGCGCGCGTCGCCGTCCAGCGGCGTGGCCGTGTCCTTGCTGCCCAGATCGCATCCCGTCGCCGCGACCGCGAGCGCGATCGCCCCCCACCCCATCGTCCGGCCCGCGTTCATCGGAACGAGCGTGCCCGACGCGGCATCAGCGGTCGAGAGCCGGCGCGTGAAAACCCGCAGCTGCGTCGCTGGCCTCGGCCCTCCGCGGGCGGCTATGATTGCGAGCGACGACACCACTCGGTGCCGTCGCGCATGGACGACCGGCGTACGAGTGCGATCGCGACCGCGGCGGAGACCCGAATCCGTCGGGCCCGTCTCGACGACGTCGCCGCGCTCGCGTGGGTGCGCTCGGCGAGCTGGCGCGCGGCGTACCGCGGCATCATCCCGGAGCGCACGCTCGCGCGCACCGCCGAGCTCGATCTGTCGCGCATGCGTCGAGCCGTGAGCGATCGACGATTCGGGCAGCTCGTGTGGGTCGCCCACGATCCCGACGGCACGATCTTCGGCTACACGTGGAGCGGCCCGCAGGTCGATCGCACGTGCGCGCCGTTCCTCGGCGAGATCTACGAGCTCTATCTGCATCCGGCGTGGCAGCGCCGCGGCATCGGTCGCCGACTGCTCGTCCACACCGTGTGGGATCTCGTCGGGCGCGGTCTCAACCCCGCGATGCTGTGGGTGCTCGCGGAGAACACCGCGCGCGACTTCTATGCGGCGTGCGGCGCCGTCCCGCTCGGTCAGCGCCGAGTCGACGTCGGCGGGCGCGTCACGTCGAAGCTCGGGTTCGGTTGGCCCGAGGCGCTGCCGCTGCCCGACCTCCCCGCGCTTCGTCGCTGACCCTTGCGGCGCATGCCCCGTGGGTCAGGCTCGAAGCATCGACGCGGGTTGGAATGAGGGCAGCAGCGCTACGTCCGCCGACCATCGTACTCACCAAGAGCACGGTGCGATCCGTCCCCGGCCGTGATCCGGGCGAGCTCATCGGCGAGACGCTGCTCGAACGCTATCGCGTCGAGCGACTGATCGGCACCGGCGGCATGGCCTTGGTGTACGCGGGCCGCCACACCGCGATCGATCGCAAGGTCGCGATCAAGGTGCTGCGTCGGCGCTTCGCGGACGAGCCCGACACCGTCGCACGATTCCTGCGCGAGGCTCGGGCTTCGTCGCTCGTTCGGCACGAGCACATCGTCGAGGTCACCGATTTCGGCACCACCGACGACGGCCTCGTCTTCATGGTGATGGAGTACCTCGAGGGCGAGACGCTCGCCGACCTGCTGAGCCGCGAGGGCCGCATGCCGTGGTCGCGCGTGCACGGCATCGCGCTGCAGCTGTGCGACGCGCTGCACGCCGCGCATCGGGCGGGCATCGTGCATCGCGACATCACGCTGCGCAACTGCGTCCGCATCCGGCGGGGATCGAACCGCGAGTACATCAAGCTGCTCGACTTCGGCATCGCGAAGCTGCTGGGACCGATGATGATCCCCGGCGTCGCGCCGTCGGATCCGCGCCGACTGACGTCCGACATGGACGTGTTCGGCACGCCGGAATTCATGTCGCCCGAGCAGGCGCGGCGATCGATGGACGCCGATCCACGCAGCGACGTGTATGCGACCGGCGTGCTGCTCTACGCGCTGTTGGCCGGGCGTCTGCCCTTCGAGGCCGGCTCGGCGGCCGAGGTGATGGCGCGCCACATCTACGACGACGTACCGCCGCCGTCGCTGCACGAGCCCTCGCTGCCGAGCGCGGTGGAGGCCGTGATCCTGCGCGCGCTCGAGAAGCGCCCCGATCGCCGCTTCCAGTCGATGGCGGAGTTCGCCGCTGCGATCCAAGCGATTCCGCGCGACGCGATCGGTGATCCCACGGCGACCGCCGCTTCGTCATGGTCGTCGTCCACGCTGTTGGGCACGACCGGGCTCTTGCAGCGCAGCCGCACGGCAGACCGACGCCGCGTGTGGGTCGGCGCCCTCGCGGTGACGGCGGCGCTCGCGTTCGGTGTGCACGGTTGGCTCACCGCCGACGAGGCTCCGGCGCCCGCGGCGGCGAGCGTGCTGCCGGCCGCGATGCTGCCCGCGTCCGGGCTTTCCGCGACGAGCGGGCCGACCGACGCCGACGTCGCGACGCCGTACCTGCCGTCGACGGCGCCGCGTCTGCGCGTGCGCCCACGCGAGAACGCGGAGCGATTGCGATCGCGCCGGTGACCCCTCCGAGGGGAGTTGCGGGCGCCGCTCCGTGGGTCAGGCTCGGCGGGGGACGCGATGGACGCCGCTCGGCCGGTGACACTACAGGAGGACTCGCGGATCGGCGTGCTCGCGGACGCGGCGACGCTGCAGGGCACCACGCTCGTCGGTCGCTATCGCGTCGGCGAGTGCATCGGTCGTGGTGGGATGGCGCTCGTCTACGCGGGCCGCCATCTCGCGCTCGATCGCGAGGTGGCGATCAAGGTGCTGCGTCCGCGGTACAGCGGCAAGCAGAGCGTCGTCGATCGATTCCTGCAGGAAGCCCGTGCCGCCTCGCGGGCTCGTCACCCGCACATCGTCGAGGTCACCGACTTCGGGTCCGCGCCGTCGGGGCTCGTGTTCCTCGTGATGGAGCGACTCGAGGGCGAGACGCTCGCCGAGCTGATCGTGCGCGACGGTCGACTGCCGTGGGCGCGCGTGCGCTCGATCGCGCTGCAGCTGTGCGACGCGCTGCAGGCGACGCACGACGCCGGGATCGTGCATCGCGACATCAGCCTGAAGAACTTCTTCCTCGTCGCGAGTCGCAGCGGCGACGACTTCGTCAAGGTGCTCGACTTCGGCATCGCGCGGCTCGACGCGCAGGACTCGAGCGACGCTCGACCGCTGCGCCGGCTCACGTCCGACACGCAGATCATGGGCACGCCGGAGTTCATGTCGCCCGAGCAGGCCACGCGGGCCGGCACCGTCGATCTGCGCAGCGACATCTACGCGATGGGCGTCGCCCTCTACGCGATGCTCACCGCGCGCATGCCGTTCGAGGCCGAGACCGCGATCGACATGATGGCGAAGCACATCTACGAGCCGGTGCCGCCGCCGTCGCAGCACGAGCCGTCGCTCCCGCCCGCGGTCGAGGCCGTCGTGCTTCGGGCGCTCGAGAAGGACCCCGAGCGGCGCTTCCAGTCCATGCGCGAGCTCGCCGACGCGCTGGCGGGCGTCGCCGCCGATGCGCGAGCAGAGCTGCCGCCCTCACCCGAGCCCACCGCGATCGAGCTGCCGCCGCCATCGCCCCGTCGGCGACGCTCGCTCGGTCGCGTCGCGACCCTCGGCGCCGTCGGCGTGCTCGCGTGGCTCGGATGGATGGACGGCGATCGCATCCTCGAACGCGCGGGCGCGATGATCGGGATCGAGGCGCTCGATCGGATCGCGCTGCCCGCCCCCGTCGTGTCCGCCGTCGCACCGCGCGAGCCGGAGATCGCGACCGCATCGATCGTCCCCGTCGTCGCCCCTCCGCCCGCGGAGACCGTCGAGCCTGCAGTCACGCGACCGATGTCGTTGCCGCCCGCACCCCGCACGGGCTGGCTCGATCCGCCGAGGCGCAAGCGGCCACGCACCGCCGCACCCGTCGCCGCGCAGCCGAGCGTCGACGAACCCGACACGGACGCTCCGGGCACGGACGCGCCGCCCGTCGACGAGTCGTTGCCGGTCGCCGCGGGCCTCGGTCCCGAGCTGGTCCCCGAGCCGCCGGCCGAGTGACGTCAGCCGAGCCCGGCCATGCGCAGCACTTCCTTCGTGCGCTTGCCGAGCTCCGCGCGCGTCTCCGCGTAGACCTCGTCCATCATCTCGTCGACGTCGCCCTCGCCGATCCACGCGGCCGGCACGATCTCCGGCGCGAGCTCGCGGCGCAGGATCCGATAGCAGTGCGCGGCGACGAACAGGTCGTCCATCAGCCCGAACGGGCCGAACTCGGCCTCGGGCAGCACGTCCTCGGGCACGACGAAGTAGGCGAGCACCGCGTTGACGAGCGCCCGCGCGTCGCGTGACAAACCGGGGTTCGAGAACAGCCGCGCGTAGAACTCGAAGATCTCCGGTGCGCGGCGGATCGCACGCGAGCGCGAGCCCTCGTACGCGTCGACGAACACGCGCAGCGAGGCCAGGAACTCCGGCGGCTGGAACTCCACCACGATCGCACCCTAACGCATCGTCGCCGAGTCGACCAGCGCTCGCTCGGCCAGCGGCTTCAGCTCCGTGAAGCCGCGGGCGCGGACGTAGTTCACGGGCACGCCGGGGCACGATTCCACCTCGCGGCAGCCGCGACAGCGCAACGACTTCACGCGGTAGTGGTCGAGCACGAAGCGCCGCGCGTAGCGATGGATCTCGAGGCGTCCGTCGGGCGTGGCCATCGTCGTGTCGAACGTCGGCGGGCGTGTGCGGGGCGCCCGGCCCAGGATGCACGCCGGCACGCCCTCGGTGGGCGGGACGCGATCGAAACGGGCGCGCAGCTCGGTGAAGAACGGGGCGAGCGCGATGCCGTCATCGAGCTCGGTGGAGCGGCGCTCGACACCGTCGTGTCGCAGCGCGATGCACTGCGGAAGCGCGTCGAGGGCGAGCAGCCATGCGGCCGTCGCTCGATCGAGGCGCACGACGAGCTCGATGCCGTGTCGCTCGCACACGGGGGCCATCGCGGCGGCGGCATTCGGATCGCGCGCGACGACGGCGACGACGCTTCGGTCGTCTGCGACGGTTGCGTTCTCGAGCGCCTGCACGAGCTCGTCGACGTCGTCGAGCTCGAGCTCGAGGTTCACGAGCGTCGGCAGCTTCGCGATCGCGACCCGGGCCGCCGCGAGATCGGGCGCCCGCACCCACGCGGTGCGTGCACCCGACGCGGCGACGTAGGCCGCGAGATCCGGACGGCTCGCGCTCGCGACGAGCGGCAGACGCTTGCGCGGGGCCACGTCGATGCGTTTGTCGCTGGCCGGATCACCGCCGTAGGCAGGCGGTTGCCCTGCCTCCCACGCGGTGTCGATGCGCACGCGCTCGAACACGCCGCCCCCCACGAGCGCGCGCACGTCCTCGAGTCGATCGCACAACCGCTGCACGTAGCAGTGCTTGCACCGCTCGGGCTCGCGACACGGCAACGGCGTGCCCTCGTCGAGCAGCCTCGTGAACTCCTGCCGGCGACCGCGGACCTCGTCGCCGATCTTGTACGGATCCTGGATGAGGTCCTCGAAGCCCTCGAGGTGCTCCACCGGGAATCGGTTGAGCCACACGTGGATGCCGGGCTGCCGTGCGAACGCGAACGCTTCGAGCAAGTGCGGCCGCGCCTCCTCGAGGTCGTAGAGCAGGATCTCGCGCCCGTCCCGGAACGCGCGCCCGAACGGGATCACCTGCAGCAGATCGAACTCCTTGACGCCCATCGCGATGTACTTGCGCATCATCGCGGCCAGGTGCTTCACGTTCGCCCGGTTCACGCACACGTCGATGTTCACGATCGGGCGTCCGTCGGCCAGCGCGTGCTGCAGCCCCGCGATCTCCTGTTCGTACGCACCGGGTACGCCGACGAGCGCGTCGTGGATCCTGGCGTCGGGCCCGTGGATCGAGAACGTGATCTCGCCGAGGCCCGCATCGATCGCGCGGAGCAGGAAGTCGCGATACGCGAACATGCGCCCGTTCGTCACGGTCTGCACGCGCGCGTAGCCGGCCATGCGACCGAGCCGCACGAAATCGACGAAGTCCGGATGGATCGTCGGCTCGCCGCCCGACAGGATCAGCCGCTCGGCCCCCTTCGCACGCCCATCGAGGATCTGGGCCTTCACCTCGTCGCGCGCACGCATCCGTCCGTCGTGCGCATCGGAGTCGAGGCAGAACACGCAGCGATCATTGCAATCGAACGTGAGGCGCACCCAATTGCGCGTCTGGTGGGCCGCCGCCTCGTGCTGCCGCGCGACACCGAAGCCGACCGTCTCCTCCCGCGCCGCGTCCACCGTCCCTCAGCCTACCAGTCGGCCCCGTTCGGGAACCCGGCGCCGCCGTTCGGCGCTCCGGACGTCCGCGGCGGTGCACCGGCGCACCTTTCCGCGCAGACCCTCGGGGCGACGGCCCTGCCGCGTTGGCATCGCGATTGCGTATCCCGGCCCGCCCGGTTCGACAGCATGGGGCTGCTCACTTTATCTTCGAAGTCGATGCTCGCCGACGGCAGCATGCATGGAACCGTGCCCCCCCCAGGCGTGTTCGAGCTCCGTCGCCGCGTGCTCACCCGCCTGCTGCAGCGCTTCCGGCACCTGAAGTTCCTGTTCGCGCCGCTCTTGTTCGGCACGATCGCGTGGGTCCTCATGGTCGATCCCGCGCCATGGCGCATGGCGCTGCTCGCCGCGGGCTTCGTCACCGTGGTGCTGTTCGGCGCGATCCGGGCCCGCCCGCACATGCAGCGGCTGTGCGACCGCGACTTCCACGTCTTCGACGCGATCCCGTTCGTCACCATCCACGTCACGATCATCACGGCGACCGGCGGGCTCGTGAGCCCCCTGCTCCTCATGATGTTCAACGCGGCGCACAACAGCGCGCTGCTCGGCACGCTGCCCGCCGCGCGCCTCGTGTTCGCGCTCCACATCACGTCGCTGTGGATGATGCTGACCCTGCATCTGGTCGGCCCGGTCGACCCCGCGATGAACATGTTCCTGGCCGACGGCGCGCAGCTGCCCACGCTGCTCATCGTCAGCATCGGCCTCGCCGCCACCATCGCGCTGTCGGGCGCCCACCTCATGGGCCTGCGCACGCGCGAGGCCGTCGACGAGCAGCTCGATCAGGCGGTGCGTGCCCGCGACACCGCGCTCGGCAACTTCCGCGAGCGCGCCGACGAGCTCACCACGCTGTCGGCCGAGATCGCCCACGAGCTCAAGAACCCGCTCGCCACCGTGAAGGGCCTCGCGGCGCTCATCGGCAAGGATGCGGAGGGCAAGGCGGCCGAGCGGCTGTCGGTGCTGCGGCGCGAGGTCGACCGCATGCAGGGCATCCTCGACGAGTTCCTCAACTTCTCCCGGCCGCTCGCGCCGCTCACGGTGCGTCGCGTGGACCTCGCGAAGCTCGTGGGCGAGGTGGTCGAGCTGCACGAGGGGCTCGCGGGCGAGCGCAACGTCGAGCTCGCGGTCGACTCCGAGGGCCAGACCACCGTGTCGTGCGACCCCCGCAAGATCAAGCAGGTGCTCGTGAACCTGCTGCAGAACGCGCTCGATGCCGCGCCGCCCGAGAGCCGCGTCGAGATCGTGCTGCGGCGCGTCGTCGACGTCGTGGAGATCCAGGTGATCGACCACGGCACCGGCGTCCCCGAGGATCTGGTGGAGCGCGTGTTCGAGGCGGGCATGACCACGAAGGCGAACGGCAACGGGCTCGGTCTGCCGATGGCGCGCGCGCTCGCTCGCCAGCACGGCGGCGACCTGCGACTCGACAGCACGCTCGCGGGCACCGGCTGCAGCGCGGTGCTCGAGCTGCCGATCGCCGGGCCGACGCTCGCGACGCCCGAGCCCGCGCCCGCGCGCGAGAGCACTGCGGCCGCCCGCACGCCGAACCCCGAGCCGGTCGCACGCCCGCTCGGAGCCACTCCGTGAAGCCGCACGCGCTCGTCGTCGACGACGACGACGGCGTCCGCTACACGCTCGCCGGCATCCTCGAGGACGAGGGCGTCGCGGTCACGCAGGCCGCCAGCGGCGAGGCGGCCGTGGCCCTGCTCGACGATCCCGCGACGCCCGAGGTGCACCTGGTCGTCACCGACATGCGCATGCCCGGGATGAGCGGGCTCGACGTGCTCGCCCACGTGCGCAAGAAGCCGCGCCCGCCGAAGGTCGTGATGATCACGGCGCACGGCAACGAGCGCCTCGCGGTCGAGGCGACGAAGCACGGGGCGTACGACTACTTCCGCAAGCCGTTCGAGCTCGAGGAGCTCGTCGTCGTCGTGCGCCGCGCGCTGGAGACGGTGCAGCTCGAGGTCGAGAACGAGCGCCTGGCGTCGTCGCTGGCGCTGTCGCGCACGATGGTGTTCGTGTCCGACGCGATGTCACGCCTCGCGGTGCTCGTGCATCGCGTCGCGCCGCGCGACGTCACGGTGCTCATCCGCGGCGAGAGCGGCACCGGCAAGGAGCGCGTCGCCGAGGCGATCGTGCAGGCGAGCAAGCGGGCCAGCCAGCCGTTCGTGCGCTTCAACTGCGCAGCGCTCACGCCCGAGCTCGCAGAGGCCGAGCTGTTCGGCCACACGCGCGGCGCGTTCACGGGGGCCGTGCGTGCGCGTCCGGGGCTGTTCCGCGAGGCCCACGGCGGAACGATCCTGCTCGACGAGGTCGGCGAGCTCGATCTCGCGACCCAGGCGAAGCTCTTGCGCGTGCTGCAGGAGCACGAGCTCCGCCCCGTGGGCGAGGATCACAGCGTGCCAATCGACGTGCGCGTGATCGCGGCGACCCATCGGGATCTCGCGCGGCGGGTGGAAGAAGGGGCGTTCCGCGAGGACCTGTACTACCGCCTGCGCGTCGTCGAGCTTCACGTGCCGCCGTTGCGCGAGCGGCCCGACGACATCGCGCCACTCGTGCGGCACTTCATCGATCGCTTCGCGAGCCGCTTCGGGGTCGGTGAGGTGCGCGAGCCCGAGACGCTCGTCACACGGCTGCAGTCGATGGCGTGGCCCGGCAACGTGCGCGAGCTCGAGAACGCGATCGAGAGCCTCGTCGCGCTGTCCGACGACGGCCAGCTCGACCTCGACACGCTCGGGCCTGTGTCGTCGGAATCGATCGCGGCGCGCGTCGAGCACGGCGAGGGCGGTGGCCTGCGCGAGCGCGTCGATGCGTTCGAGAAGCAGCTGCTCGTGGAGGCCCTCGCCGCGGCCCACGGCAACCGCAGCGAGGCCGCGCGCGCGCTCGGCATCGGCCGCGCGACGCTGCACGACAAGCTCCGCAAGCACGGCCTCGGCGACGCCTGAGCCCACCGGCGGTCGTGCGGGGCTCGGGGAGCCCCCCGCTTGCGGGGGGCAAGCTGCACGCACCTTGCGCCCGGATCGGATGCGGGGGGCATGAATGGTTTCACATTCATAAAACTTCACGATTTCGCAATCTTCGAAGCGTCCAACTGTCGCCCTTCCGTCGCTCGGGTGCCGGCATCCCGGACGAAACGGCGGTGGCGGAGGCATGTCACGTGCGATCGACCGTGCAAGTCCACGGGACCGATTCTGGCACGGGGCGTGCTCCAGGGGCCGGCATGCTCGACGCGACCGCACGAGAGACCGGCACCCCCCGCATCGCGACGATCATGCAGTCCTACCTGGACGGCGACTTCACGGCGCTCGCCAAGCTGTACCGGCTGCTCGCACCCCGGGTGCGTCGCACGGTCCAGGGGCGCATCCACGACGCCGACCTCGTCGAGGACGTCGTGCAGCAGACGTTCGTCCGCGCGCACTTCGGCCGCCAGGGTTTCCGCGCGCGCACGGCCGACGCGGTGCTGAGCGACGAAGCGGTGGTCGCGTGGTACCTCGCGATCGCGCGCAACACCGCGATCGACGGCGTGCGCTCCGAGCAGCGCCATCGTCGTGGTCGCGTCGCCGTCGACGACGACAGCAAGCCGCTGTTCCCGCTCGACGCGCGCAGCCAGACCGTCGATCCCGAGGAGACCCGCATGGACGACGAGCGCCGCGCGGAGACGCGGGCGCGCGTGCGTGCGGCGATCTTCGAGCTGCCCGCGAGCCAGCGCGACGTCGTGGTGATGCACAAGCTGCGCGGCCTGCCGATGCAGGCGGTGGCGGAGCAGCTGCACGTGCGCCCCGGGGCCGTGCGCGTTCGTGCCCATCGCGCGTACGCGTCGCTCGCGAAGCGCCTCGCGGCTTGAAGGAGCCCCGTAGCTCGCGATCGCACGGCGGCCGTGCAATGATGGTCGCTGGGGGTTCTTGCTCGGCGCTTGGGTCATGGCGTTCGGTCTGGCGGCAGCCTCCGCCGCGTCGGCGTCGCCGCGCAAGAAGACCGAGCCGCCGCTGCTCGTCGACGATCCGACCACGCTGTTCGTCTCGCCGCTGTCGATCGTGAACCTGCCCGAGCCGCGTTGGATCGTGCATCGCGTGCGCCCGCGCGACACGCTCGCCAAGATCGCGGCGCGCTACGCCGTCACCGCCGAGGACGTGCGCGAGTGGAACAAGCTCGATCCCGACGTGAACGTCGGCAAGCGGCGCAAGACCGTGCGCGTGCTCGCCCGTCGGGCCCCGCCGCCGCCGGTGCGCGTCGCGTACGTCGTGAAGGCCGGCGAGAGCTGGGACGACGTCGCCGCCAAGCTGCGCGTGACCGCGAGCCTGCTGCGGGCGACGCACTACCGGATGAAGAAGCCGCTCACGGGCAAGACGATCGTCGCGTGGGTCGATCCGATCGAAGGGCCCGCGTTCGACCCCAATGCGCCCGACATCGTCAGCGACTTCGTCGTGCCGAAGGGCGGGCGCAGCATCGGCCTGCCCCAGAAAGGCCGGCTCGAGAACGGCGTGCAGCTGCCGGAGAGCAAGCTGTGGGTGCGCGGCATGCCGTCGAAGCTGTGGGGCAGCAGCCACACGCTCGAGACGATGCATCGCGCGTTCCTCACGCTGCGCAACGACATCGGGTTCCAGGCCGGCGTGCTGATCGGCGCGATGAGCCACAAGCACGGGCGCAGGTTCTCGCCCCATCGCTCGCACCAATCGGGCCGCGACATCGACATCCGTCTGCCGCTCAAGCCGGGGTTGCCGGTGACGAAGCACCCGACCGCCGACGACATCGACTGGTATGCGACGTGGGCGATCGTCGACGCGTTCGTGCGCACGGGCGAGGTCGAGTGCGTGTTCCTCGACATCGGCCGGCAGGAGCGCCTGTTCACGGCGGCGCGCGTGCTCGGGGTACCACGCGACAAGCTCGACGAGATCATCCGGTGGCCGACGTGGAAGGGCAACAACGCCCCCATCGTGCGCCACTCCGACGGCCACGACACGCACATGCACGTCCGCGTCCGCTGCGGCCCCGACGAGCCGAAGTGCAAGAGCGGACCGTGATCGCGCGGTCGTGCAGTCAGAGCGCGAGCGCGACGCGAAGCCGCTCGGCGCCGAGGCGCCGCCCGTCGAGCGCGAGCTGGGCATCGACCGCCGACCCGACGCTCGCGAAGGTCACGTACCCGAACCCGCGACACCGCGCGGTCGCCCGATCGCGGACGACCCGAGCGGACGCGGGCTCGAACCCGCGGAACAACTCGACGAGCGTGCCCGCGTCGGCATCGTCGCCGATCCCGCCGACGTACAGCGTGTAGAGCTCCGCACCGGCTCGCCTGTCCACGCAGCCTAGGTGCCCTGACCCCCCGGCGCGTTACACGGAACCGCGCGTCGGCGATCTCTGCCGAATCAAGTGCGGTCGCCGAGTGCGCGGGCGATCGCGTGCTTCGACCAGCGGAGATCTTCGGCGAGCGTGCGGCCGCACGAGCGCTCGTCGGGGGGTGTGCCGAGACGGTAGGCGAGGAACGTCAGCGCGGACGCGGCGTTGTAGAGCCGCACGCGCGCCCGATCGATCGTGCGGCCGGTCGTCGGCTCGTAGATCGCCAGCGCCGCGTCGAGCATCTCGTCGCGACCGAGGTCGAAGACCAGGTAGCGGAAGTCGTGGTGGCGGTCGGCCCACGCCGCGCCTTCGTAGTCGAACATGCCGGTGACCGCGTTGGTCGCCGGGTCGATCGCGAGGTTGTGCAGGCCGAGATCGGTGTGCACGAGCGCGCGGTCGGTCTCGGTCACCGGGACGGCGTCGTACGCAGCGATCACGTCGCTCGCGTCGGCGAGCAGGCGCGGGTCGTCGACGACATCGGGGAGCCGTGACGCGATCCACTCGGGCGACTGCGGCCAGTCGGGCCGTTCGGCGAGCCAACCCTCGACGTCGGGACGCGTGATCGTCATGTGCTGCTCCGCCAGCATCTTCCCGACCGCGTCCCCGATCCGCTTCGCGAGCTCCGCGTCGGTGCGGATCTCGGCGTACACGCGCCAGGGGTCGGTACGGCCCGGCACCATCGCGCGGACATCGACGTCGTCGTCCGCCACCAACACGCGCGGCACCGAGAACGAGCAGCGGGCCGCCAGCAGCCCCAGCACGCGGCGCTCGACGGCGAGGCGGCGCCTTCCGGCGTCCGACGCGGCGAGCCACGCGAGCCGTTGCCCGGGCAGCCGCACGAGCCATCGCTCCTCCCGATCTTCGATGAGCACGTCCTGCAACCCGACGTGCAGTCCCACCCGTGCGAGCGCGTCGCAGGCGAGCGCGGGGCTCATCGTCGGAAACGGCATCGTCGTCGTGACCGCATGATAGCCTCGACCACGATGCGCGTTCTCGTCGTCTTCCCGCCGGTCACGGTGGCGCGCGACTTCATCGACTATCCGTACTTCGCGGATCTCGGTGCGGTGCAGCTCGCGGCCGTGCTCGCAGAGGAGCACGACGTCGCCTTGGTGGATTCGTTCGCGCTGCCGGGCGCGACCCTGCGCTGGCGCGACGACGGGCGCGCTCACCTCGGCGCGACGGTCGAAGCGGTGCTCGCCGCCTGCCCCGACGACGCCGCGCTCGTCGTCGTCGCGACCACGCCGTTCCACCGCCCGCCCACGCGCGACGACGTGCTCGCCGCAGTGCTCACGGACCTGCGGGCCCGCATGCCCGACGCGGCGATCGTGCTCGCCGACGCGTACCAGTCCGGCCAGCACTACGTCGAGTGCGACGGCATGCTCGCGACCTACGCGGAGATCGACGCGTGGGTGAAGTACGAGGCGGAGGTGACGCTGCCGCGCATCGCGGGCGACCTCGCCCGCGGCGAGCGACCCCGTGGCACGATCGTCGGCGAGCGCCCGGACGACCTCGACGCGCTCCCCCTGCCCGCGTGGGATCGCATCGACCTCGCGCACCACGATCGCTTCCGGGCCGATGTGATCCGCAAGCTCGGCCGCGGTCGCTGGTCGTTCCCGATCGACGGCCGCACGCTGCCGCTCGTCACCTCGCGCGGCTGCCCGTTTCTGTGCACGCACTGCAGCAGCAATCCGGATCGCCACGCCGGCGCGCCGAAGACCCAACGCCGAATGTCCGCGGCGCGCGTCCGCACGCTCGTCGACCACCTCGTCCGCGACTGCGGTGCCACGCGCCTGGCCGTGCTCGACGAGATGCTCAACGTCAGCACGCGTCACTTCGAGGCGGTGCTCGATGCGATCGAGTCCGTCGACGTGCCCTTCGATGCGCCCAACGGCCTGCGTGCGGACTACCTCGAGCGCAAGCACCTCGCGCGCATGCTCGGCCGCGTCACCACCGTCAGCGTGAGCGCCGAGAGCGGCTCGCAGCGCGTGCTCGACGAGGTCGTCGGCAAGCAGCTCGGCCGCGCCACGATCGAGCGCGTCGCCGAGGACGCGCACCGACTCGGCGTGGCGTTGCTCGTGCACTTCATGATCGGTCTGCCCGGCGAGCGCGCCGAGGAGGTGAACGAGACCCTCGCGTTCGCGCTCGGCCTGTTCGACCGATACGGCGCCCATCCGGCCGTGCAGTTCGCGACGCCGCTACCCGGCACTGCGCTCGCGCGCGGCGTGAAGCTTCCGGTCGTCGCGGACTGGGGCCCGCGCTTCCAGACCGCGCCCAGCGGCCTGCCCGGCGCGCTGTCCGACGACGAGCTGCGTGGGTTCAAACGCACCTTCGACGCTCGCCTGCGCGCCGGCATGGGCGCGAGGAAGCTCGTCATGAACGTCACCTACGCGTGCAACAACCACTGCACGTTCTGTGCGGTCGGCAATCGCACGCAGGTGGACGGCAACCCCGTGCGCCAGCGCGAGCTGCTCGCGAAGTACCGCCGCAGCGGCGTGGAGCTCGTCGACTTCGACGGCGGCGAGCCCACGCTCGACCCCGAGCTCGTCGGCCTCGTCCGCTACGCGCGCGCGATCGGCTACACGCGCGTCAACGTCACGACCAACGGCCGGTTGTGCGCGTATCCGGAGTTCGCCACGAAGCTCGTGCGCTCGGGCGTCACCTCGCTGCTCTTCTCGGTGCACGGCGCCGACGCCCGCACGCACGCGGCCCAGGTCGGCGTGGCCGAGGCCTTCGAGCAGACCACGCTCGGCATCCGCAACTGCGTCGCCACCGCGCCGGAGGGCGTCGAGCTCGGCATGAACGTGACGCTCACCAAGGGCAACCACCAACAGCTGCCGGATATCGCAGCGCTCGCCGACGCGCTCGGCCTGCGCTGGCTCAACATCCAGTTCCTCACGCCGTTCGGCCGCGCGACGAAGATGGTCGCGCCCGACACCGCCGTCGCGGCGCGCATCACGATGGACGTGATCGATGCATGGCGCGACCGCATGAAGCTGCAGGTCATCAACCTGCCCTTCTGCTTCCTGCCCGGCTACGAGGAGTTCCTCGTCGGTGACCTCGGCAAGCGCGAGCGCGACATGGTGTTCGTGAACAACGAGTCCGTGAACCTCGCCGAGTACCTCGCGGCCCGCCGCGTGCGCAAGCCGGTGTGCGCGCCGTGTCCCCACGCCTGCTTCTGCGGCGGCTTCTACGAGCTCGACGAGGTGCCCGAGCCCCCGTGGATCGTGAGCGCCGACGATCTCGTGCGGCGCATCGATCCCTAGCAGGGTGCGGAAGAACGCGAAGCGTTCTTCCGGACACCCTGCTCCGTGCCCGTGCCCGTGCCCGTGCCCGTGCCCGATCGGGCGGGGGGGCAGATGCGAGCGAGCAGGAGAATAGGATCAGCGCGAAGTTTCGGAATCGACGCGTCGTGCTCACACGGTCGCGTGTGTGAGTCGAGCCAGGCGCAGGACGTTGTATGCAGCGCCGAGGAGTGTGCCGAGCAGCGTGGTCTTGGCGAGCCCACGCAGGCGCGTGCGTCGGAAGTTCGCGGTAGTCTTCATCCATCCGAAGACCCGCTCGATCATGCGGCGCAGGCTGATGCTGACGGCGTAGCCTGCGGGACTGGTTGTGCGGCCGTCGATCGCGGAGCGCCTGCGGTTGCGGTTCTGCGCGACATGAGGCGAGACATGTCGTTGTCTGCAGGCTTCGATGAAGTCGCGAGTGTCGTAGCCGGCATCGGCGCCGAGGGTGCGTCGTCTCGCCCGTGGCACGTCGCGGTCGAGCATGGTCAGCGCCGAAGTGCGCTCGGCGAATCCGGTTGCCTTTGCGACGTCGATCGCAGCGATCAACCCGTTGCGATTCTCCATCACCACACTCAGACAGAAGCAGAGCTTGGCTTCCTTGCCGCTGCCCTTGCGCATGAGTCTCGCGTCGGGGTCAGTCTTGGACTCGTGCGTGTCGTTGCTGCGCTTCTTGCCGCGGAAGTCGGCCCAGCCGTTGCTGTCCGATTGGTCGTCGTCCCTGGAGCGGAAGCTCTTCAGCGAGGCCCACGCATCGATCAGCGTGCCGTCGACTGAGAAGTGCTCGGAGCTCATGAGCCCACGCTTGCGCGCTTGTTCCACCACGGCGCGGAAGAAGTGGCCGGCAACGTCGTGCTGAAGCAGTCGGCCGCGGTTCTTTCCGAAGCTGGTCGGGTCGAAGGCGGGCTCGTGCATGTCGAGGTCGAGGAACCACTTGAACAGGAGGTTGTAGCCGAGCTGCTCGCAGAACATCCGCTCACTGCGGACGGTGTAGAACGCCATGAGCAGCGTCGCCTTCAGCAGGCGCTCGGGTGGAATCGAAGGGCGGCCAGTCTTCGCGTACATCGCGTCGAACACCGGCGAAAGCTCCTTCAAAACCACCTCGACCAAACGCTTCACCGCCCGCAGCGGGTGGTCGGCCGGCACGGCCGACTCGGGGCTGACGAGGCACAGCATCGATGCTTGCTTGGTATCGCGGCCGCGCATGACCCTTTGAACCATTGTCCTGCGCCGAATCCGGCCACTCCAGCGTGTGGTTGCTCATGGCGTGCAACGCTTCGCAGCCGTGGTCGATAGCAGACTCGTGCACTTCGATCACGAACGCCTCGACGTCTACACTGCCGCCGTGGACTTTCTCGCGCTCGCCCACGGCATCATCACCAGCTTCGCCAGTGGGCACGGTGACCTCGCTGACCAACTCCGCCGCGCTGCCACCTCCATCGTCCTGAACATCGCCGAGGGCGCGGGGGAGTTTTCCAAGCCCGAGAAGGCTCGCTTCTATCGGATCGCTCGGCGCTCCGCGACCGAGTGCGCCGCCGTACTCGACGTCGCCGTACGGCTCGAGCTCGTCACCGCATCGCGATGCGAGCCCGCGCGGGAACTCCTCATCCGCATCGTCTCCATGCTCGTCAACATGG
>CAYXVR010000089.1:0-26395 GCA_964468635.1 uncultured Nannocystaceae bacterium
CCGAGAACGGCGGCTTCAAGGTCGCGATGCACATCCTCAACAACGGCCGCACCGGGCTCGGTGGCGGAGCGGTGGGCGCGATGAAGAAGCTCATCGAGCTCGCGACCAAGCAGGCCAAGACGCGCATCCAGTTCGGGCGCCCCGTGATCGAGTTCGGCCTCGTGAAGCAGAAGCTCGGCCAGATGGTGGTCGACTGCTACGCGGCCGAGGCGTGTGTGAACATGGTGGCCGGCATCATCGACCAGGGCTACGAGGAGTACGCGATCGAGGCCGCGATCTCGAAGGTGTACGCGAGCGAGGTGCTGTGGCGCAGCGCCGACGAGGCGCTGCAGGTCGCCGGCGGCAACGGCTTCATGCGCGAGTACCCGTACGAGCGCGTGGTCCGCGACTGCCGGATCAACCGGATCTTCGAGGGCACCAACGAGGTGCTGCGCCTGTTCATCGCGCTCTCCGCCATGAACGACGTGGGCGCGCAGCTGCAGGAGCTGAGCAAGACGCTGAGCGGCGTGTTCGACGATCCCATCAAGGGCTTCGGCGTGCTGTCGGCCTACGCGGTGAAGCGCGCGTCCTTGGCCACCGGCATCCGCCGCAGCAAGAGCACGTTCACCAAGCTCGACCCGCTGCTCGCGGCCGAGGCCGAGATCTTCGCGGCCTGCACGCGCGACCTCGCAGGAGCGACAGATCGGATCCTGCGCAAGCACGGCAAGAACATCATCGGCAAGCAGTTCGCCTCGAGCCGGCTCGCCAACATCATGATCGATCTGTTCGTGCTCGCCTGCGTGCTCGCGCGCGTCGACGCGAGCGTCAAGGCCAACGGCGGCGCCGCGGCGGCGAAGGAGCGCGAGATCCTCACCGTCTTCGCCGGCCAGGCCAAGCATCGCATCCACGAGAATTTCGCGCGCATCGACGACAACGACGACGAGCTCATCAAGGCGCTGGCCGACCACGCCGGCACGCACGAGAGGTACACGTGGGACAACCTGTAGGACTCGGGCTGGTTCTGTCGACGGCCCTCGCTGCGTGCGCGGCCAAGCCCGACACGACGCCGGGCACCGATCCCCCGCCGCCGGCCACCGCGACGGCCCCGGATCTCGGCCCGCTCGCGAGCGCGCTCGAGGCGATCGATGCCCAGCCGCCGACCCAGCTGCACACCACCCCGCCCGCGCGCACCCTGATGCCCGACACGAAGGATCAGGGCCCCCTGGATCCGAAGGACGTCGAGTTCGCCCTCGATCACTGGCAACGGCGCGCCGACCGCATCCTCGCGGAGCGCGTTCCGGAGATGCTGCTCGTGTTGAACCTGGCGTTGAACGCCGAGGTGCACCAGCCCAAGGACGATGCGGGTCGGCGCGCGCGGCTCTTCGCGCTCGAGCGCCTGTACGGCGCGCTCGATCGACCGAGTCTGGCTGCGGCCGCGACGTGGCCCGTCGTCGAGGCGATCGCGAAGCTCGAGGGTGTCGCAGGCACTGCCGAACAGAACGAGAAGCTCGCCGAGCTGATGTTCGTGTCGGTGAAGACCTCGGGCGCGCTGTACCGCCGCACGGTGGCGGAGATCTGCAAGACGTTCCCGACGGACCCCGAGACGCCCGCGGTCCTCGACCGCGTCGCCGACACGCTCCAGGACGGCGAGCGCACCGAGCTCGCCGGCGATGCACGAGACGCGGCACTTTCGTTGCGGGGCTTCGCCGCCGCGCCGAAGGATCGCTGACCCGTTCGGGGGCGGTGGTGTTAGCGTTCGGCCGCGCGCGTCGTTTCGCGGCCGGGGTTGCCGGTCGCCCGGCGGCTCCGCGCCCGCGATTGCCCCATGCTCGCTCGACACTTCCGATTCCTCGTCGTCGCGTTCCTCGTGCTCTGTACGTTCTCGTGTCGTAACAAGAAGAACGCGATCTCCGTGAGCGACCCCGACACGGCGCCACCGACGGCGACGGGCGACGAGAAGGGTCTCGTCATCCGGCTCTCACATGCGGATCCCGATGCCGCGAACGCGCCGCGTCCGAAGCTCGCCGACGC
The DNA here is from genome assembly GCA_964468635.1 of uncultured Nannocystaceae bacterium. Taxonomy (GTDB): domain Bacteria; phylum Myxococcota_A; class Polyangia; order Nannocystales; family Nannocystaceae; genus Xiheibacterium. The sequence continues at coordinate 2,011 of CAYXVR010000089.1, forward strand.
GACCAAGCTGTCCGACGCCGACACGCGCAAGGTGCTCGATCGCTTGCCGAAGCTCGACGCGGATCCGGACGACACGAAGGAGTTCGCACTACGCGAGAGCTCGCTGCCGCCGCCGAAGACCGGCGGCACGGTGCTCGCCGCGTTCCCGCCGAAGGGCGCCGGTGGCAAGCCGCCGGTCGCGAAGGTGTCGGGCCCGCTCGAGGTCGTGCGCTTCGCTCCCGAGGGCGCCGTGCCGCTCGCGCCCCACCTCAGCGTCACCTTCAACCATCCCATGGTGCCGGTGACGTCGCTGGACGAGCTCGCGGCCGAGAGCGTTCCCGTCGAGCTCACGCCGCAGCCGAAGGGCAAGTGGCGGTGGGTCGGCACGAAGACGCTCCTCTTCGAGCCCGACAATCGCTTCCCGATGGCGACGAAGTACGCCGTCGCCGTGAAGAGCGGCACGAAGTCGCAAGCGGGTACCACTGCGCGCGCGGCCAAGTCGTGGAGCTTCTCCACGCCGCCGCCCACGATCGAGTCGTTCCATCCGCAGGGCGGACCCACGCGGCTGCAGCCGCTCATGATCGCCGTGTTCGATCAGAAGGTGGACGAGAAGGCCGTCGCCGCGACGATCTCGCTGCGCACGGGTCGCAAGGCCGATCGCAAGGTGCGGCTCGCATCGAAGGCCGAGATCGAGGCCGACGAGGTCGTGCGTCAGCTGATGGCGCAGGCCGAGCCGGGCCGCGCAGTGGCGTTCGTGCCGGCGAGCGCACTGCCGCCGGACGCCCGCGTGCACGTGCAGATCGGCCCCGGCACGCCGAGCGCCGAGGGCCCGCGCAAGACCGAGAAGGCTCAGTCGTACGAGTTCCGCACCTACGGCCCGATGAAGGTGACCGATCACCGCTGCGGTTACGACGGTCGCTGCGATCCCGGCATGCCGTTCGAGATCGTCTTCTCGAACCCGGTCGAGCTCGAGAAGTTCGACGCCGAGATGGTGAAGGTGGAGCCGGAGCTGCCCGGCAAGGACGTGCAGGTGTACGGCAACATGCTGTACGTCACCGGCAAGACCAAGGGCCGCACCAACTACAAGGTGACGCTCGATGCGTCGATCCCCGACGCGTTCGGTCAGCGACTCGGCAAGGACGACACGCTGCGGTTCCGCGTCGGCGAGGCGCCCGAGTCGCTGTTCGCCCAGGGCACCGGGCTCGTCGTGCTCGACCCCGCGTCCGGCCCGCGCTTCTCCGTGTTCTCCGTGAACCACGAGAAGCTGAAGGTGCAGGCGTACGCGGTCGCGCCCGAGGACTGGCAGGCGTACCTGAAGGCGATCGAGCGCGCGAACAACGACAACCGCGACCTGCGGCCGCCGGGCAAGAAGGTGATCGACGAGGTCATCACGCCGAAGAGCGACCCCGACGAGGCCGTGGAGACGCGCATCGATCTGTCGAAGGCGCTGAAGAAGGGCCTCGGTCACGTCGTGCTCGTGGTCGAGCCGACCAAGCAGCCCAAGGATCCGTGGAGGTGGCAGCGCGTGCTCGCGTGGGTGCAGGCCACGAAGATCGGCGTGCAAGCCCACGTCGACGACGAGCAGATGCTCGTGTGGGCGACCGAGCTCGCCGACGGCAAGCCGGTCGCCGATGCGAAGGTGGAGCTGCGCTCGGGCGGCGTCACGGGCAAGACCGACAAGGACGGGCTCGCCACGCTCGCGCTGCCCAACAAGGCCGCCCAGCTCGTGCTCGTGAAGAAGGGCGACGACGTCGCGTTCCTGCCCGAGTCGATCTGGTGGTGGAACGAGGACGGCGGCTCGTGGAAGCAGAACAAGCGGCTCGACGAGGTCCGCTGGTTCGTGTTCGACGATCGTCACCTCTATCGGCCCGGCGAAGAGGTGCGCGTCAAGGGCTGGCTGCGCAAGCACGACCCCAAGAAGGGCGGCGACATCTCGGCGATCGCCGGCATGGCGCGCGACGTCGACTACACGCTGCGCGACTCGCAGGGCAACAAGGTGAAGAGCGGCAGCCTGTCGCTCAACGCCTACGGTGCGTTCGACACGACGCTCGTGCTGCCGAAGACGATGAACCTCGGTGGCGCATCGCTCGAGCTCGTCGCCCGCACGAAGCGCAAGGACATCCCCGGCGCGCAGTACTGGCACTCGTTCGAGGTGCAGGAGTTCCGCCGACCGGAGTACGAGGTGACCGCGAGCCTGTCCGAGGGCCCGCACCTCGTGAAGTCGCACGCGACGGCGACCGTCTCGGCGAAGTACTACGCCGGCGGTGCGCTGCCGAATGCCGACGTCACGTGGTTCGTCACGTCGGCGCCGGGCTTCTACTCGCCGCCCGGCCACGACGGCTGGATCTTCGGCAAGTGGGAGCCGTTCTGGATGTTCTGGCGCCACTGGCAGGGCTGGGAGCGCGACGCCAGCGACGTGCCGAAGAGCCAGACGTTCGCAGCGAAGACCGACGCGAGCGGCGAGCACCTCTTGAAGATGGACTTCGTGTCCGTCGATCCGCCGCGCGCGATGGCGGTGACGGCCCAGGCCACCGTGATGGACGTGAACCGCCAGGCGTGGACGTCCACGACGAGCACCGTCGTGCATGCGGCGTCCACGTACGTGGGCGTGAAGAGCGACCGCGCGTTCGTGCAGGCCGGCGAGTCGATCGAGCTCGACACGATCGCCGTCGACATCGACGGCAAGATGATCGCGGGGGCCTCCGTCCACGTGCGGATGGCCCGGCTGGAGACGAAGCAGGAGAAGGGCAAGTACGTCGAGAAGGAGCTCGACGTGAAGACCTGCGAGCTGAAGAGCAGCACCGACCCGGTGCGCTGCACGCTCCCGACGAAGGAGGGCGGTAGCCATCGCATCGTCGCGACGGTCACCGACGGCAAGGGCCGCACCAATCGCACCGAGCTCACGATGTGGGTCGCGGGCGGCGAGCTGCCGGCTCCGCTCGACCTCACGCAGGAGCAGGTGCTCGTGATCGCCGATCGCGAGACGTATGCGCCGGGTCAGACCGCGAAGATCTCCGTGTCGGCGCCGTGGCCCGATGCCGAGGGACTCGTCACGCTGCGCCGTTCGGGCATCGTCGAGGCGCGCCACGTGAAGCTCGACGGCCCGTCGGCAACGTTCGAGGTGCCGATCACCGACGCGATGACGCCGCAGGTCACCGTGCAGGTGGACCTGGTCGGCGCCGCGCCGCGCCGCGACGAGGACGGCAAGGTGGATCCGAAGCTGCCGAAGCGGCCCGCGTTCGCGATCGGCTACGCGTCGCTGTCGATCCCGGCGGTCACGCGCAAGCTCGCGATCGACGTGAAGCCCGCGGCCGCGAAGGTCGAGCCCGGCGCGAAGACGAAGGTCGAGCTCGTCGTGAAGGACGGCAGCGGCAAGGGCGTCGGCGATGCCGAGGTCGCGCTCGTCGTCGTCGACGAGTCGGTGCTCGCATTGACCGGCTACACGCTCGCCGACCCGCTCGCGACGTTCTACGGCTGGCGCGAGGCGGGCGTGCGCGACCATCACCTGCGCGCGCAGGTGTTGCTCGCGAAGCCGGCCGACGTCGCGGACGGCACCGCCACCACCGGAGCCGGCAGCACACGCGGCGGCGACGCGATGCTGGCCACCGCCGATCGCGAGGAAGCGGCACCGGGCGCCCCACCGCCAGCGCCTCCGGCCGAGCCGTCGCCGGAGAAGTCCAAGCCCGCGCGCATGGCCGAGCAGAAGAACAAGAAGGGCGGCAAGGGCGAGAGCGGCGGCGAGTCCACGCCGATCGCGATGCGCTCGGACTTCGACGCGCTCGCCCTGTTCTCGCCCAGCGTGCGCACCGACGGATCGGGCAAGGCGACCGTGCCCGTCGAGCTGCCCGACAACCTCACGCGCTATCGCGTGATGGCGGTCGCGGTGGCCGGCGAGCGTCAGTTCGGCACGGGCGAGTCCACGATCACGGCTCGACTACCGCTGATGGTGCGGCCGTCCGCGCCGCGCTTCCTCAACTTCGGCGACCAGCTCGAGCTGCCCGTGGTCGTGCAGAACCAGACCGACGATCCGATGACCGTCGACGTCGCGGTGCGCACGGCGAATCTCGAGCTCACCGACGGCAAGGGCCGGCGCGTGAAGGTGCCCGCCAACGATCGCGTGGAGGTGCGCTTCCCCGCGAAGGCGGAGCACGCCGGCACCGCGCGCGCGCAGATCGGCGCGAGCGCGGGCAAGTGGGCCGACGCCGCGAGCTTCGAGCTGCCGGTGTGGACGCCGGCGACGACCGAGGCGTTCGCGACCTACGGCGAGATCGACAGCGGTGCGATCGCGCAGCCAGTGCGGGCGCCCGCGGGCGTGTTCCCGCAGTTCGGCGGGCTCGAGATCACGACGTCGTCCACGGCGGTCGCGGCGTTGACGGACGCGGTGCTGTATCTCGTCTCGTATCCCTTCGAGTGCTCCGAGCAGATCGCGAGCCGCGTGCTCGCGATCGCGGCCCTGAAGGACGTGCTCGCGGCGTTCGATGCCGAGGGCCTTCCGAAGCCGAAGGCGCTCGTGGCCGCGGTCGATCGCGACATCGAGAAGCTGCGCCGCATGCAGACCGACGACGGCGGCTTCTCGTTCTGGGGCCGCGGGTGGCCGTCGTGGCCGTACCTGACGATCCACGTCCTGCACGCGCTCGAGCGCGCGCAGGACGAAGGGTTCAAGGTGCCCAAGGAGACGCTCGATCGCGCGCGCGCGTACGTGCGCGACATCGAGAAGCACCTCGATTCGGACTGGTCGATCGAGTGCCGGTGGGCGATGCGCGCGTACGCGCTGTACGTGCTCGAGGTCGCGGGCGAGCCCAACGTCAAGAAGGCCCACAAGCTGTTCGACGAGGCCGGGCTCGAGAAGCTGTCGCTCGAGTCGCTCGCGTGGCTCTTGCCCACGTTCGGCGGGGACGCCGGATCGGCGAAGACGGTGGAGAAGATCCGCCGTCACTTCGACAACCGCGTGGCCGAGACCGCGGGCGCGGCCCACTTCACGACGAGCTACACCGACGGGCAGTACCTGCTGCTCCACTCCGATCGCCGCGCGGATGCACTCATCCTCGAGGCGCTCGTGAAGGTGGAACCGAAGTCCGACCTCATCCCGAAGCTCGTGCGCGGTCTGCTCGGCCATCGCACGGCGGGGCGGTGGTCGAGCACGCAGGAGAACGGCTTCGTGCTCGTCGCGCTCGATCGCTACTTCGAGACGTTCGAGAAGCAGACGCCGGACTTCGTCGCACGCGCGTGGCTCGGCAAGGGCTACGCGGGCGACACTCGCTATCGCGGTCGCACGACCGAGTCGCACGAGATCGACATCCCGATGGCGTTCCTCGCCGCGTCGGGCAAGGCCGATCAGGACCTGGTGCTCGCGAAGGAGGGCAAAGGCCGGCTCTACTACCGAATCGGCATGCGCTACGCGCCGCGCGATCTGACCTTGCCGCCGTACGACGCGGGCTTCGTGGTCGAGCGCAGCTACGAGAGCATCGACGACGAGAAGGACGTGCGGCGCGACAAGGACGGCACGTGGCGGATCAAGGCGGGCGCGCGCGTGCGCGTGCGCCTCAAGATGGTCGCCGAGGCGCGCCGCTACCACGTCGCGTTGGTGGATCCGCTGCCGGCAGGGCTCGAGGCCCAGAACCCGGTGCTCGCGACGACCGGCGCGTTGCCGGAGGATCCGAAGGACGACGAGGCCGGCGGCAAGGGCGGGTTCTGGTGGTGGTGGCGCCCGTGGTACGAGCACCAGAACATGCGCGACGAGCGGGTCGAAGCCTTCACGTCGCTCCTGTGGGAAGGCGTGCACGACTTCGACTACGTCGCGCGCGCGACCACGCCGGGCCGCTTCGTCGTGCCGCCGCCGAAGGCCGAGGAGATGTACCACCCGGAGACCTTCGGCCGCGGCGCGGGCGACATCGTGGTCGTCGAGTGACGGCGGTCGAGTGATCGCGCGCGTACGATGGACGACCGCGGGCGGCCTCGCGGTCGTCCTCGCGACCCTCAAGCTCGCGGTGCACGTCGCGACACTCGGCTCGTACGGATACTTCCGCGACGAGCTCTACTACCTGGCGTGCACGGAGCATCTCGCGTGGGGCTACGTCGATCACCCGCCATTCTCGATCGCGGTGCTCGCGGTGTGGCGTGCGCTCGTCGGCGACGGACTCGAGGCGCTGCACGTGCTCCCGGCGATCGTGGGCGCGGCGATCGTGTGGGTGACGTGCCGCGTCGTCATCGAGCTCGGCGGTGGGCGCCTCGCGGTCGTGCTCGCGGGCGCGGCGATGATCACTGCGCCGGCGCGCCTGGGATTCGATCACGGCCTGTCGATGAACGGCTTCGATGCGCTCTTCTGGGTGCTCGCAGCGCTGTTCATCGTGCGCGTGCACGCCACCGACGCGCGCCGCGACTGGATCGCGCTCGGCGTCGTGCTCGGACTCGGCCTGCTCGACAAGTGGAGCGTGCTGTGGCTCGGGGCCGGGCTCGCCGTCGCGCTCGTCGCCACGCCGTGGCGGTCGGCCCTCGCGCGGCCCGGCCCGTGGATCGCGGCCGCCGTTGCACTCGTGATCTTCGCGCCGAACCTCGCGTGGCAGGCGACTCACGACTGGCCGACGCTCGAGTTCATGGACAACGCGCTGCGCGAGAAGTACGTGCGGCTTCCGCCCGGCGAGCTCGCGCTCGAGCTCGTCATGCTCGCGGGTCCGGCCGCGGCGCCCGTGTGGCTCGCCGGTGTCGTCGCACCGTTCGCGACCCGGGCGCTGGCGCGCGCGCGACCGCTCGCGATCGTCTTCCTCACCGCCGTGGCGATCGTCGCGATCACGCGCGGCAAGCCCGAGTACCTGGCGGCTCCGATCGCGCTGCCGATGGCTGCGGGTGCCGTCGCGCTCGCGCACGGCCTCGCGCGCGCGCACGCACGATGGCGCGTGCTCGTGGTCGGCACGCTCGTGCTCGCCCAGCTCGCGATCGCAGCCGCGATCCTCCCGCTCGCAATCCCGGTGCTGTCGGTGCCGAACTACGTCGCGTACGCGGAGCGCATCGGCGTCGCTCCGAGCACGAGCGAGCACAAGGAGCTCGGCGCGCTGCCGCAGTACTTCGCCGACATGCACGGCTGGCCCGAGCTCGTCGCGCAGACGGAGCACGCGTGGTCGACCCTCGCCGAGGACGAGCGCGAACGCGCCGTGATCTGGGCGGTGACCGGCGGCTACGGACCGGCGGCCGCGATCGACGTGCTCGGGCGCCCGCGCGGATTGCCCCCCGCGATCTCCACCCACAACAGCTACTGGACGTGGGGTTGGCACGACGCCGACGGCAGCGTCGTCGTCATGCTCGGCGGTCCTGCCGATCGACTCGCGCCGTTGTTCGCGTCCTTCGAGCAGGTGGGCACGGTGCACTGCGCGCCGTGCATGCCGTACGAGGACGAGAAGCCGGTGTACGTGGGGCGTGGCATGAAGCGCTCGTTCGCGGAGCTGTGGCCGCAGCTGAAGCACTTCGAGTGAAACGGGCTATGCTGTCGGCGTCGCGGTGGCCTGGATTCCGCTCCTGCTGCTCGGTGTGACCGTCACGATCCTCGGCCTCGATCCGTGGTTCGCGCGCGGGCGCACCCAGGCCGCCGCGGACCCCGACGACGCCCTGAACGACGTCGCGGCGCGTCGTGGGGTCGCTACGGCGGCGTGGTTGCGGGAGACCCGGGCGCTCGCGCGCACGATGCTCGCGCTCGAGCGGATCGCCGCGGCGCGGCTCGTCCGCGAGCGGGCGCGCGCGCGAGAGCCACGCACGGTGAGTCGGCAGATGGACGACAACGCGTTCCTCGGGCGGATCCGCGAGGCGCGGGACGCCGCGGGTCGATGGCTCGCGACGGCGGCTGCCCTGCCCCCGTCGGAACGCGCTGCGCTCGCGGAGCTCGACGTCGACCCCACCGCCCTGCGTCCGCACGTGCGGCTGCCGTGGGGCACCTCGGCGGAGCACGAGCGGGCCTGCGATCGCACCGCGGAGATCGGGCGTGTGCGCGACGACTGCCGCACGGCGGCGATCGAGCTCGCGCGCATCGAGCAACGCCTGCTCGCGATCTCGCCGGCGCCCTATCGCTGATGGAGCCATCGTCGGCGTCGGTTCTTTGCGCCAACCAGACCGGGTGACGGTCCGGGCTTTCCTGGTAACCTGGGCGACGCTACCGCCCTGCGGCGAAGGAGCGTCGACCCCCATGCGCACGACTGCGATCGTCTTCGGTGCCCTCCTCGGCCTCGCCTCTCCGCTGTCCGTGAGCGCGGGCGACGGTCACGGCAAGGGCCACGGCAACGGCCATCACAACCACGGTGGTGGTGGTGGTGGTGGTGGTGGTGGTGGTGGCGGTGGTGGCGGTGGTGGCGGCGGCGCGAAGACGAAGATCCAGGGGGCCGGTCAGCGGCTGCACTTCTCCTTCGGCGGCAAGCTGAAGTTCCAGCAGGGCAGGGTCACCGGCCACTTCTCGATCATCTCGCACCCGGCCGCGACGGAGTCGACCACGCGACTCGTCGTGTCCTGCAAGTACAACGACTTCTGGGACGCCTCGCTCGCCGGCCCACGCCTCGAGTTCTCGGGCAAGGGCAACTGCAAGGTGCTCGAGACCGACGGCGACATCGAGCACATCCAGGTGAAGAACCGCTTCATCATCGTCGACAACCCGGCGGGTGCGGATCAGATCGACGTCGAGTTCATCGGCGCGACCGGCATCATGATCCCGGGCGGTGAGCTCTCCTTCGGGAACTTCACGTTCACGCAGGTCTGAGCCGGACGGCTCAATCGCAGGTGTAGAACTCGGCCGGCCGCGCGCACGGGTCGAGGCACTTGTCGCTCTTGCACAGGATGAGCGCGTTCACGGCGTTCTTCTGCTCCGGCGAGAGCCCCTCGCAACACGGATTGAGGCATTCGATGCCGAGCGCGCACTGGACGATGCAGTCCACCGCGGTTGCGCAGCCTCCGACGTCGCCGCACGCCTCGAAGGCTCCCTGGCACTCGCTGCTGTCGACGCAGTCGAGGCAGTCGGTGCATTCGTTCTCGTCGCACATGTCTCCGCCCGTCGGATCCGAGTCGTCCGACGACGAGTCCTCGAGCGGCGTCGTGTCGTCGCCGGTGGTGGGATCGCTCGTCATGTTCGTCGACGAGTCGTCGGACTCGTGCCCGTCGTCGGCGCTGCTGTCGGGCATCGGGCCCGACTCGTCGTCGTCGGTCGTCGTCAGTGTGGCGGAACTGCCTGCGTCGACGCAGAGCACGCCGTCGCATTCGAGCCCGGGCAGACACGCGCCGTCGTTGCACACGCAGTCGAGCTCGCCGGGGTTGCAGCTCTCGGGGATGCACAGCATCACGTCGGGATTGCACGCGAGTCCCGCTTCGCACGTGCCGTTGCCGTAGCACGCGCAGCTCATGTGCCCGGGCTGGCACGGCGTGCCGGTCGTGGTGTCCTGCTCGTCGAGCGAGGGCGCCTCGACGAAGCACGCGACCGTCATCGAGCAGAGCGCGACGAAGAGCGCGCGCGAACGAAGGCGATGCACGAGGTCTTCCACGCACCGAGGCAACGCCGCGATCTGCCGATGTGTTCCGTGCAACCTTTCAGCTCCGACCTGACGAACACGAACGACGCAGGCCTCGATTCATCTTGCACTTTCGAGCGAGCGCACGCAGCTCGGTCGGGATGCAGTCGCATGTACGACATGCGCCGAGACCCGAGTTGGGCACGCTCGTGGATCAATAGCCCGGCCGCACCTCGGCGCTGCGCTTGCCGGGCAACATGCCGCGGATCCACGGCGGGCCGTCCGTGAAGAGATGATCCCGAACTGCCCGAACGGCTCCGCCGACGCCTCGCGGAAACGCGCGCAACAGCACGTCGAGGTGACCCTCGTCCGACTCGACGCCGTGCACGGTCACGATCGAGGACACGAGCCCGAGTGCCTTTCGAATCGCCCGGCTGCGCCCGATCTTCGGGTGCTTCATGAGGTCGATGACGAGGCGGTTGTCCTTGCTCTCGCCCAACAGGCCCGACAACTTGGGCAGGTGCGCGGCAAGGTTGCCCGACTTCGTGAGATCGAGCGCACCGGATCGGATGAGCGCCGCGACCGGCGTCTCCGCGGCGTCGAGCACACGGAGGTTGGTGCCCTCGAGTCGCACCTCGAGTCGCAGCTCCTCGGCGGAGAGCCGGATGCGCTCGATGAAGATCGAGGTGGTCGCGCGCACTGTCGTACCCATGAGCTTGAGGGTCGCCGCCACGCGGATGCCCGGCGGATCCGGATCGATCTCCACGTCCTGCGGGCCTCCGTCACCGTTGTCCGCGAGCCAGCGCAGCGTCGCGATCGGCACCCCGAAGCGCAGCCCGAGCGCGTTGCGGAGCACGCGGACGATCTCCTGGGGATGGCTGCGCAGGTACGAGGCGGCGGCTTCGAGCAAGGCTTGGCGGGCGACCATGGACCCCGAGCATACCCGGATGCGGCGGCCCGGAGCGCTGGCCGCATGGCGGGCCCGGTGTTAAGTAGGATCCGTCGTGATCCGGTGGACGCACGCGCCGCTCGGGAGCGCGCAGATGGTCTGCGCCGCCGCCCTCGGCGTCGCGCTCGGCTGCGGCCCGGCGCCCGAGACCAACGCGCCGCCGATCGCGAGCGCGAGCTCGGCGGACACCGAGTCGGGCACGAACCCCGGCAGCGGCCCGTTCGATCCGCCGCAGGATCCGTGCGACCCCGACGAGGACGTCGACTCCACCGGCGGCGATGCGCTGGACGAGACCGGCAGCGACTTCAAGTTCGACGTCGGCGCGCCCGACGGACCGATCGGGTTCGGCTTGTCGTGCGACGACGTGGAAGGCGCGCCGTCGAACCTGGGCTGCACGTTCTGGGCGGTCGATCTCCCCAACGACGAGCAGGGCACGCCCGAGTCGCCGCCCGCGGCGGACCAACCGTTCGCGGTGGTGGTGGCGAACGTCTCGGCGTTGACGCCCGCGCTCGTGCAGGTGTTCGTCGGTGACGACGACCTCGCCATCGCCGAGGCGACGGTCGATCCCGCGGACACGTTCGTGTTCGATCTGGGCGTCGCGAGCGTGCCGGCCGCGGCGAGCTCGGTCGACGATCTCGCGTTCCGCATCGAGAGCGACGTGCCCATCGCCGCGTACCAGTTCAACCCGGCGGCGAACCTCGTCGAGGTGTACTCGAACGACGCGTCGCTCTTGTTGCCCGAGCACGCGCTCGGCGAGGACTACACCGCCGCGACCGCGGACGGCATCCTGCTCGGCACGTCCACGAACGATCCCGATCCGGTGAACGCGGGAGCATTCGTCTCGGTCGTCGCGATCGCCGACGGCACGCATGTCGAACTGTCCCCGACCTCGGGGATCGTCGGACCCTTGCCCGACCCGCTCGTGCTCGATCGCGGCGAGGTCGCGACCGTGATGTCCGACGCCCTGTCGATGGTCGACGGCAACCTCACGGGCACGCGCGTGCACGCCGACAAGCCGGTTGCTGTGTTCTCCGGCAACGTCGCCACGACCGTGCCCAGGACGATCTCGATCGACGATTTGATCTGCTGCGCCGATCACGTCGAGCACCAGCTCCTGCCCGACACCGCATGGGGCGACGCGTATGCCGTCGCGCCGCCGCCCCACCCCGAGGGCACCGGCGAGGCAGAGGCCGTCTACACGATCGTCGCGGGCCCCGACGGCGCCGATCTCCTGTGGTGTCCGCAGCGCCCGAGCACCGCACCGATCGATCTCGCGCCCGGCGAGGTCGCGGAGTTCCGCACCGACGACGCGTTCACCGTGAAGAGCGACGACGATGCGCCCTTCGGCCTCACCCAGTTCACGCTCAGCAGCACCGAGCTCGGCGACTCGGGCCTCGGCGACCCCGCGATGATCGTGATCGTGCCGGCCGGCCAGCACGAGCGCCGCTCGCTCTTCGTCGTGCCGGCCGGCTACGTCGCGAACTGGGCGACGATCGTCGTGCGCGGTCCGGGCCGCGTGTCGCTCGACGGCGAGGAGCTCGACGACGACGACTTCACCGACCTGGGCACGTTGTCAGGCATCCAGCACCGTTACATCCACGTCGCACTCGAGGCCGGCACCCACGCTCTCGAGGCCGATGCCCCCGCGGGCGTCACCGTCACGGGCATCGCCCGCTACGTGGGCTACGGCTTCGCCGGGGGCACCGGCGTGCGCTTGTTGTCGGTACCACCCGCGGCGGGCTGAGACCGAACGCCCCCCGTGTTAGAAGGGGTCGATGCGCGTGCCGGCGCTCGACACCACGACGGCCATCGAGGCGCCCGAGCACATCCGCTTCGAGGTGCGTGTGGCGGGGCCCGCTCGCCGCACGCTGGCGTACCTGATCGATCTGATGCTGCGCGCCGTCATCGTGTTCATCGCGATGATCCCGTTCGTGTTCATGGGTACGGACATCGGCGACGAGATCGGCACCGCATCGCAGGGCGTCCTGCTGCTCCTGTTGTTCGCCGTCGAGTGGGGCTACTACGCGCTGTTCGAGTCGATCGGCAACGGCCAGAGCCCCGGCAAGAAGATGCTCGGACTGCGGGTCATCGATCAGGACGGACGTCCGGCGACGTTCCTCGCGATCGTGCTGCGCAACCTCCTGCGAGCGGCCGACGCACTGCCGTGGAGCTACTGCGTGGGCCTCGCGGTGATGGCCGTCGACGGTCGGTTTCGTCGGCTCGGCGATCACGTGGCCGGCACGATCGTCGTCGTGGAGGAGCGCGCCCGCGTCACGGAGCCCGTGCGCATCCATCCGGCGCCGACGGAAGCGGAGCTCGCCACGATCCCCGCTCACCCGGATCTGCGGGGCGCCGAGCTCGACGCGCTCGCGGCGTTCCTGCGGCGCGTGGGCACGCTCAGCCCGCTGCGCGAGGTGGAGCTCGCCGAGATGATCGCGCCCGTGTGGGCGCATCGGCTCGGCGTCACGTACGAGAATCCCGTCCGCTTCCTCGCGCTGCTCTACACGCGCGCGACCGCGACGATGATGGCGAGTCGCAGCGGGCTCTACGTGCGACGAGGACCGCGATGAGAGCCGCACCGCGCCAGCCGGAAGAGGCGTTCGTGCGCCAGCGGCAGCCGCTGTGGACCGAGCTCGACCTGATCCTCGCCGAGGGCAAGAAGCTGCACCAGCTCGGGCCCGATCGGATCTCGCGCGTCGGCGCGCTGCACCGCTCGCTCTGCACCGACCTCGCGCGTGCACGCGCGGCCGGCTACACCCACGACCTCGTCGCCCACCTCGACGTGCTCGCCGCGCGGGCGAACAACGCGATCCATCGCGCCGAGCCCTATCGGTTCGGGGCCGTGCGCGAGCTCGTCGCGCGCGACTTCCCGGCGAGCGTGCGCAGTGCGGCGCGCTTCATCGCCGCCGCGACGGCGCTCTTCTGCGTACCGTTCGCGATCGGGCTCGTCGGCGCGATCATGTCGCCCGAGTTCGCGGGCGCCGTGATCCCGCAGAGCATGCTGGAGATGATGGCCCAGGGCTACGAGGAGGGCTTCTCCTCCGGTCGGGCCGAGTCGCAGGACGCGATGATGGCGGGCTTCTACGTCTACAACAACGTCGGCATCGCGTTCCGCTGCTTCGCCACCGGCATCTTCTTCGGGCTCGGCAGCGTGTTCTTCCTCGTCTACAACGGGCTCGTCACCGGCACCGTGCTGGGCTACGTGATCGATGCGGGCGCGGGCCGCAACATCCTCACGTTCGTCCTCGGTCACGGCGCGTTCGAGCTCACGGCCATCGTCATCGCGGGGGGTGCGGGGCTGCGGATGGGCTGGGCGCTCGTGCGCACCGACGGTCTCACGCGGCTGGGCTCGTTGCGGGCGCACGCCACCGAGGTCGCGCGGCTCGTGCTCGGTGCGGGCCTCATGCTCGGCGTCGCCGCGCTGATCGAGGGCTTCTGGTCGCCGTCGGCGCTGCCGGATCCGGTGAAGTGGTCCGTCGCGGGCACGCTGTGGCTCGGCGTGATGCTGTACTTCGTCCTCGCCGGACGTCGGGCCGCGCAGAGGGCCGCGCCATGAACCTCGGCAACGCCGGCGTCGTGCTGCGGCCGCGCTCGCTCGCCGAGTCCGTCGATCTCGCGCTCACCTGGTGCGTGAAGGTCGGGCGCGGCACGTACCTGCGGCTCGCGCTCGTCGTCCTGCTGCCCGCGGCGATCGGGTGCTGGCTCTTGCGCGCGCTGCTCGACTGGGAGTGGGCGGCCGTGTGGGTCGTGGCCGGGCTCGTCGCGAGCTTCCTGCAGGCGCCGTTCACGATGGCCGCAGGCGCGATGATGTTCGAGCAGGACGTCACGGCGCGCGCCGTGCTCGGCCGATTCCTGCGCCGTTTGCCCGCGACGTTCTTCGTCTGGATCATCGCGCAGCTGGTGCTCGGTCTCGGCCTGTTGCTCGCGTTCGTCGGCGTCGTGTGGACGTGGCCGCGCGTCGTGTTCACCCGCGAGATCGTGCTGCTCGAAGGGCAGAGCGTCGGCGCCGCGTTGACACGTGCTCGCAACTTCGTCGCGCGGCAGACCGGCGATGCGCTGTTCCTGATCGGGGCGCAGGCCTGCGTGATCGCGGTCTTCATCCTCTGCTTCGATCAAGTCGACGCCGCACTCTTCGACCTCGCGCTGCAGCTCGGTCGCCCGTTCGGCGAGATCGAGGACGGCGGCTCGCTCTTCGCGTTGCTCGGGCTGTTCGCTTCGGTGCCATACCTCTCCACCATCCGATTCCTGCGCTACGTCGACGGCCGCACGCGCCGCGACGGCTGGGATCTGCAGCTCGCGTTCCTGGCGCTGCGCGTCGCGGAAGAGCGGCAACACGACGAGGTGGCGTCGTGATCGCGGGAGCGATCGTCGCCGCGTGGTTGGCGCTCGCCGGCAGCGAGCCCGCCGATGCGCAGATCGAGTCGATCCTCTCCGACCGAAAGTACGAGTTCTGCCACGAGCCGGACTACCCGCTGACCGACGACGAAGCGGCGTGGTGTCCGATCCTCGCGAAGCAGGAGACCCCGATGTGTCCCGCGTTCGGGGCGACCTGCGCGGCCGATCGGGCGGAGCTGCAGGGTGTCGCGGGCCGGCTAGCGCGTCGCGAGGTCGTCGAGAGAAAGAAGGATACGCCTCGTCGGGGGAGCGGCGGGCCGAACCGGTACGTTCCGGAGCCCGAGCCCGAGCCGACGACGCTACCCTCGTTCGGCGGGCTCGCGCAGCTGCTCTTCTGGGCGATCGTCATCGCGGGGGCGATCGCGATCATCGTCGCGATCGTCTCGCACGCCGTCGGTCGTCGACAGGAGCTGCCCGAGCCCGAGCCCGCCGCACCGCCGACCCCGGATGCGGCCGCGCCCGTCGACACGCGCGCGCGGCTGCCCGCCGACATCGAGACGCTGTTGCGCGCCGCCGAGGACGCCGAGCGCCGCGGCGATCTGTTGCTCGCGGTCGACTACGGCCACGCCGCGCTGCTGCGCCGGCTCGATCACGAGGGCGTGATCCGCCTGCATCGCTCGCGCACCACCGGCGACTACCTCGGCGACATGCGCGAGCATCCCGATTGGCGCGGGCGCGCGGCGCCGGTGCTCCGCGACATCGATCGCGCCCAGTTCCGCGCGAGTGGTCCCGACGGGCCGCTCACGCGCAGCATCCTGGCGCGCGTGCTCGAGCTCGCGCGCAGCGTGTCGAGCACCGCCCTCGTCGTGCTGCTCGTCTCGATCGTCGTCGCGTGCGCCGCGGCGGGCAGCTCGTCCCATCCATGGACCACCTCGCCGTCCGGTGCCGATGCGGTCGTCGAGCTGCTCGAGAAGAACGGCCGCGACGTACGCTGGCGCATGACCGAGCTCGCCGAGCTCGAGCAGAGCGGCACGATCGTGCTGCTCGAGGGCGCGGCGCCGAGCGAGGCCGAGTGGAACGCACTGCACGACTGGGTGCGCACGCACGGCGGCACACTCGTCGTGGGCGACGGCGGCGTGTGGCCGCCGTGGATCGGCGCGCAGCCGATCGGCCGGCCCTACGCCGCGGTCGAGCCCGACACGGCCGCCGGCGGGCACATCGCGGGCGACGCGGGGCTCGAGCTCACCGACTCGCGGTGGACGATCCTGTTCGAGCGCAACTACGGGCCCTACGCGGTCGAGCGCCAGCTCGGTGCCGGCACGATCGTCGCGCTCGCCGACAGCCACCTGTTCACGAACGCCGCGCTCGCCGTCGGACACACCGAGGTGCTCGAGGTGCTCGTGCGCAACGGCGACGTGGAGCTCGTCGACGCCGTCACCGGGTCGGGTGCCGACTCGCCGATGGAGTCGATCGAGCGCAGCCATCTCACCGCCGCGATGGTGCAGCTGTTCCTGCTCGTGCTCGCGATCCTGCTGTGGCGCGGCTGGCCGTTCGGTCGTCCGCGCGA
Organism: uncultured Nannocystaceae bacterium; assembly: GCA_964468635.1. Classification (GTDB taxonomy): domain Bacteria; phylum Myxococcota_A; class Polyangia; order Nannocystales; family Nannocystaceae; genus Xiheibacterium. The sequence goes on from CAYXVR010000089.1 coordinate 18,317, forward strand.
TCCGGCTCCGCCGCCGCGTCGCGGCTTCGTGGATCACGCGCGCGCGATGGGCCTACAGTACGCGAGCGCGCGCGCATCGAGCCATGCGTCGGCGCTGTACGCCACGTGGGCGCTCGAGACGTTGCGCCGCGACGGCGGCCAGACCGGCATGGGCCTGCACGGGCTCGCCCAGGCCGTCGCACAGCGTACGGGTCGCGACGAGACGGAGGTGATGCGCCTCCTCGTCGACGCCCACGGCGCGGCCGAGGGCCACGCCTCGATCAACTCCGAGGACTTGCAGCTCTTGCGCGAGCTCGTTCGGCTCGTGCGCGAAGGTGGAGGACGAAGATGACACCGGATCAGCTGGGATCGACGTGCCAGGCGATTCGCGACCAGGTCGCGCGCGTCTTGCTCGGTCAGGACGACGTGATCGAGCACGTGATGGTGGCAGTGCTCGCGGGTGGCCACGTGCTGCTCGAGGGCCTGCCGGGCCTCGGCAAGACGCTGCTCGTACGCGTGCTCGGCCGCGTGCTCGGAGCGCACGAGCGCCGCATCCAGTTCACGCCGGATCTCATGCCGAGCGACGTGACCGGCGGCAACGTGTTCAACCAGCGCGCTGACGCGTTCGAGTTCCTGCCCGGGCCGGTGTTCACGAACCTGCTGCTCGCGGACGAGATCAACCGCGCGCCCGCCAAGACGCAGTCGGCCCTGCTGGAAGCGATGCAGGAGCGCAGCGTCACCGCGGACGGCGTGACGCGGCCCCTGCCCCGGCCCTTCTTCGTCATGGCGACCCAGAACCCGATCGAGTCGCAGGGCACGTATCCCCTGCCCGAGGCCCAGCTCGATCGCTTCCTGCTCAAGATCGGCGTGGGTCACCCGTCGCTCGACGTCGAGAAGCGCATCCTCGCGCAGCACCTCGCGGGGTTCGATCCCGCCGCGCTCGAGACGGCGCATCTGGAGCCCATCGTGAACGCGGATGCCGTGGTCGCGATGCAGCAGGCGCTGTCCCGCATCACGGTGGGGCCCGAGATGATCGACTACGTCACCGACATCGTGCGTCGCACGCGGACGCATCGCTCCGTCATGCACGGCGCGTCGCCGCGTGGTGCGATCGCGCTCGTGATCGCCGCGCGGGCCCGAGCGGGGCTCGAGGGTCGCGACTACGTGATCCCCGACGACGTGAAACAGCTCGCGCCCAGCGTGCTGCGCCACCGGCTGATCCTGCAGCCGGAGGCGGAGTTCGAGGGCATCTCGGCGGATCGCGTGGTCGAGGTCATCCTCGGCGAGAGCCCGGTGCCGAAGAGCGCCGCCTGACCCATGTTCCCGTCGCGCGCACTCGTGCTGCTCCTGTTCGCGCCGCTGGTGCTCGGCGTCGCCGTGGCCGCGGACGCGTCGCTCGTGTGGCCGATGCTCGCCACCGACGGGGCGATCGCGACGGCGGCGCTGCTCGACCTCGCGCTCACGCGCCTCCGGCTCGTCACGATCACGCGGCGCTGTGATCCGGTGTTCTCGATCGGGCGGCAGAACCGCGTGGACCTGCACGTGCGCTCGCGCGCGCGCCGACCGCTCGTGGTGGAGATCGTCGACGACCTGTTCGAGCGCGCGACGTCGAGCGACTTGCCGCTGTCCGTGCGCCTCTCGGGCCGCGGCCACGCGGAGCTGCACTACCACGTGGTGCCCGCGCATCGCGGCGCGTACGAGCTCGGCGATCATCACGTCCGCTACCGCTCGCCGCTCGGGCTGTGGATCCGGCAGCAGCGGATCCCCGCCCGTCAGCCCGTGCGCGTGTATCCCGACGTGCAGGCCGTGCGCGTGTACGAGGCGCTCGCGCGGGCCGATCGCGAGGTCGAGCTCGTCCGCGCCGTGCGGCGGCGCGGCGGCGAGAGCGAATTCGAGTGCCTGCGCGAGTACACGCGGGACGACGAGTATCGATCGATCGACTGGAAGGCGACCGGGCGTCGCCGCAAGCTGATCAGTCGGCAGTACCAGCTCGAGCGCAACCAGAGCATCGTGTTCGCGCTCGACTGCGGGCGCGCGATGACGCCGCGCGTGGGCGCGCTGCCGGCGTTCGATCACGCGCTCAATGCCGCGTTGATGCTCGGCTACGTCGCTGCGCGGGGCGGCGATCAGGTGGGCCTCACGACGTTCGCCGAGGACGTGCGGGCATTCGTCGCGCCCACGGCGGGGGCCGGCGCGGTGCGTCGACTCGTGCGCGCCAGCTTCGACGAGCATCCCGAGCTCGTCGAGACCAACTACTCCACGTCGTTTCTGCGGCTCGGCGCGCAGCTGCGCAAGCGCAGCCTCGTCGTCGTGTTCACCCGCATCATCGACGATCGCGCGGCGGCCGAGCTGCTCGCCGTCACCCGCAGCTTGCGGCCGCGTCACCTGCCGCTCGTGGTGCTCTTGCGCGACGCCGATCTCGACGACCTCGCCGTGCCGGCGCAGGCGGCGATCGGCGACCTGTACGTCGCGGCGGCGGCGGCCGAGCTGCTCGCGTGGCGCGACCGGATCGTGCGCGAGCTACAGCGCGCCGGCGCCCTCGTGCTCGACGTGCGCCCCGAGGACATCACGCCGCACCTCGTCCGCCGCTACCTGGACGTGAAGACGCGCCAGCTGTTGTGACGCCTAGAGCGCGGACGCCATCCCGATGGCGAACATGAGGAGGTTCAGGCCGACGGCGACGAGCGTGAGCACGCCGACGAGCCGCCAGAACGAACGCTGGTGGCGCAGCGCGTCGGTCAGCGCGTGCACGCCATAGCCCTCGCGCATGAGCTTGATCGCGGCGGCGTAGCGCCACAGCCACAGCGACGACAGCCCGGAGAAGGCGGCGAGCAAGACGTAGATGATCGCGAGCAGGCCGGTGCCGCCGAAGCGCACGGCCACGAACGTGCCGAACGCGAACGTGCCGACGGCCGCGAGCAGGAAGATCGCCGCGAAGATGAAGCCGCTCACGGACACGACGAGCAGCCACGGCCGCGTCTGCACGAGCGCCTCGAGGATCTCCGGCGTGACGACGCGATCCTCGTCGAGCGCGTGGCGATGGACCGGCGCGGCATCGCTGGCGGGCGCGGCGAACGGGTTGGCCTCGACCATCGCTTCGACGCTAGCAGCGGCGCGCGCGATCAGTCCAGCGCCCGCGCGAGCACGACCTTCAGGTAGTCGCCCTCGGGGAACGCGAGCAGGCGTGGGTGATCGGCGGGCGCCGACCAACGTTCGAGCACCTGCAGCACGCGACGGGCACGCCCTGCCCCCTTGGCCAGCACGGCCTCGAACGTGCGCGCATCGACGTGGCTCGAGCACGAGGCGGCGAGCAGCAGGCCCCCGGGCGCGAGCACGCGGAGCGAAGCGGCGTGCAGCTGCTCGTAGCCGTCGAGCGCCTTCGCGACCGCCTTCTCGCTCGGCGCGTAGCTCGGTGGGTCGGCGACGACGAGATCCCAGCGGCGCTCGTCGGCGATCGCTCGCTCGAGGAACGCGGCGACGTCCGTCGCGTGACCCGTGCGGCGCGCGTCGTGCAGGCCGTTCGCGAGCCACGTGCGGTGCGAGCTCTCGATGGCCTGCGCGGCGACGTCGACGGTGTCGACCGAGCGCGCGCCACCGAGGCCCGCGGCCGCCGAGAAGCCGCCGACGTACGCGAACAGATCGAGCACGCGGCGATCGTGTGCGAGCGCGCGGATGCGTCGTCGCGACTCGCGGTGATCGAGGAAGAGCCCGGTCTTCTGGCCGTGCGCGAGGTCGGCGACGAGCGTCATGCCGTGCTCGCGCACGAGCAGCGGCTCGGACGGCGGACGTCCCTCCACGGTTCGGGCGCCGCGTCGCCCGTGCTTCACGAGCGTGCGCACGATGCCGCGCGCGGCGAGCCGCGGGCGCAACAGCTCCAGCAGCTCGGCACGACGCGGCACGAGTGCACCGCCATCGAGCTGGATGACGGCCCAGCTGTCGTAGACGTCGCAGACGAGCCCGGGGATCCGATCGCCTTCGCCGTGCAGGAGGCGATACGCGTTCGTGTCGGCAGGCACGACCGCGTCGCGCAATCGCTCGGCATCCGCGAACCGGCGCTCGAAGAGCGAGGCATCGACGGACTCGTCCTTCGTCGTGAACACGCGCACCGCGATCGGTCCGTCGTCGGCGAGCCCACGCGCAACGAACTTGCGCTTGTCGTCGACGACGGTGACGACGCTGCCGGCCTCCGCCCGGAACGGCGCGAGCGCATCGCGGAACACCCACGGATGTCCGGCCCGCAGCACGCGCGCGAGCGGCTTGCGCAGCTGCGCGACGATGCCGGCGACGCGCTTCACACGTCGAGCGCTTCGGCTTCCGCCGCGCGCTCCATGATGAACGTGTAGCGCGCCTGGGTGTCCTTGCCCATCAGCTCGGAGATCGTGCGATCGGTGGCGAGCTCGTCGCGGATCGAGACCTGCACGAGCTGGCGCTTCTTCGGATCCAGCGTGGTCTCCTTCAGCGTCTGCGCCATCATCTCGCCGAGGCCCTTGAAGCGCTGCACCTCGGGCTTGCCGCGTTTGATCGTGGCGAGCAGTGCGGTGAGCTTGGCGTCGTCGGCGACCCAGTGCGTCTCCTTGCCGACGTCGACGCGGTAGAGCGGCGGCTGGGCGAGGAACACGTGACCGTGACGGATCAGGTCCGTCATGTAGCGGTAGAAGAACGTGAGCAGGAGCGTCGCGATGTGGTGGCCGTCCGAGTCGGCGTCCATCAGCAGGATGATCTTGTGATAGCGCAGCCGCTCGAGCGAGAACTCCTTGCCGATCCCGCAGCCCAGCGCCTTCACGACGTTGCCGAGCTCCTCGTTCTCGAGCACCTTGCCGAGGCTGGCCTGCTCCGCGTTGAGCACCTTGCCGCGCAGGGGCAGAATCGCCTGGGTCTCGCGATCGCGACCCATCTTCGCGGAGCCGCCGGCGCTGTCGCCCTCGACGATGAAGAGCTCGCTCTTGCGCGGGTCGGAGCTGCCGCAGTCGGCCAGCTTGCCGGGCAGGTTCAGCCGGATGCCGCCCGCGGTCTTGCGCGACACCTTCTGCGATGCGGCGCGTGACGCCGCGCGCGCGCGGGCCGACGCGATCACGCGCGCGACGATGGCCTCGGCGCGCGAGCGGTTCTCGTTGAGCCACAGCTCGAGCGCCGGTCGGATCACGCCTTCGACCTGCTGGGTGACCTCGGGGTTGTTGAGCCGGTTCTTCGTCTGCGACTGGAACTGGGGCTCGAGCACGTAGGTGGAGAGGATGCCGATCATCCCCTCGCGGATGTCCTCGAGCGCGACCGTGAGGCCCTTGGGCTCGAGCTGGTGGGTCGTCATGTAGTTGCGCAGCGCCTTGTTCAACGCGTTGCGCAGGCCCTGCTCGTGCGTGCCGCCGTCGGGCGTGGGCACGCCGTTCACGAACGACGCGGTGGAGTCCTCGGTGGACTCGGTCCACGCGAGCACGACCTCGAGCTTCGGATCGTCCGCGCGCTCGAGCGAGAACACGCCCGGGTGCACGGCCGGCTTGCCGCGCACCTGGATGAGCTTGCCGAGGTACTCGACGATGCCCTGCGCGTGGTGGAACGTCTCGGTGCCGTGCTGGCTCTTCGGATCGGCGAACGTGATCTTCAGGCCCTTGTGCAGGTAGCTCTTGGCCTCGAGCCGCTCGCGCAAGACGTCGGGATCGAACACCGGCTTGTCGAACACCTTGGTGTCCGGCCGCAGGTGGACGGTCGTTCCCGATCCGCGCGCGGGCCCGATCTTCTTGATGAACTTCCCGGATCCCTGCGGCACGCCGCGCACGAAGTCGCACTGCCACTTCGCGCCCTCGCGCCACACGGTGACGGTGAGCGTCTCCGACAAGGCGTTGGCCACGGCCGCGCCGACGCCGTGCAGACCACCGGAGTGCTTGTAGCTCTCGCCGTCGAACTTACCGCCGGCGCCGAGCTTCGTGTAGACGACGATGACCGCGGGCAGCTTGAGCTGCGGGTGCATGTCGACGGGGATGCCGCGCCCGTTGTCGGTGATGGTGATGCCCTTGTGATCCTCGTCGAGCGTGACGAGGATCTCGGAGGCGTGCCCGTTGATGACCTCGTCGACGGCGTTGTCGAGGATCTCCCACACGAGGTGGTGCAGCCCGTCCTTGTTGATGCCGCCGATGTACATGCCCGGCCGCTTGCGGACGTGATCGACGCCCTCGAGCACCTGGATCGACGACGCGTCGTAGCCCTTGCCCGCCCGCGTCGCGGTCTTGTTCGCCGTGGTCTTGCTCTTCGCCATCGCGCTCACTCCTCGCCCCCGAGCTCGGGCACCTTGGGCGCCGGGAACTTCACCTTCTTCACGGTGCCGCGCTTGAACACCGGGCGGCCCTTGCCGCCACGCGCGGTGCGCTCGCGGTCCTCGCCCGACAGCTTCTGCTCGCCGCCGGAGCTCTTCTCGATCACGACCGGGGTCGTCGACGGGAAGACGGCCACCACGTAGTCGCCGGCATCGAGGCGCATGAAGATCACGCCCTTGCCCGCGCCCGACAGCAGGTTGACGTCCTGCGCGTTGCAGCACAGCGCGCGACCTTCGTGGGTCAGCGCGCACACGTCGTCGTCCGCGTAGACCTTGAACGCACCGACCACCTCGTCGCCGTCGGCCGGGCGCGCGTACATGCGTCCGCGACTCGTCGACGGCTCGCGATGCGCCCACAGCGTGAAGCGCAGCGACATGCCCTTCTTGGTCACCGCGAGCACGTGCGGGTACGGCTCCTCGTACTCCTCGCCGAGCTCCGGCTTGGGATGGGCGAACTCGGGCATCACGCGCGGATCGGTGCCGAGCGCCGCGATCACGCGCTCGCCGTCCTTGAACTTGAACAGCTTCTGCACCGGCACGCCGTGGCCCGACGACGGCGGCACGTCGTTGATGCGCGCGACGTAGGCCGAGCCGAGGTTCGTGAGCAGCACGATGCACTCGCGCGTGCTCCCACCCACCAGCGCCAGCGGCTCGTCGCCCTCGCGCATGCGCGTGGTCTCGAGGTTGATCGTGCGCTGGCGCTTGAGCCAGCCGTCGCGCGTGACGAGCACGACGGCGTCCTCCGCCACGATGAAGCTCTCGGCGGTGAACTCCTCGGTGACGTCCTCGTCGCTGATCCGCGTGCGGCGGGCATCGGCGAACTCGGTGGCCACCTGCTCGAGCTCGCTCTTCACGAGCGCCGAGAACTTCGCCTTGCTCTTGAGGATCGCCTCGATGCGCGCGGCCTCGGCCCGCTTCTCGGCGAGCTCCTCGCGGATCTTCACGATCTCGAGCTTCGCGAGCCGGTACAGCTTGGTCTCGAGGATCGCGTCGGCCTGGATGTCGTCGAGCCCGAACGCCTTCATCAGCTTCTCGGCCGCGTCCTGCTTGCCGTCGCTCGAACGGATGAGCTTGATGGCCTTGTCGAGCTCGTCGAAGATCCTCTCGAAGCCCTCGAGGATGTGGATGCGCTCCCGGAGCTTGCGCAGGTCGTACTCGAGCCGACGCCGCACCGTCTTGAAGCGGAAGTCGACGAAGTGCTGCAGGATCGAGCGCAGGTCGAGCCGCGCGGGCGCGCCGACCTCGGGGTTGCTGGTCGGCACGAGCACCGTCATGTCGACCTTCACGGACACCTGCAAGCGTGTGTGCTTGAACAGGTAGGCCATCACGAGCTCGGGATCGACGTCGCTCTTCTTGTCGAGCTCGAGCTCCACGCGCACGTCGGTGGTGCTGAGATCCTGGATGCCCACGAGCGCCGGCAGCTTCTTGTTGAGGATGACGTTGCCGATCTCCTCCACGATCGCGGCCTTCTCGACGCCGTACGGGATCGCCGTGATCACGAGCCGCGAGCCCCGCTTGTTCTCCTCGACCTTCCAGCGGGCGCGCAGCTTGAACGAGCCGCGTCCGCTCTCGTAGATCTCCGCGAGCTCCGCCCGCGTGGCCAACAGGTCGCCGCCCGTCGGGAAGTCCGGGCCCTTGACCCACTTGAGCAGCTTCTTCGTCGTGAGATCGGGCTCGTCGATCAAGGCGATGCACGCCTTAACGACCTCGACCAGGTTGTGGGGCGGGATGCTCGTCGCCATGCCGACCGCGATGCCCGTGCCGCCGTTCACGAGCAGCTGCGGGAAGCGGGCCGG
>CAYXVR010000090.1:0-26247 GCA_964468635.1 uncultured Nannocystaceae bacterium
CGCACTCGTTGAAGCGCACCGCCGAGATGAACTCGTTCATGAAGCGCTCGGCCGACAGGTAGACGATGCGCAGCTCGGGCTGGCGCTCGTGCATCGCGTGGCCGACCGCGTGCAGGAGGTGGGTCTTGCCGAGCCCGACCCCTCCATAGAGGAAGAGCGGGTTGAAGCGCTTGCCCGGCTCCTCGGCGACCGCGTTCGCGGCCGAGGCGGCGAGCTCGTTGCTCGCGCCCTTGATGAAGGTGCCGAAGCGGTAGCGCTCGGACAGACCGATGGGGGCCGAGGCACGCCGGCGCGGGGGATCCGCGATCTCGATGGGGCTGCCGTGCGGCGGATCGTCGACGTGGATGCCGACGAGCCCGCCGCTCGAGCCCCCGAGGAGCGGCGCGCCGTCCTCGGCGACCTCCACCTCGATCGCGTACTGCTCGGAGGTCTGCGCGAAGATCTCCTCGAGCACCGCCGCGCGGTAGTGGTTCTCGAACCACTCCTTCATGAAGAGGCTCGGGGCGCGCAGCCGCAGCGTGCCGCGCTCGACGGTCACGACCGCGAGGGGCCGCAACCACAGCTCATACGTCTCGGCGCCCAGCCTTGGGCGCAGACCGCGGAGGGCTTCCGACCACACGTCCGTCATGGGCCTCCCATCCACAGGCGGTTCAGATCTGTGGATAGCTCTTGAAGTTGCGGAGATCAGGGGACTTCTCCCAGTCGAAACAGGTCCTCGTCCACAACGCGGGGTCATGGGCGCGAACCCGGGCCCAGTCGCGCGGGCCGGCGGGTTGGGTCCGGTCGGAGCGGCGACTGCGGAGGCAGCGCAGATTTGGTCTCCGAGGGGTGGGCCCCGGAGGGGGATGCCTTCTACTCACGTCACGGCGCGGTCGCAAGCGGGGCACGACGGCGTTTCGCGAAGTCGCCAGGATCATTGATCTTCGGTACGCGTCCGCACGGGGTCACGGCGCCCGGCGCGTTGAAGGGTCCGCGCGCGGGGATCGATCCTCCGGGGATCACTATCGAATTGTCGGGTGGGATACGGGGAGGGCGGTACTGACCACGCGGCAAGCCGACTTGCGCCGCCGACGTCGTTCGAGCCGGCTTGCCAAGCGGCTTTGCGGCATTCGATCAAAGCGGCGCCTCAACCATGGTCATGGGCGTGCCAACCAGGCGTCCGGGAACGGGGCAGCGGGCCGGTCGGCGGACGCTGGTTCGGAGCGATCCCGGCGCGGGCTCTCGAGTCGGGTCGCGCGGGTTTGACACCCCGCGAGGCCGCTGCTATCGATCGCCGCCCGCCGCCGGCCGCCCTCGGGTCCACGCGCGAGGAGAGGATTCGAAGCCGTGAAGCGCACGTACCAGCCGCACAACACCCGCCGCAAGCGAACCCATGGGTTCCGTGCGCGCATGGCCACGAAGAACGGGCGCAAGGTGCTCGCGGCGAGGCGCAAGCGGGGGCGCAAGCGCCTCACGGTGAGCATCGGTCACAAGTGACCGACGCCGCGGCGCGCCGCGAGACGCTGCCTCGCGCGTCTCGACTGCGGCGCCGTCGGGAGTTCGTCCGGGTCCAGAGCAAGGGTGAGAAGCACCACGTGCGCCACTTCTTGGTCTTCGTGCTCGCACCGCCGTTGCCCGGGCCGCGGTGCCACCCTGCGCCTGACGGCGGAGTGGTCGCAGGCCCTCGATTGCCTCCGCCGCGGCTGGGTGTCACGGTCACGCGCAAGGTCGGGCCGTCGGTGCAGCGCAATCGAATTCGACGCTGGGTGCGCGAGGCGTTTCGGCGCGCGCGCACGCGGATCGCCGACGGCACCGAGATGGTGTGGGTCGCGAAGCAGACGGCGGCGGCCGGATGCTATGCCGAGGTCGTGGCGGACATGAACACGATGGTCGAGCGGTTGGCTCGCGGAGGCGCTCGACCATGAGGGGTCCGATCGCATTTCTCCGCATGCTGCTCGTCGCGCTGATCCATCTCTATCAACGCACGCTGTCGCCGTGGCTCGGCCCGCGGTGCCGCTTCTATCCGAGCTGCTCGCACTACGCGGTCGAGGCGCTCGAGACCCACGGGGTCGCGCGCGGCGTCGGCCTCACGGCGCGTCGATTGCTGCGCTGCCATCCGTTCCATCCCGGCGGTTTCGACCCTGTGCCGCTGCCGAGCCGTGCGCCCGGCGAAAGTGCGAGCCCATGAGCTTCCAGCAGAGGACCTTGATCGCGTTGGCGCTGTGCGCCATCGTGTATCTCGTCTCCGACTTCTTCCTGCCCAAGCCCGAGCCGCCGCCGGAGGCCGATGCCAACGCGCAGCTCGACGGCAAGACGCCCGAGACGAAGAAGGAAGAGGAGACCGTCGAGGCCGAGACCGAGGCGCCGACGCCGGAGCCGTCGGCGGCGAGCGTCGCGGTCGTCGAGCACGAGCTGCGCAACGGTCTCCTCGCCGTGACGATCACGAACCGCGCGCCGATGCGCGGCGGGATCATCTCCGGCGTCCACCTGCTCGCGCCGCAGTTCGCCGGCCAGAAGACCGAGACGGACGCGCTGCAGCTCGGCGGCGCGCCCACGCTCGAGGTCAGCTTCGCCGACGCCGCGAGCGAGGTGAAGGTTCCGAAGAACGCGACCTTCACGATGGTGGAGACGAGCGAGCGCCACGCCGTGATGGAGTACACCGGCAAAGGCGTCACGGTGCGCGAGCGGTTCGATCTGCTCGACGGCTACGAAGGCCGACTGACGGTCACCATCGTGAATCGCGAGACCGATGCCGAGGCCACGCAGGATCACCGCCTGCACCTCGGCACCCACGTCGGCGTCAGCGACAGCCAGTACGACATCAGTCGTGGGGTCTGCCGCACGGCCGAGGACCTCGAGGTCGAGGACGCCTCGGATCTGGAGGACGGGGAGAACCCCCACTTCTCGGGGGGCGTGCGCTGGGGCGGCGCGGACAACAAGTACTTCGGTCTGTACGTGGTGCCCAGCGATTCGCTCGGCGAGTGCGAGATGCGGATCGAGGACAGCAAGCTCATCGATCGGATCTCGGGACCGGTCGAGACGCTCTCCCCGGGCGAGTCGCGCGAGTACGTGTTCGGCGTCTACGTCGGACCCAAGGAGCTCGAGCGGCTGCGCGACTTCTCGGCCGTTCAGGTCGGCGAGCTCGATCTCGAGGAAGCGATCGACTGGGGCTTCTTCGGCGGGTTGTCCGAGTGGCTCGGACGCATGCTGCTCGCGATGCTGCGATGGTTCTACGGGATCACCGCGAGCTGGGGCATCTCCATCGTGCTGCTCACCATCGTCGTGAAGGCGGTCACGCTGCCGCTCACGCTGAAGCAGATGAGCTCGATGAAGCGCATGCGCGCCATCCAACCCGAGATCGCCAAGATCAAGGAGAAGTACACGGACCGCGCGAAGCAGGGCCAGGAGATGCAGGCGTTGTTCGCCCGCTCCGGCGTCAACCCGCTCGCCGGCTGCCTGCCCACGCTCGTGCAGCTGCCGATCTGGTTCGCGCTCTACTCGATGCTGTCCGCGGCGGTCGAGCTCGTGCACCAGACGTTCCTCTGGCTGCCCGACCTCACGCAGCAGGACCCGTACTACATCCTGCCGCTCTCGCTCGGCGCCCTCATGGTGCTGCAGAACCGCATGATGCCGAACACCATGGACGAGGCGCAGGCGAAGATGATGCGCTGGCTGATGCCCGGGATGTTCACGCTGTTCATGCTGTTTTTGCCGTCCGGGCTCGCGGTGTATATCTTCGCGAACATCTTGCTCTCCCTCATCCAGACCGCGATCCAGGTCGGAGTGAAGGACGAGCCCAAGCCCGAGGCGAAGCCCACGTGAGCGTGCCGGGGCGAACGACGGATTCGAACGCGGGGGGCGGACGCCAGTAGGGCGTCGCCCGTGCCGCGGCGGAGGGAGCCGAGCATGTCCGAGACTTCGACGCCGACGAACAAGGCCGCCACGGCCGATCCCAAGCCCGCCGCGACGGCAGGCGAACCGCAGGAGCGCTACGGCAAGGCGGTGCCGGTCGTGCGCTCGTTCCTCGAGAGTGTGCTCGGGCTGCTCGGTGTCGACGTCGAGGTCGACATCGACATCGAGGAGGACGGCCTGCACTGCGATCTCAACACGACCGCGGAGGACGGCGGGCTGCTCATCGGGCGGCACGGCGCCACGCTCGACGCGCTGCAGTACCTCACGCTGCGCGTGCTGCAGGCGGAGGGTTACGAGCGCATGCGGATCACGCTCGACGTCGCCGGCTATCGCACGCGTCGCGAGAAGACGCTGCGCCAGCTCGCGCAGAGCGTCGCGGCGAAGGTGCTCGACACCGGCGAGCCGTATCACTTCGAGCCGATGAGCGCGATGGAGCGCCGTGTCGTGCACATGACGATCCTCGGCATCGAAGGGCTCGCGACCGAGTCCGAGGGCGAGGGGCGTCGGCGCCACGTCGTGGTGTTCCGCGATCGCGGCGACAAGAACGCGCGCGCGTGAGCGCGGCGCCACGCAGCACGATCGTCGGCGTGGCCACGGGCACGCCGGACGGGGGCGTGGCGATCGTGCGGCTGTCGGGGCCGGAGGCGCGAGCGATCGCTGCGCGGTTGTGCGGCGCGCTCGGGGAGCCGCGTCGGATCGTGCGGCGGACGCTGCGAGCCGAGGACGGCGCGGACGAATCCGTGCTGGTGGTCGCGATGCCGGGGCCGCGGTCATTCACCGGGGAGGACGTCGTCGAGCTGCACGTGCACGCGGGGCGACGCAACGTCGACGCGGTGGTTCGCGCGTGCCTGTCGGCGGGGGCGGTCGCCGCCGAGGCCGGTGCGTTCACGCGCCGTGCGTTCGAGGCTGGGCGCGTCACGCTCGACGAGGCCGAAGGCATCGCCGCGATCGTCGGCGCGCAGACGGAGGGCGCGCTCGCGCAAGCGCGACGGCTCGCGGCGGGCGAGCTCGGGCGCGAGGTGGAGGCGGTGGCCGACGCGCTCACGGAGCTGCGCGCGGAGATCGAGGCGAACCTCGACTTCCCCGAGGACGTCGAGCCGGCCGCGCGTTCGGGCTGGCGCACGGAGATCGCGAGCACGCGCGCGCGCGTGGACGAGTGGCTCGCGCGCTTCGAGGCCGGGCGGCGTGCGCGGGAGCGGGCCCGCGTCGTGCTCGCAGGGCCGCCGAACGCAGGCAAGAGCTCGCTGTTCAACGCGTTGCTCGGCACGGCGCGGGCGATCGTCACGGCCGAGCCGGGCACGACGCGCGACTACGTGGAAGCGGAGCTCGAGCTCGGCGCGCATGCGTGCATGCTGGTCGACACCGCGGGGTTGCGGGAAGGTGGGGATCCGATCGAGCGCTCGGGCATCGCGCGCACGCGCGATCAGCTCGAGGGCGCCGACGTGATCGTGTGGGTCGAGGCCGCGGATGCGGAGCGCGCGGACGCGTCGCTCCCCACCGAGGCCCGGGTCGTGCGCGTGGAGAGCAAGCGCGACCTCGGCCGTGCGCGCGACGAGTGGCTCGGGGTCGTCGTCGCGGGGGATCGCAGGGGCGAAGGGGTCGTCGCGGTACGCGAGGCGATCGCCGCTGCCGCGGTGGGCGACGCGGCGCAGGCGTGGATCGGGCTCGCGCGACATCGCGATCGCGCCGCCGAAGCGGCCGTCGAGCTCGCCGCGGCGGAGCGCACGCTCGAGGGCGACGCGCTCGAGCTCGTCGCGTTCCATCTCGGCGCGGCAGCGCAGCGGCTCGCGGAGATCCGCGGTCGTTCGACGCTGGGACCGGTCGGCGAAGACGTGCTCGCGCGGGTGTTCGCCCGCTTCTGCATCGGCAAGTGAGCCCGACTCGAGTCAGAGCAGGGCCAGCAGGGGACCGAGGAGGTCCGGGACGTCGCGCTCGCCGTGGGGCAGCGTGCCGAGCACGGGCAACGACGTCGCGCGTCGGAGGACGGCGGCGTTCGTGCGGTTCGACGGATCGGGACGATCGACCTCGCACAGGTAGATGCCGATCGGTCGCAGGTCGCGACGACGGAGCGCATCGACGGTGAGCAACGTGTGGTTGATCGTTCCGAGTCCCGCGCGCGCGACGACGACGACGCAGTCGGCGAGCTGCGCGATCCAATCGGGTTGCCAGGTGTCGCCGGGCATCGGGACGAGCAGACCGCCGACGCCTTCGATGAAGACGAGATCCGGAGCGTGGGCCGCGATTGCGCGGTCGAGCGCGAGGCCGACGACGCTGCAGTGACTGGGGTCGGCGGCCGCGGGCGCGCCGGCGGCGACGCCCGGTGCGACGGGATCGGCGAACCACATCGGACAGATGGCGCGGGGGCTCGCGATGTCGGCCGCGCTGGAGAGACGAGCGGCGTCGCTGTCGGGGTCGTGGGGCGCCGCGCCGCTCTGGGCGGGCTTGAACGGCAGCGGCCGCATGCCGCGGGCGCGCGCCTGCCTCAGGAGCGCGCACAGCACCGTGGTCTTGCCGACGTGGGTGTCGGTACCGACGACGAAGATTCGCTTCGGGGTGCTCATGACTCGGCTCCGCAGGGGAGTGCGTGAGCGCGGCCGCGCTCGACGAGAGGCGTGACGCGATGGCGATCGCAGGCGGCGAAGAGATCGTCGACGAACGCGTCGATGGTCGCGCGATCGTGCCCGGCCGACACGGTGATGCGCAGACGGGCCGTGCCTTCGGGCACCGTGGGGGGACGGATCGCCTGCACGTGCCAGCCGCGCTCGAGCAGCGCGCTCGACAGCGCGACGGTCGCAGCGTTGTCACCGACCAGGATGGGGACGATCGGCGCAGGGGGGTCGGGGGCCATGCCGAGGCGATCGGCGAGGTGGGCCGCGGCGTCCCACAGCTTCGCGCGACGCTCGTCGCCGAGCGGACTGCAGAGCAGATCGATGGCGGCAGCGATGCGCGTGACGAGTGCGGGGCTCGTGCCGGTGGTGAAGACGTAGCTGCGCGCGCGTGTTCGGATCCATTCGCAGATCGTCCCGCTCGCCGCGACGAACGCTCCGGCGGTCCCGAGCGCCTTGCTGAGCGTGCATACGAGTGCGGTCGGTGTGATCCCGTGGCTCGCAAGCAGGCCGTGGCCGCCGGAGAAGAGCCCGAACGCGTGGGCCTCGTCGACGTAGGAGGCGCCGCCACTCGCGTGGTGGCGCGTCAACGCGGGGAGATCGAGGCGATCACCGTCCATCGAGAAGATGGACTCGGTCACCCACCAACGCAGGCCGATCGTCGGGTCGAGCGACGATGGTGACGCGCGGTGCTCGAGGATCTCGACGCGTGCGCGCGCGAGGCGGAGCCCGTCGATCAGGCTCGCGTGATTGAGCGCGTCGCTGAACACCGCGTCGTCCTCGTCGACGAGCGCCGGCAGCACGCCGACGTTGAGCTGGAAGCCGCTCGGGAAGAGCACGGTGTCGGCGGACCCGACGAGGTCCGCGAGGCGCCGCTCGATCGCGCGGTGGGGCGGGAGATCGCCGCAGATCAACCGCGAGCCGCCGGCGCCGGACGGGGCGTCACCCTCGGCGACGCGCAGCCGCGGCTCGTCCGCGAAGCCGAGATAGTCGTTGCTGCACAAACCGACGACCGGGCGGCCGTCGACGCGATAGCGGACGCCGTCGCGATCGGTGATCGCGGGAGCGCGGCGCTGCAGTCCGCGTGCGGCCAGTTCGCGCAGGCGCTGGCGCAGTCGATCGTCGAGCGACATCGCGGCAGGGAGGATGATAGATCGGCGGCGAGGCGTCGCGGGAACGTGGCATGATCGTCGGCGGTGCGCGCCGACCTCGAAGCTGCCGCCGCGGCGCTCGGCGTCTCGATCGACGCGAGCGGGTGGGCGCGTCTCGATCAGCTGGTCGTGCTCTGGCGTCGCTACGGCCGCGCGGCGAATCTGAGCGGCGCGATGACGGACGCGGCGCTCGCCGACCACGTCGTGGAGGCGTTCGTCACGATTGCGTGCGCCGCGCGAGCGCTGCCGCTGGCGCCGGGTACGCGATGGATCGACGTCGGCAGCGGGGGCGGCTTCCCCGCGCTCGTCGCGGCGGCGGTGACGCCATGCACGCTGCACCTTGTGGAGCCGCGTCAGAAACGGGCGGCATTCCTCGAGCTCGCGCTCTCCACAATCGGGGTTTTCGGGGTCGTTTCGCGGGCCAGATTGGAGGGTGCCACGTGGAACGAAAATGGCGTCGTGACCCAAATCGACCGGGTTGAATCCGCGTTTTCGATCGCGACGTCTCGCGCGACCTTCGACCCTTCAGCGTGGATCGCGCTTGGGGATGGCCTGGTGATTTCCGGTGGAGTGGTGATCGCGCACGTCGGTCGCGGAGCCCTCGACGTCGGCGGACGGGCGCCCGACGTGCGAGTCGACGGCGACCGGACGGCGTCACTGGGATTCCGTGTCCCGTGAGCGGAGGGCCGAGACCGCTCGAATGGACGAGCCCGTCGTGTTCCACGTGGAACATCAGGGCGCCGCGGGCTCGACGGCCACCTCGGCGCAGCGCTCGAGGTGGTCCTTGATCTCGTCGATCGGCGAGGGGCTGCTCGCGTCCGCCTTGCGCAGCCAGATCATCCCGGTCTCGGGGTCCCCCCAGCGGCAGTAGATCCAGCCCTTCGTATCCTGATAGTTGAAGTTCCCTTCGTCCGCCTCGAGGGCCTCCTCGATCAGCTGGGCGGCGTAACCGAGGTCCCGCCCCTGCAGCGCCAGCTCCCAGGCGATCTCGTTCTTCACCTCGTCGGGGCGGGCCGGATCGAGGGCCGACGCCCGATGGAAGGCGGCGAGTGCCTCGTCCGTCTCCCCGCGGGCCGAGTGCCGCAGTCCGACCAGCTCGTGGTACCGCGGGCGGGCATCGGGTTGCCGGGCGATGTCCGCGAGCTCGACCCCCGCGAACGCAAAGATCGCCGCGCTTCCCCACCGCATGAAGCCCCGCTGCAGCCCCGCCCACGTCGCAGCCGCGCCGCACAGGAAGCCGCCGACGTGACCCGCCTGCGCGATCGCCGGAACGACGGCACCCAGGCCAAATGTCAGCAATAACATTGTTCCGAGGTAGATGGGCGAGATGGGCGCGAGCACTTCGGCCGCTCGCCCCCGCGCACGCAGCCGACCGACGAGAAGGGCGCCCGCGAGCCCGATGACCCCGGCGGACGCCCCGACGACCATGGGCGCCCCCGCCCAGGCCATCGACGCCAGCGACCCGCCGAGCGCGGATACCGCAAAGACGCCGAGCGTGCGCCCGGACCCCCACGCGGCCTCGACCCACAACCCCAAGGACCACAAGCTGACGACGTTCACCGCGAGGTGAAGCCAGCCGCCGTGCAGGAACGCTGCGGTGCCGACGCGCCACCACTCGCCGTCCACCCAGACGCGCCCCGGCACGAGCGCACCGAGCCGTTCGTACGTGTCGCGCGAGTCGGCGAGCGAGAGGAACGACGACAGCAGCACGCGCCCCGCGTCCTTCTTCCCGTCCGCGAGGCACAGCCCCAGCGTGACGAGGAACGCCACGACGCAAACGAACGCGATCGCGGCCGTCACGGGGCGGGCGCGCCAGTCGTTCCACGCCACGTCCAGAGGTGCGATCCGCTCGGCCACCAGCGCCGCCACGATAGTCGCCTTCCCCGACCGTCGCCACCGGAGCGCGATCTCTCGATCGCCGCACGACCCGGCGCTCGGTCTTGCCGCGCGACGGCCCCCGTTGTTATCGTCCAGAACGCCGGCGTAACGGCTTTCATCGCCCCCACGAGCGCTTCACGAGGACCTCGGCGGCGAGAGCCGCGCTCGTCGAGACGAGCCGCGCACCGCGTGTCGCGGCACCCCCCGCCATGGCCCGCCAGAACCTCCTCATCGTCGACAGCGATCTTCGCAACCGACGTGTGCTCGAGGTGAGCCTGCGCAAGGCGGGCTTCAGCATCACCGCAGCGGAGAGCGCCGAAGAAGCGCTCGAGTTCCTCGCGCATGCCGAGCCCGATCTCATCATCTCGGACACCCAGCTGCCGAGCGAGGACGGCTTCGCGCTGTGCACGAAGCTGAAGGCCAACGCGCGGTGGAAGACGATCCCCTTCATCTTCCTCACGAGCGACAAGTCGATCGAGCAGAAGGTCCGCGGCCTCGAGCTCGGCGTCGACGACTACCTCACCAAGCCGATCTACATCAAAGAGATCACGACCCGCGTCAGCATGCTGCTGCAACGCAAGCAGCACGAGAAGCTCGAGCGCAAGGACGCGCGCACGAAGTTCACGGGGCGGCTCGCCGACATGGCGGTGGTCGATCTGCTGCAGACCATCGAGATCAGCCGCAAGAGCGGCCTCATCCACTTCGGCACCGAGTTCGGCCCCGCCACGGTCTGGTTCCGCGAAGGCGTCGTGATCGATGCCGAGCTCGGGCGACTCCAAGGCGCGCACGCCGTGTATCGACTGCTCGGGGTCGGCGACGGTGACTTCGAGGTCGAGTTCAAGACGATCAATCGCAGCGCGGCGATCAGCGAGAGCACGCAGGTGCTGCTGATGGAAGGCATGCGTCGGCTCGACGAGTGGGGCCGGCTGATGGAGCAGCTGCCGCCGCTCGGCTCCGTGCTCGCGGTGAACGCCGACCTCCTCGACGAGCGCCGGTCCGAGCTCGCGCCGGAGCTGCTCGCGCTGCTGCATCGATTCGATGCCCGACGCACGATCCTCGACGTCGTCGACGACTCGGGCGCGGACGATCTCGAGGCGCTCACGGCGATCTCCACCGCGTACTTCGAAGGTCTACTCACGCTCTCCCACGGGCCGCAGGACCGCACGTCGCCGCCCGAAGCGAGCGGCACGATCGCGCTCGAGGAGTGGGACGCACCGTCGACGTTGCGCGCCGCGATCCTGCAGACGGACGAGACCGACGATCTCGACGCGATCGAGGAGTCCGAGGTCCCGCCGCCACCCAGCTATCCCGCACCGTTCCCGCAGCTCGCCGACCTGGACGAGTCCGACGAGGACGTGCTCGTCGCTGGCATTCCCGACGACTCGGCCCCCCATCCCGCGCCGCGCTCGTCGCTCGTGATCGGCGGTGCGCCGGCGGGTCGCGACATCGTCGGCGCGCTCAAGCAGAAGCTCGACGCGATCGAGTCGGGTGCCCACGACGTGTTCGAGGAGGCATCACGGGATCCGAGCGAGGAGGTCGAGCTGCCCGCTCCGCCGCCGCTTCGCCTCGCGCCGACGCCGGGCGACGAAGAGATCTCCGACGAGGTCGACGCGACCGCGAAGTCCACCACGCCAGAACGAAGCGCGACCGAGGCGAAGAGCGAGCCCGCGAAGAGCAGCACGCCCGACCCGGCGAAGCGCAGCCCGCCCACCGCGCCGACGCCCACGCGCGTCGAGCCCCCGCCCGCGCCCCAGCCGACGCTCGACCTCGGCACCGGCAACTCGAACGGATCGAGCCCCAAACCGACGCCGGCCGCCGCGGTGCCCACCACTGCCGCGAAGACCAACGGCGCCGGCACGCCTCCGCTCCCGCCGCCCCCGGTGATCTCGTTCGACCCACCCGCAGCCGAGGACTCGGGCGCCCACGCGTCCCGTGCCGATCGGCCGCGCATCCCTCCGATGCCAGGCCAGGTGAGCCCGCCGAGCGGTGTGCCACGCGCCGCCGCGAGCGGCGTGTTCGACATGAGCGACGAGCCCGATCCGGAGCCGAGCAAGATGCCGCGATTCCGCGGCGACGACCTCGACGATCCGAACGGAGAAGGGCGCTTCGGCCTCGAGAGCCGGATCAACGCCGAGCTCGGCCTCGACCCGCCGACCGTCGACGAGCCGCAGACGCTCGAGCTCGAGAACCAGAGCGACGCCTTGCTCGTCGTCGAGCACGATCGATACGACGACGATCTCGACGACGACGACCTGCGTCCGATCACCGCCGCCGGCACCCTGGGCGACGACTTCGCGCCGGTGGGTGTGCGCGTCACGAGGCCCGCGGAGGAATCGCTGCAGGGGCGCACGGCCGATGTCACCGGCGAGGACCCGACCGATCTCGACGAGCCGCGCACCCCTTACGGACTGGTCGCGGGCGTGATCCTCGCCTTCGCGGCGGCCGGCTTCGCGGTCGGTCTCGCCGGCCCGCGCGACGCCCCAGCGATCGCGCCGCTGCCGGCGAAGACCCAGCCCGCGAAGACGACGACCACCGCCCCGGATACGCCGCGCCCCACCGAGTCACGCCCCACGTTGCCGCGCGACGCGACCTCGGCGGAGCTCGTCGCCGCTGTCGCCGATGCCGAGCGCTCCTACAAGCAGGGCAACGCCGCGGAGGCGCGCGCGCGCGTCGAAGAGATCCTCGCGGTCGACGGAAAGCAAGCCCGTGCGTTGATCCTCCGCGCGAACCTGCTCGTCGAGGCCGACGATCTCGACGGCGCGCTCGCGTCGGCGCAGGCCGCCGTCGAGTCCGATGCCACGCAAGCCGACGGACACCTCGCCGTCGGCGTGATTCAACAGGAGCGCGACGAGCTCGAGGCGGCCGCGGCCGCGTACGGCAAGTACCTCGAGCTCGCCCCGAAGGGCCTGTACGCCCAGAGCGTGCGCCGCCAGCTCGAGCGGGTGCGCCGACGCATCGAAGCCGCGCCGTCCGAGGAGGGCGCCGGCGAGCCGTGACCCCGTGGCCCGCGTCCTCGCCATCGAGAGCTCGTGTGACGAGACGGCCGCCGCGGTCGTCGACGACAACGTCGTGCGCGCGAGCGTCGTGCGCACGCAGATCGAGGTCCACGCGAAGTTCGGCGGCGTGGTGCCGGAGCTCGCGAGCCGGCACCACCTCGGCGCGGTGGTGCCGGTGGTCCGTCGCGCGATCGCGGACGCCGGGCTCGCCGGACTCCACGAGCTCGACGCACTCGCGGTGACCGAGGGTCCCGGCCTCGTCGGTGCGCTGCTCGTCGGCATCCAGTGCGCACGCGGCCTCGCGATCGCGACCGGCCTGCCGCTCGTCGGCGTGCATCACATGGAGGGCCACATCTTCTCCGCGGTGCTCGGCGACGATCGCCTCCCCGCGCGGGAGATGGGCCCGCACGTCGCGTTGCTCGTCTCGGGCGGACACACGGAGCTCGTCGTCGTCGAAGGACTCGGCCGCTATCGGATCCTCGGCTCCACGCGCGACGACGCGGCCGGCGAGGCCTTCGACAAGGCCGCCAAGCTGCTGGGCCTCGGCTACCCGGGTGGACCCGTCGTCGATCGACTCGCGGGCGAGGGCAATCCGAACGCGATCGACTTCCCGCGCGGGATGATCGATCGCCCCGACTACGACTTCTCGTTCTCCGGGCTGAAGACCGCGTTGCTCGTCCACCTCGAGACGAACGGCCAGCCGGACTCGCACGCCGCGCTCGCGGACGTGTGCGCGTCGTTCCAGGCCGCGATCGTCGACGTGCTCGTGCACAAGGCCCGTCGAGCCGTGCGCGCGACGAAGCTCGCGGCGTTGCACGTGGTCGGTGGGGTCGCTGCGAATCGAGGGCTGCGTACCGCGGCCGAGGCCGCCGGCGCCGCGGACGGGTTCGCCGTCGTGTGCCCGCCGATCCGCTACTGCGGGGACAACGCGGCGATGATCGCCGCCGCAGGTGCAGCGCGCGTTCGGGCACGGTGGCCCGCGTCGACGGACCTCCACACCACGCTCGCGATCGACGACGATCGCATGCGCGCGCCCGACCCATGATCGAGTCGCCGGCCGCGGTGCTGCGCCGTCACGGCCTGTGGGCGCGCAAGAGCTGGGGGCAGAACTTCCTGCACGCGCCGCAGGTGCACGCAGCGATCGTCGCAGCGGCCCACGCCGATGCCAGCACGCGCGTCGTCGAGATCGGTGCGGGGGTCGGCACGCTCACGACGAGTCTGTTGGAGACCGGTGCCGAGGTGTGGGCGATCGAGCGCGATCGCGATCTGTGTGCCGTGCTCCGCGAGGAGCTCGGCGGGCACGCGAACTTCAGGCTGTTCGAAGCGGACGCGGTCGCGTTCGACTACACGAGCGCCGTCGACGACGCGCATCCGCGTCCGACGATCGTCGGCAACCTGCCGTATCACCTCACCGGGCCGCTCCTGTTCAAGCTGCTCGATCACCACGCGACGACGGGTGACTGGATCGTGATGGTGCAGAAGGAGGTCGCGGATCGACTCGTGGCAGCGCCCGGCTCGCGCACGTATGGCGGCACGACGATCTCGCTCGGGCACCTGCGCGCGCTCGAGTGGATCACGCTCGCGCCGCGCGGCGCGTTCGTGCCGGCGCCACGGGTCGACTCCGCGGTCGTGCGGCTGCGTCCGCTGGCGGAGCCGCGCGGCGCGGTCGCCGACGAGGAAGGGTTGCGCAAGCTCGTGCGTGCGGCGTTCCAGCAGCGGCGCAAGACCATCGCGAACGCGCTGTCGGTGCTCGCGCCGCGGCCCACGGTGTTGCGTTGGCTCGAGAGTGCGGGCATCGATCCGGGCGTGCGTCCGGAGACCCTCGCCGTCGAGTCGTTCGCCGCATTGCAGCGCGCGCGCGAGGCGAGTGATGCCTGAGCTGCCCGAGGTCGAGTCGGTACGCCGCGGCCTCGTGCGCGCGAGACTGCGGGCGCCGGTCGCGGAGGTCTGGCGGAGCAAGTCGCCGCTGAAGGTCGGCGCCGCGTGGCGCGACGAGCGACTCGACGTGCTCGTCGGCGCCGTGCCGGGCCCCGTCGATCGTCGCGGCAAGCACATCGTCTGGCGCTTCGAGGGGACGAATGCGCAGCTCGGCCTCATCGTGCATCTCGGCATGAGCGGACGCTTCGGGCTCGCGCGCCGCGATCAGCCCCACGTCGCGCACACGCACTTCGTGCTGCGTTTCGCGGACGATCGCGAGGTTCGACTCGTCGACCCGCGTCGCTTCGGCGGCCTGCGGGCGGGCGTGCTCGCCGACCTGCTGCGCTCGAGCCCGATCGGCGAGCTCGGGCCGGAGCCGCTGTCGCGCGGGTTCGACGGACGCGTGCTCGAGTCCCGCGCGGGGCACAGCACGCGGGCGCTGCGGGACGTGCTGCTCGATCAGACCGTCGTCGCCGGTGTCGGCAACATCTATGCGGTCGAGGCACTGCACCTCGCGCGATTGCATCCGCTCTTGCCCGCGGTGAAGATGCGATCGAGCGCATGGGATCGGCTCGCGGCGGCGGTGCAGACGGTGCTGCGCCATGCGATCGAGCACGGCGGCACGACGCTGCGCGACTTCCGGGACGTGAGCGGCGAGCCGGGGCGCAACCAGGACGAGCTCGCGGTGTACGGTCGCGCGGGCGAGCCGTGCCCGAGCTGCGGCACGACGCTGAAGGGCTTCGTGCACGGCGGGCGCAGCGGCGTGTTCTGTCCGCGGGATCAGGCGCGGCCGCGCGGTCGGGTCGCTTAAGCGCCGAAGCCCCGACCAGAGGGGTCGGGGCTTCGGAACGGCGGGATTCGCGAGGCAGACGAGGGGCCGGGGGAGACAACTCGTCAGGAATCGGCGCCGTGGATACGTTCTCGAACCGTTGCAGGGCTCCCAGCGGGAGCGACGACCCTTTGTGCAGCAGTCGTGCCACGAGTGGCCCACGGAGGATCTCTCTCGAATGCCAGCCGGATCGACGGTCCATGTCGGCACCTTGACGGTGCCAGGACGGTGGCGATCGTCAGAAATCCGGTCCACGGTGGGCCGCATCGCCAGAAAACCGTCGCTTCGCGACGCCAGACTCCCGACGATCGCGTCGGCCGCCTCGCCGGGAACTCTCCGGGCGGCCCACCCGTGGACGACCGACAGTCTCCCGCGACCCGGTCCGCGGGGGCGCGGAGATCGATGTCCCGTCGTCTTGCGTTCGCAGCTCGGGAGGCGCGGGTGCGCCCTCGCGCATGGTTTCCGCCGATCTCGACGGCCACGGCACTCAGGAACGGTCCGGGTTGCCCCGTGCTCGACCCCCGGCGCACACTCGCGACCAGCCCCCGTCGGGAACCGGCGCCTGGGGCTACCGTCTAGCGGACTCGATGGGAGACGCCGACCAGCCTGCCGCCACGGACGCCCGCAGCGACGAGCTGCTGATGGACGCGTTCCGGCTCGGCGAGGCCGCGGCCTTCGAGGTCCTCGTCGTCCGGCACAGCCGCGGCATCTTCAACTACCTGCTCCGCAGCGTGCACAACCAGGCACGCGCGGAAGAGCTCCTGCAGGAAGTCCTCGTCCGCGTGATCCGCTCGAAGGACCGCTACAAGCGATCCGCGAAGTTCACGACCTGGGTCTACACGATCGCGCGGAACCTGTGCGTCGACGAGAGCCGCCGCGCTCGCTTCCGCGATCACGAATCGCTCGACGCACCCCGCCGCGGCCGCACCCAAGAAGAGGGTCGTACGTTGCTCGCGGGGATGCCCGCGGAGCAGGTCCCGACCGACGAAGGTGCCGACGCACCGCGTCTGCGCGAGCGGCTCGCCCACGCGATCGACGAGCTGCCCGACGATCAGCGCGAGGTGTTCCTGATGCGACAGGTCGCCGGCCTGTCGTTCCGCGAGATCGGCGAAGCCGTCGGTGCGCCCGAGAACACGGTGAAGTCGCGCATGCGCTACGCGCTCGAGAAGCTGCGACAAGACCTCGCCGATCTCGAGCAGGACTATGCCGAGGCCGCGCTCGATCTGCGCACGAAGGAGGGGCTCGTCCATGGTTGAGCCCGCCGAGTTGCGCCCCGACGAGCTCGATCGAGTCGAGGACGCGCTCGAACTGCTCGAGGTCGCCGGCATCGACGATCCCTCGCCGGTGGTGCGCGAGCGACTCGGCGAGTTCCGACGGATCCTGCAGCTCAGCCGCACCGCGTTGCCGCTCGTCGAGGTGCCGCATGGCCTGCTCGATCGCGTGATGCTCGAGGCGCGTCACGCCGCCGAGTTGCCGGTGGTCGCGCCCGTCGCCGGAGAGCCTGCGGCACCGCAGCCCGGCTTCTGGGCCAAGCTGCGGCGCTTCGCGCTGCTGCCCGGCGTCGCGCTGGCGGGTGCCGCAGCGCTCGTGCTGATCATGGTCGAGCGCAACGACGCGTCGCCTGTCGCCACGAGCGCGAAGCAGGATCAGGTCGCGAAGCTCGAGCCGGCTGCGGACGCGCGCGCGAGCGAGGCGTCGCGCAGCGCAGGCGGACCGCTCTTGTCCCCCGAGCCCGAGGCAGCCGCACGCGCGCCCGGCAGCGCCGCCACCGGTGTTGCCGGCGAGGTCACGGCCGCACCCACCCCCGCGAGCCCGCCGCCACCGGCCGTCGTGATGCCGTCCGCCGCGGACGAAGCGAAGCCGAAGCTGGCGAAGGAGCGCGGCGAGCTCGAGGACGCCGCACCGATGGAGGAGTCGGTGACCGACCCGAAGGCCGATCCGGCCGACGGCAACACGCCGCGCTGGGACATCATCGCGCGCGGCGATCGAGCGCGACACAAGGGCGACTGCGGCGGCGCGCGCACGGAATACGAGCTCGCGCTCGGCGATACGGACGCGCGTGTCCGTGCACGCGCGCATGCAGGCCTCGGCTTGTGCTCGGCGGCCGAGGGATCGCGAGCCGCAGCGGACAGCGCCTACAAGGCCGCGCGCGAGCTCGACCCCGAGATCACCGGCTTCATCGAGACGGAGCGCCCGCGCGGCGGCGGCACCGGATCCGCGAACGCCGCCCGTGCGAAGAAGAAGCCGAAGGCCGCCCCGGCCGAAGCGCAGCAGCAGAAGGTCGACGCGTTCGACCCCGCGAACTAACGCTTCTGCACGTCGTCGAACAACGGAAGCGTCTCGTCCTTCGGCGCGCCCCAGCTCTTGCGCGCCTCGGGGGGCAGGCCGCCGACCTTCTCGCGATACGCGTCGAGGAAGCGGCGCGTCGCCGCGTTGCAGTAGCCGCCACCCGTGACGGGACCGAAGTCGGACTCGTAGCGCTTCGCGATCGTCGAGAACGCGGCATCTCGCTCGACCTTCGCGAGGATCGACGCGGCCGCGACCGCGACGTGGGCCGATTCGCCGTGATCCACCGCCTTCAGCGCGGGGAACAGCGCGCGCAGCGGTGAGAACAGGCGCGCGCCGTCGCAGACGATCTTCTCGTCCGTGCGGACGCCGAGCTCGCGCAGGAGCTCGCACGCGATCCGACGCTCGAGCGCGTTGAGCTGGCCGCGCCACGTGTAGTGATCGATCTCGTCGACCTCGACGAGCTTCACCTTGAACAGCGACGTGCGCTTCTTGATCTTCTCGGCGAGCTCCGTGCGCTGTGCACATGCGTCCGGGCCGGCGCCGAACGACTTGCTGTCCGCGACACCGACCCGCCGCAACGCCGCGGAGGCGCCGCGATCGAGCGCCACGACGGCGATCGCCATGGGTCCGAGGATCGGGCCGCGACCCGCCTCGTCGACGCCGAAGACGCGCGGCATCGCTTTCGTCGGCGCGCCGCTGGATTCGCTCGCGGGGGCGAGCCCGGGCAACGAGCCCTCGTCGCTCGTGTCGTTCATTCGTGCGCCTCCGCAGCGGCCGTGGCCAGGGCATCGAGGGACGAGAGCACGGTGGCGCGCAAGCGCAACGCCTCCGCGAGGGGTGCGCTCGCGGAGCTGCGCCCGTGGCGAGCACGCGCGCGCTCGACCGAGCGCACGAGATTGCGCGCACGCTCGGACCACTGAGCGGACAACGGCGCGAGCGCGAGCCGGAAGGCCTCGCGCGCAGCGGTCTCGCCCTCGCTGATCCGGCCGCCGTGCTCGAGGATCGTGCGCTCCACGAACCCGGCCTCGACGAGCCCCACGAGGTGCCCCTGCGCCCACGGCACGAACTCGCGATCGAGCACCTCGCTCGCAGCCGCGTCGGCGCGCGCGACGTCGACGAGCGCGCGCT
This sequence comes from uncultured Nannocystaceae bacterium, assembly GCA_964468635.1. Lineage (GTDB taxonomy): Bacteria > Myxococcota_A > Polyangia > Nannocystales > Nannocystaceae > Xiheibacterium. Next base: position 18,686 of record CAYXVR010000090.1, read on the forward strand.
GCAGCGCCGCGAGTGCACCGTCGCGCAGCACCGCGGCGAGATACGTCGCGTCCTGCGGATCGAGCGGGCCGCGCTGGACGCCCTTGCCGGTGCGCAGCACGCCGAGCCCGAGACCCTCGCGCACGATCAGATCGTCGACGTCGAGCAGCCCCGCAGCGATCGCATCGGCGAATCGACCGAGGATCGCGGGTACGCTCGCGCGCGTGCGATCGTCGGCGCCCGACGCCGCGGTGGCCCGCGCTTCCAGGGCATCGGCGGCGGAGCGCACGGCCGCGCGCGCCGAGTCGAGCGCCTCGCCGAGTCGACGCGCGGTGAGGCTGCGCTTCAGCTCGCGCGCACGCTGCAGGAAGCTGCGCTCGAGCGCTTCCTCGACCGCCGCGAACGGGTCGGTGCCGCCGGAATTCGCTCCCGTGCGGAACTCGAGGGCCTCGCGCGCGCGCACCGGCACGACGTCGACGAGCACCTCGCCGAGCTGATCGCGCAGGTACTTCGCGAGCTCGGCTTGTTCGGCGGCATCGAGCGTGTCGACCTTGTTGAGCACGCCCAGCACCTGGCGGCCGCTCGCCCGCAGGCTCGCGAGCATGCCGACCTCGGAGGCCGCACCGCTGCGCGTCGCCGAGAACAGCCACACCACGGCGTCGGCCTCGTCGAGGAATTCGCGCGCGACCTGCTCATGGTACGGATCGAGCGCGTTGAGCCCCGGCGTGTCGACGACCGCGGCGTCGCCCATGCGGCCGCCGACGCGCTCGATCTCGACGTGGCGGATGCGAGCCGCGGCCACCGTGTCGAGCGAGTGCAGGAACTTCTGGACCTCGTCGGGCGCGAGCGTGGAGATCCGGCCGTCGCGCCAGTGCACGCGCGCGCCTCCGCCGGGGCCGCGGCGGAACACGTTGATCGTCGTGGTCGTGGGCAAGACGCCCATCGGCGCCACCGCTTCGCCGAGCAGCGCGTTCACGAACGTGCTCTTGCCCGCCGAGAACTCGCCCATGATCGCGATCGTGAGCGGGCGGACGAGCCGCTCGCGCGCCGCGATCACCTGCGCGAGCGACTGCGCGATCCCGGTCATCGGTACGCCGAGCACGCGGCTCGGCACGGCCGCGAGCACGCGGGTCGCCGATGCGAGCAGATCCTCGAGTCGCCCGCCCTCCGGTGCGTGCACGAGTCGCGCGAGCAACTCGCGAGCACGCGCGAGGCCAGGCCACTCCACGAGCGTCGCGACGAGCAGATCCTGGGCCGTCTCTTGGTCGTCACGCGCGAGCGCGAGCTCGGCGCCCGCGAGCGAGCGCTGCGCGGCCAGCAACGCCGTGCGGATGTCAGCGCTCCGCACCGGGCTCAACGGATCCGGCCCCCACGGCCCGCCGATGTCCGGATCGGCCCGGAAGTGCTCCGGATCGCCGGCGACGAAGTGCTTCGCCGCATCGTCGGATCGACCGGCCGCGATGTCTCGTCGCGCTCGCACGAGCCGCAGCTCCTCGGGCGCCGTGCCCTCGTCGACGCGCAGGCGCGCGTCGAGCAGCGCTTGCGCCCGATCGGGAAAGCACTCGAGCCGCAGCATCGCGTGGGCGAGCTCTTGCAGGTGACCGTCCTTCGAGCCGCGCGGAGCGGCGTCCGTCGCATCCGCGAGCGCGTCGACGACCTCGCGCGCGACCGGATCGTCGAGTCGCAGCTCGCGATCGTCGGCGAGGCGACGCAGCTCGGCGAGTGCCCAACGCCGACGCGCATGCGGATCCTCGGGCGCGCGTTGGAGCGCTCGGATCGCGAGCGCGCGCGGATCGGCGCCCTTGCCTGGCATGCCGACGGTGAGCGCCACGAACAAGCGCGTGTCGGGAGCCTCTTCGTCGTCGCCCTTCGTGAGCGGGTCGAGCAAGGCGAGCGCCGCGTCGCGATCGCCCTTGGCCGCTGCCACCCGCACGCGCAGCTCGGCGGCCTCGCGATCGTGCGGGTCCTGGATCGCGGCCTCGCGCACCCACAGCTCGGCGTCGTCGAGCAGGTCGGCGCCGAGCAGCAGATCGACGCCGCGCACGAGCACCAAGTTGCGCAGGTGCAGGCCCGCCTCGGGAGGCAGACGCGCGCGCGCCTTCATCAGCTCGCGGAGCGTGCGTTCCTCGTGGCCGAGCGCGAAGTGGGCCTGCGACGCGAGCAGATGGGCGAGGAAGCGGGTCTCGACGGCCTCGCCCTCGAGCAAGCGCCCCGAGTCGCGCGAGGCTCTTCGCAGCTCGTCGAGCGCGGCATCGGGACGCCCGTCGAACAGCGCGTGGCCGGCCCGCAACACGTGCGACGGACCGGTGCCGAGCTCGTCACCGATCTCCTCGACGATCTCCGTGATCGCGCGCAACGGCTTCTGCCCGCGCAGTCCGTCGTGCACGTGCGACAGCCCGACCGAGTAGCGCACGTGCGGATGCTGCTGCACCTCGGCAGGCAGTCCGCGCAACACGCCTTGCGCGGCATCGGTGGCGCCCGCGAGTCGCAACGCACGAGCACGCTCGAGCCCCTCGCGCAGCCCGTCGGGCAGCGTGACGGAGCCGGACACCTCCGCGAACAGGCCACCCACGCGGCGCGCCCACCCGCCAAGCGCATCGCCGAGCGTGGGCTTGCGATTGCCGGGCGGGGTCTCGGTCATCGCCGGCGCGAGTCTACCCGAGTCGACCCACCGCGTCGCGGGTCAGACGGCGACGCGCTCGAGCTCGCCGCACAACGCGTGCAGCTCGACCTCGAGGTCGTGCAGCCGCTGCTGTGCCTTGGTGCGGCGACCCGCCTCGATCTCGGGAGTCGCCGGCGCGTCGACCACGTCGAGCTCCGTCTGCGCGCGCCGGAGGATCGCGAGCAGCTGCTCGCCGAGTGCGTTGTTGGCGAGCAACAGGTGCTCGTCGAGCGCGGCGATGTGTCCGTCCACGACCTTGCCGACCGCCTCCGAGAACGCCCCGCTCGCGCGCTCGAGCGCGGCCGGCAGCTCGGCCCGCGCACGCACGCGTGCGTCGCGGAGCGACTGCTCGCGCAGCAGCACGGTGGCGAGCGGGCCGGCGATCGTCATGAGCATGCCGGCCACGAGATTGCCGAAGTACATGACGGCGGTGCCCACCAGCCCGATCGCGACGAGGCCCGCCTCGAGCGCGACGGACGGGGGATCGAGGTAGATCGTCGGCCCGCGGAACCCGAAGCGCAGCGTCGCGTGCACGAGCCGGCGGCGGACCTGCTCCGAGTGGGCGTGGATCGCCATGCGCGTCAGCTCGTCGAGGCCCTCGCGCAGGCGCTCGCCCTCCTGCTGGGCGAACGCGAGGAACGCGTCGTGCAGCGCACCCGGCAGATGCGACGCGAGCATGCGCAGGCTCGTGGTGCCGATGAGCGCGATGGTGCTGGTCTGCAGGTTCGCGCGGAACTGGGTCAGCCGCTCTTCGCTGGCCGCCAGCAGGCGATCGCGCGCGGCCGCCATCTGCGTGCGGATCTCGGTCATGTCGAGCTCGAGCTCGGCCCACTCGCGCTCGGTCGTGCGGATCTCGCGACGCAGCGTCTCGATCTCGAGGTTGAGTGCGTGTGCGGCGATGGCCGCGTTGTGCGAGAGCAGCGTGGCGTGGCGCTGCAGGCTGGCGCGCACGCGTGCCGGCAGGATCTCGCCGCGGGTCTGCGCGAGCGCGAACAGTCGCTCGCGCAATCGCCGGACCTCGACGACGCCGTGCGCGTTCGAGGCCGGATCGCGCAGCGCTCCGCGAGCGTCGGTCTCGAACGTCTCCAGCGTCTCGCCGGTGCCGGCCAGTGCCGCCAGCTCGCGCGCGAGGTACTCGCGCAGCTTGGGTCGATCGTCCTCGCCGACGAGATCGATGCGATTCACGACGAGCAGAAGGCGCGCCCCCGAGTCCTGCAGGCCACCGACCGCCGCGAGCGCGTCGCGCAGGAACGCGAGCTCGGTGCGGTTGAGCAGCTGGGTCGCGTCGAGCACGAGCACGAGGATGTCGGCGCGGGGCAGCTCGCCGCGGCTGATCGCGGCGCGATAGGCCGCGATGTCGTTGATGCCGGGCGTGTCGACGAGCTCGAGCCCGCGCGGCAAGGCGACCTCGTCGACCGCGAGCTCGAGCTGCCCGGGGCCGCGCGCGGCTCCATCGGCCGGGCCCTTCGCGCGGCGGGAGAACTCGTCCTTGTCGAGATGCACGCGCGTGCCGTCGGGTGCGACGAGGAACGTGCCCTGCACGTCGGCCGCGCGCACGACCACCGTCGCGCCGGTGGTGGGCGTGACGCCCATCGGCAGCACCTCGCGCCCGAGCATCGCGTTGATGAGCGTGCTCTTGCCCTGCTTGATCTCGCCGAGCACGAGCGCGCGCACGATGTCGTCGTCGAGCCGACGGCTCGTGTCGGCGTGGATCGTGCGGCCCAACGACTCGAGGCCGAGCTCTTCGGCGATCGCGACGAGGCGGGCGGCGATCGCTTCGAGGCGAGGACGCGGCGTCGCGGTGGGCGTGGAGGAGTGGGTCGAAGCAGCCGTCGTCATAGAAGTCCCAGCCGGCGGGTCAGCCGTTGATCGCAACGCGCGAGCGACCACGCGCCGGCGAGCGCCTGGGCGAGCTCGGCGTCGGGATCCACTGCGCTGCCCTCGGGCGCCGCGCTGCGATACGGGTCGCCCTCGTCGCCCTCGTCGCGCGCGTGCGCCTTCGCGGGACCGTCCGCCTTCGCGCGGTCCGCCTTCGCGGCCTTCGTGTCGTCGGTGTCCTCGTCGCCCTCGCCGTCGGCGGCCTTCGGGCGCGGGGGCGCGAGCGTGAATCCGGTGTCGCGTGACTGCATGATGCGCACACGCACCATCACGGCGGCCTTGTCGAAGTCCTGGAGCGCCTGCTCGCGCACGACGACGTCGGGCGGTCGCGGCATCCACTCGACGCCGGCATCGGCGTGCACGCGCAGCGCGGCGAGCGTGGGCGCGAGCTCGCCGAGCGCGATGAGGCCCGCGCGGTCGCCCGAGAACCATCCCACCCGCGACCACGGCTTGAGCAGCGTGCGCACGACGCCGAGCCCGCGCTCCGCTCGGTAGCCCATGAGGTGCGCGGTGAACATCGGCCCGTGGTCGCACTGCAGGTGGCCGAGCGCGCTGGCGAGCAGGAACGTGCGCTCGTGGGCGGGGCATGCGAGCAGCCGCTCGACGTCGAGCACCAGCCAGTGCACCGCACCCTTGGTGGCGCCGAGCGGCGTGACGATCGGCCACGCGTCGCTCCGTGTGCCGCGGGCGAGCAGTCGCAGCGTGGGCAGTGGTGCGCGCAGCAGGCGAACGAGTCGGGCGATCTCCTCCATCAATTCGACGGGCGCGCTCTTGCTCGCGTCTTGGAGGATCGAGCCGCCGAGGTCGGCGACGAGCGCGTTCCATCGCCGGTCGACGCCGCGCATGATCGGCTCCCCCAACGTGGAGGTGTCCAGCCACGCAGAGCGGCGCAGGTCGACGCCGTAGGCGTAGGCCAGACGCGCCAGCCGCTGCTCGTACGCGAGGAGCTCGCGGCGCTGGATGAAGGGTGCGACGTCGGCCGCGAGATGGACCACGGCTGCAGTGTAGCAGGCGGGTTCCGATTGCCTGACCCGCCGAGAATGCCTGGAATCTCGCCAGCGACGCCGGGCGGCGCGGCCCGCCTTCGCCTTGGCCGGCGACTTGCGGCACTGCACGGAACCTTGTATGGCCAGGCGAGCGTGGATGCGCTGACGCGACGCGCCGATCTGCTCGATGTCGACGTGCCGCGGGCGGTCTGGGCCCGCGGCAAGCGTCCGTGGCGTGGCACGTTGATCCGCGTCGGCGTCGCGGCGGGTCTGCTCGTCATGGCGCTCGTGATCCCGGTGCTGGGCGCTCGCATCGCGCTCGCGGGGCTCGGCATCGCGGTGCTCATGTTCACGACGCCGTTCGCCGACCGCCGGCTCGCGCAGCTCGAGACGAAGGTCCGGGGCGCCGATCGCAGCCAGGCGGCGCGCTTGCTCGTCGGCATCGAGCGCGCACCGCTCGTCGACCTCTTCGCGACGCACGCTTGGGTCGCGCTGCAGAAGGGGCGGCTGAACCTCGTGCTCGGCAACGGGCGCGCGGCGGCGAAGGCGTTCCTCGACGCGAGCAAGTACGCCGACGATCCGAACAACGTCGCGCTCGCGAGCGCGCAGGTGCACGCGCACGTGCTCGCCGGCGATCGCAAGGATGCGCGCACGATCCTCGTCACGCTCGAGGACAAGCAGCAGCTCGCCGCGCGCGATCGCCTGGACTACGGGCTCGTGCTGCTCGACGAGAGCGGTCGCACCACGGCGGCGCGCGCCCACCTGGAGGCCGCTCGCGAGGCGCTCGGCGGCCATCCACGGGTGCTCGCCGCGCTCGCGCTCGCGTACGCGCGCGGCGACGACGGTCCGAAGGCGCTGGAGATGCTGCGCGTTGCCGAGGAGTCCGAGGACGTCGCCGAGGACGAGCTCGCGACGGAGCTGCTCCGACGCGCGCGCAAGGCCGCGCGCCCGCTGCTCGAGGCGGAGGAGAAGCGCGCGCGCCGAGCGAAGCCGTCCGCCGACGCAGCGTCGTCCGACGCAGCGCGACCCGCCGCAGCGAAGTCGGCGAAGAAGGACAAGAAAGCTACGCAGGCCCGGAGGGCCGTGGAGAAAGAGAAGAAGGATCGCCGCAAGGAGCGACGGGAGAAGCGGAAGGCGGATCGCTCCACGACGCGCGCGGAGACGCCGATCGATCCGCAGGTGCAGGCGGAGGCGGAGGCGCGCGCGGCCGAGAAGCGCGCGGCCGTCGAGCGGCACGAGGCCGACGAGCGTGCGAGAGCGGAGCGCGAGGCGGCAGAGAAGCGGGCCGAGGCGGTGCGCCGCGCCGAGGCGATGAAGCAGGCCGAGGCGGAGACGCGCGAAGCGGAGCGACGCGCGGCCGAGCAGCGCGAGATCGAGAAGCGCGAAGTCGCGGCTCGGGAGGCCGAGCGCCTCGCCGAGGCGAAGAAGCGCGCCGACGCGGAGCTCGAGGCAGCGGCTCGCGATGCCGCCGCGCGCACCGAGGCCGAGCGCAAGCCGGCGCCGAAGCCCGCGACGCCGCCGGTCTTCGCACCGCCGCCGATCCCCGTCGTGCCCGACGTTCCGAAGGCGCCCACCGTCAGCGCGCCGCCCGTCGTGTCCGCACCCGCAGTGCCGAAGGTCGACAGCGCGCCGGCGGTCGACTCGGATGGTTGGGACGATCTGCTCGGTGATGCGCCGGCGCCCAAGCCGAAGACTTGAGCGGGCACGGGCACGGGCACGGGCACGGGCACGGCGAGCTGAGAAAAGGCTCTACGAGCCTTTTCTCAGCTCGGTCAGCACTTGCTTCGCGAGCGCCTTGAGCGTGTCGAACACGCCGACGCCCGTGGTCGCGACGGCCTCGAACTCCGGCACCTTCGTCGGGTTCAAGACGTCCGCGAGCTCCTCCACCGGCACCACGCTCGGCAGGTCGCGCTTGTTGTACTGCACGACGTAAGGAAGCTTGTCGAGGTCGTAGCCCTGCTCCGTCAGGTTGTCGCGCAGGTTCTCGAGGCTCTCGATGTTCGCCTCCATGCGCTCCATCTGCGAGTCGGCCACGAAGCACACGCCGTCGACACCCT
>CAYXVR010000091.1:0-26073 GCA_964468635.1 uncultured Nannocystaceae bacterium
TCGATCCCACCGAGCCGTCGGCGATCGACCTGCGCATGGGCATCGCGACGTTCCTGTCGGCCACGCCCGAGACGCTGCCGCGCGCCATCGATCACGCGCGCGTCGTGCTCGAGGCGCGGCCGGACGACGGCCGCGCGATCCAGCTGATGGCCGACCTGCTCGAGCGCGCCGGCAGTGGGGTCGCGGCCGCTGACCTGCTCGAGCGCCTGGCGGCGCGCGAGCGCAACCGCGAACGACTGCACGACATCCTGCTGCGTCGCGCGAAGCTCTTGTCGAACGTGCCGGACCACGACAACGCGGCGCTCGAGGCGATCGAACGGGCGGCGGCGCTCTCTCCGGGCAACCGCGAGACGGTCGCGCTGTTCGTGGAGCTCCTGCAGCGCGCCGGCCAGACCGCGCGCATCGTCGCGTACCTGCCGCCCATCCGGGCAGCCGTCACCGCGAACGTGAACCGCGGCGCGGCGTCGCTGCGCGACCTCAAGCTCGTCGCGAAGGTGGCCGAGAGCGTGAACCCGCCGCTGCAGCGGATCGCGGAGGTGCTCGTCGAGGCGATCGAGCGCTCGAGCACCGACATGCCGCCGACGTTGCGACAGACGAACGCCGCGACGGTGAAGAACGTGCTCGAGGGCGGCGAGGTGTTGCCGGCGCTCTTGGCCGAGGGCGAGCCCGCGGCGCTGTACACGTTGCTCGCGGCGCTCGACGGGGCGGTGGCGCGGCTCGCCCAGGAGTTCCCGATCGTCGGTGCGGCCGACGTGGCGCCGGTGCCCAAGGGCGAAGGCGGCCCGGGGATCCTCGAGTACGCGCGCCGCATGGCGGAGCTCGTCGGCAGCCGCACGCCGCGGCTGCAGGGCTCGTCGACGCACAACACGATCATCGTGCTGCAGGATCCCCTGCCGACGCTGCGCCTGGGCGCGAACCTGTGGAACCTCGGCGACGAGCTGACGCTGCGTGGGCTCATCGCCGTCGGCTTCGCGCGCGTGGGGCTCGGGGCACCGCGGGTGCGCTCGCTGCCGGCCCCGGCGATCGATCTGCTGCTCGCCGCGTCGTTCGAGGTCGCCGAGGTGTTCAACCCGATGACGGCGGATCCGGATCCGCGTCAGCTGTCCGAGCTCGTCGCCCAGCTGCGCAATCTGTTGCCCCGCCGCCAGCGCAAGATCGTCGAGGACTCGTGCAAGGCGCTGGCGACCCACGCCTTCGACGCGGGCGCGACGGCCCGCGCGACGCGAGCGACCGACCTGCGTTTGGCGACGGTGCTGTCGGCCGACCCTGCCGCGTGCCTGTCGGCCGCGTGCGCCCTCGACGGCGTCCTGGGCGGCAGCCTGAAGCAACGCATCAACCGCAGCACGAGCGCGCAGGAGCTGCTCGTGCACCTCTTGTCCGACGACTTCCTGACGATCGCGCAGACGGCCGCGCTGTTGTGAACGCGTAGCGGCGCTCTTCGTATCGGGCGGGCGATCAACAATCGGAGAAGAAGATCGCCGTGTCGCTGTCGACCCGTCGATAGGGCTGGAACGCGCCAACGTCGGACCCGAACCAATCCCACAGAGCGTCGTGGAACGTGGAGTCGTCGTTCAGGGTGTCCAACGTCCCGTCGTCGGTGTCCGGCGTCGTGACGACGCCGAACGGCAAGAGCAGGCTCAGTCCGACGTGATCGCCGCAGCGCGGGCCATACGCACCGGTGACGCTGTCGAAGTCGGCGTACAGCTCGACGAGGGTCTCGCGCATGATGGACGCGTAGTCGTCGATCGTCGCCGCGCTCCCCCAGCGGCCCATGAGCACGAATTCATCGTCCGGGTCGTTCGGATCGTCGGTGAACGAAGCGGACAACACGGGGTCCTCGAGGTCGACACGCGCGAACGTCGGCGTCGAGACCATCGGCTGGCCCGACGAATTGAAGAGCAGCAGTGTCGACGTCAGGATGCAACGATTGAGGTGCCCGCTCGACTCGTAAGATGCCCGACAGGTCTCGTCGACGAAGGCATCGATGTCGTTCCAATAGCCACCCGGCAGCCAGCGGTCGTCCTCGAGATCCATGCGATACGACAGGTAGCGCTCGTCGCCGGTGCCGTCGCCGGACGTGTCGATCCAGACGTCGTGGTTGTGCAGGGCGACATCCCCGGCCGTGAGCGCGCCGTCGACCACCAGGCCGACGCGAGCGGTGAATGGGCTCAAGAACCAGTCGGCGTTCTGCACCGCGCCGAGTCCACCCGCGGACGTCCCGGTGAAGACGATCTCCGTCGCATCGTCGAGGTTGGGCACGGGGTATGAGCCGACGGTGGTCCAGGTCGGATTGACCTCGCGCAGCATGTTGCGCACGGCCCGGACGATGGTGTGCCCGCGCGCGTCGACCTCGAACGAGCTCACGCCGCCGAGATCGACGTCGCTCTCGCGCCCGAGCCATCCGTCTGAGCTGCAGTATGGCACGTACACCTGCGTCCACGTCGAGAACTGGTTGGCAGGGATCGCCGAGGCGATGCCGAACGTCGTGACGTGATCCGGCATGTCCGGAACGCCGTCGGCATCCCAGTCGCTGCTCATGAGGCTCGCGTCGTAGAACTCCTCGCCGCACCAGCGGACGCGACACTCCTCCTCGGTCATGCAGCCACCGCCGCCCTCGAGGTGGATCATCCACTTGTCCGGCTCGGTGCCCTCGCGGACGTAGAACACGGCCGGCGTTCCGTCGCTGCAGCGAGCGTGGGGGAACGCGCCGGGGCTCGTGTCGATGTCGACGCGATGCAAACAGGCTGGCTCGGCGATCGGCCCGCACTCGATCAACCCGAGCGGACCGTTCGGCACCGACGCCGTCACACCGCAAGCGGCGTTCCACGTGGCATCGCCGGGCGTGCCGAGCACGGTGGCGATGTCCGCGGCGGTCGCAGACCGAGCGGCCAGGAGGAGGAGCAGGAACGAGAGCACGCCGACGGCGGGCGCACGAGGAATCCACGGCGAGGCCTGCATCGGTGGCCCATGGTCGGCGTCCCGCCCGACGATGACGGAGCGCGCAAAACCCGCAGATCGCGCTCCCGAGTCTTCAGCCGTGATCGTGATCGTGGTCGCAGTCGGGCCCGTGCACGTGATCGTGATCGTGATCGTGATCGTGATCGTGATCGTGCCCGGCCATCCCTGCGCCGCGCATCTGCTGCTGCGTGACCACCCTCAACAGCGACGCCACCTGATAGCCGAGCACGCGATGCGCCCACGCGAGCGTCTCCGGCTCCGCGTGCCCGCGCAGCTCGGTCGCCATCGCGAACAGGGCCCCCGCCGACGCATGCCCGTGCAGCCAGGCGTCCGCCGCCGCGTCCTCGAGCACGTTCGCGATCGGCCCCGACAGCCCGGAGCGAATGCCCTCGTCGCCCTTCGCCGCCTGCGCGATGAGGCCCATGCGCGCGTCGTCGTCCTGCGGCTGCGGGTTGTCGCCGTGGATCTCGGCCGCCTTCTGCAGCATGCCGTCGAGGTTCATGAGCGGCGGGAATCGATCGAAGCGGATCGAGTCGAGCACGTCCTGCGCCTTGTCCGGATCGAACGACGCATCCGTGATCACCGAGCCGACGAACGTGGCCGGGCGCTCGGGCGTCTCGTCGCCCAGCGATCCGAGCAGCTCGTCGAGCGCCCGCGGCACGCTGAACCCACCCGCGATCGTCTTCTCGCGCGCCCACCGGATGCGCGACTTGAGCCACGCGATCGGCGGCGTGCGATCCTCCTGCGACTTCGCCCAGTCGCGGAGCAGCCGCGTGCGCTGCCCGTCCGTCTGTCGATACGCGCCGAACTCGAGCACGCGATCGTCGGGCCCGAGCGTGCCGACGAGCAGACGCGCGCCCTCCTCGTCGGGCTCCGACAAGACGAACCGCAGCGCGCCCGGCATCGACGACGCGTCGAGGCTCGCCCGCGCCTGCAGATCGCCACGCATCGACTGCAGGCCGGTGCCGAGCGACCACGCCTTGCCGTCGCCCTCGGGCACGTCGACGCCCTTGCTCTTCAGGGTGTGCAGCGCCTTGCGGACGGCCTTGCGCACGTCCTTGTCCGGGTGGTCGCGCAGCCCCGCGAGCGCGGCGGCGTCGCGCTTGGTGACGAGATCGGGGATCGACTTCAAGAGCTCGGCGGACGACATCGTGCGGCGGTGGTACCAGGATGCGGCGCTCTGCGCATCACATCCCGAGATCGAGCGCAAACGCCGGTCGTAGGGCCGCGCCGGTGCCCCACCGCGCCCGTCGCCAGCGCTCCGCATGGGCGAGCTCCCACGCGAGCGCCGTCCGCACGATCCGCACGGCCACGCTCCCGCCCGCGATCGCATCCTTCTTCTCTCGCGGGTCGGCCCGCAGGTCGAAGAAGCGCTCGGAGAGCCCGGGCCCGAGCCACAGCTTGCCGTGCCCCACGATCGCCGCCCGGCTGCCGTCGCCGAGATACGCGACCACCAAGCGCGGCGGCGGCTCCGGATCGTCGATGACCGGCACGAGGCTCTCGCCCTGCCACGTCTGCGGCGCGGGCAGGCCGAGCAGGTCCGCGATCGTCGGCGCGAGATCCAACAGATCGACCGGCGCGTCCACCCTGCCCGGTGCGAGGAGGCCGGGCGCATGGATCGCGAGCGGCACGCGCAGGCTCTCCTCGTAGAGCGTCGTGCCGTGGCCGGCCCCGCCGTGCTCGACGAACTCCTCGCCGTGCACACCGACGACGACGATCACCGCGCGATCGAGCCGCTTGCTCTCCCGCAGGAACTCGACGAGGTCGCCGACCGCGGCGGACACCATCTGGATCTCGCCGCGGTACAGCCGTCGCACCCACGCGAGCTCACGATCGTCGGGCCACCACTTGCCGAGCCGCACGCGGCCGACCCAGACGTGGGTCATGTGCGCCATCGGCCCGCGCGGGGGCATCACGGTGTCGCCGAGCAGCTCGCGGGGCGGCTCGTACGGCGCCTGCGGATCGGCGACGTCGAGCATGAGAAACCACGGCCCGGTGCGCCCACGCATGCGCTCGCGCGCGCTCGCGACGACGGCACGCGCATGCTCGTCCTTGCCCTCGCCGCCCTGCACGAGCACGTCGTCGAAGCCCTGCGAGAGCCCGCGCTCCTCGCCGAGATCCGCGTTCGCGGTGACGAGCTCGCGATAGTGCCCCGTGCGCTGGAACAGCTCGGGCAACAGCGTCTGTCCGTCGGCGACGAACGTGCCGCGGACCGTCAGGTGGGTGGGCGGCGCGACCGAGCTGAGCCAGCCCGCGTGGCTCGGCACCGCGGCCGGTGACACCGCGTACGCGCGCTCGAACACGAGCGAGTCGACGAGCAGCTCGTCGAGCTCGGGCAGCGCCGGCCGCTGCCCGAGCTCCACCGCATCCGCGCGTGCACCCTCGATCGCGACGACGATCACGTCGCGCACGCTCCGCTCGCGCCGATCGAGCGGCACCGCTCGGCGCGCGAGCACGCGCGCACTGCCGATCTTCGCGACCCCCTCGCGGTCGCGGGTCGCTCGAGTGCGCAGCTCCAGTCGGATCGGCACCTCGCCCCACGCGCTGAGATCGAGCGCGCGTCGATCGCCGGTGGGTCGCAGTGCTTCCTGCGACAGCACCGTGGGCGGACGTCCCTCGGCGTGATCGGCCGACGTGCTGACGAGCACGTCGAACGCACCTTCGCCCGCGAGATCGATCTCGATGCGGCTGCGCCGCGGCGGCTCGAAGTAGAAGGCGAGCCCCGCACCCGGCGTGAGCTCGAGCTTCGCGTCGCCTCCGGCGCTCGGCACCACGCGCATCGCCGGCCGCGTGTCGTCGGGCGGCGGGGCGACGATGCGCGCGTGGGCGCCGAGCTCGACGCGCTCCACCGCGGCCGCTCGCTCCTCGCCGCCCTCCAGCGCGACCCGCCGGAAGTGCAGTCGCAGCCGGTTCTCGCCGGGTCGCACCGCATCCGCGGGCAACGACAGCGTGCGACGCTCCCACGTCTGCGCGATCGCGAGGTTCGCGAGCACGCGCTCGTTCCACAGCACGGTCACCGTCTGGTTGGGCGCGAGCGCGCGCAACGTGAGCGCGAGCGCCAGCCCGGGCTTGCCGTCGACGTCGGGGTGCAGCGCGGGTGCGAGCTCGCCGTCGAGCGGTAGATCGAGCGCCGCCGTCTTGCCGCGCACGACGCCCGCGAGCCGACCATCGATCTCGCGCGCGAGCGCCCACGCGTCCATGCGCGCGAGTGCGAGGTGCTTGCGTGCCGCTTCCTGGCCGAGCTCGACGACGACCGCGCCATCGCGCGACACCACCGCGCTGGGCCGCTGCGCGACGAGGTCGAGCCAGAGATCGGTCGTCTCGATCCGTGGCGTCGGCGCCGAATCGATCGTGGGTGCGACGTTCGTGGCGACCACCGTCGGCGCGTCGTCGCTCGACGGCCGCGGGGCCCCGTCGCACGCGAGCGCGACGGCCAGGATCCCCGCCGCGAGGCTCTTCCTCATGACCGCGTCCGGGCGGGCACGAGGGCACCGCGGTGGTGGACGACCACGAGCACGACGAGCGCAAACGCGAGCACGGTCGCGACGATTCCCGCGGCCGTGCCGATCCACGCGCCGACGGACGCGCGCCCGGCCGCCTCGAGCCACGCGAGCCCACCCACGAGCGCGAGCGCAGCGGCGCCCGCCGGCACGCCCCGCTTGCTCGACGCGCGGCGCCGATGATCGAAGAAGGCGAGCACGGCCGTCAGCGCGACGACGCCGGCCGCGAGTGCGACCGCGGTGTCGTCCATGCCCTGCGCGAACGCGACGACGCGCGCGCCGACCGGTCCGGCGGCGACGTCGGCGAGCCACGTGGGCGCCGCGAGCTCGGCCGGCCACGGTGCGAGCGCGACGGCGAGCTGGGCCGCGACGCCGGCGAGCGCGAGCCCCCACGCGAGCCGGCGCGACCACGCCCACAGGGCAATGCCGGCGAGCGCGGGCAGGATCGCGAGCGCCGGCTGCACTCGCCGACGCGACGGCGTCGCGTGCAGCACCCACCCGCGCCGCTCGAGCGACAGCCGCAGCGCGACGACGGGCGGGGTGATGACGAGCTCGCCGAGGATCCGGTGCGGCCCGTCGCGCACGAGGTACACCGCGTCGTCGCCGACGGCATTCGTCACCGCGTCGTCGAGCCACGCCGGACCTTCGAGCGCGACGTCCACCGCGACCGGCTGGGTGACGACGACGGCACCGCTCGCGTCGCGCAGACCGGCTCGGCGATCGAGATCGGCGAGCTGCGTGCGCGCGAGCGCGGGCACCACACCGACCACCAGCGCCTCGCGATCGCCGACGAGCACGAGCACACCGATCGTCGCACCGATCAGCACCGCGACGACCAGGCGCGCGCGCGCCTTCACGGGCCCCGGCTCCCGGCCGGCACGTCGTCGAGCAACGAGAGCGCGGGCTCGAGCGGCAGCCCGAACACGAGGCGCGCGAGCGCGTGTCGATCGTCGACGACCCCGACCGCCCGCGGAGGCTCGCCCGCGCCTGCCGGCTCGATCGCCGCCGGTGCATCGAGCAAGAGCAGTTCCAGCTCGCGCCGCGCCGCGGGGACCTCGGACGTGATCTCGCGCAGCATCGCGACCGCGTGCACACGAGCCGACGCAGAGCCGTACGCCGCGAGCCCGATCGCGAGCCGTCGACGCACGCCCCAGTCGTGCGCTCGGGTCGCGAACGCGAGCCTCGCCTCCTCGAGCCGCTCGACGTCCGCGAACACGACGGTGACGACCGGCGGCGTCGCGACCTTTCGCCGCGCGACGAGCCAGGCGAGCGCGCTCGGGCTCCACGCCGCCTCGTCGAGCTCGCGCGACGCCAGGCCGAGCCGAGCGAGCGCCACGCGATGCGCCGCGCGCTCGCTCGTCGGCACGATCAGCTCCGCGATCGCCTCGCGATGTGGATCGGTCACCCAGCGGCGCCCGGCCACGAGCGCCGCGAGCCGCTCGCGTCGGCCCCAGCGCTGCGCCGCCGCCCCCTCCTCCACCCAGTCGACGACGAGCCTGCGCGAGGACTCGCGCCCCGCCGGCGTCTTGCCGGCCCCCCACGATCGCACGACATCGCGCACCGCGTGGGCGACGAGCTCGCGGCGCGCCGCCGCATCGTCGGCGTCCGGCTGCAAGAGCACGAGCTCGCGCAGCGCGAGCATCTCGAGGTCGCGCGTGTCGCTCGCCCGCGCCATCGCAGCGATCTCGCGCCACCGTCGACCGGGATCCGTCGCCGTCGCGCCGGCTGCGATCGCGAGCGACTCGGCGCGCGCCTGCTCACCGGCCACGAGCGCGAGCCCGGCCTGCACGGCGAGCACGTCGCTCGCGGTCAGCTCCGGTCCGTGCGCGAGCATCTCCGCGAGCCGGCCGGCGCCGAGGACCGGCGTCCGCGCGGCGACGAGCGGGAGCACGATCCGTCCACTGCACGCGAGCGCCGTGTCGGCCTCGATCGCGGCCACGAGCGCCGCGTCGATGCCGGGCGCATCGGGCTGGCGCCGCAGATCGGCGAGGGCCTTCGCGAGCGGACCGCTCGCATCCGGGGCGAGCAGCTCGGCCAGCGTCGGGCACCCGTCGCCGTCGGCGAGCTTGCGCGCGCGCGACAGCGCGAGCTCGCGCAGGCGCGGCTCGATCGCGGCGATCCACGGCGTGCCCATCACGCGCTCGGCGACGCCGCGATCGTCGTCGTCGGGGCACGGCCCGGCGCACACTGCCGCCGACAGGAGGATCCCGGTGGCGGCCGCGGCTCGCACGCCGTCGAGCTCGGCGCGCGGCATCGCATCCGCGATCGCGAGCGCCGTCCACGGTCGGCCCCACGCCAGCGCGCGCGCGGCCTCGCGTGCGATCGCAGCGGTCGCGCCCGGCAGCGCGGCCGCGTCCGCTCGCGTCGCGAGCGCGCGCGTGACCTGCAGCGCGACGTCCTCTTCACCCGCGGCGTCGCGCAGACGCGCGACGAGCAGCAGCTCGGACAGGCTCGCCGCGGTCGGCTCGACGCGTGCGCCCCAGTGATCGCCGACGGTCACGCTCGTGCCGGGGGGCGGCCGCCCGCTCGGTGGTCGCCACGCGCTCGCGAGCGCGAGCTCGACGCCCGCGAGGTCGCCCGCGTACGCGAGCATCCGCCACGGCTGCCCCCCTTCCATCACGAGCGCGCGATCGAGCCACAAGAGCCGCTGCGTCGCGCCCGTCGGCGTTCGATCGCCATCGGCCAGCACGCCCGCGAGCCGCAGGTTCACGAACGCCTGCTCGGTGGAGGACAGCGCCTGCACGCGCTCGCGGATCGACACCGGCGAGCCCGCCCCGATCCACGCGCGCAGCTCGTCGTCGTCGACGAGCGCCGCACCGGCCTGCCCGCGCGCGTCGGCCAGCACGACATCCACGACCGCCTCGGGCGCCAGCGAGGCGGACAGGCGCGTGGCCACCTCCCGGCGAAGGGTGGCGGTGCGCGGCTCCGCGAGCGCTTTCTCCACGGCGGCGACCCGCTCACCCGTGCGCGTAGCCAGGCAGTCGACGTCGGCGCAGCGCGTCTGCGCGACGCGGGCGTCCACCTGCACGCGTGCGAGTCGGCGCGCGCGCTCGATGGTCGCGGCCGCGGCCGCACGACCGCACAGCACCTGGACGCGCTCGAGGTCGTCGAGCGCGGACTCGCCGTCGCCGATCTCCACGAACGCGAACGCGCGTCGCTCGAACAGATCGCACGCACCCGCGTGCCCGCGCACGGTCTTGCGCTCCAGCGCTGCGGCCCGCGCGTAGTGGACCGCGGCGATGCCGTCGAGCCCGAGCGCGAGCTCGAGATCGGCGAGCGCGACCAACGACACGAGATCGCCGCCGCGACGGAAGTCGCGGAGCAACACGTCGCGCGCGCGCTCGACGTGCCCCTTCGCGCGCAGGGCCGACGCGAACGCCCGCGCACCCGCGTGGCGCGGCGGATACCGGGCTCGTGTCGCGCGAGCGATCACCTCGTCGTGCAGCCCCTGGGCCTCGAGCTTCACGAGCCGCTGCCCGCATCCGCCGAGCGCGAGCGCGAGGACGAGGACGGCGATCTCCGCGACCCGCACGTGCGCCTCACCCCGTCGTGCACGCGAGCGCCGCGGCCCCGCCGGCGTGCTCGACCAGCTCGTCGAGCAGGCGCTGCTCGTCCTTGCGCAGCCGATCGCGTCCGGCAATCGAGCTGCACAGGTGCGGCTTCGCGGCGTCGTCGTCCCCGAGGTGCGCGTACGCCTGCGCGAGCCGGAACCGATACTCGGGCTTGTCGGGCTTCGCCTCGACCAGCGCCTCGAGCATCTCGAGCCCCGTCTCCGAGTCGCCGTGCTCGACGAGTCGACCGGGCGCCATCACGTACAGCGAGCCGAGCAGCTGGGTGGCCGCGCGGTCGCGGAACTCCGGATCACGCTCGATGCTCTTGCGCGCCCACGACTCGGCCTCGGTGACGAGCTTGCCGGCCTTCGCCCCGCGCAGCTCGGCGACGCGACCCGCGAGCGCGGCCCGGGCGAACGCATGCGCGGCGCTCTGGTCGTCGGCGCTCGCCTGCGCGTCGCGATACGCCTGCACGCGATCGTCCTCGCTGGCGGTGCCGGCCTCGATCGCGGCCTCGAGCGCCTCGTAGGCCGCGAACGCGTCGCGGGCCTGCGCGGCATCGGGCGGCGGCGTCGAGTCCGGGGCGTCGCGCCCGGGGCCGCAGCCGAGCACGAGCAGCGAAACGAGAATGGACCGGCGCACGGGCCGATCCATATCACGATCGAGGGCGGGCGCCGTCAGCCGCCGTAGGCCTTGATGACGGCCTTGTACGGCTCGCCGTCGCCACCGCGCAGCGCCTTGATGCCGGCGGCATCGCACGCGCCCTTGCCCTCGCCCTTGCACACGTCGCCCAGCTTGGACTTGAACGTCGCCGCCTCGTCCGCCGGCGCGCTCGCGAAGGACACGACGACCATCGGCGGCATCATCGCGGACACCCACACGGGCTTCACCGTCGCGCCGCCCTCGAGGCGCGAGAGCTCCGCCATCTGGGCATCGTCCACGAGCGCGCAGTCGGCCTCGTCCTTGAGCACCTTCTTCAGCACGGCCACCGGGCGCGGGGTCGCGGCGATCGTGAAGTCCTTCATCGTGAACGCACCAGCGGCGACCACCTCGTCCATGAACTTGGTGTCGCCGCCATGGTTGGTCGCGAGCGTCTTGCCCTTGCAGCCGGCGAGATCGCTCTGCGTCTTGCTGACCACGTAGTACTGCATGCCGCCGCCGCCTTCGATCTCGGCCTGCCCCACGACCGAGAGCTTCATGGCGACGCGCATGTCGAGGAACGCGGCGAGCGAGAGGATCCCGTAGTGCGGCTTGGCGCTCGACACGAAGCTCTTGGCCGCCGCCCGCTTCGTCTCGTACTTGCCGACCGCTCCCACCCAACCGTTCACCTTCGCCACCCGCCCCATCAGCGCATCGACGTAGCCCTGTGCCGTCGCTGCCGAGCCCGCGCCGTTCTCCTTCAACACGAGGATCGGCACCGGGTCGACCGCGGCATCGGCCCGGGCCGGCGCGGGCGACAGGGCGAGGACGGAGAGCGAGACGGCGACGGCAGCGAGACGCGACGTGGGTCCAAGCATGACGGGGCTGGGGACTTCAGACGGGGTCCCCGGCGGGAGTATGCATTCGTTCGCGCGCAGATGTGCCCGCGGCGCGCGGAGGACGGGCTCAGCCGGGCTCGTCGACATAGGTGAAACGGCGACCGAAGGCGTCGAAGAAGTGCTTCTGGGGGCCTTCGGTGCCCGCCGCGCGATCCGGCACGCCTCGCCGAGGCGCTGGTCGCCGTGCTGCTCGACCGCCGCGCGATCCGGCACGAGCGTGATCTTGCCCCCACCACCGGGCAGATCGACCGCGAACTGCGGGATCGCCAGGCCGGTCACGCGACCGCGCATCTGATCGAGGATCGCGAGCCCCGACGCGATCGGCGTGCGCAGATGGGCCGTACCGCCGACTGGATCGCACTGGAACATGTAGTACGGGCGGCAGCGGTGGCGCAAGAGCCACCGGCCCAGCGCTTCGACGGTGGTGGCGTCGTCGTTGATCCCGGCGAGCAGCACCATCTGATTGCCGAGCACGAAGCCCGCGTCGGCGAGCCGATCGAGCGCGCGCCCGGCCTCGGGCGTGCACTCGCGCGGATGGTTGAAGTGCGTGTGCACGAACAGCGGATGCAGCGGACGCAGGCGTTCCACGAGCTCGGGCGTGATGCGCTGCGGCAGCGTCACCGGGTTGCGCGTGCAGATGCGGATCACGTCGATGTGATCGATGGCGCGCAGCCGCGCGACCATCTCGACCAACCGACCATCCGACAGGCTCAGCGGATCGCCACCCGACACGAGCACGTCCTTCACCGCGGGTGTACGCGCGAGGTACTCGAACGCGAGCTCGAGCTCGGCCCGCGACGGCGCGCTCGTCTCGTCGCCCACCTTGCGCTGGCGCGTGCAGTGCCGGCAGTACACCGGGCAGTTGTGCGTGACGTACAAGAGCGCGCGATCCGGATAGCGATGCGTGAGGATCGAGACCGGGCTGTGCTCCTCCTCGCCCAGCGGGTCGCGCATGTCCCACGGCGTCGTGCGCAGCTCCTCGGCGTGCGGGATCGCCTGGCGCCGCACGGGACAGTGCGGTCCGCCCATGAGCGAGAGGTAGTACGGCGTGATCGCGAATGGGAACGCGCCGCGCCGCCCCTCGATGCCGCGGCGCTCGTCCGCGGAGAGATCGACCAGTCGCTCGAGCGCCTCGAGATCGGTCACGCGCGCGCGCATCTGCCAGCGCCAGTCGTTCCACTGGGCCTCGGGCACGTCCGCCCACGCGGGATGCCGCGCCGACGCGAGCTCTGCGTCGCTCACCGTCGCCACATATCAGAAAGGCGCAGCGAGCGTCAGGCGCCCCAGCGCGACGACAGATCCGTGCGGCGGGCGAACACCGCCACGAGCAGCGCGAGCGCGGCCGTGGCCATCGCCAGCGCGGCGCCCGGGCCCGCGTCGGCGGTCTCGATCCAGTCGTGCGCCGCTTCCGCCCACACGGTGACGGTCTCGCTCGCCAGCGCACCGAGCACGACCCACCCGACCACGGCCGCGGCCGCGTAGGAGCTCGCGAGGATCGCGAGCCGACGGCGCGGCGACAGGCCGGTGCCGGCCGGACGCGCGGGCAACGACTGCAGCACGCGCGCGGTGAACAGCGGATCGGCGCCCACGTCGGCCTCGATCCGCAACAGACGCTCGCTCTCCACGAAGCGCGCGACGTCGTCGCGCACGCGCTCGTCCACCGACGACGCCTCGCGCAGCGGCGCCGGCAACCAGCTGTCGCCCGACGGATCGCGACGCAACGCGCCGAGCGGCACGTCGATGTCCGCGAGGATCTCGCGCAGGCGCTGAGGGTCGGAGCTCACGTCGACTCCTCGTCGTCGCTCGCGTCGCTCGCATCGAGCTCCCAGCCGTGCAGCTTCGCGCGCAGCAATCGCTTCGCGCGGTGGAGGTGGGTCTTCACGGTGCCGAGCGGCACGTCGAGGATCTCCGCGATCTCCGGATAGGAGAGATCTTGGAGGTAGTAGAGCACGACCACGCCGCGATAACGCTGCGGCAGCGTGGCGACGGCGGCCTCGAGATCACGCCTCAGGTCCGCGCGCGGAGGGCTGAGCGCGTCGTCCGGCGCAGCGGTCTCGGCATCGTAGGCCGTGGGCAGCGAGCTCCACTTGCGCACGCGCGTGCTGTGGTTGAGGTACGCGTTGTAGCTGATCCGATACAGCCACGTGCCGAAGCTCGAGCGGCCCTCGAACCCCCACAGCCCGCGATAGGCCCGCAGGAACACCTCTTGGGCGAGATCGTCGGCGAGCGTCCGATCGCCGCACAGCCGCAGGAGCAGGCCGCGGACCTTGCCCTGGTGACGGCGCAGCAGCTCCGCGAACGCGGCCGTCTCACCGCCCGCGGCGCGCCGCACGAGCACGTCCTCGGCCGCGGTGCCGATGGCATCGACGTCGGCGACGGCGGGCAACGCCCCGCCGAGCACGCGCACTGCGGTCGTCATGATCGACGACCTCCACGGTCTCCACTGGGACTGCCACGCATCGCGAGCTTGAAGCTGACGAGATAGCCCGCACCGATGAACGCAGGCACGAGCCCACCCGCTGCGAGTCCGCGATCGCCGAGCACGAGGCCCGCGACGAGCAGACCGAGGCCGGCCGCGGCCAGCACGATGCCGCGCCGCATGTCGTTCTTCGCGGGCGCGGTGAGCAGACCGGTCGGCGGCTCGAGCCCCTGCTCGACCAGCCTGCGCGCGAGGTCGAGGCGCTTCTGCTCGGTGACGAGTCGCATGCGGCCGAGCGCGATGACGACGAGGGCCGACAACGCGAGGAACGCGAAGCCGAAGCCACGCGTCGTCGCGCATGCGGTCGGATCACCGCCGGTCTGCAGATCGATCCAGCCCGCGAACGCCGAGACTTGATCGACGCACGCGATGCCGATCTCGAGCACGTCGATCGAGCGCTCCCACAGCTCGCCCTCGACCAGCCCACCGCACGGGGCCGCATGGGCGACGGACGAGAACGAAGCCGCCGAGCACGGGGAGCCAACGCTGCAGGGAGATCGTCATGCGTCGGGGTGACTCAGGCCCGGAGGGCCGTGAAATGGGTCGGGCGCGGTGGGCCGCGCGGGGCCGGGGGCAACCGCTTCGACCCCCGCCTGCTTCCCTCGGTTTCGACGCGCTCTGGCCCACAGCAGTCCCCCCAGCATCGCCGCCCCCTCGAGGGCGAGCAGCACGATCACCGGATCATACGGCGTGCGCAGCCGCACGTCTCCGAAGTACAGCGCCGCGACCGCGAGGGCCGCCCACAGGTGCAGCGCCACCCACGCGAGCTTGGGGTGCCGGCGGGGGACGAACACGACGAACATCATCAGGACCGCAGGGATGGCGAAGGTCGCGCTGTGGATCTTCCCCCACTTCGACGCGACGGCCTGCCATCGCGACTTGCCGGAGTCGGGCCAGATGATGTTGTAGCGCCACAGCATCAGCGCGTTCACGAGCGCGAACTCGGCCTGGCGCGCCCACCCGCCTTGCTCGATGCACTTGCGGATGTAGTCGCGGTGGATCGACGCGTCGCCGATGTACCCGTGATAGTAGAAGTTGGGCTCGATGATCGGATCCAGCTGCGGCCACTCGCCGGGCGCTCGGGTCTCGCGCTTCGCGAGCTGGATGAGCGGCGGTGGGCCGAAGCTCGTACGCGACTGACCGGGCGTGCCGTCGGGCAGCGCGATGATCTTCACGTTGTGACAGCGGCCGAACACCTGGTTGAACGTGCCGTTCTCCGAGATGAGGCCCCACCGGCCCGTGTGGTGGTGCAGCCGCACCGCCGAGAACGCGAGCACGAGCGCGATGGGGATCGCGGCGTACACGAAGTGGACGAGCCGCAGCTTGCCCCGCACCTGCGGCGCGAGCCGGGAGACGACGAGCCACATCAGGAAGACGAGCGCGATCGAGAGCAGGATCTGCGGGCGCATCACGAGCGCGAACGACACCGCGACGCCGGCGAGCCACGCGTCGCGCGAGCGTCCCTCGTCGACGACGCGGAGCAGCGCCCACGTGCCGATGGCCATGCCGACCGCGAACGGGATCTCCGAAAGGAAGTAGCCGCCGAGCGAGATGAGCGGGTAGTCGAAGACGAGCACGAGGCCGACCGCGGGCGCGACCCACGTCGTCTTGGAGACGCGGCGCGCGACCAGGTAGCCGAACAGCACGACGAGCGCGCCCATGAGCGCGAACACGTGGCCGACGGCGACCCAGTTCTTGCGGCCGAGCAGGGCCTCGAGCCCGGCGATGAACGCGTGCGTGCCCCACGGGTAGAAGCCCGAGTACTCGCGCGCCTTCCAGCCCTCGCGGAAGATGCCGTCGGCCCGCGAGACGTAGCCGTGCATGTCCGAGTAGATGTAGTCGCCCGGCGGGTGCGCGACGGCGTTCCAGTGCAGTCGCACGAGCAACGCCGCGACGAACAGCGAGATCGACCAGCGCTCCGCGACGATCCAGCGCCCGATCGCCCGCAGTGCGCTCACGCGGCGACCTCGTCGGCGCGCGCGGCTCGGCGTGCGACGAAGCGACTCCACAGCGGCGCGAACGCGATGCGCTCGTAGGCGGCGCGCGCGACGAACGGTGCGAGCAGGCGCTCGACGCGGTCATAGGCGGACTC
Organism: uncultured Nannocystaceae bacterium; assembly: GCA_964468635.1. Classification (GTDB taxonomy): domain Bacteria; phylum Myxococcota_A; class Polyangia; order Nannocystales; family Nannocystaceae; genus Xiheibacterium. The sequence goes on from CAYXVR010000091.1 coordinate 16,119, forward strand.
GAGCGTCGCGACCAGCTCGTCGATGTGCGCGTGGGCGAGCGCGTCGAGCGTCGCGAAGAACGCGGCGGGATCGCCCTCGAGCCCGTAGAAGAGCGGCTGGATCTCGAGCTGCTCGGCGAACCACGCGTCGACGCGCGCGCGCGCGCCCGGATCGGGACCGAGCAGATACGCGCAGCTCACCACACAGCACGCGATCTCTTCCCAGAGCACCGCGCGACCGCGCGGCGTCGCGAGGTCGTACGGGATCGCGCCGTAGTCGTAGCCGTGATCGTCGGCGAGCCCGCCCGCGATCGCGACGTGGACGAGCTCGTGCAGCAGGTTGGGCAGGCCTTCGACCTCGATCGTCGCGAGCCGCTCGTGGCCGGACGCGCGCACCAGCGGGCCCGGCGGCATCGGAGCAGGGGCGCGCGGAGCGAAGGAGCGCACGCGATCGGGCGCGACGCACAGGCGTAGGGCATTGTCGGCGCCGGAGCACACCGTCACCTCGGCCCCAAGCGATTGCAGTGCTTCGCCACACGCTCCGAGCAAACGGTTCTCCGCATCGGGATGATCAGTTGATATGTTCAGAGCAGGCATCCGCCCGGGCCCCCATCGTACGGGATGGGCGGCGGGGGAGCCAAGCCACACCTCATGGGCCGCGACCTGCAATCGATCCTCCGCGCGTCCGCTCGACTCGGACGCTTCGCGTTGCGAGGTCGGCTCGCGACGGGCGGCGCATCGACGGTGCTCCTCGCACGCGCGCACGGCTCGGGTGGTTTCTCCCGTGAGTTCGCGCTCAAGGTCGTGGCGCCGGAGGTCGACGCGCTCTTGCACCGTCGCCTGCTGGACGAAGCGTATCTCGCCTCGCGGGTGCGGCACCCGCATGTCGTGGCGAGCATCGACGTCGGTCGCGATCACGGCGCGACGTGGCTCGCGCTCGAGCTCGTCGACGGCATCGATCTGCGCCGCCTCACCGTGCAGCGCTCCGTGCCGATGCGGCCGGTCGAAGCGGCGCTCGTCGTCGCGATGATCGCCCGCGGCGCCCATGCCGTGCACACGGCCGTCGACGACGACGGCACGCCGCTCGAGGCGGTGCACCGCGACATCTCCCCGCACAACATCATGCTCGACCGCGACGGCCGGGCCGTGCTCATCGACTTCGGCATCGCGACCACCGCGGGCCGCGAGCATCCGCTCGACGAGGACACCCTGTGCGGACGACTGCCGTACATGAGCCCCGAGCAGGCCGCGATGGGCACGGTCGATGCCCGCAGCGACGTGTTCTCGCTCGGCACCGTGCTCTTCGAGCTCGTCACGCAGCAGCTGCCGTTCGGCGAGGACGACTCGCGCAGCACCCTCGAGCGCTTGCAGGCGTGCGACGAGGCCGAGCTCGCCGCGAAGCTCGGCGCGCACGGAGTGCCGCCCGGGATCGTCGAGGTCGCGCTCGTGTGCCTGCGCCGCGATCCGGCCGCTCGCTTCGCGAACGCGCTGGAGCTCGCCGAGGCGCTCGAGCAGGAGCTCGCGCGCCTCGGGGTCGACACGACCGCGGTCCAGCGCCGGCTCGGCGAGATCGCCCGCGCCGCGTGTCCCGATGGTCCGTGGGTGCAGCCGCTGCCCGCCACCACCTCGCCCGCGCGGATGCGGGCGCGCAAGGGCGGCAGTCGATCGATCCTCCGCGCGGCTGCGGTCGCAGCCGTGCTCGCGATCGGGCTGGGCTCCGCGTGGATGCTCGGCGGGCGCGACGTGCTCGAGCCGCTCGCGGCCGATGGACACGCCGCGCTCGCGAGCGACGAGGTCGCCCGTCGGCCCGTGCAGTTCACCTCGACGCTGCAGGCCCCCGCGGCGCCGCAGCTCGTGGAGACCCCCGCGCCTGCGGCTCCGCCGACGACGCTCGTGCTGCCGCCGATGCCGATGCCGATCGTGCCGGCCGCCGCCGCGCTCGGCACGGGTCAGGGCCGCACGCACGCGACCGCGCCGACGCGCGAGCGCAAGCACCGACGGCCGCGCGGGCTCAAGCCCAACCCCTACGGCGAGTGATCGCTCGCGAGCTCGCACGGCAGCGGCGCGGGACGGCGTCGCTTCGCATCGCGCTCGACGACCGCGAGCGCGACGATCGACGCGACGAGGGCGGTGCCGGCCGTGCTCGCGCCGACGGCCGCGCCGATCTTCGCGTCGCGATCGTCGGTGAGGGCCGCTGCCGCAGCAGCGCCCCCCGTGCCGCCGGCCGTGCCCACGATCGCGGCGATCAACCACCCGCGCGCCCGCGGAGCGCGACGCGGCGGCGCGGCGACGTCGAGGCGTGTCCCGGGGCCACCCGCGGCGGTGAACGTACGCTCGCCGGCGTGCGTCGCGAGCCGATGCGGACCCGGACGCCCGATCCAGGTCGCACGCCCGGTGCGATCGAGCGCGACGCGATCGCGATCGATGCACGCGACGGAGTCCGCGGGTCCGCGCAGCTCGACGACCGCGACGCGATCGCGCAGCGCTGCCCGCTCGCGCGCGGCCTCGGTGCGCTCCTCCTCGGTCGTCGCGATCGACTCGAGCTCGCCGAACGCACGCCAGGCCGCGACCGCATCACCGGCGTTGCGCAGCGACACGGCATGGTTGTAGAGCGTCCACGGATGGGGCACGAGCGCGTGCGCCCGTCCGAATCGCTCCGCCGCGTCGACGAAGTCCTCGCGCTCGAACGCCGCCTCGCCGTCCGCGAAGGCGCGCGCGGCCTCGCGACGGCGCGGATCCTCGGCATCGGCGGGCGCGGCCTCGGGCCGGCGGATCGGGCCGTCGGGGCGCGGGCCCGCGGCGGCCTGCGGCGCGGCGACCCACCACGGCGACATCGCGAGCGGGAGCTCGGCCGGACGTGCGGGGGCGATGGCGATCCACCACGCACCGACGAGCGCGAGCATCCGGATCAGAACCTCCCCGACAACGAGAGGCCGCCACCCGTGCGCGAGGCCATGACCGACGCCGCGAGCGTGCGCCGCTTCTTCATCCCGATCGCGAGCAACGCGATGCCGCCGCCGAGGATCACCGCACCGGGCACGCCCATCACCCACGCGGCCCGGTTGCGCGCATCCCTCTGGCAGCTGTTGCCGGCCGAGGGCGTGCACGGATCGCTCGCGCCCAGCACGATGGAGCCGATCACCATCGCCGCACCGACGACGGTGAGCGCGATGCCGCCGCCGATCCGTCGCGTGGCCTGCAGCCCCTCCGGACTGTCGCGCACCGGATCGTAGCCGGGCGGATCGATGTCGTCGTCGTCCGTCGTGTCGGCGGCGCCCGCGTCGTCCTCGATCGGCGGTGTGAGATCGGCCTGCGGCGACTGCACCGGGTCCACGTTGCTGGGCCACGCGACCGCGCTGGGCGTCGAGTCGTCGACGCCGCGATCGGTGCGACCCGTGGCGGCCGGCGGCGTGTCCTCGGTGGGCGCGTGGCAGAACGCGAGCGCGAGTGCGACGACGGTCGCCACGACGGAGGCCGGCACGCGCGGACGATACCACGAGGGCCGCGAGCAGCACGCTCGTCGCCGCGACTTGTCGCCCCCCCGGCGGCGCGTCAAGCTCGGGCGTGCCCCTGTTGTCCGGCCTCGCAGGATCCCTGAGCGCATGGCTCGTGCTCGCGCCGAGCACGGTCGCGCCGGCCGTCGGCGGTCGCGAAGTGTGCACCGAGGTGCCGCGTGGGCCTGCCGCCGTGCTCGGGCCGAGCGCGGCCGGCCTGCGCGTCGAGGCGTTCCTCGATCCGTCGGCGACGAGCGCCCACGCGAGCTGGGTGGAGCTGCGCCGCGTCGTCGGCGAGGGCGAAGGTCGCGTACGCGTCGACGTGCGGCTCGTGCGTCCGGGCGGCGCGCTCGATCCCCGAGCGGATCGCGTGCGGCGCTTCGCGGTCGCAGCCGCGCGTCTCGGCCGGCTCGAGCGAGCGCTGCGGCTCGTCGCGCGCGAGGGCCACGAGCGACTCGACGTGCGACTGCGTCAGCAAGACGACCGCGAGGCGCTCGCGAAGGCGCTCGACGTCCCCGTCGGTCGGCTCGGCGAAGCGCTCGCGGATCCGTGCGTGCCCGCCGTGCTCGATGCCGCGACGACGCGGGCCCACGACGCGTGGCGCAAGGCGGCGCTCGGCACGATCCGCCTGCCCGCGTACGTGCTCGGCGATCGCGTGTTCGACGACGGCGCGACGCTCACGTCGCTGCGGCCCGAGCTCGGGCGCGAGCCGATGCGACGCGCGCGAGCCCTGCACGCGACGCCCTCGCCGGCGCCCGAGGCGAAGCCCCGCGCCGCGCGACTGCGCGTGCCACCGCGCGGCGGTCTGCGGCTCGGCGGCGTCGGCCTTCCCCATCGCATGGTGCTCATGGCCGACAGCGAGGACGACGAGGCGCTCGCACTCACGCTGCCGCGTCTGCTCGCGTTCCGCAGCGAGAATCCCGGGGTCGTGTCGGTGCAGGTCCTCGCGCGCGGCAGCTCGCTCGGTGCGACCGAGCTGCGCCATCGCCTGTGTGCCGCGCGCGTGCGCGACCGCGAGCTCGACTACGCCCGCGTGCTCGCGATCCCACCGACCTTGCGACGCGACCCCTCCCCTGCGATCGCCGAGCTGCTCGTCGAGCTCGACGAGGTGCCCGAGTCGGCGTGCGAAGGCGAGCCCGATCCCGCGAACCGCGGCCTGCCCGGCGGCATCTGGCTCGACGGCCTGCCCCGCTCGCTCGGCGAGCTCGAAGACGTCGGCGCGCTCGTACGCCTGAGTGAAGCCTGGGATCGACCGCTGTCGCAGGTGTGGGCCCCGGTTGCCCCGAGCGACTGAAATCGGCCGCGAAATCGGGCAGGCTCGCCCGCGACCATGGAAGTGCGCTTCTTCGCCGCGACCGACCTCGGCCGCAAGCGCTCGGCGAACGAGGACAACTTCCTCGTCGACCAGAACCTGCGCCTGTTCGTGGTCGCCGACGGCATGGGCGGGCACGCCTCGGGCGAGGTCGCGAGCGCGCTGGCCGTGCACGCGGTGCGCGACGTCGTGGCCCGCGAGCGCGATCTGCTGAAGGACTACGACGACGAGGACCCGCGCTCCCACGTGGAGGTGTGCACGTTGCTCGAGTACGCGGTGCACTGCGCGGGCGAGCGCATCCACGAGAAGGCCCAGCGCGAGCCCGAGAAGCGCGGCATGGGCACGACGATCGTCGTCATGCTGATCATCGGCTCGCGCGGCTTCATCGCGTACGTCGGCGACAGTCGGATCTACCTGTTGCGCGGCGGCATCGTGTACCAGCTCACCGAGGATCACAGCCTCAAGAACGAGCTCATCCGGCTGGGGAAGATCCGCGCGGACGAATTCGAGGACAGCCCGTATGCGAGCCTGAAGAACGCGATGACGCGCGCCGTGGGCGTGTATCCGCTGGTCGAGGTCGACACGCTCGACTTCGACGTCATCCCCGGCGACGGGTTCCTGCTGTGCTCCGACGGGCTCTACGAGTACCTCGACGACAACGACATCGCACGCAACCTGGGGCTGCCCGAGACCCGCGAGGTACCGGGACGGCTGGTGGAGCTCGCGAACACCCGCGGTGGCAAGGACAACATCACGGCGGTCGTCGTGAAGGTGGCCGGCGAGGCGAGCGATCACGATCGCGCGAGCGAGATCAACTTCACGCTCGACACGCTGAAGGGCATCCCGCTGTTCCGGCAGCTGTCGTACCAGCAGCTCGTGCGCATCATGAACATCGCGCGCACGCGGGCGCTCGACGTCGGGCAGTCCGTGTTTCGCGAGGGCGACGAGGGCACCGAGCTGCACGTCGTGCTTCGCGGCAAGGTGGAGCTGTCGCGCGGCGGGGTGAAGATCGCGGAGATGGCCGCCGGCACGCACCTCGGCGAGATGGCGCTCATCGACGCGAGCCCGCACACGGTCACCGCCACGGCGATCGAGGCGAGCAAGATCATCAGCATCGGGCGCCACGACTTCTACGAGATCCTGCGCAAGGAGCCGCAGCTCGCGGTGAAGCTGTTGTGGAGCTTCGTGCGCGTGTTGGCGGAGCGGCTGCGCACCACGACGGTGGAGCTGTCGAACGCGCGCGCGCCGACGATCGTCGCGGAGATCACGGAGGTGTCCGAGGTCGCCGAGCCGGCCGAGGGCGGAGAGGATCCGTTCGCCCCATGAGCGACGACGCGCCCGAGGCCGAGCTCGTCGCCGCCGCGTGGGCGGCTCGCGACGGGGCGATCTGCACCTACTCCGGGTTCGCGGTGGGCGCCGCCCTGGAGGACGACCAGGGCCGGATCTGGACGGGCGCGAACGTGGAGAACGCGAGCTACACGCTGGGCCTGTGCGCCGAGCGGGTCGCGATCTTCCACGCGCTGGTCCACGGCGGTCGCGGGTTCCAGCGCGTGGTCGTGGTCACGGACACGCCCGGGCTCACGTCGCCGTGCGGCGCGTGTCGCCAGATCCTGTGGGAGTTCGCACGCGATGCGACGATCGTCTTGGCAAATCGCCAAGGCGACGTGCGCCGCACGACGATGCACGAGCTGCTCCCGCTCGCGTTCGACGACGACGCGCTCGTGCGCTGACCGGTCGCGCGGTGCTACCGTGCGGCCATGCACGCCGCTCGCTGGCTGTCCGTTCTCGCTGCGCTCGCGCTCGTCGGTTGTGCCGAACCGGAGCCGGAGCACCTCTACGAGGCCCGGATCCGGTGGACGGACTACGGCATCCCCCACATCGAGGGCGACGATCTACCGAGCGTGATGTTCGGCCAGGGTTGGGCGCACGCGAAGGATGCGGGCTGCATCGTCGCGGATCAGATCATCAAGGTCCGCAGCGAGCGCTCGCGCTACTTCGGCCCCGGTGAGAACGACGCGAACCTCGACAGCGACTTCGCCCACCTCGCGCTCGGCATCCACGCGAAGGCGGAGGCGGGGTTCCCCGAGCAGCCGCAGGAGATCCAGGACGCGATCACGGGGTACGCCGCGGGCTTCAACGCGTACATGGACGAGTCCGGCGACGATCTGCCGTGCGGCGGCGAAGCGTGGGTGCAGCCCCTCGAGCCCGTCGATCTGTTCGCGCACTACATCGAGCTCGGCACGCTCGCCAGCGGGCGCCAGCTCGCGAGCTACATCGCGACGGCCCAGCCGCCCGGCTCGCACCTCGAGCGCGACGTGCCACCGCTCGCCGAGATCACGACGCCGCGCATCGGCAGCAACGGCTGGGCCATCGGCAAGGACCGCGCGGCCGAGGGGCGCGGCATGCTCGTCGCGAACCCGCACTTCCCGTGGGAGGGCGAGCTCAAGCTGTGGGAGAGCCACCTGAGCGTGAAGGGCGAGCTCGACATCTACGGCGTGTCGCTCATCGGCGTGCTCGGCGTGCTCATCGGGTTCAACGAGCACGTCGGGTGGACGCACACCGTGAGCGACGGGCAGCGCTTCACGTTCTACAACCTCACGCTCGAGCCCGGCAATCCGACGAGCTACCTGTACGACGGCGAGTACCGGGCGATGGAGTCGACGACGTACACGATCGACGTCGCCCAGCCGGGCGGCGGCACGACGCCGGTGTCGCGCACGCTGTGGCGCAGCCACTACGGGCCGATCCTCAACGTGTCGGGATTCGACTGGGGCACGGATCTGGTGTTCACGTACCGCGACGCGAACGAGGACAACACGGAGCTCATCGCCCAGTTCCTGGGGATGAACCGCGCGCAGAGCATGGCCGAGCTGCAGGCCGTGCACGAGGACGTGATGGGCATCCCGTGGGTGAACACGATGGCGACGTCGGCGAAGGGCGAAGCCTGGTACGCCGACACCACGCCGACGCCGAACCTGTCGCAGGCGGCGATCGACGCGTGGCAGCAGAAGATCGACGACGGCGACTTCCTCACGAACGCGCTGCTCGGCAACGACGTGGTGCTGCTCGACGGCGCCGATCCTCTCTACGAGTGGGTGGAGGAGGACGGCGCGCGCGAGCCCGGGCTGGTGCCGTACGCGAAGGTGCCGAAGCTCGAGCGCAGCGACTTCGTGTTCAACGCGAACGACAGCCACTGGCTGTCGAACCCGGCCGCGCCGCTCGAGGGCTACTCGCCGTTGCACGGGTTCGAGCGCACGCCTCGCAGCCCGCGCACGCGCATGAACGCGATCGTGCTCACCGAGACGGGCGACGCGTCGATGTCGGGGCCGGACTTCGAGTTCGACCTTCCCGAGCTGCAGGCGGCGATCCTGTCGAATCGCGGCAGCATGGCGGAGCTCTTGCGCGACGAGCTGGTCGCGCGGTGCGAAGGTGCGGGCCCGGTGATGATCGAGGTGGACGACGTCCCGCAGTCGGTCGACATCGGCGACGCGTGCAGCGCGATCGCAGGGTGGGATCTGTTGCTCGAGCTCGACAGCGTCGGCGCGCTCGCGTTCCGCGAGTGGCTGGCGGTGTACCCCGACGAGTTCTTCGCCGACGAAGGGCTCCTGTTCGCCAATCCGTTCGACGCCGACGATCCGATCGCGACGCCGAACGGGCTGGCGGTGGACGACGACGAGAGCGACTACGCGCTCGAGGCCCTCGCCCATGCCGTGGTCAACCTCGAGGCGGCCGGGCTGACGCCGAGCACGACGCTGCGCGAGGCCCAGTTCACGAAGAAGGGCGACCAGAACATCCCGATCCACGGCGGCGGCCGCAAGGAAGGCGTCACGAACCTGATCGTGTACGACCAGTTCAAGACGACGCTCGCGCCCTCGATGACGCGCGGCGAGGTGATCTCCGACAGCACGGACCTCACCACGGAGGGCTACGTCGTGAACTACGGCAGCAGCTTCGTGATGACGCTGCAGTACACCGCCGACGGGCCGGTCGCCGAAGCGTTCCTGACGTACTCGGAGTCCGACGACCCGAGCTCGCCGCACTACGCGGATCAGACGCCGCGCTTCTCCGCGAAGCAGTGGCGCCCGATCCTCGTACGCGAAGAGGACATCGACGCCGCCGTGGAAGACGAGCGGGTCGTGTTCGCGGACTAGCAGGGACTCCGTCCCTACGCGATCCGTCGACGCGCCGGTGATGGGACGAGCGACTCGTCGCGTTCGCCCCCCGTCGGCCGCCGACGCCCCTCGAACGCGACACTTCGTCGCGTTCACCCCTCGTCGACGCGCCGACGCCCCTCGAACGCGTCGCTTCGTCGCGTTCGACCCCCGTCGGCCGCCGACGCCCCTCGAACGCGACACTTCGTCGCGTTCACCCCTCGTCGACGCGCCGACGCCCCTCGAGCGCGTCGCTTCGTCGCGTTCGACCCCCGTCGGCCGCGAACGCCCCAACCACCCGCGCCGTGCGACGAGACGCCTCGACCAGCGCCCGCTGCGAAGGTCGAGACCCCGGGTCTCGACCTTCGAGCGCGCGCCCGGCCGAAGGCCGAGGGTAGCCGGGGTTCGACTCGAGCCCGAAGGGATCGAGTCGAGCGCCGGCGTAGGGGCGGCAGCCCCTGCGAAAAGAGCCTCTCACCAGACTTCGCAGACGTTCGTCGGGCGCATCGGCTCGCCCGGCTCGCAGGCGAACGCGTCGCCGAACTCGGACATGTTCGAGAGCGGGCCGTTCACGCGGTAGCGCGAGTGCGAGTGCGGGTCGGTCAAGGCCATCACGCGCTCGCTCTCCGGCGTCGAGTTCGTGCACCAGATCTGGCCGAACGAGACGAAGAAGAGCTGCTCGTGCGTGAGGCCGTCGGCCGCCTCGGCCTTCGGGTCGAGGCCGTGCTCCGCCGCCCACGCCGTGAACGCGCGATGGGCCTGCTTGATGCCGCCGAGATCCGCGATGTTCTCGCCGAGCGTCAGCTTGCCCGACAGGCGCACGCCGGGCTGCACCTCGTAGCTCGAGTACAGGTTCTCGACGCACTCCGCCCGGTCCTCGAAGCGCCCCGCCACCGCGGGCGCCCACCACTCGCGCAGCGTGCCCTCGCCGTCGAACTTGCGGCCCTGATCGTCGAAGCCGTGAGTGAGCTCGTGGCCCATCACCATGCCGATGCCGCCGAAGTTCATCGCCATCGGCC
>CAYXVR010000092.1:0-25082 GCA_964468635.1 uncultured Nannocystaceae bacterium
TTCCGCCGCCTCAACCGCCTCTTGGCCGCCTGATTTTTTGTCACATCAAGGCTAGGGTACGAACGCCAGCCAGTCTCGCGTCGCGGAGTCTCGGCTCACTGGGTCCTCGGCGACGAGGTACGCGCGGCTTCTTGCCGACTACCCGAACCTCGCATGTAGAGTACGCAGTTGCTGTCGCCTTCCACCCATAACTGCGACACGAGCAGGGCCCCCTCTCCGGCGGGCCTTTTGTTTTCCACAGGTTCGGCCTGGTTGGATCCCGACGCCGTGTCGCGACCGCTGTACAATTACGACATGGCCTATCAGTACAAACGCGAGCCGCTTTCCACTGAGGAGGCGAACCGCCTCGCCAATTCGTGCGAGTCCTACGAAGAGAAGCTTGTCGTCTGGACGCTCCTCGACACCGGACTACGCGTCTCAGAACTCGCCACGCTGACACGTCAGCAGATCGACTGGCAGGCACGACCGCCGCGCATGGTCATCTTCGGCAAAGGTGGTCCTTACGGAAAGCGGACGAAACGCCGAGTGGTTCCGATGAGCACGCGCACCCGTCCACTCCTCGAGCATCACTTCGCACTGAACGACTCGATTGGGGTGACGGCGCGAACGATCCAACGGGCGTTACGGAGAGTAGCGAACCGAGCGGCGATCAGCCGGCCGGTTTCTCCGCACGTGCTCCGGCACACCTTCTCGGTGGACTCGATCCGCCGAGGCGTCTCGCTCGTCGCGCTGCAGCGCGTCCTCGACCACGACCACCTGACGACGACACAGGTCTACCTCAACATGTCTCCGGAGGACGTGCTCCAGGAGTACGAGACGAAGTGGTAGGCGTCAGTTCACCCGAACGCCACAAGGAGACGATAGGAAGGACAACCCTGCGAAGTTGACCGAGCATCTACTTATCGGACCTTCCTGGCGGCCGCGCCCCCCGACCCCGGCTGGCGCGGCATGGGCGCTCAGGATTCCATCTTCAAAGCGGCCATCGCGAAGCTGGTACCGAAAGAGGAGCGCGGGCGAGCGTATGGCCGATTCTTCGCGTTCTTTGGGCTTGCGTGGTGGATCGGCAGCACGACGATGGGATGGCTGTACGAGAGGTCGATGACCGCGCTCGTCGTGTTCTCCGTCGCGACGCAGCTCGCGGCCGTCCCGGTGCTTCTCTTCGTAGGGCTTCGTGTTCGTCGCATCGAGGGAGCGCGAGGATGAGCGACGTGGCGTCTGGCATCGGTCGTCACGACGACGCTCCGGTCGAGCCGCATCGACCCACCGTGAGCGGCCTCCTCGAAGTGGCGGGCGCGTTCTTGCGGCTCGGCTGTCTCTCGTTCGGCGGCCCCATCGCGCACCTCGGGTACCTCCGCGCCGAGTTCGTCGAAAAGCGGAAGTGGCTCGACGACGCGCACTACGGTGACCTCGTCGCCCTGTGCCAGTTCCTCCCGGGCCCGGCGAGCAGTCAGGTCGTGTTCGCCCTCGGGATGCAGCGCGCGGGACTTCTCGGCGCGCTCGTCGCCTCGGTGTGCTTCACGCTGCCTTCGGCGTTGCTGATGATCGGGTTCGCGTACGGTGTCGCGCGCGCTTCGGACCTGAACGGCGCAGGCTGGCTGCACGGCCTGAAGCTCGCGGCCGTCGCGGTCGTCGCTCAGGCCGTGTGGGGCATGGGGAAGAAGCTCTGCACCGATCGCCCGCGGATCTCGCTGTGCATCGGCTCCGCGGCCGTGCTGCTCGCGGTGCCTGGAGCCATCGCCCAGCTCGGCGTCATCGCCTTCGGCGGCATCGTCGGCTGGCGATTGTATCGCGACACGATCGCGGTCGGTGCTGCTCCGGGCGGGACGACCTGGCCGCGCGGGCACGTCGCTGCTGCAGCGGCGCTCGTCGCGTTCTTCGCGTTGCTCGTCGCGCTTCCGGCGCTCGCCTCCGCAACGGGCTCGCACCACCTCGCGGTCTTCGACAGCTTCTACCGCTCGGGCTCGCTGGTTTTCGGCGGCGGCCACGTCGTGCTCCCGCTCCTTCGCGCCGAGATCGTGCCCCGCGGTTGGCTCACCGACGACCAGTTCCTCGCGGGCTATGGCGCCGCCCAGGCTCTGCCGGGACCCATGTTCGCGTTCTCGGCGTATCTCGGGGCTGCGATGAACCCCGGCCCGACGAGCTGGCTCAACGGGCTCTGGTGCTTGCTGGGGATCTTCCTGCCCGCATGGCTGCTCATCGGCGGGGCGCTCCCATTCTGGCACCGGCTGCGCGCGAAGCGCTGGGCGCAGGCGGCGCTCGCCGGCGCGAACGCGGCGGTCGTCGCCGTGCTGCTCGCGGCGCTCTACAACCCGGTCTTCACAGAGAGCGTGCGCGGTCCGCGCGACGTCGTCGCGGCGCTCCTGGCCTTCGGCCTCCTCGAGCAGTGGAAGGTGCCGCCGTGGCTCGTGGTCGCCGCCAGCGCGGCAGCGGGCCAGTGGCTGCTCGGCGGCTGAATAGCCGCTTGGTATCAAGGCGCTTATTCAACGGCGGCGCTCTCCTCCGGCGGACGCACAGCACGAAACGCGCGCCACAAGAGCAGGTCGTAGCCGATCTTCATCCCGGCCCCGATGACCAGAGGCAGGTACATCGAGTCGTCGTTCATGAGAGCACCCGCGAAGGCGGGAGCGACGGCCCACGCGGCGAGCCGTACGAGGTTGGTCACACCGGAAGCGAAGGTTCGCTCCTCCGGCTGCACGACGGCGAGGACGTAAGACTGCCGCGTCGGAACGTCCATCTCGACCAGCCCCTCGCGGAGCAGGAACAGCACCGCCGCCACCTCGAAGCTCGGCGCGAAGGCGACCGTCACGAGCAGCAGGCTCGAGGGGATGTGCGTGAAGACCATTGTGTTGACGAGGCCGATCCGCTTCGCGAGCCACGCCGCGCCGAGATGCGAGACCGCGTTCATCAGCCGCGCGCCGAAGAAGAGCGCGCCGATGACGCCCTCCGACACCCCGAAGCGCTCGAAGAAGAAGTACGAGAGCATCGCGGTCGTGAGAAAGCCGCCCGCGAGGCTGTCGACGGCAAACAGCGCGGAGATCTTCGTCAGGATCGAGCGGCTGTTCGCTGTGAGCGGCGTGCTCTCGCGCGAGCGCGGTGCGTCGACGGCGCCTCCGAGCCGCGCGTAGAAGGCCAGCGAGAACAAGCCAGCGCCCGCGCAGCCCAAGAGCATCGCCCGATGCGGCGCGGCGCCATGCAGCCCCGTCGTTGTCGCCAAGAGCGCCGGCAAGGCAGCGAGCGCCGCCCCCGCCGCATGCCCGAGGTCTTGCAGCATCGTGTACCAGGCGATGACCTCCGTGCGCTTCGCCGCGGTGGTCGTGCTGGGCAGTGCCGCCTGTTCGAGGATGAGCGCGGCCCCACGGTCCTTGCCCATGCCGTTGACCATCCCGACGAACGCGGCGGCAGCCAGAGCGAGGGGCGTCGAGCTCAACGCGAACGCGACCGTCCCAGCCATCGAGAGCACCGTGAGCGTGAGCAGAACTCGTCGTCGACCAAGTCGGTCGCCCGCCAGCGTCGCGACGATGGCAGCGAGCGCGGCACCCGCGAGGCCGGATGACACGACGACGCCGAAGCTCACGCCGGTGACGTTCAGCCGGGCAAGATAGACACCCAGCAGCACGCCGACGAGGCTCGTCGTGACCGCGCGTACGAACGACGTCGCATAGAGCGCGCGCCGGTCAAGCATCCCTGCTCCGAAGGGCCCTCGCGAACGCCTCCACGAAGGGCGTCGCAGGTGCGTGGGCGAGCTCTATCGCAGTACCCTGCTGCGCGATCTGGCCGCGTTCCAGGACGATGATGCGCTGTGCGATGCGCGCCGCCTCGTGTGGATCATGGGTGACGTAGACGACCGGGAGCTTCCGCTCGGCGAAGAGGGTCGCGAACACCGCGAGGAGTTCCTCCTTCAGCGCGATGTCGAGGCTGCCGAGCGGCTCGTCGAGCAGCAGCGCCACTGGGTCGAGCACCAGCGCGCGCGCGATAGCGACCCGCTGCCGCTCGCCGCCCGAGAGCTCGTGGGATCGTCGCGACTCCTTGCCTTCGAGGCCGACCCACCGCAGGGCCTGGGCGGTGCGCTCGGCGCGCATTGCGGGGCTCACGCCGCGCGCCCTGAGCCCGTACTCGAGGTTCCCGCGGACAGACAGGTGGGGCCAGAGCGCGAGATCCTGGAAGACCATCGCTACGTTCCGCTCCTCGCAGGGCACGAGCACGCGGCCGTCCTGGCTTGTGAGCCGCTCGCCGATCCGCACGCTGCCATGCGTCGGCGCCTCAAGCCCGAGCAGGACGCGGAGCAGCGTCGTCTTGCCAGACCCGGAGGGGCCGACGAGCCCGACGACCTCCACGCCGAGCGCGAGCGTGAGCCGATCGAGGACGAGCGTCTCGCCTCGCCGGACCGAGATTTCCTCGAGTCGGAGGATCGCGTTCGCGTCGCTCATGGCGACCTCCGTCGTGCAAGCGCGACGAGGCCGACCGATGCTGCGGCGAACGTGATGAGCACGTGGAGCACGGCCAGCGCCGACACGACGGCGGGCGGCCCGTTCGCCTCGAGCGTGAAGATCCGAACCGTGAGCGGCTCGCCGCCGGGCGGATAGAACAGCGCCGCCGTCTCCAGATCGCGCAGCGCGAACACCAGGGCGAAGACAAACGTCGCGACCAGCTCTCGCCTTGTCATCCCCGCGAGCAGTGCGATCCGGCGGAGGTAGCCCGCGCCCACCGTGCGCGCCGCGTCCTCGAGCGACGCCGGAACCTGGGCAACGGCCGCGGCGAACGCCCGGGTCGCGACGGCGCTGTAGCGAGCGACGAAGCCCACGACGAGGATGCCGAAGCTCGCGTACAGCCAGTTCGTGGCGGGCCGATTCCACGCGCCCATGATGCCTACGCCGACGATCGACGACGGCAGGATGAACGCCAAGGTCGCGAGCCCGTCGAGCCAGCCCGAACCCGGGCCCTTGCGCGCGAGGCCTCTGCCGAGCACCAGGGCCACGAGCGTCATCGCGGCGGCCGCGAGTGTGCTCGCCCGAAGGCCGTTCCACGTTGCGTCGCCCGTCCACCGCCAGACCTCCTCGAGACCGGCCCGCTTCCCCGCGTGAGCGGCGAGCGAAAAGATCGGCAGCGCAGAGGCGAGCGCGGCGAAAGACGCGAGCACGAAGGTCACTGGACGCGATCGAAACAGCGGCTCTCGCGCATGGGCGCGACTGCCGAGCACGGCGACGGCGCGCCGTCCCGCGAAGCGACGTTCGAGCCAGAAGAGCGCGAGCGCCACGACGACGAGCGGCAGCACGAAGATCGCCGCCTCACCGGGGGCGAAGTCCATGCCGCCGAGGCGCGCGAAGACCACGGCCGGATACACATCCACGCGGAGGAACATCGGTACGCCGAGCTCGGAGAAGGCCAGCGCGAAGACGACGATGGCGCCTAGGACGATGGCCGGCGCGGCGCAAGGAACGAGGACGAGCGTCGCCGCGCGCAGCGGGCTTCCGACGAGGCGAGCGGCCTCCTCGAGGGACGGCTCCACGCCGCGCACGCCGATGGCGGTGAGGGCGGTGATGATCGGGGTGAAACAGATCGCGAGCACCAGAACGACGCCGACGTCGCTGAAGAGGAGCCGCGCAGACAGCTCGCTGCCGAAGAAGCCTTGCCGACCGAACAGGTGAAACCACCCGAGCGCGGGCAGGAACGGCGGCAGGAACACCACGGAGACGTGCGCTGCGAAGAGCGGCCGGGAGAGCGGCAACGAAGCGCGCGCGAAGAGCACGCCGAGCGGCACTCCAACCGCGAGCGCGAGCAGCGTGACAGCCAGAGACAGAAAGACGGAACGGGCGAGCAGCCACCAGAGCCTGCTCTCACCGAGCAGCGTGAGCGCGTCCGTTGAACCGAGGAGCTCGCGGCCGACGTGCGCGAGCGGCGGCAGGATGGCGATGCACAGGATCGACGCGGCGGCGAACGTCACCGCCGGCTCCTGCCATCTCAAGCGCGCGCCGCTCAGAGCCCCACCCACTGACGCAACCATCCTTGCTGCGCCTCGATCTGCTCCGAGACGCGCGCGTAGTCGACGTTCATGAGGCGAAGCCCCTCCGCGGTTCGAATGTTCGCGGGCGTAGGGACGCCCGCTCGCAGGGGCATGTGCGCTGCGCGTTCGGCCATCTGGCGCTCGACGGCGGGCGACAGCAGGTAGTCGATGAGACGGCGGCCGGCTTCTGGGTGCGGGGCGCGACGCATGAGCACCACCGACGTCGGCATGACGAGGGTGCCGAGCTCGTCCTGGTCGGGGTAGACCACCTCGACGTTCGCGCCCTCGCGCAGCGCCTCGTTCGCGTCGTCCGTGTCCGTGAGGCCGAAGGCCACCTCGCCTCCCACGACGAGGCGCTTCACCTCGCCGTTGCTGCTCGCGATGCGCACGTCGTTCGCCCGCAGCGCCTGCAGGAATCCGCGCGTCCTCTCCTCACCCCAGGCCGCGAACAAGGCTCCGACGTGCATCGTCGTCGTCCCGAAGAGCGGGTTCGCGATGGTCGCTTGCCCTCGAAAGCGCGGATTCGCCAGGTCGCGGATGCTCCGCGGCGTCTCGCCGGCCGGCACGCGCCCTCGGTTGACGAGGAGGACGCGAGCGCGAGCAGCGAAGCCCGTCCAGGTCCCGTCCGCCGCTCGCGCGCTCGCCGGGAGCCCGGCGGCCTGGGGCGACACGTAGGGCTCCACGAGGTCTCTGCGCACGAGCTGGAACGGGCGCACGGGATCACCAGACCAGAACACGTCCGCCTGCGGGTTCTGCGCCTCCGCGATGAGCCGGTTCAGCACGCCCGTGCTCTTGGTCTCCTCCGTGTCGTAGACGGCGCGCACGCGCATGCCAGACGCGGCCTCGAAGGCTCGGAACACCGGCTCGGAGAACACCTGGTCGACGGAGGTGTAGACGACGACCTCCTGCGCGCTCGAGGAGCGGCAACTGTTACAGGCCGAGAGCCCCATCGCGGCGAGCGGCGCGGAGGCGAGCGAGAGCAGCAGGGAGCGACGAGAGAGCATCATGGACACCTCACGAGCGGAAAGGCCCAGGTGAGCCCGGCGCGCGCCTCGAAGACCGGCACGTCCGCGACGAGCGCGGCGCGATCCCCCACGTCGAAGGAGAGCCCATCGCGTGGCCGCCAGATGGCGCCGACGAGCGCCGAGTATGCGGTGCCCACGGTGAGCTCGTGGTCAAGGAAGACTTCGGCGACGGGGCGGACGGTCCAGCGATGCGGCCCCTCTACGATCACGCCGCCGAAGAAGTCAGCGTTCCCGGCGCGCGTCAGCGAGACGGCGCCATTGACGTGGAGCGTGGCCGCGTCCCATCGCTGCGATACGATCACGATCGCCGTCCCGCCGACGCCTGAATCCCCGTTGATGGTCGGAAGCAGGACTCCAAACTCGGTGCCGACGCTCGGTCCGCTCTTGCCTTGGAGGCTGCCTTCGCGAAGCACGGCCTTGAGGAAGGCACCCGTGTCGACGAGCCGAGCACGGGCTTCGCCGGGAAGGTCGTCGAGCAGGATGAAGTCGCGGCCCTGAAGCACCAGCTCCCAGCGTCGCGCGAAGCCGAAGTTGACGATGAGGGCCGGAGCGACCAGGAAGTGCCGGCGAGCCGCCTGAACGTAGCCGAGCGGACCGAACTCGAGCTCGAGCTCCCCCGGCGCCGCGACGCTCGCGTCGGTCGAATCGAACGGGCGATACGCGTGGGCGCGCGTAGGGGTGGCCAGAGCTGCGGTCATCATCGCCATCGTCAGTGCCTGCCTCGCTCGCAAGGGAGCCTCACCTCTCCGTGACCTCGAGAGGGCCCCGTGACGCCGGATCGCGCCTCGTTGCCTTGGCATCGGACTCGCGTCGCGGCGTCGTCATGGAGCGCTCCCAGTGATGCACGCCCCGAGCGAGAGCCGCTTCGGCGCTCGGCCAACCGGCGCCGTCGTCGTCACGTGCCGTGCGGCGACATCGACGATCGCGATCGTGTTGTCGGCCGTGTTGCTCACCACCGCGAAGCGACCGTCCGAGGTCACCTCGACCCAATTCGGATCGTTGCCCACATGCACTTCGCCCCGCACGGCGAGCGAGCGGGGGTCGACGAACGTGAGCTGCCCGGTGATCTGGGTCGTGAGGAGCAGTTCGTCACCGGCAGGTGTGAGCGCGATGCCATGAGCGTCCTTGCCCTCCGCGGCGAAGCGCGGCTCGCCGAGCGCGATGCGGTCGCGCGGGCCCGCGCCGTCGAGACCGACCACGAGCGCCCCGTTCAGCCAACGGATGGTGAGGAACGCGGTGGCTCCGTCTGCCGTGACGGCCAGAACGCGAGGCCACGCAAACACCGGCACGACAGAACGACGCTCGAAGGTGGTCAAGTCGAAGACCTCGAGCGACGAGTCGCCCTCGGCCGTGACGATGGCCGCGTTGCGCGCGGCGTTCGTGACGATGATGTGGGGCCCGCGTCCGGAGGGGACCGTTCGCACGACGGCCCCGCTCTCCGCGTCCACGATCGTGATCGAAGCCGATCCGTTGTTGAGCACCCACACGTGCCTGCCGTCCGGCGAGAGCGCGAGTTGGTTCGGCCGCTCGCCAACGGGGACCTCGGCGATGATTCGACGCTCGCGGGCGTCGACGATGCTCAACGTGCTGGCGCCTTCGTTCGATACGAAGACGCGGGCGCCGTCGCGCGACACGGCGATCCCATGGGGCTTCGAGCCCGTGCGCACGCAGCCCAGACTTCTACCGCTGGGGACTTCGACTCCGCAGACATCTTCGCCGCCGAAGCTCGTCACCCAGGCGCACTCGTGCGTCGTCGCGGGCGGCAGAGGTGCACTGCTCGGCGCGCCACGAGGAGCAGAGGCGCAGCCCACTGTCGCGATGATTGCAGCCATGAGGCCGAGGACGAGGATCTGGTTCATGGAACCATCACTCCTTGGATCACGATGCCCGCAACGCCGGCCGCGGCGATGACGAGCGGCTCCTGGAGCTTCTTGAACTTCACGAACAGACCGAGCGTCACGAGCGCGATCAGCACGGTGGGCACGTCGACGAGCGCTCGCCGTCCGAGCACGAACGCAGCGCCTGCGATGGCCCCAGTGGCTGCAGCGGTGACGCCGTCAACGAACGCCTTGATGCTCGCGTTCTTGGCGAAGCGCCGAAAGTGCGGCGCCGGAACGACGGTGAAGAGGTAACACGGGAAGAACGTGGCGATGGCCGCGACGCACGCGCCAACGGGGCCGGCCACGAGGTAGCCGATGAAGGCCACGGTGATCACCACGGGTCCCGGCGTGATCATCGCGACAGCGACGGCGTCGAGGAACTGCTGCTCGGTGAGCCACCCGAACCGCGTGACCACGCCTCCGTGAAGGAACGGCACGATGGCGAGGCCGCTGCCGAACACGAAGGCGCCGGCTTCAGCGAAGTACCAGGCGATGGTGGCGAGCGTGGCAGCGGACGCGGGGCCGGCGAGGCCCGAGATCGACCAAAGTGGAAGAGGGAGCACGCTCATCGCGGTCCCGCCCAAGCGAAGCTTCGGCGGGGCCTTGACCAGCACCGTGAGGACGCCCCCTCCGAGGAAGAGCCACACCACCTCCGACTCCGTCCACGCCGTGACGAGCGCGCTGACAGCGAAGATGGCCCACAGCAGGCGGTCCTTCGCGAGCGTCATCTTCACGAGCTTGAAGGCGCTGCGGGCGATGATGGCGATCACCGCGGCCCCGATCCCGTAGAACGCGCCGCGCATCCACGGCAGGCCGCCGAAGTGGACGTAGAGGGCAGCGAGCGCGAGCACCATGAGGAAGGACGGCAGCACGAACGCGAAGCCGATCACGGTCGCGCCGAGCACACGCCCCTTGACCCAGCCGAGGTAGATCGCGAGCTGCGCGGCGAGAGGTCCAGGCGCGAGCTGCGCGAGGGCGAGCCCCTCGACGTAATCCTCCTTCGAGAACCAGCGACGCTCTTCGACGAGGTCCTTCTGCATGTACCCCGCGAGCGCGATGGGGCCGCCGAAGCCGAAGGTACCGAGGCGAAGGAAGTAGCGCGTCAGGTCTCGCAGCGAGTACGGAGCGAGCGACGCACTGTCCGGTGGCGCGACGGTCTCGTCGGTTGCACCGGCACTCGGCTCTGGCGTCGCTGCGCTCGTCATCCGGCGGCTCCTCGGAGGACCGCACTCATGCGCTGCGCGCGCTCGAGGCGTCGATTGACCTCGTCCCAGTTCACGTTCGCGAAGAACGCGTCGATGTACCGGGCGACGCCCGCACCGAAGTCCATCTGGTAGCTGTGCTCGTACATGTCCATGACGAGCAGCGGCACGCTCGTCGCCAGCGCCTGCGTGTGGTTGCCGGACGAGACGGTCCTGAGCGCGCCTGTGTCGAGCTCGAACGCGAGGATCGCCCAGCCGCTGCCGCCTCCGAGCCCCATGCCGGTGGCGCGGATGTGCTGCTCCCAGCGCGCCGTCGTGCCGTAGGCCGTGGCGAGGGCCGCTTCGATCGCTCCCGAGCGCCGACCGTTTCCGCCGAGGTTGGCGAAGTACGCCTCGTGCAGGTTCTTCGAGTTGCGGAACGTCAGCTCGCGGTCACGCAGCGCCGCGACCACGAAGGGCGGCGTGTCGGTCGTGATCTGCGAGAGCTCCTGCTCGACGCGGTTGAGGTTCCGAACGGCGCCGCCGTAGTTGTTCTCGTGATGCGAGCTGATCATCCGCTCCGAGAGCCCGTTGAGGGACCCCGGCGCGAACGGCAGCGGGACGACGGTGTGATTGCCTGCGAGCGAAGTGGGAATGGTCATGGTTCGATCTCCGGTGGTCGATGCGGGCTGAGCCGGGGGAGCCGCCACGCGCGCGGCGCCCGCGCACCCCGTGACGATCGCCGCGCCCCCCAGCGCGAGCGTGGTGAGCGCCTCGCGGCGCGTGAACGCGGCGTCGTGGTCGCTCCCCATCACGGCGCCTCCGCGCGAAGGTCATCGAAGTAGGTGACGGAATCAGCCTTGGTCCAGACCCCAGCACGGCCGGCCTCCGCGAACGTCGCGTCGTGGTGGTCGATGACGCGCTGGCCGTCCCAGAAGACCTGGAGGTGGTCTCCACGAACCTCGAGGCGGTACTCGTGCCAGGCGTTGGGGGTCACGCGCCCGCTCCAGCTCGCGAGCTGGCGCCGCTGCCCGTCCCGCACCGTGTAGAGGCGGATGTTGTCCTCGAGCGCGTTGGCCCGCGTGACGTAGTAGTTGTTCTCGTCGCGGTAGCGGGCGACGAGGCCGCAGGCCTGGTCGACGCGCCCCGACACCATCTTGCAGCGGACGCTGACGCGTGCGTCGCGCAGCACCGGCCCATCCATCACGGCGACGGAAAAGCGCATGTCCGTGTCGTCTGCGTCGAGCTGCGCGAGCACGTTCGCGCCGCTCGGGGCTCCCGCCTCGGCTCGCACGACCCACCGCCCCAGCGCGCCGCCGCCGGTGCGCCCGAACGAGAACCCTGCGGGAGGTGCGTTCACGGCGTCGTCGTCGAACGTACGTGTGCGCGTGGCTGCAGCGGGATCGGCCGCAGCCTCAGTCGGTGCCGCGGGCCGCTCGGCGGCGACCGGAGAAGAAGGAGGCTGCGTCGGCGTCTCCGAGGTGACCGTGCCGACGGTGCTCGCGGGCGTGCTGCGCGGCGAGTTGCACGCCCCGCAGAGCAGCGCGAGTGACGAAGCGACGATGGCGGTTTGGTTCATGGTGATCTCCTCAATCTCGTTTCCTGGAGAAGTAGGTGAGCAGCTCGTCGAACAGCTCTGCGCCACGCGACAGGCGCGCTTCGTCCTCGCGATGGAGGAGCGCGAGCCCAGCGATCTGCGCGGCGAGCCCCGCGGTCTCTGGACGACCAAACTTCCCGTCCTTCACATCGATGTCGTGGATGAGCTCGGCGACCGCGCCGAGGCCTGGCTCCGCGAGCGCGAAGCGCGCGCAGAGCACCTCGAAGGTGCAGAGGTCGCCTTCATGGGAGAACTCGGCCTCGAACATGTCGAACCGAAGCTCGCCGGGCTCGGGCGCGTAGCCCTTGGCCGGCACGAACTTGAAGGTCGCGTCGGGATCGATGAAGCGGCGGATGAGCCACGCGCTGGCGATGCGGTCGATGTGCACGCCGGTCCGCGTGACCCACGTGCGCCTCTGGTACTGGTCGCGCATGTTCTGCTCCGGTGCTGGCGGTGGAGTCGTCTTCGGCGTGATGCGCGCGCGAAGCGCCACCACGAGGGCGTGCGCAGACTCGCGGCCCGCGGCGCCGAAGTAGTCGATGGTCGAGATCTCCTCGATGCGCCGCTCGAGTCTCGCGAGCTCGGCGCCTGCCTTTTGCTTCAGTTCGTGGTCGACCTCGGCGTCGGCGATGCGCTGCTCGAGCGCCCGCGCCTCCTGGGCGACCTCGGCGTAGTCCGCGTCGCGAGCGTTGCGGAAGAGCGCCTCGACCTCGGCATCGGAGAGACCGTCCACGAGGTGCGCGTCGAGCAGCGTCGCCTCACCGCCAGCCGCCATGACCTCGCGGAGTACCCACTGGAAGTCTTCCTGCGCCCCCTCGTTTCGGGGCAGGACGTAGACGGTGTTCTTGAGCGCGACCGCTCCGATCCGCGCGAGGCGGCGTCCCACCTTCACCCTCAGGTAGGCGGGCTTCGGCGGGATCTGGTGGATGAGCATCAGCCACCGGCCGGTCTCGTTGCGGGTCGCGTCCACGGCACGAAAGATACAGTTGAATCATCACCTCAGCAAGGTGTGATTCAGCCATGCATATCGACCTGCAAGTGTCTGACTTCGCTTGGCAAAGAGGGCCAAGAGCCAAATGCCTCCCCGCGCGCGTGACTGGACGGCGCGAACCCCTCGCGGTGTGAGCCGACGGCAAGAGCGGTCGACGATCGATCAGCAGACGACGAAGGCGAGCCGCCGGGCGAGAGCTCCTACGGGAGCCTCGAGCTGTCATCGAGATCCGGCTCCCAGAGGGGACGGGCCACCGCTTCGTGAGCGCCACACTCCGCGGGCTCGCCGCCGAGGTCGAACTCGCCACGCCCGAGCGGGAGCGCTGGCCCGTCCAGACCAAGAGCTTCTACGACGCGCGCGGCCGCGTGTACCTCGAGCTCGCCGACGCGACGCCCGCCGAGGCCGCGCGCGGGATGGCGCTCCTCACGAAGCTGGCCGCCTGAGCCATCGGCCGGCCCTTGCCAAGCAGAGTAGCCGCTTTCACCGCTCGAAAGCGGCTGCTCGATGACGGCTGCGCGCTTGTGACGGAAAATAGTCGGCGCGATGGAACTTTTCGGCCCCCCTCATCCGACAGCTATGGGTAATGGATCGTGACCTCCTGACTCGGGCGCTGCGCCCGCTCTTGCCCGAGCTGGCGAGCTTCGCGCGCTGGCTGGTGGGGTCGAGTCAGGAAGCCGACGAGCTGGTGCACGAGGTCGTGCTCCGCGCCCTGGAGAACGCGGCGAGCATCGAGGACCCGTCCCGACTGCGTGCGTGGCTCTTCCGCACGGCCCGAAACGCCAGGGTGGACATCTTCCGGGCTGGTGCGGCGAGGGCCCGACTGATGCTCCTCGACGGCGGGCTCGAGGACCTCGAGGACGCTGAGCTGCCTGCCGACCCACTGCCAGCGCTCGTCGATCGCGTCGACGTCGAGCGCGCCCTCGCGAAGCTGCCGGAGCTCGCCCGCGCGACCGTGCTGCTCGCTGACCTCTGGCAGTTCCCGTACGACGAGGTGGCGACGATCCTCGACGTCCCGGTCGGGACCGTTCGCTCGCGGCTCGCGCGGGCGCGGGCGCGGCTGGCGCAGCTCCTCCTCACGGATGTCACGCAGCACGCGGCAGGAGGTGAACGCGAATGACCCGACGCGGCCATCTTCGTGACGAAGACCTCGGCGACGCGCTCACGCGCTCGCAGCAGCACCACGTGGACACCTGCTCACGCTGCGCGCACCGACGGAGCACCGTCCTCGCGGTCCAGGAGGCAGTACGCTCGCTGCCGCGAACCGCCGAGCCGCCCGCCTCGGCGCTCGCGTTGCTCGAGGAGCCTCGACGTCCGCGGCGTCTCCTCTGGACGTCCCGAAAGCGCTGGCTCGTCGCCGCATCGCTGGCCGCAGCCGCAGCGATGCTCGTCATCGCTTTGCGGCGGGAGCACCGCGACCGTGGACCGATGGGGGACGACCTGGCCCAGGAGATCGCGCTCGATCACCTGCACTACGAGCGCAACTCGCGCGCCGCCGAGGTGACCGGTGACTCCGACCGCATCGAGTCCTACTTCGCCGAGACCCTTCATCGGCGGCCCAACGTCGCGCCCCTCGAAGGGACAGAACTCATCGGCGGCAAGCGGTGCCGCATCGGCGGCGAATGGTCCGCGCTGGTGTGGCTCGAGCGGGCCGGTCACTGGCTCTCCTTGTTCTCGATGCCGCAGGACGCGGTCGCGACGCGTGGCTGCACGCGCGCGTCCGGCGTGACGGTGTGCGGCATTCCGGATCCTTACGGCGGCTCACGCGTGCTCGCCGGCAACCTCCCGGACGCCGAGATGCTGCGTCTGCTCGACGAGTCCACTGAATGAAGCTGACCCTCGCCGCGCTCAAGCATCCCTACACCGTCGTCGTCGCCGCCCTGATGCTCGTCGCGATCGGTGTCTTCGCGCTGCCGCGCATGGCGACGGACCTGCTCCCGCAGTTCCGAACGCCGGCTGTCCAGGTGCTGACACTCTACCCGGGCATGCCGGCGCCCGTCGTTGAGGCCGACATCACCTCGCGCCTCGAACGCTGGACCGGACAGGCCAACGGCATCTCGCGGCAGGTCTCGCGCTCGCTTACGGGTGTCTCGATCGTCCGCGATTACTTCCGAGAGGACATCGACGCGAACACGGCGATGAGCCAGGTGAGCGCGCTCGCGGCGAGCGACATGTACTACCTGCCGCCGGGCACCTCGCCGCCGATGGTCATGCCGTTCGATCCGACCGCGCCGCTGCCGGTAGCGCTCCTCGCGGTGTCTTCGCCGACCGCGAGCGAGAGCCAGCTCTACGACATCGCGTACTTCCGACTGCGCAACCTCCTGCAGGGTATTCCCGGCGTCATCGCGCCCGCCGTCTATGGCGGCAAGATTCGCCGCATCCTCGCGCGCGTCGATCCCGAGCGCCTCCATCACTACGACCTCTCGCCGCTCGACGTCGCGGCGGCCTTGCGCCAACAGAACACGCTCACGCCGGTCGGCAACGTCCGCATCGGCAACCTCGACTGGCAGCTCGAGACGAACGGGATCCCCGAGCACGTCGAGGAGATGAACCAGTTCCCGCTCACGCTCGGCGCGACGCAGCCGGTGACCATCGCCGACGTCGGCGTCGTCGAGGACACGGCGCAGATCCAGACGAACGTCGTGCGCATCGACGGGCGCCGTCAGGTGTACATCCCGATCTACCGCCAGCCCGGCGCCAACACCCTCGGGGTCGTGCGCGAGCTGCGCTCCGCGCTCGCCGGCCTCCGCACCTCGCTGCCGGAGGGCATCTCGCTCGACATCGTGTTCGATCAATCGACCTTCGTTCGCCACGCCATCACGGCGCTCGCGATCGAGGCCGCGCTCGGAGCGCTGCTCGCGGCGCTCATGGTCGTGCTCTTCCTGCGGAGCTTCCGCGCCTCCTTCGTCGTCATCCTGACCATCCCACTGTCGGTGCTCGTCGCGCTGCTCGGGCTCTACTTCGGGGGGCACTCGGTGAACGCGATGACTCTCGGCGGCTTGGCGCTCGCGGTCGGCCGGCTCGTCGACGACGCCATCGTGGTCCTCGAGAACATCGTGCGGCACCGCCACGAGGGGAAGAGCCTCGACGAGGCGATCGTCGAGGGCACGCGCGAAGTGGGCGCGCCGATCTTCGTGGCCACGGCGGCGACCTGCATCGTCTTCGTGCCGATCTTCTTCCTCGAGGGGCTCGGCAAGTTCCTCTTCGGCCCGCTCGCGCTCGCGGTCACGTTCGCGATGCTCGCGTCCTACGTCATCGCGCTGACCGTGGTCCCTATCTACGCGAAGCGCTTCCTCCGAGACGGAGCAGGTCGCGTCGCGCACGGTGGGGCCGAGAGCGGGAAGGCAGAAGGACCGCTCTCGCGCGTCTACGCCCGCGTGCTTGAGCGCTTCCTCCGCAGGCCCGCGCTCGCCGCGCTCATCGGCCTTATCGCCATAGGCGCCGCGGTCGCGCTCGTCCCGACCCTGGGCTCGGAGCTCTTCCCGCGCTCGGACGCGGGGCAGATCATGGTGCAGCTCCGCGCGCCGACCGGCACCCGGCTCGAGCGGACCGAGCAGATCGCCGCGACCGCCGAGGGCGTCGTTCGCCAGGTCATCCCGGAGGACGAGGTCACGAAGGTGATCTCGAACGTCGGCATCCTCTACGACTGGCCCGCCGCGTACACGCCGAACGCGGGGACGAGCGACGCGTTCATCCTCGTCGAGCTCGGCGGCCGGCGCCACGCGAGCGTGGACGACTACGCGAGGCAGCTCCGCGCCGCGCTCGCGCGAGAGCTCCCCGAGGTCGAGACCGCGTTCGACACCGGTGGCCTCTTGACCGCGGCGCTCTCGGACGGCGCCGTCTCGCCGATCTCTGTCGTGCTCGAGGGGGCGAGCCAGGCCGACGCACAGCGGCTCGTCCCGCAGATCGTCGACGCGGCGACCACCGTCCCCAACACCGCCGACGTGCGGCTCCAGGAGCGCTTCGACTATCCGACGGTGCGCCTCGACGTCGATCGCCTGCGCGCCGCGGAGGTAGGGCTCACCGAGCAAGACGTCGTGCGCAACGCGGCGTCGGCGCTGACGTCGAGCGTGAACTTCGATCCGGCGTTCTGGATCGACCACCGGAACGGCAACCACTACTTCGTCGGGGTCCAGTACCGCGAGAGCGAGATCGAGGACTTCGAGACCATCCTCGACGTGCCGATCACGCCGCGCGGGGGAGGGAGCGCCGTTCCACTACGGCAGGTCGCGAGCCTCACCCGTACGCAGTCGGTCGGCGAGGTGCGGCACGAGGCGATCCGGCGCGTCCAGCAGGTGCTCGTGAATGTCGATGGTCGCGATGTCGGGTCCGTCGCGCGTGACCTCGAGCGCGCGGTCGCGGGCATCTCGCTGCCCGCCGGGGCGAAGATCGAGGTGCGCGGCGAGGTCGCGCAGATGAGGCGCTCGATGACGGCGCTCGGGGGCGGCCTCGCGCTCGCGGTGGTGCTCGTCTACCTGCTGCTCGTCGCGCAGTTCCGCTCGTTCCTCGACCCGCTGCTGGTGCTGGTCGCGGTGCCGCTCGGCGGCGTCGGTGCGCTCGGGTTGCTCCGCGTGACGGGCTCGACGCTGAACGTGCAGTCGCTCGTGGGGATGCTCTTCATGGTGGGCATCGCGGTCTCGAACTCCGTGCTCATCGTGGACTTCGCGCGTCGTCTCCTCGCGACCGGGATGACCTCCGCCGAGGCCGCCGAACGCGCGGCGATGGTGCGGCTGCGGCCCATCTTGATGACGACGCTCGCCGCGCTCTTGGGCCTCTTGCCGATGGCGCCCGGTCTCGAGCGTGGCAGCGAGGCCAACGTACCGCTCGCGCGCGCGGTGGTCGGAGGCCTAGCTGCGTCGACGGTGCTCACGCTCGTCATCGTGCCCGCGCTCTACGCGTGGCTGCACCGTCGCGGGCGCCCGAGTCAAAGCCTGGAGACCGTATCGTGAAGCGCTCTACTTCCCTTCTCATGCTCGCGCTCGCAGCGGGCGGCTGCTCGGAGCGGCCTCGTCCCTCCGAGGCGCAGGCACGGACCGTGACGGCTGCGGCGCTCCGGGTCCGCGGCGTCCCGGCGACCCATGGACACGTGGACGCGGCGTCGGCCCTCGTGGGCAGGCTCGATCCCTACGAGCGTGCGACGCTCGCGGTGAGGCTCGCGGGCGTCCTCCGCGAGGTCCGCGTGGACGTCGGGGACCGCGTGCACGCCGGGCAGGTACTCGCGACGCTCCAGGTCCCGGGCCTCGCGGCGCAGGCCGAGGCCGCGGCGGCGACGAGCGAGGCCGCGCGGAGCGAGACGGCGCTGCGCGACGACGCCGCGGGACGCGCGGCGACGGTGGCAGACCGCAACCGCGCGGCGATCTCCGAGCAGGAGGTCCTCGCCGCGCGGCAGGCTGCCGGGGCCGCCCAGGCTCGATCGAGCGCCGCAGGCGCCGAGGCGCGTCGCCTGCGCGACCTGGTGAACGACACGCGGCTCGTCGCGCCCTTCGATGGCGTGGTGGTCGCGCGGCGGCGCGATCGCGGCACCAGCGTGAGCCCGAGTGACGTCGTGCTGGAGGTGGCGCGCGTCGACCTCCTGCGCATCCGGCTCGAGGTGCCGGAAGCGCAGGCCGGGTTCGTACGCGCTGGGAGCCCGGCGACGGTGACGCTCCCGACGCTCGGCGGACGCCGTCTCGACGCGACCATCAGCCGCTTCGCACCCGCGCTCGACGGACGCACGCGCATGCTGCCGGTGGAGATCGACGTACCCAACCCGGACGGCACGCTGGTGGGCGGCGCGCGTGCCGAGGTCCGCCTCGGCGGCGGCGAGGGACGCGAGGCCGTTCTCGTCCCCTCCGAGGCGCTGCTCCGCGAGGGCGCCGACTCGGTCATTTACGTGGCCGACGGCCAGACCGCGCGACGACGCGTCGTCGTCCCGGGCTACGACAACGGGCGAGAGGCCGAGATCCGTGAAGGAGTCTCCGTCGGCGATGTCGTCCTGGTCGGCGGCCGAGGGTTGCTCCGCGACGGCGTGGCCGTCGAGGTGGCCCGATGACTCCTCGCCACGACCTGCGATGGGCTGTCGTGCTGCTCGCGTGCGGTGGCTGCGTGTCCCAAGCGCACGCGCAGGACCCCGCTTCTGAGCCGCGCACGGAGGTCACGAGCGGCGCGCTTGCCGAACGTGCGCCGGGCGACGCAGCCCGAGCGACCAGCGGCGCAGCCGTGGGCGCGCTCGGACTCGATGATGCGATCTCCCTCGCGTCGCGTCGCGATCCTCGCGTCGCGGTGGCGCATGCTCGCCGCCGGGTCGCGGAGGCCCGGCGTGACGAGGCACTGGTCGGGTACACACCCGACGTGCTGCTCGGCGCCGCGTACACCGACGGCTTCCCTGGCTCCGGCTCGAACCTCGGCATGCGGGGCATGCTCGGCTCACCGTTCTTCCGCCACTACGCCGCGGGAGTCGACGCGAGCTGGAACCTCGTGGATCTGCTTCGGACACCGTTCGCAGTGCGCGCCACCGAGGCAGGCATCGATGCGACCAGGGCCGAAGCGGCCACCGCGCGTCGAGAGGTGGCGCTCACGGTCGTCGACCTGTTCGAGCGGGTCCTCACCGCCGCGGAGATGAGGGCGGTCCTCGACGCCGAGCTCGGGGCGCGGCGCCAGCAGATCGACGCCCTCCGGACGCGCGTGGAGGCGGGCATGGTCGCGGGGGAGCAGCTCCTCCAGGCCGAGGCGGGGCTCGCCGACGTCGAGGCCGAGCTCGCGACCGCGCGCTCCGACGAGCAAAGCGCGCGTACCGCGCTTCGCGCGCTGCTCAGCGACGACCGCGCGCTGACCGCCGAGCTCCGCGTCGACGTCCCTGCCGCCGTGACCGAGGTGCCGGAGGTGCGGATCGCGCGGGCGTGGCGCCGTCAGGCCAGCGAGCTCTCGACCCTGCGCGACATGGACTGGATCCCACGGCTGACGGTGGGCGGGAGCCTCGGGTACGCCAACCCGCCGCCGGGGACCGACCCCGGCTACTACGCGGTGGGCGCGGCGATCGCGTTCCCGCTCACCGGCGTGTTCCGCGAGCAGAGCCGACGGAGTGCCGAGATCGCTAGCGCCGAGGCCCGCGCCTCCGAGGCCGAGGCGGTGGTCGAGCAGCTCGCGGTGCGGGTCGCCGAGATGGACGGCGCCATCGCCGGGCTCGAGGCCGCGCTGCCGTCCGCGGAGCGGAGCGTAGCGGCTGCGCGCGCGGCGCTCAAGGTAGTGACGGCCCGCGCGCAAGCCGGCGCCGTCCCCTTCGTCGACGTCGAGACGGCGCGCGCCGCGCTTCGTCGCGCCGAGATGCGCGTCCGCGCGCTCCGGCTCCGCATCGACGGGCTCCGCGCGCGGCGCGCGTTCATCACCACGGCGAGCCGCGCCGGATGAGGCTCGCGCATCCACGTTCGTGGCTCGTGCCGACACTCCTCCTGCTCGCGTACGGGTGTTCGTCTCCCGGCTGTGAAGGGAGATCGGCGCCGCGCGGTGGTTCAAACGCGCCGAGTGCACTCGAAGACGACGCTCACCTCCGCGCACGGCTGCAGGCGGCCGTTCAGGCGAAGGGCCCGGGTTACGTGCCCCGCACGCGCCATCACAACCCCGACGGCTCCCCCCGCTACACCAACCGCCTCATCCTCGAGACCAGCCCGTACCTCTTGCAGCACGCGCACAACCCGGTGGACTGGTTCCCATGGGGCGACGAAGCCTTCGATCGCGCGCGCCAGCTCGGTCGTCCCGTCTTCCTCTCCGTCGGTTACTCGACGTGCCACTGGTGCCACGTCATGGAGGAGGAGAGCTTCGAGGACGAAGACGTCGCCCGCTACCTCAACGAGCACTACGTCTGCATCAAGGTCGATCGCGAGGAGCGCCCCGACGTCGACGCCACGTACATGACCTTCGTGCAGGCGCTGACGGGCAGCGGCGGCTGGCCCATGAGCGTGTGGCTCACGCCGACGCGGGAGCCTTTCTTCGGCGGAACCTACTTCCCGCCCGCCTCGCGCGGCGCGCGGCAGGGGTTCTTGGACGTGCTCCGCGCGCAGGCCGAGCGCTTCACACAGGACGGCGCCGCGGTGTCTGCGCAGGCCTCGACCTTCGTCGAGCGCCTGCGGGCGCGCATGGCGCCGGAGCCCGCGGGCGACTTCCCGAGCGCCACGCTGTTGGACGCAGCCACGGCCGCAGCGGCGCGTCGCTTCGACCCGGTCAACGGCGGCAACCGCGGCGCGCCGAAGTTCCCGTCGTCGTTCCCCGTCCAGCTCCTGCTCCGTGTCGCGAGGAGGACGGGCGACGCCGAGCCGAGGCGGATGGCGCTCACGACGCTCGATCGCATGCGGGCCGGAGGGCTCTACGACCAGATCCGAGGCGGCTTTCATCGCTACTCGGTCGATGCCCGCTGGCTCGTCCCGCACTTCGAGAAGATGCTCTACGACAACGCGCTGCTCGCGACGGCGTACCTCGAGGCGGCGCAGCTCACCGGCGACACACGCTACGCCGCGACTACGCGCGAGGTGCTCGACTATCTCCTGCGCGAGATGCGCGCCGCGGACGGCACGTTCTACTCGGCGACCGACGCCGACAGCATGGCGCCGAGCGGCCGCCGCCAGGAGGGCTACTTCTTCACGTGGACCCCGACCGAGCTCGACTCCGTGCTCGGCGCGGATGACGCCCGCCTGGCGCGCGCGTGGCTCGGCGTCAGCGCCTCCGGGGAGGTAGATGGTCGCAGCGTGCTCCGCGTCGAGCGTGAGCCCACCACCGTCGCGAGCGACCTCCACCTCGATGGGGCGACCGCGCCGGCGCGCGCCGCGTCAATTCGGAGCCGGCTGCTCGAGGCTCGGTCGCGCAGGCCGAGCCCCCTGCGTGACGACAAGGTCATCGTCGCTTGGAACGCCCTTACGGTCTCGGCGCTCGCGCGCGCGGCCATCGTACTGGGCGAGCCGCGATACGCCGAGGCGGCGACCTGGGCGAGCGCCACCCTCGTCGCCGAGCTCGAGGCGCACGGGCCGCTGCCGCACGTGCTGTCGGCGGGCCGTCCGCAAGGTCGCGCCTTCGCCGACGACGCCGTGCTCCTCGCCGCCGCGCTGCTCGACGTCTTCGAGCTCACGAGCGACGCGCGGTGGCTCGACCTCGCGCGCAGCCTCATGGACGAGGTCGAACGCGACTTCGCGGACCCGACGAACGGCGGCTACTTCCTCGCGACCAGCCACCACGAATCGCTGTTCCTGCGCGACAAGCCCGACCACGACGGGCCCGTCCCGAGCGTCAACTCGGTCGCGACGCTCACGTGGCTACGCCTCTACACCTTCACGGACGAGGGCACGTACCGGGCTCGCGCCGAGACCACCGTGCGCGCGTTTTCACGGACGCTCGCCGCGAACCCGCTCGCGCTCGATTATATGCTGCACGCGCTCGACTGGGCGACCGACGCGGCGAAGGAGATCGTCATCGTCGTCCCGGAGGGACGCGGCGCGATGACCTCGTCCGCGCGGCCGCTCCTCGACGTGCTGCAGCGCCGCTTCGTGCCGAACAGCGTCCTCGTGATCGCGACCGAGGCGGACATCGAAGGGGAGCTCGGCCGGCGGCTGCCGTGGGTGCGCGAGAAGCGAACGCGCGACGGCCGCGCGACCGCCTACGTGTGCGAGCGGGGAGCCTGCCAGCTCCCTACGTCGGATCCGCAGACGCTCGCGCGGCAGCTCAGCGAGTCGCGTCCCTATCGATGACGGGGCAACGTCACGTGACGGCCTGACCGACGCCCGCCTGGCGAAGCGCGGCCTCGGTCGGTCCCCGTCCCGCGCAGCAGTCGGCGAGCTTGCCGTCCACGAGGACCGCCGGAACGGACCGGATGCCGAGCGACTTCGCGCGCGCGGCGACCGCCGCGTCGTGCATGTCGTGCACCATGATCTCGCACGACGGGCACGCGATGTGGTTGATGAGATCGATCGTCTCCTGGCACGCGCCGCAGCCCGCGCTGAAGACCTCCACGTTTCGCTTTGCCATCTCTTCTTCTCCTCTTCTTGGTTTCAGGTGGTCGTGCAGGCCGGACACGGCGGCGTCTCGCGTCTCGGCCAGGTGTTCCAGATAGACGCCGCGACGAGCAGCCCGAGCCCCGCGTACATCGCGCCGTCGCTCTCGAGCGCGAACTTCCCCACGAGGACGATCGGCGACGCGCCGAGCCCCACGAAGAGCGGCCCGAAGCCCCGGCGCTGCCGGGCTCGGAAGCCGAGCGCCACGACCGCGGCGAGCAGGACGACCGCGGTGAGCGGCAGCAGCCAGCGCACGTCCATGAGGAAGCCGAGCCCCACCGAGGTGAGCACGCCAGCGTACGCCGGCCAGCACGCGGGACACGCGACCTTGGGGAGCAGCGCGAAGCCGATGCCCGGCAAGACGCCCAGGCTCGAGCGCCACCCGGAAGGCGGCTTCGTGGCAGGCGCGCGGCTGCCAGTCAGCGCCGCGAGGGCCTGCTCCGCGCCGGGCGCATGTCCTGCGCCCTCGTAGAGACGGCAGCTCACCTCCGCAGAGGGCGCTTCGCCTGCCACATCGCGCCCGTCGACGAGGATGGTCGGCGAGCCAAAGCCGCGTGTGCGCGGCGGCGCCTCCGGATCGCCGATGCGATGCTCGGACCAGGTCGGCTTCATGCCGGCACGTGCGAACGCGAGTAGCAGGTTCGTCCGCGCGAGCGACACGTTCGGACAGTCGGGGGAGTACACCAGGTCAACGGTCACCACGCGTCACCTCCTGCTCGTCGAGCGCGTCGAGGATCGGGCAGTCGCTCGTCGGACCCTTGCCCCGGCACGTGCGCTCGAGCTCCGTGAGCGCCGCCTGGATGCGCGCGAGGTCGAGCATCTTCGCCTCGATGTCCGCCATCTTCGCGCGCGCGAGGGTGCGCACGTCGGCGCAGCTCTTCGTCGGGTCGACGCGGAGATCGAGCAGCTCGCCGATCTCCGTGAGCGTGAAGCCGAGCTCCTTCGCGCGGCGGATGAACCGGAGCCTCCGCACGGTGTCGGGCGGGTACTGCCGGTAGCCCGAGCGCCTCCGCGGCGGCTCAGCGATCAGCCCCTCGCGCTCGTAGAAGCGGACGGTCTCGACGCCGATTTCCGCGGCCTTCGCGACCTCGCCGATGGTCATGGGCTTCATGCACAGAAGCATGCACCCTGTACCCAACTACAGAGTCAAGGGCTCTCGCGCCGGGCCCTGCACGCGAGCAGCGCCCTCGGAGCCCAAGGCGGCCCCGTCCCGTCCCGGCACGGTGCCGGAGCGCGACCGCGAATAGCCGCTTTGGGCCGGAAGCGGCTATTCGCCGGTGAGCCGCGTCGACGAGCCGACGAGCGCGGTCGCGGCGCGCGCGACGTCTTCCTCGGTCGTGCCTCGGCCGAGCGTGAGGCGCACGGAGCCGAGCGCTTCCTCGGGCGCCACGCCCATCGCCAGGATGACCGCGGACGCGCTCTCATGCCCCTCGTGGCATGCCGAGCCCGTCGACGCCGCGATCTCCGGCGCGCCCTCGAGCACCGCGTTACCTGAGACCCGCGGGAAGCGCACGTTCAGCGTGTTCGGCAGGCGCAGCTCGCGGTGCCCGTTGAGGGCGAGGCCCGGGACGCCGCTTGCCAGCCGCTCCCACAAGAGGTCACGCAGGCGCCGCATGCGAGCCGCGGCGATGTCGAGGGTCCAGTCCCACGGCTTCGCACGCCGGCGCCGAGCCCGACGAGCGAGGCAACGTTCTCGGTGCCCGGTCGCAGGCCGCGCTCGTGGCTCGCGCCAAGCGCGAAGGGGACGAGTGGCGTGCCACGCTTCACGTAGAGCGCGCCCACGCCCTTCGGTGCGTAGAGCTTGTGGCCGGCGACCGAGAGCAGGTCCACGCCGAGCTCACGAACCCGGACCGGGACCTTGCCGAGTGACTGCGCAGCGTCGGTGTGAATGAGCGCGCCCGCGGCGTGCGCGAGCTGGGCGAGCTCCTCGACGGGCTGCAGCACGCCGGTCTCGTTGTTCGAGTGCATGACGGTGACGATGGCGGTGTCGCCGTCGACGGCTTCACGGGCGGCGTCGACGCGCGCGCGACCGTCAGCGTCGACGCCGATGCGGGTGACGCTGCGCTCGTGCTTGTCGAGCCACGCGCACGGCCGGGCAGTCGCCGGGTGCTCGATGGTCGTCGTGACGACGTGGCTCTTTCGCTCGAGCGCCTCCGTCACGCCACGGATGGCGAGGTTGTTCGCCTCCGTACCGCCCGACGTGAAGACGATCTCGTCGGCGTCGCAGCCGAGGAGCGCGGCGACCTGCTCGCGAGCGTGAGCGACGGCCGCCCGGGCTCTTGCGCCGTACACGTGCCCGCTCGAGGGATTGCCGAAGTGCTCGCGCAGGTACGGCAGCATCGCGTCGACGACCTCGGGCAGGAGCGGCGTCGTCGCGTTGTGGTCGAGGTAGATGGG
>CAYXVR010000093.1:0-24413 GCA_964468635.1 uncultured Nannocystaceae bacterium
TACCCGACGGCGGCTAACCCATGATTTTCAACCCACCCGAAACCCGGAAGCGCCAGTAATACTTGCGTCGTAGGAAATGGGCCAGCAGCGTGTGAAGCGCTAGGAGTTCCGTTCGCATGGCCGTAGCGCATCCGCTCCGGGTGTGAGGGGCCGGTGGCGGAGCTCGAGTCCGGCGTTCGCGCAGATATCCCTCTCACTATTGACGAGGTCATGAAGCGTCCAGGCGCCGACCCTTGCACCCTGGCCCTCGCCGCTCGTATCGATGGCGCGAGGGCGCATCAAGGCGCCTGCGAAGAACTACCGTGCTGGATCAGCCTCCGCAAGCCTCTTCCGCGGCCATGATCTCGTCGGGGCAGGCTTTTTCCGACATGAGATCGCTGCAATCTGCGGTTGCGAGGCACGCGTAGTACTCCTCGTAGGCTGCGCTGCAGCCGTCTCCGTACATCGGCGCGTAGTAGTTCACGTCGCAGCCGCAGTAGTGCGCGACGACGGGGCGATAGCCGGCGTAGTCGGGATAGCAGTCGGCGATGAGGTGATCGGCGAAGTCGGTGCACGCATCCGGGACCTCGATGTCGTCGGGACACAAGAGCTCGACGCCGGTGGTGCCGGATTCGGTGTCGGTCTCGCTCTCGCTCTCCGAGACCGAGATCGCGCTCGTAGTCGACTCGTCCGAGGACCCGGAGCTGCTGTCGTCCGTGGAGGGACCGGTGCTCGACTCGGTCGGTTCGGGACCGGTGCTCTCGGTCGTCGGATCGGGGCCGGTATCGTCGGTGGTCGGATCCGTCACCGTACTCGGGCCGCTCGAGCTCGAGTCCGGATCCGGGTCGGTCATCGACGCGGACATCGTGTTGCTGTCGTCGTCGTCGTCGTCGTCGTCGTCGTCGTCGTCGTCGTCGGCGCTGCCGGACGAGTCGTCCGACGCCGTCGCGTCGCTGTCGTCGCTCGGGCATGCCGCCAGCGGCAACATCGCGAGCGAGAGGAGGAAGCCGATACCACGAGGATCATCCAAGCTGCGCATCCGACGACGCTGCCACGGACGCCGGGGGAGCGCAACGCCGGAGGGACTCTTTTGGTTGCAGGCGCCGTGCGCTCGAGTTCACCCTCGAGGACGTCGACGGCGGCACGCTCCTAGCCGTCCGCGCAGGACCCGAACTAACCCCCGTCGGCGCTGTCGTCGATCCCGCCGCTGCTCGTCGAGCCGAAGTCGCAGATCTCGTCGATCGCCATGCTCTCCTCGATGCAGTACGGATCCTCGCCCATCAGCTGCTCGCAGGAGAGCCCGCCGATGCACGCGTAGAGATCGTCCTGCGCCTGCCCGCACCCGGGCCCGCCGTACATGTCGAGGTAGTACGACACGTTGCACGCGCAGTAGATCGCGTAGTCCTGGTAGTAGCGTGCGTAGCGCGGATAGCACTCCGCGAGCTTGTCCGACTGGGCCTGGCAGCCCGGCGTGATCGGGATGCCCATGCACGCCTCGGGCAGCTCGCCGGTGCCCTCGTCCGTCGCCGTGGTCTGCGACGACGTGGCCGTGTCGTCGTCGGCTCCGGTGGGATCGGTCGCGGTGCCCTGCGTCGGATCGGTCGCGGTGCCCTGCGTCGGATCGGTGCCCGCGCTCGGATCCGTGGCCGTGCCGGTCCCGTCGTCGCCGCCGGTCGCGGAGTCGTCGGCGGAGTTGCTCGCCGAGTTCGTGCCGAGGCTCGTGGGGCTCGACGCCGCACCGTCGTCGTCGCTGCCCGCGGAGCACGCGAGCAACGGAAGCGCGCCGAACGTCAGGAGGAAGCCGAGGTGGGAATCGGTGGGGCGCATGCGACGGCTACGGTCGCACGCCCGCCCGAGCCCGCCAACCCGTCAGAAGAAGCACGACCCGTTGCAGAACAGCGCCGCGCAGCCGCCGAGCTCGGCGGCGCCCGGCGGTGCCATCGCGACGCCACAGAGTCCGCCGCACGTGTTGCCGTCGCCGCCATCGGCCACGCACTGCGCGACGCACCAACAACCGGCATCCATCGCGCAGACTTCCACTGCGTCGCAGCACATCGTCTTCACGCAGGTGTCGCACGCCGTGTCGCCATCGACGGGGTCGCACGCGCTCGGCATCGGATCGGTCGTGGCCGCATCGCCCCCGTCGGTGGTGGGATCGATCGGCATCGTCGTGCTCGTGCCGACCGAGTCTTCTCCGCTCGACGTACCGCCGTCGTCGGTGGTGGCATCCGCGGTCGCATCGGTGGGATCCGGACCCGTGTCGTCGACGCTCGCGGATCCCTGCGTGGACCCGCCGTCGATCGGACCCGATTCCATCTCGCCGACGTCGACGCTCGATGCCGGCCCGTCGCTCGAGCTCTCCATCGACCCGAGCGTCGCGGATGTCGTGTTCGACTCCTCCACGCTGCCGCACGCGCTCGCCCCCACGAGCACGAGCCATCCACTCACCACACGCATCGTCCACGCCATCCGCCGCACCGACCCCTGCCCCCAGAATCGCCCGAGTCGCGCGAGGACGGAAGGGGGACACGTCGGGGGCGATCTCGCCCGTTCGGCGTGGCGAACGCGGGTCCGATCCTCGCGCGGACCCGATTCGGCCCGTGCGCGACGCTGGCCAAGGACGTCGTCGACCGTACGACACGATCGCCCGTGCCGAATCGCTCGCGCGGGCAGCACCCGCCATGTCTGCCGCCCGTCCCCATTCGACGCTCCTGTTCCCCGCGCTGTTCGTCCTCGGAGGCGTGACCGCCGTTTCGTGCGCCGAAGAAACGGACCCCAACTTCTGCGGCGACAACGTCGTCGGCGACGAAGAGGAGTGCGACGACGGCAACCAGGACGACAACGACGCGTGCCCGGCCACGTGTCGGCTCGCCACGTGCGGCGACGGATACCTTCGCATCGGCGTCGAGCAGTGCGACGACGGCAACGAGGACGACGCCGACGCGTGCAACAACGCGTGCGGCCTCCCCGAATGCGGCGACGGCATCGTGCAGCCCGGCGAGGAGTGCGACGACGGCAACGTGACGAGCACCGATGCGTGCCTGCCCAACTGCGTCGCCGCCAGCTGCGGCGACGGATGGGTACAGGACGACGAAGAGTGTGACGACGGCAACTACGGCGACGACGACGCGTGCACGAGCGCGTGCGTGCTCGCGCGCTGCGGTGACGGCGTGCTGCGCTTCGGCATCGAGGCGTGCGACGACGGCAACGACGACGACGCCGACGCGTGCACGAGCGCGTGCCGGCTGCCGACGTGCGGCGACGCCCTCGTGCAGGACGGCGAGGCGTGCGACGACGGCGACGCCGACGACACCGATCTGTGCACGAGCAAGTGTCTCGGTCCCGTGTGCGGCGACGGATTCGTGCAACAGAGCGAGCACTGCGACGACGGCAACGCGGCCGACAACGACGCGTGCAGCAGCGAGTGCGAGCTCGCGGCGTGCGGTGACGGTCACGTCTGGATCGGCGTCGAGGCCTGCGACGGCACTGCCGACTGTACGGACGCGTGCCGGTTCGCGACGTGCGGCGACGGCCAGACCCAGGCGCCCGAGGCGTGCGACGACGGCAACGCCGACAACGGCGACGATTGTCTGTCGACGTGCCTCGCGGCCCACTGCGGCGACGGCTTCGTGCAGGCGGGCGAGGACTGCGACGACGCGAACCAGAACGATCACGACGCGTGCCTCGGCGATTGCACGGCGGCCGGCTGCGGCGACGGCATCGTGTGGCCCGGTCTGGAGGAGTGCGACGACGGCAACGACGTGGACGACGACGGCTGCCGCAACGGATGTCTCTCGCCTGCGTGCGGTGACGGCGTCGTGCAGGCCGGCGAACAATGCGACGACGGCAACGCGATCGACACCGACGCGTGCACCAAGGACTGCGCGAGCGCGGCGTGCGGCGACGGCATCCTCTGGATCGGCGTGGAGTCGTGCGAGGACGGCAACGGCATCTCGGGCGACGGTTGCGATGGCGGATGCATGCTCGAGTGCACCGACGGCGACGACCACTTCATCTGGGACGGCAACTGCTACTTCACGTTCGAGGCACTCGCGACGTGGCAGACGGCACGCAACCAGTGCGTCGCGACGGGCGGCTACCTCGCGCAGGTCACCGATGCCGGCGAGAACGCGGCGCTCAGCGCCTGGATCCCGGCCGCATCGTGGATCGGCCTCAACGACCTCGGGTCGGAAGGCAACTACGAGTGGGATCTCGGTGCGCTCGGCACGACGCCGCTGTTCGGCTACACGAACTGGGACTTCGACGAGCCCGACGGCGACGACTGCGTGCGAATGAACCTCAACGGCGTCTGGGAGGATCGCTCGTGCAACACCCCGCACCGCTACGTGTGCGAGCGGCCGCTGCCGTGAGCCTGCGACGACTGGGCGCGCTCGCACTCGTCGTCGTGCTCGCCGGCACCGGACGTCCGGCACTCGCGGCTCCGCCCGAGACGCCCGCGAGCACCGAGGCGGTGCCGCGCGTGTTCGTGCAGCCGCTCGACGTGGACGGCGAGCTGGCCAATCCGTTGCGCAACGAGCTCGCGCTGCGGCTGACCGAAGGCCTCGTCAAGCCGGGCCTCGAGCTCGTGGCCGACGAGGCGACGGCGACGCACGTCGTGCGCGCGAGCGTGAAGGTCGTCGATCGCGACCTCGAGATCCGTATCGAGCTGCGCGAGCGCGAGGGCGACACCCTGGTCGCCCACGTGGAAGAGCGCTGCGACCTCTGCGGGCGCACCGAGGCGGCCGAGACGATGACGAGCATGGGCTTGTCGTTGCATCGCCGCGTCGAGATCGCCCTGCGCCCTGCACCCGTGTTGTCGGTGCGCACCGATCCACCCGGCGCGCTCGTGCACGTGGACGGCGAGCCGTTCGGCACGACGCCGGTGGAGCTGCCGGTGGCCGCCGGACCGCACGCGCTCCGGATCACGAAGGCCGGCTACATCGCACAGACGCGATCGGTGGATCTCGTGGCGGGTGTCCGCGAGTCGCTCGTGTTCGATCTGCAGACGATCCCCGAGGCGCCCGTGAAGCGACGGCCCGTCCGGTGGGCGATCGGATGGGCCGCGCTCGGCGTGGGTAGCGTCGGCACCGTCGCCGGCGTCACGCTGCTCGCGCTGCACGGGCGGCCGATCCAGAGCAAGTGCCACGGTGCGGCCGTCGACGCGGACGGCACCTGTCGCTACGTGCACGCCACGCGGGTGCCCGGGGCGATCGTGGGTGCGCTCGGCGTGGGTTTGCTCGCGACCGGCATCGCGCTCGTCGTGATCGAGAGCCGCCGACCGGCGAAGGCGAGCACGCAGGCGCGGCTGGGATTCGGCGCTGCGGGCCCGATCGTGCGCTTCTAGTCGAGCTTCGCTATCGTCGGGGCATGCGTCGCTGCGCGCTCGTGCTCGCGTTCGTCGTCGCCTGCAAGGGCGACGAGTCGGCGAGCGACGACGGCGGGACGACGACGTCGTCGACGAGCACCGACAACGGCTCGAGCGGCGTCGACACGAGCAGCAGCGGCGCCGCGGATACGACGAGCGGCGAGGAGCCGCCGTTCGAGTGGCCGGAGGAGTCGCTCGTCGAGCACGTCGATCCGTTCATCGGCACCGGCGGCATCGGCTACCAGGTCGGCACGATCAACCCGGGTGCGTTCGTGCCGTTCGGCATGGTGAAGCCGGGGCCCGACACCGGCATCGGCGGGCTGCAGATCTCGTACCTGAACTGCACGGGGTATCACTACGATCAGACCCACGTCTGGGGCTTCACGCACTCGCGGATCAACGGGATGGGCGTGCCCGACTACGGCGCGCTGCTCGTCGTGCCCACCGTGGGTGTCGACGAGACGAAGATCGAGATCGGTGGCGCGCGCTCGCTCTTCGATCACGCGCAGGAGGAAGCGAGCCCGGGCTACTACGCCGTCGACTTGTTGGATACCGGTGTCCACGCCGAGCTCACTTCGACGATGGCGGTGGCGCTGCATCGCTACACGTGGGACGCGGCCACGCCCGACGCCGCCGTGATCCTCGACCTCGGCTACAACCCGGCATCCGGGCGCTCGCCGACGTCGACGGTGGAGATCGACGCGGACGCCGCGACGATCCGCGGCATGACGACGGTGCTCGGCGGCTACTCGGATCGCTTCGGCGGCGTGCCCACGTACTTCGTCGCCCGGTTCTCGCGGCCGTTCACGACGTCCGGCGTGTGGGACGACGCGAAGGCGATGAGCGCCGGGCCCTCGATGGACGGCGGGGAGATCGGCGCGTGGGCGGGCTTCGACCTGTCAGACGACGATCTCACGGTGGAGGTCGCGGTCGCGATCTCGTACGTGTCGATCGAGCAAGCAGAGGCGAACCTCGCCGCGGAGATGCCGGAGATCGATTTCGACGGCACGCGTGCGGCTGCGAGCGCAGCGTGGGACGACGAGCTGCACCGCGTGCGCGTGCTGGGCGGCAGTGCGGACGATCGCACGATGTTCTACACGGCGCTCTATCACGCCTTCCTCGCGCCCACGACGTTCAGCGAGCAGGGCGGGGCGTACCGTGGGTTCGACGGCGCGGTGCACGAGGCCGACGGCTTCACGTACCACTCCGACTTCTCGCTGTGGGACACGTATCGCACGCTGCATCCGCTCTTGAACCTCGTGCAGCGCGATCGATCCGGCGACATGATGCAGTCGCTCGTGCGCATGTACGAGGAGGGTGGCGACCTGCCGATGTGGCCGCTCGCGTTCGGCTACACGGGTGGCATGGTCGGTACGAGCGCGGACATCGTGCTCGCCGACGCCGCTGTGCTCGAGGTCGGTGGCTTCGACGTCGACACGGCGTACGCGGGCGCGGTGGAGCACGCGACGATGATGCGCCCGAACGACGGACGGCCCGACGTCGTGGGCTGGGTGGAGCGCGGTTGGGTCGCGAGCGACGGCGGCTTGGCGGCGGCGTCCGAGTCGCTGGAGTTCGCGGTGGCGGACCATGCGATCGGCCGGCTTGCGGAGATGCTCGGGCACGACGACGACGCCGAGGTGTTCCTCGAGCGCGGTCGCAACTATCGCCACCTGTGGGACGAGGACACGGGCTTTCTCGTGGGGCGCCTCGCCGACGGCACGTTCGACACCGCGGATTTCGATCCCGAGGTGTGGGCGGATTTCTACGCCGAGGGCACGGCGATGCAGTACGTGTGGATGGTGCCGCACGACGCGGCCGGGCTCGCCGAGCTGATGGGCGGCGAGGTGGCAGCGCGCGAGCGGCTCGCGGAGTATTTCGAGATCTCGAAGGCGTATCGCCAGGGCCCGCAGTTCACTCCGAATGCGCAGGTGCCGTTCTACTGGCAGGCGAACGAGCCGTCGCTGCACGACGCGTATCTGTTCACCGACTTCGGTGATCCGGCGTCGACGCAGCGATGGGTCGACTGGGCGCGGCGCGAGCACTACGGCACCGAGGCGGACGGGCTGCCGGGCAACGACGATGCGGGGACGATGAGCGCGTGGCTCGTGTTCGCGTCCATCGGGCTGTATCCGCTGCCGACGGATCGACGCTGGTGGATCACCGCGCCGATCTTCGAGCGCATCGAGCTCGACATGGGCGACGAAGCGGCGCCGGACCGACGGCTCGCGATCGTCGCCGACGGCGCGGGGCCCGGCATGATCCACGTCGCGAGCGCGCGGTGGAACGGCGAGGATCTCGACGCGCCCGTCATCGGGTGGGATCGTCTCCGCGAGGGCGGCACGCTGCGGTTGGAGCTGTCGGACGCGCCGACCGAGTTCGGCGCGCGCTGAGACGTGCTACCTTGCGCGGTCCAGTGATCGGCGGTCAGCTCGGTTTCTTCGGCCACGAGACGCCGACGATCGACGACGGGTTTCGCGAGCTCCGCCGCGTCGAGCTCGCAGGCGGCGCTTGGTACGACTACGCGCCGGGGTGGGTCGCGGGCCACCGCACGCTGTTCGAGTCGCTGCTGCACGAGACGCGCTGGCAGACGACGAGTCGCGAGATGTACGACCGGATCGTCGA
The DNA here is from genome assembly GCA_964468635.1 of uncultured Nannocystaceae bacterium. Lineage (GTDB taxonomy): Bacteria > Myxococcota_A > Polyangia > Nannocystales > Nannocystaceae > Xiheibacterium. The sequence continues at coordinate 7,967 of CAYXVR010000093.1, forward strand.
CGTGCCGCGGCTGTACGCGGTCGTGCCGGACGACGGTGCCGGTCACCCGCTGTTCGAACGGATGCGCGTGCTACTGGGCGCGCGCTACGGTGAGCCGTTCGTGCGCACGTCGATGGCGCTGTACCGCGACGGGCGCGACAGCGTGGCGTGGCACGGGGACACCGTCGCACGCACGATGGAGCGTTCGGTGATGGCCACGGTGTCCGTCGGTGACGGGCGCAAGTTCATGCTGCGACCGAAGGGCGGCGGTCACTCGGTGTCGATGCAGCTCGGGCACGGCGACTTGCTGGTCATGGGCGGGACGATCCAGCGCACGTGGCAGCACGCGGTGCCGAAGGTCGCGCAGGCGGCTCCGCGCATCGTGATCATGTTCCGCCCGGCGTGGCCGGAGTAGACTTCGCGGATGCTCGCCGAGTGGCTCGCGGGCACGAGCGTCGCGACGTTCGTGCGAGAGCACCTGCAGCGCCAGCCGTTCGCCGCGGCGGGCTCGGCCGGGGCCGCGCTGCCGCTGTTCGACTGGGACGTGCTCGATCGCGTGCTCGCGAGCGAGCCGAAACCCGATGCGCTGGTGGTCGCGAAGGGCCGTGCGCGCGACCTGTCGGTGCCGCGCGACGTCGCGGGCACGCGCGCGCTCTTCGGCGAGGGGCTGGGGCTCGTCGTGCGCAAGGCGGAGCGCAACGACCCCGGCCTCGCCGCGCTGGCGGCCTCGTTCGCGGATGCACTCGGCGGCACGGCGACGATCCAGCTGTTCGTGACGCCCGCGCGCACGCACGGCTTCGGCTGGCACTACGACTTCGAGGACGTCTTCATCGCGCAGACCCTCGGCGCGAAGAGCTACTACTTCCGCCCGAACACGGTGGACGTCGACGCCCCGCTCGGCTCACAGCCCGACTTCTCGAAGTACGAGCGCGAATCATCCCCGATGCACAACGCCCGCCTCATCGCGGGCGACTGGCTGTACGTGCCCGCCCGCTGGTGGCACGTCGCCCTGTGCGAAGAAGACTCGCTGTCGATCTCGGTGGGCGTACTACCGCGGCGCTGACTGTGTACGAACCGTGCCACTTCTGCCCGACCTGAGCGTCAGGTCGGACGAAAGCGGCACGAAGTGCGCCGCGGCAACCCGGCGGACTAAGCCGCGCGATCGCTCGCGCGCTGGGCTGCGCGGCCGAGCACGTCGAGGGCGGCGACGCGGTAGGCCTCGGCCATCGTGGGGAAGTTGAAGACGTGGTCGACGAAGTCGCGCACTCGGCCGCTGCCGAGCATCACGAGTTGGCCGAGGTGGACGAGCTCCGTGGCGCCTTCGCCGACGATGCCGACGCCGAGCAGTTGCTCGCCGGTGGGATCGGCGATCAGCTTCAGCAGGCCGTCGGGCTCGCCCGCGATGTGGCCGCGGGCGATCTCGCCGAAGTCGGCACGACCGACCAGGCAGTCGCCCAATCGCGCGCGCACCTGCGCTTCCGTCTCGCCCACCGCGGCGAGCTCGGGCACCGTGAAGATGCCGACCGGTACGACGCTGCTGGCGGAGGCGGTCTGACCGAGCGCGTGCATCATCGCGCGGCGGCCTTGATCCGTCGCGCACGACGCGAGTGCCGGTGCGCCGATCACGTCGCCCACCGCGTAGATGCCGGGCACCGCCGTGCGGCAGTTCGCGTCCACCGGGATCCGCCCGGAGGCGTCGACCACGACGCCCGCGGACGCGAGGCCGAGGCCGCCCGTCGCGGGGATGCGGCCCAGCGCGACGAGCACCTTCTCGCTCGCCAAGATCTGGCCGTCGTCGAGCGTCGTCGTGGTCCCGCCGTCGTCGCCCAGCGCGACGGACGACGTCGTGCGCCCGCCGAGGTAGCGCCCGCCCATCGTCGCGAACGCGCGCAGGAAGCCCTGCGACAGCTCGGCGTCGAGGAACGACAGCGGTCGATCCGCGCGATCCACCATCGTCACCAGCACACCGAGGCACGCCAGGATGGAGGCGTACTCGCACGCGATCACGCCGCCGCCGAGGATCGTCAGCGAGTGCGGCAGGTACTCGAGCCCGAGCACCGAATCGCTGTCGAGCACGTGCTCGTGATCGATCGGCATGCCCGGCGGCTGCCGCGGTCGCGAGCCGGTCGCGATCACCACGACGCCGGCCTGCAGCTCCCGCATCGAGCCCGACGGGCAGCGCACGTCGAGCGTGAACGGATCGCGGAACGTCGCGTGACCGTGGAAGCGCGTGACACCGTTGCGCTCGAGCTGTGCCGAGAGGCAGTCGACGTGCACCCCGATCACCCGATCGAGATGCCCCCGCACCTCCGCGAAGCGCAGCTCCGACGGCAGCTCCATGCCGAGCGCGGATGCCCGCGCCACGAAGCGCCCGATCTCCACCGCCGCCTCGCGCAGCGCCTTGCTCGGGATCGTCCCGCGGTGCACACACGCGCCGCCGATCCGTGCGTCGCGCTCCACGAGCGCCACGGACTTTCCGGCCTTGGCCGCGCAGATCGCAGCCTTGTGACCGCCGGGACCGCCACCGATCACGACGACGTCGAATCGCGAGCTCATCGCATGTCTCCTACGGCGCTGCCGATCGCCGGCATCAATCCGCCCAGACGATCCAGATCTTCCGGATAGAGGTCGAGTGCGACGGCCGAGCGCACGCCGTGCAGCGCGGTCGCGTTCGTGTCGTGCTTCTCGGCCAGCCCGACGACGAAGTCGAGCGCGAGCCGGACCGTGTGCACGATCTCGGCGAAGTCGGCCGGGTCGTCCTCGCGCCCGAGCCAGGCCACGGTCGTACGCACCGCCGGCGCCAGGTTCCACGTCGTGCACAGCGACTGACCCGCCTCGATCTCGAACGCCGCGATCAGGCGATCGACCTCGGCCTCGTCGGGCACGGACACGCCACTCTTCGCGAGCACGCGCAGCACCACCGGCGCACCGACGCGGTGCAGGAGGCCAGCGAGAAACGGCGAGTCGAGCGGTCGCTTGCGTGCGCGCGCGATCTCCTTCGCGACCAGGGCCGTAGTGAATGCGCGACGCCACCAGCGATCGAGCCACGTCTGATACGGGCTGCGCTCGAGCAGCGCGGTCTGGATCGCGGCCGTCATCGCGAGTGTCGCCACTTCGCCGGCGCCGACACGGGCGACCGCCTGCCGCACCGACACGACGTGCGACTGGCTGCCGAACACCGCCGAGTTCGCGACCCGCAGCACGCGCGCGCACAGCGTGGGATCGCGCTCGAGCAGCTTGGAGATGTCGGCCGCACCGCGATTCGGATCGCGCGCCGCCGCGCTCACCTCGTAGGCGACGCGCGGCAGCGCGGGCAGCTCGAGCGCGCCTTCGGCGAGCGCGCGCGCGACGAGGGCCTGCGGGTCGGCGTCACGATGCAGCTGCGGCGCAGACATGTCCGATCGGACCATCGTCCGCGCCCTCCGCCGCTTTCGGTCCGAATCGAGCCCGCGCCCGAGCTCGCCGGCCCGCGCGCGGACATCACGGCCTCATCGCCGAGTGACGCGCTGCTTCGCCGCCTTCGCGAACAAGAGCGCCGCGAACGGCAGGTCGTCCACGAGGTAGCGATGCGCGAGCTTGCGCGGCTCCTGCACCAATCGGTGCACCCACTCGAGTCCGAGCTCCTGCATCCACTCCGGCGCGCGCTCCACCTGCCCGGAGATGAAGCCGAGCGAGATGCCCACGCCGATGAACCACGTGTTGGGCAGCCGCTCACGCAGATCGCGGGCGACGTACTCCTGTTTCGGCGAGCCGAACGCGACGTAGACGATGTCGGGCTTCGTGGGCTCGATGGCCTCGACGAGCGTCTCGATCTGATCGAGCGTCGCGGGGTTCGACACCATCGGGCTCGACGAGCCGCAGATGCGAAGGCCCGGGTAGCGATTCTCGAGCACGCGCCGGCTGCCCTCGGCCGCCCCGGGATCGCCGCCGAGCAGATAGATGGATCGCCCCTCGCGAGCGGCCCGCTCCGCGATGCGCCACGACAGCGTCGAGCCGGCCACGCGCTGCGGCAGTCGATCGCCCTGCAGTCGCGCGGCCCACACGAGCGGCATGCCGTCGGCGACCCGCAGATCCGCGGACGCGTACAGCGCCTGCATCTCCGGGTCGACGACCGAGCGGCGCAGGATGTCGAGGTTGGCGGTGACGATCCAGCCGCCCTCCTTGCGCGCGAGCGCGGAGAACATCTCGTCGAGCACGGCGTCGTAGTCGAGCACGTCGATCGACATGCCGGCGATCTCGATGGTCTCGTTCATGGGCTTCCCTGCCTCGAGCTGTCGTCGCGCTCCCACACCTTCTCCTGCCGCTTCGCGAGCTTGCGATGCGCGCGGAGCTTCGCGAGCAGCATGACGCCGAGGTAGATCGGCGCGTGCGGCCACAACCCGGGCGAGCGCATGATGATCGACAGCGATCGCTGCGCATCCGTGTTCGCGTTGTCGAACAGGTGGGGGAACTTGCGCCGCAGCTCGTAGTTGCCGGCGCGCGCACGCGTGTTGATGTTGAGCACGCCGGCGATCGTGCGCGGCGGGTGGATCGTGAACGTGGCCGAAGTGGACGCGCGGCGCTCGTGCGGCGCCGCGATGAGGCGCGCGAACTCGTCGTCGGCGATGACGTCGGGGAACTTGTCGAAGCGCTCGCGACCGCGCCGCGAGAACGCATACACGCCGGAGCCGATCATGTTCTCGCGGAAGTAGGGCAGACTCGTCCACACCTTGTAGAACGAGCGCACGAGCGGGCTGCGATCCTCGTAGGCGACGATGGCGCGCGGTGCCGCGACGAGCACGGGCGAGTCGTCGCCGAGCAGGGCCGCCACGTCGCGGATGCCCTGTGCGCCGAGCTGCACGTCCGCATCGATGTAGAAGCGCGGGAACCCGCTCACGTGCTCGTCGCCGAGGTTCAGCGCGTGGATCTTCGAGCCCACCGGCGTCTCGACCACCGTGACACGGTCGGCGAACTTGCGCGCGCGATCGGCCGTGTCGTCCTTGCACCCGTTGCACACCACCACGATCTCGAGCTCACCCGGCTTCGCATCGGCCAACATCGTCTCGAGACAGCGCTCGATGACGGCACCCTCGTTGTAGGCCGGGATGACGATCGAGATCATCGCTCGTCCTGCTCGGCGGCGATCGACTCGGCGACGTGCGCCGCGAGTCGTGCGGTCTCCGTGGGCGTGTAGTGGCGCTCGCGCACCGCCTCGCGCCCGCGCGCCGCCATGGCCTCGAGCTTCGTGAGCGACGTGGCCATGATCTCGCCGATCGCATCTGCGATCGCCTCGCGCGAGCCCGCCGGGATGAGCCAGCCGTTCTCGCCGTGCGTGACGAGCTCGGGAATGCCCGCGATGTACGTGGTGAGCACGGGCCGTCCGAGTGCGAACGCCTCCATGATCACCATGGGCAGGCCCTCGGCGAACGACGGCAGGACCATGGCGCGCGATGCCTTGATCTCCTTGCGCACGTCCTCGCCGCTGACCCAGCCGGTGATGCGCAGCCGCGAGCCCAGCCCCCGCTCGGCGGCGATGCGCTCGATCTCGCCGCGCAGCTCGCCATCGCCGGCCAGCACGAGCTGTGCGTCGACGCCGCGATCGATCGCGTCGGCGAATGCCTGCACGAGCAGGATCTGCCCCTTCTGGCGCGACAGCCGACCCACGCACACGAGCTGCTTCGAGTGCGGATCGATCGGCGCGGCCTCGCGGAAGAACTCGTCGCCGACGGTGCAGTGCACGACGCGGATCTTGTCCCAGTGCTCGTGGCCCACCCACCGACGCAGCTGCGCGGCGCAGTAGTTCGTGATCGCGACGACGAACGACGCGTCCTCGATCTTGCTGCCGAGCTTGAGCCCCATCGGCGCGTCGAGCTCGTCGGGGCCGTGCACGGTGAACGAGTACGGCGGCCCGCCCATCGCGCGCATGATCTGGGCGACCGCGGCCGGGTTCGTGCCGAAGTGCACGTGCACGTGCTCGATGCCGCGACGCTCGACCTCGTCGAGCAGCATCATTGCTTCGAGCAGATAGGCGCCGTGCACCGGCAGTCCGCGCTGACTCTTGCGCCCGAGATCGATTGCCTTGCGCAGCCCGGCGATGGTGGCGATGGGCGAGCCGAGCGCCCGCTTCGCGAGCACCGACAGCCACCGCGTCTTGGGCTGCGACAGCACGCGGAACGTCTTGCCGTCCTCGCGCTTGTCGTCGGGGTCGACGATGTCGTACGGCGTGTGGCGGATCGCGAAGCGCGACACCTCGCCGACCTGACGCTCGAGCTCGACCAACTCGCGACGGATGAAGGTGTGGCTGACCGAGGGGTACGTGGTCGTGAGGTAGGCGATGCGCACGTTCGTCGAGGGCGTGCCCTCGTCCAGTCGGTTTTGTATCAAGAGCGCCACCGCGATCAACGGGCGCGACCGCACGCGCGCGGGAACTCTGCTATGCATGGCCCGCCGGCTCGGAAACGAGCCCGGGGGAGGGCCGCATGGGAGACCGGATGGGCAGACGCGTCGCGATCCCACTCTTGGTGCTCGTCGCCTGCGGCAAGGGCGACGCGGGCAAGAACGAGGAGCTGCCGGCCGCGCTGCGCGGCAACTACGGCCAGAAGCCGGAGCACGCCCAGCTGCCGACGGTCGGGCTCGAGGTCGACGCCCACGCGCTGCGGCTGGGCGAGCTCACCGTCACGATCGTCGCGGGCGAGGCACGCGGCGACGACTTCGACGTGACGCGCGCGGAAGCTCGGTGGGAGAAGACCGGCAAGACCAAGATCTGCAAGGGTACGGTGTCGAAGCAGGGTGACCTGCTGCTCGTGCGATTGTTCAACGAGGACAGCGACGACCGCTGCGAGAGCGCGCTCGACGGCGAGTGGAAGCCGTGGACGCGCACGGACGTGCTGCCCGAGCGATTGCTCGGCACGTACGGCGACGACGCGCGCAGCTACAACGCCGACATCGGACTGCAGCTGACGCCGAAGAGCATCGCGTTCACCGGCGGAGGCGCGAAGCTCGACGTCCTCGAGGTCGTGCAGTGGAAGGACAAGCCCGACGAGGCGATCCTGCGCGACTCGAAGTTCGGCGGTTTCCGCTGCATCGGGGCGATCGCACGCGTCGACGACGAGCTCACCGCATCGCTCGTGCCCGCACCCGGCGCGGCCGACGAGTTCTCGTGCCCCAACGGCAAGGGCAAGCTGTGGAAGACCGATCCCGCGCACCTGCCCAAGGGCAAGACGAGCAACGGCAAGGTCGAGATCGCGCCGAAGGGCGACAAGCTCGTGCTCGTCGCGAAGGACATCGGCCTCACGTGCGAGCAGACGATCCTGCGCTCGAGCACGCGCACGCTCGCGGAGAGCCAGTCGGATGGGCTCGGCGTGCCCGGTGGGGCGCTGCTCGTGCTCGATCATGCGGTCCCCACCGGCGGCACAGAGGCGTGTCGAGAGCGACTGCGCACGCTCGCGCAGACGGAATGCAGCGAGCAGACCGGCGCGCCGTGCTCGCCCGACGAGCTGCAGGCCTACACGAGCGAAGAGCTGTCGTGTCCCAAACAGATCGCGATCGGGGAGCCCACCGGCGGCGGACACAAGGCCGCGCTGATGCCCCGCACCAACGAGTTCCAGGCGTGTTGGGACACCACCGGCGTGTTCAAGGCACCTTGAACACGTCGGCGATCTCCTTCGCCGAGTAGGCGTGCGCGACGTCGACGTCGAGGAACGTGGTGAGCGTGGAGTCGCCGCCCACCTCCCACACCTCGAGCTCGCGCACGACCGCATCGGTGCCACGCAGCACGATGCGCTCGACGATCTTCGTCATCGGCTCGCCCTTCGGTCGCAACGTGAGCGTCCACGCCCGACCCTCGCCGGCCGAGAACTCCACCTTGTACGCATGCTCGAGCGCGCTCACGTCGCCGGCGAGCACTTGGAGAAAGCTGTCGACGAACACGGCGACGACGGGGTTCGCAGCGAGATCGATCTCGTCCTTGCCCACGTCGTCGCCGAAGCGCAGGCGCTTGCCGTCGACGACGACGCTCGCGCGATTCGGCTTCGTCTGGTGGCGTGCGAGCTTGCCGGGCGGCGCGAAATGGATCGTGCCCTCGCTGACGAGCGGCGCCGCCAGCAAGGCGAGCCGGCGCTCCTCTTTGTAGCGGGCCTTCACGCCGGGCACGGCCTGCAGTGCGGCGACGAGCTCGGCGCGGGTGATCCTCGCAGGTGCGGGCGACGGAGCCGCCGACGCGGGCACCGAGTGGGGCGCGAGGCCCACGACACAACCGAGGAGCACGAGCGTACGCAGCACACGCATGGCGAGGAGCCGAGAGTACCGCGCGGGCCCGCGCCGGCAAGAGGCGCTCACGGAGCAAACCCGGTGCCCACGCGCGCGCGCAACACCTCGGGCACGTCGAGCAGCAGGTTGCCCGCGAGGTCCGTGACGGCGAGCACGGTGTGCGCCCGCGCGGCCCGTCGCTCGCGCGTGAGGTTCTCGACCTCGTACGACACCCAGAAGCGGTGCTCCCACTCCTTGAGCCACGCGATCACGCGCACGCGATCGCGATAGCGCAACGCGCCGGTGTAGCGGCAGCGCGCATCGACGATGAACATCTTGTGACCGGTGGCGAGGAGCTCGTCGCCGTCGAGCCCGAGCGGAGCCAGCATCGCGCAGCGAGCGTGCTCGAGGTACTTGTAATAGTGGCCGTGCCACACGACGCCGAGTGGATCGCAGTCGTGGAACGGCACGGCGAGCTCGTACGCGGTCTCGTGCGGGCGCGTGGTCAACGGGCACGACACTATCACTGCGGCGCGCGCAGCCAAGCCTCGACCGCGTCGTGGCGATCGCGCCACGGTGCGCCGGCCGCCTCGTACGCGCGCTCCGACTCCACCGCGAGCGAGCGCGCCCGGCTGCGCTCGCCGGTGGCCCACGAGACGCGCGCGAGCTCGAAGGCGGTCTCGCCGCGCTCGACCATGCGGGGACTCTTCGCGAGCGCGACCCAGGCTCGCTCGAGCTGCGCGCGCGCTTCGTCGAGCTCGCCGCGTGCCCGCAGGAACGCGCCGAAGCGCAGCCGCTCGTCGACGAGATCGGGTTGATCGGCGCTGCCGCGCTCGAGGATGGCGAGCGCGCGCCGATGCTCGGCCTCGGCCTCGGTGAAGCGCTCGAGTCCCTCGAGCGCCACCGCGAGTCGGGCCCGCGTGATCGCGACGTTCGGATGATCGGCGCCCATCTTCGCCTCGAGCCCGGTGAGCGCCCCTCGCAGCTCGACCTCGGCTTCCGCGAAGCGGCCCTGAGAGGACAACGCGGCGCCGAGGTGCGCGTGGCCCAACAGCGCGTCGTCGTGATCGCCGCCCACCGACGTCTCGTACAGCCCGATCGCCCGGCGGAACTCGGCCTCTGCCTCGACCGGACGGTTCGTCGCGGACAAGAGATTGCCGATGTTGCTGTGCGCGTGGGCGACGTCGGGATGTCCGGCGCCCCGGAGGCGCTCGTGCAGCTGCAGCACCGCGCGGTACTCGGCCTCGGCGTCGTCCCACCGCGACTGACCGAGCAGCGCGTTCGCGAGGTTCGTGCGCGTGGGCGCGCTCTCGGGATGATCGGCGCCGTAGTTCGTCTCGATCGAGCGCAGCACGTCGCGCAGGATCGCCTCCGCCTCGACGTAGCGCCCCTGCCCGTTGAGCACGTTGCCGAGGTTGCTGCGCGACTTCGTGAGATCCGGGAAGTCGGGCCCGAATGCCTGCTCCCACAGGCGCAGCGCCTCGCGGTAGTGGGCGATCGCCTCGTCGGGCTTCGCTTCGGCATACAGCGTCGCGGCGAGATTGTGGTGCGACGATGCGAGATCGGGATGCTCCGGGCCCAGGCTCACCTCGCGGATGCGCATGACGGCGCGTTGCTCGGCCTCGGCCTCGGCGTAGCGACCGAGGTGGTGGAGCACGATCGCCAGGTTGCCGCGCAGCGTCGCCACCGACAGATGATCGGGACCGAACGCATCGCTGCGGATCTGCAGCGCGCGGCGGAACTCCGCCTCCGACTCGGCGTACTTGCCCAGCGTGTGGAGCACGACGGCGCGCGCGTTGTGGATGCCCGACACGAGCTGCGGATCGCTGCTGCGTTCGGCCATCACCTGACCGAACTCGATGTACACGAGCGCCTCGTTCGAGCGCGCGTGGGCGAGCGCGATCACGGTCGCGAGTCCGCCGGCTGCCTCGGCCATCGCCGCCCACGCGCCGGCGCGCCCGGCCAGCTCGATCGCGCGGTGGAAGCCCGCCTCCGCTGCGTCGTAGTCGCCGAGCTCGTTCGCGACGACCGCTCGCTCCTGCGTCACGCCGACGGCGACCGGCAGGTAGTCGACGTCGGCGAGCTCCGCCTCGGCATCGACGAGCGCGCTCTCGGCCGCCTTGACCTTGCCGGCCCGCGACAGCGCGCGTGCCTCCGCGAGCGTCGTCTCGATCGCCGCGACCGCGTCGGCCTCGGACGGATCGGGGGGCGGCACGTCCTTCTGCAGCGCATCGACGTCGGCGCAGCGCGACAGCTCGGGCAGCTCGTCGACGAGCACGTGGGCCTTGCTCAGCACCTCCGCGTCGGGGCGCGCGAGCAGGGTGAGCGCGGCCTGCAGATCGCGACGCGCCGCGTGCAGGCAGCCCATCCGCAGATCGAGGACTGCGGCCGACTGCTCGCCGCGTACGCTCGTGGCAGTGCACGCATCGGTGTGCATGTCGATCCACACGTCGGCGTAGGCATCCAGTCGCGGACCGATGCGCTCCCACAGCGCGGGCGCGTATGTGACGTTCGTGGCGAGCAACGCGGTCTCCACCTCCGCGCGCCGCTCGACGCTCCACACCTCGGCGAGCTGGGCCTCGGCACCCGTGCAGCGCTCCGCGCCACGATCGCGCAGGACCGACCAACCCGCGACGCCGAGCGCGAGCACGCCGGCGACGGCGACGATCGACGAGCGCGAGTTGCCGCGCCTGCGATGCGCGCCGAGTGCATCGAGCAGCTGCGCCATGTCGGGCCATCGATCGGCCGGCGCGGGGGCGAGCCCGCGTCGGATCGCCGCAGCCACGCCGGGTGGAGCCGCGATGGCGCGCGGCCACGGCGGTGGACCGCGCCGCTTCTCCGCCACCATCGCGTCGGTGGGGAACGGCACCTCGCCGACGAGTGCTTCCCAGAGCGCGACGCAGAACGCGTACTGATCCGTCGCGGGCCCGAGCGGATCGCCGCAGTGCTGCTCGGGCGCCATGTAGCGCGGCGTGCCCATGACGGTGCCGGCCTCCGTCAGCGCACCGGTGTCCGTGTAGTCGCTGCGCGAGATGAACGCGTCGATGTCGTGCTCCGCGATCGGAGGCAGATCGGGCAGCGCATCGGTGCGCGCGATGCCGAAATCCGTGACCTTCACGCGTAGGCGTCCGTCCTCGGCGTCGGCGACGAGCGCGTTCGCGGGCTTGAAGTCGCGGTGCAACAAACCCTCGGCATGCGCCGCTGCGAGCCCCCGGCCCGCCTGTACGAAGGCAGCGACGATCTCCGTCGCAGAGCGGCCCGATCCGCGGAGCCACTGCTTCAGCGTCTTGCCCCGCACGTACTCCATCGCGAGCGCGATCGCGTCGTCTTCGAGCGAGACGTCGTAGATCGCGACGACGTTGGGATGGTTGAGTTTCGCCATCGCCCTCGCCTCGCGGATCATCCGGATGCGCGCCTCCTCGGACATCATGTCGTGGCGCAGCATCTTGAGCGCCACCTCGCGCTGCAGCTTGGGGTCGTACGCGCGCACGACCACGCCCATGCCGCCCTTGCCGAGCTCTTCGATGACGAGGTAGCGACCGAGCACCCCGCTCGACGGCAAGACCGTTTCCGTCTGGCGCTCGCGACGGGGTCGGACGACGGTGTCGTCACCCGCAGCGGTGGTCTCCGGGGTGCTCACCCGATCCGAGTATCGCACGACGCGAGCGCGGCACCGTTGTCAGACGAGGTCCCGCAAGAACACACTGGCGGGTGCGACTCGGATCTACCACAAGCCGCTCAGGTGCCGTGGGAGTCGGTGCGGACCACGGGCTGGGCCTCGCTCTCGGAGCACAGCACGACGAGCAGGTTGCTGACCAGCGCCGCACGCTTGTTCTGGTCGAGCGAGACCACCTTCTGGGCCTCGAGGTTGTCGAGCGCGAGCTTCACCATGCCCACGGCGCCTTCGACGATGCGCTGGCGCGCGTCGATGATCGCCTCGGCCTGCTGGCGGCGCAGCATGACGCCCGCGATCTCCGGCGCGTACGCGAGATGCGACAGGCGTACCTCGAGCACATCGACGCCGGCGTGGGACAGGCGCTCCCGCAGCTGGGCGAGCAGTTCCGCGTTGACCTCGGCCGAGTCGCCGCGCAGGGATACCACGCCGGGATCCGACGAGTCGTAGGGGTGCTTCGACGCCGCCGAGCGGATCGCGGCTTCCGTCTGCACGGCGACGTACGCGTCGTAGCGCTCCACGTCGAACGATGCCTGTGCGGTGTCCTTCACGCGCCACACGACCACCGCGCCGATCTCCACCGGGTTGCCGCGCAGGTCGTTCACCTTGAGTCGCGTGCTGTCGAAGTTGTTCACCCGCAACGAGATCGCCTTGCGCGACGTGAGCGGGTTGATGAAGTAGAAGCCGGGCTCGCGGATGGTGCCCTTGTACTTGCCGAAGAGCAGCACGACGCGCGCCTGATTGGGCTCGACGAGCACGAGCCCGCGCATGAGCAACAGCCCGAGGCCGAAGAAGAACAACAGCGGCAACGAGAGCAGCACCCACGGCAGGCCGTGCATGCGGAAGCCGTCGTAGGCGATCTCGCGCGTGGGCGTGACGGTGGCGAGTGCGTGCCCACCGTCGTCTTCGACGGGAACGGGACGCATGGGGTGGTTCCCGGGGGGCGTGAGCGCGTTCGTCATGCTCGGACAGACTACGACATCCGTCAGCCCGTGATGATTCCGATCCACATGCGATCGAGCCCGCGTTCGTCCTGGGACGAGCCGACCGCCACGATGTCGCCGTTCGGGTCGAGCGCGACGCCCTCGACGCTGTCGTAGGAGTAGCCCATCACCGCGGACAGACGTGCGGTCCACAGGAGCAGACCGTCGCCCGAGAAGCGGGCGAACAGGTGCTCGTAGCCCTCGTCGGCGTCGAATGCGATCCCACCGATCGCGACGCGACCGTCGTCGTCGAGCGCGAGCGCTTCGCAGCTCGACAGCCCGGGCCCGGGCGGCTCGAGCCGTTCCATCCACACCTTCGGGTCGGCCGCGCCGAGCGTGAAGCGCCCGACGACCGCGTTCTGGGCCGACGCTCGCACGACGCTGCCGCACAGCATGACGTCGCCGGACGCATCCATCGCGACGTCGTGGGGATAGTAGTAGGTGATGGGCTCGCCGTAGGTCGTGTCGTCGATGGGCGTGCCGTCGTCGGCGAAGCGGCCGAGCCAGATGTCGCGCCCGCTCGCGGACTGCTGCCAGCCCGCGACGAGCAGCTCGCCGTCGTCCGTGAACGTGCCGGTGAGCGCTGCGGACTCCGGATCCTCCATTGCACCGACGACCTCCCAGGTCGTCGCGCCGTCGGTCGCGCCGTGGCGCCGCAACACCGCGCGCCAGTCCGAGTCGGCGAGCTCGACCGTACCGAGCGCGATCGCGTCGCCGTCGTCGGTGACGACGACGTCGCCGTAGCTCTGGCCCGGCAGCGACGGATCGGAGAGGCTCCACGCGAGCGTGCCGTCGGGCTCGAAGCGTGCGATCCACGGCTCGATCACGTCCTCTTCGGGCGCGACGAGATCGCGCTCGAGGATGCCCACGACGAAGACGCCACCGCTCGCGTCGACGGCGAGCGCCGCCGGCCACACGTTCTCGTTCTCGAGCTCCCCGGTGATCGGAGTGGACCACGCGACGCTCGCGTCCTCGGCGAGCCCGAGCACGACGGCGGTGTTGCCCGTGTCGACGCCGGGGTGCGACGCGAGCGCGACGTAGGTGCCGTCCGTGCGCGGCGCGAGATCATGCCCGTATGCGGGTGGTCGATCGGGCCAGAACGTCGACGAGATCAGCGTGCCCGATGGAACGCATGCCGCGCTGCAGCCGTCGCCACCGACGAGGTTGCCGTCGTCGCACAGCTCGTCGTCTTCGACGATCGCGTTGCCGCAGCCGGGCTCCGGCTCCGGCACGCCCATGTCGGGCTCGGGCTCGGGCGCATCCGAGCTCGAGTCGGCCGGTGCACCCGACGAGCTGTCGGCGGGCTCGGGCTCGCCCGTGCTCGTGTCGCTCTCGTCCACGTCGCCGCTGCTGCTCGTCTCCTCGGGCTCCGACCCGCTCGAGTCGCCACAGCTCGCGAGGGCGAGCGCGAGCGCGACGCGCCGGCGTCGGCGTGCGAAGAAGACGACGGCGAGGGCGAGCGGGGCGGTGCCGGACGATCCACTCGTGCACCCGCATCCGCCTTCGTCGACCGCACCCGCGTCGTCGCCGGTGCTCTCGCTCGACGTGTCGTCGCTCGGCGTGCCGGTCGACGTCTCGCTCGGTGCACCCGACGTGTCGCCGCCGTCGTCGGACGTCGAGTCCTGTCCACCGCCGCCGCTGCTGGTCGTGTCGGGGTCGGGCGGAGGCATCGGCGGATCCTCGCCGATGCCGAACACGAGCTCCTCGGACGCACCGACGTTGCCGGCGCGATCGGTGGCCTCGGCGCGCAGCGTCCAGATGCCGTTCGGGAAACCGAGGTGCTCGTACAGGAACGGCGCGGTGGGATCGGGGAAGCGCGCGAGCTCCTCGCCGTCGTCCGCGAGGATCACGAGATCGACGGTGCCGACGCCCCAGCCCTCGCCGTCGTCCACGGCGACCTCGATCGGCACGATCATCTGCTCGGCGCCGTCGGGCAGATCGAAGCGCGCGTAGGCCTCGGGCTGCGCGAACGAGAGCACGGGCGCGGCGAGATCGTCGATGCGCGGATCGAACGCGTCGCCGCACGTGCTCTCGTACGTGCCGACCGGGCCGAAGTCGCAGCCGTCGTCCCAGTCGCCGCCGACCGGCTCGGGATCGATCTCGAAGCCCGTGCAATCCGGACCGCGATCCCAGTTGCCGAGCCCGTCGTGGCACGGCGTGATGTCGACCTCCGCGGTCGTTTCGATCCACTCGATGTTGTGCACGATCGTGCTGAGGTAGCCGCCGAAGCCGCAGCCCGGCTGGCCCCACGACGTGATGCCGAACGAGCGCCACTCGCCGCCGTCGAGCCGTACATACGTGGGCCCGCCCGAGTCGCCGTAGCACACGCCCTCGTCCATGCCGCCGATGAACACCTCGTCCCACGACAAGTCGTTGATCTGTGTGTCGAGCCGTCGCTTGATCCCGTAGGTCGTCTCGGGATCGTCGCTCTGCCCGAACCCGACCACCGTGACGGCCTGGCCGATCTGCAGAGCCGCGTCGGCCTCGCAGCCCATGAGCGGCGGGGCGATCGGGACGCCCGCGATCGGTTCCGAGAGCCGACAGAACGCCGCATCGGTGCCGAAGCCGAACTCGCCGATCGGATTGGTCGCGCACATCTCCGGCACGACCTCGATGCCGAATTCGTCCTCGATGTGATCGCCCAGTCGGATCCACGGCACTTCGTCGCCGCAGTGCGCCGCGTAGACGACGACGCGCGGATGCACGAGCGTGCCGGTGCAGAAGCCACCGACGCTCACCGCCGTCGGGAATCCGCACGGCGCCACGAGCTGGCCGCCGAGGATCGGCGACGGCTCCGGTGTCGGCACCCCCTCGGCGGCACGCGCGGTCGCAGGTGCGAAGAGCGACACGAGCACCACGCAGCGAACGATCCGTTTCGCCATCACGCCGGCCACGTTAGCGCGGCGGGCCGGCCGAGCCCAGCACGTCACGTGGTGAGCACGAGCTTCACGATCTCGGGCGGGCTGCCGACGCGTGCGGGCGGCCCCCAGAACCCGCAGCCGCGGCTCACGAAGATGTGACTGTCCGAGTGACCGTAGAGGCCGCGGGCGTACGGCCACGCGAGCCCGATGAACGCGGTCATCGGGAAGAGCTGTCCGCCGTGCGTGTGGCCGCTGATCTGCAGGTCGATCCCGCGCGCCGCGGCCGCCTCGAAGTTGCGGGGCTGATGGGCGAGCAGGACGGCGGCGCGGTAGGGGTCGCGACCGTCGAGCGCCGCATCGAGATCGTAGCCCTTGGTGTTGCGCCGCCGGCCACCGCTCCAGTCGTCGACGCCGACGAGATCGAGGCTCGCACCGGCGTCGCCGATCTCGACCCTGCGATTGCGGAGTACGCCGATCCCGAGCTGCTCGAGGAAGCGGCACCACGCGACGTCGCCCGAGTAGTAGTCGTGGTTGCCGGTGACGAAGAACGAGCCGAAGCGCGCGCGCAGGTTCGCGAGCCCGGCCACCGCGTCGCCGAGCTCGGGCACGCTGCCGTCGACGAGGTCGCCGGTGATCACCGTGACGTCGGGCCGCAGCGCGTTCGCCTCGGCGACGAGCGCGTCGATGAAGCGCCGGCCGATGAACGGACCGACGTGCACGTCGGT
>CAYXVR010000094.1:0-83 GCA_964468635.1 uncultured Nannocystaceae bacterium
TCGAGCCCCGTCGAACGCTGACGAGTGTCCAACGCGACGCATCGTCGCGTTCGAGAGCCTTCAACACGCAGACGACGGCCCAA
>CAYXVR010000094.1:183-24083 GCA_964468635.1 uncultured Nannocystaceae bacterium
TCGAGCCCCGTCGAACGCTGACGAGTGTCCAACGCGACGCATCGTCGCGTTCGAGGGCCTTCGGCGCGCCGACGACGGTCCAACGCGACGGATCGTCGCGTTCGAGGCCCGTCGAGCGGGCCGCGATCACGCGCCCGTCTTCGCCTCGTCCTCGGTCGGCAGCGGCGCTTCGATCTCGCCCAGCACGCGGCGCAGCAAGCCCTCGACGAGCAGCGCGCGCTCGCCCGCGTCGTAGCGCCCGTCCTGGTAGCGCGCCTGCACGTCCTCGAACTTGTCGCGCGCGTCGTGGATGATCTTCTTGTACGGCTTCACCCGCCGCATCACCTCCTTCTGGTTCGACCAGAAGAACGCGACGAGCGTCGCGGCCGTGAAGCCGGTGAGGATCATGCCGAGCGGTCCACCGAGCAGGTACTTGAGCCCGATCCGCAGCGCGACGACGCCCGCTGCGCCGAACGCCAGCTCCTTCACGCCGCTCTTCTTCAACCGCCCCCACGCGACGGGCAACAGCTCGCCCGAGGCGATGACCAACGCCACGAATTCCGCGCGTTTCGCTCCATGCTCGTAGGTCTCCTTGATGACCTGCTGCATGAAGGCATCGAACGTCTCGTAGACGTCCGACGGGTACGCGGTGTGGGCTTTCGGCGAGTCGGCCATGCTGCAGGGCAGCATAGCACCGCGGGGTGCTACGTTTGACAGGCCTTGCGGACGCTCCACAACTCCACCGCGATGGGCTCACGGCGCCGCGCACGGCAGCTCGCTTGGCTGACGGCGCTCGCGTGGCTCGGCTGTCGGCCGACCGAGACCAAACCCCCGAAAGAACAGCCGTCGGCGACGAGCGAGGTCGACGAGGGCGCGAAGGATCCGCGCGTCGGCAGCGGTGAGCCCGATCGGCGCATCGACGAGCCCACGGCGAAACGACGCGAGCGCCCCGCCCCGGCCGAGGTGCACGATCGCGCCGCCGCGATCGCGGCCGCAGTGCAGGGCAACCCCGACGGCGCGATTGCATTCCTGCGACCTCACGTCGACGCGAAGAAGGACGACCTCGAGGCCCGCATCGCGCTCGCACGTGCGCAGCTCACGGTGGGCAAGCTCGACGACGCCCGGGGCACGCTCACCGACAAGAAGGGCAAGCCCGACGATCCGCAGGTTATCCAGCTGCGCGTGCAGCTGCATCGCATGCGCGGCGAGCTGGCCGACGCCGAGAAGCTGCTCGAGTCCGCGCTGAAGGCGAAGCCCGCCTCGCTGCCGCTGCAAGGCGATCTCCTGTGGCTGCGCATCGAGACCGGTCGCAAGGACGACGCGCGCAGCAAGACGCTGCGCGAGGGTCTGTACGACGCCTACGATGGCGGCAAGGCGAAGACCGCCGCGGATCTGTTCGCGGTGGCCCAGGCCGCGCTCTCGCGCGGAGGCAAGGCCGGCTTCCACGACGCGAACATGGTGCTCGAAGAGGCCGAAGCGCTCGCGCCCGTGGCCGAGGGCAGCTTCATCGCCGATCGCATCCGACTCGTGCGCGGCGCGGTGTTCCTCGAGAAGTACGCCGCCGACGAGGCCGCCACCACGTTCGGGCTGCTGCTCGAGCGCGACCCGTGGCATCCCGACGCGCTCGCCGGCATGGCGTGGGTGTACCTCGACGGCCTGCGCTTCGCCGCGGCCTCGCGCGCCGCCGAAGAAGCGCTGCAGGTGGATCCGCACCATCGCGAGGCCCATGCCGCGCTCGCTCGCATCGCGCTCATCGAGGGTCGACGCGCAGAGGCGCGCGAGCGCATCGAGAAAGAGGTGCTCGCGGTCCATCCCGCGAACGATCGCGGCCTCGCCGTGCTCGCGGCGCTCGCGATCACGCAGGCCGACGCGAAGGGCTACGCGACCGCGCGCGACCGCGTGCTCGCGGTGAATCCCCACCACGGCGGCTTCTTCAAGGACCTGTCGGACATCCTCGGCTTCCTGCACCTCTACCCCGAGGCGGACGACGTGCTGCGCGAGGGCGAGAAGGTCGCGCCCGACGATCCGTACGTGCAGAGCGCGCTCGGCCTCAATCTGTTGCGGCTCGGCCAAGAAGAGCGCGGGCGGCAAGCGCTCGAGAAGTCGTGGAAGGGCGATCCGTTCAACGAGCGCACGCGCAACACGCTCGATCTGTACTCGAACAGCATCGACAAGTCGTATCTGCTGCACGATCGCGGCGACACGACGATCCGCCTGCCCACCGAGGATGCGCCGTTCGTCGAGCCCGTGCTCGTCGCATCCGTCGAGCGCTCGCGCAAGGCGCTCGACAAGGAATACTCCACGAAGGCCGGCAAGCTCCGCGTGGAGTTCTTCTCGTCGCCCGACGAGTTCTCGGTGCGCACGGTCGGCGTGCCGAGCCTCGGCGCGGTCGCGGTGTGTTTCGGCCCGGTGATCACGTTCATCGGTCCGTATCGCGGCGTCGTGAACCTCGACCTCGTCATCCGCCACGAGCTCGCCCACGTCTACGCGATCCAGCGCAGCAAGGGTCGCGTGCCGCGGTGGTTCACCGAGGGGCTGTCGGAATGGGAGTCCGAGGTGGCCGATCCGGCGTGGGCCCGCGAGAGCGCGGCGCTGCTCGGCGCCGCGCGGCGCGAGGGCAAGCTGCGCAAGCTGTCGGAGCTCGAGCTCGCGTTCATCCGCGCCGAGAGCCCGGTGATGATGGAGGTGGCGTACGCGACCGCGGCGTACGCGATCCGCTACCTCGGCACGACGTACGGGCGCCCCAAGCTGCTCGCGGTGCTCGAGGGCTACGGCAAGGGCAAGGACACCGACGAGCTGTTCGTGCAGCACCTCGGCAAGGACATGGCCACCGTCGAACGCGAGTTCGAGGCGTGGTTCTTCGCGGAGCTCGAGCGCAAGAACGGCGGCTGGTCGCCGAGCTCCGACGCGGCGAGCAAGGATCCGCGCGACGTGCTCTTCCGCTCGGCCCAGGCCGCGCTGGAGAAGGACGACAAGCCGGCGGCCGCCAAGGCGCTCGAGCAGCTGATCGCGACGAAGGGCGGCGACGGCTTCGCGCCGCGCATGGCGCTCGCGAGCCTCACGGACGCGAAGCAGGCCGCGACGGTGAAGAAGCACCTCGAGGCGGCGCAGAAGTTCGCGCCGGAGTCGATCGAGCCGCACGTGAAGCTCGCCGAGCTCGCGCGCCGCGAGGGCGACGTCGCGGCCGAGAAGAAGGTGTTGCGCGAGGCGCTGGCGATCGATGCGGACTCGCTCGATCCGGCCGCGCGCCTGCTCATGCTCGCGCTCGTCACCGACGACAAGGACGCGCTCGCCTACGCTCGTGCGCGGGCGCGGGCACTCGCCCCGCTGCATCCGATCACGCTGGCGATCGACGCGTACGAGCTGCAGAAGGCCGGCAAGACCGCGGACGCGAAGACGTGGATCGCCCGCGCGACGAAGTCGCTCGCGAGCGCCGACGGCCGCGGCCCGGCCGACACGCTCGTCGTCGTCGCGATCGCCCAAGCCGCGACGGGCGACAAGGACGGCGCCCGCACGCTCGCGAAGCAGGCGATGGCCGCGAAGAACATCCCCGCCGCCGCGAAGAAGAAGCTCGAAGCGCTGTAGCGCCTAGAACTTGAAGCCGGCGGTGAAGACACCGCCGGTGCGGGTGGGGACGGCGCCCAGCGTGAAGCCGCGGCGGCGCATCGCGGCGGCGGCTCCGTTGTCGTTCTTCTTCACGAAGAGCAACACGGTGAAGGTGATCGCGGCGATGCCGAAGATCGCAGTGCCCGCCCATGCGGCGTACTGGCCCTTCTCGATGCCGTCGGCGACGTTGCACACCTCGGTGACGTTCTTGTTGCGGACGCTGTCGGGGTTCTCGATGTCGTCTTCCGGATGCTCGCGCGCGTAACCGCAGATGTCGCTCACCTGGGTGGGATCGACGTCGTTGCCCGTGTTCGGCTGGCCCTCCATCGGGTGCCCCTCGGGATACACGTCGGTGAGGCTCTCGTTCGCCGTATCGACGAGCTTGTCGCGCATCGTGGTCTGGGTCGCGACGGTGAGACCGATCGCGGTACCGAGCGACGCGACGAACAACGCGGCCGTCACACCGAGGCCGATCTTCTTCCACTTGGGCACCGGCTTGTCGAGGCCCCACTTGTACTTCTTGTCGCGCGGCTTCGGCTCGGGCTGCGGATCGGTGACGCCGTCGTCGTCGATCGGCGTGTCGTCGACCACGCCGTCGTCCGGCACGACATCGGTGTCGGTCTCCTCGGGCAGCATCGCCGCGACGATCGCCGTGGCGGTGGCCTCGATCTTGTCGCGCGACAGATCCGACGCGGACAGCGGGCGCTTGATGTCCTTCTCGACGGTGGCACCGGCCACGTCGAGCATGTTGAGCTGCAGCACGTAGCCGCCGCCGCCGGTCTTCTTGAGCGAGCCGTACACGAGGCGCCGCACCTCGATCGCCTTGCCGCCCTCGGCGAGGCACTTCGGATCGTCGCCGCTGCAGCCCATCGTGAGGCGCAGCTCGGACAGGCTCATCTCCTGCCCGCCCGCGAGGCCCCGCTTCGCGAACGCCTTGCGCAGCGCCTTGGTGAGCGCCTCGCCGGCGGTGCCGTCCTCGCTCTCGAGGCCGAGCACGCTGGCGGGCTCGTCCACGTGTACGGTCGCGTGCACGTTCCACACGGAGGCGTAGGCCCGCGCGGGCATGCCCAGCGTCACCACGAGGAGTGCACTGAGCAGGATCGTGGCGAAGCGTCGGATCCAGGAGTTCTGCATCTTGGGCGGGGCGACGGTCGCGCAACGCCGACTTTGTCATGCGCCCGCGGCCGTGAAAAGGGGGGCCGTCGCGCCTGCGCGGCCCGTCCCGGGGGGCTAGTCTTGCTCGAAACGTGGCCGGACCGAAGCATCGCGAGCACGCGTCGGCAGACGACCAGCCCGCGGCAGCGGGCTCGGGCGCGACGGCGGGAGGTGCGGAGGCCAGCGCACTGCGCGTGCGTGACAGCCTGGCCGCGCGCATCTCGTTGTTGGTCATGCTCGTGGTGCTGGCGACCTTCACGTGGGGGTTCGTCACGCTGCAGCAGCTGAGCGACATGCAGGCGGACTTCGAGCGCCTCGTCGAGGTGTACGTGAAGTTCGACAACGAGCTCGCCAAGGCGCAGGTGCAGGCGATGCGCGTGGGTGAACAAGTGCGCACGCGCAGCCGCCAGCGCGACAAGCCGCCGGATCCCGACGTGCTCGCGCGCCTGCCGGTGGGGCTGCAGGAGCGCGCCCGCCTCGTGGTGGCCGCGCGCGGACCGATCGACGACGCGCTGCGGGATCCGGCGCGCTACGGCGGGCAGACGGTGGTCGCGGAGCTGGAGCAGATCCAGGCGTCGTTGCAGCGCCTGCAGGAGCTCGTCGAGCTGCACGAGATGGAGCAGCCCGAGGCGGTGCTCGAGGACGTGCCCACGCAGGCGCAGATCGAGGGGTTGTTCGAGGAGCTGCGCGGGCAGAGCGGGCGGGCGATCGACGATCTGCGCGAGGAGGTCCGCGTCGCCCAGAACCGGATCGAGCAGTGGGCGGTCGGGCTCGCGGCGGGGACGTTGATGGTCGCGGCGCTCGCGATGCTCGGCGTGTTCCTCACGCTGCGACCGCTGCGACGGCTCGCGCTCGGCGTGCGACGGCTGGGTGGCGGCGACTGGACGCAGCGCGTCGCGATCGACACGCGACCCGGCGACGAAATGGGGCGGCTCGCGACGGAGTTCAACCACATGGCGGACGCGCTGCAGGAACGCGAGCGGCGGTTGCTGCGGGGCGAGCGGCTCGCGGCGGCGGGGCAGCTGGCCGCGCAGATCACCCACGAGATCAGGAACCCGCTGTCGAGCGTGGGGTTGAACGTGGAGCTGCTCGAGGACGAGCTGCCCGAGGGCAGCGAAGGACGGAAGTTGCTCGGCAAGATCATGAAGGAGGTCGATCGGCTCACGGCGATCACCGAGGGCTATCTCGGGTTCGCGCGCGGGCCGAAGGTGGAGCTCGTGCCGATGGATCTGGGCGCCGAGCTGCGCGCGATGATGGAGTTCATCGCGCCCGAGCTCGCGCAGGACGGCGTGGAGGCCGACGTGCGGATCCCTCGCGAGGTGGTGGGCATCGACGGCGACGCGAACCAGCTGCGGCAGGCGTTCTTGAACCTCGTGCGCAATGCGAAGGAGGCCGTGCTCGACGAGGAGCACCGGCGCCTGGGCCGGCCGCAGCGGATCGGCGTGGAGCTGCGGTGTAAGGGCGAACAGGTCGTCGTGGTTGTGTCCGACAACGGTGGCGGGATCCCGCTGCCGGCGGAGCAGTTGGACCGGATCTTCGAGGCGTTCTACACGCGCAAGGCCCGTGGGACCGGGCTCGGGCTGCCGATGGTCCAGCAGATCGTCCAGGCCCACGGTGGCAGCGTCCGCGTCGCGCGGACGGGGCCCGAGGGCACGCAATTCGAGGTGGAGCTGCCCGCTTGCGCGCTCCTGGGGGGCGCCCTAAGCTCGGGCGCCCGCGACGTCCTTTCTCCGAACGAGCCCGAGGCATGAACCTTCGTTTCCGCCCCTCTTCCTCCTCGCTGCGCACGGCCGCCGTGCTCGTCCTCGGCCTCGCATCGGGCCTCGCCTGCACCGCGATCTTCAAGCCCCGCGACGACGTCCAACGCTGCGGCACGGGCGACGACTGCGAACCGACCGGAGACGAACGCTACGTGGCGGTGTGTCGCTTCGATCCCGAGAACGCCGGTCTCGACAGCACGAAGACCGACAAGATCTGCGTCGCGGACTTCAGGACGATCGCATGTGTCCTCTCGACCAATCCGGAGGATCCGGATGCCGAGCTCGCCGACGACTGCGAAGACCTCGTGCTCGACTGCGAAGACGCCCGCAAGGGCACCGAGGGTTGCGACGCTCGGACCAGTGGCGACGCCTGCGACGACGGGCTCGAGAAGAACGACTTCGACATCTGCGTCGATCCGGACTCCGACGAGATCCTCGTGAGCGGCGCGGACAACCGCGACTACGGGATTCAGGATCAGTTCTGCAAGGGCTTCTTCTGCGACGAGCGCTTCGTTTGCGACACCAGCGTCGGCAGCGGCGGTAACTGCGTCATCTGCGACGAAGACAAGCCGTTCGGCGAGGGCGGCTGCGGCACCTTCTACGCGAACGGTGCTCCCGCGCCGTACTACGTGCTCGGCGACGACCTCGAGGATCGCTGCGCTGCGCCCGACTCGAGCATCAGCGAGCCGATCTTCGGCGAGTGCCCGTAGGCGCGTCGCGTTCGACCTCCGTCACGCGCTGATGACCCTCCAACGCGACAAAGCGTCGCGTTCGACCCTCGTCGGCGCGCTGATGACCCTCGAACGCGTCGCATCGTCGCGTTCGAGCCTCGTCGGGCGCTGACGGGCCTCGAACGCAACAGCCCTACTTCGGTAGGTCGTCTTCCGTGTCGGCGGCGCCGCCGGCGATGTCTTCGTCGCCGGCGACGTTCATGTCGGCGTCGTCGAGGTCGTCGGCCGTGACGGCCACGGTGACCTGCAGGTAGGTCTCGTCCTTCGGGAGCTTCTCGCGCGGCGGATCCACGCGCGCCGTCTCGAAGCCGAGCCAGATCGATTCGCCGTCGGGCCGCGGTTCCTCGTGTTCGCGCCCCCTCAGACGCTCACGACCCCCGAACGCACGCCGCTCTCGCGCGAGCCGATGGTGTCGGGGCTGAACCGGGCCTCGCGCGGCGAGTGCGCCGCGTCGAACGCCCCTCGTGGCCGAGCCGCCGGAACTCCCGGGACTTCACCCTTTGGACGTCTGTCTATCAACCTTGAAATTCTGATAGTCGACTAGCAGAATTTCAAGGTTGCTGATCCCGAGGACAGCCTGCCTGACCGAGCTCCAGAAGCTGCTGCGGTCGTCCCCTGTCGTCGCGTTGCTCGGGCCGCGGCAATCGGGGAAGACGACACTGGCGCGCCAGCTCCCGCGGATCACGGAGCGGTTCGATCTCGAAGATCCTCGCGACGCGCAGAGCCTCTCGCAACCGATGACCGCGCTCGAGCCGCTTCGCGGGCTGGTGCTCATCGACGAGGTCCAGCGGGCACCGGAGTTGTTCGCGGTCCTGCGCGTGCTCGCGGATCGTCGCCCGCTCCCCGCGCGCTTCCTCGTCTTGGGCAGCGCGGCGCCCGAGCTCCTTCGACAGTCGTCCGAAACGCTCGCTGGCCGCATCCGGTTCCTCGAGCTCTCCGGGTTCTCGCTGACGGAGGTCGGTCCCTCGCAGCTCCGCCGCCGCTTCTCACGCGGCGGATTTCCACCCTCGTACCTCGCGCGCTCGGACCGGGAGAGCTTCGGCTGGCGCGAGGACTTCGTGCGGACGTTCGTCGAGCGTGACCTGGCGGCCCTTGGCTCCCGGCTCCGGTCGCCTGCCCAGGTCCGTCGTCTCTGGACGATGCTCGCCCATCGGCAAGCACAGCTGTGGAACGGATCGGCGCTCGCCGGCGCGCTGGGCGAGGCATACCCCACGGTCAAGCATCACCTCGATCTGCTCTGCGGGTCCCTCGTCGTCCGGCAGCTGCCTCCCCATCTGCCGAACCTCGAGAAGCGCTTGGTGAAGTCGCCCAAGGTCTTCGTGCGCGACAGCGGGCTCGTCCACGCGCTCCTCGGCGTGCGTAGCTTTCGCGAGCTCGAGGGCCACCCGGTGCTCGGCGCCTCGTGGGAAGGGTTCGTGCTCGAAGAGCTCATCCGCCGCGTCGGTGATCGCAACGTAGCGTTCTGGTCGACGCACTCGGGCGCGGAGCTCGACTTCGTCGTTACGCGAGGGCGCACGCTGCTCGGCTTCGAGGTGAAGTGGAGCGACGCGCCGACCATGACGAAGTCGATGCACATCGCCAGGACAGACCTCGGTCTGAAGGCCCTCTACGTCGTCTATCCAGGACCCCGGCGCTACGCGATCGCGAAGGGCGTCGAGGCGCTTCCGATCACGGAGCTCGACGACGTCCTGTGACGCCCGCCTACTCCGGTAGGTCGTCTTCCGTGTCGGCGGCGCCGCCGGCGATGTCTTCGTCGCCGGCGACTTTCATGTCGGCGTCGTCGAGGTCGTCGGCCGTGAAGGCGACGGTGACCTGCAGGTAGGTCTCGTCCTTCGGGAGGTTCTCGCGCGGCGGATCGATGCGCTCCGTCTCGAAGCCGAGCCAGATCGATTCGCCGTCGATCTTCACCTGCTCGAGCGCGCCCGCGACGAGGTCGAGCTCGTGGGCGAACGGCGAGCGCAGCACGAAGCGGCAGCGGATCGTCTTGCACGTCACGTCGAGCACGTTCACGCGCGGCTCCTCCGGCGCGCCCTCGAACGCCGACTTGCGCGCGACCACCACCGTCTTGTTCACGAGCGACTGGGCCCCGCGCGTCCACGTGGAGCGCACCGGCTCGTCCTCGAACGGCTGGTCCTTGTGCCGCTTCCACGTGGCCTCGATCTCGCCGACCGGGCGCGGCTTCACGGCGTTCGCCTTCTTGCGCGGCGCCTTCTTCTTCGGGCCCTTCTTCGCGCCCTGGTCCTTCGCGGACACGGACACGTGCGCCGGCACGTTGAGCCACCAGTGCATGCCCATCGCGCCCATCGCGAGCACCGGCGCGAGCAGCAAGCGCGCGACGTGCATCCACCGCGGTGCGCGACCCGACGAATCCGCCTTCGCGCCCGCGTCCTCGCGCGCCGGCTCGTCCGACGCCGGCGACGAGTCGCCCGTGCGCGCCGCGATCGGTGCGTCGCCCTCCGGCTTGCGCGCCTCGTCGCGGCGTCGCGCCGGGATCGTGCCCTCGTCCGGCGTGGTGGTGATCGACTCGCTCACGTCGCCTCGTTCGCCACCGGCTTGCCCGGCGCCGCAACGCGCACGCGCCACGTGCCGTCTTGCTGCACGAGGTCGACGAGGTGCTCGCTGCCGTCGGCCGCCGTCAGCTTCACCTGCGCGCTCTCGCTGTCGCCCGCGACGAGCTCGGCCTTCGCGACCTGGAAGCTGTTCGGCACGTCGACGATCTGCAGCATCTCGTGCGGTTCGATGATGCGGCGCCCACCGACGTGATCGCTCGCGGCCGCCGCGGCCTGCGTGAGCCGATCTGCGGAGTCGCGGTCCAGCAGCGGAATCAACGCCTTCACGTCGCCACGCTGCATCGCGCTCGCGTACGCCTTCGCGGCGGTGACCGGCTCGGCCTCCTTCTCGCCGCACGCAGCGAGAACCACCACCAACACCAGCGCGCGCAGATCAGTCGCCATCGTCGCGCACCTTGTGCATGCCGAGGCGCTTGAGCAGCTCGCGCAGGTAGTACCGCGTGATGCCGGCCTCGGCCGCCGCGCGGCTGAGGTTGCCGTCGGTGCGATCGAGCAGCCGCGAGAAGTACTCGCGCTCGAAGTTGTCGACCATCGTCTGCTTCGCGTCTTTGAACGGCGCGTCGAGCAGCGCGGCCCCGAAGCTGCCGGGCGGCGCGGTGCGGTCGTTCGTGGCGCTCGCCATCGCGCGCGGATCCTCGCGGCGCCCGAGGTGCAGATCGGACGGCTCGATGACGCCGCCGCGGCACAGGTGCGCGGCCCGCTGGATGATGTTCTTCAGCTGCCGGACGTTGCCCGGAAACGGCTCTGCCACCAAGGCCTCCCGCGCCGCATCGCTGAGGCGCGGCTTGGGCATCGTGCCGTTCACCATGCGCACGAAGTCGTCGAGGAACCGATCGCCGAGCATCACGACGTCCTCGCCGCGCTCGCGCAGCGGCGGCAGGTCGACGGACATCACCGACAGACGGAAGTACAGGTCCTCGCGGAACATGCCCTGCCCCACCATCATGCGCAGGTCCCGATGCGTCGCCGCGACGACGCGCACGTCCACCTTGCGCACCTGCGACTCGCCGATGCGCTGCACCTCGCGGCGATCGAGCACGCGCAAGAGCTTCGGCTGCAGATCCATCGGCAGCTCGCCGATCTCGTCGAGGAACAGCGTGCCGCCGTTGGCCTCCTCGAAGCAGCCCGCACGATCGGTGACCGCACCGGTGAACGAGCCCTTCTTGTGGCCGAGGATCGCCGCCTCGGCGAGCTCGCGCGGCAGCGAGCCGCAGTCGAGCACGACAAACGGCCCCTGCGCGCGGTTCGATTCGTCATGAAGCGCCCGCGCGACCAGCTCCTTGCCGGTGCCCGTCTCGCCGCCGATGAGCACGCTCATCTCCGTGGGCGCGACGCGCTCGAGCGTGGCGAACACCTCGCGCATCGCCGAGCTGCGCCCGTACATCGCGCCGAAGTGATCCTCGCCGGAGATCGGGACCTGCACCTCGTCGGCCGAGAGCAGCTCGATCTCCGTCTTGCCGCACTTGATCGCGGTGCCCGGCTCGATCCACGCCGACTTGATCCGAATCGCACCGGCGAACGTGCCGTTCGTGCTCTCGAGGTCGTGGATGATCACGCCGCCCTCGCCGACGACGATCTCCGCGTGCGTGCCCGAGACCGAGGTATCGGTGAGCACGAGGTCGTTGACCGCGCTGCGCCCGATCGTCACGCGGGAGCGCGCGACGGTGATCTGCGCCCCCCGATCGGGCCCGTCCTTCACGCGCAGCATGACCCTACGGAGCTGCTTGTGCGTGTGCTGGGCCGCGAAGAAGGTGGTCGTCATGCCCGTTTCGGCGGGCTCTCTCGGTCGCGTCGACAACGTTCTCGCCAGACGGCCGCGGTCCGCCGCGGGCTCGGGTTCAGTTCAACAGCTCGGGGTCTCGTTCGACCACGCGCAGGTGTTTGGCGCGGGTCTTGCCCTTCGCCTTGGGTCTGGTGACTTTGCCCGAATCCCCGGTCCGGCGCCAGGGCTGCACGGTCACGAGCAGCGCGCCGCCGATCGCGACCAGCCATGGCACCACGAACGGCCACGGCGCGCCCTTGAACAGCGGCGCGATCACGCCCAGGGCGACGAGAACGCCCGCCAGCGTGCGCGCACGCATCGGCAGCGCACCCAGGAGCGACACGGTCTGTTTGCCGAACACGACCGCATACGCGGTGAGGGCCGCGAGATCCATGGCGGTCGAGCCCCCGTGCGGGACCGCGGGCAGCCACGGCGAGACGAGCGCGTACACGAGATAACCGACCGTTCCGCAGCCGATCACGAGCGCGAGGTAACGTCGTGTTCCGAAAAAGCCTTCGAGCGGTGATCCGAAGAACCACTGGATGAGCAGCGTGCCGAGCAGGAAGCCGGCATCACCCTCGGGATAGACGAAGTTCGCGGTGAGCGGTTGCCACAATCCCTCCAGCGCATAGAGCTGGCCTGGGTGCAGCCGCAGCAGGTCGCCGATCGGGCGATCGCCGAGCCCCGCGGTCGCGATCGCCGTGAGGATGAAGATGGCGAGTGCACCGCGGTGGAACCTGGGCAGGGCCGCGAACGCGTTCGCCACGTCAGGATGGTAGCGCGCCGGATGCTGCGCGTCCGGCTCCCCGTCCTCCCGCCGGTTTTTTGCTGCCGCGGCGCCGTGCGGGCACGGTCGAGCCATGACGTCGAACCGCCGTCGCCACCGCCTGTTCGTGACCCGCCATACGGAGTATCACCTGCGCGCGGACGAGTGCGTCGGCGTGCGCGATCGCGAGACCGGCCAGTGGGTCCGCAATCACGCGGCGTTGCGGCTGCACGCGCTGCGGCTGCCCCCGCTCGAGTACGACCACAGCTGGCTCGGCGAGCGGATCCAGTTCTGGGGGAACGACACCGACGTGATCACGACGCCCATCGTCGCGGTGGGCCGTCCGGCCCGCGACTGCCTCGACCACTACGTGTCGCTGGCGCGGGCCGGAACCATCGGCTGATCACTTCTCCGGCGACTTCTGCGTCGTCTTCTCGTCGGCCTTCGTCTCGTCGGCCTTCGCGTCGTCGGCCTTCTTCTCGTCGGCCTTCTTCTCGTCGGCCTTCGCGTCGTCGGCCTTCGCGTCCTCGGCCTTCGCATCCTCGGCCTTCGCGTCCTCGGCCTTCGCGTCCTCGGCCTTCGCGTCCTCGGCCTTCGCATCCGCGGCGCCGGGGTTGCCGTCGCCGTCGAAGCAGCAGAGCACGCCCGGGTTGCGATCCGACGTGACCTTGCCGCAGCCCTCGCTGGGCCCGCGGCTGATCTTCGTCTTGCCCTTCCAGATGCTGTCCTTGCACTTGCCCATCTGGCAGTCGTTGCCGCAGCACACGGCCTCGGCCCCGAGACCGGCCTTCGTGCACGGCAACGGCTTCTTCGCGTCGACCGTCGGACACGGGTTCACGTCCTCGCTCGGCAGGTGGCTCATCGCCGCGTTGAAGCGACCGGGGCCTGCGTTGTCGCAGTCCTTCACCGTCGTGTGACCGGTGAGGTCGTCGATCTTCCCTTCGACGCCGCACACGTGCCAGCCCACGGAGCACACGTCCGCCGGCACCTTGCACGCCTCGCCGTCGTCGCCACACGCGGCGCCCGTCGGCTTGTCGCGCAGGCCCTTCTCGCCCGTCCACTTGCCGATGCAGGCCGCGATGCGCGGATGCTTCTTGATATCGGCGAAGCCCTCGCGCTGACCGTCGGAGCAACCGATCACCTTCGGATCGCCCTTCTCGCTCTCGACGAACTTCACACCGTCGAGCGAGCCCGGCCGATCGCCGTCGTAGTCACCTTCGTAGGGGCCCGAGCCGCACGTGCAGCCGGCCGCGAACAGCGTGACCGGGAGCGCCAGAGCCGAAACCAACGAGAGCAGTCGCCGCGAGACCCCAAACATGCGGCGAAGGATAGACAAGCCGCCGGCCGTACACCAGAGGGCCGACCGCGAAAAAAACGGCCTACGCGTCGTCGTCGTCGTCGTCGGGGGGCTGGGCCGCCAGCTCCGCCTCCAGGCGTGCCATGGCCTCCACCTGCGGCTTGCTGACGACGTAGGCGACGCCGATGCTGATGAAGAAGAGGACGACCATCGGGATCCCCATCAGCCAAATCGTCACCGGGTCAGGCGGCGTGAGGATGGCCGAGCTGATCGTGATGATGAGCAGCGCGATCTTGTAGTGCTTGAGCAGGCTCTTGTGCGTGATGACGCCGGCCTTCGCGAGGAAGAACACGGCCAGCGGCAGCTCGAACATCAGGCCGAAGCCGAGCAGGATCTTCATCACGTACGAGAAGTACTCGGGGTACGTGTACGCGGTGACGACCTCGACGCCGCCCGAGCTCGCCGACTTCTGACTCGTGTACTCGAGGAAGAAGCCCGTCGAGATCGGCAGCACGATGTAGTAGCAGAACACCGCGCCGGCCGCGAACATGCCGGCGCTCGTCGCCACGAAGGGGACGACGATCTTCTTCTCCTTCGCGTAGAGACCCGGCGAGACGAACATCCACAGCTGGTAGAAGATCACCGGCGCTGACACGAACAGCCCGGCGAAGAGCGCGAGCCAGATGTCCGTGAGGATGACGTCGAGCGCGGAGAGGTTGAGCATCGTCGGCTCGCCCTTCATCTCCGCGGCTTCCCACGCCTGCTTGAACGGCTGCTGCAGGAACGCGCTGATGCGATCGACGAAGACGTACGCGACGATCGCCGAGAGCACGAGGCACGCCACCGCGCGGAACAGCCGCTTGCGCAGCTCCGCGAGGTGATCGAAGAACGACATCGGCGTGTCGCCCTCGGGGCCCTCCGCCATGCCGTCGGCGCCGTTGTTGTCGGTCACGCGGCTCCCTGATCCACGTCGCCCTCGGGCTTCGCCGCGGGCGCGGCGGAGGGGGGCGCGGGGGAGGAGGTCGCGACCACCGGGGGCGGCGGCACCTTCGGACCCTCGGTCGCGGGCGGCGGGGCGACGTTGTCGTTGCCGGCGGGCTCGGGCGTGGCGGCTTCGGTGCCGGCGGGCGCAGGACCGGCCGGCGCGGTGCCGGCGGGCGCCGTGGGGTCGGCGGACAGCGCCTCCTGCTTCTGCGCCTGCTCCGTGGCCTTCACGGTCTTGATGAGCTTGTTCTGCGCCTTCTGCATCTCGACGCGCGCCTTCATGAGCTCGCGCCGCGCGGCGGCCTCGGCCTTCTTCAGCTCGTCCTTGCCGCCCTTGATCGCCTTCTTGATCTCGTCGAGCTCCTCCTCGTTCATGATCGCGTCGCGGAAGTCGTCCGCGGTCGCACGCAACGAGCCCCAGAACTTCGTGAAGGTGCGGATGATCCCGGGCAGCTCCTTGGGCG
Organism: uncultured Nannocystaceae bacterium; assembly: GCA_964468635.1. Classification (GTDB taxonomy): domain Bacteria; phylum Myxococcota_A; class Polyangia; order Nannocystales; family Nannocystaceae; genus Xiheibacterium. The sequence continues at coordinate 15,258 of CAYXVR010000094.1, forward strand.
AGAACAGCATCAGCGCGACGACGGCGATGATGATGAACTCGACGGGCCCGATGCCGAACACCGGTCCACGATAGCAGCGGCGAGCCGCACGGGCGAGCGCCGACCCAGACGGGACGCGTTCGGCCCGGGCGACCGCGAAGATCGCGGGCGCGGTGCCCGCGAAGGGCAAGCAGCCCGCTCGGGAATGCCCTTCAGAAGCAGATCGGGCACGCGGGCTCGAGGCACTCGGACAGCGCGAGGGCGAGATTCGCGGAGTCGCCGAAGTAGCCGCCGTGCATCTCGATGACCGCGCCGCACGGCTCCGCGCACTCGGTGCCCGCGCAGCCGGCCGCCTCGGCGCAGTCGCGCATCGCGACGCAGCCGACGTCCTGCTGACACGCGTAGAGCGGATCGAGGCACAGGTTGCACGCACACATCTCGCAGTCGTTCGTCGCCATGCCGAGGCACGCGTCGAGCACGGGATCGCCGGAGCCCGAGTCGCCGCTGTCCTCCGCGGGCGGCATCGTCGTGGCGGGTGCGGTGTCGTTCGCGGTGTCGTTCGCGTCGTCGCCCGCGTCGTCGACGACACCGTCGTCGGTGCCGCTGCCGCTCTCGCTCTCGCCCGCAGTGCCGGAGTCCTCGTCACCGGCGTCGGCCGGCGCGGTGCCGGGCGACGGCGTCGTCGGTTGCCACGCGGGCTCGAAGCCGACACCGCGGTCGTCCGCGGCGCAGCCGATCACGAGCGCGAACGAGAGTCCCCCGACGCAGCGCGCCGACAGTCGTGCGATCCCCATCCCGACCATATACGTTGGCAGCGTAGCGACGAGGTTCACCGAACGCCGCCGGAATCCGCCGCTCGCCCGCACTTTTCCCCACGGCCCTCCGGGCCTGAAGGAACTTTGCGCAACCCGCTGCGGCGCTGGGCAACCTGCCTGCACCGTCCGCCCTCGCGAAATCGTTCGGCCCGCTACTCGGCCGCACCGAAGAGCGATTCGAGATACGGCCCGGACTGCTGCTCTCCCATCGCGCACGAGACCATCGAGTCGCAGGTGGAGCCGGCGATCTTCGTGTAGCACGAGTCCGTGAACGTCGCGCCGTTGAGCGTCGTGCCGACGAACTGGTTCATGATGTCGTCGGGGGAGTCCGCGACCGACTCGAGCCCGAACACGCGCGCGGCGAACTTGCTGATGCCGATCGCCTTCGTGGTCGCGGCGAGGCCGGCCTCCTCGGAGAGCACGACGACGTTCACGCTGTTGCTCACCGCGTCGCCGCAATCATAGTGATTGCCGCTGATGAAATTCGGGTTGTCCATGTACGTCTCGGACGACACGACGATCATCGTGTAGTCGTCGACCGCGGGCGGATCGCGTGTCAGACAGACGTGGAACGGCTCGAAGTGACTCACGACGAGCTCGTACACCTCGTCGGCGTCGTCGGTGGTGTAGCCCTGCCACTCGCGCGCGAGCAGCTCGTCGTCGATGATGTTCGCAGGCGCGTTGTCGACGAGGCCGTCCGTCAGCGTGGCGCCGCCCATGTTGATGTAGATGACGCGACCGTCGAACTCCGCACAGCCGGGGAGCGGGCCGCTGTCCGAGCTGCTGCCGTCGTCGGGCGACGTGTCGTCGGCGTCGGTCGTCACCGCGTCGTCGGCGGTCGAGTCCGCGCTCGTGTCGGTGGAGACGCTCTCGGACTCGCCCGTCATCGACGCGGTCTGCGACGCGCTCATCGTGTTCGTGCTCGCGTCGCTTTCGTCGAGGCTCGTGGCGTCGTCCTGTCCGCCGCTCGAACCGGTGGAGCCGCCTGTGCCGCCTTCACCGTTGCCGTCGCTCGGGTTGAAGCACGCGCACAACGAGAGAGCGACGAGAGCAATCTTCCGCATGGATCGAGGGTAGACGCCGTGCGCGCCGACGGCCAGCGCCCCGCGGATGGATTAAGCTCTCCGCATGGACTGGACCGACGTTTCTCGACTGGTTCGATTGGCTCTCGTGCTCGGTGTCGCGCCTGCGGTAGCGTGCGGCGACGACGAGGGCACCACCGGCACCGGCGACGACAGCTCGACGTCGGCCGACGACGACGACGACGACGGGCCGTCGACGATGACGGATCCGACCACACCGACGGAGGAATCGAGCACCGGCGACACCGCCCCGACCACGTCGGGCTCGAGCGAGAGTGGCGGAAGCAGCAGCGAGGGATCCACCGGATCGACGGGCGCCGACTCGAGCGGCTCGAGCGGTGACGGCTCGAGCAGCGGTGACTCGAGCGGCGAAGGCTCGACGACCAGCGCCGTGTGCGAGCCGATCACCGATGATCCGTCGGCGATCAACCAGGACTGCATGGGCGCACCGTGTCCCGAGGGGTACACGTGCCAGGACATCGTCGGATTCCAGTTCCAGCAGCTGTGCGAGATCATCTGCGTGGAAGACTGCGATTGCCCCGAGGACCACGTGTGCGTGAAGCACTCGGACAAGACGATGGTCCCGTGGTTCCAGTGTGATCAGCTGTGATCATCCGCGCGCGAGCCAGGCGGTCGCCCGTGCGATCAGCTCGGCCTGGGCGGGGTTGAGCTTCTTCGTCGCTTCGTCCGCGGAGAACCAGCCGAAGCGATCGAGCTCGGGGTACGCGCGCGTCTTGCCCGAGCCGCGCGGCCACTCGAGCTCGAAGGTGTTGCTCGTGCACGCGTTCGCATCGCAGTCGCCGAGCACCGCCCACGCGAGCACGCGCTTGCCGCTCGCGAGCTTCACCTCGCCGAGCGCTTCGAACTCGCCCGTGGGACACGGCTGACCGGTCTCCTCGGCGAACTCGCGACACGCGGCCGCGAACGTCTCCTCGCCCTCCTCGACGAGGCCCTTCGGGATCGTCCACGCGCCGTCGTCCTTGCGCGCGAAGAACGGGCCGCCCGGATGGGCGAGCAGGAACTCGGGGCCGCGCGGCGACCTTCGTACGAGCAGCAGGCCCGCGCTCGTGCTGGCCATCACGCTCGCTCCAGCTCGATGCGCACGCGATCGCGCGCCGTCGCGACGAGCTCGACGATGCCGTCGTCGCGGGTGCGCACCTCGGCCCCGTGCGCGTGCACTCGATGTGCACCGCCGCTCCATCGCGCCGGGACCACGAGCTCGGTCGCCGCCTCGCCGTACGGCGTGTACTCGAGCGTCCATCGCCGCCGCGGGTGGCTGTCCCACGCGATCGGCGTGCCCGCGAGCGCGCGCGGATAGGGCCGCACGAGCGCACCGGTCCACGCCCGCTCGGATCCGTCGGGCTCGACGATCGATGCGTCCTCGTCGTTCCAGTCGACGTCCGTCGGGTTGTAGTGCCACACGGTCCAGCTCGCGAAGTGGCGATCGAGCAGCCGGCACTGGTGCTCCATCATCCGCGCCTCGCCGGCCACGCCGTTCAGCACGCCGAACTCGCCCACGAACAGCGGCTCGCCCCGGCGCTCGCGCTCGCGCAACAGCGATCGGAGCGTGAACGGAAAGCTCGACAGCCGCGGCAGGTAGCGCGAAGCGACGATCGCCGGCGCATCGTAGATGTGCGGCGCGTACACGAGGTTCGCGCCCGCGAGCACCGGCAACGCCGTGGGGAATCCGAACGCCGCGAGCGGCGTGGGCTCGAGGAACAGCAGGCGATCGGGATCCAGCTCGTCGCGCAGCCGGATGCCGGCCCGGTACATCTCGGCGAGCGGACCCTTCTCGAATCCCACGAGACCGGAGAGCTCCGTCATCGGCTCGTTGAAGAGGTCGTAACCGATCACCATCGGCACGTCGCGCATCGCGAGCATCACCGCGCGCACGCACGCGAAGAACTCGCGCTGGATCCCGTCGTCGTCGCGCCAGAACGCGGCGAACGACTCGCGCACCGCGGGCGCGAGCGCATAGTCGGCGAACCACGAGCGGCCCTGGGCCGGCTTGCCCTGGGCCTTCACCGCCCACTCGGGCGCGCCGTCGCCCCCGAGCACGCGCGAGAACAGGTCCTGGTGGAAATCGACGACCACGTGCAGGCCGCGAGCGCCCGCGGCTTCCGCCAAGGCGCGCACGCGTTCGACGTAGCCGTCGTCGATCGCACCGCGCTGCGGCGCGACGCCCTCCCAGAGCACGAGCAGCCGCACGGCATTCCAGCCCCACGCCGCGAGCGGATCGAGCGCGGAAGGATCGTCGAGCGCGACGAACGGCGGGAGCTTCGCGCGCCCCGACACGTTCGCGCCGCGGAAGATCCGCACGCGGTCGTGCTCGTCGCGGATCCAGCCGTCCTTGCAGTGGAAACGGGGCGCCATCGGAGCGCCCGAGGGTATTTCACTCCGTGCGCACGCACCAGATCTCGTGGAGGTCCGGGTCGTCGAAGGGCTCGGGCACGACGCCCTCGGTCGCGAAGACGTAGAGCGCACAGCGGTAGATCGTGTCCAGCGTCTGCAGGACGACGCCGAGCAACACGAGCGCCAACGCCGGCACCACGACGGCGAGCGCGAACACGCCGACGTGTTGGACCTTCAACACGAGACACAGCACGAACGGCACTGATGCGATCACGAGCGCCGGCACCCACAACCAGCCGAGCACGAGCCGTCCGATGAACGCCTCGCGCCACGTCTCGCGGAACAGGGACGCCGAGCGCCCCACCGCCGCGAAGCCGCTGCGGGGCTCGCGAGCCATCACCGGCACGACGAGGTACGTCGCGGCCCACCACGCGAGCCCGAGCACCTTGGCCGTCGCGCGCGAGGCGGCACCGGGTCGACGCGCGCCACCGTCGCCGCGCATGCGCGCGAGCAGACCGCCGACCGTGGCGTTGAGCGCGGCGAACGTGGCGATCGTCGCGAAGCGCTGACCCGCACCGTGCAGGGCGTCCTTCACGTTCCACGGGCGCGAGGCCATCGCGTCGAGCGTCGCGCGGGCGAGCGCGACGGCGAAGAACGGCGTGACGAGGTGCGTGCCGAACCACGTCGCGAGCCCGAACACGAGCATGCTGCGGCTCTTCACGCCCTCGGGCGGCGCGTCCGCGAACGGCAACCATGCCGCGGCATCGTTGCCGAGCCACGCGATCGCGCCGCCGATGCCGACGACGATCGACGAGACGATCGCGGACAGCACGGCGAACCACACGAGGCGCGGGTGGGACTGCAGCGTGCGGGCGGCGGCCCGCAGGATGGATCGACTACGTCTGATCGTCATGGAGCGCCTTCCGGAAGTAGCGGATGATCTCGCGCGCGCCGATGGCATGACGCGCCCCGTCGGCAATGGCACGCGTGTAGATGTCGTGGAGGATCGACTCCCGATCGATCTCCGGAGGTCTCGATTGCGGCGCCGGAAACGTGCCGCGCCCGCGCTTCGCGACGATGTGCCCGCCCTGCTCGAGGTCGCGATAGGCGCGCGCCACGGTGTTGGGGTTGATCTCGAGACGCGCGGCCAGCTCGTGGATCGTCGGCAGCTGTTCGTCCTTGCCGAGCCGACCCGTCGACAACGCGTGGACCACCGCCTCGTAGATCTGGCGGTAGACCGGGATGCCGCGGTCGTAGTCGAGCTCGAGGTCGAACGGCATTTGGCCTCGCGGCGCCGAGCGCCGAGTGGGGTTTTACTATATGGCTAGTAAAAGCGTCATGCAAGCCGGAGAGGGGCAGTGCTAGCGTCGCGGGCATGGCGGCCCGCGAGGAACGACGGTTCGGGTGGGCGGGCACCGAGGTGCCCGAAGCGTGTCGGGCGTGGCTGCGGACCCACGCGAGCGGTCATCCGCCGGCTCGCGTCCAGCTCGACCGGCGCGCGCTCGACACCACCGACGGCGAGCTCGCGGCCGCCGGGCTCGTCGCGTGGCGGTCCGCGTACGCCGCCGTGCCGACGATCGCGATCGAAGCGCTGCCGCTCGATCCCGAGGTGCCGCCCGGGCCCGGTCCGAGCGTCGCGCTGGCGGGCGGCGACGACGAGGCGGGCGCGCTGCGCGAGTTGTCGGCACGCGCGCTCGCGTTGCCGCTCGCCGGGACGCCGCGAACGATCTTCGAGCTGCACGTCGCGCGCGAGCGCTGGGGCATCGCGCGCGAGGACCTCGCGGTCGAGCTCCGCATCGACCGCATCGACGTGCGGGGAGCCGACGGCATCGCGGCCGGTGTGCTCGGCGAGATCGTGCTCGAGCATCTGCGGGGCGCGTCGGCCAGCTTCGCGGCGCTCGGCGATTCGATCGCGGAGCTGCCCGGCGTCGATGCGGTCGAGGGCGACGTCGTGGACCGTGCACGCGCGCTCGTCGGAGCGCCGCCGATCGAGTGGCCCGGCAGGCCGGCGGATCTCGATCCCGATGCGCCGCTCGGCGACGCGACGCTCGAGCTGTTCCGCGGGCTGTGGGCGACTGCGATCGCCCACGAGCCGGGCGTGCGGGCCGGGCTGGATCCGGAGCACGTGCACAAGATGCGCGTCGCGATGCGCCGGCTTCGAACGGCACTGCGCGTGTTCGAGTCGGCATTCGAAGGAGCGCCGCTCCGTCGGTGGCGCGACGAGATGCGGTGGCTGGGGCGCTTGCTCGGTGAGGTGCGCGATCTCGACGTGCATCGGCTCGCGCTGCCGTCGCTGCGCGAGCGATTCCCCGAGGCGCCCGACGACGGGTGGCCGGAGGTCGATCGCCTGCTCGCGGGCCGTCGTGCGCTCGCGCGAGCGGCGTTGATCGCCGCGCTCGACGGGCCGCGCCGACGCGGGCTCGACCAGCTCGCCGAGGCATGCCAAGGCGCGCGGGGGCGGTCGTCGACGACCGTCGGCGGCGCGGCGCGGCGGCTCGTGGGTGAGCAGGTGGAGCGCTGTCGCAGCGCGCTCGATCGCCTGCGGGAGCACGGCTCCGTCGAGCTCGCGCATCGCGTTCGCATTCGCGTGAAGAACCTGCGCTACACGCTCGAGTTCCTCCGGGAGGTGAAGCCCGAGCGGTATGGCGAGCACGCGCGCGTGCTCGAGGAGGTGCAGGAGGAGCTCGGATCGCTGCAGGACGCGGTGCAGACCGGACGCCTCGCTCGCGAGCTCTCACGCGTGCAGCCGCCCACGTCGATCGCTCGCCATGCGCTCGGTGCCCTGGTCGGTTTCGGCGCCGCGTCGGAATCCGCCGCGCGTGCGATCGCGACGGCCGCAGTGGAGCGGATCGATCTCGCGGGCCGCCTGCGCGAGCTCGAGGATTGAGCGAAGCGGAAGATTGAGTCTTCACGCATCCCGTGGCATCACTCGCGTACATGCGCACCGTCACCGGGATCGAGGGGTTGCGGGGAATCGTCGGCGAGACGCTCGGTCCGAGCGATGCGGTCGTGGTGGATCGCGCGAAGGTGCGCGCGTTCGCGGACGTCACCGGTGATCACCAGTGGATCCACCTCGACGAGGAGCGCGCCAAGACGACGGCATTCGGCGGCACGATCGCGCACGGGTATCTCGTGCTGTCGCTGGTGCCGACGCTGTTGTTCGGGCAGCTGCTGCACATCGAAGGCGTGTCGGCGATCCTGAACTACGGCGCGGAAAAGCTGCGATTCCCCGACGTCGCGCGCGTCGGGGCGGAGGTGCGGCTGTCGGCGAAGCTCGAGTCGCTCGTGCCGCGGCCGCCCGGCGAGCTGGCCACGTTCGCGCTCGAGTTCACGGCCAGCGGCTCGAAGAAGCCGTGCTGCGTCGCGCAGATCCTGTTGCTCGTGCTGCCGTAGGACGGCGCGGGAACTTTCCTCCAGCACGAGCAACTTGCCCAGATGGATGGGCAGCTCGTCGGGCAACGCTGGGTCGGGGGCGGCGCAAACGCCCGTCCGCCGCGAGCGTGGGCCATGGCACGTCGGTTGCTCTGCTGGGCAAGCGGAGAGACGGATGGACGCGAAGCCGCTGGCCCCCCCGATCGTGGAGACGAACCCGACCCGACCGCCGTGGATGAGCGGATCCATGGCGCTGGTCGAGGACGGCTGGGACGGCGCGCTCGCGGAGCCGGCGAACGGCAAGCTCTTCGTCGGGCGACCGGACTACGAGCTCGCCGAGTTCCCGGCGGGGCCGAGCGACGAGACGATCGCGTCGATCATCGACGAGCTGTCGCGCAAGCTCGTGAACACCGGGCGCAAGCGCGGCGTGCCGCCACCGCCACCGCCGCGCAAGCGCTGACGCGCGCTCGAGCTCCGTTCGGGACGCGATGGGCCGCGAACGCGACGCGTTCGTCGCGTTCGAGCTTCGTCGGCGCATGACGGACCACGAACGCGACGAACCGGCGCGTTCGGCCTTCGTCGGCGCGCCGATGCGCCGCGAACGCGACGCTTCGTCGCGTTCGGCCCTCGTCGGCGTCTGACGGCGGTCGAACGAGACGGAGGTCGGCGCGTTCAGGTGTGCACGCTCGGCTCGTCGCGACGGTAGAGGACGGTGCGCTGATCGTCGAACTCCTGCGTGCCCGGCTTCGGGATCACGAGCGGCTTCGTGTGCGCGGGCGCGGTCGGATGCGGGGTACCGGGGGCGGGTCCGCGACGCGGCACGCGGGCGCGCGGCGACGTCACGGCGCTGTCCATCGTGGGGCCGACGTTCGCCGCGGCGGGCGGCAGCGGTCGCTCGGACGGCGCGCGGGTCGGAGCCGGCTTCGCGCTCGCGACCGTCGGCGCGGAAGCGGGGCGCGTCGTCGTCGGGGCCGCGCGCGTCGGCGCGGGCGTCGTCGGACGCGGGCTCGCGGCCGCCGGGCGCGACACCGGTCGCACGGTGCCGACGACGACGGGCCGCGGTCCCGTCGCGGGGCGCGGTGCGGGCGCGGCCGTCTTCGCGGGTGCGGCCGTCTTCGCGGGTGCGGCCGTCTTCGCGGGCGCGGCCGTCTTCGCAGGCGCGGCCGTCTTCGCGGGCGCGGCCGTCTTCGCGGGTGCGGCCGTCTTCGCGGGTGCGGCCGTCTTCG
>CAYXVR010000095.1:0-23700 GCA_964468635.1 uncultured Nannocystaceae bacterium
GGCACGGAGCAGGGTGTCCGGAAGAACGCTTCGCGTTCTTCCGCACCCTGCTAGACCGCGCCCGAGCCGAGCCGGGTGTGACGCACGGCACGGGCGGACGCGCCGTGCGGATCGCCGGGAGCGGACCGGGGCCGTCGGCAACGTCGGCGGTGGGCCCCGTGCGAGGGGTCCGAGGACGGAAGTGACATGAACATGCGAATGGCTCGATCCCTGGTTCCCTGCGCGCTCTCGATGGCGCTCTTCGGCTGCACCGAGGCGGACGACGCCGCGGACGACCTCGGCGTCGACGCCGGCTCGACGGAGGCCAGCGCCGACGAAGACGCGGAGACGGAGGCATCGGGCGACGACGACGGATCCGAAGGGGGCGGCCCCACCGACGATCGTGGCGACGAGAGCACGGGTGACGAGGCGGGCACCGAGGACGGGGCCACCGAGGACGAGGGCACCGAGGAGGCCGGCACGGACACCACCGGCGCGGAGGACGGCACCGAGGACACCGGCGGGCCCGCGCTCGACGACGACGGCGACTCCGCGGTGGTCCCCGCCGTGCTCGCGCAGTTCCGCGCGACCGCGGGCGGACCCGTGTCCGTCGACATGCCGCTCTTCAACGACGAGCCGATCGACACGCGCGGCGTGCAGTACGTCGGCGCGATCGCGGCCGACGACGACCCCACCGATCACCTGCGCTTCTCGATCGTCCCGGGCGAGACGGACCCCTACGTGCGCGTGACGATGGAGTGCGACGATCCGCTCGTCCGCGTCCGGATCCTGCGCGACGACGAGGAGCTCGGGGCGGTGCTGTGCGGCGACGACACGACGATGGTGTTGCTCGACGGCGCGAGCTCGCTCGACGCCTTCGACGTCGTCGTCCATGGCGAGGACGAGCGGATGCCGGTCGTCGACTACGTGCTGTCGATCGACGCGTTCTGCTTCGGAGGCTGCGACTATCAGCCGTACATGCCGTGAGCGGTGCCGCGTGATAGCGTGGAGCCCGGGATGGACGCCTCGACGTCGAGCGGTGCGGGGCGCAGCGCTCTCGAGCATCGCGCCGATCTCGTCGAGGATCTGGCGATGGCGCGCGTGCGCGGGAAGCTGTTCGCGCAGACGCCCGCCGTCGTCCGAGTCGGCCGCTATCTCGTGATCGAGCGGATCGGACGCGGAGCGCACGGCGATGTGCACCGCGCGTGGGACGAACGGCTCGAGCGCACCGTCGCGCTGAAGGTCGTGCGCCCGCGCACCGCTGCGGCGGGGCGGGCGTGGCTCGACGAGGCCCGCGCGCTGGCCCGGCTGGTCCATCCGAACGTGGTCACGTTGTTCGACGCCGACGAGCTCCCCGACGGTCAGGTCTACCTCGCGATGGAGCTCGTCGGCGGTGGCTCCTTCGCGGACGAGCTCGCGCGCGGTCGAGCATCGCCGCGCGCGATCACGACGCTCCTGCACGGCGCCGCCCTCGGGTTGCACGCGGCCCACCGCGCGGGCCTCGTGCATCGCGACGTCAAGCCCGAGAACCTGCTCGTCACGAGCGACGGCGCGCTGAAGATCGCCGACTTCGGCCTCGCCCGGATCCTGGCCGATGCCGACGAGACTCGCGACGCGCCGGCCGTGCATCGCGAGGGCGACGATCGGGGCGACACCGGGCCGACGGCGGGCGGCGTCACCAGTGCGTTTGCGGGCACGCCGCTGTACATGGCACCCGAGCAGCACCTCGGCGTCGCCGTCGACGCGCGCTCGGATCAGTACGCGCTGTGTGCAGTCGCTTGGTCCGCGCTGCTCGGACGGCCGCCGTTCGTCGGCGACTCCCGCGACGCGCTGCTGGCCGCGAAGCGACGGGGCCCCGATCCGGTGATCGCGTCCGCGCTGCCGCAGCGGATGCGCCGAGCGCTGGTGCGCGGGCTGTCGTTCGATCCGGCCGAGCGCCACGACGACCTCGCGCCGCTCGTCGCAGCGTTCGACCCCACGGCGCGCCGGTGGTGGCCGATGGCGCTGATGCTGGGGGCCGCCGTCGTCGGTGCATCGGTGCTGGCCCGCACGGACCGCAGCGGGTGCGATGGCGGTGCCGCGCAGCTCGGCGGAACGTTCGACGCCGAGCGTCGCGACGCGATCTCGAGAGCGTTCGCGCAGCGACCCGAGCCGTACGCGCGCACGAGCTGGGACAGCACCGCGCAGGCGCTCGACGGCTGGCTCGCGGACTGGCAGGCGACGCATCGCGAGCTGTGCGAGGCGCATCGCCGCGGCGAGCTCTCGGCGCCGTCGTACGACGCGCGCATGGCGTGCCTCGGCCATCGGCGCGCGGAGCTCGAGGCTGTGCTCGATCGCCTCGCTCGCCCCGACGCGCTCGTCGTCGAGCGAGCGCTCGCGTCGGCGCATGCGATGCGATCGGCGTCCGCCTGCCGGCACGCCAGGGGGATCGACGGCGGAGTGCCGCCTGCGCCCGCGGACGTCGAGCGCGTGCAGACGCTCGTCGCTGCCGCGGAGGCTGCCGCCAGCACGGGCGCGTACACGGAGGCCGGCGCGCATGCCGACGAGGCGCTCGTCGAGGTCGAGCGTCGCATGCCCGACGCACTGCGCTGGCGCGGCGCCGCGCTGCTCGCTCGGGGACGCGCGCGCTCGCTCGGTGGGGACTCCGTGGCCGCGCGTGCGGACCTGGAGGAGTCCGTCCGCGCGGCCTGGCGCGCGGGCGACGAGCACGGGCTCGCGACCGCGGCGACCCATCTCGTGTGGGAGCACGGCGAGATCGAGGGCGGCTTCGCGGTGGCGCATCTGTGGGCGGACTTCGCCCGGCTCGCGCTCGCTCGCGGCGGTGACGACGATGCGATCGCCGCGTTGCTCGACAACGCGAGCGGAGCGGTCGCGACGAACGAGCATCGCTTCGAGCTCGCGATGCTGCATCACGTCGCGCGCCTGGATCGGATCGCACGCGTGTGGGGACCGGACGACGGACGCAACTACGCGTCGCTCGCGAACCTCGGCAACGTCGCGTGGGCGCGCGGCCGCCCGGCGGACGCGATCGAGTGGTACGAGCGCGCGCTCGAGCTCGGTGAGCGCACGCTCGGGCGGACGCACCCGCAAGTGCTCGCGCTGCGTGGCAACGTCGTGGGCGTGCTGCGTGCGCTCGGTCGGCACGAGGAGGCGCTGGTCGAGGCGACCGAGGTGCTCGAGCGGCAGCGCGAGCTCCTCGGCGACGAGCACCCGGACGTCGCCGCGACGCTCGTGAACCTGCAGACCGCCGCCCAGGATCTCGGCGATCTCGGGGCCGCGGTGGCGCACGGCACCCGTGCGGTCGCGATCATCGAAGCGACCGCGGGCTCGCGATCGCGGCTGTTGATCCCGCCGCTCGCGAACCTCGCGATCGAGCACGCCCTCGCGGGCGACGTCGCGCGGGGGCGCGCGCAGCTCGAGCGCGCGTTCGAGCTGCAACGCGCGACCCACGGCGAAGGCCACGGCGACGAGGTGTCGCTGCTGCGCACGGCGGGCGAGCTCGAGCTCGCGGCCGGGCGACCCGCCGAAGCCGAACGCCGCTTCGCGCAGATGCACGCGCTCGCCGTCGCGACGACGGGCGAAGCGAGCTGGCCTGCGGCGCTCGCCGAGGTGCAGCGGGCCCGTGCGGAGCTCGGCACCGGCGCCGTCGAGGCCGCGCGCATCCGGATCTCGGCGGCGCTGCCGAGGTTGGAATCGGCCGCCGGCGCGAACCCTCGCGATCTCGCGAACGCCCGCGCGCTCGCGGCCGAGCTCCACGCGGCCGCGCGCTGACGGGCATCACGGCGCGGGCGTGTCAGCCAGCGCGCGCGACAAGGATGCGACCCAGGCGTCGAGATCGACGAGGGTGGACCGCGCGAGCTCCGGGGTCTCGGCGATCGCACGGATGTGCTCGGCCAGCTGGCTGCGCGCGCGCGTGAGACGGCTGCGCACCGTGCCCTCGGGCACCTCGAGCACTTCGGCGATCTCCACCGTCGACAGCGACTCCCAGTAGTACAGCTCGACTGCGATCTGGAAGTCGAGCGGCAGTCGTCGCAGCGCGCGCGCGAGCAGCTCGTGCTCGGTCGCGACGGCGATCCGCGTGGCCGCCGACACCTGCAGGTCCGCGATGGCAGTGGCCGACACGTCGACGGCCGGCGCCGTGCGCATGCGCGTGCGCAGGTGCATGAGCAGCGTCTTGCGGGCGACCCCGAACAGGTACGCGCGGAATCCGTGGTGCAGCCCGGCGCGATCGCGAGCGGCGATCAGACCGAGGAACGTCTGCTGCGCGAGATCCTCGGCGAGGTCCTCGTCGACCTTCGCGCGGAAGAACCGGAACACGGCCCGGAAGTGGCGCTCGAACAGCTCGTTGCCGCTCGCAGGGTCGCCCTCGCGCCAGCGCTCGAGCAGCTCGGGATCCTCGGCGGACACCCGTCCATTCTCTCAGAAGCTCGCGACCGCCGTGTGATCGCCCGCCGGCAGGCGCACGTACAGCGTGCCGCCGCGCTCGCTGGTGTGCAGCCAGCCCGCGTCGTTCGCGAGCGCGTCGAGATCGGCGGCTTCGGGCAGTGCGTCGCCGTCGAGCGTCACGGTGCTCGGGGGCGACGGGGTCGCCAGCACTTCCACCAAGGCGCCCGTGACGTAGTCGTCGCCGGGATGCACGGCGAGCGTGAGCGTGTCGCCGTCGAGCGATTGATCGATCGCGCTGCCGTCGTACAGCGCGAAGCTCGACGGCGCGCCCGCCACCACGCGCGGGTACAAGACGCCCGGGTCCGTCGCGAACGAGTCGACCATCGCCGGCTCGGTGGTCGGTGACAGCGAGTCGATCGTCGGGCGCAGCATCGGCACGATGCCGCCCGCGCGCACGAACAGCGGCAGCTTCTCGAGCGGCGCGTCGATCGTGATCTCGTCGCCGCCCTCGTACACCGTGCCGCCCCACCAATCCACCCAATTGCCGGCCGGCAGCACGAGCGTGCGCGTCGTCGCGCCCGCCTCCACCACCGGCGCCACCAGCAGGTCGTCGCCCAGCAGGTACACGTCGGCCGGATGCACGCCGAGCTCGGGATGCGCGAGACCCAGCGCGCGCTGGATCGGCCGGCCGTCGTCCTGTACGCGGAGCACGTGCGTCCACAGGTACGGGAACAGCCGCAGGTGCAGCCGCACCATCTCGCGGTACCAGCCCAGCATCTCCGCGTCCCAGTCCGCGACCGGCTCCCACGCCACGTCGCTGCTGCCCATGCCGATCTGCATCACCGGCGTGAGCGCGGTGTACTGGAACCACCGCGTGAACGTCTCCTTCGTCGGCGGCGAGTCGCGGTAACCACCCGTGTCCGACGCGAACAACGGATAGCCGGACGGCCCCAGCGACAGCGACGCGGCGACCGCCGCCGGCAGCCCGCCCACCGCGAGCTGACCGTCCTTCGGGTCGCGATGCTCGCTCATGTCCGCGTCGAGATCGCCCGGCCAGATCACGCTCGCGATCGCCTGGTCCCCGAACGCACCGCGCCGCGCGAGCAGGAACCCACCGGACTCCGGCAGCATCTCCGCGTACGCGCGGTGGTAGTACTCCGTGTAGCGCGCGTGCATCGTGTGCTCGTTGCTGCCGTCCGCGAACGCCCACTCGCGTCGCGCCGCGCCGAGCCCCGCGAGCACGTCCTCGCCGTAGTCGAGCTTGTATCCCTCGATGCCGAGATCCGCGTACGCGCCGAGGTACGCCTGCCACCAGTCGTAGGCGTCGGGGTTCGTGAAGTCGATCGGCTGCCCCCAGTCGCTCGTCGTGAACCCCACGATGGGCGGGAAGTAGCCGCCGTCGGTCGCCTCCATGAATTGCATCGGCGCCGGCTCGGCGCCGTCGCTCGCGTACGGCGTGTGCCACAGCGCGAGCCGGAAGCCGAGCGCGTGGAGCTCCGCGATCATCGCCTCGGGATCGGGGAACTGTGCGGGCTCGAAGTCGAACGTGTTCACGCCGCTCGCATACGGCCGATCGATCCACAGCGCGCTCGTGGCCAGATCGAGCTCGCGGATCGCCGCCGCATCCGCGAGCACCTCGGCCTGATCCATGTTCTCGTTGCGCCACACCCACGGGCCCAGCGCCCACGGAGCCGGCAGGATCGGTGGGGCCGTCACGGCGTAGTAGTGCGCCGGCAGATCGAGCGGATGCGCCGCGGCGAAGAGCCACAGCTCGAGCCCGGCATCGCCGGCCGCACCGTGCCCGAACGTGACCTGCAGCAGATCGTCCTCCTCGGTCGCGCACTCGAACAGCGCCGGATGATCGTCGGGCACGAACAGCCCCCAGCCGTTCGTGCCGAGGAGCAGCGGCACTGGCACGTGGGCCTCGTTGTTGCCGCCCTCCATCATGAAGTCGGGCTCGAGCTGCATCGCGCGCGCGCGCCCGCGGTGCTCGGGCGTGTCGAAGTACTCGCCGAGCCCGTAGAACCCCTCGTCGGCGCTCGCGCGCGGCAACATGCGGAACGCGGCCGTGTGATTCGAGGTGGGCGTCCACGTGCCGTGGAAGCGCCCGGGCGCGGTCTCCTCGAACACGAGCGTCGCCGTCGTGCCGTCGTCGTACTCGAGCGCGAGCTCGATGGCGTCGTCGTTCGTGCGCTCGATCGCGATCGGGATCGCCCACGTCACGTCGAGGTCGTAGACGGGGTCGTAGCTCGCGGCGTCGTCGAACGCCTCCACGATGCCGAGCTGGAACGCGTGCACGGGGAAGCGCAGCAGCGGCGCGTCGTCGCGCAGCAGCGCGAGCTCGTCGGTCGCGTCGTCGAACACGAGCGAGAACTCCGGCGGCGGTGCATCGCCGGTGTCCGCGGTGCCGCTGCCCGAGCCGTCCGGCGCGCCGGAGCTCGCCGACGTGCTCGCCTCCGCGGAGGTCGAGCCGTCGCCGCCGTCAGCGGAGCCGTCGTCGCCGCACGCGACGACGACGATGCAGCCGAGTATCGCGGCCCTGTGCATGCCGCATGGTAGCCCGACTCAGCTCGGCCCGCGGCCGATCCGGTGCACGACGAGCGCGAGCAGCCCGTACGCCGCGGCGGTGGCCGCCACGTCGACGAAGCCGTAGACGAACACGAACGGCCCGAACGGTACGCCGGAGAAGTCGAACAGGCGCTGCTCGCCGAGCATCACGGTGATCGGTGCGTCGTCGGACGTGAAGAACGACAGACCCGCGCCCTGCAGCACGGAGAACGCGGTCGTGATCCACCACGCGATCATCCACAGGAACGCGATGCCGCCGCCCCGACCCACCGAGGCTCGCCATCCGTCGCGGAGCACGAGCGCCGGGATCACGAAGTTCGCGATCGGGATGAACCACCCGCCGACGGCCATGCCGGGCGAGAACCGAGCGCGCCCGCGCAGCGCCGTGAACGCGCCGTGCAGGAAGACGAGCACCACGATGATGGACGCGAGCGCGAGCCCCATCTCGATCCAGCGCGCGTAGGGGATCCCGATGCCGAGCCATCCGAAGGCGAACGCGAGGACCGGCAGCACCGCGGTCGCGCCGAGCAGGCCGACGGCGAGCGACGGCGACGGCATCGCGGGAGCGCGCACGTTCGTGAACGCGACGGCGGGAGCTTGCATGCTCCGTAGAGACGCGCCGTTCTCCCAGCGGTTGCAGGCTCAGCGCCGCGAGAGCCGCTTGGCCTTGCGGTGTGTCTGCGCGAGCGCGCGCCGGTTCGCTCGCTTCGCTTGTCTCTCGATCTTCGCCGCGCGTCGCGTCTCGGCTCGCGCCTGACGCTTCGCCTTCGCGCCGCCGCGCACTTTGGCCTTCGCCGGCCCGCGATCGACCTTCGCGCCGAAGATCGCCGCATAGCGCCGTCCGTCCTCGACGCCGCCACCGAACAGGCCGAAGAGCGCGCGCCAGTGCCGGTCGCCCTCGCGCGGGCCGAGCCCCTTCGTCCACCAGCCGAGTCCCGGTCCGATCACCTTCGTGTCGCCCCGCCCGGTCGCCACGCGCGTGTAGAGCCCGGGCACCACCTGCGCCTGCCGTCCGTTCTTGCGGATGTCCCACCACAGGAACGCGCCGAACGTGCCGTGGTCGTCGCCGCGCTCGATGTGCCACACGAGCGGGAACTGCACGAAGTCGAAGTCCTTGCCCTTGCGACGCTGCACCCACAGACCGGCGGCCGCGGCCGTCCACGCCTGATCCTTGCCCATCTGGTTGTCGCGGATGAAGAGCGGCAGGAGCCACGTCAGTCGCCGCTCGGCGTACGAGTGACTGTGCAGGAAGATGGGCGGCACGATCGCCGTCGTCACCTTGTGCTGCTGGCGGAAGTTCCACACGAGCAGACCCGCCTGGAAGAAGCGCCGATCGTTGCGATGGCGTCCGATGAACAGCGGCGGCACGACGAGCGTGAGGCTCTTGTCCTCCAGCCGGTGCTTGCGCCAGTAGAACAGCGGGAAGAAGAACGCCCGACGATGCGTGGTGGTGGTCTTCACGCCGAGCAGGCCGGCGTACCAGCCGAGCGCCTTGCCGCGCTGGTTGTTCACGCCGAAGAGCGGCGTGTAGAACTTCCAGCCCGCCTTCGTCTTGTCGAAGACGTACAGGAGCGAGCCGTGCGTGACGCGGCCGTTGCCGTCCTTGCCGTACAGGAACAGCGGCACGCTGCCCCACAGCTCGTAGCTGCACTTCGGATCGTCGGTGGACTGGAACCCGCACTTGCGAAAGCGCCACAGGAGCGGCACGAACCCGGTGAAGCGGGTGTTGCGGGCGAGCCGGAAGACGTCGACGAAGCCGGGCGGCGCGAGCGAGAGCCGCGTGAAGTTGTAGAGGCGCTTGCCGCCGAACACGAAGGGGAACGCGCCCCACGTGCGCCGACCGTTCGCACGGCGCCGATCGAACCAGAACGGGATCGCGACCGTCGTGTGCTCGTTCTTGGTCTTGTCCTCGATGTGGACGATGACGGGCAGCGAGATCAGCCGGCGCTTCGTCTCGGAGTCCATCCACCACGAGATGGGCGCGATGCCGGTGTGCAGCGACTTGCGGGACAGCCGGTGGTAGAACGGGCCCGCGACGATCGTGTGGGTGTGGCGCCTCGGATCGCGCGAGTAGAAGAAGCCCGCGCCGGCGTCGACGTCGACGCCGCCCGGCTGGCGCTGCCGGAAGTAGAACGGCACGACGGCCATGCCCTTGCGCGCGCGCTCGCCCCGGATCTCACGGCGCCACACGAGCGGCGTCCACATGTCGAAGTCGTCCTTCGGGCTGTGGCGGCGCACGACGAGCGGCACGAACACGAAGCTCTTCACGAACCCGCCCTCGGTGCGCTCCTTCGCGGCCCACACGAGCGGCAGCACGCCGGTGACCGTGCGGTTCTCGGTCTTGCGCCGCACGAAGAGCGTCCACACGTCGGTGCGCGTGTCCTTCGTCTTGTACATGCCGCCGAGGGCGGAGAGGATCAGGCGGTTGTCGCCGATCTTGCGGCGGTAGAAGAGCGGCACGACCGCCGTGTGCCGCTCCTTGCCGGAGTCGCGCATCACGTCCCACACGATCAGCGAACCGGCGGTGCGCGACGTCTTCGTGCTGTGCCACGCGAAGTAGGGCGCGATGAACGTGCTCGTGCCCTCCTGCACGTTCGTGGCGCCACCGAACAGCAGGAGCGGCGCGACGCCGTAGCGCAGCCGCGGGCCACCGCCCCAGAACGCGAGCGGCGCGATGCCGCCGTGGATGTCGCCGTTCTTCTGGTGGTGGAAGATCGGGCCCACGACCGCGGTCTGGCGCCGCTGCGTGGGATCCTGCGCGAACCAGAGAAACGGCGTGATCGTCTGCCACGTCGTCGTGCCGCGCTTGCCTCCGAACGTCAGCAGCGGCGGGATGCCGACGCGCACGCGCGCGCCGTTGCGATCGTAGAAGAACGCAGGCGCGAGCACGACGGCGCGCCGGCGCTCCGCGGGTGGACCCGGCTTGTGCACGTGCCAGAAGAGCCCGAGCACGCCCTGTCGGCGGGTGCCGTCGTCGGACTTGCCGAAGCCGGTGAGCAGCGGGGGAATGGCGGCGGTCCACCCGTTCTTCGTGCGCGCGCCACCGCCGAGGATCGTGTAGACGGCGTTGCGCTCCGGCGTCTTGCGGGCGACCGCGAACGGCACGAACACGCGCGTCGTGGTGTCGTGCTCCTTGTCGCGGAAGCGATACCAGAGCGGCGCGACGAACAGGTTGTCCTGACGCGGGTCCTGCCAGCGGCCGACCGGCCCGGCCATCGTGAACTTGCTGCCCTCGAGCCGGTTGTGCGTGTGCCACACGAGCGGCGTCGCGGAGAAGATCGAGCGATCGCGATCCTGGTGGCGGAACGTCAGCACGAGCGGCACGGCCCACGCCGACTTGCCGCGCGCACGATCCGTGCGCCGCACCCACGGGAGCGTGAACAGGATCTTGCGGTTGCCGAACTCGCGCGACTGCCACACGGCGAGCGGACCGACCGCGCCCCACTTCTTGCCGATGAGCTCGTTCTTGCCGCCGAGGTACAGGAACGCGAAGTCGAAGCGCTTGAGTCCCCGCGAGAACCGCCAGAAGAGCGGCGCCCCGACGAACCATCGGCGATCGTTGTCGGTGATCGTGTCCTTCGTGTCCTTGTGCCCGTACCAGAACAGGAGCGCCGACACGCCGCGGAAGCTGTCGGGCGTCTTCTGCTGGTAATGGAACGGGACGACGAGCAGGTTCTTGACGTACTTGGTGCCCCACCACCAGACGAGCGGGAACTGCCCGAAGTTGAACTGCTCGCCGACCCGGCGATAGCCGATCAAGAGCGGCACCGCGCCCCACACCGTCTTGCGCTCGGAGAAGCTGCCGAAGAACAGCGCCGGCAGCGACAGCCACCGGCGCTTGAGGCCGTCGCGCGTGCCCCAGCCGAACGTGAACGCGAGGTTCACGTGCAGCAGCCGATCGGTGTGGCCGGGCTTCGGCGCGTGGTGCACGAAGAGCGGCGGCAGTGTGACGGCGCGCGTGCGATGCGTGTCGTACTCGCGATCGATCCAGAACGGCGGCACGTCGCGCTTGCGCTTCAGCACCGGGCGCGCGTCCTCGTCGAGGTCGCGGTCGCGCTTCGGCGTGCGGAGGTCGGGCTGCTGCGGCTCCTCCTCGGGCACGGGCGGTGGCGGAGGCGCGGGCGCGAGCACGAGCCCGGCCACGCCGAAGGTCGGCGGCGCGAAGGCCTGGGTGGACACGGGCGGCAGCGCGGCGAGCAGCGACGCGCGCGGCGGTGCGATCGGCCGCGTCGCGGCGCGAGCCGGCAGCGCGCGCGCACGGCCGAGCGACTTCGGATCGGCCGCCTCGGCGAGCGCGGGCAGGGCGACGGGCACGAGCGCGACGACGACGAGCGCCACGCGCCACGGGCCCGCCACGTCGCGGCGCAGGCCTCGGCGGCTCGCGCCGGCCTCGCGTAGCGCCGACGCGCCCGTCTTGCCGGTTTCGTCCACGCGGCCCGCCCGGGGCATAACGAATCCGCGGCGAGGGGTCAACGTCCGCGGGCCAGAAGCCCGGGCCGGATCACGTTCCGGCCTTGCCAGCGTCCGGGCTTGGGATTACCCCTTCTCGTCTCGCCATGCGCGCCCGAGCCCCGGAATCCGCCTTCGTCGTCGATCTCGCCGCACTGCGGCGCAAGGGCGAGTCGCGCCACCGCATCGACGCGGAGCTCGACGTCGATCGCCTGCGCGCGGCCCTCGTGGACACCGACGCCGAGGTGGAGTCGCCGGGTCGGATCGGGCTCGATCTGCTCCTGCAGGCCGACGGCAGCGTGCTGGTCACGGGCGATCTCTCGTTCGCGTTCACCGTGCCGTGCGCGCGCTGCCTCGACCCTGCGGCCGTCGACGGCAGCTCGCCCCTCGCCGCGCTCGTGATCCCCGATGGCGCGGCGGCACCGCGGTCCGCCAAGGGCGACGACGAGGGGGACTTCGACGAAGAGGACGCCGCGGGCGACGACGTGTGGACCTACGACGGCCACACGCTCGAGCTTGCGCCGATGATCACCGAGAGCATCAAGCTCGCGTACCCGATGCGGCAGCTGTGCGCGCGCGGAGCCGCGTGCCGCGGGCTGTGCTCGAGCTGTGGCGCGCCGCTCAACGAGCAGCCCGACGGCGTGCCCGCGTGCGAGCGCTGCGGCGCCGCGGACCCGCGGGTGCCCGAGGTCGACGAGATCCCGACCCCGGGCGCCGGGGCCGAGAACCCGCTCCAGGCCGCCCTGCGCAAGCTCCAGAGCCGGGAATGAGGCAGCTCTCGCCGACCCAGGGCGCGGTTTGTCCGGGTCGGTTGCGGACGTCGAGCCTTCGCCACTAGACTCCGCGCCTTCCGCCATGGCCGTCCCCAAGAAGCGCAAGAGCCCGAGCAAGCGCGACTCCCGTCGCGCACAACACGACAAGGTCGCGACGCCGAACCTGATCCCGTGCCCGAACTGCGAGGAGCTCACGCTGCCGCATCGCGTGTGCCCGGCGTGTGGCCACTACAAGGGCCGCGCCGTCGTCGAGGTCGCCCGCGAGTAGGTGATCGTCCTTGGCCGCGGCACGGATCGCGCTGGACGCCTTCGGCGGCGACCACTGCCCGCGCGCCGAGATCCAGGGCGCGGTCGAAGCGGCCCGTCGGGGCGTGCACGTCGTGCTCGTCGGCGACGAGCGCGCGATCGAGGCGGAGCTCGCGAGCGTGCCCGATCGCGCGTCGCTGCCGATCACGATCAAGCACGCGCCGGATCGCATCACGATGGAGGATCACCCCGGCC
This sequence comes from uncultured Nannocystaceae bacterium, assembly GCA_964468635.1. GTDB lineage: Bacteria > Myxococcota_A > Polyangia > Nannocystales > Nannocystaceae > Xiheibacterium. The sequence continues at coordinate 12,657 of CAYXVR010000095.1, forward strand.
GCGCGATCCGGGCGAAGCCGGACGCGTCGATGCCGGTGTGCTTCGACCTCGTGAAGAAGGGCGAGGCCGATGCCGCGATGTCGGCCGGCAACTCGGGCGCGATGATGGCGTGCGGCCTCTTCAAGTACCGCCGCCTCAAGGGCGTCGATCGCCCGGCGATCGTCACGAGCATCCCGAACAAGAACGGATACACCGCGCTGCTCGACGTCGGCGCGAACGTCGACTGCCGCCCCGTGAATTTCGTGCAGTGGGCCGTGATGGGAGCCGTGTTCGCGCGCTTCCGCCACGGCAAGGTGCTGCCGCGCGTCGCCGTCTTGTCGAACGGCACCGAGGACGGCAAGGGCACCGAGCTCACTCGCACGGTGCACGGCCTCTTGTCCGAGCACGAGAGCTCCGACTTCGTCTACACCGGCTATGCCGAGGGCAGCGGGCTGTTCTCCGGCGAGGTCGACGTGCTCGTCACCGACGGCTTCACGGGCAACGTCGCGCTCAAGGTCGCCGAAGCGACCGGGCGGCTGGTCGCGGGCTGGCTGCGACAGGCGATCACGGCCAGCACGATCGGCAAGCTCGGCGCGCTGCTCATGCGCGGCTCGCTCCGCCAGCTGCGCGACAACATGAACCCCGACAGCTACGGCGCGGCGCCGCTGCTCGGCGTCGACGGGCTCGCGTTCATCTGCCACGGCGGCGCGAGCCCGTTCGCGATCGCGACCGCGTTGCAGCTCGCCGTGCGCTCCGTCGACGAGGCGCTCACGCCCGCCGTCGCCGAAGCGCTCGCGCGCAACGCCGATCTCGTGCAGCGCGCGAAGGACGGCCCCGACGAGGCCGCGAGCGCGGCACCCACGTCCTGAAGAGGAGAACGACGATGACGATCCACGCGCTTCTGTTCCCGGGTCAGGGCAGCCAGCAGGTCGGCATGGGCAAGGCGCTCGCCGAGACGAGCACCGCGGCGCGCCGCGTCTTCGAGGAGGCCGACGACGCGCTGGGACAACCGCTGTCGACGCTGTGCTTCGAAGGACCCGAGAGCGAACTCACCCTCACGGCGAACACGCAGCCCGCGATCCTGACGACGAGCATCGCCGCGCTCGCGGCGTTGCGCGAGGCGGTCGACCTCGCGCCGCTCGTGTGCGCGGGGCACAGCCTCGGCGAGTTCTCGGCGCTGGTCGCCGCGGGCGCGCTGCGCTTCGCGGACGCGGTGCGGCTCGTGCGACTGCGCGGGCAGGCGATGCAGGATGCGGTGCCCGCGGGCACCGGCGCGATGGCGGCGGTGATCGGTGTGCCGGCGGACGAGCTCGAGGCGCTGTGCGCGGAGGCGGTGGCCGGCACGGACGAGGTCCTCTCGCCCGCGAACGAGAACGGTGGCGGTCAGATCGTCGTGGCCGGCCACGCCGCGGCGGTCGATCGACTGATCGCGTTGGCGAAGTCACGCAAGGCGAAGGCCATCCCGCTCAAGGTGTCCGCACCCTTCCATTGCGCGCTCATGCAGCCCGCCGCCGATCGACTCGCGGCCGCGTTGGCGGCCGTCGAGATCGGACCGATGCGCGTGCCGGTGATCGCGAACGTCGATGCACACCCCAACGACGATCCCGCCAAAGTGGTGGATCTGCTCGTACGACAGGTGACGCACCGCGTCCGCTGGGAAACATCGATGCAACGTGCGGTCGCGCTCGGCGTTCGCACCGCGGTGGAGGTCGGTCACGGCAAGGTGCTCGCGGGCCTCGCGAAACGCATCGATCCCGCGCTGGTCGTCCATCCGTGCGGTTCCCCGGCGGACCTGGACGTGGTAAAGGGCTTCGACCCCAGCGGCCCATGACGACCGACGCCAGCCCGCGCGCGCTGCCTTCCAGCCTCGATCTGTCCGATCGTGCGGCGCTCGTCACCGGGGCGGCGCGCGGCATCGGCAAGGCCATCGCCGTCACGCTCGCGGCCCGCGGCGCCGCGGTGGCGATCAACGACAAGGACGAGGCCGCCGCCCATGACACGGCGGCCGGCATCACGGCAGCGGGCGGCAAGGCGATCGTCGTCGGCTTCGACGTCGGCGATCAGGCCGCGGTCGAGGACGGCATCAAGCGCACGGTCGCGGGGCTCGGAGGCTTCGACATCCTCGTGAACAACGCGGGCATCTCGATCGACGCCCTCGTGATGCGCGCGAAGATCGAGGACTTCGATCTCATCCAGCGCATCAATCTCCGCGGCGTGTTCCTGTGCAGCCAGGCGGCGGCGCGCCACCTGCTCAAGGCCAAGGAGCGCGGGCGCATCATCAATCTGTCGTCGGTCGTCGGCGAGCAGGGCAACGCGGGGCAGTCCATGTACGCGGCCAGCAAGGCCGGCGTCATCGGCATCACGAAGTCGTTGGCGCGCGAGCTCGCGAGCCGCGGCGTCACGGTCAACGCGGTCGCCCCCGGCTTCATCGACACCGACATGACCCGCGCGGCGCTGCAGGGCGATGCTCGCACCGCGCTGCTCGGTCAGATCCCGCTCGCACGCATCGGCGAGTGCGACGACATCGCGGAGGCGGTCGCGTTCCTCGCGTCACCCGCCGCGGCATACATCACCGGCCACGTGTTGCGCGTGAACGGCGGCCTGCACATCTAGCGTTGGGCGGCCCGTTCGGGCCCAATCCCGAGAGCCCTATCCCCGACTTTTACCCGCGAGCGAGTTCAGTTTCGAGAAGGAGCCCATCGAGATGAGTGGAGACATCGAAGTCCGGATCAAAGAGATCATCTGCGAGCAGCTGGACGTGAAGCCCGAGGACGTCAGCGAGGGCAAGTCGTTCACCGAGGATCTCGGGGCCGACTCGCTCGCCATCGTCGAGCTCGTGCTCGCGCTCGAAGAGCAGTTCGACGTGAAGATCCCCGACGACGAGGTCGACAAGATCAAGACCGTCGGCGACGCGGTCGCGTACATCAAGAGCCGCGTCGGCAACTGACGCTCGGGCGCGCGCCGTGGCACGACGTCGCATCGCGATCACCGGGATCGGGCTCGTCACCCCGCTGGGCATCGGCACCGCCGAGACCTGGTCGGCGGTCGTGGCGGGCAAGTCCGGCATCGGGCCGATCACGCGGTTCGACGCGAGGGAGTTCACCACCACGATCGCCGGCGAGGTGCGTGGGTTCGATGCGACGCAGTGGATTCCGAAGCGGAACCTGCGGCAGATGGACCTCTTCATCCAGTACGGCATCGCGGCGGCGGACATGGCCGTGAAGCAGGCCGGGCTCGACGTCGACAAGCCCGATCCCGATCGGTGGGGTTGCTACGTCGGGGCCGGCATGGGTGGGCTCGGCATGATCGAGTCGACCTACAAGGCGCTGCTCGACAAGGGCCCACGCCACGGCATCAGCCCGTACTTCACGCCGGCGGTCATCATCAACCTCGCGCCCGGGCAGATCTCGATCCTGCACGGGTGCCGCGGGCCGAACATGAGCATGGTGTCGGCCTGCTCCACCGCGGCGCACTCGATCGGCGAGGCCGCGCGGGTGATCGAGCGCGGCGACGCGGATCTGATGATCTGCGGCGGTACGGAGTCCACCGTGACGCCGCTGGGCATCGGTGGGTTCTGCTCGGCGCGCGCGCTGTCGCAGCGCAACGACGAGCCCACGAAGGCGAGCCGGCCGTTCACCGCGAGCCGCGACGGCTTCGTGCTGTCGGAGGGTGCGGCGATCGTCATCCTCGAGGAGTGGGAGCGCGCGAAGGCCCGCGGCGTGGCGATCGTCGCGGAGCTCGTCGGCTACGCCGCGAACGCGGACGCGCACCACATGACGATGCCGTCGCCCGGAGGCGAGGGCGCGGCGCGGTGCATGACGCTCGCGCTGAAGGACGCGGGGCTGAAGCCGGAGCAGATCGGCTACATCAACGCGCACGCGACCTCGACGTCGGCCGACTCGCTCGAGACCAACGCGATCCGCACGGTCTTCGGGCCGTGGGCGAAGGCGGGGCTCACCGTCAGCTCGACGAAGTCGATGCACGGCCACCTGCTCGGTGCGGCCGGTGGGCTCGAGGCGGCGATCTGCGCGCTCGCGCTGAAGGACGGCATCTTGCCGCCCACGATCAACCTCGACGATCCCGACCCCGAGTGCGACCTCGACTACGTGCCCCACGAGGCGCGGCGCGTGAAGGTCGAGCACGCGATGAGCAACAGCTTCGGCTTCGGCGGCACCAATGCCGCGCTCGTGCTGAAGGCGGCGTCATAGATGGCGGTCGCCCTCGTGTTCGGCAGCGATCACGCCGGCGTCGATCTGCGCCGTGCGCTGGTCGGCATCGCGATCGAGCTCGGCCACGAGATCGTCGCGGAGCACGGGCCCAACGACGTGAAGGTGTCGGTGGACTACCCCGACATCGCGAAGCTCGTGTGCACCGACGTGCTCGCGGCGGCCGGCCGCCAGGGGGTGCTCGTGTGCGGCACGGGGCAGGGCGTCGCGATGGCGGCCAACGGCATCGCGGGCATTCGCGCCGGCGTCGTGGCCGATACGTTCAGTGCGAAGATGATCAGGTCCCACAACGACGCGAACGTGCTGTGCATGGGCGCCCGCGTCGTCGGCGTGGGCCTGGCCCGCGAGCTGCTCGAGGCGTTCCTCGCGACGAGCTTCGCCGGCGGCCGCCACGGGGGCCGCGTGGCGAAGATCGACGCGCTGCGTCGGGCTCCGACGTAGCGCCCTCGCGAGCGTGGTAGATCCGACGGTGCGCGATGCGCTGTCCGGTCTGCCGCAACCCGAACACGAAGGTGCTCGATTCCCGCGACGGGCGGGACGCGGCGTCCATTCGTCGGCGGCGCCAGTGCGAGGGGTGCGGGCATCGCTTCACCACGTTCGAGCGCATCGAGGAGAACCTGCCCGTCGTGATCAAGCGCGGCGGCGCGCGTCAGCCCTTCGATCGCAACAAGCTCTTGTTCGGGCTCAAGCTCGCGTGCCGCAAGCGGCCGGTGCGGCAGGAGCAGCTCGAGATCATCGTGGGCCACATCGAGCAGTGGGCGTTCACGCGGGGCGATCGCGAGGTGCATGCCGCCGAGATCGGCGAGCGCACGATGCACTACCTGCACGATCTCGATCCGGTCGCGTACGTGCGCTTCGCGTCGGTGTACCGCAGCTTCGAGTCCGTCGAGGAGTTCGGCCACCTGCTCACCGAGATGGAGAAGGCCGAGCACGTCGACCCGGCCGGACAGCGCACGTTGTTCGAGGCCGCGGCCGAGCGCGCGCGCGAGGGACGATCGAGCGACGACGGCGAGCGCGGGTCGCGATGACGACCCGCAGGCGCGCGCGCGCGAAGCCGACCGACGAGGCCGCGATGGCGCGCGCCGTCGCGTGGGCGCGTCGCGGCACGGGCGCGACGTACCCGAACCCGAGCGTCGGTGCGGTCGTCGTCGTCGGTGGACGCATCGTCGCGGGCGCGCACTCGGGCGCCACCGGTGGACCGCACGCGGAGGTGCGCGCGCTCGCGAAGGCCGGCGCACGCGCGAAGGGAGCGACGCTGGTCGTCACGCTCGAGCCGTGCTCGCACCACGGTCGCACCGGCCCGTGCACCGCGGCGATCATCGCCGCCGGGATCGCACGTGTCGTCGTGGGCGTCGGCGATCCGGCCCCGCATGCGCGCGGCCGCGGCCTGAAGCAGCTGCGCGCCGCCGGCCTCGACGTCGTCATCGACGTCGGCACAGCGGCGGCGTCCGACGTGCACGCGCACTACCTGCACCACGTGCGCACGGGTCGGCCGTTCGTCACGCTCAAGGCCGCGGCGAGCCTCGACGGGCGGCTCGCGGTCGCGAGCGGTGCGAGCCGCTGGATCACGGGCGAGCCGGCGCGGCGCGACGCGCATCGACTGCGGGCCGGGCACCACGCGGTCGCCGTCGGCATCGGCACCGTGCTCGCCGACGATCCGCGGCTCGACGTGCGACTCGTCCGCGGCGTCGATCCGGTTCCCGTCGTGTTCGACGCGACGCTGAGACTCGGCACGCCCGCGCTCGCGCATGCGAAGGTGCTGCGGCCGGGCACGATCGTGCTGCATGGTCCGAAGGTGCCCGCGGCGCGCCGCGATCGCGTGCGCGCACGCGGGGCCGAGCCGATTCCGATCCGGCTCGCGAAAGACGGCACGATCGACGTCCACGCCGCGCTCGTCGAGCTCGGCCGTCGCGAGGTACGATCGGTGCTCGTCGAAGGGGGAGGGCGCTTGCTCGGCTCGTTCGTGCGCGCCGGCGCGTGGCAGCACTTCGTGCTCTACCAGGCGCCGCGTCTGCTCGGCGAGGGCACCCCGGTGATCGCCGGCGTGTCGTTCGCCGACGTCGCGGCGGCGCCGGCGATCGAGGTCGTCCGCTCGCGCCGGCTCGGCGCCGACGTGCGGCTGGATCTGGTACCTCGGCGGGCCGTGCGGTAGAACGAACGAGCGATGTTCACCGGCATCGTCACGGCGCTCGGCACCGTCGTCGCGCTCGAGCCCGGGGCGGAGGCGCGCCGGCTCACGATCGCGTCCGACCTGCCCGCCCGCGATCTCGCCACCGGTGCGAGCGTGTGCTGCAGCGGCGTGTGCCTCACCGTCGTCGATGCGGCGGGCGGCAACTTCGTCGTCGACGTGGCGTTCGAGACGCTGCGCCGCACGACCTTCGACGCGCTCGTGGTCGGCGATCGCCTGAACCTCGAGCCCGCGCTGCGCGTGGGCGATGCGCTCGGCGGCCACTTCGTCACGGGCCACGTCGACGCGGTCGCGCACGTGCGCTCCTGCGTTCCCCGCGGGCCCGCGCGCGAGGTCTGGATCGACCTGCCGGCCGAGCTGCTCGGGCTGGTCGCGCCCAAGGGCTCCGTCGCGATCGACGGCACGAGCCTCACGGTGAACGAGGTCGACGCGACCGGCTTCATGGTGGGCCTCGTGCCGCACACGCTCGAGGTCACCACGCTCGGCAAGTGGCGACACGGCGATCGGATCAACGTCGAGGTCGACATGCTCGCGCGCTACGTCGCGCGGCTCGTCGCGACCCGAGGAGCAGCGTCGTGAGTACTCGCCCCGATCGCGTGCTCTTGTGCGTCAGCGGCGGCATCGCGGCCTACAAGGCGCCCGAGATCGTGCGCGCGTTCGTGGCGGCCGGCGTCGAGGTGCGCGTCGTCGCCACGAAGGCCGCGCTCGCGTTCACGACCGAGATGGCGCTCGCGACCGTCAGCAAGCACCCGGTGCGCAGCACCGTGCTCGACGTCGCGGAGGAGGGCAAGGTCGGCCACATCGAGCTCGCCGACTGGCCCGACCTCGTCGTCGTCGCGCCCGCGACCGCCGACGTCATGGCACGCGCGGCGGCCGGGCTCGCCGACGATCTCGTCACCGTGTGCCTGCTCGCCACGCGCGCGCCCGTGCTGTGGGCGCCCGCGATGAACACGAACATGTGGCGCCATCCCGCGACCGTGGCGAACCTCGCGGTGCTGCGCGATCGCGGCGCCCAGTTCGTCGGGCCCGATCGCGGCGAGCTGGCGTGCGGATGGATCGGCGAGGGGCGCATGATCGATCCCGCCGAGATCGTCGCGGCCGCGCGCAGGCTGCTCTTCGACGGACGCGGCGGCGGCTGGTCGGGCCGCCATGTGCTCGTGTCCGCCGGCCCGACGCGCGCGTATCTCGATCCGGTGCGCTTCCTGACGAACGCGTCGACGGGCGCGATGGGCTTCGCGATCGCCGGCGAGGCGGCGCGGCGCGGCGCGACGGTCACGCTCGTGGCGGGGCCGGTCGAGCTGCCGACGCCGCCGGGCGTCGTGCGCGTGGACGTGGAGACCGCGGAGCAGATGCTGGTCGCGATGGATCGCGAGCTGTCGGCCGCGCCGCACGAGATCGTCGCGATGGTCGCCGCCGTCGCCGACGTCGCACCGCGCTCGCCCCACGGCGACAAGCTCGACAAGCGCGCCCTGCTCGAGGTGCTCGGCGACCGCCCGTGGGTGGAGGGCATCGACGTGCTCGCGACGCTCACCGAGCGCCACGGCCAGAGCTCGCGGTTCCTCGGGTTCGCGGCGGAGACGGCGACCGGCGACGCGGACGGCGTGCGCGCCGAGCTCGTCGCGGAAGGCGCGGCGAAGCTGCGCAAGAAGGGCGTGCAAGCGCTGTTCGTGAATCGGGTCGGCGTGCCCGAGACGGGCTTCGCGACGCCGACGAATGCGGGGATCCTCCTGCGCGCGCGCGCCGACGGGATCGAGGCGCTCGACTCCGGTCCTCCCCAGCCGAAGTCGGAGCTCGCGGCATGGTTGCTCGATCGGTGGGAGGACGCATGAGCGACGAGTCGCGCGAATGGGGTGGGCCGCACCCGCGCACGCTCGCGCGCCAGTTCGCGGCCGCGCTCGCGCACGTGCGCGAGACGTGGGACGTGCAGTACTGGCCGGCCGCCGTCGCGCCGTCGCCCGCCGTCCGCCCGCGAACGCCCGAGCCGGCGCGCGACGACGTCGCGTCGCAGACCGCCGGCGACGCGTCTGCCCCCGACGTGCCGCGCGAGGCCGTCGCGCAACCCGCTGCACTGCGCGAGCAAGCTCGCACGTGGAGCGCGGCGACGAAGCTCGAGTACCTGCGTCGCCGCAACGTCGGCGATTGCAAGCGCTGTGGCCTCGCGAAGACGAGGACGAACATCGTGTTCGGCGTGGGCAATGCCGAGGCCAAGATCGTCTTCGTCGGCGAGGCCCCGGGCGCCGACGAGGATCGCCAGGGCGAGCCATTCGTCGGTCGCGCCGGCAAGCGGCTCGATGCGTGGCTCGCGGAGGTCGGCCTCGCGCGTGAGGACGTGTACATCGCGAACGTGTTGAAGTGTCGGCCGCCGGGCAATCGCGATCCCAAGCCGGACGAGGTCGATCGTTGCTCGCCGTTCCTGCAGGCGCAGATCCGCGCGATTTCACCGCGCGTCATCGTTGCGCTCGGACGACACGCGGGCATGTTGTTGTCGCGTCGCGAAGACTTGAGCCTGGGCAAGATGAGAACGAGTCGGCTGCACTACGAGATTCCGAGCACCGACGGCAGCGCGCCGATGCGCATCCCGCTCGTCGTCACGTATCACCCCGCGTACGTGCTGCGTCAGGAAGAGGGCGGCGATGCCGGACGCTCGTCCGCCGAAGAGGCGGCGCTGTCGGATCTGCGACGCGCCGTGCAAGCGTGCGGGTGAACGTACGCACCGCGACGGGCGGTGGACCCGGTCCGTGGCGTTGGCAAGTCCCGATCGCGCGAGTGCGTTTCGGTCGTCGTGACGACGCGTCCTCGCGTTCGAGAACCGCGCGTCGGCGCGAAGCGCCGCGCGACGGATCCGCGGTCGATTCCCCGTTGACGGGAGGCCGGCGAGGCACCTACCTTTAGCGCCGACCGCGGGGCGCCATGACCAAGGCAGAACTGATCGAACGCATCGCTCGCTCGCGCAACCTGCCCTCGGACATCACGAAGAAAGACATCGATCGCATCGTCACGCTCGCCTTCGAAGAGATTGCCGCCTACTTCTCGCGCGCGAAGGTCACGCGCTCGCAGAGCCCGCGCTTCTCGTTCCCGCGCTTCGGTACGTTCACCAAGAAGCGTCGACCCGCGCGCCGCGGCGTGCACCCGCGCACGCTGGAGCCCATGCAGATCGACGCGTGCTACTCGATCGACTTCCGCTGCAGCAGCGAGCTGCGCGAGGCGATGAACGGCGCGCGCATCGAGGACGCCGGCGCTCCGAAGCGCGCGAAGGCCCGGCGCACGAGCGCGGCCGTGGTCGAAGGTCCGGCGTTGCCCGTTGCCGCCGACGCTGGGCTGGATGCACGCGTCGAGGCGGACGCGCTGCCGGCCGCACCGATGGCCCGCGTCCGTGCCACGGGCGGGACCCGGGCGCGGACCGGCTGAGGCCGACGTGGCGCGACGCCAGCGCTTCTTCGCGACGGTGGCGGAGCTCGGCCTGCGCCGGCCCGGGCTCGTGTTGCTGTTCGTGCTCGGGCTGACGGTCGTCGGCGGCTGGCTCGCGGCGCAGCTGCACGTCAGCACGTCGCGCACGGGGCTCGTCTCCGACGACCAGCCGGACCAGGCGCGTCAGCGCAAGTTCGTCGCGGAGTTCGGCAGCCCCGACACACCGATCGTGCTCGTCAGCGGCGGCACTGCCGAGGCGCGACGCGGCGTCGTCGATCGATTGCAGGCGGCGTTCGATCGCGATCCCGAGCTGCACGATCGCGTGCTCGGTCGGCTCCGTCCGCAGGACATCTCGTCGGTGCTGCTCCTGCAGCGCCCCGACGGGCTCGCGCAGATGCGCACCGCGTTGCCACCGGGGCAGGACCTCGCGACGCTCGTCGAGGGCGGCACGGCCGCGTGGCTCGGGGCCGTCGCCGATCAGCTCGAGACCGCGATCGGCGGCGGCGACGAGGACGAGGCCGACGACGGCGGCGGCATCCCGGCGAGCACGTCGAGCGCGGTGCCCGTCGCGGATCCGAAGGCGGCGGCGAATCCGGTCGAGCAGGCCGCCACCGGGCTCGCGACGCTCGCGATGCTCGCCCGCGCGCTCGACGACTACGTCGCGTCGGGCGATCCGATCGAGCGCTTCGCCGACTCCGCGTCGCTCGGCCAGCGCGGCCTCGACCAGAGTGGCTACCTCGTGTCGGGCGACGGCGAGCACCACCTCGTCGTCCTGTATCCCCAGCTGCGCAGCGACGAAGGCAGCGACATGCAGCCCACCGTCGACCGCATCCGTGCGATCCGCGACGAGACGATGCGCGACGCCCCGTCCGGGATCACGGCGGACGTCACGGGGCTGCCTGCCGTCAACGTGGACGAGCTCGTCGTCGTCCAGCAGGGACTCAAGGAGTCGACGGTCCTCGCGACGCTCGGAATCATTCTCTTGTGCTGGATCCTGTTCCGCTCCGTGTTCCAGACCATCGTCGCGAACCTGCCGCTCCTGCCCGGCGTCGTCGTGACCCTCGGCTGCGTGTACCTGCTGTACGGTCACCTCAACCTCATCACCTCCAGCTTCGTCGCGGTGCTGCTGGGGTTGGGCATCGATTTCTCGGTGCACATCGTGTCGCGCTTCAACGAGCACATCCACGCCGGGATGACGCGCAGCGACGCGGTGAAGGAAGCGCTCCAGAACACGGGGCCCGGA
>CAYXVR010000096.1:0-23045 GCA_964468635.1 uncultured Nannocystaceae bacterium
GTGAACATCACGTACGGCGCCGTGACCCACGTCTTGCCGGGATCCACCGAGAAGGCGACCGTGCGTGTCGGGAACGTCGCGTTCACGCCGAACGAGAGCACGTGATGGAAGAGCTTGTCCGCGTGCAGGGTGACGCGCGTGACGACCCGGAGATTGCCGAGCCCCGCGCGCGCCGTCTGCCCGTCCTCGTGCAGCACGAGCAGCGGCACCTGGGCGCCGAACGAGAACCACGGATGCGGCGCGTACTCGCCGAGCAACGAGGTCGTGTACGTGCGATTCGGCGTCAGCGTCCGCCGCGAGCGCGAGAACTCCTGCAACAGCAGCACGCGCGACGTCGCGGCCCCGCTGCCGCCACCCAGGCTGTTCAGGCTCCGCACCGCCTCCGACGCACCGTGCCCCGGCACGTGGTCGGCGCGTGCGGTCGCCACGACGCCGAACGCGAGAACGGAGGCCAGCGGGATGGCGAGACGTCTCACCGGGCCTGCCTGCCGGCCATCGAGTGGCAGCCCATGCAACCGCGCACGTCGTCCACCATCCACGCGGGCACCGTGGACGGCGCGTGCGATGTCTCCGCGACGACGGCCGGCTCGCGCGTGCGGGGGTGTTTCGGTCGCGCCCCAGCCGTCGCGGCGGGATGGCAGGCCAGGCAGTCCGCGTTCGTGCTGCGCGCGTGCATCGCGACGTGGGGACCTTTCGCACGGATCGGCGGTGCGAACGCGGACACGCAACCGGCGATCGCCGAAAGAAAGACGAGCGCGTGGAGGAGATCGCGGCGCATCGGGGCGCAATCCTAGCGGGAGGTCGGGACGAGCTCGGCTGCGGTGGTTTTTCGCAGGTGCCCCGGAAGCGGGGCGCGGCCTTGACACCGCCGGCGATGGGGCGGCAACAACGAGGCTGGACGATGGCCGGCCACCTCGAATCACGCGCGACGCTGCCCTGGCTCGTGCGACTGCGGTGGATCGCGCTCGGCGGGCAGCTCGTCGCGCTCGTCCTGTACCACCGCGAGCTCGGCACGCTCGTGCCGTCGCTGTTCACGGTCCTGCTCGTCGCGTTCGGCATCGTGTCCAACCTGACGCTCTGGGTGTTGCTGCGCCGAGTCCCGGATCCGCCCCACGCGGATCGCATCATGGGCGGTGTCCTCACGCTCGACACCGTGTTCCTGACCGGTCTGCTCGCCGGCTCCGGCGGGCCGCAGAACCCGTTCACGATCTTCTATCTCGTGCACATCGTGCTCGCCGCGCTCGTGCTGCAGGCGCGCACCACGGTGTGGATCACCGCGCTGTCGGCGTTCTGCTTCGCGGCGCTGTTCGTGTTGCCCGGAGGCGATGCCCATCCAGTCGCTCGCGATCACGCCCAGCACATGGCGCAGCTCGACGGCCACCTGCGCGGCATGTGGATCGCATTTGCCATCGCCGCGAGCGTCATCGCCTACTTCGTCCGCAAGATCTCGCTGACGATCGCGGAGCAGCGCGAACAGATCGCGCAGCTGCGCGAGAGCGCGGCCACCAACGCCCGCTTCGCGTCGCTCGCGACGCTGGCGGCCGGTGCGGCGCACGAGCTCGGCACACCGCTCGGCACGATCGCGGTCGCCGCCCACGAGCTCGAGCTCTCCCTCGCGCGTCGCTCGGAGAGCGATCTCGTCGACGACGCCCACCTCATCGGGCTGGAGGTCGAGCGTTGCCGGGTCATCCTCGGCGGGATGGCGGGGCAGACGCTCGCAGAGGATCAGAAGCCGCGAGAGCTGCCGGCCGCGGAGATCGTGGCACAGCTGCGCGAGCGCTTCGATGCCGACCGTGCGCACAGGATCGACGTGCGCGTCGACGACGACATCGTGATGTCGTGCCGTCCCGCCGGCCTCGTCGGGGCCCTGGCCGCGCTCGTGAAGAACGCGTTCGATTGCATCGATCGCGAGTCGGGCCGGGTCCGCCTCGAGGTTCGGGCGGAGCGCGACGACTCGATCGCGTTCACGGTCCGCGACGAAGGACCGGGCATGGCGGCCGACGTGTGCGCGCGCGCAGGCGAGCCGTTCTTCACGACGAAGGAGCCCGGACACGGCATGGGGCTCGGGCTCTTCCTCGCGCGTGCGTTCGCCGAGGGGCTCGGCGGCCGGCTCGTGCTGGCGTCGGTGCCGGGCCGTGGCACCGACGCGACGTTGCTCGTACCCCGGCGATCGTCATGACCGACACGAGCCCGATCCTGATCGTCGACGACGACGATCGCTTCCGCGATCGCCTGGCAAAGGCGTTCGAGCAGCGCGGGATCACCGTGTGGCGGGCGGCGGATCGCGACGAGGCCCTCGCGATCGCGCAGCGCGAGACGATCGCGCGGGCGGTCGTGGATCTGCGCATGCCGGGTGCGCATGGGCTGACGGTGTTGCGCGACATCCTCGCGATCCATCCGGAGGCGGCCGTGGTCGTGGTGACCGGGTTCGGGAGCATCGCGACCACGGTGGAGGCGATGCGACTCGGGGCGCTCGACTACCTGGTGAAACCGTGTCACGCCGACAAGATTCTCGCGTCGTTCGAGCACGCGGCCGCCGAGCGCGAGGTCGCCGAAGCGGAGCTCGCGCTCGAGACCCCGTCGCTCGCGCGGCTCGAGTGGGAGCACATCGAGCGCGTCCTGCAGGAGTGCGGCGGCAACATCTCGAAGGCCGCCCGCGTGCTGGGCATCCACCGCCGAACCCTGCAGTACAAGCTCGCGAAGTTCCCGCAGCCGCGCTGATCGACCGCGGTGCGAAAAAACGCAGCACCGCCACCGGTCACGCGCCCGGCGTGGCGATTTTTCACATGCCGCGGAGCCCCGCGACCGTGCTATCTGAAACGGGATGCGTCGTTCCACTACCCATTTGGCTTTCTCTGCAGTGCTCTGCGTCACCGCGTGCGGCGACGATGGCTCGCCCGCGGACGGTGAAGACGACTCGACCGACACGTCCGCCGACGATTCGGCGACGACGCCGTCCGACTCGAGCACGGACATCTCGGCCACCGCGCCGACGACGGCCGACGACAGCAGCACGAGCGAGGCCGACTCGAGCACCTCGAGCTCCGGAGCGGCCGACAGCTCGACGACGGCGGGCGAGGGCAGCAGCAGCGAGACCGGTGAGGAGACGATGGCAGTGTCCGTGCAGTTCGCCGCGAACATCGGCGGCGAGCCGTGGGTGTGCGGGCAGACGTACGGAGGCGTCGGCACCCCGCCGACGGAGGTCGAGCCCCGTGACCTGCGGTTCTTCGTGCAGGACGTCCAGCTCGTGCGCGCCTCCGATGGCGAGGCCGTGCCGCTGGTGCTCGACGTCGTCGCGCCGTGGCAGGCCGAGACCGTCGCGATGCTCGACTTCGAGGACGCGAGCGGTGCGTGTGCCGACGCCGGCGGCAACGTCGAGACCAACACCGTGGTGACCGGCGTCGTGCCCCAGGGCGAGTACGACGGCCTGCGCTTCACCGTGGGCGTGCCCGAGGATCTCAACCACGAGGATCCGCTCGTGCTCCCGGCACCGCTCACCGCCGGGTCGATGACGTGGGGCTGGCTGTACGGGTTCAAGTTCATCAAGGTCGAGGTGCAAGAGGTCGTCGAAGAGCCCCCGTTCGGCGGCGGCACGTTCCACCTCGGCAGCAACGGCTGCACCGGCATGCCGGCGGTGGAGGAGGTCACGTGCGCGCTGCCGAACCGCGCGGAGATCGAGCTCGAGACGTTCGACGTCGCGACCGACAGCGTCGTGCTCGACGTCGGCGCGCTGTTCGCCGAGACGAACATCACCGAGGATACGCAGTGTCACTCGTTCCAGGCCGAGTGCGCGCCGTTGTTCGATCGCGTCGGCGTGGATCTGGAGACCGGATTGCCCTCGCCGACGCAAGTCGTCTTCGATGTGGAATGATCGGCCGGTGAGTCGTCGGTTCGTACCGGTTTTCGTCGCTCTCGTGCTCGCGGGCTGCGGGGACGGGAGCGAGGACACGCCGCCGCTCGACTCGTCCGGCTCGTCGTCGTCGGCGAGCACGATGTCGAGCGGATCGACCGACGGATCCGCGGACTCGACGGGCGGCACACTCACGTCGTCCGGCCCGACGACCGACGGCATCGGATCGGAGTCGTCGTCCACGGGCGACGTGCCGGTCGAGCCGTGGGCGTGGGACCTGCCTCCGGGCTTCCCCGAGCCGTACGTGCCCGAGGACAACCCGATGAGCGCGGCGAAGGTCGAGCTCGGTCGCCACCTCTTCTACGACACGCGGATGTCGGGCTCGGGCACCTACGCGTGCGCGACGTGCCACCTGCAGGAGCTCGCGTTCACCGACGGAGTCGCGAACGCGGTCGGCGAGACGGGTCAGGTCCATCGCCGCAACTCGATGAGCCTCGTGAACGTGGCGTACAACTCGAGCCTCACGTGGGCGCATCCCTTGCTGCTCGACCTCGAGCGCCAGGCGCTGGTGCCGATGTTCGGCGACGATCCCATCGAGCTCGGGCTCGACTCGGAGGCGGAGCTCGTCGCGGCGCTCGCGACCGAGCCGCTGTACGACGAGCTGTTCGCCGCCGCGTTCCCGGACGACCCCGATCCGCTCACGGCCGAGCACGTGGTGGAGGCGCTCTCGTCGTTCCAGCGCACGATGATCTCGGGCCGCTCGCCGTTCGACCGATGGTTCTACGAGGGCGACGAGACGGCGATCAGCGAGGCGGCGGTGCGCGGCTACGAGCAGTTCAACGGCCACCCGTTCGAGTGCTTCCACTGCCACGTCGGCTTCAACGTGACCGACGCGGTGTACTACGACGGCCTCGCCGACCACGCGCTCCTCTTCCACAACACCGGCCTCTACAACGTGGACGGCATGGGTGGCTATCCGCCCGAGGACCCGGGCCTCGTCGAGATCACGCTCGACCCCGAGGACATGGGCAAGTTCCGTGCGCCGTCGTTGCGCAACATCGCCGTCACGGCGCCGTACATGCACGACGGCAGCATCGCGACGCTGGAGGACGTGCTCGCGCACTATGCCGCGGGCGGTCGGACGATCACCGAGGGTCCGCACGCCGGCGTCGGCAGCGACAACCCCTACAAGGACCCGCTGCTCACCGGCTTCGAGATGACGAGCAAGCAGCGCGACGAGGTGATCGCGTTCCTCGAGTCGCTCACGGACGACGAGTTCCTGACGGATCCCGCACTTTCCGACCCCTGGACCGATCGCTGACCCGGGTGCGAAAAACTGCCCGATGGGCACGGGCAGGGCGGGGCGCCATCCTGCCGCGGTGACCCGAGCCTCCCGGCGCCGATTCGCGCTCGCGCTCGCCGCGGCCTGTGGATGCCTGGCCGACCAGGGCACGCTCGGGGCGCCGTGCGAGCTCGGTTCGGACTGCGAGGACGGCCTGCTGTGTGATCAGCACGACAACGGCGGCAGCTGCCAGCGCGAGCACGAGGACGAGGACGAGCCGGTGGTGCGCGACTGCAGCGTCGAGATGCGCGACGACACGTACGCGCTCGGCCTGTCTCGCACGGGGGCGTGGGCGCAGGTCGAGTTCGTGGGCGCCGAGCCTGCGCCGCCCAGCCGAGGCGACAACACGTGGACGGTGCGCGTACTCGATCCGAGCGGCGTCGCGCGCGACGATCTCGACATCGACGTGGAGCCCTACATGCCGGATCACACCCACGGCTCGACCGTGCGATGCGAGGTGGAGCCCGGGCCGGAGCGCGGCACCTACGTGCTCACGCCCTTGAACCTCTTCATGCCGGGCCTGTGGGACGTCACGCTGCGGATGGAGGCCGACGACCTCGGCGAAGACGCGGTGAAGTTCACGTTCTGTATCGATCCGTGACGCGATCGCTCGCCGTCGGCGCCGCTGCGGACACGGCGCGTGGCAGTCGGCGCGCGCGTGCACAGACTGGGGACATGGCACTCCTCCTCCAGCACGCCACCACCGACGGCAACGACGGCAAGAGCTACTCGGCGAACCTCTACGACGACGGCACCGTCACCATCGATCTCAACGAGCGCGAGACCGGCACCTCGGTGGCGGTCGCGATCGACGTCGGCCGCTGGACCGACGATCGCATCGTCGGGTGCGAGTCGATCGACGACGCGACCCTCGCCGAGCTCCACGCGGGCCTGCGCCGCAAGGTCGAAGAGCACCCGAGCTGAGGCAGGCTACTCTTCGGGCGCGCTGCAGCGCCCGTCGCCGTCGACGAAGCCGATCGTCGCGCTCTGGGCTTCCAAGAAGTCCCACAGGTTCTCGATGTCCTGGCCGGCCACGTCGTAGTCCTCGTCGGCGGTGACGTCGATCTCGCGCAGCTCGTCCGTCGTGATGATCATGTCCATGTCGGCGTCGGCGGTGGCGATCAGGTCGAACCGGGGATCCGTCTCTTTGTCGTCGAGGTCGTCGTGGAAGATGCGGTCGGCCTGCACGGTGATCAGCGTGCGCACCTCTTCCGCCTCGGGCACTTCGGTGGCGACCGGGCACTCGACGTAGGTCGTGTCCGACGAGAAGCCCCACGCGAACATGAAGTTCTGCGTGTCCTTGTGGGCGGTGCCGGACACGAAGATCGACCAGCCCTGCTCCTCCATCGTCGTGACGAGGTCGGTCGCATTGCCGTCGTCGGCCGCGTCTCCGGGGCCGATGCGGAACGCGAGCTCGGCCTGACCGCTCGCGCTCACCAGCGTGTCGACCTTCGTGCCCGCGCCGCCGGACTCCGCGGTGAGATCGAAGAGATGGCGCTTCGTGTCCTCGTCCTGCGACGTCGCGACGCCGTCGAGCGCGACGACGAAGCGATCGAAGCGGACCTCCCAGTCGTCGACGAACGCCTCGGCGGGGATGCCCTCCTCGATGTAGTCCGTGCCCCAGATCCGCACGTCGAGCGCGCCGTCCTCGGGCTCGTCGTTGCCCTTGCAACCGACGGCGAACAGACAGGCGAGGGCGATGGACGGGATCGACTTCGATGCAAGCATGCGAGCGGGCGGGGGAGCGCACGAGAGTGTCGCGTCCGACCCGCCCGACCGCAACCCGACGCCGCCGCCCGGCACCGACGTCGCACGCGCGTGCCGTCCGTGGGCACGGCCGGCCCGATGGCCACGGGGATCACCAGCCCGCGGCGACGGCGACGGGCTCGACGCTGCCGATGCGCGCGCGCGTCAGCTCGTCGAGCAAGACGTGCATGGTGCACCACCGACGCTTCGGATCGACCCGCAGGCCGCGCTCGAGCGCGCGAAGCAGCCGCGCCGGCATGCGACGCGCGGACGGTGGGGGACGCACGATCCCTTCGCCGATCGCACAGGCGAGCGCGGCGGCCGACGAGCCGGCGAACGGTCGCTCGCCGAGCAGGATCTCCCACGCCATCACGCAGAACGCGAACTGATCGGAGCGCGCGTCCGGGCTCGCGCCGGCGTACTGCTCGGGCGCGAGGTAGGCGGGCGTGCCGAGGCGACCTTCGACCGACGATGTCGCGGGCTCGAGGACACGCCGGGCGAGCCCGAAGTCGAGGAGCCGGGTGCGGCCTCCGTGAGCGATCATCACGTTCTCCGGCTTGATGTCGCCGTGGGCGATCCCGGCGTCGTGCACGGCCGCGATCGCACCACCCACGTCGGCGAGCAGCCGCACGGCGTCTTGCCAGCGCAGCGTGGACACGCGCGACCACGCGCGCAGCGTGGTGCCGTGGACGCGCTCCATCGCGAGCCAGGCGACGTCGCCATCACGACCGGCGTCGACGAAGCGGACGATCCCGGGATGCTCCAGCTGCGCGAGCACGGCGGCCTCGCGCGCGAGCGCCTCGGGCTGCGCGCCGCCGCGAACGACCTTGATCGCGACCTCGCGTCCAGTCGCGAGCTCCGTCGCAGCGTGCACGCCCGCGCTGCCGCCGATGCCGAGCAGCGCCGACACGAGGTAGCCGCCGACGATCGCGCCAGGCGCGAGCTCGCGCGCCGACGCTGGACCCCGCGTGCCCGAGGGGGTCACGAGCGTGGGTGTCCAGGCGGCGGCGATGCACTGCATTCGATGCCTGTACGGGGCCGCGGGGGGGGCGGATCGGCCGTTCGGCTCACTCGGTGTGGCAGTGACCTTCGCCATCGATGTGGCCCAACGTCTGGGTCTGCGCCTCGATGAAGTGCCACAAGTCGGTGATGTCGCGGCTGCCCACCTGGTAGGCCGACTGCGACGTGATGTCCGTGGCCGCGAGCTCTTCGGGGGTCGCGGTGCCGTCCATGTCGGTGTCCGCGGCCGCGACGAGGTCGAACGCGACGTTGGGCTCGGGCGACTCGAGGTCGTCGTAGAACAGGTGGTCCGCGTGGATCGTGATCACCGAGTCGATGGCGCCGCCGTCGGGCACCTCGCTCGCGACCTCGCACTCGTGGTAGTGCGTCTCGGTGGTGAAGCCCCACGCGAAGGCGATGCTCTGGGCGCCCTTGGTGCCCGTGCCCTCGACGAAGACGGAGTAGCCGTTCTCTTCCATCATGGTCGCGTCGGCCATCGCGTTGCCGCCGTCGGCCGCGGCCCCGATGCCGACGCGGTACTCGAGCAGGGTCTCTCCGCTCGCGCTCGCCAACGAAGCGACGGCGAAGCCCTCGCCGTTCGACGACGGCGTCAGGTCGTAGAGGTAGCGCTTCGGATCCTCGGCGTCGGGCGTCGCGATGCCGTCGACCGCGACGAGGAATCGCGTGAACGAGACGGACCAGCCGTCGACGAACACGTCGGCGGGGATGCCCTCTTCGATGAATTCCTCGCCGTAGATGCGGACGTCGACGGTGCCGTCGCCGGCCTCCTCGGCGCAGGCAGGCAAGACGAGGGCGACTGCGGCCGCGGCGGCCGCCCGGATGGTGTTGCGGATGTTCATGGCTCACTCGATCGTGACCGCGTAGTGGTCGTGCACCTGCAGGTGCTTCTTGAGGATGTTGTAGTCTGCGGTGCCCTCGGGGAGCTCGACGGCGAAGTCGCCGTCCTCGTCCATCGCCGCGAAGTCGAGGTCGTCGAACGCGGTGTCGCCCTCGTAGGGGTCGACGGGCAGCATCTGCAGCCCGAGCACCTCGTCGCTGCCCTCGTCGATGTCGATGTCGAACGGCAGGCCCACCACGCGGCGGCCCTCGTCCTCGTCGACGACGGCGGAGAACGTCCACGTCTCGCCGTCCTTCGTCGCCGTGCCGGCGATCTCGAACGTGTGACCCACGAGCGGATCGCCGGGCTCGAGCCCGTCGTCGAGCGTCGCACGCGTGAACACGAAGTTCGCCCCGTTGTAGTCCGCGCCGAGCAAGGTCGCGCTGCCGAGCGATCCGCCTGCATCGAGCCAGTCGACGACGAATCGACCGTTCATCTCGCCCACGACCTCGCCGCCGGCGTAGTGCCCGGGATGGGCGTACGCGGTGGGCACGACGAGGTCGTGCAGAGGTCGGAGCAGCGCCATGTGCATCTCGCCGCCGCTCGTGAACTCGACGTTCTCGAACGCGACGCGCATCTCGGTGAGCTCGATGGTGTAGCCCTCGGCGTTCTCGAACGTGACCATGCCGGCGCTGTCGACGACGACGTCGAGCTCGACGCGGGGCGCGATCTGGGAGTCGAAGTCGCACGCGGTCGCGAGCGACAGGAGCGCGAGCACGCCGGTGACGCGCCGCAGTGGAGGTTTCATGGATGTCTCGTTTCGTGCAGCGAGTGGAGGCAATCACGCAGCCGGGCATGCACCCGCGCGCGCGACGGCGTCCACGGCTCGCACGAAGGACGATCCGATCGACGCCGCGATCACGCGGGGCGGTTCACGAAGGGGGGCTCGTGCCCCGCTGGTGGCCCGCGCGCGCGCTCGTGGAGCGGCGTACGATCGAGAACGAAACTCGTGTGCGGCTCGAGCCGAGGCAGGGCCGCGAAGTCGGCATCGGCGACGCACGGCGTGACGACGTCGGGCACGAGCACGGCGATGCCGCGGTGCGCGAGGTCATGCCGCCCATGGCCGGGATCGAGAGCACGGACCGCCGCATGCCGAGTGTCTCTGGCATCCTGCGCGACCTCGACGCCCACCGCATCCCGTGCAGGAGCGTGAGCGTGCGCGTGGACGTGAGCGCGACCGTGAGCGTGAGCGTGATCGTGATCGTGATCGTCGCGCTCGGCCGCGACACCGTGCACGTGCGCGTCGAGCTGCCCGTGCATCCCGATGTGCAGATCGGGCCCGATCTCGAACCCGAGCACCCACAGGATCACCCCCCAGAGCGCGAGCGCCCGCCGACCGACGTCGTGGCGCTGCGTGGAGGGGCGGGACGGGGTCATCGGAGGGGCTCGATCCTAGCACGTCCGCGCATTGTGCGGCGCGGCGGCCCCCTGTCTACGTGCGCACCGACGGGGCGGATCGACGGCGATCTCGGAGCACCGCGCACCGCGTACCCGAAGCGGTCGCGTCCTCCCACGCGCCCGCTGCCGATGACCCTACGTCCGTTCGTCACCGCGCTCGCGCTCGGTGCCTTCGCGCTCACGCCCTCGCTCGCCGCGGCCTCGCCGTTCGCGATGCATCCCCTGACGCCGAAGGCCGCGAAGGAGGAGCGGCGCGAGGGCACGACCGAGGTGGTCGCCGACGAGCGCATCGAGCCCGCGCCCGCGCCTGCCGAGCCGTCCGACGACGACGCGACGAACGACGAGGATGCCGAGGTCCGCGTCGTGCACGTGCACACGCGCGGCGACGGCCGCACGGCGAGCAGCCGCCGCATCGGACCGGCCACGATCTCCACGACGCCCAAGCGCAGCGCGGAGGACCTCTTGCGACTCGTGCCGGGCATGTTCATCGTGAACCACGGCAACCAAGGCAAGGGCTATCAGTTCTACGTGCGCGGCTTCGATGCGGTGCACGGCAGCGACATCGAGCTGCGGCTCGGCGACGTGCCGCTGAACGAGCCGTCGAACATCCACGCGCACGGCTACCTCGATCTCGCATTCGTCATCCCCGAGGTCGTGAGCGAGATCGAGGCCGACAAGGGCGCGTTCCGGCTCGAGCAGGGCAACTTCGGCACGGCGGCGTCGATCCGCTACCGACTCGGCGTGCCCAAGGCGCAGCGAGGCGTGCGCGTGGGCTACGAGGTCGGCTCCACCAACCGCCATCGCGCCGTCGTCGTCGCGGCACCGAAGCGCGCGTCCGAGGCGACCTTCTTCGCCGGCGAGGCGCTGTTCGACGGCGGCTACGGCGAGAACCGGCAGGCGCGGCGCGCGAGCGCGATGGCGCAGGCGCGGCTGTTCGAGCGCGACGGCATGTCGCTCGACGCGCTCGGCACGGCGTACACCGCCGACTTCGGCCTGCCCGGCACCGTGCGACTCGACGACCTCAACGCGGGCCGCATCGGGTTCTACGACAGCTATGCCGAGGACACGCGCGGCGCGTCGTCGCGCTCGATCGTCGCGCTGCGCTTCGCCCGGCAGACCGACGTGTCGAAGCTGAACCTCACCGTGTACGGACAAGGACGAAGGCTCGACCTCGTCGAGAACTACACGGGCGATCTGTTGTACCCCGGCATCGGCGATCGCCACCGGCAGCACGAGGATCGCGGCACTGCGGGCGTGGAGCTCGACTTCGAGCGACGACTCGGACCCATCACGTCGCTGCGCATCGTCGGCAACTGGCGCGGCGACGCGATCGATCAGTACGAGGATCGCGTGCGCTCCGACGACACGATCTGGGCGGCGGCCCGCGACCTGCGGATCCTGCAGCACGGCTTCGGCATCGCGCCGGGTCTGCGCATCGCGCCGGCCCGGTGGATGATGCTCGAGGCGGGGCTGCGCTTCGACGCGTTCGACTATCACGTCTACGATCGCCTCTTGCGCGAGAACTTCTCCGGCACGCTCGTACAGATCTCGCCGCGCGTCACGACGCGCTTCACGATCCGCGATCGTTGGCAGCTGTTCGCGGCGTACGGCAGGGGCTTGCGCTCACCGGAGGCGCGCGCGTTCACGCAGCCGCCCACGCCGCCCGAGAACACCGACCTCGACGTCTATGCCGGCGGCAAGCCGGCGATGACGACGACGGAGAACGTCGAGATCGGGGCGCGCTTCGAGCCCAACGACGTCTTCGACGTGGGCACGTCGCTGTACGGGATCTGGATCGGGCGCGAGAGCCTGTTCGATCACGTCTCGGGCATCAACGTCGAGCTCGGCGGCACGCGCCGGCTCGGCGTCGAGGCCGACCTGCAGATCCATCCGACGAAGTGGTTCGAGCTCGGTGTGGACGTCACCGCGGTGCACTCGCGCTTCGTCGATTCCGGGGAGCCGGTGCCCGGCGCGCCGCCGTTGCTGGTGCAGCTGCAGAGCTCGCTCACGCATCCGAAGGGCTTCCGGGCGGGGCTGCGGTGGTTCCTGCTCGGTCCGCGTCCGCTGACGTACGGTGCGAAGGCAGGGCTGCTCACCGTGGTCGACCTCTCCGCGGGCTACCGCGCGAAGCACTGGCAGGTCGATCTGATCGTGGACAACGTGCTGAACCTGAAGTGGCGCGAGGCGGAGTACAACTTCGCGTCGCACTGGGATCCCTCGATGCGCGCCAGCCAGCTCCCGGCGGTCCAGTACGTCGCCGGCCCCCCGGCCATGTTCCGGGTGGCGGGCACGGTCTTCTTCTAGTCCGTGACGACGACGTAGGCCGCGGCGGCGCCCGGGTCGAGGACGATGCGCTCGGTGACTTCTTGGCGGACCGGCTGCATCGGGACCTGGGGCGCAGCTGCGGAGGTGCCGCGCAGGTTCACGGGTGCGTCGCACAGACACTCGCGCACCACCGTGAGCTTCACGTCGCGCTCGCGTCGCGCGCGATAGAGGTGGCCCGTCGCGAGGATCGCGTCGGAGGCCTCGATCGTGAAGTAGTACGCCCCGCCGGGACTGCGGCGCGTGCGGAAGAACGCGCCGCCCTGCGTCGCCGCCTTGAGCTCGGCGACGCGCTCCAGGCACGTCGCGAGGTCCGGCTGTGGGCCGCTGTACAACAACACCTCGCGGTTGCGCCCGATCAGGCGGAACCACGTATCTCCACCACGTTCGTAGACCTCGAACCGTACCGTCGACAAGCGCGCTCCGGACCGAAGCAGTGTACGCGATCGATGCGGACGCGCCCGTGGTTCAATGCGTGGGTTGGCGAACCGTGCATGCACGATCGACCGCGCTCGATGCACGCCGACGGAGGAGCCACGCCGCGCACGTCGTACCTGTGCGTCGACCTCAGCCCGCGAGCTCCGCGAGGACTCGCGTGAGCTTGTCGAGCTCGACCGGCTTCGTGAGGTGCAAATCGAAGCCGGCCTCGCCGGCCCGGCGCTTGTCGGCGTCCTGTCCGTACCCGCTCTGCGCGACGAGCTTCATCGTGCGTCCCCATGGCTCGCTGCGGATCCGCCGCGCCGCGCCGTAGCCGTCGAGTCGCGGCATGTCGATGTCGAGGATCACGAGCTCGGGTCGCACGCGCTCCGCGGCCTCCACGGCCTCGATGCCGTCGGACGCGGTGTGCACGTCGTGGCCGAGCGTCGAGAGCATCCACGACAGCATCTCGAGCAGGTCCTCGTTGTCGTCCGCCACGAGGATCCGCAGCCGTGATGTCGTGGTGGGCGCGGCCGGATCCGGGGGCCGCGCGACGTCCTCGACGAGCGGCAGTCGCACGACGAGCTCGCTGCCGCGCCCGGCTCCGGCGCTCTTCGCCGTCACCGTGCCGCCGTGCAGCTCAACCAGCTGCCGCGTGATCGCGAGCCCGATCCCGAGCCCGCCGCCGACGTGGCGCCCCACGGCGGGCTTCTGCACGAACATGTCGAACACGTGCGGCAAGAGCTCCGCATCGATGCCGCTGCCCGTGTCGGCGACCGACAGGACGGCGCGGCCGCCTTCTTCGCGCGTGGTGACGTCGACGCGTCCGCCGCGGGGCGTGTACTTGGTGGCGTTGCCGAGCAGGTTCGCGAGCACCTGCACGAGTCGCGTGGGGTCGCCGTTCACCACGAGGCCGGGCGTCGTGTCGACATGCGTGGTGATGCCCTTCGCCTCGAGCGCGGGCCCGCACGTCTCGAGCGCGCGCTCCACCACGTCGCTCAGCGCGATCGGCTCGAGCTGCAGCGTGATCGCACCCCGGGTGACGCGCGCGACGTCGAGCAGATCGTCGACGAGCCGCACCATGTGCTGCACCTGACGCTTGATGACGGCGCGGGCGCGCTCGCCCTTCTGCTCGTCGCCGGCACCGAGCACGTCGAGTGCGTTGAGGATCGGGGCGAGGGGATTGCGCAGCTCGTGCGACAGCGTGGCGATGAACTCGTCCTTGCGCCGGTCGGCTTCCTTCAGCGCACGCTCGGCGTGCATGCGATCGGTGACGTCGAGATCGATGCCGGTCATGCGGACGACGCGACCCGACTCGTCACGGAAGGCCCGACCGAGCCCGCTCACGTCGCGCACGCCACGGGTCGGGTGGGCGATCCGGAAGCTCTCGTTCCACTCGTCGTCACCCGGCTGCGCGAGCATGCGAGCGACACGCGCGGCGAGTCGATCGCGGTCGTCGTCGTGCACGCGCGCGAGCACGGTCTCGATGCGCGGCGCGTCGTCTTCGGCGAAGCCGTAGAGCCGGCAGAACCGCGGCGTCCAGTCGTGGCGGTTCGCGATCGCGTCCCAGTCCCACGACGCCGCGCCCGCCGAGTCGAGCGCGAGGCTGAGGCGCTGCTCGCCGACCTGCAGCTCGCGGGTGGTCGCCGCCAGCGCGGCGGTGCGCTCGTCGACGCGCCGCTCCAGCTCGCGGGCGAGGGCCTCGAGCTGGTGCGTCGTGCGGTACAGCTCGGTGAAGACGGCCACTTTCGCGCGCAGGATCTCCGGCACGATGGGGACCGTGACGAAGTCGACGGCCCCGGACTCGTAGCCCCGGAGGAGATCGACGTTCGTCATGTGCGCGCCCGAGACGAACACGATCGCGGTCTTCTGGTAGCGGGGGTGCTCGCGGATGAGCGCGGCGAGCTCGAAGCCGTCGAGCTCGGGCATCTGCACGTCGATGAGCATGACGGCGACGTCCTGCCGCAGCAGACACTCGAGCGCCTCGCGAGCCGAGCTCGCCTTGATCAGGTTCTCGCCCAGACTGCCCAGGATCGTCTCGTAAGCCAGCAATTTGGCCGGCTGATCATCGACGAGCAGGATGTTGAGCGGCGCATCGCTCACGTTCGCGCAGTCTAGCAAAACGGGGTCCCGATGCGGATGACCGCGGTTCCAACAAGCGCGCGCGCCACCGCGCAGCCGTTTCCGCGCATCGCTCGATCGATGCGAGAGCGCTAGCCTGAGTGCGTGACCGACGGTGAGGACCCGCGTCGAGAGTTCGACGACGAGGTGCTGAGAGCAGTGCTGTTCGCGTCGCGACCCATGACGGTCGCGGAGATCGTCGAGCGCGTCGGCGGTCCGGTCGAGCGCGTCGAGTCGGCGCTGCGGCGACTCGAGCGCGCGCGGCGGGTCATCGCGCAGGGCGATCGGTGGGCGAGCTTCTGAGCGACAGCGAGACGCGGAACGAGGTGGACCAGCCCGGCACCTCGACGAGGCTGACGTCGCCGCTCTGCGCCTGCATCGCGCGCTTGCAGAAGTAGAGGCCGAGCCCGGCGCCGCCGTGCGCGCGCTGCGATGCGCCGCGCACGAACTTGTCGAAGATGCGCTGGCGATCGCTCGATGCGATCGGCGGGCCGTCGTTGGAGACGACGATTGCGACGCCCTGCTCGACGGCGGCCTGCACCCGCACGCGTCCGCCGTCGGGGGTGTGGCGCAGGCTGTTGTCGATGAGGTTCTCGACGACGCGCTGCAGGAGGTGATGATCGGCGAGCACCTCGGTGCCGCGGGCGGGCTCGAGCTCGAGGTCGACGCGCTTGCGCGCGAGGACCGAGCGCAGGCGCTCGACGACGTCCTCGAGCAGCTCGTCGAGCTTCACGCGGGACCAGCGGACCGGGAATCCGGGCTGTTCGAGGCGGGAGATCGTGACGAGGTCCTCGCTCATGGTGGCGACGCGGCGGCCGGCGACGGTGGCCTCGTCGAGCGCTCGGCTGCGCTCGTCGCTCGTGGCATCGAGGTGCTCACGGCACCAGTCGAGCGAGAGCTGCAGTGCGGTGAGGGGCACCTTGAGGTCGTGGAGGATGAAGTCGGTGAGCTCGCGCTGCTCCTTCTGCACGCGCTCGAGCGCGGCGTTGCGCGCGGCGAGCTCGGAGCGAGCGGTGTCGAGCATGTCGCGCGAGTGCTTGAGCTTGAGCAGGGTGCGCACGCGGGCGACGAGCACGGGCTCGTCGATGGGCTTCTCGAGGAAGTCGTCGGCGCCGGCTTGCAGCGCGCGGATCCGGTGCTCGCGCTCGGCGTAGGCGGTGACGAGGATGACGGGCGTGTCGCCACGGGTGGGGTGGGCGCGGATGGCCGCGAGCACGTCCATGCCGTCGACGCGCGGCATGGCGAGATCGCAGAGCACGAGGTCGGGGGCATCGACCTCGAACCGCCCGATGGCCTCGAGCCCGCCCTGCGCGTGGATGAGCTGCAACGAGAAGCGGTCGAGCAGGGCGGAGAGGACGGTGAGGTTGCGGGGATCGTCGTCGACGAGCAGCAACTTCTGGACCCCGGCGAGCACCCGCGTCGATCATGCGACGCGCGGACACGCGTGTGTGACGCTACGCGCGTCCTCGCGCACGATCGATCGGCCAGTCGCGACGTCATGCGGCCGATCGATCACGTGCGCGGGAGTGCTCGCGCCGCGTGGCTCGTCCGGAGCTGCGTTCGCGATGGCAGCCGATCACGTGCCGAACTTCGAGTCCCCACAGCACCTGTCGACCCTCCACGTCGCGAAACCGCCGCGTTCGAGCCGCGACGACCGCCTGTCGACCCCCGAAATCGCCCCCCACGGAACGTCGAGCCCGAACGAGCGCTGTGGACCCCCGAAGTCGCGAGTGCTCCTCCGACGGCGCACCTGCTCCGCGCCTCGCCGGGCCGAGCCCGCGTGACCCGTGCTCGACTCACCCATCGTCGCGCGCAGCGGGTCGGCCGCGCGAGCGATCGATCGAGAGGAACCCCGACCACGCGCCGACGATCCGGCTGCTCGACGGACGAAAAAAGCGCCGAGCAGATCCTCCCGGACCTGCTCGGCGCACGCTGACCTCTTGCCTTCGGAGAGAGAAGCTCGGCTCAGATCGCCCAGTTGATCCAGCCGGCGGCGGTCCAGTCGTCGCCTTCCGGATCGACCGCGCCGACGTAGGTCGTGTCCTCGATGCCCGCGACGCCTGCGGCGACGCCACCACCCACGGCCGCGGAGTCGGCGGCCGGCTGGAAGCTACCGGCCGTCCAGTCGATCGTGAGGCCGAGATCGACCTCGGTCATGTTGCCCGGCTGCATCGTGATGAAGTCCGCCCACTCCTGGTCGGTCCACGTGTACGGACCGTCGCCCTGGCTGCCGAACTCGCCGCTGCCGAAGAACGTGCCCTCGACGACAATGCCGCCGGCGTCGGCGACCGTCAGCGTCTGCTCGTCCTGGAACGTGCCGAGCGGGCCGGCCGTGTTCGTGATGTACGAGTTGTACACGCGAGCCTCGGTGCCTTCCTTGAAGTTGAAGCCGATGCTCTTGCCCGCGTTGCCGCCGGCGCCCTGACCGACGTACGTCATGTTCGAGATCGTCGGGCTCGAGACCGGGTCCGCCGTGAGGTTGTCGGGGTTGTTCGACCACTCGAGGCCGTGGTTGCCGTCCGCGGCGTCCGGATCCTGGTGCACGACGGCGTACTGGATCGTCCCGGTGAACCCGAGATCGACGTCGAACGCGTCGTCGGCCATGCCGCTCGCGACGAGGTACTTCGCATCGAAGCCACCGCCGAACCACTCGAACGCGTCGTCCGATCCCATGTGGCTCTGCACGTGATCCACGGTGGTGTCCGTGCCGCACGCGTAGAAGCCGATGCCGTTGAGCTCGCTGTCGGCGACGAGCTCGAAGCCGGCCCACTCGACGCGAACGTACTGCAACGTTCCGCAGTTGTGAGCGGGATCCATGCCGCCGTAGGCGGGCGGATCGGCGAAGCCCTCGGCCTGGCCGGCGCCGTTGGGCAGGTTCACCTCGGCGAGCCCGAGCAACACGACGCCGCCCCAGTCGGCGCGTGCACGCGAGCCGACCGGAGAGATCGAGGTGAACACGATCGGTGCGTTCTCGGTGCCGGCGGCCTCGATGCGTGCGTCGGTATCGATGACGAGCGCGCTGCCGTTGGCGCCGCGGATCGTCGTGCCCGGTTCGATCGTCAGCACCGCGCCGCGGACGAAGGTGGCCGCCTCGAGGACCCACACGGTGTCGCAGGTCAGAGTCGTGTCGGCCGTGATCTCGGCGTCGACCGCCATGCGCGGCGCGTCCTCGTCGTCGCCATCCACGCAGTCCGAGGGCGCCCCGGTGCTGTCTGCGGTGTCGTCGGCGTCGTCATCCGCGTCGTCGGTAGCGTCGTCCGTCGCGTCGTCGTCGGCGTCGTCATCGGCGTCGTCGTCGGCCGACGGGTCGGTCATGCCGTCGTCGTCGTCCCCGGCCGTCTCGTCGCCGTTCTCGTCGCCGACGTCCTCGTTGTCTTGGTCGTCGGCGCACCCGGCGACGGTCATGGGGAGCGCGAGAGCGAGCGCGATTCGTGTAAGGCGTTGCATGTCGAGTCAGAACTCCTCGGCGGAGAAGGGAACCGCCGCTGGGCCCCGTTGTCCCGCGGCCACGTCACGACTCGGGA
Source organism: uncultured Nannocystaceae bacterium (assembly GCA_964468635.1). Classification (GTDB taxonomy): domain Bacteria; phylum Myxococcota_A; class Polyangia; order Nannocystales; family Nannocystaceae; genus Xiheibacterium. Next base: position 18,618 of record CAYXVR010000096.1, read on the forward strand.
GCGGCCTACTGAACTCTTTGTCACAGAGTGGCGACGCGGTGCGCGACCCCTCACGTGACGGCCCGGCGAGATCCCCGGCGCGATGGCTCACAGGTCGTACGCGAGCCCGACCCAGATCGTCGCGCCCGGACGCATCTGGTAGACGAGCTCGTCGTCCTTCGACGTGCCGTGTCGCCACCGGGTGGCCCAGTTCATCATGTTCTGGACGGTGAGCGTGAGGCGCAGGCCCTTGTAGACGCGCTGGCTGCCGACGAAGTCGAGCTGGTGAATCGGCTGCACGTAGATGTCGGGCAGCTCGAACGCACCCACGAACGCGATGTTGTGGAGGACGGCGTTGTAGAGGAGCCGAACGCTCGTGCCGATCTTCTTGTTGTCGTAGTCCAGGTACGCGTTCGCGACGAACGGCGATTGACCCTGGAGCGGACGGTTGCGGGACGTGGCGTGATCGAGGAACTCCTCCTCGGTGCATCCGGGAGTGCCCGCCTCGCACGTCTCCGCCAGTCGGACGCGCGAGTAGACGTAGGCGAAATTGAGCCCGACGGACAGGTCCTTGAGCGCCTTCGCGATGAACTCGAGGTTCTTGCGCATCTCGAACTCGGCGCCGATGTTGTGGGCGAGCTCCGCATTGCGGAACGTGGACACCAGGCCGCCGGAGCCGGTCGTGACGGTGCGCTCGATCGGGTTCTCGAAGTACTTGTAGAACGCCGAGACCGCGATCACCTCCTCGGCGCTGGGGAACCATTCCCAGCGCGCGTCGGCGTTCCAGATGCTGGCAGGCTTCAAGCCGGGCTGACCCTCGACCTGGATTCCGCCCACGAAGTCCGAGAACAGGAACGGCGCGAGCTCGCGGAACTCCGGACGCGCCACCGTCTGCGCGCCGCTGAGGCGCACGTTCATCTTCTGCGTCGCGGGGAAGATGAACGATATCGAGGGCAGGACGTCGTTGTTGCGGAGCGTGGTGCTGCGCTCGGCGTCGCTCTCGCCCGTGAACAAGTCGTACGGCTCGACACGCTGGTGGTTGTGCTCGAAGCGTGCGCCGCCCGCGACTCGGAACCAACGCGCGAACGGCAGGTCGAGCAGACCATATGCGGCGTAGATCTCTTGCCTCGCGTGGTAGCTGTCGTACGGCTGGGTCGTTTCCTGGATGAAGAACGGTTCGGTGCCGCCCTGATTCGCCGGCGTGCCGTCACCGATCGTCGAGTTGTTCAGGACGTTGCCGGTGCCCTCCGGGGAGGTCAGACCGTTCGGGTTTTGGAACGTGAAGCGGCGGGCCTCGAACTCGCGCTTCTTGCCCTCCAACCACGTGCCGATCTTCACCTTGCCGTCGAGCTGGCGCCACTGCTTGAACGGCATGGTGAAGTTGAGCGCACCGCTGCCGGTGTGATCGACGAGATCGAGATCGAGGTTCGTCGCTCCCTGGTTCTCGACGCGCAGCGTGCCCGTGCCGTCGGTGTTCGGACGCTTGTAGACCATGTCGCGGACGGCCGGATCGTCGCGACGCGCCTGCCCGTAGGAGCCGAACCAGTCGATCTTGAGGCCTTTGGCCTTGTCGATCTCGTGGATGCCGCCGAGCCGCGTCATGAGGATCGATCGCATCGTGTAGCGGATGCGAGTCGTGCGCGCATTGACATCCGAGTCGAGCGTGCCGTCGTAGCGCCGCACCTCATCGTCGGCATCGCGGGAGTAGAACGCGCTGAGCGACAGCTTGTGGCCCTTCGCGGGCTCGTACTTCACGAGGCCCACGGTCGTCCACTGCACGTTCTGGACGGTTCGCATGCCCTCGAGATCATCGTCCTGCTCGAGCACGATGGGTGCGTCCTCGTTCTCCTGTGACGTGTAGTAGAAGTTCCACTTCTCCTTGTAGTTCTGGTGCTGATTGCGGTACCCGGCCGCCGCGAGAAACCCCAGCTTGCCGCCTTCGTGGGGGGTGAAGCCGTAGCCGATCGCAGTGCTGCCGCGGAAGTTCGGGGGGCCGATGCGCCCCTTCCGAACACGCGTGTCCGTGTACAGCGCTTCGCCGAAGCGCTCGATCTCCTCCGGCGTCCACTTGATCCGGCCGTCGTCGCCGAGCACGGAGCGGCTCGCCGGGAAATCCGTGGGCAACTCCTTCGACAGGGCACGCGGAAGGTTGCCGAGCGCGAAGGCGTCGTAGCCCGGGAATCCACCCTCGTGGTAGATGGGCTGGAACGTCGTCTGGGTGTTGACGCCCATCTGAGCGTTGATCTCGAAGAGGAGCTTTCTCGGGATCTCGCGGCTCTCGAGCTGCACCGAGCCGCCCGCGAAATCGCCGGGCACGTCGGGCGTGAAGGTCTTCTGCACGTTGATCGCCGACAAGGCGCCCGACGGGAAGATGTCGAGCGGCACCGTGCGGATGTCCGGATCGGGTGAGGGAACGCGCGCGCCATCGAACAACGTGTTGCCGTAACGATGGCCGAGGCCGCGTACGAACAGATATTTGCCGTCGATGATCGTCGCGCCCACGATGCGCACGGCCACCGACGCCGTCGAGCCGCCGCCGGACTTCGAGATCGACTCGCGGCTCAGGATGTCGCGCGCTGCCGCCGATTCCCTCCTCTGCAACAACCGCGCGCCTTCGCTCTCGCGGTTCATCTCCGCCTTCACCGCGACCACCTGCGCGCCGCCGGCGAGCGGCGCGAGCTCGGTCGAGATCGTCTGCGAGTCGTTCTCCTTCACCACCACGTTGCTGAAGCGCTTGCTCTCGCTCGTGTCGTAGCGGATGCGCAGCTCGTAGGTGCCCGGCGGCAACGGCAGCGTGAAGTTGCCCTCGAGGTCCGTCTTCGTCTTGTACTGCGTGCCGATCGCCTCGACGTACGCGCCGATCATCGGCGCCCCCGTCGTCGCGTCCTTCACCTTGCCCGTCACCGTGCCCGACGGGCCCTTCACCGTCGGCGTCTTGACCTCGAGCTCCTTCTTCAGCGCCGCTTCGTCCTCGGTGAGATCCTCGACGACGAACCCGTCACCACCGTCTTCTTCGGCCGGGGGCGTCACCACCGGCGCGACGACGGGCGGCTTCGCAGGCTCGGCCGGCTTCGGCGGCTCCGCCGGCGGCGTCTCGGCCGACGGCGGCGGTGCACCCGGATGCGGCGCGTGCTCGACGGGACCGGAGTAGTCGCGCGGCGACGGGGGCGGTTCCGCGAGCGCCGCCTGGGGTCCCGCGGATACACCCATCGCGATCAGGGCCTGCAGGGTCCTGCGTGAGACGGACATCGGTGTGGTTTCCTGCCGCGCCCATCCGGCGCGGCGTCGTTCGTCACTGCGATGATTCGAGCTTCTTCGTGATGAGCACGACCGGAGTCGCGCCGCCCTGTCTCGCGAGGTCGAGCGCCGTGAGCACGCTGCCGTACGACGCCTCGTCGGCCCCGTCGAGGTACAGCATGTTGTCGGGACGCGCGTTGAACATGCGATGCAGCCGATCGGCCAGCTCGCTCTGCTCGATGGCCACGCTGTTCACCTCGACCGACCCGTCCTCTCCAACGCTCAACACGAGCGGTTGGTTCGGGTCGTTCGCATCGTCGAGCTGTTCGTCCTTGTCGTCCTTCGGCGGGAGCCGGACGTTGAACGCCTCGGTCATCACCGGCGCGAGCACCATGAAGATGATGAGCAGCACGAGCACGACGTCGACCAGCGGCGTCACGTTCATGTCGGGCCTCACCTTCGGCTTGGAGAAGCCGCTGCTCATGTTCGAGCCCATGCCCATGTCAGCCCTCGCCTTCCTTCCACTCGCGAGCGACGCCGACGGCGAGCGACACCCCACCGAAGCCGATCTCCTGCACTTCGCGGAAGAACCCGCGCATCACCCGGTAGGGCAGCGTGGAGTCGCCGCGCAGCAGCACGCGGCGGCGCGGGTTCTCGGCGAACGCCGCGCGCACGCGCGCCAGGCAGTCCGCCTGGCTCATGTCGACGTCCTCGAGGGTGCAGATCTCGTTGCGGTCGATCGTGAGCACGAGCGGCTCGGCGTCGTCGGCGTTCTTGTCCGCAGCGTCGACCTTCACCATCTCGATGGTCTTGCCCTCCTGCATGTTGGGGATGATCACCATGAAGATGATGAGGAGCACCAACACCACGTCGACCAGCGGCGTGACGTTGATGTTCGGCGTGAGGCGCTTGGGCCCCTTGCCGCCGCCGCTATCGAGCGCTACGCCCACCGGCCCCCTCCAGATAGTCGACGAGCTCGCTCGCCGCGTGCTGCATCGTCATGTCGAACTTGTCGAAGCGCGCGGTGAGGTAGTTGAAGACGAGCACCGCCGCGATGGCGACGACCAGGCCGATCGCGGTGACGATGAGCGCCTCGGCGATGCCGGCGGAGACCGCCGCGATGCCGCCGCCACCCGACGACGCGATGCCCTGGAACGCCGTGATGATGCCGATGACGGTGCCGAACAGCCCGATGAACGGCGCCGTCGAGCC
>CAYXVR010000097.1:0-2769 GCA_964468635.1 uncultured Nannocystaceae bacterium
CTGCGTCGCGCGGATCTGTGCCTTCAGCTCGGAGCGCAACGCCTTCGTCTCCTGCAGCGCTCGCGATGCACCGCCGTTGCCGCCGCGCGCCATCGACGTCTCCAGCGCGTTCACCCGTCGCTCGAGTCGCGAGAGCCCCTCGCAGATCCCTTCGAGCAGTGCGAGGTCGCCCTTCGCCTGCATCTCGGCGAGCGTGCGACCGAGCTCGCGTTGACAGGTGGCGAGGCGATCGATCGCACGCGAGTTCTGCTGGATCGCTGCGAACGCGCGGCGCTCGTTGGCGGCGGCGGTGCGCTGCACGGCGACGAGGTCGGGGCGGGACGGCTTGTCGGGGATCGTCGGGTAGGGCGTCGGATCCTCGAGCGGCGCGCCGGCGATCGGCGCCTTGCCGTTCGGGGGCGGCAGCGCCCGACCGAGGCCGGCGCGCGCCCGCTCTTTGATCCGGTCTCGTGCCCGCGCAAACAGATCGGCGATCTCGGACCGATTGCCGCGCACGGCATTCGTGACGGCCCGCATGATCTCGTTCTTCGGAGCCGGATCCGCGGCAGGGCTCAAGTCGATCTCGAAGTCGTTGCGTGTCATGGAGGTCCGTTCCAGTGGATCACGTGCTCGGTGCCTGCGTGTCGACCATCCACGCCACCGCGAGAGTGGCGAAGGCGTGATCGCGCCTCGTGAGTCCGAACCGACTGGGTCCGACTTCAGCGACGACGGTGATGATGAGGATTCCCGCGTCGACGGTGGCAGTGACGCTTGCGATCGTGAACTCGTCACCCTCGAGCTCGGGGCGCAGTTTGGCTTCGGCGATCGTCGCGACCGCGGGCACATTGGCGTATGTGCGGAAGTCATCGACGTGGCCGGATGCGACCCGGGTTCCGAGGTCGATCTGAGCGACGTACGTGGACTTGACGCGCCGTCGAGCGCTGCTCGCGGACGCGAGCACGAAGAGCGGCGGTTGCACGAGAATGAAGTTGTACTCGGTGCCGGTGACGAACCGATCCCGCTGCGTGGAGTCGAGCAGCCACCATCCGGTGAGTACGTTGCCCACGGGCGCGAGGTAGGACCAGATGTCGAGATCACGGAATGCCCCCGCGCGCTCGCGCGGAGGGGAGAGCAGGTCGTTGATCTCGTCCCCGACGAGCCAGACGAGCAAAGAGATGAAGAGCGTGACGTTGTTGATGCTGAACGGCCGGCCGCGTCGGCCGAACGTCGCGAACAGTGGGACGGCGCTCGCGACGACGATGTGGTCCCACACGCTGCGCCGGCGCATGCGCCGGACGAGCGCGTGCATCGCTTTCCACTCCTTACCCGTGGCGGCGCGATCCTTCGCGATGGCCGTGTTCGCCCGCTTGCGCAGCTTGGCATCGCCCGCCGCGAGGCGCTTTCGCAGCTTCTCGTCGCCCGCTGCGCGGGCGACAGAGAGCCGGTCCATGTCCCTCGCCGTCTTACGGGCGAGTTTCGTGATCGCGGCAGACTCGGCTCGGACGTTGAGGACATGTCGCGCGTCGATCCGCTGCAACGCCGTCGCGAAGCGATTGACCTCATCGACCGGTGCGATCGCCGGATCGAGCGTCAGCCACGCCGTGCGCCCGTTGGGCAACAGCGCGCTGACCGTGCGCGCGCCCCGACTACGGGGCGCGCGCGGTTCGTGCACGACGTCGAGACGAGGCGCATCGAGAGCGTCCTCCGAGCCCTCGACGTCGGGAACGTTCGAGGTCCTCGGAGGAGCGCGCATCGTCTTCGTCCTCGCTCGTGACGTGCTACGCGGCGGACGCTGCCGTCTGCGTGTCGACGATCCAGGCGACCTCCACCTCGGCCGTGTCGGCCGGCGGCGTGCCCGGCGTGCCGAGGTCGCGAATGACCTTGATCGTGAGCTGGCCGTCGGCAACCGATGCTTGCACGCTGGCGACGCCGTCGACGCTCCTCCGCAGCGACGCGAGTGCCTGGACGTTCGGCTGGGTCTTGAAGTCCGACTTGAAATCCTCGGCGACAGGAATGTCGAACTTCGTCACGCCGTCCGCGGCTCCACCGATCTTCACCGTCTTGGTGCCGGTGATGAAGCGCTCGTGCTGTTGGTCCTTGAGCAGGAAGTACGCGGTCGCCGCGTTGCCGACCGGTGCCACGTACGACCAGACATCCGCTCCGGTCGCCAGGGCGCCTTCCTTCTTCCCCTTGCCGGTGAACTGGTCCACCAGCTCGTCGGCGAGGAGCCAGCCGCCGAGGGAGGCCGCCAGGATCAGGTTGTTCTTGCCGAACAGTTCCTTGCGGTCGCCGTAGGCGATGAAGAACGGCAGGGCGCTCGCGATCGTGATCGTGTTCCAGATCGCGCGCCGGCGCTGGGTCTTCACCACGCGCATCAGCATCTTGCGCTGCGAGGCGCCGATGCCACCCTTGCCGCTCAGCTCCGTGCTGATGCGCTTCTCCAGGCGAGCGTCGCCGTCCGCGATCTTCTTCGCGAGCTGCGCGTCGCTCTTCACCTGCGCCGCCGCCATCTGCTTGACGCTGGCGGCCTGCGCCGCCGCGAGGCGGTTGATCGCGCGCGAGTTCGCGGCCTCGGCTCGCGCCTGCCGCTTGTCGTTCGACGCGATGCGCGACGCGAGCTTGTTCACGTCGCGGACCGACGCCGGCACCGGACTGATGCGCATCTTCGTGCGCCGCCCGTTCGGCAGCTCGGCCGTCACGACGCCCGTGCCGCTCAGCCGTCCCGGGCCTTTCACCTTGATCGGCGCGGCGTCCTGGATGTTGCGGATCTTGCGCTGCAGGTTCTGCGTG
>CAYXVR010000097.1:2779-21926 GCA_964468635.1 uncultured Nannocystaceae bacterium
ACCGCACGGGCCTGCGCGCGCTGCTGTGCACGTGCACGCGCCTGTCGATTCCGCCGCGAGCGGCGCGAGCTGTATCGCGCCTCGTCGTCGGCTTCGTCGTCTTCGCTCTCGTCGTCGAGACGCTCGTCGTCCTCGTCGTCCTCGTCGTCCTCGAAGGCGAACGCTTCGTCGTCTTCGTCGTCTTCGTCATCCTCGAAGTCTTCGTCGTCTTCGTCGTCTTCGAAGCCTTCGTCGTCCTCGTCGTCTTCGTACTCGAACCCTTCGTAGTTCTCGCTGGGCATGTCGACCTTCCGTTCGCGATCCGTCACGACCGCTCGTGCCTAGAGTGCTTCCTCGTCCTCGGGGATGTTTTCGATGATGCTGTGGTTGCTCGTCCGTTGAGCGGAGCCGCGAGCGGGGCCGACATCACGGAGTCGTAGATGTCGTCGTCGTTCGCTTCGTCGAGGAGCTCGATGCGCGACATCTGCCGCGCGAGTTGCAGGACGGCCTCTCCGATCGCCGTCTGCTGCGCGCGCATCGCTTCCACGGCCGAGAGCACCTCGTCCTGGGTCTTGCGCACGCGATGCAGCTGCATCCGCAGATGGCGGAGTTGCTCGCGCATGGGCGCGAATTCCTCCGTCTGCAGGCCGTCGAGCTTCTCCGCGATGTCCTCGCGGTCGTCGCGGTTGTTCTCGAGCAGCTTGGGCAGCACCGTCAGCAGCGCCGACAGCATGTCGCTCGTCGTCGTGCTCCCGCCGTTCGAGGGCCGGTTCATCTTGGCCACCGCCGCCTGCAGTGCCTCTTCCATCGCTTTCGTATCACCGCTCATCGAGTCCCCCAGTCGTCGAAGCCGGCTTCCATCAGCCAGCGATCCGACTCGTCCATGTCGTGTTCGTCGTTCTCGTCGTCGGCTTCGGTCCCGCCGAAGTCGGCCTCGTCGTCCTCGACGTCGAACCCGTCGTCGAATCCGGTGGCGTCGCCCTCGAAGTCGGCACCGCCGTCGTCTTGCCCGGTGGCCGCGGACTCGAAGTCGCCGTACGCGCCTTCGTCGTCCTCGGCGACGCCTTCGTCGTCGGCTTCGTACGTCGCTTCGTACGCCGCTTCGCCGGCCGCGTACGCAGCCTCGTACGACGCTTCGCCGTCCTCGTGCGCGATCTCGCCGTCCTCGTCGTACGCGGCCTCGCCCTCGTACGCGGATTCGTAGATGCCCTCGTCGTCCTCGCCGAAGCCCGTGCTCTCGCCGAAGCGCTCGGCCTCGCCCGCGGCGCGGAAGTACTGCAGCACGAGCGCTGCACGATCGTCGGGCTCCGCGGGATCGACGAGCCACTCGCCCCGATCGCCGACGAGGTACGCCGGCACTTCCGGGTCGTCCTCGCGCGTCGTCTGGTTGAGCTCCGCCATCGATCGCCCAGCGAGCGACGCCACGAGGTTCATCACCGCGCCGAGCGGGATCGACACCTGTTGCTGCCCTTGTCCCGAGGGGACGGCGAGTCGCACCGACCGCGAGCCCGCGCGCCCGAGCACCGGCGAGGCGCGCAGTGCCTGTTGCAGCTGCGGGTTGGACAGCAACAACGCGAGCATCGCGGTCGCGTCTTGTCGCCCCGCGGTGCTCGCACCGGTGGGAGTCGGTGTCGGTGTGGTCGTGGGAGTCGTCGTCGGGCTCGTCGTGCCGCCGTCCGGTGGCGGTGCGACGCTGCCATCGGGTGGCGGGCTCGCACCAACGACGCCCGCGCTCGGATCGGTCGGCGACGTGGGTGCGGGCGTCGACGGATCGCTCGTCGGCGTCGGAGGTGTGGGCGTCGGCGACGTCGGTGCAGGTCCGGGCAACGCAGGCACCGAGCCGCCGCGCAGGCCACCGATCATCCCACGGACCGCACTGCTGCCCTGCGAGAGCTGCCCTGCGATCCGTGCGACGTCGCGCGCGCGCGGATCGTTGCCGCCGAACATCGAAGCGAATTGCGAGATGACGCCCGCACCGCGCGAGAACCAGTCCAACCCCTGTTGCGCGCCACCCATCACCTGGTCGAGCGTGACGCCGCTGCGACGTGACGGCGTCCCGGACGATTGCGAGGGGCGTGACGGTGCGGGGCGTCTCGTCGATCCAACGGCCGTCGAGCGCGACGTCGTCGGTCGTGTGCGTGCGCCGCTGGACGGCGCTTCGAGGAATCCGCCGAGCAGTTCCGCCTGCTCGCCCGGGGTGAGCGATGGCGTGCGAGCGAGGAATCCGTACAGGAGGTCGCTGCCCGAGCCGGCATCGACGTCCGCGGCGATGGCTTCCAGCACGTCCTCGCTGGAGTCGAACGATTCCCAAATTTCGGCGCGCACGCTTCCTCCTCACCGTCGAACGACGGTTACGCGTTTCAGCCGGTCGTGCCGGCCGTCCCTGGCCTCACTGCACTCGAGGCAATCCTGATCCTCGAGTGCGCTGGATGCTACGGCCTTCGTTTCTCGACGTCAAGGTGAAGGACGCGTTGCGATGCGAATCGATCGCGAAGTGTTGCTGCGTTGCGATCGTCTCGCACGCGATCCTTCGATCGAGCGCGATGCGTGCCGAGCACGATTCTCGTTCGTGACGTGATCGAAACGCGGATGGTCCCGTCTGTCTCGACGGCCAGCTACGTCTTGCGTGCTCGTACATCGAACACCAACACGATGTCGTCGACGAGGTCGGTCACCTTGCCGCCCTGTGCCGTGATCGCGAGCTTCCACTCGCCGGGTGCTCCTGCGATTTCCGCGTCAGCGCGCAGTGTCCTCGAGCTCGACCACGGTCGCGTCCACGTCTGCAACGTCGTTTCTGTTCCTTTCGGCGGCGTGAGCCGCAGTCGAAGCGCGTCGAGCCCGAGCTCGCCGCGCGGGTGCACGTACGCGAACATCCGTTCCAGACGAAGCACATGTCCGCGGTAGCGACCGGAGAATCGATCGGCGTCGAGCCGTAGCTCGCTCTGGACGTCCTGACCTACGGGCGCGTCCGCGAGCTTCTTCCACAGCTCCGGCAAGTCGCGTCGCACGCTCACCTGTTTGCGCGGGGGCGGCTCGAGCCCACCGCGCGACAGTCCCTTCTCGCGACTCGCACGGGCGACGGCTTCGAGTGGAGCGCCACCGCTACGCGCCGTGTACGACATCGACAACACGACGTCGGTGACGGCCATCAGATCGACGGCGTTGTCGGCCTGTCGCAGCTCGATCCGCCACGTCGAGATGGCGCCGGCCCCCTCGAACGGCAGGTAGCGATCGTCGTCGAGCCGGAGCTCGAAGACGCCCGGGTCGCCGGTCGGTCGGCTCGCCGCAATCGACGCGATCGGGGCGAGGTTCAGCAAGAACCGCGGATCCGCGTCGTCCTCGGACTGCGGATACGAGCCGCTCGCGTTGCCGACGGTGCGGATCCGGTTCGCCAGCAGCGTCACCGTGCAGTTCACGTTCGTGTGCGGCGAGAAGCCCCCGAGGATCGACATCTTCACGGTCTTGATGCGGCGGAAGTAGTGCCCCGGGAAGTCGCCGTCGAGCAGCGCTTCGGTGACGTCGAGCTTGCAGCTCCCGGTGCCGATCAGCTCCTGCAATGCCGCGGGGGCATCCTCGCGGAGCGAGACGTGGCGCGTGATCTCGAGCGCGCGCGCGTCGTTCTCGAGCGCGGCGGCCTCCATGCGGCGCAGATCGGCGGCGAGCCGCTCACCGGCGTACAGGCCCTTCTTCAGGCTGTCCCAGTACGAGAACTCGATGTACTGCGCGGACGGATCGCCGCGCTCGAATCGCATCGCACGCTCGGCCAGCTTCGCGCTGTCGAACGCGAGCTTGTAGGCCTGGAAGTACGCGCCCGAGAGCTGTCCGAGCATCCAGCCGTAGAGCTGCTCGTTCGTGTACTTCTCGCGCATGAAGGCCTCGACCTTGCGCGAGTTCTCCACGGCGACGTCGTACCGACGCAGCTCGGCGTTGTGGATCTCGAGCTTCAGGTTGATCTCGCCGATCTGCCGCGTGATCTTCTCCTTCTCCTTCGACAGCAGCTCGTGCTCGTGCAGCAGCTCCTCCTGCCGCCGCTGGTACTCCGCCTGCGCCTCGGCCATCTCGGCCTCGGTCTGGTACTTGTTCATGATCTTGAACATGCTCGAGGCCACTGCGGTGGAGATGTCGCCGAACATCTTGCCGCCGAGCTGCAGCGTCGTGAACGGTGAGCTGAAGCCACCCGCGACACCCGCTTGGAAATCGGGGATCGCGTAGAGCACCTTCGAGACGAGGTCGACGCCCTCGGCGACGCCCGAGATCACCTGCGCTGCGGTGAGCGACGACTGGCGCGCGGCCTCCTGCGGGTTCATCAGCGTCTGGGCCATCGTCATCACGTGCTGCATCTGCAGCTCCACGTGCTCGCGCTCGAGCGCGAGCCATGCGACCTCTTCCTCGATCTGCTTGATCTTCGTGCGTCCGATGTCGCGGATCGCCTCGAGCAGCCCGGTCTCGTGGCTCTCGCGCAGGGCCGCGAGCGCCTCGGCGTCACGACGCTCGAGCACCTTCACGGTCGCTTCGCCGAATCGCCGCACTTCGTCGGCGAGCACGACGGCGCGCTGGAACAGGAAGCGGAAACGGTGGTTCGGCGGGGGTGCGTTGAGATCGGCGACGACGCTGCCGAGATCTACGCCCGCCGCTGCAGCACGCACGAGCATGCCGGGATCGAGCGGGGGCTCGAACAGCGCGAGCTGCCGAACCACGCCCTTGATGTTCATGCAGTTGCGGATCTTGTGCAGTCGATCCGCGACCGTGTCCCAGTACTTGTCGAGCTGCGGGTTGCCGGGGATGCAGAAGTACTGCGTCGCCATGCCGAGCACCGACGCGACGCCGCTCGTGTCGGGCGTGGCGTTGATGCGGAACGGCCGGCGCACCTGGTCGTTCTCGAACCGCACGGCCCAATTGCCGAACACGTCGAGCTTGCCGCGCACGTCCTTGAACGTGGCGGGGCGCGGCTTCACCATCGGCGGCACGGTCTCCGGCCGTGGGCCGAGGATGTTGCCCGCCAGGATGTAGAGCTGCGTCGCTTCCTGGATCGTTTCCATCGTGTCGCGACGGAACAGCTTGTCGCCCCACTCGATCAGGTTGTCGATGTACTTCATGACCACCGCCTTCTGGTAGGCGGAGATCCGTTGGCGGGCGATCACGTGGGGGCTGAACGGCTTCTCCCACCACGCCGACACCTGCTCGTGCACCACGTTCTGGCGCGCGATGATGCTCTGGTTGTCACCGCGATAGGAGAGCAACGCCATCAGCTCGCGCGCGCTGTCGTACTCGCGGTTCTCGTGGAACGGAGCGAAGTTCCAGTAGCGATGAGGTGCGGGTGCGCTGCCGTCGGACGTCGGATCGAAGATGAAGTGGAACCAGCGCTGCGCCTCCTCGTGGCGGCCGTCCTTCGCGAGTCGGATGGCGACCTGCAACGGCGCGTGGAAGAAGAGCTCCCAGTTGTAGAGCGAGTAGGGATTGTCCGCGCCGAAGTCGATGTCGAGATGCGGATGGTGTGTGTCCGCGAGCGGACCAGGCTGGTACTTGCGCGCGAACGTGCTCTGCCGCTTGCGCACCCATCGACCCGTCTTGTCGTCGTAGTGGTGGTCGCGCCCGCGCGTGGGTCGTGTGGTCTCGAGCGCGAACAGCTTCTCGAGTCCCGAGGACTTCAGCGTGCGGATGAGGCGACAGGTCTGCGGGTGCTCGAACGGCGTGAAGCGCAGCTTCCACTCGTAGTGCGCGGCCTCGTGGACCGTGCGCACCGGTGGCGGGGCAGGAGCGACAGGGGCGGCGGGAACCGGTGGCATCGGCACCGGCGGTCGCGCGGGCGCCCGCGCCGGCGGACGCGGAGCCGCTGGCGCGCGCTGACGTGTGCGCTGCGGCTGTCGTCGCTCGGCAGCGTCGTCCGGATGCCATGCCTCGTCGTCTCGATCGTCGCGCGCATCGTCGACGATCGTGCGATTCGTGGGCGCGAGCGATAGCGTCGCGGCGCTGAGCGCATGGCTGGCCTCGTAGGGTGCGGACTCGATGGACTCACGTCGTCCACGCACGATCGGGCGCGGTGCCTTCGCGGCGGGCTTGCCGGGCTTTCTGGGCTTGCCCGCCTTGTGCTTGCGTCCGAAGTGGCGAACCGCCCTCACACCGACGAGCGGCCGCGCACGCATGGTGAACGTGAGACGTCGTGCGCCGATCCACGCGGCGGTGGGGCGCACGAACCAACAACGGCGGCGATCCTGGAAGAAGAACGGGAACACCCCGCCCTCGTGGGGTCTCGTGGGATCGACGACGGGCACGAGCCGCGAGCGGTCGCCCACGCGGCCGAGCAGCTGGGCGACACCACGACCGGGCGCCGGTGCGAGCGCGAGGGTCGTCGTGCCCGTGCGCGTCGAGCTGTAGCCGGGGCCGTCCACGCGGAAGCCGGGCGGCACGTCGACGCGCCCGCCTCGCGCGAGCTGGAACGGTGCCGGCGCGGTGGGGGTGGGCGCCGCCGGTGCGATCACGAGCGGTTGCTTGCGCCGACTCGCACCGATGCGCGCTTGCACGGATCGGCGCGGTCCCGCGATGGGTGGACGCACGGTGATGCGAGCCGTGGCGGCGCGCTGCCGCACGTCGAGCTCGCCGTTGCATCCGTCGAGCGTGAAGCCGGCGACGAGCTCGAGATCGCCGACCGACAACAGCTCTGCGCCGCCCTTGGGGAACTCCTGCGTCGTCGCGACACGGGCCCAGTCGACGGACCGCCGATACAGGAAGATCTGCAGCTTGGAATCGTCGTCGTCCTCGGACACCGATGCGCGCAGCGAGTACGCGCCCTTCGGTAGGAACGCGCTGCCCTCCACCCGCGGCGCCGCGGGCTTCTTGCCCTCCTTCTTCTTCGAGGCGACCCACTGCGCGATCTTCTTGGCCTCGGCCGCGCTGAACAGGATGTCGATGGCATCGGTGACCGCTGCGCTCGACATGCGCTTGCGGCTCCATCGGCCGCGGTCGTAGACGGAGTAGGCCACGCCGATCTCGTGGTCCTTGCCGAGCTTGTAGGGCGCGGCGTCCTTCTCGGGATCCTTCGCCGGCTTGTTGACCTCGCGGAAGATCGTCCAGAACAGGTAGAGCCGGCGCTGGTACACGACGGGCACGAGGTGGTCGCCTTCGATGTCGGCCTCGATCTTCTCCCACGGCGTCCAGATGCGGCCCTTGTCGAGGCGGCGGTAGAACCACACGTGGGGGGGATCGAAGGTGCGCGCGAAGACGTGATACGTGCCGTCGTCCCAGTGCGAGCGGTAGGTGCGACCGTCCCACCGTGCGGCCGGCAATCCGGCGGGCGGCGGTGGCGGTGGCTGATCGGTGGGGAGCGCATCGGCCTTCGGTGGCTTGGCCCTCGGCTCGTACCAGACGGCGCGCACGTCGAGCCGCGATACCTCGTCGAGGCGCTGCAGGTAGTCGATGAAGGCGGACTCGACGTTCTCCTTCTTGATCTCCTGCTGCAGGATCGTGCGCTCGAGCTCCTGGAAGATCGGCGACTTGTCGTCGCGCAGCTCGGGCTCGATCCAGTTCTCGGGATAGAGGAAGACCTTCCGGTTCGCTTCCCACATCCGGTAGCTCTTCAGCCACTTCCAGTCGTCCTCGTCGATGAGTCGCGGTGGAACTCGGCTCTCGAGGCTCATCAGGCAGCGCTGGAAGAACGTCTGGACTGCGGAGATCGCCTGCTTGATCCGTGAGGTCATCATGCAGGGGTTCATCTCGACGTCGATCAAGAAGAACTCGAACAGATGGTTGCGGTTCCTGACGCCGTGCTCGCGCATGCGCGGCAGCAGGTACTCCACCAGCGCGTCGCGCCGTTGCGCACGGAGCGGATCGTTGAGCGATTGCGCGACCTCGAGCCAGCGCTTCTCGTCGTAGCGGGCCTTCACGACCTGCACGATCGCCGACGCGATGTCGGCATCCGCGGGGGACGATGCCCACCCGAACAAGACCTGGGGGGCCACGCCTATCCGCCGCTGCAACGAGACGGCGCGATCGAGCCGCGCGATCATCGGCTCGCGATTCGGATCCGGTGGGATTCCGAGCGCGGCGATGTCGGCTGCGTAGCCGTCCGGACCCAGCAGGCTCGTGACCACCGACTTCTCCCACCCCGTCGCAGCGACGAGTGGATCGATCGCGCTCGGCAGGTCGCTCGCGCGGAAGGCCTCGAAGAGATCGGTGGTCGCACGAGGCAGTCGCTTGCGCACGGCGTACACCGCAGCGAGCTGGCGCCAGCGCTGGAACGACGCGACCGCCGTGTCGCGACCCTGCGCGTCGTCCATCGGGAGCGCATCGAGATCGAGTCGAGCCGGCGCCGTTGTGAGCCATGCGAGTTGCTCGTCGGTGACGCCGAAGCCGGTGAGCAACATCGCCGCCTTGTGCAGTCGCCGATAGCTGTCGGCGACCGGCGCGAACGAAGCCAGCCCGTCGCGCGGATACAGCTGGGTCGTGGCGATGGGTTGCTTCGTGCTCGGCGTCGTGCCGACGGTGATGGCGAAGCTCGCCGCGCCGCCTGCGTTGCGGTACTCGACGACGATCTGCACGAGCTCCTTCGGATCGAGCTCGATCGGTCGCGACGCGTGCTCGGTCACCCGTCCGGTACCGGCCCGAGCGTCGAGCACGACCTCCTCGCGACCGCCCTGCACGATCGCGATGCGCACGGCGCCGTCGGTCGCGATGTAGAAGGTGTGCGGCGCCTTCACGCGCGGCAGGAAGCGGCCGGTCCAGCGCACGGCGAATTGCGTGGGCGGTACGCGCTCCGCCGGCGCTGCACCGGCCCACGAGAAATCCAGCCGGGGATCGACGCGCGTGATCACGGGCTCGCCACGCGCCTCCGCATCGGCGAAGTACGCCCCCGTGAGTCCGGTACCGACCAGTGCGTAGAAGTCGTGGACGATCGGCTGGCCCTGCGAACGATGCGAGCGCAGGAGCGACTCCACGAGTCGAGCCGTGCTCGGTCCCGTGGTGCCGAGCGCGTCGCCGAGCGCTTGCACGACGGCGCCGCGCATCTGGTGGACGCGCAAGAGCGGGAGCAAGTGGTGCAGCACGAGCTGGATGTTTGCGCGCAGGCGCTCTTCCGCCGCGGGATCGGGCGGTGTCGCGGCGGGCGGCCTCGGCGGCTCCGCCTCCGATCGCGGAGACGCCGAGGTCGGCGGCTCGGCGAAGAGCGGCGCAGCCGCGGCCGGGTCGGGGAAGATCCGTGCGAGGTGGCGATCGAAGAACGCGCGGCGCTCCGTCACCGTCATGCGCGTGCGCGGATCGAGCACCTGCACGGCCTGATCGACGAGCGCCGGATCCAGCAGCATCGCGAGCTTGGAACGCAGGACGTCGACCGTGATCTCCGTGGGCAACGCCGTCTCGGTGAATGCGTCGGCGAGCCCGCGGCGGATCCCGGCGAGCACCGACTCCACCTGCGCCGGCGTCGGCCCCGGATCGCGACGCGCCGTAGGGTCGGGGCGGAACAGGTGGACGAGCCGCTCCGGCGTGAACTCCGACGCAGCCACCTCGTCGGCGATGTCGACGAAGCGGCGCGTCGCCGCCGGCTCTCGTGGCGTGAACGGGTCGGCCTCCGGCGGCACGAGCCGCAACAGGCCCTCCACCTGATCGACGCGCAGACGCAGCGCGCGGGCGAGCAGGGCCACGCGGTACACGGCCGACAGGCCGGCGAGATCGAGTCGCACAGCGCCTCCGCCACGCGCGGCGATGGAACGCGCGATCGCGAGGTCGTCGTTCGTGATCCGGAACGCGGCGAGCAGCGCAGGCGCGACGGGGTCGAGGCTGTCAGCCGTCTGCTCGAGGTCGGATCGATCGGCCTTCAGCTTGAACGCGTTCGCATCGTTGGTGCGCCACGCGACCGCACGTGTCTGTAGGAGCCGCGCGAACAGACTGTCGTCGCCGCTCGTGTCGATCGGTGCCCACAGGCCGAGCAGGTCGACGATCGGTCGATCGAGTCGCTTCGCGAGATCGCGGGCCTCGACGAGCTTGGCGAGCACGGCTGCGTCGAGGTCGGTGGCACCGAAGGCGACCAGCGCACGATCGAGGTCCGCGAAGCTCCACCCGAGCCGCCGACGCAGCCGCAGCATGCGGATCATGCGGACCAGCCGATCGGCGTCGAGACCGACGATCCGCACCTTGGCGGGATCGCAATCCGGTACCGACGACTCGAGCACGAGCGCGTCGTCGCGGTTGAGGAACCGCGTAGCGACGAGATCGATGAGCTCCTGGAACGAGATGCCCGTCGCGTGCAGGAACGCGGGCACACGCGCGAGCTCCTCGATCCAGCCCTGTTCGTGCTCGAGCCCGAAGTGGTGCCACGGCTGCTCGGGTGCACGCGCGACGAAGCCGAGCTCCTCGGTGGACATGCCGAGTCGCTCCGCGAGCAGCTCGTCGGCACCGCCTTCGCGCCGGAACTGCCGCAAGAGGTCCGCGCGCGGAACCCCGAGGTGGCCGAGATACGCGCGTGACACCGCGAGTGGCTCGTGGAACGGCAACGTCGCGGGGAACACCGCGGTCTGCAGCTGGCGGTACGCGTCGCGGTTCACGAACTGCGGCACGGCACGCAGCACGTCGGCCGGCACCTTGCCGGTGTCGTGCGCAGCGCTGCCCCCGACGATGCGAGCCTCGAGCACCTCGTTGACGAGGTCGATGTACGGCAGCGGGGTGAGCGTGTTCTCGCACGTCAGTGGGATGTCGGCGAGGTCGGGGCGCCGATCGAGCAGCACGTCGAGCGGGCGATAGCTCGACAGCGCGCGGATGCGATCCGGCGTGTAGCCGCGCCGGGCCGCCAGCTTCTCGCGGACCTCTTCGAGTCGCTTGGGATCGCTGATATCGAGGTAGCGCAGCAGGTCGATGAAGTACGCCGCCGGGCTGTACACCGAGCTGCAGTGCTCGCAGCCACACGAGCCGATGCTGCCGAACAGCTCGCGCAGCTCCGGCATCTCCTTGAGCGCCTGATCGCGCGCGGCCTGCAGCGCGTTCACGCCGCCGCCGAGCACCAGCGGGGTCTGCTGCAGCGCTTGCAGCAGCTGCACCATCGCGAGGGTGCCGGCCGCGGCTTGCTGCTGCGCCTGCGCGTGGACGTTGGCTGCCTGCGCGCGGCCGCCGAGCGCCTCGCCGAACACGTCGCCGAATTGGCGGGCGGGCACCTGGGCGATCGCGTGCGCGGAGTGCATGCCGGTGCTCATCAGCACCGCCACCTGATCCGGATGGGACGTGATCCGAGCGACGCGTTCCACGGCCTCGAGCTCCTCGATCGCCGCGCCGGCCTCCGCCTCGTCGAGCCCTTCGAGCAGCGACGCGTCGGTGCTCACGCGCTTGCGGATGGAGTGCTCGATCAGGTCGTGATCGGGCGCGCGCTCGAGGATCCGGCGGGCGCCCGCGCCGATCTCTTCCGCGCCCACGAGCTCGCGGCGGATGAACGCGCTCGGGAATGCGTCCTCGAGCGCATCGAGGATCGCACCGGCGCGCTCTTCGGCCCACTCGGCATCGTCCTCTGCGCCGTCTCCGGTCGCGTCGAGCAGCTCGCACCAGTCATCGAAGTCGAAGCCGGAGAGGTCCTCGATCGATCGCCAACGGCCTTCGCCACGCAACGCATGCAGGCGGCGCAAGAGCGGCGGGTCGTTGCCCACCAGCCCGGCGAGCTCCACCGCGACGCGCAGCTCGCCCCCCACCTCCTCGCCGAGCCCTTCGCCTTGCTCGTCGCCCTCGAACAAGGTCTCCCAGAACTCGACGGTGGTGCCTTCGCGTCGCTGGTAGCGCGAGAGCACGGTGCGGATGGTGTCCTTCGGCAGCGATGCGCCCGCCAACACCTCGCCGAGGCCGGAGGTCCACGAGCTTGTCGACTCGTCGGCTGCTTCGATGGCGCGGTCGAGCGCGTGCTGGGCGAGCTTGCCGAGTGAGCCGTCGAGATCGTCGAGCACGCGCGGGTCGACGATGCGATCGGCGACGGACTCCTCTATCGTCGTGCGCAGATCGGAGAGCGGCACGTCGACGAGGCTCTCCAGGGCGAGCGGCATGCCCGCGCGACCGAGCGCATAGAACACCTCGGGCGCGAGCCCGGTCGTCTGCGCGAGCTCGGCCGTGCGCTGCAGCAGCCCGAGGTGATGGGGCTCGAGCTCCACCCACTCGGCGAGCTCGGCGAGTGCCGTCGCGTCGAGGCCTGCGAGGCGTTGCGTGTCGCCGCCGAGCTGGCCGTCCACGTAACGACGCAGCGAGGCGAGCTCCGTGGTCGTGTACGCAGACCGCGGCGGCCGCAGGTCCATGCGCACGCTCTCGGGCGGCGCGAGCATCGGCATCGACTCGGAGATGGCCGCGCCGTCGGGCCCGAAGAGCTCGAGCACGAGGCTACGCGGCGTGGCTTCGTCGGATGCCGCGCATTCGTACGGCACGCGGAACCAGCCCGCGGCATCCACCTCGGCCTCGCCCACGACCTCGGTCTCGATGCCGCTGGCCGACAGCGTGCGCACGACGGCGCGCACGCGCGATCCCTCGGCGGCGCCGCGCTTCACCTGGCCGTAGACCTCCATGCTCGGTCGCGGCGTGTCCACGATGGCCGCGGACTCTTCCGTTGCGGGCTCGCGCGCGACCCACAGCCGCATCGCCTCGGCCGCGCCGTGCACCGCGAGCTCGTGCAGCTCGCTGCACAGGATGGTGGCGCCGTCGAGCACGCGCAGCTCCACCTCGATGGCGCCGTCGCCCGCGAGCGCGGCGATCGAGTCCGTGCCGACCTCGAGGCCGAATGCTCCGGCACCGTCGCTCGCGCCTTCGGCCAGGGGCACGAGCGCGTCGCGATCGGCAGGCCACAGTTCCACGCGCAGGCCCGCGAGACCGGCTCCGGTCGCGCGATCGCCCACGAACCCCTCGACGGAGAACGCGTCGGAAGCCATTGGCCTTCAGCCTGTTTTCGAGACGAACGGAACGTGGTGCGTCGTAGCGTTCCGACGAACGTGAGCTTCTCGCGAGACCGTCAGCATCCTGCCTCCTTCGCGGAGTGCGAAGCCTAGCGCGGTCGTGGTGGAGATGACAAGCAGCTCTTCGTTCGACCGACGATGAACGACGACCAACGGTCGAGCTTCGACGACGTCGCGAAACGACCGTACCGTCGTGCGCAGCCCACGAGCATGCGATCGATCGATCGATCGTCGCGGTCGACGATCCTCTTAACGATCGCGTTCGTCGAAACGACATTCTTAAAGTTCGTGCGCGCGTCTCGTCGAGCGCGGCGCAGTCCGATACGCTGGTCCTTCACTCGAGACAGGAGGTCCGGGATGCGGGAGCGATCGCGTCGGAGAGGCGGGAGCGACTGGGGATCGTTGCGCGGTTCGAGGCGGCATCGCAGCGAGGCCGAACGGTTCTACGCGAGCCTCGTCGGCGAGCCGGCGCCACGCCCGGTGGAGATCGTCGAAGACGTCGACGAAGCGGTCCCGAACGGAGGCAAGGGCACGTTCCGCTTCGCTGCGCTCGCGGTCGATGGTGCCGACAACGTCGAAGCGCGCTTCAACGTGGACGCTTCGATCGCAGCGGGCTCGCGCGTCGACATCGTCGTGTACCTGCACGGCTACTACGCGCTGGCGGACGTGGCGGGCCCCACGGACGAGGTGAAGCGCCGTCGGTTCCTGGCGGAGCGCGCGAGGCAGGCCGCTCTCGACCTCGTGGACGCGAGCGGCACACCGACGCGACGTGACAGGAGACCCACGCTCGCGCTCGTGCCGCTGGGGCGCAACGTGGGCGACCCGTTCTGGAGCTTCAGGAAAGGCCTCGGCAACGCGGCCGAATTCACCGCATTCGTGACGGCGGCGCTCGACTGGCTCGCGAGTGTGCTCGGCAAGCCGAGCGGCTCGTTGAGCGCCGGCCGTTGCACGCTCATGGCCCACTCGGGCGGCGGCGCCGACATGGCGCGACTGCTGACCAGCGGCGTCGATCCCGACGAGCTCGTGTGTTTCGACTCGTTGTACGGCACCCACGCGCCGGTCATCGCGTGGATGAAGCGTCGGATCGCAGGCGCGTCGGCGTCGAGCTCCGGCTTGCGCGTGTTCTACACGCCGTGCGGGAAGGGAGCGTGGCGCTGGAACGGCAAGCGCTGGCTGCTGATGACCACGGAAGTGGCGGCGCGCATGGTGAAGCACGAGATCGACGCAGCGCTCGGAGGCGCGACAGGTGGAGTGGCGCTCCCGGCCCGTTATCGAGTCGAGCGCAGCGAGGTGGGTCACGACGCGATCCCGACCGAGTTCGGAGGCGCGCTGCTCGACAGCATCGCCGCCAGCCTGTCGAAGGCCGTCCCACCGCCGTCCGAGGACGTGCGACCAGCGTGCACGGCCGACGACACGTGGCCGACCGCAGGCCCGAAGAGGCCCGGCGGGTATGCGCCCCCGACGGAATCGGTCGACGAGGCGTCGACGTCGGTGCGCGTCGTCGTCGTCGACGAGCGTCAGCGGCCGGTCACTGTCGGTGACTACGAGATCCATCAGGGGTCGCGGGTGCAGCGCGGTCAGCTCGACGCGCAGGGTCGTGCGTCGTTCGGCGCCATCGATCCCGCGCAGCCGTTCGTGTTCGCGATCCGCGATCGCGTTTGTGTGATCCGCAGCGGTGCGTACTTCGATCCCGACGACGCATCCATCGAGTACGGCGGTACCTGGTTCGACTGGACCCTCGTGCGCGACGACAAGCGCCCGGAGCAGGCGTTCTGGCCGTACTACGAGCGCGAGATGGACGCAGCGATCACCCCGGGCCTCGACACGTTCGCGCAGCACGAGCACATCACGCGCAGGCCGATTCGCCTCGCTCGCAAGGCGCAGGAGATCCGCGTGCGCGCGACGCCGGTACAGATTCGGGTGGGCCCGATGGTGCGCTACACCGATCACGAGCGCGCCACGATCTGGGTGGAGCTCGAGACCCCCGCGATGATCCGCGCGCGGTGCAAGAAGGCCGACGGCGGCGCGGAGATCGTGCGGTTCGCCGCGAGCATTCGCGTGGGCGGGCGCCACTACGCGGCGGTGGAAGTGGACGGGCTCGTCGAGCACGCGCTCTATCGCTACACGATCGATGCCGTACCGCTGCCCGCGACGGGTCCCATCCCGAGCTCGCAGGCGGATCTGCAGGGCGCGTTCCCGAAGATCGAGGATGCCGTCGCGCAGTCGCTCGGCAAGCAGCTCGGCCAGGCATCGATCGACGACGCGCGGTGGCTCGGCTTCCGCACGCTGCGGCGGCGCTACACCACCGATCTGAAGTTCGCCACCGGTTCGTGCCGCATGTATCCCGGCGACAAGATCGACGAGCGCAACGCGGGCCCGGACATGCTGCACGGGCTCGGCGACTGGCTGCGCATCTCGGCGCGCGACAAGTGGCCCGACTTCCTGTTCTTCGGCGGCGACCAGATCTACTCCGACGAGATCGGCGACGAGCACGGCGAGACGATCGTCGACGGTCGCTTCGCGGCGCGCGTGCCTGGCCCCACAGACCCGGCCGCGCGCGCGCGCGACAAGCTCGTCGACGGCGCGTGGGCTGGACGGTTCGCCCATCGCTTCGCACCGTACTCGGATCCACCGACGCAGCAGTTCGAGATGGTGCGCAACGGGCTGAAGAAGCTCGACGACATCCACGCCCGCTACCCGGACATCAAGGGCATCTACCTCGAGTACCCCGAGTCCGATCCGCGCGAGAAGCTGAAGTGGCGGTGGAACTTGCTGAAGGGCAAGCGCGAGATCTCGGGCGCGAAGAACGAGGCCGCCGACGAGCGCGAGGCCCGCGAAGCGGTGCAGCTCTTGCCGAAGGTGGATGCGCTCGAGACTTCGAGCGAGCCGTTTCGCGCCCACCTGCTCCACTGGGAGGCGGGGTTCGACATCGCGTTGCGCCGCAACCCGATGCGCAACCGGTTCCTGTGCCGCAACCTGCTGCTCTGGTGGATCCCCGATTTCGAGCACCAGCTGCCGGCGGTCGCGGAGCGCGGCGCTTCGACCGTGGTGCGCAGACCCGATGGACGCGGACACGCATCCGCGTGCGGCGCCCGACACACGGCCGACTTCGCCGAGTACGCGCATTTCTACGAGCGCGCGTGGACGACGAGCCGCAGCGTACGCGCTGCGTTCGCCCACGTGCCCTCGTTCATGATGTTCGACGATCACGAGGTCACGGACGACTGGAACTGCGGCGTCGCGTGGGCGCGCATGCTCCACAATCCGAAGGACGAGCTCGGCATGTGGCCGAAGACGCTCACCGACGCGCTCGCGGCGTACTGGGTGTACCAGGGGTGGGGCAACAAGGCGCCGTCGCAGTGGCCGGCCGACGATCCGCGTGCGGCCGCGCTCACTGCTGCGCAGCGCGCCGGCATCGATGCGCTGCCCGAGCTGCGCCGCTGCATCCATCGCGCGTGCTTCTCGAAGGCGCCGGCTGCCGACGCGGCGCAGTTCCAGACCGGCACCTCGCTCGCGTGGCACTACCGCCTGCCGTTCGATCCACCGTTCCTCGTGCCCGACTGCCGCAGCCGCCGACTCATGGTGGCGGCCGACGACAAGCTCCGCGTGATCGATCACGAGGTCGCAGCAAAGGCTCCGATGTCGCGCACGATCGACGCGGAGCAACTCGCGTGGATGCGCAAGATCCTGGTCGACGAGTGGAAGGGCACTGTCGCGTTCATCGCTCCGTCGACGCCGCTGCTCATGCAGAAGAAGGTGATGAGCCTGATGATGCGGCCGGAGACGGCCGCGCGCGGCTGGGCGGGTGCCCTCGATCCCGTGGCGGCCATCGCCGCGGTCGCGGACTCGCGCGCGCTGGGCATCGCGTCCGACCAGCTGCTCCAGCTCTTCCGTCGCCGCAAGGATCTCGAACATGCGATCCGCGATCGCACGTGGCGCGACGTGTGGGATCTCGTGCATGCGATGCGCGCCGCGAAGAGTCCCGTGAAGACGCTCGTGCTGGTGTCGGGCGACGTGCACCACAACTACTGCATGACGGGCAACCTCCCCGGCGCGGGCCGACCCACGCCGGAGATCTTGCAGATCACCAGCTCGGGCCTGCAGACCGAGATCCGCAGGGACTGGAAGACGAACGTCGCCGAGACGCAGGGCGCACTCGCGTTCGACATCGGCAAGATCCGACTCGTGCCGGGCTTCATGGCGAAGAACGGCAGCGGCTCGCCGGACCTCGTGCTCTACCAGAACGCGGTCGCGCTCGTGACGGTCACGATGGGCACCGAGGTCGGCGCACGCGTCGTCTATCTCTCGAGCTCGGCGAAGCAGTACCTGGACGGCAAGGAGACGCACGTGTATCGCTACACGTCGGGCCCGGCGTACATGAGCCCGGGCTACGCGAAGGTCCGCACCGCGCCGGAGCTCGCGGAGACCTCGGTGCGGGAGGACGACGTGTTCTGATCACGGCACGAGGATCACTGCGCCGCTCGCGGGGATGTCGATCGTCAGCGCCCCACCGCCGCCGACGGTGACGTCGGGGCCGCCGAGCACGTCGTGCAGCTCGGTGCCCGGATCGAGGCCGAGCTGCACGACGTTCACGTCGAGCTCGACCGGGCTTCCGCTGCGGGTGAGCGCGACGATCGCGGCGTCACCGGGCGCCACGAGCCGACCGAACGCGAGCGAGTCCTCCGTGGCGTCGAGCGACACGTACTCGCCGCGACGCAGCGCCGCGACGTCGCGCCGCGCGGTGCCGAGCTCGCGGATCCACGCGAGCGTCGTGGTCTCGCGAGCGTCGAGGTCGTCCTCGTCGCGCCACATGAGGCGGTTGTTCGGATCGGCGCCGCCCCACTGGCCGTACTCGTCGCCGTAGTACATGAGCGGCGCGCCCGGCAGCCCGAGCAGCCACGAGAACGCGATGCGAGCGCGGCGATAGGGCTCGTCGTCGCTCGGTGCGACGGCCGTGTTGTTCCACTGATTGCCGGGGATGCTGCGATCGTGCGCGCCGTCCTGCCCGCGGTAGTCCGCGAGCGACACGAAGCGCGGCGTGTCGTGGCTGCCGATGTACGGCGTCATCACGCTGCCCTCGGGCCACTTCGTCTGGCCGTGCGCGAACCAGTAGTCGGCGTGGAGCATGCCGTTGTCGCCGTACGCGAACGTCCGATACGACACGCCGTGGTAGAGCACGAAGTCGAACTGGCCGTCGAGCCCGTGGGGGCCGACGTAGCGCGAGATCGTGCCGTAGTTCTCGTCGTTGCACGGATCGGGGCAGTCGTTCCAGCCCATCGCCGTCTCGCCCATGAGGAAGTAGCGCGTGCCGGCGGCCTCGAAGCCCTCGCGCACGGCGGCGGCGAGATTGCGCGTGGCGGATTCCTCGACGTGCTTCACCGCGTCGACGCGCAGGCCGTCGAGGTCGAACTCGTCGAGCCACCACACGGCATCGTCGACGAACGCCGCGTTCGCCTCGGGCACGCGGTGATCGATGTCCGGCATGTACTCGGTGAACGTGCACTCGAGCGCATTCGCGGTCCAGTCGCAGCCGTTCGTGCCGCACACGCATCCCGTGCGGAACCACTCGGGGTGTTCGCGCACGTACTCGTGGTCCTCGTGGACGTGGTTGATCACGAAGTCCTGCAGCACGCGGATGCCGTGCGCGTGCGCCTCGGTCACGAGCTCGCGCAGGGCTTCCTCACCGCCGAGTCGCGCATCGACCTCGCGGCCACGCACCGGCCAGTAGCCGTGGTAGCCGGTGACGAAGTGCACGCCGTCGCTCGCGAGGTACGAGAAGTCCGGGTTGGTCTGGAACGGTGACAGCCAGATCGCGCGCACGCCGAGCTCGTCGAGCACGCCGGCCGCGATCGACTGGCGCAGGCCCTCGAGATCGCCGCCGAGGAAGTCGCCGCGCTCGTCCGCGCCCGGCGTGGGTGGCGGGTCGTTGCCGGGATTGCCGTTGCGATAGCGATCGGTCATCGCCATGTAGATCACCGCGTCGCGCCAGTCGAACGGCTCGGGCTCGATCCAGAACGGCAGCCGCAGCGGCTCGGATGCGCGATCGAAGCGGTCCATCGCAGTCACCAGAAGGGTGTACTTGCCGTCGCCGAGCCCGGCGATCGCGAGCTCGACGTCACCGGTGGCCGGGTCGATCGCGATCTCGTCGCCTTCGAGCGGGCGCACCTGGAAGTCGTGGTACAGGAACGCCGTGTACGCGTCGGGCTCCGGACCATCGCCCGGCGCCCCGTCGGTGTAGATCAGCGTGGCGGTGAACGAGCCGTCGGGGG
>CAYXVR010000098.1:0-21556 GCA_964468635.1 uncultured Nannocystaceae bacterium
GCGGGCGCTTCTACCTCACCGCCGATGCGAGCAAGCTGCGCTCGCTGTTCGTGCAGGAGACCGAGCGGCTCGTCGACAGCTCGCTGCACGAGGTGCCGTTCCGGCCGGTCGTGAAGCAGCGCCATCCCGCGCTCGACGGCATCGACTACGAGCGCGCGCCGTTCCTCAAGGGCTACCAGCAGCTCGAGCCGCGCCCGACCGCGGAGGTCGTGCTCACGGCACCCGAGGGCCATCCACTGCTGACGACGTGGCGCTACGGGCTCGGTCACGTGGTCGCGTGGGCGAGCGACGCGGGCCCGCGGTGGTCCGACGAGTGGGTGTCGTGGTCGGGCTATCACAAGCAGTGGACGCAGATCGCTCGCTTCGCGCTGAAGAGCGGTGCGGGCTCCGACACGGCGATCGAGGTGGACGTCGAGGGCGGCCAAGCCGTGGTCCGCGTCGCGAGACGCGACGCGCAGGGCCTCACGATCGACGACGGCACGCTGCGCGCGCGCGTGGTGGACGGCACCGACACGCGCGAGCTCGCGTTGCGCCCGAAGGAGCCGGGTCTGTGGGACGCCTCGATCGCGACGCAGAGCGGCCACACGTACACGGTCGAGGTGCTCGGCAAGGACGGCAAGGTGGTCGCGCGCCACGGCTTCGCCCCGCCACCGTCGGCGGAGCAACGCCACCGCACCCCCGATCGCGCATGGCTGGCCGAGGTGTCGGCGCGCTCGGGCGGCAAGACGGAGCCCGAAGCCCTCACACCGACTCCGGTCGCCTCGGTGACGGCCGACGTGCACCGCCTGTGGCCCTTCTTCGCCCTGTTCGCCCTCGTCCTGCTCCCGCTCGACGCCTTCCTGCGCCGCTCCGCCCGCGTGGTGTGATCAACGGACTACGGGCACTGCTCGTCGGCCCCGCAAGCGCTCACTCCTGCGGTGCGCGCGTCGACCGTGACGTTGACGTATCGGACGAGGCAACCGGTCAGCTCCTCTTCGCGACTCGCTCGGACCACGAAGTCCTCGCCGAAGTCCGTGCACGGATCGATCTCGAGCCGCGCGTCACAGCCCTCCACCGCCTCCACGATGTCGGCCGGCTCGACGAGCCGCTCGGGGATGGTCCAGTCGTCGATCCGGTCTTCGAGCTCTGCGCGCAGCTCGGCGGCGGTCTCGGGCAGCTCGATGTCCAGGCGGTCCGCCGTCCGCATCCAATCGACCTGCAGCTGGTAGTCGACGAGCAGCTGGCTCGAGCCCGACACGGATCGCGCCCACACGGGCGTGAACGCGTCCGCGTATCCGCGGTCGGCCACGGTCTGCAGCAACAGATCGAGGGCATCGCCAGCGACCGCGTCGTCGGCACAGTCGAGCCCCACGCACGACGGCTGCCGCAGCTCGTCGTCGCACGCCTCGTAATCGTACGAAATCTCCTCGTCGGGCGTATCCGCCTCGCCCGGACTGCACGCGCTCGCGACCAACGTGATCCCAACGAGACTCCATCCACTCCAACCGCCAACCATGCCAGCCAGCGTAGATGCGCTCCGCCTTCGTGTCCAGCGAACCCATCCCATCCCCCCGAGCTCGGCGGCGAGTGCCAGTGTCGCGATCGGCCCGAGCGCTTCGCGGTCGTTGACCAATCAGACTAGTCAGACTAGTCTGATTGGATGAGCGACAAGCCGCCGGTCTGGCAACTTCACGATGCGAAGGCTCGGTTCAGCGAGTTGTTTCGCCGCGTGCGAACGGAAGGCCCGCAACGGGTCGTGAAGCAACGCGGTGAGGCGGTCGTCGTCGTCGCCGCCGAGGACTTCGATCGCGCGGAGGCGACGTCGGCCCAACCGACGTCGCTCGTCGAGTTCTTCCGTGCAGCGCCGACGGGAGGCCGTCCGCTCGACCTCCAGCGCAAGCGTGACAAGACGAGAACGATCAAGTGGTGACGAAGACACTCGGCTTCCTGCTCGACACCAACGTGGTGTCGGAGTTGATGAAACCGCGCTCGAATCGACGCGTCGTCGAATGGGTCGACGCGACCTCGGAGAGCCTGCTGCACCTCAGTGTCATCACGATCGGAGAAGTGCGGAAGGGAATCGATCTGCTCGACGCGGCGAGTCCCCGACGCGCCGCTCTACAGGCGTGGCTCGACCGCGATGTGCGGTCCCGCTTCGCGGGCAGGCTCCTCGCGTTCGACGACGCCGTCGCCGAGCGATGGGGTCAACTGGAAGCCGTCGCCAAGCGTCGGAAGATCACGTTGCCCACCGTCGATGCCCAGCTGGCCGCGACAGCGCTGCACCATGGGCTCACGTTCGTCACGCGCAACGTGTCCGATCTCGCGCCGACCGGAGTGCCGTTGTTCGACCCGTGGCGTGACGCGTAGGCCGCCACGCGATCAGCCGCAGGCCGGGGCGTCCGCCGTACTGGCGATGCCGGCCCACAGGCACTCGTACATCTCGCGGGGGATGTCGAGATCGAGGCAGCCGGACCAGTGATCCGCGGCGGCGCTCTGGGCGAGCTTGGCCCAGCCCTCGTTGCCGACGTCGGTCGCCATGCAGCGCGTGTACGAGAGGACGCGGTCGCCTTCCACGAAGATCTCGTGCTCCGCTTGGCCCGTGTAGATGCCGTAGTCCTCCGTGCCGTCGAGCAGGAGGTGCGCGGGCGTGTCGTCCCGCAATACTTCGAGCGCGCAACGAATGGCCTCCTCGTCGTACACGTATTCCGGCCCGCATTCGTAGAAGTCGGCGCCCGGCCGCGGGCACGTGACCGTCACGCGTGGGCACGGCATCGGCAGCGCGCAGCTCGACTCGAAGCCGCACGACTCCCAGTCGTTCTCGCCGATCTCCACCGCGCACACGCACGGTCCTTCGCTCGACGTGTCTCCGCCGCCGCCGAGATCGAGCGTGTCGGGCGGCGGATTCGTATCGTTCGTCGTCGAGCTCGTCGACGTCGACGCGTCCGGGCCCTCCGATCCGTCTCCGTCCCCTTCCCCACCGCCGTCGCCCGTGCCCGCCTGCGGCCCGCAGCCGAGCACGAGCGCGACGATCGCCGCCGGCCATCCGTCGTTCCGCATGTGCAGGCCCCTTCGATCAGACGCGCTGAGCCGCTCGCACCGGCTCATTCGATGCCGAGCTTCTTCTTCATCGCCGCGAGCTCGTCGTCGACCGCCTTCGCCTTGCCGACCTCGCGCGCCTTCGCTTCCTTCTCCGCCAGCGCGCGGCGCTTGGCGTCGATCTCCGCTTCCTTCGCCGCGAGCGCCTCCACCTTCTTGCGATCGGCCTCGCTCAGCTCCGGGTCGCGCGTGTCGTCCAGGTCCATCATCGCGCTGCACTTGTCGCAGCAGAACTTCGTGCTCTCGGAGTCGAACAGAGAAACCACGAAGAACACGTGGTAATCGTGCTTCACCAGCGCTTCGCGGAACACGGCCGTCTTGCCGCACTCGGGGCAGCGCCGCTTCTCGAAGCGACCGTCGGGCACCAGGCGCGCCTTCGACTTGCGGCCGAAGATGATCACCCGACCACGATAGCACCCACCCCGTAACGTCGCGGGGACGGGCGTCGAACGAGCCCCTACACGAGGATCCGCCCATGCCCGTCACGCTCTTCGACCCGATCCAGCTCGGCCCGCTCGCGCTGCAGAACCGCATCTTCATGGCTCCGATGACGCGCGGGCGCGCGCAGCCCGACGGCACGCCCACCGCCATCATGCCGGCCTACTACCAGCAACGCGCGAGCGCGGGCCTGATCGTCACCGAGGCGACGGCGATCTCGCCGCAAGGCGTGGGCTGGGTGAACGCACCCGGCATCTTCACCGACGCGCACGAAGCCGCGTGGCGGGCCGTGCCCGACGCGGTGCATCGCGCCGGCGGACGCATCGCGCTGCAGCTGTGGCACATGGGCCGCGTGTCGCATCCCGACTTCCAGCACGGCGCGCTGCCGGTGGGTCCGTCGGCGATCGCTGCGAAGGGCGACTCGGTCACGCCGCTCGGCAAGAAGTCGTACGTCGTGCCGCGCGCGCTCGCGGCCGACGAGCTGCCCGGCATCGTGCAGGACTACGCGCGCGCGGCGAAGCGCGCGATCGCAGCGGGCTTCGACGGCGTGGAGATCCACGGGGCGAACGGCTACCTGCTCGATCAGTTCATCCGCGACGGCTCCAACCATCGCACCGACGAATACGGCGGCTCGATCGAGAACCGCTGGCGCTTCCCGCTCGAGGTCGTGCGCGCGGTCGTCGATGCCGTCGGTGCAGAGCGCACCGCGATCCGCATCTCGCCGAAGAACGCGTACAACGACATGGTCGACACCGACCCGATCGCGACGTTCGCCCACGGCGCGCGGCGCTTCGCCGAGCTCGGCCTGTGGTACCTGCACGTCGTCGAGGCGGTGCCCGGCCACCCGATGGCGAGCGACGGCCCGCGCGTGTTGCCCCACCTGCGCGCGGCGTTCCGCGGGCCGATCGTGCTCAACGGCGGACGCGATCGCGCGAGCGGCGATGCCGTGCTCGCCGAGGGCGAGGCCGACGCGATCAGCTTCGGCACCAAGTTCCTCGCGAACCCCGACCTGCCCACGCGCCTGCGCACGAACGCCGTGCTGCAGCCCCCGCGCTACGAGACCTTCTATACGCCGGGGCCCGACGGCTACCTCGACTACCCGACGCTCACCGGTTGATTCATCGCTTCGGGTCGCCATCGAGCATGACGCCCGCCGCAATGGCGTCGCGCCATCGCGCCGCGGCGCCGCGCAGCGGCTCGTCGACGCACCGGAACACGCGCAGCCCCGCCTCGGGATCGTCGGCGAATGCCGCGACCACGCGCGCGCGCGCGATGTCGGCGACGTGCTCGCACCCGGCCTTGCGGGCGGCGCTCGTGGCCGGCACCGATTCCGGGCGCTGCACGAGCACGCACCGTCGCGTGCCCCCGTCGCGGAGGTTCTGCGCGTGCACGGCCTCGGCCGTCGTGCCCGAGCCCGCGAAGAAGTCGAGCACGATGCCGTCGCGATCGCTGCCGATCTCGATGCACCGCCGCACGAGCTCGATCGGCTTGGGATGATCGAACAGCGCCGCGCCCAGCCGCGCGCGCAGCTCGATGGAGCCCTGCTCGGATCGCATCGCCGCGTCGTCCCACAGCGCGCGCGGCTTCGTGGTCTGCTTGCGGTGCTTCTCGTAGACGTTCGTGCCGCCGTCGCGCCGCCCGCGGGCGACGACATCGCTCGCGCCGGGATCGCCGGCGGCGATCGCCGCGGCGACCTTCGGCTTGCCCCACCGCCATACGCTGCCCTCGCCGACCTTGTTGCGCGGCTCGACCGCCACGAGCCCGCGCCCGGCCGTGAGCGACACCGGATGACAGCCTTGCTCGTCGACGACGCGCGGGTCGAACCAGATCGGATAGAAGAGGTTGGGCCGGTTGTGGGGCCCGAAGCGCGGATTGCGGTTGCGGAGCTCTCGCAGCTCGTAGGCCCCGCGCGAGTCCATCAAGGGCAGCGCGTCGTCGGGCCGCGGCAGCTCGCGGATCCTCGCGCTCGCCGAGCGCCCATAGCACACGACGTACTCGTGCGTGATCGCGACGCGGAGGTAGTCACGCCCGCCGCGATTGCTGACCACCACGATCTGCGCGATGAAGTTCTCGACCCCGAACACCTCGTCGAGCAACAGGCGCAGGTGGTGCACCTCGTGGTCGTCGATGCTGACGAAGACGACGCCGTCCTCGCGCAGGAGCGCGTGCGCGAGCCGCAGGCGCGGCAGCATCATCGCGAGCCACGGCGTGTGGCGGGCCCCGGGCGCGCTGCCCTTCTTCGCCCGTCGGCCCCGCGGCGCGCTCCAGTCGTCGCGATACACGAAGTCGCCGCCGCGGTTGTAGGGCGGATCGATGTAGATCGCCTGCACCCGTCCGCCGTAGGCCGGCACGAGGAGCTTGAGCACCTCGAGGTTGTCACCCTCGACGAGCACCGTGCGCGCTCGATCCCAGCGCAGCGATCGCGCGCGGTCGGCCACGAGGCTCGCGATCGCGGGCTGCACCGCCTCGGCCTCCGCCGCCGCTCGCCCCGCGAACGAGAGGCCGAACGGCGGCGCGCTCATGCGATCGGCCGGGCCGTCCATCCGTCGCTCGCGAGCCGCACGCGCACGCGCGCGCCGGCATGAATCGCACCACCCTCGACCCGCACGCGCACGTCGTGATCCGTGCGGCCCCACCACACGCCCGCCGCATCGGCGCGGCGATGCACGACGACGTCGTGGTCGCGATCGACGAGCGTGCTGCGGAACGCGGCCGCCTTCGCGCGTGACAGCGCCCGCAACGTCCGACTGCGCGCGGCGATCGTCGCGGGCGCGACCTGGCCCGGCAACGAGGGCGCGAGCGTGCCGCGGCGCGGCGAGAACGGGAACACGTGCAGGTACGCGAGCGGCAGCGCCGCGAGCACGTCGTGCGTGCGTGCGAAGGCCTCGTCGTCCTCGCCGGGGTGACCGACGATCACGTCCGACGAGATCGCGAGCTCCGGCACGAGTGCGCGCGCACGAGCGACGAGATCGACGAACTCGTCGACGGAGTGCGCGCGTCGCATCGAGCGCAACACGCCGTCGTCGCAGCTCTGCACGGGCAGGTGCAGGTGACGACACAGCCGGTCCGGATGCGCGGCGAGGAGACGCAGCAGCGCGTCGTCGACCTCGTGCGGATCGATCGACGACAACCGGAGCCGGGCACGCCCGAGGCGCGGCAGCGCGTCCGCCACGAGATCGACGAGCCGCGCGCGCGGCCGCAGGTCGCGTCCCCACGTGCCGAGGTGGATGCCGGTGACCACGATCTCCCGCACGCCCGCGCCGACGAGCGCATCGACCCCGGCGAGGACCCGCGCGGGCGCGAGCGATCGCGACGGGCCGCGCACGCTCGGAACGATACAGAAGCTGCAGCGGTAGTCGCAGCCGTCTTGCACCTTCAGCAGCACGCGCGCGCGCGCGTCGACGTCGATGGGCAACTCGCGCAACGCGTCCGTGCGACGCAGTCGGGCGATCGCCACGTCCGGCCCACGCTCACGCAGCACCGCCTGCGCGTGCGCGACGATGTCGGGCTTGCCGGCGTTGCCCACCACGCGGGCGACCCCGGGCAGCCCGAGAACGTCCGCGCGCGCCGATTCGGCCCAGCAGCCGGTCACGACGACACGCGCCGCCGGGTTCTGCCGCGCGATGCTCCGCACCGCCGCGCGTCCGTCCGCTTCGGCCGCGGCCGTGATGGCGCAGCCGTTCACCACGACCACGTCGGCCTGCGCCACCTCGCGGATCGCCCAGCCGGCCGCGCGCAACGCCGCCGCCATCCCCTCGGACTCGGACTGGTTCACGCGACAGCCGAAGCCGACGATCGCAGCGCGCACGCGCGGTACCTTAGATCACCTTCGCGCGCGCGGGCCAGCGCCTCACCACGCGGATGCGCACGGGCTGCTACGCTGCTGTCGTGCTCCCCTCCGCTCGGCCGCGCGCCGTCGCGATCGCCCTCGCGCTCGTCGCATGCGCGGACGAAGGCGACGAGGGCACGCCGTGGCGACCGACCGCCTCCGCGACCGAGGCGGACGACGACGCCACCGGCGCGGACGACGACGCCGACGACGAGTCGAGCGATCCCGACGACGACGCGAGCGACGACCCCAGCGACCCCGACGACGACGGCACCGCGACCGACGACGACCCCACGGATCCGAGCGCGGGCACCGACAGCGGCGGCGACGAGTGCACACTGCCCGATCCCGCACCCGCGTGGCTCGAGGACGATCTGCGCGACGCCGTCGCGCGCCTGTCCGGCGAGATCGAGCTGCAGCCCGGCACCACACTCTACGATCGCGCGAGCGCACAGCGACGCGCCCAGGCCCAGGCGTGGCTGCTCCTGCGCTTCGGCGAGATCGGTCTGGTCGGCGAGTCGAACGACTACGGCACGGGCACGAACGTGTTCGCGCGCCTCCCCGCCACGGGCGCGACCGAGGGCACGCTGTTGTTCGGCGCGCACATGGACAGCGTGCCCGGCAGCCCGGGGGCCGACGACAACGCGAGCGGCACCGCGGTGGTGCTCACGCTCGCGCGCTTCCTGCAGGACGTGCCGTGCCGCCGCTACGACGTGCTCTTCGTGCTGTTCGACGAGGAGGAGATCGGCCTCCTGGGCAGCACGGCCTTCGCGTCGAAGCTCGTCGTCGACGAGGAGGACGTCGTGTCGGTGCACACCGCCGACCAGCTCGGGTGGGACGGCGACGGCGATCGCCGCGTGGAGGTGGAGCAGCCCGACGCCGACCTGTTCGAGTTCTACACGAGCGCAGCAGCCGAGCTCGCGTCACCGATCACGTTGGTGCAGACCGACAGCGGCTTCACCGATCACGAGTCCTTCCGCTCGGCCGGATTCGCCGCGGTGGGGCTGTCGGAGGAGTGGGCGTCGGGCGACACGACGCCGTACTACCACTCCCCGGGTGACCGCTACGACACGGTCGACTTCGGCTACCTCGTGTCGAACGCGACGCTCGTCAACCACGCGTTCGCCCGAGCGCTTTCCGGGCCTTGATCGCCTCGCGACGGCGCGCGAACGCGAGCTTCGGCATCGACAAGAGCGCCTTCACGAGCGACTGCGCCATCTGCCACGGCGACCCGCTCTGCAGCTCCACCGCCACGGTCTGTCCGGTCGCCTCGTCGGCGATCGCACCGCGCGCGACCGTGCGCGTGCCGTCGGAGCGGATCTCGACGACGAGGCGCGCGACCACGGGCAGCTCGGTCTCCTCGGCGAGCGCGGACCCGGCCGGGCGCGCGAGCGCGTCGTCGTCGTCGGTCACGCGCTCGTCATAGCACTCTCTCGAGCGCGTGCACTCAGCCGGGGATCCGCACGCGGATGGGCTCGCGCACGCCGGACGCGGCCGAGTACTTCGCGATCCGCTCCACCACCAACGCGGTGAGCTCGTGTCCGCGCGACACGAGCACCTGGCCCCGGGTCGTCACGACGTCCTCGTCGAGCACCATGCGCGGGCGCAGCTCGACGACGCGCACCGACTTGACCTCGTCCTGCGGGCGGATGGCGCGGTACTCCGCGAGCAGGCCCAACAGCTCGCGGGCCCAGCCCGTGCGCTCGGCCTGCATCGCGCGGGCGACCTGGGCGACCCGACGCGTCGCGTTGTCGGCCGCGAGCACGTCGAGCGCGATCCGGATCAGCCCGGCCGCACGCTCGATGTCGTCCTTCGGCTCATCGGGCACCGGCTCGCGATGACGACGCACGATCTCGGCGACCTCCTCGAGGCGGGGGATCTCGCGCAACAAGCGATAGCCGGTGGCCGGATAGGCGTCGAAGGCCTCCTGTTCCGCCGGCGTGAGCGGCTGGCCGGCGACGTACTTCTCGAGGATGTCGTTCGGCACCGCGACGAAGCCGATCGCGTGCAGCATCGCCGCCGCCTCGAACTTCCACGGCTCACCGAGCCCGAGCGAGTGGGCCAGATGCAGCACCATGCCCTGCACGGCACACGCGTCGCGGAAGCACGTGGGCGCCGCGAGGTGCAGGATCTCGCCGAGCAGTCGGATCGCGCCGCGCACGGTGGTCTCCAGCATCTCGCGCTCCGCGAGCTTGCGTCGACGAGCGTCGACGGCACCGCCGAGCGCCGCCACGAGATCCTCGCGCGCGCACGGCTTGAGCAGATAGCGATGCACCTGCCCGAGGTTCACCGCGTCCATCGCCGCCTTCGCGTCGGCGTGCCCGGTGAGCAGCACGCGGGTCGTGTCGGGCGCGATGCGGCACGCGTGGGCCAAGAGCGTCGCGCCGTTCATCACCGGCATCTGCATGTCGGACACGACGACGTCGAACGGGCCCTGCCCGCGCAGCGCCACGAGGGCCTCGGCCCCGCTCGTCGCCGTGACGACGTCGAACACGTCGCCGAGGTTGCGCTCGAGCGCCTCGAGCACGCGCGGCTCGTCGTCGACACAGAGCACCCGGGGAGGATCACCCACGTTCATGTGCACGCTCCAACGCCTTCTCGACGCGTCCTTCGGCGCCGAGCAGCGCAATCAGGTGGTCGTCGGGACCTTCGCCGTCGACGATTGCGGTCGCGAGCCGGACCGCGGCGCCGACGGGCGACCACGCCCCGGTGCCGATGGGCTCGTGATGACGCGCGACCGCGTCGACGATCTCCTCGGGCAGACCCCACAGCGCGAGCAGGTACGCTCCGACCGCCGGGTGATCGACGCCCCACGCCTCGCGCTCGGCCTCGTGGCTCGGGCGGCCCTCGGCCGCCGCGCGCTCCCACACCGCCGCGCAGTCGTCGGGCACGCCGAGCCCGAGCACGAGCTTGCCGGTGTCGGCGAGCAGTGCAGCGGTGAAGGCGGCGTCGCCGATCGACGGCGCGAGCGTGCGCGCGAGCGTGGCGACCTCGAGCGAGTGATCGTGCAGGTGGCCGAGGCCCGCGCGCTCGACTCGGCGATCCTCGCGGTCGAACACGGTCGCGAGCGCGAGCCCCTGGATCACACCGACGCCCAACCGCGTGACGGCGTCGTTGAGGCTGGTGATCTTGCGCGGCCCCGCGAAGAACGCCGAGTTGGCGATCTTGAGCAGCTTCGCGACGAGCGCGGGGTCGCGCTCGATCACCGACGCGACGCGCCGCAGCGCGACCTCGGGGCGCTCGAGCTCCGCCTGCAGCGCGCGGTACACCTCCGGCAGCGGCGGCAGCTGGTCCACGCGGCCCACCGCGCCGCGGAAGACCTTCGATGCCATCAGCGTGCGCAGCCGATTGGTGGAGCGCAGGAGCGCGTAGATGGACTCCGCGGACGACGGCTTGCTGAGGAACTGGTGGGCATACGTGCTCGCGCGCAGCGCCGCGTCGGCCTCCATCTGCCCGGACAGGATCAGGCGCACCGTGTCGGGGTGCTGCGCGTGCACGTGCTGCAGGAGCGCGGCCCCGTCCATCACCGGCATCCGCATGTCGGTGACGACCACGTCGAACGGCTCGGCGGCGAGCAGCTCGAGCGCCTCGCTGCCGCTGCCGGCGAAGGCGAGCTCGCAATCGTCGTCGATGACGCCCATGAGCGCGCGCTCCAGTCCCTCGAGCACCCGCTCCTCGTCGTCCACGAACAGGACCCTCACGCGGCCTCCTCGTCGGCACCATCGGGGTCGCGTGGCAGTCGGATCACGAAGGTCGTGCCCCGACCGACCTCGCTCTCGAACGAGATGCTGCCCTGGTGCTTCTCGACGACCACGCTGTACGCGATCGCCAGGCCCTGACCCGTGCCCTTGCCGACCGCCTTCGTCGTGAAGAACGGATCGAACACCCGGGCGCGGATCGCCTCGGGGATCCCCGCACCCGTGTCGCGGATCCGCAGCTCGACCCACTCGCCGTCCGCTTCTGCGGAGATCGTGATCAGCCCGCGCACCTCGGTGCCATCGCCCACGACGTCCGCGATCGCGTGCGCGGCGTTGATGACGAGGTTCAGGATCACCTGGTTCAGCTCGTCGCGCAGGCACACCACCGGGGGGAAGTCGTCGTCGATGAGGAGCTCGACGTCCGCGACGTACTTCCACTCGTTGCGAGCGATCGTCACCGTGGACTCGATCGACTCCCGCAGGTTCACCTCGGCCTTCTCGCCGCGGCTGTCGTGCGAGAACACCTTCATCGCGCGCACGATCGTGGCGACGCGGCTGAGCCCCTCGAGCGACTGCTCGATCGCGCGGGGCACCTGCTTCTCCAGGTACGGCAGCCGTGCGCGCTTGAGCCGAGCGCGCAGCTCGACGAGCGTCTCGGGGCTCGGCTCGGCGCCGGTCTCGATCATCGGCCGCGCCAGATCGACGACCTCGAGCAGCGTGGCGAACGAGCGCTGCAGGAACGTGGTGTTGTCGGTGACGTACTGGATCGGCGTGTTGATCTCGTGCGCGACGCCGGCGGCGAGCTGACCGATCGCAGTGAGCTTCTGCGCGTGCATCAGCTCGGCCTGCGCCTGCTTGAGCTCCATCACCGTCTGCTCGAGCTCCTTGCGCTGACGCTCCGACTCCTGCACCCGATGGCGCACCGCCCCTTCGAGCGACGCGCCCTCCTCGAACGAGGCGAACGCAGCCGACGGCGCGTTCGCGCGCTCCTCGACGCGCCGGGTGAGCACGTCGATGACCTTCGACTGGGCGGCGAGCTTGCGCTCGAGCGTCGCGACGCGGTCGAGCTCCGACCCGCCGTCGCGAACGCCGGCGCCGCCGGGCAGCGGGTGGGGCTCGATCGGGGGATCGGCGGGCATCGTCCCCCGCTCCATCGGCCGGGGCCGGGCGGCGTTTGAGCGCGGGCGCCGGGGCGGGCGCGGGCCCGCCGGCGCGGTGGGGACGCTGTTCGCCCCCCTGCCGGGCGGGGTTGGCGGTCGGGGGCCCGGCCCGATATGCTCCGCCCCGCTTCGACGTTATTCGGGGGCACCGGGGGTCCACAAACATCCGGTGCCCGAACCCAGAGGAGACGATCAACACATGAAACCCAGACTACCGGGCCTCCGTTGGCTCGGTGCCGCTGCCATGGTCGCGGTGTTCGGGTGTCAAGGCTCGGGATCCTTCGCCAAGCTGCAAGAGTCGCTGGCGGAGATCCAACAGAAGCAAGACACCATCCTCGCCAAGCTGGGCGAGCTCGAGACCAAGATCGGCAGCGCACCCGCGGGCCGTCCGCAAGATCAGGCGAAGGGGCCGAAGCCGGGCGCACCGGATCCGAAGGCCACCTACAAGGTCCCCGTTCTCGCGGACGCCTCGGCCAAGGGGCCAGCCGACGCGAAGGTGACCATCGTCGAGTGGTCCGACTTCCAATGACCGTTCTGCGCGAGGGTCGGTCCGACCCTCAAGGAACTGCAGGAAGCCTACAAGGATGATCTTCGGATCGTCTTCCACCACAACCCGCTGCCGATGCACAACCGTGCGATGGCAGCCGCCATGGCGGCCGAGGCCGCCGGCAAGCAGGGCAAGTTCTGGGAGATGCACGACAAGCTCTTCGAGAATGCCAAAGAGCTGACCGACGAGAACTTCGCGAAGTGGGCCGACGAGATCGGTCTCGACACGGCGAAGTTCAAGAAGGATCTCGAAGACGAGGGCCTCAAGAAGAAGGTCCTCGACCAGCAGAAGCTGGGCACGTCCCTCGGCGCACGTGGGACCCCGGCGTTCTTCATCAATGGCCGTTATCTGAGCGGCGCCCAGCCGACGCCCGCCTTCAAGGCGGTCATCGACGAGGAGATGAAGAAGGCCGATGCGCTGATCGCCAAGGGTACGCCCAAGGACAAGGTCTACGACGAGACCATCAAGGCCGGCAAGACCGCGCCCTGATCCGACTCGATCGTTCGTGCCATCTCGAAGCCGCGCTCCCCGTCGGGGGGCGCGGTTTTTTCGTTGCGCAAACCAAACCAAACGCTCGGCGAGGCCGAGCTCGAATCGAAAGTGCATGACCTCATGAAGACGATGAACCGTACCGGTGCCGTGGGCATCGGCCTCTCTGCCCTCCTCCTCGCCGCCTGCCAGGGCTCGGGGAGCTTCGCGAAGCTGCAAGAGAGCCTCGCGGAGATCCAGGCGAAGCAAGACACCATCATCGCCAAGATCGGCGAGCTCGAGACGAAGGTCGGTCAGGCGCCGGCTGCCCGGCCCGGCGCCGATCCGAAGGGTCCCAAGCCCGGCGCACCGGATCCGAAGCTGACGTACAAGGTCGACGTCGGCGACGCGTACGCGAAGGGTCCGAACACCGCGAAGGTCACGATCGTGGAGTGGTCGGACTTCCAGTGCCCGTTCTGCAGCCGCGTCGTGCCGACGATGAACGAGCTGTCGAAGGCGTACGGCGACGATCTGCGCATCGCGTTCAAGCACAACGCGCTGCCCATGCACAACCGCGCGAAGGCGGCCGCCATCGCAGCCGAGGCTGCCGGCAAGCAGGGCAAGTTCTGGGAGATGCACGACCTGCTCTTCGCCAACGCGAAGGAGCTCACCGACGAGAACTTCGTGAAGTGGGCGAAGGAGATCGGCATCGACACCGCCCAGTTCGAGAAGGACCTGAAGGATCCCGCGATCGCGAAGAAGGTGGACGACAACCAGGCGCAGGGCAGCAAGCTCGGTGCTCGCGGCACGCCGGCGTTCTTCGTGAACGGACGCTACCTGTCGGGCGCACAGCCGGTCGACGCGTTCAAGAAGATCATCGACGAAGAGATGAAGAAGGCCGACGCGCTGCTCGCCAAGGGCACGCCGAAGGACAAGCTCTACGAGGAGACCATCAAGGCCGGCAAGACCGGGGTGTAGTCGACTACGCGCAGGCGCAGTCGCAGGCGGCGGCGACGGGATCCGCTTCGGACCCGTCGCCGTCAGTCGTCTCGGCCCCGGACGTCCCGGTTCCGTCGGTGGGGTCGGTGGGCGCCGCGGGGCATGGCATGAACGTGTCGGGGAGATCGCACGAGACGTCGACATGGGCGATGAACGCTCCGCCGTCGGGCAGTGGCATCACCCAGGTGTGCTGATCGGCACAGACTCGCGCTTCCTCGTCGCATGCATTGCTCTCCTCGGGCGGTGTGCAGAGGACGACCGACTCGCCGATCGAGCACTCGGTCGCCACGTGGTCCTCGTCCACCACGAGCGGCAACACCTCGAGCGGCAGGCAGCCGACCGCGATGCACGCCTCGACGTCGTGGATCTCGCCACACTCGAGCGCGCTCGTCTCGCTGCCCGTGCCGAACGTGCCATCGGCGTCCAGATCTCCGACGTCCGCGGTGGTCGACGAGCTCTCGTCCTCGGGCGTGCCCTCCACGCTGAATCCCGTGCACGCCGGCGTGGTGAACGCGACCGCGAGTGCTGTGAGTCGAAGGGTCCGCACGACTGCAGCCTGGCCACGCGCGGCGCCGCTGCAATCGTGCGGGTCTGCCTCAGTGTGTCGAGAGTGCGCGCGCCTGCTCGACGGTGGCGGCGCAGCGGAAGCCGAAGTGGTGGAACGGCTCGTTGGCCGGCACGTGCGCACGGCGATACACGCCGGTGGCCTTCGCGTCCTCCCAGTACCAGGAGCCGCCGCGCACGACCTTGTTGCGCGTGCTGGAACACTCGGCCGCGCCGCCGCACGGGCCCTTGGGATCGACGCCCTCGCAGTCCGCTCCGCACGCCGCCCAGCTCTTGCTGTTCCAGTCGGCGACCCATTCCCAGCTGTTGCCCACCATGTCGAACAGTCCGTACACGCCAGCGGGGCGCGAGCCGACGTCCCACGGACGTCCGGTGTCCGGCTTGGAGAAGCGCTTCTTCAGGCCGCACCCCCGGCCGCTGGCGTCGCGATAGATCGCGCGCTCGCACGTGATCGGATCGTCGCCCCACGGGTAGAGCTTGCCGTCGGGGCCGCGCGCGGCCTTCTCCCACTGCGCTTCGGTGGGCAGTTGCTTGCCGTGCACCTCGCAGTACTTCATGGCGTCGAACCACGACACGCCGGTCATCGGCATGTTCGGGTGGTCGAAGTCCGTGTAGCGCGGGCGCGCGTCGTTGCACCGCTTCGCGGGGTCGTCGACCTTCTCGCACGCCTCGTACTGCGCGTAGGTGACCTCGTTCGTGTCCATGTAGAACGTCTGCAGCCACACGGTGGCCTGCGGCCGCGCGTTCTCGGGCCCGTCGTCGCTGCCGCGGATGAACGGCCCGCCGGGAATGCACTTCATGTCGGCGACCTCGACCTCGCACGCGATCGCCTTCGTGCCGTCGGGCGCGGTGACGACCGGTGCAGGCGCAGGCGTCGGCGTGCTCGCTTCGCTGGGCGCGGCGGTCGGCGGCGGCGCGGCCGCGCCTGCGGCCGTGCTCGGTGCGGGCGCGGTCGTCGTGACGTCGTCACGCGCGCCGCCCTCGGGACGACACGCGACGAGAGCCAGGACGACGACGATCGAGCGCGCCGGGTTCACGGGCGCTTGATACACCGGAAGCGCCCAGCGAGGCACGTAGCTTCGCGCTGCGCCGTCAGAAGCGACCGCGAAAGCCCAGCGATGCACCGCGGGGCGAGGGCGCGAGCACGATTCCGCCGAAGCCGCCGCGGGCGCGATCGACCCTCGACTTTCCGCTCGCGTACGCGGCGATTCCCGCGATGAGTCCGACCGCGCCGAGGCCCGCGATCGCGAAGCCGGCGACGAGTGTGCGGCCGGCGTGCATCAGCTTGCGCTCGTTCAGATCGCACAGGTCGGGGTCCGAGCAGCCGGCGCGCCGCGTCTCCGCCGTCGCGACGCCGGTGCCCGTGAAGATCAGGACGATGCCAATCGTGGCGATGGCTCCGCTGGCGATCATGATCGAGCCGCCCGCGTCGCGCGTGAACACGGCCCGCGCGAGGTCGCTGTCGTGCGGAACGTCCGGC
Organism: uncultured Nannocystaceae bacterium; assembly: GCA_964468635.1. Taxonomy (GTDB): domain Bacteria; phylum Myxococcota_A; class Polyangia; order Nannocystales; family Nannocystaceae; genus Xiheibacterium. Next base: position 16,259 of record CAYXVR010000098.1, read on the forward strand.
GTCACGATGACCGGTGGCTCCGCGACGGAGGGGCACGACGTCGGCTCGGCCGGCGTTGGCTCGGCCGGCGTCGCCGCGGCGGTCGTCGCCTCCGCGGCCGTGGCTTCGACCGGCGTCGCCTCGCTCGGCGCGGGCTCGGCCGGGGGCGGGACCGGTCCGTAGGTCTGCGACGGCTCGGCGGCCGACGCGGTCGAGGACACCACGAGGCCGAGCGAGAGCACGACTCGAGCAAGACGCGAGGACGCCATGCCGGAGGAGTGCGCCGGCAGCGAGATTCGATCCCTACGCGGCCGAGAGACCCGGCGCGAGCCTCTTCTCAGGCCAGCGGATCGCGGAACACGTCGTCGACGGGAAGCTCGGCGTCGACGGAGTCCAGGCGCGCCGCCGCGCCCGGCCCGAATGTCTCGGTCGTCCAAGACCCGTCGTCGCCCCGCCGGACGACCTCGATCGAGGGCCGATCATGGGCGACGAGCACGACCTCGCGCACCGTCGGGATCGACTGGTAATACGCGAGCTTCTCGCCGCGATCGTAGTCCTCCGTGTTCGGGCTCGACACCTCGACGAGCACGACGGGATTCACGATCGCGAGCGTATCGACGTCGTGCCGCAGGAGCTCGTCGCACACGACCGTCGCATCCGGATACGTCACGAGGTTCGCGGCGGCGACGTGGACGCGCGCATCGGACGTGAACACGCGGCACCGACGGCCCGCGAGCGCCTGGGTCAGCATCGCGATGATGCTCGCGGCAAGCGCCGCATGCTCGGGCGTGCCGCCGGCCATCGCGAAGATCCAGCCGTCGACGAATTCGTGCTTCACGTTCGCATGCGCTTCGAGTCGGACGTACTCGCGCAGCGTCGCGCGCGGTCGATTCGCGGCGGTGACCACGACCTCAGTATGACACGTCCCGGCGCTCCGGGCCCTACATCGACCTTCGGTACTCGCCGCCCACTTCGAAGAGCGCCTGGCCGATCTGGCCGAGGCTCGCGACGCGGGTCGCGTTCATGAGCTCTGCGAAGATGTTGCCGCCCGCGAGCGCGACCGCCTTCAGGCGCTCGAGCGCGGCTTCCGTCTCCGCTTCGTGCCGCTTCTGGAACGCGCGCACGCGGTCGATCTGGGCGTTCTTCTCGTCGTTCGACGCGCGCGTCAGCTGCAGGCTCTTCGCTTCTTCGTCGCCGCTGCGGTCGGGGTTCTGGAACGTGTTCACGCCGACGATCGGCAGCGCGCCCGAGTGCTTGAGGTGCTCGTACTTCAGGCTCTCGTCCTGGATCTTGCTGCGCTGGTACTGGCGCTCCATCGCCCCGAGCACCCCGCCGCGCTCGTCGAGCCGGAGGAACTCCTCGAGCACCGCCTCCTCGACGAGCTCGGTGAGCTCCTCGACGATGAACGAGCCCTGCAAGGCGTTCTCGCACTTCGCGAGCCCCTGTTCCTTCGTGATGATCATCTGGATCGCCATCGCCCGCCGCACGCTCGCCTCGGTGGGCGTCGTGATCGCCTCGTCGAAGGCGTTCGTGTGCAGGCTGTTGCAGTGATCGTAGTAGGCGAACAGCGCCTGCAGCGTCGTGCGGATGTCGTTGAAGTCGATCTCCATCGCATGCAGCGAGCGCCCGCTCGTCTGCACGTGGTACTTCAGCTTCTGCGAACGCTCCGACGCGTGGTAGAGGTCGCGCATGGCGATCGCCCAGATCCGCCGCGCGACCCGGCCGATCACCGTGTACTCCGCGTCGAGCCCCATCGAGAAGAAGAACGACAGGTTCGGCGCGAAGTCGTCGATCGCCAGCCCGCGCGACAGGTAGTACTCCACGAGCGTGAACCCGTTGCCCAGCGTGAACGCGAGCTGGCTGATCGGGTTCGCCCCGGCCTCTGCGATGTGATAGCCGCTGATCGACACCGAGTAGTAGTTGCGCACCTTCTTCTCGACGAAGTACGCCTGGATGTCGCCCATCATCCGCAGCGCGAACTCGGTGGAGAAGATGCACGTGTTCTGGGCCTGGTCCTCCTTGAGGATGTCGGCCTGCACCGTGCCGCGCACCTGCTGAAGCGTCGCGTCGCGCACGTCTTCCCACTCGCTCGCCGACAGCGCCCTGCCCTTGTCCTTCTCCGCCTTCGCGACCTGCTGATCGATCGCCGTGTTCATGAAGAACGCCAGGATGATGGGCGCGGGCCCGTTGATCGTCATCGACACCGACGTGTTCGGCGCGCACAGATCGAAGCCTGCGTACAGCTCCTTCGCGTCGTCGAGCGTGCACACGCTGACGCCGCTCTCGCCGATCTTGCCGAAGATGTCGGGGCGCTCGCCCGGATCCCAGCCGTACAGCGTGACGGAGTCGAACGCGGTGGACAGCCGCTTCGCCGGCTCGCCGCGCGACAGGAAGTGGAAGCGCGCGTTCGTGCGGGCCGGCCCGCCCTCGCCGGCGAACATGCGCTTGGGGTCCTCGCCCTCGCGCTTGAACGAGAACACGCCGCCCGTGAACGGGAAGTGTCCCGGCGCGTTCTCCAACAATGCGAAGCGGACGAGCGCACCGGGCTCGTCGTCCTTCGGCAGGCTCACGCGCGCGACCTGGGTCTCCGACAGCGTCTCGACGTGGGTCGGATAGCGGACCTCGCTCTTGCGCACCGCCACGACGTACTCCGGCTCCGCGTACGCGCGCCGCAGCGCGGGCACGTCGCGCAGCGCGGCGCGGGCATCGGGCGCGATTCGCTCCTGCGCACGCGCGAGCTCGGCGTCGATCCACTCCGTCGTGCCCGCCGGCACCGATGCGCTCGCCCCCGCCACCTCGCGAGCGCGCCGCAGCGCCTCGGCGGCGCGCACGAGCTCCACCTGCTGCGCGACGTGGCGCTTGTAGCCGCGCACCGTCGCGACGATCTCGCCGAGGTACCGCACGCGCTCGGCGGGGATGAGATCGCGGGTCTCGGACGCGACGCTCGTCTGGGCGGCGGGCACCGCCGACTTCCACTTCGCCATGCCCTTGGTCGACAGCGCGCCACACAGCGCGCCGTAGAGCCCGTTCACGCCGCTGTCGTTGAAGCGGCTCGCGACCGTGCCGAACACCGGCAGGTCCGCATCGGCGCCGTCGAACTTCTTGCGATTGCGGCGCAGCTGTTTGCGTACGTCTCGCAGCGCGTCCTTGGACCCTTTGCGCTCGAACTTGTTGATCGCGACGAAGTCGGCCAAGTCGAGCATGTCGATCTTCTCCAGCTGAGACGCCGCTCCGTACTCGGCGGTCATCACGTACAGCGTGGTGTCGGCCAGCCGCGTGACCTCGGCATCGCCCTGCCCGATGCCGCTCGTCTCGACGATCACGAGATCGAAGCCGGCGAGCTTGCACAGCCGCGCCGCATCGTCGGTGGCCGCCGACAGCTCCTGCCCCGTGCCGCGGGTGGCGAGCGAGCGCATGTACGCCCGGGGGTTGCGCAGCGAGTTCATGCGGATGCGATCACCGAGCAGCGCACCGCCGGTGCGCCGCCGCGTGGGATCGATCGACAGCACCGCGATCCGCCGCTCGGGGTGATCTCGCAAGAGCCGCGCGAGCAGCTCGTCGACGAGCGAGCTCTTGCCCGCGCCGCCGGTGCCCGTGACGCCGAGCGTCGCGACGGCCGGGATCTCCGCACTGGCCATCGCGGCCGCGAGCGCGGCCGACTGCGCATCGCCCTGCTCGAGCACCGTGATCAGTCGAGCGAGCCGGGGCACGAAGCCGGACGCGTCGCGCAGCCGTGCGAGCTCCCCCACGGGATCGGCGGGTGCCGTCGATCGATCGGCCCCTCGCAGGATGAGATCGATCATCCCCTGCAGACCGAGCTTGCGGCCGTCCTCGGGGCTGAAGATCCGATCGATCCCGTACGCATGCAGCTCGTCGATCTCGCGCGGAACGATGACTCCGCCGCCGCCGCCCCAGATCGTGATGTGCCCCGCGCCCTTGTCGCGGAGCAGATCGTACATGTACTTGAAGTACTCGACGTGACCGCCCTGGTACGAGCTCACCGCGATCGCCTGCGCGTCCTCTTCGATCGCCGCGTCCACGACCTCCTCGGCGCCGCGGTTGTGCCCGAGGTGGATCACCTCGGCGCCCGACTGCTGCAGGATGCGGCGCATCACGTTGATCGCCGCGTCGTGTCCGTCGAACAGCGCAGCGGCGGTCACGACCCGCACCTTGTGACGCGGGACGTACGGGCTCGCGGGCGGCTCGACCGGCGGGCGGGAGGGGGCAGCGGCACTCGACATCTGCATCGGTTGCACCACAAACGAGCGACGCGGTGAAGCGCGCGGAAGCGCACGGCGCTGCGCCGCCTCTGCACACGCGCAGGCCGTGGTCGCGCTCACGCGCACGGCGGGCCCCGTGATCGCGACCCAAACGCCGTTTCGGCGACGAGACCGCCCACGCGCGATCCGAGGGCGCGACCGGACGTGAGCGAGGACAAGCCGCACGATCGACCGTTACGGCGGCACGCGCCGTTGCCGGTCGCGATCGGACGTGGCAAGACGCCGGCGAGCGAACACCGATCGCCGCGCGCGTCGCACGAGTGCCGCTCACCGCGAACGCGCGCTGCCCATGGGACCACGCGGTTCCATCCCTCGCCTCCGCGCGAAGGCGTTTGGGAAGAGACGCCTCCGGAGGTTACACTGGCGGTTCCTCGCCGACTCGCACCGACTGCCCGACCGACTCCCGCGGCGCCCTCCCCGAAACCCATGGCCGATCGACCCACAGGGTTCCAAAAGACCGCCCGCATCGACACGTCCCCGTCGAAGCAGACACCGCCCTCGGGCGATGCTGGTCAAGGCCCGCCCTCGCCCTCCCCCGACACCTCGGCGTCGGGACCGGCGGCCTCCGCTTCCAGCATCGAGATGGTCCTGTCCGACGACATCGGGCGCACGATCGCCGGCCGCTACCGCATCACCGACGTGATCGGTGAAGGCGGCATGGGCGTCGTCTACGAGGCCTGGGACGCGCAGGTCGAGCGCAAGTGCGCGATCAAGCTCGTGCGCGCGGAGTCCACCACCGATCGCAAGTTCCTCTCGCGGTTCCGTCGCGAGCTCGAGATCACGAGCCAGCTGCGCCACCCCTCCACCATCCGCGTGTTCGAGCACGGGCAGACCGACGACGGCCGCCCGTACATGGTGATGGAGCTGCTCACCGGCGAGAGCCTCGCCGACCGGCTCGAGCGCGGCTCGATCCCCGAGATGGAGGCGCTGCAGATCGCGCGACAGGTCGCCGAGAGCCTGAGCGAAGCGCACGAGCACGGCGTCTTCCACCGCGATCTCAAGCCCGACAACATCTTCATCGAGACCGTCGGCGTCTCGA
>CAYXVR010000099.1:0-20971 GCA_964468635.1 uncultured Nannocystaceae bacterium
TAGCGGAAGATGACGATGAAGACGAAGAGGTTGTCGACCGACAGCGACTTCTCGATCACGTAGGCGGACAGGAACTCGAGCGCCGGATCGCGCCCGAACTTCCACCATACGAAGCCGTTGAAGCACAGGCTGAGGCACACCCAGACCACCGACCACACGAGCGCCTCGTGGGTGGAGACGACGTGCGACTTGCGGTGGAAGACCCCGAGGTCCAGCAGGAGCAGGACCACGATGCCCACGAGGAAGGACGCCCACAGAAGGGGCGACCCGAGAGTCGCGATGGCGAACAAGCAGTTCAGTCCTGCAAGCGGTTGATCGCGTCCGCCTTCACCTTGATCTCCATCTTCCTCGGCTTGGCTTGGTCGAGATAGACGAGGTCGACGAGCGTGCCGGTGAACTCGATGGGCGTGGCGGTGGCGAGGCCGGAGATCAGCTGCGTTTCGGAGAACAAGTGGTACTCGACGGTGACTTCGAGGAAGACGGGGTCGACGACGGTCGCCCACACGTCGTAGCGCCCATAGACCCGATCGTCCATGGAGTCGGCCAACTCTTCTTGCCGACGGAACGTGGCCTGCCCCTTGAAGCTCCCGGTCGCGGCCTTGAGCTTGTCGAGGTGCGCCGTGCGCTCGTCGGGCCCGAGCGAGTTGAAGGCCTCGAGGTTCTTCTCGTTGAAGGTGAGCTCTGCGCCCTTGGGGTCGTACGCCTTCGGCGGCGCGAGCCACTGCGGCTCTTCGTGCTTCTTCGACTTGCACGCGAGCGGCGCGAGGGCGAGGCAGGCGCAGACCGAAGCCGACGCGACGAGCGAGCACGGGACGGCGCGCATGGGCGGTAAACCTATCACTGTCGCCCCTTTTGTCCACGAAAGGCGTGGGGCCCGCTCGGAGCTCCGACGGCCGCCCTGGGCCGCCGAACGGGCGTCGGTCCACGGTTCAGGGCGGGGGCTCGTGCTCGAGAAGGGCACCGGGGGGCAGCGTCTCGGTGAGCCGGTCCTTCGCCGCGTCGATCCGCGACGACACGGCGCGCGGCCCTTCGAAGGTGACCCGGACGTGCATCTGGATCCGACCGTCGCTCGTGCGACTCCAGCGCGGATACGAGCCGACCTCCACCTCGGGGAACTCCGCGACCACCGCGTCGAGCAAGGCGGCGAGGTGGCTCTCGTCGAGGCTCGTGTGCAACACGACGAGGTGCCAGCCCTCGCCGGTCGGCAGCTCGCCCTCGATCGCCTCGAGGTGCTCGAGCTTCGCGCGCAAGAGGCCCGGCACGCCGGGCAGGATGTAGACGCGGGTCTCGGGCAGATCGAGCCGCAACACGGGCCACCCCGGCATCGCGCGCAACAGCGTGCCCTCGGGGAGATCCGACATGCGCAGCGCCGCGTCGGTGATCCGCTCGCCGTAGTAGAGGCGCAGCTGCGCCTCCATCTCGGCGTTGCGCACGAGCGGTCGCGCGGTCGCGCGGGCGATCGCCTCGAGCGTGCGATCGTCGTGGGTGGGGCCGACGCCGCCGGAGGTGAAGACGAGGTCGGCGCGTCGGCACAGGCGCAGGAGCGCGGCGCCGATCTCGTCGAGGTCGTCGCCGACGGTGCAGATCTCGACGAGCCGGATGCCCCGCCGTCGCAGTGCCTTGGCCAGCGCGAACCCGTTCTCGTCGCGCACCTTGCCCGTGAGCAGCTCGTCGCCAACCAACAGCACCGCCGCGCGCGCAGCCGCGGCCGAAGTGGTTGCGCGCGCAGCCGCGGCCGAAGTGGTCGCTCGAGCGGTCGCGCTCGTCCTGTCCGCGGTGTCCTCGCTCATCGCGCGGGTGCGACGATAACACCGCTTGACGGGGTCGCGCCCGCGGGGCGACACCTCTGCCCGTGGCTGCCGACGATCGCCGGGCCGGAGCACGCGCAGACGGCGAGGCGGTGCTCGCGTTGGCAGACGGCCGCACGTTCCGCGGCGTCGGCTTCGGCGCGCGCGCGACCGCGGTCGGCGAGGTCGTCTTCAACACCTCGCACACCGGCTACCAGGAGATCCTGACCGACCCGTCGTACCGCGGGCAGCTCGTGTGCCTGACGGTGAGCGAGGTCGGCAACGTCGGCTGCAATCCGGACGACGACGAGTCCGCCGGTCCGGCGGCCGAGGGCTTGATCATCCGCTCGCTGTCGCCGTGCGTGTCGAACTGGCGATCGACGCAGAGCCTGGCGGAGCTGATGAGCGCGCGTGGCCTGCCCGGGATCACCGAGGTCGACACGCGCGCGCTGACGCGGCACCTGCGGGACAAGGGCGCGGTGATGGGCGCGCTGTCGACCGACGGGCGCCCGGCGGCGGAGCTCGTCGAGCTCGCTCGATCCGCGCCGTCGATGGAGGGTCGCGGGCTCGCCCACGAGGTGTCCGCGACGCGTGCGTACGAGTGGACGGCGCCGACGTGGATGCACGACGCGGTGCCCGCGACGGCGCACGTCGTCGTGCTCGACTTCGGCGTGAAGCGCAACATCCTGCGCAACCTCCGGGATCGAGGACTGAGCGTCACCGTGGTGCCGTCGCGCACGTCGGTCGACGACGTGCTCGCGCTCTCGCCCGACGGCGTCCTGCTGTCGAACGGGCCCGGCGATCCCTCCGCGCTCACGGACGTCATCGCGAACGTGCGCGCGCTGGTCGAGCGCGCGCCGACGCTGCCGGTGTTCGGCATCTGTCTCGGTCACCAGCTCCTGTCGCTCGCGCTCGGCGGCCGCACGTACAAGCTCAAGTTCGGTCACCACGGCGGCAACCATCCCGTGCGCGAGTCGGCGAGCGAGGGCGTGCGCATCACGTCGCAGAACCACGGCTTCGCCGTCGACGCGTCGTCGCTCGCGGCGGCGGGCGGCGCCGCGGTGACGCACGTGAACCTGTTCGACGACACGGTCGCGGGCCTGCGCCTGCGCGACCGGCCGCTGTGGGGCGTGCAGTACCACCCCGAGGCCTCGCCCGGTCCGCACGACTCGACCCATCTCTTCCGCGAGTTCGCCGACGCCGTCCGCCGCGCCCGTGGGTGATCGACTGGGATAGACATCTCGACGAGGTCGATCCGAACAACGTCGAGCCGAGCCGAGCCGAGTGCAGCTGAGCACGACCGCAACCGATTTGGTCGTCGCCTCATTCAGGCTCGTGCCATGCAGGAAGTGAAAACCGTGCCTCAGCTCTCTGCGATCTGAAGCGGGCTGCGGCGTAGTGCAGTGCGCCCCAAAAATGGGCCAAGGCGTCTCGACAACGTTCTCGATTTCCGCTAGGTTCTCGGCTTCGCTCCGATGCGTCCCTCCACCCAGAGAGTCAAAGGCCATGATGAACCTTCGCCGCGTTTCTTCCCTCGCGTTCGTAGTCGGATGCACTGTCGAAGACCCTGATGTGGACCCACGGGTCGCTGAAGGGATCAACATCGAGCAGGGATCTCCGGATTGGGCTTCGGGGCCGGGTTTCGGAGAACTTGCGAATTCGGAGCGAACTGTCGCGGAAGCGGAAGATGACGAGCCGCTCATGATCGCCGCGATCGAAGCCCCTAACGGCGCTACGCTGAGGTTCATCGACGAAGGCGAAAGCGTCGGTGTCGTTGAAAAAACCCGAGCGTCCGCGAGCTATACCGAATTCATGAGACGCAGCGGAGCCACGCCGCTTGAGCTGTTCTTGGAGCTGGCTGATCCTTCGATCCCGATTCCTGCTGCGCTCGAGGGCGATCATCTCGCCTACGTCGATCGTGAGCCCCGTCCGATCGAGTTGCCGGACGAGCTCCTCATGGAACCCGATCCGATGGCGGCTGATAACTGCGACCTCGGATCGAATTTTGCCGGCTACGATAGCTTCTGTGCCGACTGGATTGCTGCGTACGGCTATAACAACGAGCATTGTTTTGAGATCGACTCTCATGGCGACCAGCACTACGGCGTGATTGGAAAGGCGACGTATTCCTACAACGGCACTCACTGCGGGTATGCGGCTCTGGGTGCGTGCAATGCTTCCAACTCGATCGACCAACTCGCGGTGTTCAAGCGCAAAGCCGTGTACAATACGGCTCCCGTCCCGGGATTGGGCTGGGAGGATGTGTACGCCGAGATTCTGTATCAAGGTGACCGATCGATCTATTGTCCTGGAAGTGGCGCGCAAGCCTACCACTACGCCGTCACGACTGAGCATGATGATGAGGGTACGGTCCGTGTCAAGCTTGCTGGGAGCTGGGCGACCTGCCCGTTCGTTTCCTGCATCTGATTTCGAGAGCCCCCCGTTCATCGTCCGTGCCTTGACCCCGCCGTCCTCGGCATCGCGTGAGCGTGCAAAGCGAGATGGTGTCGTGTCCCGTCCCGCCAGCATGTCCAGGCCGCGGATTCCGATGCGGCGGTGTCGTACACAACCAAGGCGACCGGGCGCGTCGGCGTCGCCGAATCTGAATCTGAAGCGAACCGCTGTCGGGATGGAATCGTGATCGATCTCGCCGCCGCGCTCGATCTCTTGGCCACCGACGTCTTCGGCGATGACAACCTTAATCGGCTGCAGCCGTTGTTGCAGCGCTGGGACGACGAGGTGGGAGCATTGCGGGCCGAGGATCGCCACACCGCCTTGATGATCGCAACCCGGCTGGATTGGGCGTTGGTCGACGCTAGCGTCCCCAACGATCCGCAAGGGCGCAGCTGGTGTGCTCGCGCGGCGTCGGGCGAGATTGAGGGAGTGGACGCCGCAATCGCGGCGCGGTGCCTGCGGACGCACGTCGGCTTGTTCGAGGTGTGGCCCGCGCATCGGTGCGCGTGGCTGCGCGATCGCGTCGCGGGCGTCTGCGTGCGCTTGGTCGATCCGATCGTGTTGCCGCCGGCGTCGCGCGGCCCCGCGGCGCTGTGGGAGGTCCGCGTCGAGATCGAGGGCGGCGTCGCGCGACTGTGCCGCGCGGCGCTCGACTACCCGCTCGCGCTCGTGGACATGTTGCCGGAGCCGTCCGGTCCCGGCCGCGATCGCACCGACGTCTGGGCCCGCCTGCGTCGCGGCCGGCTCAAACATGCGCGCACGCCGAAGCTCGACGTGCGGCTCGCGTTCAAGGACGCGCTCGGCTGAGCGAACCGGAAAGAGGGCAGCTCGAAGCGAGACACATCGGAGCATACCGACAGCCTTGCCAAACACCGCCTCCCAGCTCAAAGGACAATGCCCCGCCCCCGCGGATAGGTCGGTCCGGGACGGGTATGGCCCGATCGGCGTCCGCCAGACTGTCGGTCGGTCGTCACTGCGCTACAGCGGGAGGCTTTCTCGCCAGGCGCCGGAGAGGAGGAACTTGTTCTCTCCGCCCGCTTTCGAGACCTTGACGCGGCGCAGCGGCGCGGTCGCGGTGTAGTTGTAATACAGGTACCTGTCCTTTCGAGGCACACCGCCGTAGGTCCCCGCGACAAGTGCCCAGACGGCCCCGTTCCACGCCTCCATTTGGACGAAGGTTGGGCTGATGCCAAACTCGTAGAGGCACATTCCAGCCCAGACATAGTCCATCGTAAGGAAGGTCCCGTAGACATCCGTGTCGTCCGGTTCGACATACCCGAGGTGGGAACGGTCGACGGAAAGTGCGCTGTAGCCGTCGAATCCAGTCGCCCAATTAGCCTCGTCCGCGCAATTCGGGCCCCACGTATCGTCCTCGATAACCGGGGTGATCATCTGATCGAAACTACGCGGTTGAGCCGGAAGTCCTCGCTCCAGATGCCGGCCGAGATGGTCAGCTTCAAGCGCGAGAGGCACAGCACTGTTCGGTGGCGCGATCGCGAGAAACACTTCCAGCGGCGACGCTTTGGCGTATCGGACAATGTCGAGCACGGAGGTAGGAGCATCCGGTTCCACAACAACAAAGGAAATCGACGGCAGGTCTCGACTCGGGGTTTCGTCGATGAAGCGAACGAATTTGCCCTCGCCAAGGGAGACTTCGGTCACGATGTCAGCCGGTTCCGCGAGTGTCAGTTCTTCGTCCTCGTCGAAGGAGTCGGGAGCGAATGCGGCATCCTGAAGCGCCTCGGCCACCGGTCCGAGCGGCTGTTCATCACCGGCAGAACACGCGGCTGTGATTGAAATGACGATCGTGATAATAGCGTGACGACGAAGATACACGAGAGCCTCCTGGCACCACCCGTGCCCGAGCGTGAGGATGACCGCGGAGACCGAGCCTGTCGAGCAGTAATTTCGGTGGACGCACCGACAGGATCGACGAAGTCGATCCATTGATCGCCTCGGTCGCAAACTGGCGCTTCCGGGTTTCGGCTGGGTTGAGAATCACGGCGTAGCCGCCGTTGGGTAGAGGTCGAGGCCGCCGCAATGGAAGTAGATGGCAGTTCTGAAGCGGTCACGGTTTTCGAGCCTCGAGCGGATCGCCCACGCGTACCACGCCCGCCAGCCGTCGCGCGCCCCCAGCTTCGAGTCCCACAGCGACATCGCGCCCTCCTTGAGCGCCCACGCCCGCGCGGTCTTCAGCGCACTCTCGCGAAGAGACTCGAACGCCTCCCGGCGCACCTCCGATATCTCGTTCGGATTCGTGAGCCAGTCCTAATCAGGCCCGAAGTCCTACGAGTTCCACACGACTCCCCGAAGAACCCGCAAACTTGCTGCGTTGTCCAGACGTAACGTAATGCGGGGGGAGACCCTTCGGACGCGCCTGAGAGGTCGGACGGGCCGCGTCGCACGATGGAATCACTCGGAGGACTATTGCGGCACGGTGCAGATACCCACGTCCATCCACTGAGGGGGCGGATCGTCGAACGCCGCGACGCAGTCCTCCGCAGGTGACGTGCACGCGTCGGCGTCGGTCAGTTCGCAGACGGGCGTGCAGCACCGCGTTTCCGCTGCGCAGCCTTCCGTGCCGTCGATGCACACCAAGCCGGGGTTGCAGCTCTGGATCGGACCGCACGGATCGCCATCGTTGCCTTGACCCTCCATCGGACCGGGCGTCGCGCACACGAAGCTGTCGAATGCCAGGAAGCAGCCTTGGCCGCGGTTGCAGTCCTGCAGCAGCGGATCACAGGTCACCTGGCAGATCGGCAGCGCACCGTCGTTGAAAGGGAAGCAGTCGCCGCCGAACTCGCAGGGCTGGTTCACGACGCAGAACTCGAGGCACACGCCAGGACCGGTGTGGCCCGAGACGTCCGTCATGCAGAAGAACCCGACGTCGCAGTCGTCGTTGTCCTCCATGCGCTCGCACTGCTCGCCGAACGTCTTGTGGCCGATCACCGGGACGCACTTGTTCGCGTCGACCGTTTCGCTCGACGGATCCTCGACGTAGGCCGTGCACTTCTCGCCCTTCATGCAGTCCTGCGCTCCTGGATCGCACGTGTTCAGTACACCCCCGTCGGGCTGCTGCAGGAAGGTGCCATCGTCGCTGCTGCCGCTGCCGTCAGCCGGGCCCGTGTCGTCGTCGTCCGCGCTCGCCGACTGGCCGCTCGCACCGTCGTCGTCGTCGTCGTCGTCGTCGTCGTCGTCGTCGTCGTCGTCGCCGCCCTCGGTGGTCTCGTCGCCGTCGTCGGCGCCGGAGCCCGATGCGGCCGGATCCTCCTTGGCAGGACAACCCAGCACGAATCCGACGATCACCCAGGGAAGTACGGCGCGACGCATGACAAAGCCCTCCAGCAGGGCCACGCGGCGGCCCCCGCGTCCCAGGTCCTACACGAAAGGTTCCTGCGAATCCACTGGAACCCGTCATTCCTATAGCGACCGCGGCGACGCCATCGCGAACCGCGTTCCGTTCGCTGCGTCACGGGCCATCGGCGTGCGAGCACCCCGCATCGACGCGCGCTCGTGTACAACCCCAGCTCACGATGGCGGGCGACTCCGGGCGCGTGACGGTGTTGGGCGCGGGCAGCTGGGGCACCGCGCTGGCGATCCACATGGCGCGGCGCGGCCACGCGACCCACCTGTTGGCGCGCTCGGCCGATCACGTCGCGGCGATGATCGCGGAGCGACGCAACGCGCGCTATCTGCCGGACGCGCAGTTCCCCGACGCGCTCGTGCCGACCACCGACGCCGGAGCCGCGCTGCACGAGCCCGATCTCGTCGTGTGCGCGATCCCGAGTCACGCGATGCGCGAGACGATGCGCAAGCTCGCGGAACCGCTCCGCCGATCGAAGGGCCCCGCGCCCCTGTACTTGATCGCCGCCAAGGGCATCGAGGTCGAGACGCTCGCGAGCATGCACGACGTGCTCGCCGACGAGCTGCCCGCGGGTCATCGCGAACGCATCGCCGTGCTCGGCGGCCCGAGCTTCGCCGCGGAGGTCGCGATCGGCCTGCCCACGATGGTGGTCGTCGCCTCGAAGGACGAGCCCGTCCGCCTCGCGATCCAACGCATGATGTCCGGCGACGGCATCCGTGCCTACGACACCGACGACGTCGTCGGTGTCGAGCTGGGCGGCGTGCTCAAGAACGTCATCGCGCTCGCCGCCGGCATCGGCGACGGCGCGGGCCTGGGCCAGAATGCCCGCGCGGGGCTCATCACGCGCGGCCTCGCCGAGATCAGCCGCATCGCGATCAAGCTGGGTGCCCACCCCGCGACGCTCGCGGGCCTCGCGGGCCTGGGTGATCTCGTGCTCACCTGCACCGGCGGTCTGTCCCGCAACCGACGCGTCGGGATCGCGCTCGGCCAAGGGCGCACGCTGGAGGAGATCCTGAACGAGATGGGCATGGTCGCCGAGGGCGTGAAGAACACGATGTCGGCCCACAAGCTGGCCCAGCGCGAGGGCGTCGAGATGCCCTTGGTGGCGACGATGCACGCGATCCTCTACGGCGGCCTCGCGGTGCGCGACGCGGTGGATGCCCTCATGGGGCGCGCGCTGCGAGCGGAGCGCGAGTGGTAGCCCGAGGTGGACCCGAGGGTGACACTGCACGGCGGTTTCCGTTAGGCTCGGTGCGACGTTGAGCAACATCGAGCCCACGGCCTTCGGTGACAAGTACGTCCTGGTCGAGCACATCGCGACCGGCGGCATGGCCGAGATCTATCGGGCCCAGTACGCGGGCATCGAAGGCTTCGCGAAGGAGCTCGTCATCAAGACCCTCCGCGAGGAGTTCGCCGCGCGCCCCGACGTCGTCGCGATGTTCCTCGACGAAGCCCGCGTCGCCGCCACGCTCACCCACAACAACGTCGTCCACACCTACGACCTCGGCGAGCTCGGCGGCGAGTACTTCATCGCGATGGAGCTGCTCAAGGGCCAGGAGCTCGTCGACGTCATGCGGCGCAGCGGCAGCGGCCCCGAGCGCCGGATCCCGCTCGAGCTGTCGGTCGGCATCATCATGCAGGCGTGCGAGGGGCTGCACTACGTGCACTCGCGCACCGCCGAGGACGGCTCGCCGCTCGGCCTCGTCCACCGCGACATCAACCCCACGAACATCCACGTCGGCTACGACGGCGTGTGCAAGATCCTCGACTTCGGCATCGCGGCCACCCGCGCGTCCGCGGTCGCGAAGAAGGGCCAGGTCGCCGGCAAGCTGTCGTACATGGCGCCCGAGCAGCTGCAGGGCCACGCCATCGACACGCGCGCCGACATCTTCCCGCTCGGCGTCGTCTTGTACGAGCTCTGCCTCGGTCGTCGTCTGTTCCGCGGCCAGCGCGAAGAGGTGATGCGCCGCGTGCTCGAGGGCGACATCCCGGCGCCCACGTTCGTCGATCCGAAGTTCCCCCCCGCGCTCGAAGCGATCCTGATGAAGGCGCTCGAGGTCGATCCGGCCGATCGCTACCAGAACTGCGATCACATGTTCCGCGACCTCGAGGCGTTCCTCGCCGAGGCGGGCCTGTCGTGCACGCCGCGGCGGCTGTCCGCGATGATGGTCGAGCTCTTCGGCGAGGGCTCGCCCGCGGCCGTCGACTACGACGATCAGTACTCGGATCTCGTCGACGGCGCGCTCGACTTCGCGGCGTTCGAGTCGATGCCCGACGCGGGCGACGAGGTGCCGGAGTGGGCGCGGGGCCTCGAGCAAGCGACGCCCGACACGAGCGCGCAACGCAAGCGTGCGACGATCGGCAGCCTCGAGGCCCTCGTCGGTCAAGGTCGCTTCGACGAGTCGGGCCCACAGCCCGTCGCGGCCGGGCCGGCCCCCACGACATCGGCACCCGCACGACCCCCGGTCGCGAGCGCGCCCGCGCCCGCAGCCCAGCCCCCACCGCAGCCGCGCAAGTCCACGCGCGAGACCCCGGCGGCCACCGACGACGAGCCGGCGCGCCTCGATCCCACGCGCTCGGGCGTGCACAAGGTCGTGCGCGAGGACAGCGACAGCGGCGTGCGGAAGGTCCGGCGGCCGCCCACCGGATCGCGCCCGCAAGTGCGCACCGGCGGGGCCGCGCCCGCGACTCGTCCGAAGACGCCCGGCACGGGCCGGCAGGCCGTCGTCACGACCGGACCGCTCGCGGCCGTCGCCCCCGATGCGGCGTCGGGGCGCACCTTCGGGCACTCGGTCGTCAGCACGCAGGCCGCACGCGGTGGCACGCCGTGGGTCTGGCTCATCGGCCTGATCGTGCTCTCGGGTCTCGTGTACGTCGCGTACACCCTGCTCACGAGCAAGTGATGCGGCGATCGTCGTGCCCTGATAGAACCGTGGGTGACGCCGGATGAAGAACGGCAGCCACAACCCCGGCGCGTGGGCACTGCCTGCCTGGAAGAAGATCGCGCCCTTCCAGGTGTTCGGCGACTACGCGCCGATGCAGGGCTTCCGGCTCGTCGTCGCGGTCGGTCCGACGTCCGAGGCGCTCACGACCGTGCTCGAGTCGCGCGCCGGCCAGACGCCGATGCTCGATCCGGATCTCGCCCGCGCCACGATGCGCGCCGGACTCGGGCTGCTTCGCTCGGGCGTCGGTCAGTTCGCCTACGCGAACTCGGAGCAGGCGCTCGTGCTCGTGCGCCCTGATCTCGGCGCGCGGGCGGGCAGCGCTCCGGCGATCGAGAACCAGCTCGTGTCGATGTTCGCGGCCCGCCTGTCGCTCTTGTGCGGGCGCGAGCTCGCCGTGCAGGCGCGCATCTACGAGTTCCCCGACATCACCGTGGTGCGGCGCGCGCTGTCGACGTTGGTGGAGGAGGTCGAGGACACCACGCCGCTGCGCAGCTCGATCTGGCTCGGCGCGCAGCTGCGCGGGCGCGGCCAGCCGTTCCATCCGTCGATGCTCGAGACGATCGAGGAGCAGACGAGCCTGCTCCGCAGCCACGGCATCGACATGGACACGCTGCCGGGCTGGTGGTGGCGCGGCATCGCGGCGCAGGTCGGGCAGGGCGGCGCCGTCGAGGTCTACGACGAGCTCCCGCCCGGCGACGCGTTCGGCCAGCTCGTGCCGGATTAGCGATGTCCGGGCTGTACGTGCACGTGCCGTTCTGTCGACGGCACTGTCCGTACTGCGACTTCGACATCGCAGTCGGACGTGTGCCTGATCCCTCGGCGTACTTCGAAGCGCTCGCCCGCGAGCGCGACGAGCGGCGCGACGAGCTACGAGCGCTGTGTGCGACGACCCTGTACGTCGGCGGCGGCACGCCGAGCCTGCTCGGTGCGCGCGGGATCGCGGAGCTCGTCGCGGTCGTCGAGCCCGCGATCGATCGCGCATCGATCGAGGAAGCGACGATCGAGCTCAACCCAGAGGATGTGGACGATGCGCTCGTGCAGGCGATCACGAAGGCCCGCTTCGATCGCGTGTCGCTCGGGGTGCAGACGTTCGACGCGGCCGGGCTCGCGCAGCTCGGCCGCGTCCACGATGCCGCGCGTGCCCGCGAGGCGACCGCGCGCTGCGTCGCCGCCGGCCTGCGCACGAGCGTCGATCTGATCGTCGGCTGGCCCGGCCAGCGCGACGAGGATCTCGCCGAGGATCTCGACGCCGTCGTCGCAGCCGGCGTCGAGCACGTGTCGATCTACGCGCTCACGATCGAGGCGGGCACGCCGTGGCCCAAGCTCGTGCGTCGCGGTCTGCGGGTGCTGCCCGACGACGATCGCCAGGCCGAGCTGCTCGTCGCGACCGAGGCACGGCTCGTCGGCGCCGGCTTCGAGCACTACGAGGTCGCCTCGTACGCGCGGCCCGGCGCGCGCGCGCGTCACAACGTCGGCTACTGGACGGCACGGGACTACGTGGGCCTGGGCCCGTCGGCCGCGTCGGCCCACCACGGCGTCGATGGGTCGGTCGCGCGCCGCACGAACGCGCGCGGCGTGCAGGCGTGGATCGATCGGACGGCGCCGTCGCACGAGCGGCTCGCCGGCGCGGCCGCGGCCGCGGAGGGGCTGTGGCTCGGGCTCCGCGTGCTGACCGGGTTCGACGTCGACGCGTTCCTGCGCCGCTTCGTCCAGGTCGATCGCGCCTGGCTGCACGCGCGCGTCGCCGGCCTCGTCGCACGGGGCGATCTGCAGTGGACCGAAAACGGACGGGTCCTGCGCGTCGGCGGGCCCCCGGACGCGTCGCGCGGCGCCGCCGACCCGACATGGCTGCGTCACGACAGCATCGCCGCGCAGGTGCTCGCGACCCCGTGAGATCGGGCACGACGCTGCCACGGTGGAGGATCGCCGAGCGCGATTTGCTAGCATGGAGGCGCCGATGTCGACCCCCGAGCCCCTCACCGCGCGCCAGGCCGAGCTGCTGCGCGAGGTGTGCCGCGAGTACCTGCTGCGCGGCCACGAGGTCGCCTCGGCCGCGCTCGCCCGCGGATCCGGGTGGTCGTCGGCAACGGTCCGCGGCGAGCTCGCCGCGCTCGAGCGGCGCGGCTTCGTCGTGCGTCCCCATCGCTCCGCGGGTTGCCGTCCGACGCTGCCGGGTCTCGAGCACTACGTGCGCAGCCTGCCCGTCGCGGCGCGACCGCGCGCCGAGCTCGCGCGCGCCGTCGATCGCAGCCTCGAGGGCGATGCGAGCTCGCCGGAGCAGACGCTGCGCGCCGCCGTGCACGTGCTCGCGGAGGTCGCGGGCTGCGTCGCGGTGTCGTTCGTCGGCGACGCGCGGGCGGGCGTCGTGGAATCGCTCGACGTCGTCCCGCTCGTGGGTCCGCGCGCGCTCGTCGTGCTCGCGTTCCGAGCGGGTGGCACGAGCGTGCATCCGATCCACGTCGAGCGCTTCGCGGAGCAGAGCACCGATCTCGCGGCCGACCTGCTGCGCCTCCAAGCGCGCCTGCGTCAGCTCTGCATCGGCCGCACGCTCGACGAGGCCCATCGCGACATCGTCGCGCTGCAGCACGACGCGGAGTCACGCGTCGATCGACTGCTGGCGGAGGCGGTGCGGATCGGGCTCGCGCTCTGCACCCTGGGCGCATTCGATCCGCTGTGGCTGCACGTCGCCGGTCAATCGAGCCTCGCGCGCGACGTCGCCCACCAGGTCGCCGGCGCGGAGATCGTCGCGGACGTCCTCACGCGCCTCGAGGACTATCGGCGGCTCGCCGACGTGCTCTGCCAGCTCTTGCCGCCCGCCGACGCCCTTCCGCGCGCCGAAGTGCGGCTCGGGGGCTCGGCGCTCCTCGCCTCCACGCACGCGGCGACGCGCGGTGTCGTCGACGAGTCGGACGACGCACCCTTGCGGCTCGCGGTCGTCGGTTGCCGCTTGCCCGCCGACGCGGAGCCGATCGGTGCGGGCGCCACCGGGGTCGGCAGCACGCGCGCCGGCGCACGGTCACCGGGGGTGGTGCGGATGGGCGCCGTGGCGCTCGTCGGCATCGACCGGCTGGATTACGCCGAGGTCGTACCTCTGGTAGAGTACGCAGCGAAGGCGTTGGCGGCGCGCACGTGTGCGTGAGGCCTGTCTCCGAGATGGCAGACCGCGACCGAAGGCGTGATTCCGCGAGCGCATGGCGGCGGTCCGAAGGCCGAGCGCACGTGTCAGCGAGGAGTCGATGAGCAGCAGCAAGGACCCAGCCCGCGACGATGACCTGAGCGACGAGATCCGACGGACGATGGCGGAAGCCGAGGCCGCCGTGAGCGCGCTCGAGGACGGCGAGCGAGAGCGCCATCCGACGGGGGAGCGCCGCGCGATCGTCGACGACGAGCCGGGCACGCCGGAGGCGGCGACGGACGTCCCGTCGGGGCTCGCGGCGGCGGTCGTCGAGCTCGAGGCCGAGCTCGATGCCACGAAGGATCGCTGGCTGCGCGCGGTCGCGGACCTCGAGAACTACAAGAAGCGAACGAAGCGCGAGACCGACGAGGCCGTCACGCGCGCGATCCAAGGCCTGCTGCCCGCGTTCCTGCCGACCGTGGACAACCTCGAGCGCGCGCTCGAGGTCGCCGGCGCCGGCAAGGTGGACCAGCACGAGCAGCTCGTGCAGGGCATCACGATGGTGCGCGACGAGTTCCTCGGCGCGCTGCGCAAGCACGGCATCGAAGCGGTCGAGAGCGTCGGCGTGCCCTTCGACCCGTCGGTGCACGACGCGTTGCAGCAGATCGACTCCCCCGACCATCCACCGGGCATGGTCATCCGCGAGTTCGAGCGCGGCTACAAGCTCGGTGAGCGCTTGCTTCGACCCGCGCGTGTGATCATCGCCGGGCCCGGATCGACCGGGAAGGCCTGACGCGGAGCGGAGCGGGCATGGGCAGGGGGCGCATCGTCGGCATCGACCTCGGTACCACGAACTCCTGCGTCGCCGTGATGGACGGCGACGAGGTGAAGGTGATCCCGAACGTCGAGGGCAGCCGCACGACCCCGAGCGTCGTCGCGTTCACCGAGGACGGCGAGCGCCTCGTCGGTCAGATCGCGAAGCGGCAGGCGCTGACGAACGCGACCAACACCGTGTACGCGGCCAAGCGCCTCATCGGCCGCAAGTTCGACGACCCGGTGCTCGAGAGCCTGCAGCGCGTGCTGCCGTACAAGCTCGTGCCGTCGACGAACGGCGACGCGTGGGTGAAGGTCTGGGATCGCGAGCACTCGCCGTCGGAGATCGGCGCCGCGGTGCTCGTGAAGATGAAGGAGTCGGCCGAGGCCTACCTCGGCGAGAAGGTCACGCGCGCCATCGTCACGGTGCCCGCGTACTTCAACGACGCCCAGCGCCAGGCCACGAAGGACGCCGGCCGCATCGCGGGGCTCGAGGTCGAGCGCATCATCAACGAGCCGACGGCGGCCACGCTCGCCTACGGCCTGCACAAGCGCCACGACAACCGCATCGTCGCGGTCTACGACCTCGGCGGCGGCACGTTCGACATCTCGCTGCTCGAGCTGCGCGAAGGCGTGTTCGAGGTGCTCGCGACGGCCGGCGACACGTTCCTGGGCGGGGAGGACTTCGACAACGCGATCCTCAACTGGTGCGCGGACTCGTTCCACGCCGAGCACGGGCTCGACCTGCGGGTGGAGAAGCTCGCGACCCAGCGCCTGAAGGAAGCGGCCGAGAAGGCGAAGCAGGAGCTGTCGTTCGCGCTCGAGACGGACATCAACCTGCCGTTCATCGCCGCGAAGGCCGGCCAGCCGCTGCACTTCACCGCCACGCTCACGCGTCGTCAGCTCGAGGAGATGACGCGCACGCTCATCGAGCGCACGCTCGCGCCGTGCCGGCAGGTGCTCACCGACGCCGAGCTCAAGGTCGGCGACATCGACGAGGTCATCCTGGTCGGCGGCCAGACCCGCATGCCGCTCGTGCAGACGCGCGTGCGCGAGTTCTTCGGCCGCGACCCCAGCAAGACCGTGAACCCCGACGAGGTCGTCGCGGCGGGCGCGGCGATCCAGGGCGCGGTGCTCGACGGCAGCGTCGACGGCGTGCTGCTGCTCGACGTCGTGCCGCTGCACATCGGCGTCGAGACCCAGGGCGGCGTGTTCTCGGTGCTCATCCCGAAGAACACCACCATCCCCACGCGCAAGTCCGAGGTGTTCAGCACCACGGTCGACAACCAGCCCATCGTGAACATCCACGTGCTGCAGGGCCTGCGCGAGATGGCCGACGACAACCAGAGCCTCGCGCGCTTCCAGCTCACCGACATCCCGCCCGCGCCGCGCGGCGTGCCGCAGATCCAGGTGATCTTCGACATCGACGCCGACGGCATCCTCAACGTGTCCGCCCGCGACCTCGGCACCGGCCGCGAGTCGAAGGTGCGCGTCACGCCGTCGTCGGGCCTCACCGAGGATCAGCTCGAGGTCATCGCGCGCGAGGCCGAGACGAGGCGAGCGGAGGACGTCGTGAAGCGCGACGTCGCGGATCTGCGCAACCGCGCGGAGACGCTGATCTACACGTGCAAGCGCTCGCTCGAGGCGTACGGGCACGCGCTCGGCGAGATCGATCGCGCCGACATCGTGCGGGACACCGAGCGGCTCGAGGCGCTGCTCGAGGGCAACGCGAGCGCCAACGCCATCCGCGAGGCCCTGGCCGCGCTCGAGAACTCGTCGCACCAGATCTACGAAGCGATGCTCGCGGGGCCCGGCAACCAGTGAGCCCGCCGATGGCCGATCCGGACTACTACGCCGTGCTCGGCGTCGACGAGCGGGCGAACGCCGACGAGATCAAGCGCGCGTTCCGGCGGCTCACGCTCGAGTTCCATCCCGATCGCCACGCCGGCGACGCGCACGCCGAGGAGCGCTATCGGCTGATCAACGTCGCGTACGAGACGCTTTCGGACACGGCCACGCGCGCGCGCTACGACTCGGCGCGCAGGCTGTCACAGCTCGATCTGTCGCGCGGCTTCGACGGCAAGAGTGCACGCGACCTGCTCGGCAACGTGTTCGGCGACGTGTTCGGCACGCGTCGCAACCAGCGACGCCGCGGCCGCGATCTCAAGTACACGCTCACCGTCGATCTCGCGCAGGCCGTGCTCGGCTCCACGCACAACATCGAGTTCGAGGCGCCCGGGCCGTGCCCCACCTGCTCCGGCAGCGGCACGCGGCCGGGCGGCAAGGCGCCCGAGTCGTGTCCGATCTGCGTGGGCCGGGGCGAGGTGAAGGGCGAAGGGTTGTTCGCCCGGCGCACGCGCTGCGGTCGATGCGACGGCACCGGCATGATCCAGATCGAGCCGTGCGAGACCTGTCGCGGCGCCGGCACGAAGCGGGCGATGCGGGCATTCGAGGTCAAGCTGCCGCCCGGTGTCGTCGCGGGGGCGGAGCGCGTCATCGCGGGGCAGGGCGAGCCGGGCCGCTTCGGCGGCGATCCGGGCGATCTGCGGATCACCGTGAACGTCCGGCCCCACGCGCGGCTCGTCCGCGAAGGCGACGACATCCGCTGCGACGTCGCGGTGAGCATCACGGAGGCCGCGCTCGGATCGCGGATCTCGGTGCCCACCGTGGATGGCGACGTCGACGTGGAGATTCCCGCGGGGATCAAGAGCGGCACGCGGCTGCGGCTGCGCGGCAAGGGGGTGCCGAAGGTCGACGGCAAGGGGCGCGCGAGTGGGACGCGGGGGGATCAGCTCGTCTCCGTCGGGGTCGAGACGCCTTCCGTCGGCGCTTCCGCGCGCGTGCGGAGTCTGCTGACCGAGCTCGAGATCGAATGCGCGCGCGTGGGGGCGCTCCCGCGCCGTGAGTCCGAGCGATCGGGCACGGGCACGGGCACGGGCACGGGCACGGGGACCGGTTGATGTAACTTGGGGGCTGGATGGTCTTCGTCGACATCCAACACCGCGAAGTGACGCTCAAGCTCGTCTACTACGGGCCTGCGCTCTCCGGGAAGACGACGAACCTGCAGCAGCTGCACGCGCTCGTGGGCGATCGCGCCGGCACCGGGCTGATGACGCTCAACACCCGCGACGACCGCACGCTGTTCTTCGATCTGCTGCCGCTGCACCTGACGATCCCCGGCGGGCTCGACATCAAGATCAAGCTGTTCACGGTGCCGGGGCAGGTGTTCCACGCCGCGACGCGGCGCATCGTGTTGCAGGGCGCCGACGGCGTCGTCTTCGTCGCCGACAGCCGGATCTCCGAGACGCGCGCGAACAACGAGAGCTTCGCCGACCTGCGCCACAACCTGTCGGAGAACGGCATCGCGATCGAGGACGTCGCGGTCGTGATCCAGTTCAACAAGCGCGACCTCGAGGGGATCCGCAGCGACGAGGAGATCCGGCGCATCGCGGCGAAGGGCAGCGAGCCGGTGTTCTCCGCCGTCGCCATCGAGGGCAAGGGCGTCGCCGAGACGTTCCTCGGGCTCGCGGCCTCGACGTGGCACAAGCTCGAGCGCAGGCTCGAGCTCGAGCGCCGCTTCGGCGTGGGCGAGGCCGAGTTCATGGCCGCCGTCGCGACGGCGCTCGGACGCGACGGCGCATCCCCGAACGCGACGGCCGACGATCGCGACGGGGTGGAGCGCTAGCGGATGGAGGTCGGGCCCGTCGATCGCGCGCCGCCGCTCGCGGAGCTCGTCGGCGAGGTGGAGCTCGAGCAATGCCTCGCGCCACTCGTGCACGGTGGCATCGACGGCATCGTCGTGTTCGATGCGAGCGGTCGCTGCTACGTGCGCGTCGGCGAGCCGAGCTCGCCGTCCGCCGGCTGGGAGCTGTTGCCGCCCGAGGCCGCGCTCGCGCTGCGCACCGCACCCGGCAACGATCGCGGCGGTGCGTGGTTCGGCGTCGGCGAGCACGTGGTCGAGGCGTGGCCGCTCGTCGCGGGCACCGAGCGCGTGGGCGCGCTGCTCGTCTGTCGGCGCCAGGGCCCGGAGGGCGAGGCGATCGCGGCCGCGCTGCCGCACGTCCTGTCCCACCTGCTGCAGGCCGGCTACGCGGCGTGGGTCACGTCCGAGCTGCACATGCAGGCGAGCGCGAGCTCGTGGAAGGCGCTCACGCAGCAGAACTCCGACCTGCAGCGCGCCGTCGAGCACCTGCGCCAGCTGGACCAGCTCAAGAGCAACTTCCTCGCGACGGTGTCGCACGAGCTCCGCACGCCGCTCACCAGCGTGATCGGCTTCTCCGAGATGCTGCTCGAGGGGATCGGCGGCCCGCTCACCGCGGAGCAGACCGAGTACGTGCGCACGATCCTGTCGCGGGGCGAGGAGCTGCTCTCGCTCATCACGCACGTGCTCGAGATGTCCCAGCTCGAGGCCGGTGCGGTGCGGCTGGATCTCCGCCCGTGCGATCTCCACCTCGCGCTCGGACGCGCGGTGGAGACGGTCCAGCTCGCGGCCCAGCAGGCCGGGATCGCGCTGGTCGACGAGACGATCCCCATGCCCGCCGTGCTCGTGGATCCCGAGAAGCTGCAGCGGATCCTGGTCAACCTCGTCGGCAACGCGATCAAGTTCTCGCAGAAGGGCGGCGCCGTGCGCGTTCGGACGATCCGCGCGCCGATCCGGCGCCCGTTCGAGGAGGAGACGCTCTTCGGCGAGGAGCTGGCCGACGCGGTGCGCGTCACGGTGATCGACGAAGGCGTGGGGATCGCTCCCGAGCAGCTCTCGCGGATCTTCGAGGCGTTCTACCAAGTCGATGCTGGACCGACGCGGCGGCACGGCGGCGCGGGCCTCGGCCTGTCGATCGTGAAGAACCTCGTCGTCGCGCACGGCGGCGACGTGTGGGCACAGAGCGAGCTCGGTCGCGGCACCGCGATCCACTTCACGCTGCCGATCGCGTCCGCGCAGGCCGACCCGGGTTGAACGTTTTGAACTTGCGCGAAGCGGTGTCGGTCGGCTAAGCATGCAACGTCGCGGTTTCGCGGCGACGTTCGACGATGGGACCGCAACAGCAACTCGAGGAGCTCGAGCGCGTCGCGCAGGAGCTGCAGGTGCGCGTGTGCTACGAGCCGATGGCGGGGCTCGTCCAGGGCACGGGCGGGCTGTGCAAGGTGCGCGGCGAGTATCGCGTCATCATCGATCGTCGGCTCAAGCCATCGGAGCGCGTGTCGATCCTCGCCGATGCGCTGCGTCGACTCGCCGATCGCGGCCTCGGTCGCGCGGACGGCTGAGCGATCTCCATCAGCGGCGACGGAGCAGCTCGGCGACGACGGGATCGCTCGCGAGCATCGCCTCGACCTCCGCGCGGATCCGCGACACGAGCTCGGGCGAGGCCCCGACCGGCACGTGGGCGTCGACCGCGTCGGCGATGAGTGCCGCGCGGGCTTGGGCCGCGTCGATGGTCCCCGCGGCGAGGGCATCGGCGATCGCCGCCGGGCCGCTCGCGGCGCCGCTCGCCGTGAGCGATGCTGCTGGGTCCACGGCGCCGCTGGCCGCGGCCGCGTCGACGGGCTCGCTCGCCTCGGCGCCCTCGGCCGCATCCGGCCCCTGCGTCGGCGAAGACCGCGAAACGGGCCGGGTGGAAGCGATCCTCAGAGGGTGCTGTCGGTCGTCGTCGTCGCCCTGGTCCCCCATCGTGGACCTCCATTGCAGTCTATCATCGACCGCGCGCGCGTTCCGTTGCACGCGTCGTCGCATCGCCGAAGCGCTCGCGTGTCGAGACCGTGGGGCACCGTCGGTTCGTTGCCAGCTCACGCTCGGAAGCGGCAAAGTGCCGCTATAATACCGGCCGGCTGTGCAGTTCGCGCACTCGAGCGCGCGCACGCCCATCGCTCGTGCCCCTCGGAGTCCCGCGTTGAACCTCCCCACGCAGTTCGGCCCCTACCTGCTGCTCGAGCGCATCAGCGTCGGCGGCATGGCCGAGGTCTACAAGGCGAAGGAGTACGGCGTCGAAGGCTTCGAGCGCACCGTCGCCGTGAAGCGCATCCTGCCGCACGTCGCCGAGGACGACGAGTTCATCGCGATGTTCAAGGACGAGGCGAAGATCGCCGTCCAGCTGAACCACGGCAACGTCGCGCAGATCTACAACCTCGGTAACGAACAAGACAGCTTTTACATCGCGCTCGAGTACATCCACGGCCGAGACCTCCGCGCCATCTTCCAGAAGTGCCAGCAGCAAGCGAAGGCGATGCCCGTCGCGCAGGCCTGCTACATCATCATGAAGATCTGCGAGGGACTCGACTACGCGCACAACAAGAAGGACAAGTACAACCGCGAGCTGAACATCGTGCACCGCGATGTCAGCCCTCCGAACATCATCGTGTCGTTCGAGGGCGAGGTGAAGCTCATCGACTTCGGCGTCGCGAAGGCGGCCGGTCGCGCTTCACGGACGCAGGCCGGCATCCTCAAGGGCAAGTTCGGCTACATGTCGCCCGAGCAGGTCCGCGGCATGCCGCTCGATCG
>CAYXVR010000100.1:0-20876 GCA_964468635.1 uncultured Nannocystaceae bacterium
CTCGCCGAAGCCGGCGCGATCCTTCGCCGGCACGAACTTGAGCGGCGTGTTCCCGCCGTCCGGGACGATGAACCAGTAGAGCCGCCGCCGGGCCTTCTTGTTCAGCTCGGCCTTCGAGTGGACGGTCCGGTGCTTCGAGTGGAGGTTGATGATGAGCTTCTTCATCACTGCACCTTCTTCTGCTCGCCCTCGGGCTGCTCGAACTTCGAGAGCGCCGAGTCGTCGTCCTGCGCGTTGTCCGGGATGATCGAGGGCGGCTGGAGCAGCGGGAACGGCGGCGTGTTCGGGCTCGCCATCTTGTTGAGCAGCATGATGTCGAGCAGCCGCGGCACGTTCTTGCCGTCGATCTTGACGTCGAACGACCACATCTGGAACTCGGCCTTGCCCTTGGTCGTGTTCGACACCATGCCGCCGCCGGCGGTGCCGGCCTCGTCGCCCGTGCTCGTCGAGAAGTTCGAGCCCTGCAGCATGATCGGCACCGACGGCGGGTTCCCGTTCGACAAATTCGATCACGCGCAGGATCCGAACGATCTGTTCGGCACCGTCGTTCGCATGGAGGTGATCGAGACCGCCGAGTGGACCGACGACGAGCGCGCGCAGGGCTTCCGCGTGCCGCGTGACAACCCGTTCGCCAACGGCACGACCGGCGGCCAGGACTGCAAGCCGGGCGAGTTCCGCACCAACCCCGCGTGCCTGCGCGCCGCCAATCCGCTCGTGTGGGTGTACGGCACGCGCAACCCGTGGGGCATGACGCTCGATCGCCCGACGGGGAAGATCTACGGCGCCGAGGTCGGCGAGAACCAGCGCGAGGAGCTCAACACGTACGAGGCGGGCAAGAACTACGGCTACCCGCTGTTCGAGGGCGACGTGTGCACGGGTCGCGGGCGCTGCAACAACGCGCAGCTGCTCGAGCAGCCCGAGTTCGTGATGTACGCGTCGGATCAGGCGCGGCCCGACGGCACCGTGGTCGGCGACTCGATCACGGGCGGGTTCGTGTATCGCGGCAAGACGATGCCCGACCTCGAGGGCAAGTACGTGTTCGGCGACTTCATCTCGGGCGCGTTGTTCTTCTGGGATCCGGCGCGGCCGGGATCGCAGCCGCAGCTGCTCGAGAACACCGGCAAGTCGATCGCGCGCTTCGGGCAGAGCCCCGAGGGCGAGCTGTTCTTCCTCGACCACCGGCACCAGGAGTTCCGGGTCGAGGGCAGGCCGGCCGAGCGCGTCGACGGCGACATCTATCGGATCGAGGCCGGCGCGTGCAAGTCGGAGGCGCCGCCGCCTGCGGTCACGTACGCGTTCCTCTCCGCCGACGGCGTGGGCGACGATGCTTCGGCCACCGCGTACTACCGCACGAACCTCGCCGAGGTCGCCGGGCGCGAGAACGACGGACAGGCGCGCACGACCGAGAACTACACGCTCGCGCAATGGAAGCGCGACTTCGGGTTCGACGAGCAGGAGACGCTCACCGACATCTACAAGAACGAGTGGGATCTCGCGTTCTTCCGCGACATGACGTGCACCAAGGAGATCGAGCGCGGGCGCGGCGGGTGTGCGGTCACGAACTGGGACAACGTCGACCGGCAGGGCACGCACCTCGGCACGGTGTGCATGAACCTCTCGCAGGAGGGCTTCGTGCAGTTCTGGGTGTTCGGGGACGGTGGGGAGCAGGGCGAGGAAGACGATGTCATCCAGACGTTCGCGATCCTCGACGACGAGAACGGCGACGGGCCGGACGACACCGACAAGAAGTTCGTGCCCAACGTGTGCACGCCGTGCCACGGCGGGGCGAAGTACCGGATCAACGGGCCCACGGATCTGGGCGCGGTGTTCCGTGAGTTCGAGCCGGGGCTGCTGCTCACGGCGTCGGCCAACGATTCGAGCGAGGGACGCCTGCGCAGCAACTGGAAGATCTTCAACGCGGCGGTGCTGTCGGCCAACGAGGCCCTCAACACGCGCACGCCGATGATCGACTACATCCAGAGCGAGCTCTACCCCAACGGGCCGCTCGGATCCGGGGATGCGATCGACAGCTTCGGGCGCGAGACGCTGCCCGCATCGTGGAACGACGATGCGGGCGGCGACGAGGAGCTCGCGGAGGCCAAGCGGTCGCTGTGGGCCAACCTCGTGTACCCGTACTGCATGACGTGCCATCGGATCCGGAAGATCGAGGTGGACTTCACCGAGTACGACCGCTTCGAGGGCCTCGGCGAGGAGAAGAACGGCGAGCCCGGGCTCTACACGTACATCAGCGGGTCGTCTCGGCCGGGCAAGACCGACGGGCACCCGATCTTCATGCCGCAGACGCAGCACCTGTACGACCGGCTCAACGGCGACTCTTCGAACGCGGAGATCGGGGAGATGAACCCGACCGACGCGCTCGGCCGCAACGCCAAGGACGCGATCGTGCGCTGGCTGAAGGCGGTGAACAAGAGCGCGCCCACGTGCGCGGTGACGTTCCGCGTGCGCACGGCCAACGAGACGCAGATCGGCGAGGACGTGTTCGTCACCGGTCAGGTCGGCGACGTCGACTCGGGCGAGCTCGGCTCGTGGCAGCCGTGGGACGGCGCGAAGCTGCTCGGCACGGACAACGGCACGCTGTGGACCAACGAGACGGCGAACGCGGAGAACGAGGTCCTGGGCCCCGTCGAGCTCCCGCAGGGCCGCGAGGTCCAGTTCCAGGCGGTGATCGTCGACGCGCGCCAGCAGACCAAGAACGAGTGCAACGACCGCCCCAAGCTGCGCTGGCAGAACCCCGCGTTCGAGAACGAGTCGTTCGTGGTGGAGTCGGGCGAGAACTGTACGCAGGTCGTCGAGCTGGATCTGCGCAACCGCGGCTTCGGCAACGCGTTCTGCGAGTAGGGCGCACGCGATTGCACCGCCGGGCCTCGCGCGCTCGGCGGTGCCTCGCGCGCCATTCCGGTTCGGAACGGGGTCGTGAACGGGTTCACGGCCCGTTTCCGAAACGCCTCGTTCCGCTGCATCATTCGAGGATGCGGGATGCGAGGAGCTTTGCGATCGAGGCGCATGCGGACCAGTCCTACGGGGCCGTGCCGTATGCCGTGCACCTCGAGGCGGTGGTGGCGATCGTGCAGGACGCGGCGCCCGGCGACGCGATCGCCGAAGCGGTCGCGTGGTTGCACGACGTCGTCGAGGACACGCCGGTGACTGTCGACGGGATTGCCGAGGTGTTCGGGGCCGCGGTCGCGAGCGCGGTGGGGAACCTCAGTGATCCTCCGGGTCGCAATCGGCGCGAGCGCAAGGCGTTGATGCACGAGCACCTCCGCACGATGGACGTCGGCTCGGCGACGGAGCGCATCACGTTGCTCGTCAAGGCGGCCGATCGGCTGGCCAACGTCCGCGCTTGCGCGGCGGTGGGCGACGCTCGGTTGGGCATGTACAGGAAGGAGCACCCCGCATTCCGGGCCGCCGCGTACCGACCCGGGTTGTGCGATGCGCTGTGGTCGGAGCTCGACGATCTGCTCAGCGCCCGAAGGTGAAGCGGTGCATCGCGTGCACGCAGTCGGGGTCGCACTTCTCCGGCTTCGCGAGCGCGTAGGCGGGCTCGAAGGCCTCGTCGAGGACGACCGCGCCGTCGTGGGTGATCGTGACCGCGATGTGATCGGGCGGCTCGGGTCCGGGGTCGCCGGCTTCGTAGAACAGCTCGAGCACGGTGTGCGGGTTGTCGGGGCTGTCGTAGATCGGCGCGTGGATCACCGTGGGGAGCCCGTCGCAGTCGATCGCGTGGCCCTGCTGCGAGACGACACAGGTGCCCGAGTCCGGCGCTCCGTCGACCTCGACATCGATGACGTACTCGCCGTCGCGCAGCGCTCCGCCGCCGGGCTCGCGTGCATAGACCCACAAGATGTCGGAGCAGACGCTCGAGTCACAGAACGTGCAACCGGGCGACACGACGACGATCGCAGCGACGGCGAGCACGGACACGAAGCAGCGAATCGAGGGGCGGCTCACGTCGAGCGCGAGCATAGCAACCCTGCCCTCCGACCATCCCGGTCCGCGCTCAACGGTGCAGCAGCGGTCGCATCGCGCGGCGCGGCGCTCTGCGGGCGGGGCGGTCGGCGGCGGCGCGGATGAGCTGGATCGCGCGCCAGCGGTGGCCGCGGAACGGCTCGAGCAGCGCGAGCATGCGCGCGTCGTCGCCTTCGCGCGAGCGCGCGAGCACCCAGCTCACCTCGCGCGGCAGGTGGTAGTCGCCCAGGAGCACCGCATCCGGATCGCCGAACACGACGCCCTGCAGCCAGCCCGTCGTCCACGGGCCGATGCCGCGCAGAGACTGCATGCGAGCGGCGGCGTCGCGCGAGCTCGTGGACCCGAGGGCGTCGAGCCGCGATGCGAGCAGTGCGGTCTCCCGGAGCACGCTCGCATGTCGCGGCAGCACGCCGAGCACGACGTACTCCGCGGGCGTCATGCGGCGCAGCGTGGACGCGCTCGGCAGCAGCCGCAGCCTCGCCGGGCCGGGCGCGTCCTCGCCCCAGCGGCGCACGAGCCCGAGGTACGCGCGCCTCGCCTCGCGCCACGTGACGAGCTGCTGCAACACCGTGGGCACGAGCCGCTCGAACACCCGAAGCGTGCGCGGCAGGTGCTCCACGCCGTGCCGTCGCCCGAGCTCGCGCATGATCGGATGGTCCGTGACGAATGCGGACGGATCGTCGTCGACTCCGGTGAGCGCGGACGCGTGCTCGATCACCCACGGCGCCCCCTCGCCCCACGCGCTCACCTCGATCCGACCGCCGCTCCGACGCAACCGATAGCTCGCGGGTCCGCACGGAGCTCGCGTCGCTCGCCAGACGCAGCCCGCCTCGATGCGCATCGTCGGATCGAGCGGCCCGAGCCGGATCGATGCCTGCGACCGCACGAGATCGTAGCCGGGGGGCGCGACCAGCTCGGTCGACAGCTGCACCGCTGCCGAGGTTACGTCATGTCAGTCGCACGGGGCGAGCGCATGCCCGTGCGTCCCGAGCCAGCGCAGGAACCCGTCGACGAGCTCGCCGAGCTCGTCGACGACCCCGTCGGCGGGCGCGCCCATGAGGTCGTCGTCCGCCGTGATCCGCGTCGGGTCTGCGACGTCGACGTAATAGAAGAACGGTCGCGGCGCCAGCATGCCATCGTCGTTGACGATCACGTTGCGCTCGAACGCGATCGGTCCGTCTTCGGCGTCGACGATCCGGATCTCCACCCTGCCCTGCAACGTGTTGCGGTACGCCCGGATCCGCCCGACCATGCCGTCTTGATTGAGCCTCATCGCCGAGCGGCCGGCGGTGCGCACGTTGTTGAAGCGGAACTCGCCCGACGTCGGGAAGGTCGTCGCGTGCATGTTGCCGCCGAGCGCGAGCGTCCCGATGTCGTGGAACGTGTTCCCGCGCACCTCGAAGGCGGCGATGTTGTCCTTGATCGCGACCACCGCCTCCTCGCCCTCCCCGGTGTGGTGGAACACGTTGTCGGCCACGAGGGGCCGCTCCATCGAATACAGCTTGAGCGCGCAGTTGCCCGTCCCGTAGTCGAGCTCCGAGAACTCGTTGTCCTGCACGACGTCGCCGTACGCGGGGCAGTCGTCACAGCGCACGTACATGATGAAAGCCGAGTTGCCACCGTCGATCCCCGGCCCGCCGTCGTGCATGTGCAGGCGTCGGAACGTGGCACCGTGCTCGTCGTAGTGCACGACCTGGAACGCCATCCGATGCGATCGCGTGGTCTCGATCCCGTCGACCCAGATCGCCGGTCCGCTGAGGCGAATCACGGGTACATGCGCGCCTTCACCCGTGCCGGTGAACCCGAAGTCGAGGACCGGACGCATGTCGTCGTCCGGATGCGCCAGCCAGATCACCGGCTGCTCCGCGTAGTGGAACTCGAGCATCTCGCCGTCCGTGTCCGGGTTCTCGACCGGGATCCCCTCCGGCGTGTAGATCGCGTCCTCTCCCCCGCGGAAGTACACGATTCCGCCGGCGCCGCCCCGCGTCCACACGTCCGCGAGCGTGCGCCAGGGATCGTCCTGCGTGCCGGCGCCCGCCGAATCGCCCCCCACGGCGTCGACGAACGAGAAGCCTTCGGTGGTCACGTCGATCGACCACGTCTCCGAGGTCTCGGTGCCCGTCGCATCCGTCACCGTGACCGTCACGTCGCTCGCATCCTCCTGCGGATCGGTCCACACGATCTCTCCGCTCCCCGCGTCGATGCTCATCCCGACCGGCGCATTCGACAGCGCATACGTGAACGGGTAGTTGCCGCCGACGGCCGCGACGCGGATCTCGTAGTCGATGCCGGGATGCGCGCGGTAGATCCGATGCGCGGGATCGAGCCCGTCGGGCGCATCGCCGACCGGTTTCGGGCTGATGATCTCGAGCGGGTAGTCGCTCTCCCCGCCCCCGCACGCGGGCTCCGGTGGATCCCCGGTGCCGCCGTCGTCGCTGCCCGATTCGCTCTCGGATGCCGCCGAAGAACTCGGTTCGGCGCTCGTCGAGCTGTCTCCAGCCGTCCTGTCCCCGCTGCTCGTCGACGCGTCCGTGCCCGAGGACGCCGTGCTCTCGCTGCCGTCCGGAGAGCCGGCGCCATCGCCATCACCGCACGCCGCGGCGAGCCACAGAAACACTGCAACCGTGGCAATGGATCGATCGTCCAACGAGCGGCCCCTCCCTCGTGGCTCGTGACACGGGTCGACGCTCCCTGTCGCACCGCGGCTGTCCCGAGGATCTGCTAGGCTGGCCGACCACGCCGATGAACAGCGACAACCCCCTCAATCAAACGCCCGGCGGCAACCCGTTCCAGCAGCAGCCTCCGGTCAATCCGTACGCAGCGCCCATGAGCCACGAGCCGTCGATGGGGTACGAGCCGTCGTTCGGGATGGGGCAGGACTACGTGCTCGCATCGCGAGGCACGCGGTTTCTCGGCGCGCTCATCGACGGGATGATCGTCGTGCTCGTCTGCGTGCCGTTCTTCTTCTTGTTCGTGGGCGGCAACTTCGACAACCCGAAGGAAGACGAGATCCTCCTCGCCATCCTGGTCCCCGCGCTGCTCGTCAGCTGCGTGCAGTGGTACCTCATCGCCACGAGCGGCCAGACCATCGCGAAGAAGATGCTCGGGATGAAGATCGTTCGGCTCGACGGCAGCGACCCCGGCTTCCTCCATGGCGTGTTCCTTCGCGTGTGGGTGGTCGCGCTCCTCGGCGCGATCCCGTTCATCGGCAGCTTCGTCAGCCTCGTCGACCCGCTGATGATCTTCGGCAGCGAGCACCGCTGCCTGCACGATCACATCGCCGGCACGCGCGTGATCTCGGTCTGAGGCCTCGTCGGGAAGTTGGTGGCCAGGCGCGGACCTGGCACCGTGCGGGCGCATGCTCGCCCCGCGCCCGATCGTCGCGCTGCTGCTGATCGGCTGTTCGGTACGGCCGTCGCTGACGATCCGGCGCGACGAGAAGCCGGAGAACACCGTCGTCGCCGCCTCCGAGGACGGCTCGCAGTACGTCAGCGTGGAGGGAGGTGTGCTCTCGACCGCCGACGGTGTCCTGCGCGAATGGAAGCGCGCCGCCGAGCGGGCCTGCGACGGCGACTACATGGTTCTGTCGGACGCTGCGTTCGAGCGCCGCAAGGCCGGGGTCGTGATCGGCCGCAGCCACGAGGGCTACGTGCGGTGCATCGTGGGGGACCCCGATCCCGTCGCGCGCAAGGTAGGATCGAAGGGATGAAGGACTTCATCCGCCCCGCACTGCGGACGCAGTGGATGGTGACGGCGACGTGGGGCAACGTGTGTGCTTCGTGCTGGCGCGAGCGCGTGACGCTCGCGGACGTCGAATCGATCGTGCGGTTCTCCGATCGATTGCTCGAGCGCTACCCGGGTGGGATCGGCACCATGAACCTCATCGAGGAGGGCACGCGCGCCGACGACGATGCGCGCGATGCAGGCAGCCGGCGGATCCGAGCCCTCGGCCCACGCCTGCTGTGCACCACCAACGTGATCCTCGGCGGCGGGCTCTGGGTCGCGGGGGCGCGAGCGATCACCTCGACGATCAACCTGCTCGCGGGGCGACCGGTGAGCTCGCGGATCACGAACACGATCGAGGACGCCGTCGCCTGGCAGGCGCCGCGGCTGGGGACCCCCGAAGGGAAGCCGGTCGAGCCCGCGGAACTCGGCCGTTTCGCCGAGGGTCTGCGGGCGGTGTTCCAACGTACGGAATGAGTCTGCCACCCACCTACATTCGAGCACACCGGATCGTGCCATCGAGTAAGGCGCAACACCGGGCCAGCAACCGCGCGAATTCATTCTGCGCTCGCGGGAACCTGCGACGGGTCGTCTTGCACATGGCCCCACGTTGGGACGAACGATGCTGCGCTGCTCGACGATCGCGATGTTCTCTCTGCTTGTCCTCGGCTGCTCGACGGAGGTCGAGCAAAGAGCCGCTGCCCTCGAAGGTGCCGCCGCTTCGTGCGTGGGTCACTGCGGTGAGCAGGCGCCGGCCGGCTGCTTCTGCGATGCGGACTGCCACGAGCACGGGGACTGCTGCCCCGACGCGGAGTCTGCGTGCTCGATCGAGGCCTCGCAGGATTGCGGCGACGACGAGGACATGGGCGACGACGACGAAGGCGGCGGCGCGAACACGGTGTGCTTCCTCGGGCCCAACCGCAACAACGACGTGTGCCTGCCGCTGTCGTTCCCAGGCACGCCGTCGGGCTACTCGTATCCGGCTCCGCTCAACAGCAACTATCGAGCGCCGATCGCCTACCTCGATCTCAACGCGATCGACGGCTCGACGATGATCGCCCCGAACTTCAAGCTCTCCGAGATCGCACAGGTGCACAAGGGCCGCTACGCGGTCGTGCAGCCGCATGCGGTCGCTCGCATGCAGGCGATCCGCGACAAGGCCGGAGCGCTCACGCTCAACTCCGGATATCGATCGCCGCAGTACAACTCGAGCGTCGGCGGGGCTTCGAAGTCGCGGCACATGTACGGCGACGGCTTCGACTTCAAGGCCACCGGCCTCAGCGTGAACAGCCTCGAGCCGCACTGCACGAACAACGCGGGCACGCTCATCGAGTACACGAGCCACGTGCACTGCGACTGGCGCAACCAGGCTCAGGACGCGAAGTTCTTCGGCTCTGCTGCGCTGCTGCCCGGCGACCCGGACGACCTCGCGTTCGAGCTGCCGTTCGAGGCGCGCATCGTCGAGAACGACGGGGTGTTCACTGCGCCGGCGGAAGGCTTCGACGAGGGCGAGCCGGTCCGCCGCTGGACCGCGCTGTCGGCCGAGCAGGACGTACTGGCCGAGCACACGGGCCCCGAGTTCGTGCCGCCCGAGGGGACGGCGACGATCGTGGTCGATGTCGGCCGCGTGGTGGAAGCAGAGCTGACGCTCTGACCGAAGCGGAGCCGAAGGGTCACCGCGCAATCGAGCACTCGGATGCTCGTGGACGTGGTCGTGGACATGGACGTGGTCGTGGGCGTGGTCACGATCACGATCACGATCACGATCGCAAGCGTGGCGCACAGCGTCTTCGTCGCTGAAAGCCGAGCGCGGCGAGCAGCAGCACAAGCAGTTCCCTGCCCCTGGGCATCGTCGCCGTTCGGCAGCCGCACCCCTCGCTCGCCCCCGATCCCGCCGTCTCCCCGTCCGTGTCTGCCTCGGTCGCCCCCGCACTCGCGGTGCCCTCCGGACCCGCGGTCTGGCTCGCATCACCCGTACTGCCGTCCGTACCGCTCCCGGGCCCCTCGCCGGTCCCCTCGCCCGACGGCGGCTCGTCACCGAGCCGCAGCACCGACTCCCCGTCGTGCTCGAACTTCGCGATCACCATGTCGTCGTCGACGGTCCACCCCGCGTCGACGCCCGCGAGGTCCTCGACGCGCTCGAGCAGCACCTCGTCGACGCTCACGTACATCGGCTCGGGCGCCAGCACCTCGACCCGCACCGCTCGCGCCGGCCCGTCGAACGCGATCGTCAGCGCGTTCTCCTCACCGGGCGACACGTCGACGCGCGTGTCGTCGTACGCCGTGAACGACGTCGGCTCGACCGCCGGTACGACGAGCCACGCCCACGCGTCCCCGATCGTCACGATGTCGGCGTCCCCCACGTACGCCGCGTCGTGCAGCGTCTGCGGCACCTCGGCCAACTTCGGCACGATCGCGCCCTCGCGCACGAACAACGGGAATCGCGTCTGATCGGCGTTGACCCAATCGTGATAGTCGCCGCCCTCGATGCGCTCGTGCGACCAGTAGTCGAGCCACGTCCCCTCGGGCAGGTACACCGTGCGCTCGGTCTGCTCGTTCTCCACCATCGGCGCGACGAGAAACGCCTCCCCGAACAGATACGTGTGCTGCACCGGCCACACGTTCGGATCGTCCTGCCAGTGCAGCACGAGCGGCCGGATGATCGGCAGCCCCGTGTCCTGCGCGATGCGAGCATACGAGTACACGTACGGGAACAACTCGGTGTGGAGCCGCGCGTACTCGCGATAGTTCGCGAGCCCGTCCGGGCCGAAGCTCCACGGGTACTGCATCTCGAGCGCGACCTGCCTGTGCATCTGCATCAGCGGCGTGAACGCACCGAACTGCGCCCACCGCATGAACAGGTTCTCCGGCGTCGCGCTCAGGTTCACGTCCTGGTACCCGCCGACGTCGTGCCCCCAGATCGCGTACCCGCTCATCGCCGCCGATTGCCCGGCCACGATCACGCTCGGCAGCCCGTTCTCCTCGCCGAAGTTCGGCTCGTTGTCGCCCGACCAGCAGCCCGGGTACGCCTGCGCCCCGACATAGCCGCTGCGCGAGAACAGGATGCCCTCGGCTCCCAGCACCTCGTACGCGGCCTCGTGATAGCCGATCGTGTACCCGTTGCGCATCTCGTCGCCGCGGCGCCCGTCGGAATACGTCGCATGCAGCGGCACGAACGTGCCCTCCCCGTCGTCGATCTTGAAGCCACCGACCACACCGTTGCCATCATCGACGAGCGCCTGCAGCTGCGCCTGGAACCACGCCCGCGCGCCCGCGTCGGTGAAGTCGATCGGGCTGCCCGTGCCCTTCCACCAGTCGACGAGCAGCGGCGATCCACCGGGCGCATCGAGCACGAAGTACCCGTTGGCCGCAGCTTCGGCATACGTCGGCGAGATCCCGGTGTTCTGCCCCGGCACCCCTTCGTCGTTCGACACCGTGTTCACGAACGGGGTCAGCCACAAGACGGCCTTGAACCCCTTGCCGCCCAGGAACTCGAGCATCTCCTGCGACGACGCGAATCCGTCCCACGCGCGTCCGTCGTACGTACCACCGGCGGCGAACTGCGCCTCGTTCCAGGTGAAGTCGTTGTACGAGACCTCCCACGGCGAGTCGAACACGAACACCGACGCGGGGATCCCCTCCTCGACCATGCGCGTGGCCACGTAGCGGACCTCGCCGCCGGTGCGCCAATGATCGGTCGACATCCACGTGCCGAACGCCCACGGCGGAGGCAACGGTGGCCGACCCGTGCGCGCAGTGAAGCGCGAGAGCACGTCCGGCAACTGCGGCCCCCAGTACACCTCGAAGGCGAGCGTGCCGTGCTGCGTGGTCGCGAGCCATCGATCCTCGGCGCCGTCGCGCAGGTCGAACGTGCTCTCGGCCGTGGTGTCGAGGCGGAACCCGTAGCCGCGCGTGCTCGCGAACCACGGCGCCGACTTGTACGAGAGGTCGCCCTTGTTGCCCGGCGGATCGCTCGTGACCACGTGCGTGGTGAGCCCGGCCTGGTCGAGCGCGTTGAACTTCTCGCCGAACCCGTAGAAGTGCTCGTCGTCGGGCGACGCCGCGCTCATGCGCGTGGCAGTGACGTCGAGTCCGTCCCAGCCCGTGACGCGGTAGGCGATCACGCGGTCGGCCGTCGTGAAGATCCGCGCCTCGATCGTCTGCGCGCCGAAGTCGTGCTCCAGACGGAAGCCGTCGTCGATCGGCGTCGCGTCGGCGACGGGGCCGAGCAGGTACCACTCGTCGTCGACCTGCACCTGCAGCGCCCCGAGCACGAGCTCGACGTCGTCGCCGAGGATCGCGACCTCACCGGTGCCCGCGTACCACCCGACCTGCAGCCCGCCGAGATCGTGCAGCTCGGGCCGACCACGCGGCGGCAACGGTCCCGGCACGGCGACGCGAAACGGATCCTGCTGCGCGTGCGCAACATCGATCGAGACCGCCGAACCGCTGTCGGATCCATACACGTACGTCGTGTCGTGATCGCTGTAAGGGATCCGCAGGTAGTACTCTACATGATCGCCTGCCGCGAACGCAGCGGCCGGCAGCGTCGCCGCGTAGTACACGTTGTTGCCCGACGTGCTCGCGTACAGCAGCGGCTCTTCCGACCACGCATCGCCGCTGCCCCACACGCGATACACGACGGCGCTGCCGGTCTGCAGCTGATTGCCCGGATTGCCGCCACCCTGGAATTGATTGCCGCTCCAGATCTCGATCGCACCGCTGCCGCGCGGATACAGAGGCTCGCGCATCGACGCGATGCCCGGCTCGGCGTTGTCGGGGATGTGCCATGCGTTGCCCGGTGCAGCGAAGGCATGCACCGGCAGCAACGCGAAGACGACCGCGAAGAAAACCAGACGAAGTGACACGAGCGCGGGGAGGATAGCCCTGCCGTCGGCGCATGGGTGACGTGCGACGCGGCGAAGAAGTCGAGAATCAACGTTAGCGAGAAGCGTCGGCCACGCCCTGAAAACGCCGCTACACTTCGCCGCGGGATGCTGGACCTGAAGGCCAAGCTCGCCTCGGCAGGGCTCGTGAGTCAGGAGGACGTCGACCGCATCGAGAAGAGCGGCCGCAAGGACCGAAAAGGCGGGCGCTCGCGTGGAGGCCCACCGCCTGCGGCAGGCCGGCAGGCCAAGCTGCCCGTCGACTCGCTGCGCGACAAGCCGAAGGCGGAGATCTACGACGCAGTGCGCCGCTGGATCGAGAAGACACGGCTCGATCCCGTCGGTGGCACACCGAGCGCGGACGCTCGCGTCTATCATTTTCCGGAAGCCAGCGGACGCATCGGTCGTCTGGTGCTCGAGCCCCCGATCGTCGCGCTGCTCGAAAAAGGTGAGGCCGGTGTCGTCGCGTTCATGTCGAATCACGGCCTCGCGCACGCGGTGGTGAACGCCGCGGGAGCGCGCCAGGTCGCCGAGCTCGTACCGCTGTGGCTCCGCGTCCTGTGCGGAGACGATCGCGCCGGCCAACTCGCGAACGGTTGACCCCCGGGCGCCGGCTGCGACCGTCCGCGGCCCATGCGCATTCGCGCGCGTCGACGTTGCCGTGGTGCGGCAAAACGTCGGCACCGTTGCGCAACCGGGCGGTTCGAGGGTCTCATGAGTGCATGCGCCGCAGCGGAGCCGCTCCGACCGTGGTCGGGACGCTCTACGCCGAGCACTCCGGACGCGTTCTCCGGTGGGTTCTGCGCTTCTATCCGCGCGGCGAAGCGGAGGAGGTCGTGCACGAGATCTTCGTGAAGGTGCTCGAGCGCATCGACGGCTTCCGCAACGAGTCGTCGCCCACGACGTGGCTCTACCGCATGACGCTCAACCACTGCCTCAACCGCCTGCGCAACGAGGGCCGACGTAACGAGCTCTGGCGCGATGGCGGAGGTGTGACCTGGACCGTGCCGGTCGGACCCGCGGACCAGGACACGATGACCTTCCTGCGCCAGTTCTGGCGCCAGCTCGACGACGAGCTGGTGGAGATCGGCGTGCACTACTTCGTCGACGGCATGACGCATGCCGAGATCGCGCGGATCCGGGACTGCTCGCCCCGCACGGTGGGCAACCGGCTCGACCGCCTGCGCGAGCTCGCATGGCAGGCCGCCGGCCAGCCGAGAGGAATCGTCGAAACATGAAGCGCGACGGATACGACTCCCCTATCGAGTCCGCCGGGCTGTTCGCCCGCGACGGTCACTTGACGATGCTCTCGCTCGACCGCTTCGATGCGGGCGAGCTCTCGGTCAGCAGCTGCGAGGCGGTGATCGAGCACCTGCGCGCGTGCGGCCCGTGCTCGGATCGCGTGGAGGCGATCGGCCACGACGTCACGCTGTTGCCTCCGCCCTCTCTGCAGGAGCGCCGGTCGAGCACGGTGCTCGTCGGCTCGCTCGCGATCGGTGCCACGGTGGCAGCCGCCGCCGCGTTGCTGCTGCTGGTGTGGCCGCAACCGCAGCAGGCCTCGCGGCAATTCGCGAACGACGGCGTGCTCACGGCGAGCCCGTACACGACCACCAACGCCGAGCTCGACGGGCTCTCGACCGCGTCGGGAAGCGTCGACGTGCGCGCGCTCGTCGGCGGCGAGCCGTTGCAGGGCCGCGATCGCGTGCCGTGGGAGGAGCCGCTGTCGATCGAGGTCGTGCCACGCGAGCCCTCGTTCGTGGCCGTGCTCGTAGCCGCCGATCCGGCCGAGGACGACATCGACGGCACGGGTGGCATCGAGCTCGTGCGCGAGGTGCAGGTGCTGATGCCGGTCACGCGGCTCGACGCGACCCGCACGGTCGAGTATCGCGTCGACGGTGTGGACACGGCGGCCACGGCCGAAGAGCGGGTGATGGTCGTGTCCTGCCCCGAGCGATTCGCGGTGGACGAGCTCGACCCCGACGTGCCCGCGCCCGACGGCTGCACCACCTGGGAGCTGCACCTGCTGCGCTACACCGAGGTGGCGAGCTCCTAACCGCGCGGCGTCGCGAACGGCAGCGTCGGCGGGTGCACGGCGATCATCTTACCCTTGGGCGGGATCTCGAACGGTGCGAGACCTTCGCGGGTGCTGCCGAGGAACACGAGACGCGGATCGTCGAGGCGGTACTTGAACTTGAAGAGCACCGAGCCCGGGCCGATGCCGCCGTGATCCTTGATCACGCGGGCCGTGAACACACCGGCATCCACCGTGTCGCCTTCGAGCAACGCGTCGGCGGGTGAGCGGAACAGGGCCTCCTCCGGCGTCCAGTGCATCGTGCCGCCGACCGACGCCACCTCGAGCGTGCGCGGGCCGAGCTTGCGCACCGTGTAGCCGCGCGGGCCCATCGCGAGCACGTGCCACGTCGCGGGCATCTCGTAGCCGAGCACGTTCATCATGCTCACGCCGTGAATCCCCGTGACGAGCCCGGACGTCGCGATCACGATCACGTGCTTGCCCTCGACGCTGCGCTCGTCGAAGCGCGCGTTGGCGTAGTACTTCTCGTAGCTGTGCTTGGCGGAGAGCAACGCGTTCTGCACCTGCCCCACGTAGCCCCACTCCCGCCAGACGTGGATATAGAGGATCGCGAGCGCCCACACGCCGAGCGCGACACGCTGCGCCCACGGGCCGGGCTTCGCGGGGATGCGTTTCCGCCAGGCGCGGACGGCCGCGACCGCGATCCCGCCCACGAAGATCGCCGCCGCGAGGTTGGCGATCATCAGCGACCGCGTCGCCGGCGGGATCGCAGCCACGGGCACGAGCGCGAGCGTGGCCCCGACCACGATCCAGTGGATGCCGCGACGTTCGTGCGCGGTGAGATGGTTGCGCCCGAGCCACCACGCCGGCAGCACGAGGATCGCGGTCAGGCTCATGACGAAGAGCGCGTGACGCCACGCCTGCACGAGGATGTCCGACCCGTCGTCGGGCATCACCCACTGCGCGAGGCCGCTGCCCTGGTAGCGCAGGTAGAAACGCTCGCTCTCCCCGTTCATGTTGACCCACACCTCGCCGGCCATCCGCGGCAGACGATCGGCGGCCGACTTCAGGAACTGTGCGGTGTCGGTGAACGGATCGATGTACGTGGTCGCCCCGTAGACGCCGCCACGGATCGCGACGTACGTCGTCATGAACACCAGCATCACCGCCACCGCGGGCCACAGTGAGAGCAGCCGCGTACGCCACGGCGCGTCGTGCCCGACGAGCGCGTAGCCGCCGAGCAGCGCCACCCCACCGACCGCATACTCGCCGCCGCTGAATGCGAGCGCCCAGAAGGCGAGCTCGATGCCGCGTGCGCGCGACCACAGGCGTTGCGGATCGGCGCGCAGGTGCACCGCGAGCGCCAGCATCACGAACACCGTGGACACGAGCGCGCAGCGGTTCGCGAGCCACGCCACCATCCACGCCATCGTCTCGTCGATGGCGAAGCTGCTGGTGGCGACGAGAGCGATCCACGTGCTGGTGGCCAGCCGCAGCACACGAAACGTGAGCAGCAAGACCGCGAAGAACCACACGAGCGTGTGCACGTGGTGGATGAACGGCTGTCGCGGGAACGCAGCGTGATCGAACGCGATGAGGAGACTCGACAGCGGCCGCAGCATCACGAAGCGGAACTGCGGGTGCGTCCACCACGGCAGACTGCCGCGCTCGATGTGCCGCGCCGTGGATGCGGGGTCTTCGGGCGCGAACGCGTACAGATGCGCGATCGAGTACTCGCCGAACAGCCCCTCGAGCATCGAGATGTGGAACAGATCGTCGGCGAGGAAGCCGGCGGAGAGCCCCTCCCAGTACAGCACGAGCGCGGCGATGCACACGAGCACGAGCCAGGCGGCGACGACCCGACGCTCGGTCAGCGGCCAGCGAGGTAGACGATCGCGCATTCGAGGAGGAAGGTGCCGCCGAGCACGAGGCGGATGCGATTCCAGTAGCGATCGTAGCCGCTCCGGTGCACGGCGAGGAAGACCGCCGCGAAGAGGCCGAGGGCGAGCAGCGGGTGGAAGGCGAGCGCCGCGTAGACACCGGAGCCGACGAGGAGGGCGCGGCCGAGCCACTTGGTCTCGACGACGCCGAGGGCCACGGCGGTGGTGCGGATCCCCAGGCGCGCGTCCTCGTCGTGGTCGCGCATCACCTGCACGGTCTCGAACACGCCCGAGAACAGCCCGAGCTGCACGAGCAGGCGCCAGCCGTCCTCGTGGCCCGGCGGCACCGCCACCATCGGCATCGCGATGCCCCACGCGATCATCGCGAGGACGTCGACGAACGGCATCCGCTTGAGACGCGCCGAGTACAACCAGCACACGCCGCCGCCGAGCGCGAGCGCGGCGAGCAGGCCGCCGCCCCAGACGATCCCGAAGCCGACGAGGAGCCCGAGGAGTCCGAGCTGCG
Organism: uncultured Nannocystaceae bacterium; assembly: GCA_964468635.1. Lineage (GTDB taxonomy): Bacteria > Myxococcota_A > Polyangia > Nannocystales > Nannocystaceae > Xiheibacterium. Next base: position 17,035 of record CAYXVR010000100.1, read on the forward strand.
CCCGCACGGCTTCCTTCTTGTGGTTGAGCAGGTACGCGACCTTGAGCCCGGCCTTGGTGGGCGACGCGGCGTCGTCCTCGACGTCGAGGTAGTCGTTGTTGAGGTAGACGAACAGGTTGAGCAGCGCACCGAACACCAGGCGCACCGCGATCTCGTACGGCGGCAGCCGCAGCGCGATCATGATGAGCGCCGCGGCGGCGAGGTTCGCCATCTCGAGCTTGCGGAGCCGGTACAACGCCACGTCGACCAGGATCTTCAGCTCCGCCGGCATCCGTGCGACCGCGATGGTATCAGTACGCGTTGCTCACCACGAAGTCCGCCGGATGCGGGGCGGGGATCTTGATGAAGCCCACCGGGTCGAGCTTGTCCGGCTTCCGCTCGACCGTGCAGTCCGGGTCGCACACGAGCGTCTCCATGAAGTGGTAGCGCAGCACCACGGGGCGATCGGGATCGGTGCCAGTGACCTCGATGCGGTTGGTGGAGGCGCGCACGGTGCCGGGGCCCCGCGCGATGAGGCCCTTGGGCTCCTTCACGCGATACATCCGGAACGGAAAGATCTCGTGGACGAGCTCGAGGTGCGGGTTGGCATCCCACCACGGCGCGTGCGGGCGCGCGACGGCGACGATCACCCAGTGCACGGCGTACGTGTCGACGTAGTGGCGGAACTCGCCGGGCTTCGCGATGCCCTGCGGACGCCGGCGGAAGAAGTTGGCCCAGCTGTGATCGAGGTTGCGCCAGATGAAACCGCCGAGGATCTGCGCGTCGGTCTTCCACGCGAGCTGCTCGCCCCAGCTCCAACCGTCGACGAGGAAGCGCCCGCTGCCGTCGTCGTGCGCGCGCACCCACGCCGCGAGCTCATCGGCGTGCCAGTCGTCGTAGCCGTACGCGGCGTGTTTGGGGTAGCCGAGGGCGGTGATCTGCACCTCCTGCCCGTGCGGCAGCTTGGCCGGCGTGGGCAGGGACTCGACCGCGTAGTAGAGCATCTCGGACACGAAGTAGAGCGCGGCGGGAAAGGAGACGAGCGCGATCGTGACGCGGGCGCCTCGCGAGAAGCGGCGGAACACGCCCGTGACCACCGCGTGCTCGACGAGTGCGGCGGTGAGGATCGCGGCGATGAACCCCGCCGGCAGCAGGTAGCGGTACGGCTGCGTCTGCTTGGCGATCGTGTACGCGCCGAGGTACGCGACGACCACGAGCACCACGAATGCGATCCCGAGCGGCCGCAGGCGATCGTCGCCGCGGCGGCGCCAGATCACGAGCAGCACGACGCTGCACACGATCATCACGGTGCGAAAGCCCGCCCGCTTGCCGATGATCCCGGTGGCGGCGGGCTCGGTCACGAGCCCGAGCACGTCCCACACGAGCGTCTGTGCGTAGGTCTCGGCGAACAGCGAGGAGTCGACGATGTAGTGCCAGAACGCGAACGCGTCGAGCAGCCAGTAGAGGTTGACGACGATCGTGAACGCAGCCACGCCGACGACGGCTGCGTGCGCCTTCGCGTCGAGCGTCGGAAACGCGCGCACGTACAGCGCGAGCATCGGCAGCAGCAGGATGAAGAACGTGTACGGGTGGTTGAGGTGGCACAGCGCGAGCAGGATCGTGGTGGCCGCGATCTGCCACGGTCTGCGCTCCTGGACCCACCGATAGAACAGCCCGAGCGGGACGAGGAACACGTAGGCCGCGATGCCGTACGCGCTCATCCCCACGTACCACAGCCAGTGCGAGAAGGAGTCGAAGTTCCAGTAGAGCACCGCGAGCCCGGCCGCGAGCAGGCTCGCCCACGGTTGCAGGCGGAACAGCCGGGCCGACAGGTAGATCACGGGCGCGACGGCGAGATGGCTGAAGATCACGTACGTGTTGAACGCGAGCCCCTGCGAAAGCCCGAGCTTCGTGAGCACCCACGTCCAGATCTCCCAGCCCTTGTTGTCGGCGTCGAAGATGACGCCCTCGGGCTGGCCGGCGAGCAGCTGCACGTCGTAGACCCACGTCTGCCCCCACCCCTCGATCCCCTCGAGCACGCGCCACGTCTGCGAGATGTGCGTGTCGAAATCGAGGCCCGCGTAGGGCTTCTCCGACAGCAGGTGCTCGCCGCCGAAGTAGGCGAGCAACCCGACCTGCATCCCCACGACGGCGAGCCATCCGCCCCAGAACGCGAGGCGCGACTTCGCGGATGGCAACACTGCGCCGAGACTACCGCAGCTTCTTGCTGACCTCGAACGCATCCGTTCGGTAGCCGCGCTGGAGCAGCTTGCGGAACCATGCGCGCCCGTACAGCCCGCGCGCGACGGCCTGGTTCATCGCCTCCTGCACGCCCAGGCGCACGAGCGAGCCCATGCCGATCGCTCGCAGCCATCGGCGTTCGTAGCGACGAACCCACCGCCGATCGAGGCCCCGCTCGCCGAGCGCGGCGACGATCACCTTGGCCGCTTCCTCGCCGCTCCAAAGCGCCTGCCAGATCCCCTCGCCCGAGAGTGGATCGACGCTGTAGGCCGCGTCGCCGCACGCGAGCAGGCCCGCGCCACCGGGGGGTCGCATCTGCACGGCCAGGGGCAACGCCCACGCACGCGGTCGCCCGATCCTGCGCGCGCCCGCGAAGCGTTCGGGGTGGCGGGCGATGAACGTCTCGAGCCACTGCGGAAGTGTTCGCGGATCACGACCGAACGCGTCCGCGCGCTGGTACACGCCGACGTTGGCCACGCCGTCGACGGCGGGAAAGATCCAGCCGTAGCCCGAGTCGAGGTCGCGCTCGAAGTAGTGCTCCGCCGTGTCGACCTCGATGCCCTCGTAGTACGCGGTGATGGCCACCGCGAGGTGGCGGCCGCGGCGATACGGCAGACCGAGCACGGCCCACGACAGCGAGCCGGGTCCGTCGGCGGCGATGACGGCCGCACCGTGCCACGTCTCGCTGTCGCTGCGCGCCCCGACCACGCGGCCGCGCTCGACCACGAGCGAACGCACGGCGACGCCCTCCTTCACGTCGGCCCCGGCCTCGATGGCCTGCGTGCGCAGGAACTGGTCGAGGTGCAGGCGCGGGACGATGTAGGCGATGTCGTCTCCGAACGATCGCGAGACGGCCGTGCCGTCCGGAAACAACGCGGTCGCCTCCGGCACGACGGCATGGGGGATCTCCCGCAGGGCGTCGGCCCGACCGGCCATGCGATCGACGACGCGCGATCCCTCGTTGGAAACGGCGTCTCCGCAGGTCTTGGGTCGCGGCCAGCGAGCGCGATCGAGGACGCAGACGCGTGCACCGGTGCGCGCGGCTGCGACCGCGGCCGAGCTACCGGCGGGCCCGCCCCCGACGATGACGATGTCGTAGTGCACCGCGATCGCTGCAGGGTAGCAGGGCCGAACACCGTGTGGGATTGATCGCCGCCGCGAGCGTGAGCTGGATTTGTTTGACACGACGGCGTGATGGGCTCTAGCGTTGATCTCGGGCCGTGCATGCACGGTTTGGGGGGCCACATGAATGGCATCAATTCGGGGACCGGCCGCGCGCGCGTGTGGGCGGGCGCGATTCTGATCGTGAGCAGCTGCGGCGGCGACACGGCAAACGACGACGCCGAAGCCGGCGGCATCATGAGCGCCAGCAACTCGGACACCGACACCGGCGGGGCGACGATGTCGGGTGGGCCGAGCAGCGACACGATGTCGGGCACCGGCACCGGCAGCGGCACCGACACGAACAGCGACACCGACGATCCGTCGAGCGCGTCGACGAGCGACGACCCCGGCACGACGTCGGACGGCGACACGACGGCGGCGGGCCTCGGCGAGCTCCTCTATCTCGAGGTCGATCCGATCGACACGATCATGGAGCTCGACCTCGACATGCCGGGCTC
>CAYXVR010000101.1:0-20287 GCA_964468635.1 uncultured Nannocystaceae bacterium
ATCGAACGACACGAATCACGCCGCACGACGGCGTCACGAACGAAGGGGTAGTACGATGCGAACGATGGCATTCGCGCGCTTGGGGTGCGTGCTTTCATTGGGGCTCGGGGGCTGTGTGGCGCCGAGCATCCTCGGCGACGCCGAGACGGGGACCGACGGCGACGACGGCGACGACGACGACGACGACGACGGCGACGACGATGGGCAGACGTCGACGCCCGAGACCGGCGACGACGGCGGCACGGACTCGGGCCCACCACCCACCGACGGCCCGCCGAAGGTCGACTTCCTGTTCGTGATCGACAACTCGGGCTCGATGGGCGACACACAGGCGGCGCTCGCCACCGGACTGGACGCGTTCGTCGCGAGCCTCGATGCAGCGGGCGATCTCAGCTATCGCATCGGCGTCACCACGACCGACAACGGCAATCCGTACTGCTCGACCGGCCCCGAGGCCGGCAACCTGCAGCTGTCGAGCTGCCGCCAGCGCCAGGCCGAGTTCATCTTCACCGGCACGCCGCCCGCGGACGTCACCGAGATCGCGTGCACCGACATCTGCGATCTGCAGGACATCCCGGTCACGCCGACGACGACCGAGGTCGAGCTCGAACCCCGTGCGCGGCCGTGGATCGAAGGGGGCGCGGAGGGCTCGAACCTCGACGGCGTGAGCGTGGCCGATGCCTTGCGCTGCGCGCTTCCGCAAGGCATCGCGGGCTGCGGTTTCGAGCAGCCGCTCGAGTCGGCCTACAAGGCGATGCTGCGGTCGCAGAACGCGGAGGAGAGCGAGTACGGCTTCATGCGCAGCGACGCGCACCTCGCGATCGTGTTCATCACGGACGAGGTCGATTGCTCGTACAACAACGACTTCGTGCAGATCTTCTACGACGAGGGCGACCGAGTGTTCTGGGAAGATCCCGAAGCCCCGTCTCCCTCGTCCGCCTTGTGCTGGAACGCGGGCGTCGAGTGCACCGGCGATCCCGGCATGTACGACGAGTGCCACGCCGCGAACAAGGACATCGACGGCAACGTCGGCGTCGGTGACGACGAGGGCGTGATGCTGCCGGTCTCGCGGTACACCGATTTCTTGTCCGAGCTGCAGGACGCGAAGCGCCAGGCCTCCGACGCGTCGGTGTTCCTGTTCGGCATCGTCGGCGTGCCGGTCGGCTATCCGGCGACGCCGATTCCGTTCGCGGACGCGGCCACGCAGCAGGAACAGCTCGACTACGGCACCGGCTTCGGCTGCACGAACGAGGACGGCCGCACCGCGCTGCCGCCGATGCGCGTCCTCGAGGTCGCCGAATCGTTCAGCAACCCCATCGGCCCGAACCTGTTCTCCATCTGTGGCGACGTGCCCGGCGCGCTCGACCCGATCGTGCAGGCCATCCTGGCCCACATCGATTGACGTCGATCGCTTCGCCATCACGCCGGCGCGCGCCGGCGTGGGGCGATCTTGCTTCCACGTCGCGCGGTCGCGGGCCCTCGTGTGTCGGGGCTCCGAAGTGATTCGCGCTCGCGGCCGTTTCCGCGCGCGCGCCGTGAAGACGATTCCGTGAAGGTCGCCTCGGGATGCGGACAGCAAGCGGCAACGACTGGAGGACGACGATGCTTCGCTACGTGATCGCGATCGGCTTGGGTGTGACGACGGTGGCCTGCGACGAGGGCGGCGGGGACGACTCGGTGCTGCGGGAACAGCTGTTCGAGACCGACTACGAGCTCGTCGATGCCGTCGACGACGTCGATGCGCTCGTCGAGGGCGACGAGCTGATCGCAGCGGACGCGTTGCCGGGCGTCGACGCGGTCGAGTACGAGATCACCGCCGTCGAAGCGGATCAACTCGTCACGCGGCGAATCGACGGGCGTACTCGTCGCGTCGTCGACGAGGAGCGCGTGCTGGCCGACGAGCCCCGCCGCGCCGATGCCGACCGCTTGCGGCTGCTTCGCGCGCGCCTGGCGGATCGACTCCGTCAGGCCCGCGCGGATCGTCCGGATCGTCGCGCCGCGCTCGCGCGCATCGAGGGCGACGATCTCCGGACCGAATGGCTCGACCGCGACGGCCGACGTGCGCGCGTTCGAGAGCGCCTCGACGGGCGGTGATCCCTCAGTCCACGCACGCGTCCACCGACCAGGACGAGCCGTTGCCGTGCTCGTAGCGCGCGTGCCACAGCGTCGTGCTCGCCGACACGGTGATCATCTCGGAGCACAGGATCGTGTCCGCCGATTCGAGGACACAGACGAAGTAGTCGCCTTGCTCGCGCGCGAACTCGAAGCGGCCCCCGGCGTTCGAGGACTGCTGATCGGAGGGAGGCAACGTCGGGTCGATCATGCCGGGCTCGAGATCGCCGCCGCCGATCTGCGGGCTCCGGCCCTCGAAGAGCAGCACCTCGACGCCCGCCTCCGGTTCCACGCAGTCGCCCTCGATGTCGCACGTGCGCAGCTCCGTGACTCCGGCGATCCCGGACGAGATCGTCGTCTCGGGGCAGCCGCCCGGTCCCTGATCACCGGTGTCGGCATCGCCGGTTCCTGCATCGGCGCCGCCTTCCGGCCCACACGCGGCGAGGAATGCCATCACGATCACGCAGCGATGGGTCGTCATTCTCGTTTCGTCCCGTGTCATCGGTCTCGCTCCGCCGAGTGCAACAGCGCGTCGACTTCGGCGAGCATCTCCGGGGTCGCACCGTGCTCGCGAGCGCGGTCGAGCTCCCGCCGCGCGTCGGCCGGCCGTCCGAGGTGGTGGAGCGCGAGCGCCAGATTCACCTCGATCGCGAAGTGATGGCCGCCGTGACCGGGCTCGCCGGCCTGCAGCACATCGAGGGCCTCGCGCAGGCTCGCGCGCGCTTCGTCCCACCGCCCGGCACCGAGGCTCGCCGCACCGTAGTTGTTCAGCACGGCCGCGAACTCCTCGCTGGTCGGCGTGTGCTGCCGGAGGATGCGAACCGCATCGCGACCGTAGGGAAGCGCCGCCTCGTACGCGCCGGTCTTGCCCAACGCATGGCCGATCCAGTCGAGGGTCAGGCCGACCTTTCGATGATCCGATCCGAGACTCGCTTCGCGGATCTCGAGCGCCCGTTGCATGATCTCGATCGCCTCTTCGATGCGATTCGTGCTCATCAGCACCGCGCCGACCTCGTGCAACGCGTCCGCGACCTGGGGATGCCATGCCCCCAGGAGCTGCTCGAGCAGGGCGAGCGCTCGTCCGGCGTGACGTTCGGCAGCCTCGGTGTCCCCCGCGAACAGCTGCGCGTGGGCCAACCCGCGCAACACGCTCGCCATCACCAGCGGATCGGCGTCCGCCTGCGCTTCCACGCGTGCGAGCGCGTCCTCGTACGCCGCGACCGCTCCGGCGTGGTTGCCGAGCGATCCCAAGACGACACCTTCGACGCACAGGAGCTCCACCTGCGCGGCAGCACCGGCGCTCGACTGGGCCAACGACGCCCGTGCGTGCCGGATCCACGACTGTGCGCGCAGCGGCGCTCGCATCGAGACGAGGTTGGCGAGCGCCGTCGCACTCGCCGCCTGACCGCGCGCGAAGCCGATCGAAGCCGCGAGGAAAAACGCCTGCGTCAGGTGCCGCTCCGCGGCTTCGAGCCGATCGTCGGCCGACTCCGCCCGCCCCAGCTCGACGAGCAGCTCGACGTGTCGACGCGCATCGTCGTCCGACTTCGTCCTCGCGAGCAACGCCTCGGCGAGCTCGGCGGCGCCTGCGTAGCGACCCGCGCGAGTCAACGCTCTCACGCGGAAGAGGCCGGCCTCGATCTCGCGCGCCTCCGTGGTGGATCGATCCTGCGAATCGTCGCCGCCGTCTCGTTCATCGCAGGCGGTGTTCATCTCGAGCTGGGCGACGACGTCGATCGCGTTCTCCAGCATCGCGGGGTCGGAGTGCTCGAGCGTCTCGACGATGGCGAGCGCCTCCGCGCGGCCGCGCTGCAGGCACTGCACCGCGACATCGATCTCGTGCTCGTCGAGCGTCAGCGGTCCCTCGCAGACGTTCGCACGCCGTTCGTTCCACGCACCCGCGAACGCGTCGAGCCTCTGTTCGACGCGCGCCCACGTGTCGATCACGAAGAGGCGCTCCGAGGCGAGCAGCGCACTGCGAACCGCACCGCGCCGTTGGTCGTCCCACACCCCGGCCAGTGACAGATCCGCACAGGCCGCGCTGCGCGACGCCTCGCAGTCACCCATCGCGACGATGACGGCGAGCGTCGCCGCGACGCCGGCGGCGACCGTGAGTCGACGCGCGCGCCGGCGTTCGATCGCTGCGAGGAGGTCGGCCATCGACGGCCACCGCCGCCCGGGCACCGCGGCCATCCCTCGGCGCAGGATCGGCAGGAGCCACGCGGGCCCGCGACGAGCGTCGATGGGGCGGATGGCGTCGCGGCTCTTGGCGTCGAGCAGCTCGCCGAGCGTGTCCGCCTCGAACGGCAGCGATCCGTAGATCGCCTCGAACAGCGCGACGCAGAAGCTGTACTGATCGGAGGCCGCATCGATCGGATGCCCGCGAAGCTGCTCCGGGGGCATGTACGGCGGCGTGCCGAAGACGACAGCACCACCGGTCTCTTCGCCCGACACTCGCACGTTGCCGTCCTCGGTGCGGTAGACGATGCGGGCGAGCCCGAAGTCCATGACGCGCACGCGACCGAAGGCGTGGCGCTCGTCGGCGGCGCGACCGAGCAGCACGTTGTCGGGCTTGAAGTCGCCGTGGATCAACCCGGCCGCGTGCGCTGCAGCCAGCCCGCGGCCGGCTTGCACGAACACCGCGATGATCTCGGCTGGCCTCCGCTTCGCGTGACGGATCCATCCGCGCAGCGTGAAGCCATCGACGAGCTCCATCGCGAGGAACGGGCGCCCATCGGCCACGCCCACGTCGAACACGGGCAGGAGGTTCGGATGCGAGAGCTGAGCCATCGCGCGGGCCTCGTGCAGGAGCTGCGGCGCGGTGCTCGCATCGTGGACGCGCATCGACTTCACCGCGACCTCGCGCTGCAGCACTGGGTCGTAGGCTCGGAACACCTCGCCCATTCCGCCCCGGCCGATGTTCTCGAGCACGACGTACCGCCCGACGCGGAGACACGCCGGCTCGGACCCGAACAACTGGGCACCGATCGCCGCGAATGCGCGCCGGGCCGCACCGCCGAAGCCAGGACGCTCCTCGAGCATCCAATCGCCGACCGGGTCGATGTCGCCGTCGTTCGCCACGATGTTCATCGCGCGCTCTCGCACGCGGCCGCAACCACCAGTCTCGCAGACTACGCCCTCGCGGGACACAGCCGCGCTAGTCTGAGCGTCATGGGTACGGTCGGCGACGTCGAGCTCTTGCGCGCGTGGCGAGATGGCGATCGCGGAGCCGGCAGCGAGCTCTTCGCGCGCCACTTCATGACCGTCTATCGCTTCTTCGTGAACAAGGCGGAGCCGGTGGCCGACGATCTCTCGCAGCGGACGTTCGCGGCCTGCGTCGATGCGAAGGATCGACTGGCGGAGGACTCCAACGTGCGCGCCTACCTGCTCGGCATCGCCCGACGCCAGCTGCTGATGCACTTCCGCGCGCTGCAGCGCAGTGAGGATCCCGTCGACGAGGAGACCGTGTCGGCCGCCGACCTCGTCGCGTCGCCGAGCGAGGCCGCGGTCGCACGAGAGGAGCAGGCCCTGCTCGCTCGCGCGTTGCGTCGGCTCCCGCTCGAGCTGCAGACGACGCTCGAGCTCCACTACTGGGAGGACCTGTCGCTCGAGGAGATCGCGACCATTCTCGAGGTCCCGGTCGGCACGGTGAAGAGCCGGCTGTTCCGCGGGCGCGAGCTCCTGCGGGCCAAGCTCGAGAAGCTCGATGCCCCGCTCGCCTTGCGGCAATCGACGCTGCGCGGCCTCGAGACCTGGGCCCGCGCACTGCGCGAGCGTCACCAGCCTCCCCGCTGAAACTCGCTCCACGCCGCGTCATTGCGCGGGGGTGCGAAGAGGTTCGTTTTCTTTTTCTGAACCTGCCGACCGCACGCCGATGAAGCTTCAGGAATAGGCCCGCACGGGCCGCCCAAAAAATCTTGAACCTGCTGCCCGCGCGCCGCAATGACGGGGGGTGGGCTGGCCTCTTCCGAGGATTCGATGCGTGGCCGTGCTGGCATTCGCGGGGTGTGGCGGCGATCCGCGGATCGAGACCGTTCCCGTCGCGACCGACTTCCAACCGACCGAGGACGATACGTCGGCCGGCGATTCGTCGGAGGGACCGAGCGGCGATCTCGATGTTCCCGGGGGGTGCCCCGACGCGCGCGTGTGCGACGGCGGCTGCTGTCCCGACGGTTCGCTGTGCGTCGCCGGACAGTGCGTCGCCGATTGCGGCGGAACGCCGGCGTGTGGCGCCGACGAGACCTGTTGTGCCGACGGCGAGCTCTGCTGGCTCGGAGAGTGCGTGGTGCCGGGCAGCGTCTGCACGCAGGCCGCATGCGCGACGCTGGTGGAGGGCTCGTGTGAAGAGGACGAGGTGTGCGAGACCACGCTCGGTCGTTGCGTGCCGAAGCTCGCCGGCGAGAGCTGCACGTACGTGCCACCGCCGGCCGAGTTCGATCCCACCCCGCTGTTCACGTGGGGAGAACGCCGAGAGCGCGCCTGCAGCGTGGATGCCGACTGCCAGACCGCGGAGAACTGCAACGACGGCTCTTGCGAGGTGACGTGGCCGCATCACGACATCGACGAGTGGCCGGACTTCAAGCAAGTGATCGCGCTGCCGGTCGTCGCCGATCTCGATCGCGACTGCGTGCCCGAGATCGTCTTCAGCTCGTATCGTCAGACCGGGATCCCCGGCAACAGCGTCGACGGTGTGGTGTTGCGGGCGATCCGCGGCGATACCGGCGACGCGGTGTGGACGATGAGCAACCAGCAGTTCGCGCCGGACTACTCCGCAGCGCCCGCGATCGGCGATCTCGACGACGACGGCCAAGCGGAGATCGTGGTGAAGGGCACCGGATCGTTCCTGGTCGCCTTCGACTCCAATGGCACGCCGCTGTGGATCTCCGACGAGTTCGCCGAGGACTCCGCCGACGGTGCGGTCGCCATCGCGAACCTCGACGGCGAAGGCGAGCCCGAGCTCGTGCTGGGGGCGGCGGTGTTCGACGCGTTCGGCACCCTGCTGTGGGAAGGCGGCCTCGGCAACGGCTTCGAGGCCGCGAACTTCGGAGTCGGACCGCTCTCGTGCGTCGCGGACGTGACCGGCGATGGTCGACCCGAGCTCATCGGCGGCCACACGGCCTACACCTTCGCCGGCACGGTGCAGGGCGGTGACTTCGTCGGCGACGTGCTCTGGTCGGCAGACTTGCTCGACGGCTACTGTGCGGTCGCGGATTTCGATGGCGATCTCGCCGCCGAGATCGTGCTCGTCGATGCGACCGCCGGCGAGCCCAACGACGGCCACGTGCACGTACTCGACGGGGCGACCGGCACGGTGCTCGCATCGCTCGCCGTGCCTTCGCTGACGGCGATGGCTCCGGGTCACGGCGGCGCGCCCAACATCGCCGACTTCGACGGCGACGGACGACCGGACATCGGCACCGCCGCGGCGCGCCAGTACACCGTCATGACCTTCGACGGAACGGAGCTGGCCGTGTTGTGGCGCGCACCGACGGAAGACGACTCGTCGCAGCGTACCGGCTCCTCGGTGTTCGACTTCGACGGCGACGGTCGGGCCGAGGTGATCTACAACGACGAGGAATACCTCCGCATCTATCCCGGCGTCGAGCCCGACTGCGCGGCCGCGGGCCCGGGCTGCGATGGTGTGATGACGGATGCCGAGCTCTTGTTCCGCGACCTCAGCTCGTCGCGAACACGCAGCGAGTATCCCGTGGTCGCCGATGTCGACGGCGACTTCAAGGCCGAGCTCGTCATCGTGACGAACAACGAGGCGTCCTTCCTCGACGTCGCGTTGCTCGCCGACGCGGGCCTCGAGGTCTGGAACGACCGGCTCGACCACTGGGTGCCGACACGACCCATCTGGAATCAACACGCCTATCACATCGACAACGTCGGAGTGGCCGGCGACGTGCCGGCGCAGGAGCAGCCGACGGCCGAGGGTCGCAGCTCGTATCGCCGCAACACGCAGGGCGAGGTGCAGTTCTGTGCGCCGGATCTCGAGCCGGCCGACCTCGCGGTCGACTGCGTCACCGGAGAGCTGTCGGCGTGGATCGTGGATCGCGGGTGTCTCGGCGTCGGCGCGGGCGTGCAGGTCGCGTTCTACGACGGTGCCGGCGCGCTGCTCGGGGTCGCGACGACCGACGGTCCGATCGTCGCCGGTGGCGCGCGCCGGGTCACGTTGGTCTTGTCCGAGGCGCTCGGCTCCGACCAGGTGTTCTGGGTCGCGGTCGACGACGACGGGACCGGCATGGGTGCGAAGAACGAGTGCGTGGAGGACAACAATGCGTCCGGGATGCAACAGGGCTGCAAGCCGGTCGGCTGAGGCCGTGCTCGTCGGCGCACTCGCGATGGCGTGCCATCACGAGCCCGCGACCGACGACGCGCATTCATCCACCGATCTGGGCTCGAGCACGGGCGAGCCCGGTACCTCGAGCGGATCCGAGGGAAGCATCGACGGGAGCTCGTCGTCCGACTCGACGGACGCGTCGTCGTCCACCGATGCGCCGGTGGATCCCGACTGCGGAAACGCGGCGATCGACTTCGGCGAGGAATGCGATGGCGATGTCCTCGGCGACACGACGTGCAAGGCCCTGGGATTCGCCGCCGGCAAGCTCGCGTGCGGGCTCGACTGCGCATTCGATCGCAGCGCGTGCGTCCCGGCGGGGTGCGGCAACGGAGTGCGCGACGTCGGCGAGGCCTGCGAGCCGGGCGATCTCGGCGGTAACGACTGCAAGAGCCGCGGCTTCGCAGGGGGCGAGCTGGCGTGCGCGGCGAGCTGCGAGTTCGACACCGAAGCATGTCTCGCGTGCGGCTCGAGTCCGACGCCTCCGGGCGGCGCCTGTCCAGCCGAGTGCACCGGCGGCTGCGTCGACGGGACGTGTCGCATCGACTGTCAGGGCGACGGTGCGTGCCAAGCCGCGACGATCGACTGTCCCGACGGCTTCGATTGCGATCTCGTGTGCGACGGGACCGACGCATGTCGGGGAGCCACGATCGCGTGCAACGACGAGTACGCCTGCACGATCTCGTGCTCGGGCGCGACGTCCTGCTATCTCGCCGAAGTCGACTGCGGCGACGGGGCCTGCGACATCCACTGCAACAGTGGCGCCGACGAGTGCCAGTTCCTGTGGGTCGAGTGCGGCGAGAACAGCTGCACGTCCGAGTGCAGCGAGGGGTCGATCCCGCCGTTCTTGTTCTGCGTGTCGCTGTGCGACTGCGCGACGTGCTGGTGAGATCGGTGCGACGACGTCACTCGACGACGTCACGGATCGGGCAGTGGCCAGAGGCTGCGGCAGGCGGCATCGGGCTCGGCAACTCGGTGGTCAGCTCAGCGCGTCGCGGGCCGACTGGGCCACGGAGGCGAAGTGGCTGCTCGTGAGCTCGCGCAGCAGCTGCTTCGCTTCGGGCTCGTCCTTCCAGCGCACGCCGTCGAGCGCCGCGCGATGGACCGCTTCGGTGGGCTCGCGTTGCATGCGGGCCCGGTAGTAGGCCACCGCCTCCGCCATCGGCAGCACGCTCGACAGCGCACCGAGGCCGTCATGGCGCACCTCCGACGACGGATCGTTCTCGATCACGTACATCAGCATCGGCGCGAAGCTGGGGAACTCGCTCATGTTGCGGAACTGCCACGCCGTCGCGCGCCGCACCTCCTCGGATGGATCGGAGAGCAGTCGCTGCACGATCGCACCGATGCGCGGCGTGAAGTCCTTGCCGAGCCAGTGCACGTTCTCGGCGATCTCCTTGCGCACGCGCTCGTGCTGGTTCGCGACGTGCCGCTCGTACACCTGGAAGCTCAGCTCCGCGAGCCCGTGGTGGTGGCCGAAGCACAGCACGCCGATGCACGCGGCCTGTACGTCGGGGCTCGGGTCCTGATCGATCTGCGCCGCGCACATCTGCATGATCCGCGGGTCGTCGCGGAAGTCGCTGAACGCGGCCCACACCGCCTCGCGCACGCCGGCATCCGGATCGGGCGCCATCGCGAACAACAGCTCCTTCTTGCCGCGGAACTTGTCCGCCGCCGCGAAGCGCAGCGCCTGGGCGAGCTCGCGTCGGATCTCCGGATCGGGATGACGCGCGTAGCCCTGCACGAACTCGAGCGCGCCCTCGTCGGCCCACTTCGCCGCCGCACTCACGACGCGCTTCGTCATCTCGGCGTCGAGATCGCTCGCGACGAGCTCTTGCAACAGCACCAGGTGCTCGCGTCGCACCTGCCCGTCCAGCAGATTGGCCCACGCATCGAGGGCCGGGCCGCGCACGTCGGGATGACCCGTGCGGATGAAACCCGCGAGGATCGGCTCGGCGACGAGCAACACGTCGCGCTGCGAGTAGCAGTTGCTGTTGAAGTCCCACAGCGCGTCGATGAGCGGGCGCTGGGCGGAGCCGCGGAACGCGGGCCAGCGGTGATAGATCTCGTCGAGCGACGCACCGAGCGCGCCCTCGACCACCTTCAGATCCTGCGTGGCCGACGGGTCCTTCACACCCGGGATGTCCGCGACGGCCGTCACCTTGTACGAGACGTTGTGCGCGGTGGGGTTCGTGCCGCCGGGAATGGCGAAGCGGAAGTCGTAGGTCTGCTCCGCGCCGGCCGGCAGCGGCTGGTTGGACGTGACCGCGTTGTTCAAGAGGATCCGCGTGTCGATGTCCGGGATCGGCGAGTCGTCCTTCGCGGTCACGCACACGTAGAGCAGTCGCACGTTGAGCGACGTGATCTGCATGTCCTTCTTGCCGCCGCGCACGGTGATCCGGCCGCCGAGCATGCCGCCGACCGGAACCTGCTCCGCATCCAGCTGCAGCTCGAGCCCCGTCCCGCCACCGAACATCTTGTCGAGGAGTCCCATGCGAACACGTAGACGGCAGTCGCCGTCCCCTGTCGCACGGTACTCGAAAAACAGGCTCAGACGCGCCAGTAGGACCGCTGTTGCGCGATCGCAGCGCGGACGTCCTGCTCGCCTTGCGTAGTCGTCTCCGCGCGCGTGCCCGGGGCTGGCGACCCGGCCATCACCTCGACGCAGGCCTGCACGCTGCGCGCGAGGCCGGCGAGGTCGTAACCGCCCTCGAGCACGAGCACGAGTCGACCCCCCGCGTGCTTGTCGGCGATCGCCTTCACTTCCGCGCACATCCCCGCGAAGCCCTCTTCGGTGAGCGACATGCCGCCGAGCGGGTCGGAGCGGTGCGCGTCGAAGCCCGCGGACACGAGCACGAGGTCGGGCTGGTACTGCTCCGCGATCGGTCCCAGCAGCTCGCGGAAGACGAGCACGTAGTCGCCGTCGTTCGCCCCCGCGGCGAACGGCACGTTCACGGTGTAGCCCTCGCCCGGGCCCGCGCCGCACGCATGCACGTCGCCCGTGCCGGGATAGAACGGGAACTGGTGCGTGCTGAAGAACAGCACGTCCTTCGAGCCGTAGAACATCGCCTCGGTGCCGTTGCCGTGGTGCACGTCCCAGTCGACGACGAGCACGCGCTGCATGTCCCGCGCGGCGCGGGCGTGCGCCGCCGCGATCGCGACGTTGTTGAACAGGCAGAAGCCCATCGCGCGGTTCGACACGGCGTGGTGGCCGGGCGGACGCACGAGCGCGAACGCGTTCGCAGCGGTGCCGGTGCACACCGCATCGACGGCACCGATCGCCGCACCCGCAGCGAGCAGCGCCGCATCGACGCTCACCGGTGAGACGTGCGTGTCGGGATCGAGACTGCCGTACTGACCTTCGAGCGAGCGCACGCGCTCGACGTGCGCCGGCGTGTGCACGCGCTCGAGCGCGTTCGCAGTCGCAGGCTCCGCGCGCGAGAGTCGAGTACGCGTGCCGCTGCGCAAGCTCAGCATCACCTCGATCGCACGCAGACGATCCGGACGCTCCGGATGGCCGGGTCCCGGGTCGTGCTCGATCATCTTCTCGTCGTACAGGAGGAGTGTGTCGAGCATGGCGCCTCCAGCACCTCGTGACTCGGCCGGGGTCCGCCGAGCCGACGTACGGGAACGGGGTGCAGGATAGCGAAGCCGAACGCACAAGCACACGCGTCGTTGACGGCCGGCGCGCACCTCCCCAAACTGGCGGTCCCCCCACCGAGAACCGCCGGCGCGCGCACGACGCTCGCGTCGAGGAGAGACAGACCCGTGATCGTGATGAAGTTCGGCGGTAGCTCCGTCGCCAACCGAGAGCAGATCGAAAAAGTCCTCGCGATCGTGCAGAGCTACCTCGATCGCCAGCCGATCGTCGTCGCGTCCGCCCATAAAGGGATCACCGACGCGCTGATCGATGCCGCGCGCGCTGCGGCTTCCGGTGCCGACGCGGGCGAGCGCGTGATCGCGCGACAGACGGAGATCGCGTCGTCCCTCGGGTGCGATCCCGAGCTGCTCGCGCCGTTCTTCGCGGAGATCCGGGATCTGCTCCGCGGCATCAAGCTGGTGAAGGAGCTCTCGCCGCGGAGCCTCGACTACATCTCGAGCTTCGGCGAGCGCATGAGCGTGCGCTGCATCGCGGATTTCTTCGCCCGGCACGGACTCTCGGCGGCTCCGTTCGATTCGTGGGAGCTCGGGTTCGTCACGGACTCGAGCTACGGGCGCGCGCGTCCGCTGCCCGGGCTCGACGTGCGCATGAAGGCGGCGCTCGCGGAGAAGGTGCCGCGCGGCGTCGTCCCCGTGGTCACCGGGTTCGTCGGCCTCAACGAGGCCGGTGAGATCACCACCGTCGGTCGCAACGGCAGCGATCTCACGGCGAGCCTCGTCGGCGCGGCGATCGATGCGAGCGAGGTGCAGATCTGGAGCGACACGGACGGAGTGATGACCGCGGACCCGTCGGTCGTCACGAACGCCCGCACGATCCCGCAGATGCGCTTCGACGAGGCCGCCGAGCTCGCCTACTTCGGCAGCCGCGTGCTGCACCCCTCGACGCTCTTGCCGGCGATGCAGAAGAGCATCCCGGTGCGCGTGATGAACACGAACCGGCCGCAGCACCCCGGCACGGTCATCGAGGGCACACCGCCCCCGAACCCGCGCACCGTCACCAGCATCGCGTACAAGGAGAAGCAAGCGGTCCTCACGCTCACCTCCACGCGGATGTTCGAGCAGGTGGGATTCCTCGCGGAGATCTTCTCGATCGTCGCGCGCCACAACATCGACGTGGACATGCTCGCGACCTCCGAGGTCAGCGTGTCGATCTCCAGCTACAACGTGCGCGGGCTCGAGGCGGCGCTGCCCGAGCTGCAGCGCTGCGGCACCTGCGAGATCTTCACGGGCAAGACGGTGCTCTCGATCGTGGGCCAACACATCGCGAAGACGCGCGGCGTCGGCTGCCTGATCCTGCAGGCCATCGCGGACACGGGCGCGAACGTCGACATGATCGGCTTCGGCCTCGGCAGCATCAACTTCACGGTGATCATCGACGACGCCGACATCGAGAAGGTCGTGCCGGCACTGCATCGGGTGCTGTTCGAAGACTGAGAGGCTGACATGCAGTCAGCCTCTCGTCGCGAAGCGACTGGAAAGGGGAGGGACCCGCGACGGCTCTGCCGGCGCGGGAGGGGGAAGCGGAGCTTCCCCCTCGAGGACTGATGCGCGCACCGGAGATCCGCGGGCTCGCCCTCGTCGCCGCGTTGGTGGCCGCGATCGCGGTCCCCTGGATCGACGTGCCACTCGCCCGGGCGATCCACGGCTCGGCGATCGAGGATCACCGGATCCTGCAGGGCGGCACCGTGCTGCTCGACTGGATCACGCTCAAAGAGGTGTGGCGCTACCTGCTCGCGACGCTGATCCTCGTGCCCGGCCTCGCGCTCATGGCGATGCCGACGCGGCGAGAGCTCGGCGCTCGCTTCGTGTTCGTGGGCGGCGTGCACGGGCTCGCGAGTCTCGTCGTCGCGCTGCTCAAGCCCGTGATCGGACGCGTGCGGCCCGACGAGCTGATCGTCGGCGGCGCCGACCCGGCGTGGTTCGTGGGTGGCAGCTCGTTCCCCTCGGGTCACACCGCGTTCTACTTCGGGCTGTTCCTGCCGCTCGCGTGGCTGTTCCCGCGCTGGCGCACCGCGTGGCTGTTCGTGCCGGTGTTCGTCGGGCTCGCACGCATCGACGCGAACGATCACTACCTCGCCGACGTGTGCACCTCGATCGCGCTCTCCTCTGCGCTCACACTCGCGTTCGCTCGCCTGTTGCGCCGCTGGCTGCCGATCGACGACGAGCCGCGCTAGTCTCCGCGGCATGTCCGTCATGCCCACGCGGCCCCCGGTCGTCGACGAGAACGCGCCCCGACCCGACGCGGAGATCGTGTCCACTCGCGACGGGTACGATCGGTGGTCGGAGATCTACGACGACGAGGGCAATCCGCTGTGCGAGATCGAGACGCCGCGCGTGCGTGCGCTGCTCGGTGACGTCGGCGGGCTGTCGATCTGCGATCTCGGGTGCGGCACCGGGCGTCACGCGGCCGCGCTCGCGTCCGACGGCGCCGACGTGACCGCGGTCGACTTCTCGGCCGGTATGATCGCGCGCGCGAGCGCGAAGCCGGGCTGGGATCGCGTGCGGTTCGTGCAGCACGACCTCACGCAGCGGTTGCCCTTGGCAGATGCGAGCTTCGATCGCGTGCTGTCGAGCCTGGTCGTCGATCACATCCCGGATCTCGTCGCGTTCTTCTCCGAGTGTCGCCGCATCGCGAAGCCCGGCGGCCTCGTGGTGATCTCGGTGATGCACCCCGCGATGATGCTGCGCGGCGTGCTGGCCCACTTCACCGACCCGCGTACCGGCCGGGAGGTGTTCCCGAAGAGCGCCATCCACCAAGTCACGGACTATGTGATGGATGCGCAGGCGGCCGGCCTGCGATTGGAACACGCGTCCGAGCACCTCGTGGAACGGGACCTGGCCGATCGCAACCCGCGAGCGGCGAAATTCCTGGGATGGCCGCTGTTGCTGATGCTCGGCCTGCGGCACGATCCCGCGTAGGGGGTGGGCATGGTGGATCGCAAATGGTTCTGGATCGGGGTCGCGCTCGCGGCCTGTGGGGGTGACTCGTCGCCGGCGTCGTCGGACGACACGACCGGCAACGGCACGAGCTCGGGCGCGCCCGCCTCGACGGGCGAGTCGTCGTCGTCCTCCTCCTCCGGCGGTGCCGGCGTGGACACGAGTAGCGGCGGCACGACGACGTCGTCGTCGTCCGGCCCGGTGGACGGCAGCGACAGCAGCACCGGCGCACCGCCGACGGATCCGGGTTGCCCGGAGTGCACGGTGCTCGCGGACGGCCTCGAGAGCGGGCGCGGCGTCGCGATCGACGACACGCACGTGTACTTCACGGATCAGACCGCGGGTACGGTGGAGCGCGTCGCGATCGACGGTGGCGACCGCATGGTGCTCGCGAGCGATCAGGACGACGCCTACGACGTCACCGTCGCGGACGGCGTCGTGTACTGGACGCGACACTCGGCCGAGGGCCGGGTGGTGCGCATCGCGAAGGATGGAGGGACCCCGGAGTTCGTCGACGACGACACGCCGTACGCCCGCGGCGTGGCGGTGGACGACTCGCACGTGTACTGGACGCGCTACGCTTCGAACGAAGGCGCGTTGCACCGGCGGGCGCTCGATCTCGAGAGCCCCACCGAGCTCCTGTACACGGGCTCGGCCGGCTTCTCCGAGCTCGCGCTCAGCTCGACTCGGGTGTTCGTGTCGTCGCACGATCCGTACACCGGCGGCGTCAGCTTCATCGAGCCACCGCCCGAGGAGATGATCGGTACGGTGCTGTCGGTGCCGCTCGCCGGCGATCTCGACGACACCGAGACGGCGGCCGTGGGCGGCGAGGTGGCGCAGCCGTGGGGGGTCGCGATCGCGGGCGACGAGCTGTACTTCGCGACGGGCGACGGCGGCGGCGGCTACGGCCCGAACCGCATCTTCCAACTCACGATCGGCAGCCCACCCGCGGCCCAGTTCACGAGCCCGCAGACGGCCCCGTGGGGCGTGGCGGCCGACGACGCGTGGGTCTACTTCACCGACGCGAGCGAGGTGAAGGCCGCCGCGGCCGACACCGGCGACGTCACGGTGCTCGCGACGATGCAGAACAGCGCGCGCTCGATCGCCGTGAACGACACGATGGTCGCGTGGGTCACGAAGGACCGCGTGCTCGCCCGCCCGAAGCCTTAGCGGTCCGCATCGCCGCTGCGCGAACTGCCAAGCGGGTCGCGGTGCGCGTCGGTCGGCGCTGCACCCCGCGCTCCGACAACGCCGCGGAATCGCTCGACGTCGCCAACCTGCGGGACTGTCGGCGGCGCGACCACCAGCACGATGGATTCGTGTTGGCGCTGCGTTTGCTGAGGCGGCCGCACGGGAAGCGACGCGCGCACGCGCGTGGAGGGACAACATGGGATTCGTCATTCGGGCAGTCGTCGGCCTCGGGCTGGCGCTCGTCCCCCTTTCGGCACACGCCGAGCTCGGGGTCGCGTTCGTGCACGGCACGGGTCGGCAGACCGATGCGTACCGCGACTACTGGACGCCGGCCTTCGTCGATCCGATCGCGAGCGCGTTGCCCGACCCCGACAACGTCGTCGTCGTGAACTGCGACTTCGAGCAGTACATGTGGCACGACGACGCCGCGGGTTGCCTGGCGGGCCAGCTGCTCGAGCTCGTCGACGGTCAGGGCGTCGACGAGCTCGTCGTCGTCACGCACAGCAACGGCGCGAACGTGGTGCGCTGGATCCTGTCCAACCCCACCTACGATCCCCGCTATCCCCGGATCATCGAGTCGATCCGCTGGGTCGACGCGCTCGCGCCCTCGAGCCTCGGCACCCCGCTCGCCGACGCGGCGGTGGACGGCACCACCTTCGAGCGCTCCGTGGGCTGGCTGTTCGGCTACGGCAGCGACGCGGTGACGATGCAGCAGACCTCGAGCATGGCGCTCTACAACTCGCAGTGGTTGCTCGGCACCGCGGGGCGCCCCGAGCTGCCGGTCGGCTTCTGGGCCGTCGTCGGCACCGACGTCGACAGCAGCCCGTTCGACGCCGACAGCCAGTGCGGCGGTTATGCGCGCAATGTCGGGCTCGAGCTCACGCAGAACTGGCTCGACGACTGCTCCGATGGATTCCTCGAGTGCAGCTCGCAAGCCGGAGCGGGCGACGTGTGGCGCTACGATCACCAGTTCACGAAGGACGGCGAGGCGCTGAGCCACGCGCAGAGCCGACGCGCGTGCTTCGGGCTCGAGTCGCTCGTGCGCGCGGACATCGAGGAGGCAGGCACATGAGGACGTCGATCGTGATGCTGCTCGCCGCAGCCTGTTCCGCGAGCGGCGATGTGCGGCCACTCGCCGCCGTCGCCGGCGATCTCGCGCCGTCACACCTCGTCGCGCCCCGCGATGCCGGCCCCGTACCGGGCAACGTCGCGAGTGTCAGCCACGCGCGTTCCCTCGCGGCCGATCGCGAGCTCGCCGTGCGCCCGTCGGCGACGCCCGATCACAGCCGCCGATGGTGGACGAAGGTGAAAGGCGGCGATCTCGTCGCCGGCGTCGCGTTGCCCACCACCGCGCCGGGTGCGACGGTCTCCTTGCGTCCGCTCGACGAGGCCCGCGCCGCGACCGGCATCGATCCGAGCGCGCTCGTGCTCGTCGATCCCGACGGCGTCGCTCATGACGGCGACGCCGCGATGGAGCACGTGCTCGGGTGGGACGAGCTGCGTGCGGGCGAGTCGCCCTTCGCTGCCGGGACCTCGGCGTTCCGCATCGACGGCGAGCTCGGCCACGGCGAGTGGCAGCTGCGCGTGGACGCGCCGCTGGGCGACGGCGACGTGCTGCTGCACGTGGTGGAGCCCGACAGCGCGCTCGAGCTCGTCGCACGCACCGATGCACCCGCGTACCTGAACGGTCACACGGTCGAGCTCGACGTGTACGCGCGCAACGGCGAGGCGCTCGTGGAGATCGACGACGCGCGCGCGCGCGCGCGCAGCCCCGCCGGCGAGACCCACGACATCGAGCTCGTGGCCACCGCGAAGGGCCGCCTGCACGGATCGCTCGCGCTCGCGGAAGTGGAGGTGGAGCCGGGCGCGGCGTGGGTCGTCGAGGTCGAGGCGTACGTCGAGCACGACGGCGTGCTCGCGCGTCGCAACGCTCGGGTCGCGTTCGCGTACGGCGTGCCCTCGGCGGCACTCGACGGTCGCGTCGAGCTCGTCGACACCGCGCGCGGCGACCCGACGCTCTCGCTCGGCCTCGAGGTCGCGACAGCGGGTCGCTATGCCGTCGGCGCCGTCGTCTGGGGCACCGACGCGCACGGCCGGGCGTGGCCGGCCGGCGCGGTAGAGGCGGCGAGTTGGTTGGAGCCCGACGCAGATGCGATCGAGCTGCCGCTCGCACACCTGCTCGACGTGCCCGGGCTGTCGGCACCGTACGAGCTCCGCGATCTGCGACTCGTCGACCAGAGCCGGGTCGCGGTCCTGCATCGACAAGCGATCGCGGTGTCGTTCACGCCACCGTGAGCGCTACGTCCACTCCTCGATCCACTCGTCGTCTCCGGCGAGGAACTTCTCGAGCACGCCGGCCTCGAAGATCAGCCGCCAGCCAGAGTCGTCCGAGCCGTCGATCGACGCCGAGTTCACGAACAGGCGCGCGATCGACTGCACGAGCTCGGTGGGCGTCGCCACGACCTCGGTGGGGCGCACGCGATCGAGCGGCAGGAGCGGCGTGACGAAGGCCGACTTTCCGCGGCGCGACACCGATCGAAGGAACCGCACGCACGGCCCGCTGATCGGGCCGATGCGCACGGAGACGTACTCGTCGTGGACCTCGATGCCCTCGATGCACACGAGCTGCACGAGCGTGGAGTTCTCGATGAGCAGCGCGTTGCGCCCGACGAAACCACTCCAGTCCATGCGGCTCG
The DNA here is from genome assembly GCA_964468635.1 of uncultured Nannocystaceae bacterium. Lineage (GTDB taxonomy): Bacteria > Myxococcota_A > Polyangia > Nannocystales > Nannocystaceae > Xiheibacterium. Next base: position 18,937 of record CAYXVR010000101.1, read on the forward strand.
CACGTTCGGGATCCATGAACCGCCGACGAGTGTAGCCCCCCCGTGAGAGGATGGGGCACGCAAGTGCAGGACCGCATCACGCTCGCTCGCGCCGAGATCCTCCGCCTCAACGAGGACGCCGCCGGCGTGCGGCGATGGAAGCGATGGGGGCCGTACCTGAGCGAGCGCCAGTGGGGGACGGTGCGCGAGGACTACAGCCCGTACGGATGGGCATGGGACGCGTTCACGCACGACCACGCACGCTCCCGCGCGTATCGATGGGGCGAGGACGGCATCGCGGGGTGGAGCGACGATCAGCAGCGACTGTGCATCTCGCTGGCGCTGTGGAACGAGCGCGACGCGATCCTGAAGGAGCGCCTGTTCGGCCTCACGAACTCCGAGGGCAACCACGGCGAGGACGTGAAGGAGATGTACTGGTACCTCGACGCCCTGCCCTCGCATGCGTGGGCGTCGATGCTCTACAAGTATCCGCAGGCGCCGTTCCCCTACGCCGCTCTCGTGGAGGGCAATCGTCGGCGGACTCGCGAGGATCCGGAGCTCGAGATCGTCGACACGGGCGTGTTCGACCACGGGCGCTACTTCGACGTGTTCGTGGAGTACGCGCAGATCGACGTCGACGATCTGCTCATGCGCGTGCGCGTGATCAATCGCGGGCCCGAGACCGCGCCGCTGCACGTCGTGCCGCAGGTGTGGTTCCGCAACCGGTGGTCGTGGGCGGCTGCGGGTGCGCGGCCCGTGCTCGAGGTGATCTCGCCGCAGCTCGTGCGGGCGAACCAGGAGGATCTCGGCGAGCGCTGGCTGCACGTGCAATCGGGCGCGACGCCGCTGCTCACCGAGAACCACACGAACACGCGCCGCTTGTTCCTGGCCGCCGAGGATCCCGGACCGTTCAAGGACGCGTTCCACGAGGCGATCGTCGACGGGCGCACCGACGCGCTCGCCCAGGGGTCCATCGGCACGAAGTTCGGCGCGCACCGTCGCTTCGAGATCGCGCCCGGAGCCGAGGTGCGCACTCACCTGCGACTGGCGCGAACGCGGATCGCGAGCCCGTTCGCCGACGTCGATGCCTGGTTCGACGTGCGCAAGCGCGAGGCCGACGCGTTCTATGCCGACGTGCATCACGGCCTGACGGATCCGGACGCGCGCGCGGTGCAGCGCCAGGCGCTCGCCGGGCTGATCTGGTCGAAGCAGTTCTATCACTACGACGTGCGTCAGTGGCTCGAAGGTGATCCCGCGCAGCCGCAACCTCCGAGCGAGCGCCGCGGCGGACGCAATCGTGCATGGCGGCACCTCGTGAACGCCGACGTCATCTCGATGCCGGACAAGTGGGAGTACCCGTGGTACGCGAGCT
>CAYXVR010000102.1:0-19504 GCA_964468635.1 uncultured Nannocystaceae bacterium
GGGCACGGAGCAGGGTGTCCGGAAGAACGCTTCGCGTTCTTCCGCACCCTGCTAGTCTTCGCCCTCGGCCCGGTTCGGATCGAGCGGCTTGAACGGGATCGTGTCGCCCGTGCGCGTCGGAACGTCGAGCGGAGCGCCCGGCGGCAGCGTGCGCTCCTCCGGCGGGATCACGCGCAGCGGCTGCGTGTTGCTGCGCGGCGGCAGCGGGTGCAGGCCCGAGCCCTCGATCTCGCGGCGCTCGAGGCTCGCGTCGCGGAAGTACACCGCATACTGCGCGAGCGATGCGTGCACGCGCAGCCACGCGTCCAGGCTCGGCTGGAATCGCGGGTCGGCGACGAGCTCGAGCGCCTCGCGGATGCTCGTGTAGTCGTCCGGCTTCGCGATGCGGGCGTCGAACACCGCGAGCAGCTCGGGCGCGCGCTCGCGGACGTGCCGCAGCAGCACGCGCCACTGCTCGGGTGAGAACTCCACGCAGCCCTCGGCGTGATCCTCGGCCAGCCGTGCGAGCGCGGGGAAGTCACCGGCGGCCTGCAGCGCGCGCATGTGGGGCTCGAGCAGGGCGAACACCTCGGGCCGCAGCGCGACGATCTCGAACACCGGTTCGGCCCACAACCAGTCGTCGCCCTCCTCCGTGAACACGACGCCCACGAGGTCGCTGTCCACGGGCAGCGCATCGGCCAGCTCCGCGAGCCCGAACGCGATGGGGCGCCACTTCTCCTGGCGCTCCGGATCGCGCAGCGCGGCGACGAAGTCGGCCATCTCGTCGGGGCTCACCGCCATGCGGGCGACGCGACGCTTCAGATCGATCACCTGGTAGTAGTCGTCGAGGTCGGCCATCAGCACGCGCCACTCGCCCGACAACAGCTCGACCTCGAGGTCGTGATCGCCGAGCAGATGGCGCAGCTGGTCCAGGTCACCCTCACGGAGCTGCTCGAGGATCTGCGCCTCGAGCTCGCGGTAGGTGTCGGACGGCAGCTGGTACGCCCGGACGCGCACGTGTCCAGCAGGCTACTACAAAATACCCTCGCGAACGCGACCAAGGAGCGCCTCGACTCGCACCTCCCCCCTTGCGGTAGCATGCGGGACGCGGGCGCGACGTCCGGCCCGCCGGGGCCGTCGATGATCCAACTGAGCAGCGATCCCGCCGTCGCGGAGCAGCAGGTCGAGGCCGTGCTGTTCTACTTGACGACGTGCGGTTATCTCGACAGCGAGTTCGACCTCACGGAGAAGTCGTTCATCCGCGCCATGCTGCGGAAGATCGTCACCGAGCGCGTCGACGCTCAGGGCGAGCTCGACCCCGAGCTGCGCTACGAACAGATCGAGCGCCAGCACGAGCACTACGTCGAGCTGTTCCAGATGGTCGACCAGGAGGTCAAGTCGCTCCTCACCGAGGTGGTCGCCGAGGGCGAGGACAGCAAGGCCTTCGTCCTCACCAAGCTCAAGCTGCGCTGCTTCGAGCTGTTCCGCGGCCTGTCCGCGGCCAACCGCGCCGAGCTGCTCGGTCTGGTCGACGAGTTCATCCACGCCGACGGCGTGGTGCACCCCGAGGAGGTCCGCTTCCGCAACGATCTCGCGTCGCTACTCGGCCAGCCCGCTCGCGAGGACCCCGAGGTCGCGGTGGCGGAGCACGTCGACGTCGCGCCGCCGACCGAGCTCCCGCGCGCCACCGTCGATCACCCGTTCTTCCGCAGCTTCGAGCACCCGTACTCGTCCGACCCCGCCACGGCGCGCGCACAGATCGAGGTGGACCTCGGCGTCCTCGACCAGGTGGAGGCGAAGTGGGAGGAACAGCGACGCGCCGGCGCGGGCCGTTTGGGGGGGAAGACCCAGGTCAGCGAGATCGAGGGCGCCGACTTCCTCGACGGCCACGTCTACGTGGTGCCGCATCACGAGCGCGACTACGAGCTCGTCGTGCTCGGCGATCTCCACGGCTGCTACAGCTGCCTCAAGGCGGCGATCATGCAGTCGCAATTCATGGAGAAGGTGAAGGCGTATCGCGCCGATCCCGTGAACAACCCCGACGTGCGGCTGGTGTTGCTGGGCGACTACATCGACCGCGGTCGATTCGCGTTCAACGGCGTGCTGCGAGCGGTGCTCAAGCTGTTCCTCACCGTGCCCGAGCACGTGTTCGTGCTGCGCGGCAACCACGAGTACTACATCGAGTACCAGGGCCGCATCTACGGCGGCGTGAAGCCGGCGGACACGATCACCAGCCTGCAGCACCTGCTGCCCGACGAGGTGTTCTTCCGCTACCTGCAATTCTTCGAGCACATGCCGAGCATGCTGCTCTACGAGCACCTCGCGTTCGCCCACGGCGGCATCCCGCGCGATGCACTCCTGCGCGAGCGCTGGGCGGATCTGTCGTCGCTCAACGATCCCGAGATGCGCTTCCAGATGCTGTGGAGCGACCCGAGTCGCGCCGACGTCGTGCCCGACGAGCTGCAGGCCGCGAGCGCGCGCTTCGCCTTCGGGCGCCAGCAGTTCCGCAGCTTCATGGCCAAGCTCGGCACCGTCCTTTTCGTGCGCGGTCACGAGAAGATCAACGCCGGGTTCAAGGACCACTACCCGACGGACGACGTCCGCTTGCTCACGGTGTTCTCCGCGGGCGGCGTCGCCAACGACGACCTGCCCGAGGACAGCAACTACCGCGACGTGCGCCCGATGGCGCTCACGATCACGCGCACCGCGGGCGAGACCAAGGTCACGCCTTGGTCGATCGATTACCGCGCGTACCAGGGCCCGGAGCGCAACGCCTTCTTCCGCGACGAAGATTAGCCGTCCCGACCCCGAACGCTCGTTCCCTCGGCGCTGGGCTACTATCTGCCGGAATGCGGATCGCAGTCACGGGTGCCGGGGGCCAGGTCGGCCTCGATCTCATCGACGAGTTGCGCGCGAAGGGCCACGAGGTCCACGGCAGCGACGTGTCGCCTCGCCCCGCGCGACTCGACCCCGCGATCCCGTGGCATCGGCTCGACGTCACCGATGCCGATCGCGTCGCTGGTGTGCTCGGCGATCTGAAGCCCGCACGCGTGTTCCATCTCGCCGCGATCCTGTCGGCGCGCGGCGAAGAGAAACCGCAGGTCACCTACCAGGTCAACCAGACCGGCACGTACAACGTGCTCGAAGCGTGTCGCCGCCACTCGATCGGGCAGGTGATGTTCACGAGCACGATCGCCGTGTTCGGTCCCGGGCTGCCGGAGCTCGTGCCCGACGACGCGCCGCTGCACCCGTCGACGATGTACGGCGTCACGAAGGTCGCGGGCGAGCTGCTCGGCGACTACTACCAGCGTCGCTTCGGCGTCGACTTCCGCGGCGTGCGATTCCCCGGCCTCATCAGCGCCTCGGTGCCGGGCGGGGGTACGAGCGACTACGCTCTGTTCATGTACACCGACGGCGTGCGTCGCGGCGCGTACGAGGCGTTCTGTCGCGCCGACACTCGCATCCCGCTCATGTACATGCCGGACGGCATCCGTGCGCTCGTCGAGCTCTCCGACGCGCCGAAGGAGCGGTTGCGTCGCACGATCTACAACATCGCCGCGTTCAGCCCCACCGCCCAGCAGATCGCCGACAGCGTGGCGCGTGCCTTGGACGGTGTGCGGATCACGTTCGCGCCCGATCCGCGACGGCAAGCGATCCTCGACTCGTGGCCGCGTGTGCTCGACGACAGCAACGCGCGCACCGACTGGGGGTGGCAGCCCACATTCGATCTCGACGCCATGACGGCCGACCTCGTGCCGAAGATCAAGACGTTGCTCGCGCGCACGCCCGACGCGTTCGACGCCCACGGTTGATGATAGGATCGACCTTTCGATAAGGAGTCACCGGCATGTCGATCGCTCGTTCGCGCTTCTGCATCCTCGGCGTCGGAATCCTGCTCGCAGCGTGCAAGGAGGACAGCGCGAGCGACGACGGCGCGGACACGGGCGACACGACCGCGGCCGACGACGACAGCGGCGGCGACCCCACCGGCACGTCGCCGATGACGATGACCGGCTCGACGATGACCGGCCCGCTCGACTGCATTCCCGGCGACGAGGACTGCGAGTGCCTCGACGGCGAGTGCATCGGCGACTTCAGCTGCATCGAGGGCATCTGCAAGCCGGGTCCTCGCTTCGAGCCCGACGACGACGAGGAGCCCGAGGTGCTCGCCGGCCTGGTCGTGCCCGTGAACATCGAGGTCACCGCCGACGAGTTCACGTGGACGCAGGTGGACGGCCCCGCGACGGAGATCATCGGCGAAGGCCCGAGCGTGCTCGTGCCGGTACCCCCCGACGCGGCGCCCGGCGACGTGATCACGCTCCGCATCAACGCGACGCTCAACACGATCGACGCATCGTTCGACTGGCACATCACCGTGCGCGACGCGGTGTTCGAGAACTTCCTCGGTGGCATCACCGACGTCGAACAGCTCGGCACGAGCGAAGGGCTCGACTTCGACGACAACGGCAACATGTGGGTCGTGTCGACCGAGGGCTTCGTCTCGCGCTTCGGCGTCGATGCCTCGTTCCAGTCCCGCGTCGACGTGCCGGGCCAGCCGGTGGGCGCGCTGTTCGGCGACTACTACATGACGCCGGACGACGACGTCGATCCCATCGAGGTGCTGTTCATCGCCAACGCGATGACGTCCTCGATCGAGGGCATGGTGCTGTCGAACCAGACGATGCTCACCATCGCCGATCAGGCCGAGGACGGCACGACCCTCGGTCCGCTCAACTTCGTGCTCCCCGACGGCAACGGCAACCTCTACATCAGCAACCGCACGGGCGGCATGGTGTGGCGCTACGACGCCGAAGAGCAGGTCGTGCGCCCGTTCATCGAGATGCTGGACCAGAACCCGAACGCGCTCTCGTTCGGCCCCGACGCGAACGTGTTGTACGTCGGCACCGTCGCCGGCGTCGTGCGCGTGCCGATCCTGCCCGACCAGGTCGCGGGCGAGCCCTCGGTGTACCTCGACCTGGGCGCGGCGCCCGAGAACGAGGTCGACGGCATCGCGTTCGACGAGGGCGGCAACATGTACGTCGGCGTGCCGAACTCGTCGACGCTCCACATGGCGCGCTACGTCGGCGAAGGTCCCACCGAGGCGATCCGTTCGTTCGCCGACGTCGGCGCCGGCTACTCGTACTTCGTGAGCCTGCGCTTCGGCAACGGCGGCTTCGAGGACTCGATCCTCTACTGGACGCAGTTGGCCGACCGCACGGTGGCCCGGCTGGAGACGGGGCTGCGCAGGCTGTAAGCTCGCGCCACCATGTTCGCGTCCGCCGCGCAGCACTACGCCACCATCCTGCAGGAGATCCGCGACGCCGGCTTGACCAAGCACGAGCGCGTGATCGAGTCGCCCCAAGGCGCGCACATCAAGGTCGGCGGCCGCGAGGTGCTGAACTTCTGCGCGAACAACTATCTCGGGCTGTCGAGCCACCCCACGGTCATCGCGGCCGCCCGCGCGGCGCTCGACGAGCGCGGCTACGGGCTGTCGAGCGTGCGGTTCATCTGCGGCACACAGGACCGCCACCGCGACCTCGAGCTCGCGATCGCGAAGTTCATCGGCACCGACGACAGCGTGCTCTACAGCTCGTGCTTCGACGCGAACGGCGGGCTGTTCGAGACGCTGCTCGGGCCGGAGGACGCCATCATCTCCGACGCGCTCAACCACGCGTCGATCATCGACGGCATCCGGCTGTGCAAGGCCCAGCGCCACCGCTACGAGCACGACGACCTCGATCAGCTCGAGACGCTGCTGAAGGACACCGAGGGCGCGCGGCTGCGGATGATCGCGACCGACGGCGTCTTCTCCATGGACGGAGACATCGCGCGGCTCGATGCGATCTGCGACCTGGCGGAGAAGTACGGCGCGATGGTGATGGTCGACGACAGTCACGCCACCGGGTTCGTGGGCAAGACCGGTCGCGGCACGCACGAGCACCGAGGCGTGATGGACCGCGTCGACATCGTCACGTCGACACTCGGCAAGGCGCTCGGCGGGGCGTCCGGCGGTTTCATCACGGGACCGAAGCTCGTGGTGGACCTCTTGCGCAATCGCTCGCGGCCCTACCTCTTCAGCAACACGCTGGCGCCTCCGATCGTCGCGGGCAGCCTCGCGGTAATCGAGCTGCTGTCGGGCTCCACGGAGCTGCGCGACCGGCTCGAGGCCAACACGCAGCGCTTCCGCGACGGCATGACGAAGGCGGGCTTCGCGATCCGACCCGGCGTGCACCCGATCGTGCCCATCATGCTCGGCGACGCGCGGCTGGCCGTCGACTTCGCGGCCAAGCTGCTCGACGAGGGCATTTACGTGATCGGCTTCGCGTTCCCCGTGGTGCCGCGCGGGCAGGCCCGCATCCGCGTGCAGCTGTCGGCGGCGCACTCGAGCGCCGACGTCGATCAGGCCATCGCCGCGTTCACGAAGGTCGGCACCGCGCTGGGCATCGTCGGAGCGGCTTAAACGCGAATGGCGACCTCGAAGGGTCGCCTCGTCCGCGTTGGGTGAGGGTGTTGGACTGCGCCTGGCTCAGGCGCGCTCGTCGACCGCCATGTACGCGACTGCGATCACGAACGCGCAGAGCAGGAGGGCGATGGCAATGGTCAGCGGACTCATGTTGACCTCGTGGGTGTTCGGACGGCGGGGGCCTGGGAAGTAGTCAACGAGGAGGGTTAGCCAACGACGTGCCACATGGGCGTCGAAGGCTCACCCTACCCGATCAGGGCTCCTCCGCCAGGTTTTTCGCGGTTTTTTTCCCAGGCGGATCGTTCGCCGATCGACCACGCGAGGGCGTGGTGAAGTGCAACGGCGCCGCGCCCTGCAACGTGTCGGGTCGCCGCTACGCCCGCGGCGCCGACAGAACCGCGGAGCGACCACTCGCCGTCGTCCGTGTAATGCAGCCCGGCCCGATCGGCCGGTGCGGCGCGCCTAGGGGAGCGTGACCGGTCCGCGATCGACGTTGCTCGATCGGTACTTCCGCATGCTGAAGCAGCGGCCCTCGTGCCGTTGCACGTCGGCGTCCTGGAACTTCACCGGCATGTCCTCGCGGCCCGCAAGAGGCGCAGCACGCTTCACCGCGAAGTGGAGGTGATCGAACATGCTGACCCCCACGTTGCCGGTGCCTGCCAGCCGTTGACCCGCGTGGCAGTGCACGGGGTCCGCGATCGTGAAGTGCGAGCGGTTGCCGGCGCCCGCCGCCGTGCCGAGTGCAGCCACCGCGGCGTTGAATTCCGTGAACCCGCCCCGACGGATGTGCAGGTAGTGCGCGACCGTGCCGTCGCGATGCCGCACGTAGACGTAGTTCGCGGTCTTGTTGCCGGAGCCCATCTGATTGCCGGTGCGATCCTCCTTGAACGCGATGATGTGTCCCTCGCGCGCGGCGAGGATCGGCTCGCCTTCCGGCAGCGACCAGTCGTACGAGTACTCCTCGTCGCTCGAGTAGTTCTGCATGACGCCGTTGCTGTCGACCTCGGACCACCGGCGGACGAAGTGGCTGATGTAGCCGCGATGCCCCTGCACGCAGTAGCGCTCGCCGGCGTAGGGCAGCTCGAGATCCGTGAGCCCCCACTGCGGCGATTCCATCTGACCGTCGTTGACGAACACGTGACTCATCAAGCCGCCGAACAGCGCCGCGATCGCGCCGACGACGAGCTGCAGGATCGCCCACCAGCCCTGCGTCGAGAAGCCGGCCGGATCGTAGAAGAAGTACATCACGAGGAACACGACGACCGCGATCACCGCGCCCACCACGATCGCGACGATGACGACGCCCCACGTGTAGAAGTTGAACATCTCCCGTCGGCCCGCCGCGAGGCCGATCGCGAAGCCGATCCACATCGCGCAGAGCGACGGGAAGAAGTAGACCTGCGGCACCGGCATGCCCAGCGCACCGGTCACGGGATTCGCCACGGGTAACGGCGGCGTGGTGAGCAGCGCCAGCACGGTGAACACCGCGAGCACCAGGAAGCTCGCGAAGGCTGCGACCATCGTGATGACGCCGGGGATCATGCCGAACGTCACGTGGGTCGCGTACGCGCAGATGCCGAGGCACAGGATGCCGAGCCCGAGCAGCTGGCCCGCGGGCGGGAAGAACAACGCGAGCGGGATGAACAGCACCGACGCGATGAGCGTGACGAGCCAAAGGATGTCGCGGATGACCAGGATCCACGGCTCGCTCGTCCAGAAGATGGGACCGAGCGTGGTGGCGCCCGGCGTGCCCGCCGGCTTCGGCAGGTGCTGGCGCGTGCACTCGTTGTGCAGGCTGTGCAGCGTGAGCGTGGCGCTCGCGGTGCCGCCCGCGGACACGGTGACCATGCCGTACTCGCTGCGGTAGTCGGTCTTCTCCGCGCGCACGATCGCGGAACCGACCGGCACGTTGTCGAAGCGCGCCCAACCACCCGCGCGCGTCGTGTCCTCTTGCACGGCACCCGCGGCCGGGCTCACGCGGACCGTCACGCCGTCGAACGGGCGATCGCCCGAGGTGCCGTCCTCCGCGAACGTGTCCCAGCAGACGCCCTTCACCATCACGGTGATCTCGACGCTGCCGGTGCGCGCCGGCGCGGGTCCGGTGCGGGTCCTGGGCGCGCGCGTGCCCGGCCCGATGGACGTCTCGCCGGTCTCCATCAGTTCACCTGCGAGCGGCCGCCCGACAGGCCGTGCTTCGCACCGCCGCCCTCGAGCGTCATCTTGGTCTCGGCCTTCGCCTCGATGTCGTCGGCCTCGATCTTGATGTCCTTGTCGTCGATGAGGACGGTGGCCTTGCCCGAGTCCACGGTGATCTTCTTGGCCTCGAACAGCGCATGGCCGTCGCCGTCGGACGAGATCTTCGCGTTCTGGGTGAGGAGCAGCTCGCCCTTGGCGTTCGCGGTGATGCGCGCATCGGTGTCGAGCTTGACGATCGCGCCCTCGTTCGCCTTGATCTCGATCTTCTTGTCCATGAACTGGCGGCTCATGTCGTTGGACTCGAGCAGCACGTTCGCGTTGAGCACGATCTTGGCGCCGCCGCCGGCTTGCAGCGTGATCTCGTTCGGCGTCATGTGGATCGACGAGCCCTCGCACTTGATCAGGATGTCGACGGGTGCCTGCACGAGGATCGTCTTGGCGACGTCGAGCTTGTAGTCGTTCGTGACCTTCACCGACTCGCCGCTCCAGCCCTTGCCCCTTCCGTCGATCGTGATGGTGCGGCTGCCCGTGATCGTGATCTTCTCGTTGCCGCCGACGCTGCGCGAGCGGTCGTTGCCCACCGCGTGGGTCTGGTCGACCTTCACGTCGGTCGCGTGGTTGCGCTGCACCAGCTCGTTCATGTCGCGCTGCGCCCGGATGTACAGCTCCTCGCGATCCGCCGCGTCCTCGAAGCGCAGCTCGTTGTAGCCGCCGTTGTCCGGCGTGCTCCACGTGCGCAGCGTGCTCTTCGTGCGGTCGTCGGGCAGCGGATACGGCGGCGGATGGCGCCCGTTGTACAGGCAGCCCGTGACGAGCGGGCGATCCGGATTGCCGTCGATGAACTCGACGAGCACCTCCATGCCGACGCGCGGGATGAACACCGCGCCCCAGCCCGCGCCGGCCCACGTCTGCAGCGAGCGCACCCACACCGACGACGACGCGTCGTTGCGGCGCGAGCGACCGCGGCCCTCGCCCTCGCGATCCCAGTGCAGCAGGATCTTGATCCGGCCCCACGCGTCGGTGTGGATGTCCTCGCCCTCGGGGCCCGTGACCGTGGCGGTCTGCGGGCCGCGCATCACCGGGCGTGGCATCGCGATCGTCGCGGCGCGGAACCGCGACGACGGCACGCACACGAAATGGTTCTCGTACGAGCCGCGCACGTCGAGCGTGTCGCCGGCAAAGGCGATCTCGTGCACCACCTCGAGGGCGACGAGACGCTCCGTGCCGCCGGCGCGGTCGAGCTCGAACACCGAGCCGGCTCCGAGCCCGCACACGTTGCTCGAGCCGCGCCCGACCAGCTCGTCCGCCACGACACGATCGAGCGCGATCGCCATGCGGCGGCGCGAGTCGTCGTGGGACGACAGGATGCGGCCGCTCCCGTCGTACACCTCGCGGACGCGGCGCTCGTTCGCGATGAAGACCTCGCGATCGTTCGCCGCGATCGCGCCGTTCGTGGTGGTGGTGCCGTCGTGCCGCACCGGGTCGTGCGGCATGAGCCAGTCGTGGTGCTGGATCGCGACCTTCGTGGGGCTGGCCGTGCGCTCGAGGACGAAGCGCGTGACGGCGTCGCGCGTGTCGCTGCCGCTCGTGTCGATCGGCAGACGCGGCGACGACTCGGACACGACGAGCGGGAGCGAGCCCTCGCTGTCCACGAGGCGCATGACCTCGTGGTCGCCGTCCTGATCGAACAGGTAGACGATGCCCTCGTCGTGCATGAGGCGCGCGACGAAGTCGAGATCCGACTCGTCGTACTGCACGCAGTAGTCGCGCGGCGGGAGGTAGTCGGTGGCCGACAGGCCGCCGTCGTCGAGGGTGCGCTCGTACGCGCGCAGGCCCTCGGCGGGCGCGCCCGCGGGCGCCTGCTCGCCCATGAGGACGTCGCGCAGGATCGCCGGCACGGTCATGTCTTGGAAGATGCGGCAGTTCACGCGTTGGCCGAGGGTGGCGAGCGCGGGCACGATCTCCACGTCGACCGCGAGCCCCTCGGTCGCGCCGCGCACCACGACGGTGCCGCGCACCTGCACGCGCGCGACCACGCCGTAGAACGTGCGGGCCTGCGCCGCGCGATCGAACACGAGATCGCAGGTGGCACCGACGAGCTCGTCGGGATCGGCGTCCACGTCGGTCGTGACGAGCGACAGCTGGATGCGATACGGCCGCGACAGCCCCTCCCGGATCACCGCGTGCCGCACGCTCCACGCGTGGGCGCTGCGCGAGCACTCGAATCGACAGCGCACGCCCGGCCGCGCACCCGAGGAATCGAGGGCGTCGTCGATGGCACTTGCGGCGTTCGGGTCTCCGTCCAATCCGCCTCCGAGGGGCGCTACTCTCTCACGAAATCGTGCACTGGGGAGTGGACAGCTACGGGCCCGCGGACCGCAACGTCGCCTTGCCGGAGGCGTTGCGCCGGGCGGGGGACGACGACGCCACGGCAACGCTGTTCGATTTCGTGGAGCGCCGCATGGGTCGGGCGCCGGCGTTCTGGGGGCGCTATCTCAACCGGCGTCTGCCCGAGGATCGCTCCACGCACGCGGTGCGGTCACCCGAGCACAGTCACTCGATCACGCCACGCGAGGCGGACTTCCTGCACGCGCGTGGATGTCGAGTGCTGCTCGTGTACAACGGCTCGGCGGGTCGCCGCGAGCGCTTGCGCGGTGGATGGTCGGCAGGGCGCGATGCGGCCGAGCGGGCCGACGTGATCTGCGATCAGCTCGGCGTGCCGCCGCATGTCGCGATCTATGCCGACGTCGAGAACTGGGCCGGCGACGTGGGCTGGTTCCGCGGCTGGGTGGAGACGATGCGGGCGGCCCACCGTGCGTGCGGCGTGTACGGACGGCCGACGCGGTTGGTGGAGAACCCCGCGGATCCGTCGCCCACGTACGGCACGCCGCTCGATCGGATCCCGAGCCGGTTCACGCGACGCGAGGCCACCCGCATGATCGAGCGCGAGACGACGACCACCGGCGTCGCGCCGCGGCGCGTGATGGTGCGCGAGTACTGGAGCGACGAGCTGCGCGATGCCTTGGTCGGCGCGGCCGATCCGTTCTACGTGTGGTCGAGCGAGCCGCGGCGCGTGTTGTCCGAGCGCAGCGATGCCGCTCTCGACGGGGCCGACATCCCCACCGAGTTCGTGCCCGCCGAGCCGCCCGGCACCGCGAGCGCGCGCACCGTCGTGTGGCAGTACCTCGAGAACGCGCTGTTTCTCGGCGGCGTGCACGGCACCGTCGACATGAACATGGCGACGCCCTCCGGGCTCGCCTGCATGTGGTGAGTCGTCAGCCGACCGCGTTGCGGCCGTTCTGCAGCAGCATGTCGCCGAGGCGGCACGCGTTCTGACCCTCGAGCATCACGTCGAACGAGTACGACAGGAACTCGCACGGGCCCATGTTGCGACCCGACATGAGGCCGCCGGCCGACCCCGCTTCGTCGCCGCTGCTCTTGGAGTACTGCGCGCCCTTCGTCATCGGCATGCTGCCGTCGGTCGTCACCGTGGTCGGGCCGCCCGTCGTGTCGGCGGACTGGCCGATGTTGGGATAGGGGATCGGCACGGGGCCCGCAGACGTCGGCGTGTTGCAGACGTCGGGGAAGACGACGCTCATGCCACCGCTGCCCTGGTGCACCATGCCGCGCCCGTTCGCGAACGTGTTCTGACTCATCGCGATCCTCCCGTGTCGAGCTCCAGTGATGCGCAGCCGATCGGGCCGTGATCGGAGCCGGCCCACACGAGCGTGGGTCCGTTGCGATTCCCGGCGAGCAGACGGTGGTGCGCGTCGACGAACAGCATCGCGCCCAGCCCCGCACCGGCGTCGGCGATTCGATCGGCGGGATGCTCGACGCGCGTGCTCGCCTGCAGCACGTCGCGATGACGCAGGCACGCGACGCCCCAGAGCTTCGTGTCGTGGGTCTCGCCCGCGAGCCCGGCCCACACCGACGCGAACGGACGCGACGGCTCGGCGGCTGCGCGCAGCGCTTCAATCGCGTTCGCAAGCCCCTCGCCGCGGGCGGGCTCGCGACCGAAGCGATGGCCCGGATCGTCGATGCGTGCGAGCCCGGTGACCACGAGGCCACCGCGGCGATCGGCGGCAGACTCGAGCACGAACATGCCGGCCGCTTCGCCGAGCGCACGACCGTCGCCGGCGTATTCGCCTCCGGCCGTGCGTGCGGCCGCGTGCTCCTTCGCGACGCGGGCCTCGTCGTACCAGCTGTCCACCGCGCCGACGACGACGAGCGTGGCGGGCTCGCGAAGGGCGAGCTCGCAGCCGGCCGCGAGCGCATCGAAGATCGCGGCGCGTCCACGGGGGAAACCGTGCGAGCGCGCGTCGTCGATCGTGCAACCAGCGGCTGCCGCGATCGCGGCCCACAGCGAGCGTGCGCCCGGCAGCTCCACGCCTTCGCGCGTGTCGGGCAACCCGAGCATCAGCGCGACGGGTCGTTGGGGCTCACGCGTGGAGGCGAGCGCGTCGGCCAGCGCGAGGCCGGCGAGCGCGGCAAGCCTCGTGCACCACGGGCTGGGCAACGGCGTGCGGACCTGGGCAGCGATCGCGTCGGCGAGCACGTCGTCGCGCACGAGCGACAGCGTGGCGGGATCGTCGGCCGGCCACGGGCCGGCGTGGAATCGCGAGAGCCCCGCGCGCATCGACGCATCGGTCTGCGCGGCCGACGTGCCGATCGGCGTGATCGCACCGACGGCGGTGATTCGCACGCGACTCACGACACCTCCGCGGGCATGGACTCGAGCGCGACGTGTACGCGCTCGGCCTTGAGGATCGCGCGATCGCAGGGCAGCTTCGCGCGCCACGACAGGCTGAACGTCTCCTCGTCGGGCCACAAGGCGACGGTCTCGAGCTGCGCGGGCGCCGAGCGCCACGATCCCGCGATGTGGCCTTGGACAGCGAGCTCGATCGGCGGGATCGAGAAGCGCAAAGGGCCCGCCGAGGACACGCCCATGATCGTGACGGGCTCGCCGCCGACGAGAAAGCGATCGAAGGCGAGCTCGCTCGACGCCACGTTGAAGAAGCGCTTGTCGAAGTCGGTGGGGAGCAAGGGCGATCGTCTGCGCACCCACGCAGCGTCGTACGTGCCGGCGTACGCCGAGCGCGGGCGCCACCCGGGTGCGATCGGGGCGAACGCGACCGGGCGCGGGCGGCCACCGCCGCCTTCGACGGGCGCCGCGGGATCCTCGAGGTTGGGCACGGGCGCGCCGGTCGTGCGATCGAGCCCCACGCCGACGGGGTTCCACGCCGAGATCTCGCGCCGCGTCTTGTCGCCGCCGTCGGCCGGCCCGCCCAACGCCCGCTCCCACACGAGCGGCATCTCGACGAACGGCTGCGCCGGCGAAGCGCGGTCGAAGGAGCGCCACGTGCGATCGCCGTGCACGAGGATCGACTTCGTGCGCTCGCCGACCGCGATCGACACCGCACACGTCGGTGCGGGGCGACCGTCGGGCTGACGCGCGCAGCCGTGCATCACGACGTCGGTGCCGGCCTTGCCGAGGTGGTGCTCGCCGGCCTCGACGAGGCTCGAGCGGCCGGGCTCGCCCATGTGCAGATCGGTGCGGGCGATCGCGATCTGCGACGGCGCGATCGCGACCTTCGGACGCATCGTGAGCGTGGCCTTCACGATCACGAAGAGCGCGTCGATGCCGTTCTCGTCCGACAGCGGGGCGATCGCGGCGCGGAAGGGTGTCTCGTTGTCGAGCTGCAGCACGTCAGCCGGCTCCTGCCGCGAGCTGGGCTCGCTGCACGCGGGTCCAGGTGGTGGTGACGAGGCGCGACTTGGCGGGCTCCGCGATCGCGAGCTCGTCGGCGAGCGCGTGCCGGCGGCGCATCGGTGTCGTCGCGAGCGCGGTGCGCAGCGACGCGGGATCGAACGGCGCACCGCCGAGGTGACGCACGCGCGGCTGCATCGCGGCGCGCCGCTGCGCCCATGCCTCGCGGAGCGTCTCGGGGTGCGGCGTGGGCAACAAGAGCTCCTCGCGGGGAACGTCGGCGGGCTCGACGACCGTGTGCGCGGGCGGTGTGGGATCGAGGCCGGTGATCGCCCGCAGCGCGTCGGCGGCCAGGCGTTGCAGCTTCGGCTCCTCGAGCAACGATGCGCACGCGTCCGCAGCGTCGATGGTGCCGACGCACGTGAGCGCATCGAACACGCCGCGTGCGACGTCGTCGTCCTTCAGGCGCGCATGCAGCACGGGCAACATCTTCTCGCCGCGCGAGATCGCGACGAGCGGGAGCAGCTCCGCCGATCTCGGCGCGCGTGCATCGACGAGCTCCCGTGCGCGCTCGATCGCCTTCGGGTGGCCGCGCAGGAACGCGGCGAGCGTCGCCTCGGCGAGCAAGTCGGGCTCGGAGCGGCGCAGGCCCCAGTCGACGTACGCGGCCGTCCACGCGTCGCGCACGACGCCCGACAGCCGCAGCGCCGCGAGTTGCACGGCGCGTGCGTTGCGATCGATGCGTGCATCCATGCCGGGCGGCGACGGCCATCGGCGGAAGCCGAACGCATCGAGCACGGCCGCCTGCGCGTCGGGCGGAAGGCGCGGCGCGAACTCGGCGAGCACGTTGGGCCACTGCGAGCCGGGGTTGCACTCGATGCCGCGGCGCAGCGCGTCGAGTCGCTCGGGCGTGGCGTCGATCATCGCCGCGACGATGTGCTCGATGCCGGCACGGCCCATGCCGGTGAGCAGGTGCGCGGCGACGATGGCGGGGCGGTGACGACGGCCCTGCAGCGCGGGCACGAGCAGCTCGTCGAACGCCCGCTGACCGCCGAAGCGCACGCCGTCGAGCGCACCGAGCAATCGCTCCTCGACCCACCACACGACGTCGTCGAGCGAGTGCCGCGGCGAGTGCATCGCGTCCTCCCAACGCGCCCACAGGAACACCGCCTCCGAGAAGCTCTCGGTGACGAGATCCCAGGCGGGCGCGGGGCGGGGAGGCATCAGTTGATCCGGACTTGCGCGCCTTTGATGCGCTGGATGCCCTCGGCTTCGCTGTCGATGCGTTCGCCGTGGATCTGGATCGTGCCGTCGGCGAAGAGCTCGATCGAGGCCTGACCGCAGCGCAGCACGAGGTGCTGGGGCGCGTCGATCTCGACGACGGTGGGTGCGTCGGGGATCCGATCGAGGATCGCGGAGACGATCACCGGTGGCGCATCACCGTCGCGCAGCACGAGCACCGCACTGCCGAGCGTGGGCGCGGTGGACATGGCGATGCGCGCGACGACGCGCGCCGCGTCGCCGATCGCGACGTGCACGACGCCGTCCTCGATGCGCGCGACGGTGGCGGTCGCGAGCCCGCGCTCTTCGGGCGCGGCGGGGGGAAGAAGGGGCAGGACCTTCATCGAGAAGACCGTACCCGCGGGCCCGGGCTAGCGGTAGACCCTGGGCGATCCCTGCAGCGCGGCCTCGATCTTCGCGAGCTCCTGGCGAATGGCTTCGATGCGCTGGTCGAGCGGCGGCATGCCGGCACGCAGCATCCGCTTGCGCTCGAACGAGAACCCCTCGGCCTCGAGCACCTGGCGAATGGGCTCGACGCTCACGCCGAGGTCGCGCAGCGCTCCGCGCTCGCGCTCGCCGAGCCGGTCGACGACGACGAGGAAATCGCCGACCTCGCGGCTCGCGTTCATGAGCATCGTGTCGAACGCCTCGACGTCCTCGGCCGTCGCCGCGAGCCGTCCTTGCCGGAGCTCGGCGAGATCGCGCACGGGCGACTCGAGCAACAGCCGCAACGATCGCGCATCGCGAGCGATCGCTTGCAACGACGACGGCAGATGCTCGAGCTCGAGCGGCTTGTCGCTCTTGCTCTCCTGCAGGTACTTCCGATCGCGCGCCTGCGTCTGGACCACGCGATAGATCCCGTAGGTCGACAGAAGGGCGATGACGAGAAAGAAGAACCCCACGCGCTCGCGCCGATGATAGCGGCGTTAAAAGGCACGAGGGCTGCCGGGGGGTCCAGCAGCCCTCGTGGGCTCGTTGTCGCGACAGCGGGCGTTTGCCCGCGAGGCTCTCGCGCAGCGTGCTCGCCCTACCCGAAGAGGGGAAGGGGGTCACCTTTCAGGTCGAGCGGGAACATGGCCGCGAGCTCACCATCGTGAAGCCCCGCGACCTTGCGGAGAGCATAGTGGATGTCTGCCGGATGGATCTTGCGCGCTTCGGCGCTCGTGTCCGGATCGAGACCCTGCGTGACGCCGATCGCGTTGTGCTCGGCATCGGAGGAGCCGATGACGCGGTTGCCGGGGATGCCGGCGCCCATGAACAACATGCTCGTCGTGGACCAGTGGTCCTTGCCCATGCCGCCGTTGTAGTACGGCGTGCGACCGAAGTCGGAGCCGACCGCGACGACGATCTTGTCCGCGACGCCCTGACGCTCGGCCTCCTCCATGAGGAAGTCGACGCCGTCGAGGATGTCGAGCAGGCGCGGGATCTGCTGGTTGTCGTGATCGCCGTGCGTGTCGTAGCCGCCGATGTCGAGGTTGGCGGAGATGCAGATACCCGCGCGGTACGCCGCGATGGCGAGCTGCGCCTGGCCGCGCAATCCCTGCTCCTGGTTCTCCGGCGTCGGCAGGTACTCCTGCAGGCGCTTGAGCTCGTTGCTGCCGCTGCGCGCGGTGAACAGCGTGCTGATCGCCGAGCGGATCTTCGGCAGTCCCTGCGTCTCGATGAGGGCCTGATCGCGCGCTGCCTGCGACTGATCGATCAGCTCCTGCACCTTGTCGTGATGGAAGCCCGAGGTCGGCTCCAGCGGGTTGATCCGCTGCGGATACGCGAGCTCGACGATGCGGTTCGTGTTGCCCGCACGCGTGCGAGCGCAGATGCCCGCCGTCTCCGCGTAGCCGCCGAAGGCGAGGAACGCCATCGGCTGCTCGCGCCCGAGCGCGCCCGCCATGAATGCGGCCAGCGTCGGATGCCCCTCGGCGAGCCGACCGCTCCACGTGTTGCGGCTGCCCTGGTCGTGCCCGTTCGTCTCGACGTCGATGCCGTTGATGACGGTCAGGCGCGACTGGTACTTCTCGAAGAACGTCTGCATCGTGTACGACGCCGGGTCGACGTTCATGCCGAACAGACCCGACGCGGGGAACGGCAGCGGTGCGTACCGGATGTTGCCCGCCTCGGCGATCTCGTCGGCGAGGTACGAAGCGTTCATCGGGTTCGGGTCGTTCTCGCTCTTCGCGCCCTTCGGGTCGCACATGCTGGTGGGATCCCACCCACCACTGGCGTTGACGGACACGAACAGCAGTCCTTCGTACGCGTCGTAGCTGCGGCGCGGCTTGCCGGTGATGCCCGGCCCACCGAACGCCGTCGGTGCGACGACGGACACTCCTGCGAGAGAAGCGATCTTGAGGAAGTCTCGGCGATCCATGGTCGTTGTCCCCCTTCTCTTACTCGTGCAGGAACCGGTAGTCGGAGAGCAGATAGCTCATGACGGCCATCCACGCCCTGATGGTGTAGTTCGGATCCTCGGTGATCGCTTTGTCCCCGAGGTCGGCGCCGCTCCAGAAGTCGGTCGTCGCCTGACACGGTCCCGGCAGCTGCGTGCCGTACTCCGGCATCATCGTCTCGCTGTCGACGGCCTTGATGCCGCGCTGCCCTTCCTTCCACACGTTGAGGAAGAGCTCGTACGTCATGTTGATCTCCGGCGAGTTCTGGTCGAGGTACTCGCCCAGGAGCTTCGCGTGGAGGTACTGGATGTTCGCGCGGATGGCCGACGCGGCCGCCGGCACCTCGAACCCGTTGTTGTCCTCCGGCTTGAACGTCGGATCGACGAACGGGAAGAGGCTCCTGTCCCCGGCTTCGCGGGTGAAGTCCGCCGCCGTCGTCCAGCACGCGATCTCGTTCGACATGCGCTTGGCGACGTTCGCCATGATGCCGTTCGGATCCGTGATGCGCTGCACCACCGTGTCGGAGTCGATGCCGCCGTAGAAGATGCGGTACGCGTCCGCATCGAGCAGCAGGTCGGTGCCGTTGTCACCGTCCCTCGTGCGCCACGGCTGGCCCGTGACCGCCTCGACCTTGCGGTGCAGCTGCTCCGGAATGAGCAACCGACCCGTGCCGAGCTGGGCGAGCTCGAGCTCGCGCGCCTCGTCGAGGCCCTTGGCGTTGTACGCCCGGTAGTACGGCGTCTTGACCAGCTCCTTGACGACGACCTTGAGGTTGTACTCGCTGTCGATGAACTTCTGGACGACCTCGTCGAAGATCTTCTCCTGCATGTCCGCCGCGCGGATGCCCTCGAGGTAACCCTCCTCGTGCGGATCGCGGGGCGGCTTGATCGGATCGTCGCCCGACAGGCCCTTCCACATGATGTGGACGGCCGACACCGCGAAGCGGCGGTCTTGGATCGCCTGCGCGGTCATCCAGCTCAGCGCCGTCGCCGACTGCTCCGGCGGCATGATCTCGTCGCCGTAGCCCGGCGCCTTCATGTCGCCGAACCAGCCCTCCACCGGCGGCTCGTAGCGGCCACCCTGATCCGGCATGAAGTTCTGGAAGGCGCCGGCGACCGGGTCGATCTGCGCGTGGCACACGGCGCACGCGTCGTTGTTGAGCCACGGCGCCACGCCGAGGATCGCCTGCGACTGCACCGGCCGCTCGCCGAGCTGCAGCACGTCCGTCGCCAGGAAGAACTGGTAGAACATGCGCGCGCGGTGACGGTTGCGGTTGGTGTCCGTCGTCGGGAAGCGATTCAGGAACACCGTGGTCGTGAGCACGCCGGTGTGCGGCAGGCCCGGCACCTTCGCCGGCACGAACTCGCCGTAGTCGTACGCGTCCTCGAAGTTCACGTTGTCGATGCCGTACACCTTGGCGGAGTACGGGTTCACCATCGTGTAGTCGGCGGTGAGGATCTCCGTGAACGGCTTCTCGTTGCGCACGACGTACGCGAC
>CAYXVR010000103.1:0-7331 GCA_964468635.1 uncultured Nannocystaceae bacterium
GCGTGCACATCGGCTCGTCGAGAACCTGCCCGAGCTGCACCGGTGCGAGGACATCGCAGCCCTGCAGAAGGAGGTCGCGCCGCCGCCCGCGGGCCCGATCGCGGATGCGGTCGCGCAGGCGCGAGAAGACCTCGCCCGCTCGCGCGCGCTCTATCGGATCGGTCGCTACGAGGAGTCGCTCGCGCTCGCCGACGACGTCGATGCGCGCACGCGCGAGCTCGGCTATCCGCCGATCCGCGCCGAGGCGGCGCTCGGTCGCGGCGACGTCCTGGATTATCTCGGGCGCTACGAGGACTCGGAGGCGGCGCTGCGCGAGGCGCTGCAGATCGCGATGCGCGAGGGATCGTTCGAGGTCGCGATCAAGGCAGCGAGCTCGCTCGTGTACGTGCTGCAGTATCTCGGGCGTCCGGCCGAGGGGCAGTGGCCGGCCGAGCTCGCGCTCGATCTCGCGATCCGGACGAGCGCCGATCCGGTCGTCGAGGCACGCGCTCGCAATGCGATGGGGGCGGTGCTGCGCAATCAGGCGCGGTGGGACGCGTCGGAGGCCGCGTACCGCGAGGGGATCCGCAGGCTGGCCGATGCCGTGGGCGAGCGCGACGGCAGGGTGGCGACGCTGGTGAGCGCATTGGGATCGATGCTCAGCGAGGCCGGTCGCTACGATCGCGCGGAGCCTCCACTGCGGCGCGCGCTCGAGCTGCGTCGCGAGCTGCTCGGACCGAAGCATCCCGACTCCGCGTTGTCGGCGGTGGCGGTCGCGTACGTGTTGATGGAGCTGGGCCGATTCGCGGAGGCGGAGGCGCTGCTGCGCGATGCCAAGCAGGCGCGCATCGAGGCCCACGGACCCGATCATTTCTTCACCGCGAAGGCGCGGACCGAGCATGCGTACGCGCTGACGCATCTGGGGCGCGCCGCGGAAGCGCTGCCCGAGCTCGAGTCGGCGGTGCGCGGGCTCGAAGCGACGCTGCCGGAAGGTCACAGCGGATTCATCGATCCGCTGCACAACTACTCGTTCGCGCTGTGGCACGTCGGCCGGGTCGCGGATGCGGAGGTGCAAGCGCGACGCGGGCTCGCGGCGGCCGAGACCGCGTATGGCCCCGAGCATCCGCTGACGGGCGAGGAGGTCGCGTGGGTGGCCGAGATCGTCGCCGGGCGCGGTCGGTCGGACGAGGCGCTCGAGCTGTCGCGCCGCGCCGTCGGGATCCTCGAACGCTCGCGGAGTGCGGATCACGTGACCACGCTCGAGGCGAAGGCGGTGCTCGGCGAGGTCCTGCTCGCGCAAGGCGATCGCGCGGCCGCGCTGCCGGTGCTGGAGGAGGTGTGGACGATCCGCGATCGGATCGCCCTCGCACCGCATCAGAAGGCGCGCTCCGCTTTCGCACTCGCGCGCGCGCTGACGGAGACGAGACCACCCTCCGACCGCGCGCGCTCGCTTGCGACCGCGGCCGCCACCGGTTACCGCGAGTCGGGCCCCGCGTTCGCGACGGCGCTGGCCGAAGTGACCGCGTGGCTGGCCGAGTGATCGCCGCTCGCCGCCCTGGCGAGCTCCCGCCGCGACTCGGCGCACCGGAACGTTCTGTTTCAGACCAGGCCCGTGAACGTGTTCACGACCCCGATCCGAAACGTTCTGTTCAAGTCGAGACGAACCGGTTGCCGGCGGCGTTCCGCGGGACTGCGCGGCGGTCCGTGGGAGACACGACCGCCGGCGCCAGGCCGCAATGCTCACGCGCGGCCGCGGGCGATCGGGCGCAACGGTCCGCGCTCTCGGATCGACGAGCCCGGCCATGACGAGCGCTCCAGTCTTCCACTTCGTCGCGCATGCGCGTGGCGTGTTCGATGGTCTGTGCGAGCCGGCTTGTGCCGCGTGGACGTGGGACCACGTGAGGGCCGCTTTCCCGGCCGCACTCGCGTGCGCGCTCATGCCGGATCACTTGCATGTGGCCTCCGAGACCGACGACGAGCAGGCCGCTGCGCACCGCCTCGCGCGCGTGCTCGGCCATGTGGCGCGCAACTTCGACATGCCCGGGTTCGGGAGCATCGAGGTCACGCAGGTGCACAATGCAGGGATCGCCGCCCGCACGGTGCGGTACATCGGGCGCAACGCGTGCGAGGCAGGCCTGGTCGACGATCCTCTGCAGTGGCCGTGGTCGACGCATCGCGACGTCGTGGGTGCGATCGCAGACCCTGGGTCGAGCCGGAGCGACTCGCTCGCGCGCTCGGTCAGCCACTCGACGGATTCGTCGCCGCGCACCACCGATACGTCACGCTCGATCGCGCCTCCGCCCCGAACGGCACTCCACTGCCCATCGCCGCCGCGGGCTCGCGCGTTCCGCTACATGCGCTCCCCGACTTCGCGCGCGCAGCCGCGTCCGCCCTGCGTGCAACGCCGGCCGACATCCAGCACCGCGGCCCCGTCCGCCACCTCTTCGTGCAGCTCGCCGTCACCACCGGCTGGAACGATCCGGGATCGCTCGCGCTCGCCAGCCGGTCGAGCCGGACCACGATCTGGCGCCTGTCCACCACGCCCACCCCCGCGCTGCCGGCGGGCCTGCTCTGCCTCGGCGACGCCCGCCTGCGTCAGCACCGAGGCCCCCGCGTGACCTGGCGACTGACCGCGTGACCCCGCGGTGGACCCGCGCGAAACATCGCGTTTCAGATCACGGCCGTGAACGCCCGGCCGCAGCCCGCGGCGGACCCGCGCGAAACATCCCGTTTCAGATCGCGGCCGTGAACGGGTTCACGACCCCGATCCGAAACCGATGGGTGCAGTCGAAGCCGGCGCGGCGGGGTGGCGGCGGTCAGGCCTTGCCCATGCGGGCCATGGCTTCGCGGCCGCGGCGCTCGAGCTCGGCGTCGTCGACGTCCTCGATGTGCTGGCCGATCGACCACGTGATGCCGAAGGGATCCTTCAGGCTGCCGTAGCGATCGCCCCAGAACTGGTCCTGCAGCGGCATCACGACCTCGGCGCCCGCCTTCACGGCGCGATCCCAGGCGGCGCGCGCGTCTTCGACGGCGACGTGGATCGTGATGCCGTCGCGTCGCTCGGGGGGCGGGCCGAACGGGTCGTTGAGGAACAGCTGCGCGTCACCGATCTGCAGCGCGGCGTGCATGAGCTTGCCGTCGGGGAGATCATGAGTGGACAGCAGCTTGGCGCCGAACGCCTTCTCGTAGAAGGCGATCGCCTTCCTCGCGTCAGCGACGGTGATGTGCGGAGTGAGCGTGCGGAGACCTTCGGGGATCGCTTTCACGGACATGCGCGGACCTTACGCGCGCTCAGCCATCACCGCTTCTCGAAAGTTGCGCGATCGTCAGCGGGAGCGGGTCGGGACGCGGAGGCTGCGAAGGGTGCGGTCCCAGCCGGCGAGGAAGACCTCCGGGGTGCCGTCGGCGTCGACGTCGGCGACGGCCGGGCGCGTGTCGTAGCGATCGCCGTCGGGTGGGGTGTACGTCCATTGTTGTGCTCCGTCGGCGGCGTCGAGGACCGCGAGGGTGCCGTCCTCGAAGGCGGCGAGCAGCGAGGGGCGATCGCCGAGGGGGGCGATCGCGACCGCATTCACGACGACGGCCGCGCCGGCGCGCTTGACCGGCGCGTCGACGCACCACACGTCGCGGCCCTCGTGATCGAGCAGGCACACGCCGGTCGAGCCCGAGGCGGTCGCGATCTCCGGATCGCCATCGCCGTCGACGTCGCCGACGACGACCTTCACCTTCACGAACCCGCGGCCCGGCGCGCTCCACTTCGGAGTCCCGTCGCGCGCCGCGAGGCAATGCAAGGCGTGCCCCTCCGTATCGGCGACGAGCAGCTCCATGGTTCCGTCGCCGTCGAGATCCGCCGGCACCGGACCGTGCGTCACCTTCACGGCTCCGAGCGCGCGCGACCATCGTACGGCACCACCGGGCAGCTCCATCACCGCGATGTGCCCGTCGTGGAAGCCTCCCACGAGCTCGAGCGCACCGACACCGTCGGTGTCGACGAAGCTCGGCCGCACCCACGAGCCGCCGAACGGCATCGCGATCTCCCCCACGGCACGCAGGGCCGCATCGAGCAGCACGTAGGGGTTGCCCTCGTCCCACGGCACCGCCACCACGTCGCGCACGCCGTCGCCGTCCCAATCACCCACGGCCGGGCTCGAGTAGGATCGGCTCGTCGGCGTCTTCGTCAGCACGCTCGCGTCGCGACCCGAGACGATCCGGATGTCCTTCGTGGTCTGCAACAGCAGATCGAGCCCTCCCTCCGCGCCGGGTACCACGTCGAAGTCGCGGATCACCTCGATCGGATCGCCCTGCGCGAGCAGCAGGCCCGAGTCCGCGTCGAAGATCGTCACCGCGCGCCCGGGCCCATCTCCGAACGCACCGACGACGGCCACCTCGATCGAGCCGTTCGCGTCGAGGTCCGCGAGCACGGGCGTGGTGCGGATCGCGTCGTAGCCCCGCTGCGCCCAACGGACGTTCGTCGCGCGCAGCACCGTCGGCCCATTCGCGTTCGCGAGCAGATCGTCGAGACCATCTCCGTCGTGATCGGCCGGTGGACGAAACGCCTGCGGTCGGCTGCGCAGGTGCACCGTGCGCTCCGGCGTGCCGTCGAGTGCGAACGTCAACAGCCCCACGCCGTCCGCCGGGAACACGATCTCGCGCTCGCCGTCCGCGTCCATGTCCGCCAGCAGAGGCGACTCCATCACATCCGCCGGCGACGCGAGCGAGACCGACGGCACACCGGTCGCCGGATCGACGAGGTCCACGCCGTCGGATCGGACGACCGCGAGCAGCCGATCGCCTGCGATCGTGAGCGCGTTCCCGCCGGCCCCCGCCCGCGACCAGAGCGGCGCGCCCGTGCGCCCGTCGAGGGGCGCCGCATCGTTTGCGAGGTCGAGGAAGGGATCGTCGACACCGTCGCCGTCTGCATCGAAGGGAACGCGCGCGAACTGAGGCCCCGAGAGCCGAACCGGAGGTGATCGCCACCGCTGCGCGCCCGTCCGCCCGTCGATCGCCACCAGCGCGACGCGGGTCGCTCCCGCGGGCACCGGCAGCAGCACGTCCGCGTGCTCGTCGTCGTCGAGCCGCGCCACGATCAGCGTCGAGCGGCCGTGCTCCGCCTCGCTCGCCGCAAACGCGTGCACGTTCGAGCGATCGCGGCTCGGCGCCACACCGAGGTCGCTCGACCACACGCGCGTCGGACCGGCGAGGTCCCACTTCTCGATGCCCGTCGCCGTCATCACGAACGCCGCGTCGTCCACCACACGCGCGTCGACGGGCACCGCGTCGAGCTCGGCGCTCGCGCGCAGTCTTCCGCTCGACCCCTCGCGCAGCTCGATGCGACGCGACCATGCCCGCGAAGCCAGCACCACGATCCGTCCATCGATCTCCGCCTCGCGCGATACGATCGGCCGCGTGAATTCACCGTCCGGCGACGGCGTTCCTCCTTTCGCTGCCCAGCGCACCCGCGGCTTGCCGGCCTCGACCCGCGTGCCGTCGTAGAGCGTGAGCGCCCCACCCGAACGCGACGCCACCCCCACCGCGAGCTCGCGCGCCCCGTCGCCGTCGACGTCGATCAGCGCGAACGACCACATCTCGCTGTCGACGAAGTCCATCGACCACAGCTTCGTCCCCGTCCACGGATTGTCCGCGCGCACCGTGCCGTAGTTGCGATGCACGACGTCGGACCGCCCGTCGCCGTCGAGGTCGCCCGCCCACTCGAGCAGCCCCCACGCACCCGTCTCGGGCAGCGACCACGCCTGTACGGTGGGCAGGAATGCGAACCGCCGCGCGCGCGCGTCCGCGGCCAGCTCGAGCTCGAGGCTCGCTTCGAACGCGCCCTCCGCGAACGCCCGGATCGAATGCCGCCCCGAATCGAGCTCGAGGTTGCGCAACCGTGAGCCGTGATCGATCCCGTCGACCACGATCGTCGCACCCGACGGTGCCACGTCGAGGTCGAGCACGGCGCGTTCGTGGTCGAGCGTCATCGCGAGCTGGTGCGTGGAGCCGCGTGTCACGTCGAGCACGGCCTCCGTCGGGCGATGATCGGGCGCCGTCGCGGTGACCGTGTACTTGCCCGCCGGCACGTCGCCGCTCGCCACACCGTCGTGGACCTCGAACGTGCGATCGCCGATCGAAACCGTTCCGCTCGCCAACGGCACACCAGCGCGATCGCTGAGCGCGAGCTCGACGTGCCCGGGCTGTTGCAACCACCACACGCCGAACGCCAGCGCCGCGACGCCACCCGCGACGCCCACCCAGGACGCGACACGCCGCGCCACACCGAGCGGGTCGTGACCGAGTGCGTCGATGAGGGCGTGCATGCTCGACCACCGCGCCACGGGATCACGCGAGAGTCCGCGCAGGATCGTTCGCTGCAACCATGGCGGGATCGCAGGCGCGTCGTCGGGCCACACGACGCGCCCTTCGAGGTGCTCGGCCAGCAGCGCCGGCACGCTCTTGGCCATGAACGGCCGGCGCCCGGCCAGCGCCTCGAACAGCGCGATGCAGAACGCGTACTGATCGCTCGCCGCGGACGCATCGTCGCCGGCGATGCGCTCCGGAGCGAGGTACGCGGGCGTGCCCTGCAAGCCCCCGTGCGCGGTCGCAACGTCGAGCTCCGCGTCCTGCTCGGCCGCGTCGGAGGGCTCGACCTGTGCGCGCGCGAGGCCGAAGTCGACCACGCGAACGCGCCCGTCCGCGCCGACGAGCACGTTGCCGGGCTTGAAGTCGCGGTGGACGATCCCCGCCTCGTGCGCCGCGGCGAGGCCCTTGGCCGCCTGCAGGAAGAGCTCGACGATCTCGCGCCATCGCCTCCCACGACGCCACGCCTCGGTCATGTGGACGTCCGCGATCCAAGCCGCGAGGTCCCGCCCCGGCACGAGCTCCATCGCAACGTACACGCGCCTGTCGATCGCGCTGGCGCCCGTGGTGCCGACGTCGAACACCGCGACGACGTTGGGATGCGAGAGCTTCGCCAGCGCCTTCGCCTCCGCGACGAGGCGCCCGCCGGGCGAGGACTCGCCGCTGCCCTCGGGGACGCGCAGGATCTTGAGCGCGACCTGCCGATCGAGCTTCGGATCGAACGCCGCGAACACGACCCCCGACGCGCCGCGTCCGAGCTCCTGCAGCAACCGATAGCGGTCGACGAAGGCCCCTACCGGTGGGACCGAAGGCGGGGCCCCCTGCGCGATCGGAAGATCGTCGGGTCCGAGCGTGGCATCGGTGTCGGACGGGGCATCGCTCCTCGAAGCGGGGTCGTCGGGCGTTGCGTCGCCTCGAGCCATCCGGAACGAGGGTAACCCGGGACCGCACGCTCCACGGCCCGAGCCGCGGTCGGCCGGCTTGCGCGCCGGTTGTAG
>CAYXVR010000103.1:7341-7895 GCA_964468635.1 uncultured Nannocystaceae bacterium
CGTCGCCGCGCTCGACGCGCTGCTGGAGACGGATCCCGCCGGGGCGGGTGGGGAAGATTGTAGCCGGTCCCGCGGTGGGTAGCCTGCGACCGCCCCCATGAGCGAAGCCGTCGTCGATCTCCTCGAACCCTCGTCGCTGCTCGGTGCCGAGCCGCGCCACGCGGTTCTGTTCCACGACGACGAGCGCCGCCTCCTGGACGCGGTCTCGTCATTCGTCGCCGAGGGTTTGCGCGCCGGCGACTCCGTGGTCCTCGTCGCCAACGAGGCTCGGCGGCGAGCGTGCTGCGATGCACTGTTGCGCGACGACATCGCCGTCGACGCGGAGATGGAGCGCGGCCGGGTGATCCTCGTCGATGCCGGCGAGGCCATCGCAAGCTTCGACACGGGCGCGTCACCCGATCGCGAGACCTCGGAGAACCTCGCCGACGACTGGATCGCGTACGTAGCGAGCCGCAGCCCGACGGGCCGCGTGCGCGGGCACGGCGAAATGGTCGAGCAGTGCGATGCGCACGCGCACGCGGTCGTGACCTCCGTGGAGACGCACGCACGTCTGC
>CAYXVR010000103.1:7905-11085 GCA_964468635.1 uncultured Nannocystaceae bacterium
GAGGATCGGCGAGCTCTCGCGCCGGCTCCAGACGGAGGTCGAGCGGCGTCGTGTCGCCGACAGCTTCCGTCTCCTCGTCGAGTGCGTGGTGGACTACGCGATCTTCATGCTCGATCCGACCGGCCACGTGACGACGTGGAACGCCGGAGCACAGCGCATCAAGGGCTACGCCGCGGAGGAGATCGTCGGCCGTCACTTCTCCGTCTTCTATCCCGACCAGGCCACGGCCAAGGCGACGTGCGACTTCGAGCTCGAGGAGGCGGCGCGGGTCGGAAGGTTCGAGGACGAGGGCTGGCGTGTGCGCAAGGACGGTTCCACCTTCTGGGCCAACGTCGTGATCACGGCGCTGCACGACGAGCACGGAACGCTGGTCGGATTCGGCAAGGTGACACGCGATCTCACGGAACGCCGTCGCGCCGACGAGGACCGCCTGCGCCTCGCGCGAGCACGCGAGCACAACCGCATCAAGGACGAATTCCTCGCCACCGCGTCGCACGAGCTCCGCACGCCGCTGAGCGCCATCCTCGGGTGGGCGCGGCTGCTGGAGACGCAGGTGAGCCACGACCCGCAGACCTCGCGCGCGGTGCAGACGATCGTACGCAACGCGGAAGCGCAGGCGCGACTCATCGAGGACTTGCTCGACGCGTCGAGCATCGTGTCGGGCAAGCTGCGGCTGCAGCTCGGACCCACCGACGTCGACGCGGTCGCGCGCTCGGCCATCGACGCCGTTCGCCCATCCGCGGCGGAGAAGGGCCTCCGAATCGTGCTCGAGCGGAGGGCCGACGCGCTGCTGATGTCCGGCGACGCGACGCGCCTGCAGCAGGCGATGTGGAATCTGCTGTCGAACGCGGTGAAATTCAGCGAGCGCGACGGCACGATCACCGTATCGCTCGATCGGGTGAACGGGCACGTACGGCTGACCGTGCGCGACGAAGGCAGAGGCATCGCGCCCGAGTTCCTCCCCCACGTGTTCGAGCGCTTCCGGCAGGGCTCCGCGGGCACCCGCGCCAAAGGCCTGGGACTCGGGCTCGCGATCGCGCTGCACATCGCGGAGCTGCACGACGGCACCGTCGAGGCCGAGAGCGAAGGATTGGGCAAGGGTGCCACCTTCACCATGGTCCTGCCGCTGTCGCCGACCGCCGAGCCATGCGAGGGCGTCACGCGTCTCGACGGCATCACCGTGCTCGTGGTCGAGGACGACGATGCGGAGCGTGAGCTCATCACCGCCTCGCTGGAGGGCCGCGGCGCCACGGTCACGATGGCCGGATCGGTGCGCGAGGCGATGCTGCTGCTCGAGGGCTTCAAGCCACGCGTGATCGTCAGCGACATCGGCATGCCCGGCGAGAGCGGCTACGACTTCATTCGCCGACTGCGCCAGCGCTCGCGCGACGACGGCGGAAACCTCCCCGCCATCGCGCTCACCGGGTACGCGAGCTCGATGGAGCGGCGTCGTGCGTTCGATGCGGGGTTCAACAACCACGTGCCCAAGCCCCTCGACCTCGAGGAGCTCGCGAGCGCGATCCGCAACGTGGCGATGCTCAATCGCTAGCTCGAACGCGCACACGATCGACGGCGCTGCGTCCGAAGGTCTCGGGGCTGTACATCTCCTCGGCCTTTGCCGGCGGCACCACGAACTCGCCCGGCGTGGTCGCGCGCGCGACGTACGTGTACTCGTGCACGCCCTCCCACAGAAGGCTCGCGAACGCCTCCGCACGTTCGTCGCGCAGGCTCTGGTGCTCGTACCACGTGCCCCACCACCACCAGAAGCGGCCGCGTTCCTTCGCTTCCTGCGGATCGAGCGGAACGTTGCCGGTCACGGCGAGCGCCGGATCGAGGGGCTCCAATCCCGCCGGCAGAGGATCGACGAGCGCGACGTGGTAGCGACGGGCCGGGGCGACCATCGTCACGCGCACGCGCACACGCGCACCGGCGCGGATCGTCCAGCGGCCCTTCTCGTCGCGCTGCACGTCCTTCGGATCGTCGACCGCCTCGTAGATCCGCTGCACCTCGAAACCGTGATCGGCGGGCGGCAACGCGAGATCCGAGGGCGCGTACTTCATGCCGACGCGATAGTAGAGGCGGCCCTTGCCTTTCTTGTCGATGACGAGCTGCTGCGTGGTGCCGGGCTCGCCGACGTGATGCATCGGCACGTCGATGCGGTGCTGCTCCGTCGTGCGACCGCGGAACGCATGCTCGCCCGCATAGCGCTCGCCGAGCCACGCCTTGGCCACGAAGTCCGGCGTGGTCTTCTCGAATCGATCGAAGTACGCATCGAGGGCGAGCAGCACGAAGGTGTTCTCCTGCGTGTTGGACCAGCGCCCGGCCTTGCGGTGCCCCAGCAGCCCGCGCACGAGCTTGGGCACCAGATCGCTCTTGGGCCGCACCTCCACGAGCGCCTCGAGCAGGATCCCGTCGGCGCGGCGGTTCGAGTGCAGCACGACGTGCGCATCGTCGGCGTAACCGTCGGCGAAGTGAGCCGCGGCCGCCGTTTCGGTCACACGGTTGCCGAGATGCCGCTCGATCTCGGCCACCTCCTTGCTCGCCTTGCCCGCGGCGAGGATCGGCAGCACGAAGCCCTGCGCTTCGAGGGGCAGCTCGTCGAGCGCCATGCTCCGCAGCACGCGCTTGGCCTGGGTGACGTCGTCGTCGCCGAGGAGGTGACGCACGTGGAGCGCATACGCCTCGATCGTGCGACGGGCCTGCTCGCCGTACCAACGCGGGATGTGGCGATCGATCTTTTCGATGTACTGCTTCGATCGCGTCAGAGCGCGCGCCGGTACGGTGAAGCCCTTGTCCTGCGCGCGCACGAACGCGTGCGCGACGTGGACCCCCAGATACGGCCACGCCTCGGAATCGCGGCGCCAGAAGCCCATGCCGCCGTCGTCGTGCTGTCGACGAGCGAGCGTCTCCAGATCGCGACGCACGGCCGCCTCGAGCGTCTTGGCCGGCGGCAGCCCTTCCGCGCCGAAGGCCCCGAGCACGTCGCGCAGCGCCGCGATCGCGAGCACGCGCGAGGCGATCTGCTCGTTGCACTCGAACGGGTAGTCGACGAGGTAGAGCACCGCATCGGTGAGGGCCGAGACCGCGGTGGAGCTCGTCGTGATCTCGAGCCCACCGAACTCGGTGAACACGCCCCGCGGTGCGATGACGGTGTGGGCGATCGCGCCGGTATCGACCTCG
>CAYXVR010000103.1:11095-11887 GCA_964468635.1 uncultured Nannocystaceae bacterium
GTAGGTCGCGAAGGCCTCGGTGGTCGCGGGTGTCCACACCGGCAGCTCGAGCTGGGCCGCATCGGCGTGCGTGCCCGCGGTGGCGCCGATCTGCACGCGCGCCGTGCCGGCCGACGCGGTCGCGGCCGGCAGCCGCACCTCGCGGCGATCGTTGGCGGGGACGGTGAAGCGGCGGCCTTGCCCGTCGGGCAGCTCGAGGTTGGCCGCACGCACGGCGACGGCGACCGTCATGTCCTCGTCGGTCTGGTTCTGCACGACAATCGGCAGCTCGAAGCGATCGCCGAAGTTGAGGAAGCGCGGCGGTGACGGGCGCACCATCAAGGGCAGGCGTGCGGTGATCGTGGCCTCGCCCGATCCGAACCGATCGTCGCCCGCGGCTGCGATCGCCATCACGCGATAGCGCGTGAGATTGTCGGGCAGCTTCACGTCGACGGTCGTGCGGCCCTCCGCGTTCGTGCGCGCGTCGGCCTCGAACACGGCCAGCGCGTCGAAATCGCTGCGCAGCGCGATGGGGGCATCGGGGCCTCGCGCCTTGCCGCTCGACGGCTCGGGCTTGGCCGGCGCGGGCGGGGGCGCGGGAGCCTCGGCCGCGGGCTTGGCCTCGCGCGAAACGGTGGCCGTATCCGCGAGACGCTCGGGCTGGCCGCCCGCGGCGAACCCCGGCGCTTCGTTGCGGTACTCGCCCGTGACTTCCTTGTCGCTGCCGAGCTGCACCGCGGCGCGGCTGTGCGCGTCGACGACGTCGGGACCGCGATAACCGTAGAACGTCGCCAGCGGATCCGGCGTCGGCTT
>CAYXVR010000103.1:11897-19150 GCA_964468635.1 uncultured Nannocystaceae bacterium
CGACCACGACGATCGCGACGTCGGCATCGGCCACGGGCTTGCCCGCGTGATCGGTGATCGCCACCTCGACCGATGTCTTCGCTCCCGGCTCGAGCTTGGCCGCGGCCGGCTTGGCCTCGACCGCGAGCTTGCGCCGCGTGGGCGGTACCTTCAGCTCGTACACGCCTGTCGCGTATGCGGGGCGCTCGGGCAGCTTCTCGTCGACGGCACCGCTCTCGTTTCGGCGCGGCGCGGCGCCGACGAGGTCGACCTGCACGTGCACCATCGGCGTGAACCTCGGATCGACCGACACCTCGAGCGTGTGCGAGCTGCCCTTCATCGAGAACGGCCGCACCTCCTCGAGTCCCGACCGCCGCAGCGTGAGCACACCGTGCGCGTCGGGGAACGGCGCGATGACGAGCAGCTTCGCGGTGTCGCCCGGCGCGTACGCCTCGCGATCCGGGATCAGCGTGACGCGTTCCTGCTGCAGGCCGCGATCCTGCGGGATGTCCCCGCCGGTGACCCACATCTGCACCTCCGTGAGGTTGCGATTGCCGTGCGTGTCGGTCACATGGGCGCGGATGCGATGGAGGCCGCCGCGCTTGGTCGCGAGCGTGCACCGGAATCCGTCGGCCTTCGACACGGCCTTGCAGGTCTGCCGATCGTGCTCGACCTCGATCTGCTCGGTGCCCTTCTGCTTCCACGACAGCCGCACGGATTCGACCTTCACGTCGCGCCCCGCGACCGCCTTCCCGTCGAGATCGACGACGATCCCGTCGAGCTCGATCGGCTGCCCCGCGTCGACGAAGGCCAGCGCGGTCTTCAAGCCCACGTAGACCTCGGCCGGATGCACGAGCATCGTCGCGCTCGCCGCCCACGCCTGGCGATTGACGTCGTGGATGAGCGCCTCCGCGTTCACCGAGTGCGGCAGCGGTGGATCGGCGGCGACGAAATCGGTGGCGATGCGATGCTTGCCGCCACCGTCGGTCTTCGCCGCCACCGTGTGCACCTTCGGCTCCTTCCACGGCTCGCCGGGGATCCACCAGATCCACCACGGGCGATAGCGGCCGAAGCGATACTCGCTGCGGTTGGGCGGCACGAACGACGACTCGGTGGCGACGACGCGCCACTGGACGTCGGCGTTGCCGAGCCCGCCGCCCGCGTAGTACTTGGCCTCGGCCGTCAGCAGTGCGGTGCCGCCCACGCGATGCGGGCCCTCGCTCGCCTCGACGCCGACCTCGTACTCGGGCCGCCTGAACTCGCGGATCTGCAGCGGATGCCAGTGCTCGCGCCCGGGATTCGCATTCGGCCACTTCGTCGCGGTGAAGCCGATGATCGCGTCGCCGAGGTTCGCGTCGTCGGGGATCTTCGCCTCGCCCTCGAACGCGCCGAGCCTCCCGACCTTCAGCGCCCCCTTGGCGACCTCGGCCCCTCGCGCGTCGCGGAGCACCCACTTCAGCTCGCCTGCCGCCGATCCGACGCCGACGACGTCGCCCCCCTTGCCCATCTCGGTGCGGCGCAGCCAGCCCTTGAAGCGCACCGTCTCCCCCGGCTTGTAGACCGTGCGATCGTCGAACACGAACCACGTGAGCGCATCGGCGGGCTCGCGTGCGCGCCAGCCCTCCTCGCCGCCCCACCAGAACGTCTGCTCGGGCACGAACGCCACGTCGCTGCCCTTGCGCGCGCGGATGAGTCGAGCGCTCGACTTGCCGGGCAGCGCGAGACGAGCCACGCCGGCGGCGTCGGTGGACACGGGCTTGCT
Organism: uncultured Nannocystaceae bacterium; assembly: GCA_964468635.1. Taxonomy (GTDB): domain Bacteria; phylum Myxococcota_A; class Polyangia; order Nannocystales; family Nannocystaceae; genus Xiheibacterium. The sequence continues at coordinate 13,639 of CAYXVR010000103.1, forward strand.
GCCGGGGACGAGATCGACCTCGACGCCGCGCAACGGCGTGCCGGTGGCGAGGTCCGTCGTCCACGCGACCGCCTCGGTGGCGTCGACGAATGCATCGATGCCGATCTTCGTCGCCTGCACCCACGCGACCACGCGTGGGGTTTCGCGCAGACCGAGCACGCCGCCGCCTTCGACGATGACGATCGCATGTCCGAGCCCGCCCGCGAGCGCGGCGCTCACGTCGATCGGCGTCTCCCCGATCTCGTCGCGCTCGCCTTCGGCCTTCGCGGTGCCTTCGAACACGCGCTTGCCCGGCGGACGCGGCTTCTTGTCCTCGTACTGCTTGCGCAGGAACTCGAGGTACGCGGGCCAGTCGTCGGGCGTGACCTTCCAGATCTGGACGTCGAGCTTCTTGTAGTTCACCGAGAACACGCGGAAGCTCGTGCCGCCCGCGGGGTCGAGCGTGGTGAGCGGGCCGCCGGGCGACCACAGCTGCTCGGGCGCCTTGGTGACCTTGAAGCCGAGCGTGACGTCGCGCCCCAACGTCTGCCCGAACGCATCGGGCAACGCGGAGGACAGCACGACGTCGTAACGCGTGCGGCCCTTGCCGCGGCCGTAGATGTACATCTGCGTGCCGTACACCTGGATGTTCTGATCGCGGAGCTCGGGCTCGACGCGGACCATCGAGGCGTCGAAGCGCTCGAGGTCGATCGGGTTGGAGAACTCGATCATGAACGGCGTGCCGGGCGGGCAGTCGCCGCGCCAGCCGCAGCCGTGTTCCTTCACCTTCAGCGGGCCGTAGGTCTGGAAGTGGAACGCCTGTGGCTCGGCGGTCGTGCGCGGGCCCTCGGCGGACGGCGTGCCCTTGCCGAGCGTGACCTCGACGCGGCGATCGCCGGGCAGCGCGGCGGTCGGGCGCACGACGAGGAAGCGGCCGGGCTCGGCGGCGTCGACGAGGGCCGCGATCGCCTCGTCGTTCTCGATCTCGCGCCGCGTGGCGAGGGCGAGCGTGTGCTGTTTGGCGCCGGTGCGCATGACGACGTGCGGGAGCACGGCCTTCGGGTCGACGCGTTGATCGAGCTCGAGGAACACGAGCGGCTGGCGTTTGGCCGCGACGTCGAACGGGTACTTCTTCACGAGCGTCGGCGGCGGCGTGGTGAACGAGAACTTCTGCGCCTTGGGCAGCTTGGCTCCGGTCGTCGCCTTCGCGCCGGCCTTCACGACGACCTCGTAGCGCGTGGCCATCGGAAAGCGCTCGTCGGGCGAGAACATCAGCGTCTTGGTGCCGACCCATCGCCACGCGCCGTCGGGTGGCGTCGGCGTGAGCGTGACCGGCAGATCCTTCGCGGCGAGCTCCGCGTGCGAGGTGACGGGCACCATCGGCTGGTCGAAGCTCACCGACAGATGCGGCGCGAGCGGGACGTCGCCCTCGGGGGCGAAGCGCGTGACGTGCAGGGGCCCGCGCTTGGTCTTCGGCTTCATGCCCGTGCCGCCTTGCTCGGGCGGGAACGCGTCGACGAGCTTCACACCGGTGGTGGGCGCGGGGATCGATTCACTGCGCTTGGCGAACGGCGTCGCGTCGCCGGGCTCCTTCGGCAGCGCGGGTACGCGGGCGAGCACGGCCTTGACGTCTTCGGCGGGGAGCGGCTCCGCCTTCGCCAGCGGGATGCGCTCCACCTTCTCCGCCGACGCATCCACGGTGCGAACGCGGAGCGTGAGGCCGTCGTCGAGGTCGTCCTCCTTGCTGGCCCCGGCGTCGTCGGATGGGTGCGCGAGCGGCATCGACTCCTTGCGCGAGCAGCTCAGCACGATCGCGAGCAGGAGCAAGAACAAGAACGAGATCCGCTGCGACGACACGCCGCATCAAACCCCGCGCGCAGGATCGGATCAAGCCCGGCCCGGCTCCGGGTGCGCAGCTTCGGTCTCGCCCTGCTCCCGTCGTGCTCGCTCCAGGAGCATGTGGACGGCATCGTCGCGGAGCTCCTCGAAGTCGTCGTACCACGGCGCGATCGCGAAGTACTCCGACGGCGCCATGAGACAGACGAGCTCGTCGACGACCTGGGCGAGCATGCGCAAGGCCTGCGGACCCGCGACCGGAACCGCGAGCACGATCCGGCGTGGATGCGAGCCGCGGATCGACTCCACGGCGGTCCGCACGGTGCTGCCGGTGGCGACGCCGTCGTCGACCAGGACGACGCTGCGATCGCGCAGCCGTGGCCGTGGCCGCCCGCGCCTCAGCATGCGGGCCCTGCGTGCCACGGCGCGCCGCGTGGTCTCGATCGCCTCCGAGAGATCGGCGTCCGACAGCCCTGCGTACTCGACGGTGGCCGGCGAGATGTGCACGTACCCGTCCTCGGCGACGGCCCCGACCGTGAAGTCCTCGTTCCACGGCACGCCGATCTTGCCGACGACCCACACGTCGAGGGGTGCGGCGAGCTCGCGCGCGATCTCGTAGCCGACGGGTACACCGCCGCGCGGCAGCGCGAGCACGATCGGATCCCTGCCCGCCTGTCCGCGCACGCGTGCGGCGAGCTGCATGCCGGCATCGCTTCGATCCGTGAACCTCACTTCACTGCGCATCGGTCATCGAGAGTGCATCGCGCATACCATTCGCAAGGAAACGCATGCGGAGGGCGATCCGTCCGTTGCGCCCATGAGAGGCGCACGCAGATCGTGCACATGCGACAGATCGCGATCCTCGTCGTCGTCTGCGGCGCGCTCGGCTGCGGCGACCGTCGCGTCCCCGAGCGAGAGCCCGACAAGAAGAACGAAGCGCTGCAGCAAGAGGTCGGAGCGGACCGCCCCGCCCGCGAGAACGACACCGCCCGCGGCGCGACGCCCGGTGCGTTCGGCGAACAGCGCCCCGACGTCGGCGGCGGTTGACGATGAGATTCGGGTCGCATCCGTGAAGAATCGAACCGGTGAGCCACTCAGCGGCTCGATTCTTCACGCATGGTGACGCGAAGGGCGGTTGAACGCCCGTCGGCAGTCTACTCGCAGGGGCAGGGGGGGTATTCGAGCGCGGGACAGTACTCGGCGATGATGCTGCCCTCGACGCGCCAGCCCGCGCCGTCTTCGGCGAACGCGACCTCGAGCGGAACGGGATCCGTCTCGGGCTCGGGCTCGGGCTCTTCCAGCACGCTGACGATCGTCGTCGTGCGCTCCCACCCGGTGACGTCATACTCCGACCCGCGGCCAGCGACGAATCGGCTGGCGGAGTCCCCGGTCCACGGCGGAGCGCCGCTGGGGCCGATCATCGCCATGAACCCGGGCTGGTCCGACGGTAAGCTGAGGAGCCACCGATCCTCGACGCGGAGCACGTCCTCCTCCGACAGCACGACGACGGGATAGGGCCCGCAACACCAGTTCCAGCCCCAGAACGCGCTCGCGACCGCGAAGGCACCGATCGGCGTATCGACCGCGACGCTCCCCTGCAGATCGCCCGCACGGACGCACTCCCCGACGACCGGCTCGGGCTCGAACACGTCCATCTTCACATCGTCGGCCGTCAGCTGGCCCGTGCTCGACGACGTCGTCGTCGACACGCCGCTCGCACCGCTCGACCCGGAGGTCGCGCCCGCCCCCGACGCTCCGTCTTCACCGCTCGCCGGCGCGGTCGTGCCATCTCCCGAGACGACGCCGCTGCCGTCGGCCTTCGGCGTGCACGCGAACAACGCCATGGCCAACGCAGCAACCCACCGCATTGCAGCAGGGTAGCACGGCCGCGTTGGGTTCTCGCTCCGCATTCACGCCTCGTTCTTGTCGCCGCGCGCGACAATTTCGACTCATGAACGACTCAAGGGTTCGAATCGCCGCGTCTGCCGACAGGAGCGACGCTCGAGTTTCGGGTCCGCGGCCGGGGACGCTTCCCCAGTTTCTTCTGGTGGGACGAAGTACGCGGGAACTGCCCAGCGCTGCCGGAGCCTCGAGGTCGTGCGCTGGACCGTCAGCGATCTGGTTTCTCGGCGGGCAACGGAGGCCGGACGTGTTGCTGCGAGCGTTCGTCGCAGGCACCGAAGGCGGCGTAGTTCATCCGAGCGGTCGTGAGACTCAGAGGGCCGTTGGGGCCACCGCGCACCTCATCCGCATCCCGATCGTCCTGGCCGTCGTCCTCCCAGAAGCAGACGGGACAGACTTCGAATCCGCCGCGCTCATCGAGAGTGAGGCACCGGCAGCAAGGGCACGCATGCCGGCTGCCAGCGACGCTCGGACGCACGACCGAGGACTGAAGGCTGGCGACGTATTTCTCGAACCACCGCCGTCGGCGCTCCAGTTCTTCGTCGCTTGGTGGCTCTTCGTCGCTCATGGCATCTCGCAAGACACAGCGGTCCCGGCCGCGCAGCGCGAGGGTATCGCACGTCGTGCACGTCGCAAGGCGCAGTATCAGACGCAGGGTCGTGCGGAGCGGGCCGAGCAAGCGGTTGCGGTCCCGTGGGCGCACGGCGGGATCGCAGCGACGGGATTTGTTCGAGGGTTCGTGCAAGCGACCCGTGTGGAGGCGGCGCGGCAGGTCGTTGATCGACCGCCTGCGCACGAGCTGCTTGCGGGGACAGCCGAGCAAAGCTCGGCGCGGTCACGGCGTGACGGGTCACGATCGGCGATCTCGCCCAGAGCCCAGGCGCGTGCGCGATTTCGTTCTTCCGTCGCATGCGGTGGTGTTCGCGGGCTCCCACACGACGAGAACCACGCGGCCGAACACACGCGCGGAATCTCTTATAGTGGCCGCTTCCCATGACGCACCTACGTCTGAGCTCCTTGGTCTCCCTATTCGCCGTCGTCGCGTGTGCCGGGAGTGACACGCCTGGCGGCGCCTCGCAGACCGACACCTCCGTCGCGACCGACGATCCGAACCCCAGCTCCGGCGAGTCCGGGACCGTGTGCGTGCCCGGGGCGCAGAGCAGCTGTGCGTGTCCCGGTGGAGCCGACGGCGTGCAGGTCTGCAACGAGGATGGCAGCGGGCTCGGCGAATGCGAGTGCGAGGCCACCTCCGGACCCGAGACCACCGACGCGACATCCACGACGTCCGACACCACCGGCGAGCCCGATCCGTGCGGCGACGGGACGTGCGCCGAGCGCGAAGAGACGTGCGAGTCCTGTCCCGAGGACTGCGGCGAGTGTGTGCCGTGCACGTTGGCGCCGTCGTGCGAGGGGGCTCAGATCCCGCCCGTGATCGAGACGCACGCCGATCAGCTCGACGACATCATGCTCAACTACGTGCCGCCGGAGGAGGCGATCGCGAAGATCGCAGCGATCATCGACGAGGCGAGCCCCGGGATGCGCATCGTGGTGGCGGCGCTCGACCAGCCGCGGCCCGACGAGCTCGCGTACGTCGGTCGGCTGCGCGCGGTCTTGGACGACCGACCCGCGATCGCAGACGCGCTGCGCCGGCAGCTCGCGGTCGCGGGTCTGCACGACGCGGCCGACTACCGCGCCGCGCATCCGGAGCCGCGCGCGGACATTCCCGACGCGTTCACCACCGCCGACCCCCAGCACGGCGGCATGCCGCGGCCATGCGAGGATCCGCGCCTGCGCG
>CAYXVR010000104.1:0-18387 GCA_964468635.1 uncultured Nannocystaceae bacterium
ATGACGAGGACGCGGACGACGACGACGAGGGCGAGGACGAGGACGGTGAGGCCGACGACGACGAGGGCGACGACGACGGCGACGATGACGACGACGCCGAGGACGATGACGCTGACGAAGCCGGCGAAGCCGAAGAGGACGACGACGCCGAGGACGACGAAGCCGCCGAGGACGACGACGCCGACACCGACGTGGACGACGACGAAGCCGAAGAGGACGACGAGACCGACGACGGATGACGCCGGATTTGCCGGCGCGCTCACGCGGCGATCGGCTTGGCCTCGCGGCGGGGATCCTTCAGACTGAGGGACCCCGCTGTCGTGTTTGCGACGTGCATCCTCGCTGCGATTCTCCTCGCGCCTGCCGGTCCCGTGGCCGCACCTGACCCGAGTGGCGCGAAGACACAAGCCACAGCGGCGGTCGGCGTGCTCTGGATCCGCGCCGGCAACCTTCCCTACGATCCGCTCGCCGACGAGATCCGCCTCCGCCTACCGGAGATCCGGCTGGCACCCCATGGCGACACACGACCGCAGGCTCCGGCCGGTACGCTCACCGTCTTCGTCGACGTGCGTGCCGCACCCGAGACTCCACGCGCACTCGCGCTCACGCTCATCGCTTCCGACGGCCGCGCCTACGATCGCATCGTCGAGCCCGATGCCGAAGCCACGTCCGAAGACACGCACGAGCTCGTGGCACGCAACGTCGCCAACCTCGTGTTCGGGATCGAGTCGGGCACCGTGTCGCCCGACCGCGCCGATGTGCCGATGCCGGAACCCGAAGCGCGGCAAGAGCCGTGTCCGGTGTGTCCCCCGCCCATGCCGGCACCCTCGGCAGCCGCCCCCGTGCGTGCGCCCAGGATCCCCCGTGTCGAGCTCGGCCCGTCGCTCTCGCTCGGCATGCTGACCGGGCTCGGCCCGCCGGCGACGTTCGATCGTTTCACCGCGTGGAGCGGCGAGCTCGACCTCGGCGTTCGTTGGCGCAGCGGCGGGGTCTTCGTGGTCGGCCTCCGTGTCGCAGGCCGCGGCCACCCACGTGGTCCGAGCATCCTTCGCTTCCGAACCACGGTCGGGGGTGGCTACGCGTGGCGAGCTCGCCGCGTTGGTCGGCGTCGCGGTCGAGCCCTGGCTCGTGCTCGAGGACGGCGACCGCGTCGACTTCGGCGCCGCGGAGCTGCCCACGCTCGGCGGCTGGGCACGCGTGGCCCCGGGCTGGCTCGTGCGCAACGAAAGTGAATCGATCGCCGCCCGAATCGGCGCCTTCGCGGAGCTCGACATCGCTTACGTCCCTTCCGCAGACGGCATCGTTGCCGTCTCCGACCAGGAGGGCCGTCAGCTGTACCCGATGTTCCGCGTCGGCGGTCCCGAGCTCGCGTTCGGCCTGCAGGCGCGCCTTTGGTTTCCGGTGTGGTGAGTCGTGTTCGGGCGACGGCGACGCCTTGCGAGAGCTTCCTACCGAGACGGGCGCGACGGGGACGCGCGGATCTTGCGGGCACGAGCGATCCCGTCCGGGCTAAGCGGCTTTCATGCGTCGCAACGGCATCGCGATCATCGCTTCCTCGGTCGTCCTCCTCGCCTGCGCTCCGCAGCGGGGTGCGGAGGCGGAGCACGCGTCGTCCAACGAGCCCGTCGTCGTGGCCGCCGAGGTGTCGCCCGCCTACGACGCCGCCGTCGAGATCGATGTCGAGGGATCGGTGACGCGCATCCGCGAGGTCGAGTCGCCGCGCGGTTGGACGGGCGTGCATCTCGACCTCGCCGTCGGCGATGTCGCCTACGACGTTCACGTCGGGCCCAAATTCTACCTCACGGAGATCGGGTTCACGCCGCAGGCCGGCGACCAGCTGCGCGTGGTCGGCTCGCGGCGGGGTGGCAACCCGGTCGTCCTCATCGCCCGCCGGATCACCCGCGGCGACCAGACGTGGACCTTCCGCGACGAAGGCGGAAGGCCGCTCTGGCGCGGACGTCGGTAGCCGGTGCGCGTGAAGGCGGATCGAATTGTACGATCCGAGAGGTGGTGAGGGCGCACGCGTGCGCGATCGCAGCTCTGTTGTCGACCGGGTGTCCGACGGTCGATCCCTACGCGTGCTCGGTCGACGGGCAGTGCGTGCTCGGGGGCGACGCCGGGCAGTGCAGGGACGAGCGGTGCGCGTACGAGGATGCGACGTGTGGATCGGGCTTTCGTTGGCCCGACGGCACCGACCGCGGGCTCGCGGGAATGTGCGTGCCCGGGGGCGAGACCGATCCGAGCACGAGCTCGAGCACCGGTGAACCGACCACGCTGTCGGGATCTTCGGTCGAGCCCGTCACGACCGGCGACGCATCCACGAGCAGCGACGACGGATCGAGCACGACCGGCGAGCCTTCGTGCGCGCTCGAGCCGTCACCGCCGGTCGCGTTCGAGGGGCAGACCGATCTCGTCGTCGAGCGGCTCTCCATCGACGCGCAGTCGCAGGCAGCCGTGCGCATCACCGACTGCCCCGGCGTCGTCGTGCGCGATCTCGAGGTCCGCTTCGCGGGCAACGCCGGCATCGCGATCTACGGCAGCGCCGACGCGACGATCGAGCGCGTCCATCTCGTGAACACGGCCGCCCCCGAAGCGGGCGCCGCCGCGACGAGCGAGATCGCGATCCACGTGGAGGACTCGCCGGGGCTCGAGATCCGCGACGTGCTCGTCGACGACGCGCGCTCGGGGATCCAGGTGCTGCGCAGCGACAACGCGATCGTCGAGGACTTCGTGGTGCACAACGCTCGCGGCGACGCGGAGAACAACGACGACTCCGGAGGCGACTGCGTGCTCGTGCAACAGAGCACGACCGCGATCGTGCGCCGCTTCGGCTGCCTCAACGATCCGCGGGGCGTCAACGCGCACGCCGGCATCTTCGTCGACCGATCCCCCGGTGCGCTCGTGGAGGAAGGGGTCGCCAACCACGTGATCTCGGGCTCCGGTGCGGGCGTTCGCGTGCACACGCAGGACGGAACCGGCGGCGTGATGGTCCAGTACGTCGATGTCGTGGGCGGAACCCACGCGTGCTTCGACACCGTCTACGGCGACGACGTGACGTTCTTCGACACCGGCTGCCGCAACAACGCCGGCTACGGATGGATCGCGTCGCAGGTCATCGGCGAGATCCGCGTGCAGCAGGGCCGCTACTACAACGTCGGCCAGGGCGAGCAGTGCTGCGGAGACGTGTTCACCGAGTTCGACGCCGCGCCGGACCAGTTCGCGGCCCGGCTGCCACCCGACGTGGCGGCCCCCTGTTCGATGTTTTGACACTCAGTGCCACTTCCACGGATTGCGGGAACCGGCGCACGCGGGCCATCATCGTCCTGTGGGCAGCGCCGCAGCCGTCCCCCGGATCGGGAGGTACGAGATCCTCTCGCGCATCGGCGCGGGCGGCATGGCCGAGGTGTTTCGCGCGCGCGCGCCGGGTCTCGGGCGCGCGCAACGGCTCGTCGCGCTCAAGCGCATGCACCCGCACCTCGCCCACAGCCCCGAGTTCATCGAGCTGTTCTTCCGCGAGGCCCAGGTCGCATCCACGCTCGACCATCCCAACCTCGTGGCGGTCCACGAGTCCGGTCAGTTCGGGGATCAGTACTTCCTCATCATGGAGTACGTCGACGGGATCAGCCTGCGAAGGTTGATCTCGAACGTGTACTCCGGCGGTGGATCGTTCGACGTCGCGGTCGTGATCGCGATCGGCGTGGCGATCTGCGCGGGCCTGCACCACGCCCACGAGCGCTGCGGCGAAGACGGCCGTCGGCTCGAGATCGTGCATCGCGACGTCTCGCCCGGCAACGTGCTCGTCTCGTACGACGGTGCGGTGAAGCTCGGCGACTTCGGCGTGGCCAAGGCGACATCCGACTGGACGGCCATGCACTCGAGCACGGGCACGATCCGCGGCAAGGTGGCCTACATGGCACCCGAGCAGGCGCGCGGCGACGTGGTGGATCGTCGCGCGGACATCTTCGCGGTCGGCAACGTCTTGTTCGAGCTGCTCTCGGGGCGGCGCCTCATCGCGTCGCGCGGCGAGGTCGAGATGCTGCACGATCTGGTGTTCGGGGCCTACGGCGAGCCCACGCTCGACCGGCGCGACTGCCCGGCCGCGCTGCTCGACGTGGTCCGTCGCGCGTTGGAGCGCGTGCCCGTCGACCGCTTCGACACCGCGCTGCAGATGCAGCAAGCGCTCGAGGCGGTCGCGCTCGAGCACGGATTGTTCGCCCCGCCCAGTGCCGTCGCCGCGTTCGTCGGGCGCTGGTCGTCGCGAGTGACCGAGGACGAAACGGATGCACCCACCTCGGTGCGTTCGCCCGCGCTCGTGCCCGCACCGACCGAGCCCGCGCCCGCCGACGCGCCCACGCTGACCGTGGACGGTGTCGCCGACGAGCTCGAGCGTCCGCGGCGATGGTGGATCGCGATCCCGCTCGTCGCCGCGACCGCGCTCGCGGCCGGATGGATCGCGCTGCCGAGCCGAGTCACCGCGACGCCGATCGAGACCGCATCGCCGCGCCTGCACGCAGCCTCGTTCGCGCCGACGACGGTGCGTCTGCGCGTACAGATCTCCTCCGGACGCGCCGACACGTCGCGCGTCGAGCCCGAGGCCGGCAAGCGCCCGCGCAAGACCAAGCGCCGCGCCTCCCGTCGATCGTCCACGCCGAGCCCCCGCAAGCCGCCGCGCGGCGAATCGTTGTTCCCCGGATGATCCGCGCGCTCCTCCTCGCGGTCTCCCTCGCGGCTGGCCCTCCGGTCTCCGACCGCGAGTCCGTGCAGGCGCTCGCGCAGAAGGCCGACGCCGCGTTCGCAGCCGGCGACTTCGCAGCCGCGCGCGAGGCGTTGCTCGAAGCGCTCGCGCTCGAGCCCGACAACGCGAGCCTGGTCTACGGGCTCGCGCAGGCGGAGCGGTTCCTCGACAACTGCCCGCGCGCCGTCGAGCTCTTCGATCGCTTCCTGCTCAGCGACCCGCCCGAGGTGCAGGCACGCGCGGCACGGGCCCGACGAGCCGAGTGCACCGACGCGCCGCCGCCCGAGCCCGCGCGCGCAGCCGAGCCCGAGCCGCCGCCTCCGCGCGTCGTCGCCCCCGATCCCGAGCCCGAGCCAGCGCGGCCGGTGGATCGACCGATCGTGGCCGGACCCGCGCTCGTGGGCGTGGGCACGGGCGTGGCGATCGTCGGCGCGGCGCTGCTCGGAGCCGCTTTCGGCACGGCCGCGCGCGCTCCCGATGCGTCCACGCAAGACGACTATCGCGCCCGCGCGCGACGCGTCGAGCCGCTCGCCGCTGCGGGCTGGACGTGTCTCGGCGTCGGCGTGGCGGTCGCGATCGCGGGCGGGATCGCATGGGGCGTGGCCAAGCGGCGCAGACGCTGACCTTTCGTGCGACGCTCCGATCGTGACCGACGATCCTCCCTCGCAGACGCTGAGCGTCGGCCGGCTCGTGCACGGCGGGCGTCGGCGCAGCATCGTCGTGATGCGAGAGGGCAGCGCTCGCGAGGTGCAGCTGCCCGCGCAAGGCTCCGTCGTGCTCGGGCGCGGCAGCGATGCGGACATCACCGTCGACGATCCCACGCTCTCGCGGCATCACCTGCGCATCGAGAGCGCGCGCACGGTTCGCGTCGTCGATCTCGACAGTCACAACGGCACGCGGATCCGCGGGCGGCCCCTCACGCCGCATCTGCCCGTCGAGCTCGCGCCGAGCGATCTGATCGAGGCCGGCACGACGTCGATCGTGTTCCGCGACGAGGGCGCTGGGCATCGCGGCGAGCTGCCGGCGGGCGCGTGGGCGCAGGCGCGATTGCTCGCGCAACGCGTGCATGCGGGCGGCCTCGACGTCGTCGTCGTCGGGCCGGCGGGGTCGGGCAAGCGCACGCTGGCCGCGGAGATCCTGGGCGACCCTCACGCGGTGCTCGACGGCCGTGGCCTCGATGCACGCTCGATCGCGGAGCTCGATCGCGACGAACCGCTGCTGCTCGTGCATGCCGACGAGATCGATCGCGAGGTCCAGGTGCTGTGCGCCGAGAAGCTCTCGACACGCCGACGCCGCGTGGCCGCCACCGCCTCGCGCGAGCTCTCGCTGCTCGTCGCGGAGATGCAGTGCTACATCGGTCTGCATCGCGCGTTGTCGGGGATCGTGATCCGCGTGCCGAGCCTGCAGCGCTGCGGCGACGAGCTGCCCGCCATCGCCGATCATCTGATCCGCGATCTCACCAATCGCATGGCACTCGGGGGTGCGCCGCGACTGGCTCCCGAGGCGCTCCGCGTGCTGCGAGCGCGGACCTGGACCGGCGAGCTGGCCGAGCTCGTGGCGTGCCTCGAGGCGACGATGATCGCGTTGCGCGGTCCGGTGATCCGCGCCGCCGACCTGCGCTTCCCCGAGGAGGCGGCGGCGGTGGGCGATCCCGAGCAGCTCGAGCGGCAACGGATCCTCGACGCGCTCGCCGAATGTGGCGGCAACCAGACCCAGGCCGCGCGTCTGCTCAAGATCTCGCGCCGCACGCTGGTGTCGCGCCTCGACAGGTACGCGATCGTGCGACCGCGCAAGCGCGACGGATCGTGACGTGGGCTCGCCCACGCGGCGAGCAGGCGCGATTGCACAACTTGTGAAAACGGAACTGCGAGCCCCGCGGAGGCCTCGCGCGCCCCTATTCTGCGATCGGCATGAGGTGGGCGAGCAGGGCGGCGGCGGGTCTGGGGCTCCTCCTCGGTGGGTGCTACGTCGGCTGGCATCCCGAGCGGGACACGGCCGGTGGCGATGGCGGTGGCGCCGAGGACGGTACGGCCGGCGACGGAGAGACCGGCGGTGAGACGGACGGGGAGCCGGCGGACTCGGGCGGTGACGGGTTCGAGGTGTCGGCGACTCCGATGCGGCGTTTGACGAGCGCGCAGTTCGTGCAGTCGACGCGCGACATCCTCGAGATCCCGACGTGGGTGCCGGAGTCGGCTCTGCCCGACGAGGGTCTCAACCAGGAGGAGTTCCAGCTGCCCAACATGGTCGCGAGCACCGTGACCACCACGAGCGGCGAATACGAGAACTATCGCAAGGCGGCCAAGGAAGCGGCCGCCGTCGCGTTCGCGACCGATGCCGACGTGCAGGATCGGCTCGGCTGTGCGCCCGATGCCGCATGCGTGCGCGACTACTTCGTCGATCTCGCCGAGCGTGCGTGGGGCCGACATGTCGAGGCCGACGATCCGGTGCTCGCTGGATTCCTCGCGGTGGCGGAGGAGGGCGAGACGCGGCTCGGCAGCGCGCGGCTCGGCGTGCAGTTCGCGGCGGCGTCGCTGCTGCAGAGCCCCGAGTTCCTCTACGTCTACCCGACCCCGCGTGCCGACGACGACGGCGCGATGGACGACTACTCGCTGGCGCGCAGCCTCGCGCTCGTGTTTCGAGACTCGGTGCCGGATGCGGAGCTGCTGGATCTCGCGCGCGCCGACGAGCTGCATCGCGACGACGTGCTCGCCGCGCAGGTCGATCGCCTGATCGCGGAGGCCGTCGAGGATCCGAGCCGGCGGCGCGCGATGATGCGGTTCTTCGACGAGTGGTGGAGCACGAACGTCGTCGAGGCGATCGGCAAGGACGCCGAGGCGTTCCCGGAGTTCGACGAGGCCCTGCGCACGTCGATGCGCGGCGAGCTCGATGCATGGCTCGGGGACGCGGTGTTCGAGCAGCCGGTGGACGTCAAGCAGCTCCTCGTCGGGGATCGCGTGTGGGTGAACGACGAGCTCGCGGCGCTCTACGGGATCGAGGGCACGTTCGGGGCCGAGCACGAGCCGGTTCCGATCGATGCCGACAGCCCGCGGGCGGGGTTGCTGACCACGGGCGCCTTCTTGTCCGTGATGGCGCATCCGGCCACGACCTCGCCGGCGGCGCGCGGGCGGTTCGTGAGCGAGCGGTTGCTGTGCCTGACGATCCCGCCCGCGCCGGGAACGGTCGACACGACGGTGCCCGAGCCGATCGCGCCGGAGACCAAGCGCGATCGGTTCGCGCGGCACACCACCGATCCGACGTGCGCGGGCTGCCACGCGATGATGGATCCGATGGGGTTCTCGCTCGAGGCGTTCGACGCGATCGGTCGCTGGCGTGCGAAGGAGACCGTGGTGTTCGACGGACAGACCTACGAGCTCGACCTCGACACGAGCGGAGAGATCGGCGGCATCGCGTTCGCGAACGCGCGCGAGATGTCGGCGGTGATCGCCGACGATCCGCGGTTCGTCGAATGCGTGACGCTGCAGTTCCTGCGGCACGCGCTGGGCCGCGATCTGGAGGGCGACGAGAAAGACGTCGTCGAAGAGCTGTCCGTGCACGCCCGCGACGAGGGGTTCCTGGCGCTGATGCGGGCCGTCGTGACGCACGGGTTGTTCAGCGCGATGAAGGAGGGGCAGTAGCATGGGCAGGCTCGTCATCGGCCGTCGCACGCTGTTGAAGGGGTTCGCAGCCGGCACGACCTTCACGGTCGGCCTGCCGGTGCTCGAGGCGATGCTCGACGCACACGGAGAGGCATACGCCGGCGGCTCGCCGATCGAGCCGGTGTTCATGGTGTACTCGTGGGGCAGCGGCGTCGGGAACTTCGACGGCGTGTTCGACCGCTGGACGCCCACGGGCGTCGGCGACACGTGGGAGCTCTCGCCGGAGCTCGCGTCGCTGGCTCCGCACAAGGAGTACGTGAACGTGCTGTCGAACATGCGGCCGTTCGTGGGCGGCAGCCATCACGAGCTGCGCGCGACGGTGTTCTGCGGGCAGCACCTGCAGAACGACGCGTACAACAACAACGGTGGCTATCAAGGCCTCGGTGCCGATCGGGCGAGCATCGATCAGTACATCGCGGATCGGCTGCAGGCGCGCGGCGACACGTCGCCGTTCCACTCGCTGGTGCTCTCGATGTCCGATGTCGGTCGGCACTACGCGAGCATCGGGCGCGGGCACTCGTTCTCGTGGGGCGAGGGGTTCGTGCTCAACACGCCCGAGACCTCGCCGCAGGCGCTGTACGAGCAGCTGTTCACCGGATTCTCGCCCGACCCGAGCACGGGTGAGCTCAGTGCGGAGTCGCGCGTGGAGCTGCGTGCGCTCGATGCGATCCTCGACAGCGCCCAGCGCCTGCGTGCGCGCGTCGGCATGGCGGACAAGCAGCGCATCGATGCGCACCTCGAGGGCCTCTACGCGACCGAGCACGCGATCCAGGAGCTCGCGAACATCACGTGCGAGCTGCCTCCGATGCCCACGGGCGACTACGGGCCGGACGCCGCGTCCATCGAGCCCTTGGTGGAGAAGAACGTCGCGTTCTCCAAGCTGATCGCACAGGCGTTCTCGTGCGGGCTCACGCGGTCGGTGCACTACATGTTCTGCGGCATGCAGGCGGATCCGGTGGTGGGGGACGTCGGTGCCACCGACGGGCTCCACCTGCTCACGCACAACGATCTGACCGGCACCGAAGCGTCGCAGCCCGAGATGGTCGACAAGGTGGCGACGTTCATCATCGATCGTCTCGCCGACACGCTGACCGAGTTCGCCAACGTCGGCATCGCCGGCGGCACGCTGCTCGATCACTGCTGCGTGATGGTGGCCTCCGAGATGATGGACGGGCGCAGCCACAACCCCACCGACGGCACGCCGCTGCTGCTCATCGGCAAGGCCGGCGGCCGGCTGCGTACGAACGTCCATTATCGGCCGGCCGACGACGCGCCCTCGACCGAACGCAACACCTCGAACGTGCTGCTCACCGCGATGGAAGCGATGGGCCTGGAAGGCGAGACGATCGACGGCGGGCTCGCGGAGAGCCCCGTCGGGCCGATCGCGGATCTGCTGATGTGAGCCTCGCGGCCTCCGTCGCGTCGCGCTATCCTGGCGCGACGCGATGACGGACGACCTCGGGCTCCTCGCCGCCTGGCGTCGCGGCGATCGTGAGGCGGGCAACCGTCTCCTGCGGGAGCACCTGCGTACCGTGTACGGGTTCTTCGCCGTGCGCGTGACGCCCGACACCGCGGAGGAGCTCACGCAGCGCACGTTCGAGACCTGCGTCGAGACGCGCGATCGGATCCACGAGGGCGTCACCGTGCGCGCGTATCTCCTCGGGATCGCGCGGCGTAAGCTGCTGCAGCATCACGACGAATGGCGGCGCCGGGGCAGCCGTGCGGTCGGGATCGGCGACTCGATGCCCGCCGCGGGGCCCACCGCGTCGAGCATCGTCGCGCAGGACGATCGCCAGCGTTTGATCCTGCGCGGCCTCGCCCGGCTGCCGCTCGACTTCCAGGTCGCGCTCGAGCTGTTCTACTGGGAGTCGCTGTCGATCCAAGAGATCGCGCACGTGCTCGACGTCCCCTCCGGCACGGTCAAGAGCCGTCTCGCGCGGGCCCGTCGCGCGCTCGAGCAGGCGCTGACCGAGCTCGAGGCCGAGCCCGCGCTCGTCGAGACCACCGTTCGCGATCTCGAGCGCTGGATCGCGAGCATGCGCCGCCGCGTCGGAGTCGACGATGGCGGCTGAGGATCGCGGATGGCTCGGCGAGCGGCCGCGCGGCGATGCGATCGCCGAACGCATGGTGCTGCAGCGCCTCGAGGCCCGCATCATGGACGACCGCCCGGGCCCCGTGATGCTCTCGCGCTACGTGGTCCTCGAGCAGATCGGGCGTGGGGGGCTCGGCAGCGTGTATCGAGCGTACGATCCGCAGCTCGATCGATCGGTCGCGATCAAGGTGCTGCACGATCGTCGCGAGAGCGCCCGACTGCTCCGCGAAGCGCAGGCGCTCGCACGCCTCTCGCATCCCAACGTCGTCACGGTGCACGACGTAGGCGTCGCCGACGACGGGGCGGTGTTCGTAGCCATGGAGCTCGTCGAGGGGTCGACGATCTCGGCGTGGCTCGCCGAACGCTCGCGCAGCTGGACGGAAGTGCGCGACGTGTTCGAGCAGGCGGGCCGTGGTCTGTTGGCGGCGCACGAAGCCGGTCTCGTGCATCGCGACTTCAAGCCGAGCAATGCGATCGTCGGGAACGGCAACGTGCGCGTGCTCGACTTCGGGCTCGCGCGCGCGGCAGGGGGCACGGAGGAGCCCGAGGACGCGCCGCGGAATCTGCTCGCACAGACGGTGACCGCGGCGGGCACGTGGCTCGGCACGCCCGCGTACGTCGCTCCCGAACAGATCCGAGGGGAGGACGCGGGACCGCCGGCGGATCAGTTCAGCTTCTGCGTCGCGCTCTACGAGGGGCTCTACGGCGAGCGCCCGTTCGTGGGCGAGGACGTCGAGCAGACGCTGGCCGCGATCCGACGCTGCGATCCACCGTCGCGGCCGGTGGGATCGCGCGTACCTGCGTGGATGCATGCAGTGCTGCTGCGCGGGCTCCGACGGGCGCCGACAGAGCGATGGTCGAGCATGGCCGATCTGCTGCACGCACTCGTGCGGGACCGGAGATCGCGTCGGCGCCAACGCATCGCGATCGCAGGGGCGCTCGTGCTCGCGACGATGCTCGGTGCCGGTGCGGTGCTCGCGTTCCAACCCGAGCCGGCGCCGGCCGAGGTGGAGCTCGTCGATCGACTCGCGGACGAGGCGCGAGCCGCTGCATCGGAGAGCTGGTTCGTGTATCCGCCGGCGGACGATCCGGATCGCGCCACCGCGTACCGCAAGGTGCTCGAGCTCGAGGCGCAGACCGGCGCCGCCGAGACGCTCGCGCACGAACGCGCGGCGCAGCTGCGCGCCGATTTTGCGGCGACGCTCGTGCGGCTCGGCGATGCGTACTGGGAACGCGAGGGCGGGGCACCGTTCGCCTCTGACTACTACGCGGCCGCGCTGGTGTTCGAGCCCGAGCACGCGCACGCACGCGCACGCACGACCCTCACGCCGGGCGAAGTGCATGCGCTGGTCGACAAGGCCGCGGAGGCCGACTTCTCGCCGAGCGAGCTCGTGGCCGGCGAATCCCTCGCGGTGCTGGCCGAGGACGATCCCGACCGCAGGGCGAGCCGCGCGCGAGAGCTGCTCGCGCGTCGCGAAGGTCCGGCAACGAGCACCGAGGATCGGCTGCGCGCGCTCGTGGGCGATGCCGCCGAGTCGCCTGGCAGGCCCGCGGCGGCTCCCTCGGTCACGGCGTCATCCGATCGCGAAGATGCATCCACCGCTGCGGCCGTGTCTACGCCGCAGCCCGAGCCCCAGCGGTCCCAAGGGCGCGCGTCGGCGGCCGCGCTCGTGGCCGAGGCCAAGCGCGAGAGTCGAGCGGGCAATGTCGAGGCCGCGCGCGCTCTCCTGCATCGCGCCTTGCGAGCCGATCGCAATCATCACCCGGCCCTCGCCGCGCTCGCGCACCACTCGTTCGAGGCGGCGCAGTACCACGAGGCGATCCGGTTCGCCGAGCGAGCGGTCGCAATCGCTCCGCGCCACGCGAGCTACTGGCAGCTGCTCGGAGACGCGCACTTCCGCGTGCTCGCATACGAGGAAGCGCGCCGGGCCTATCGCAAGGCCGCGGATCTCGGCCAGGCAAGCGCGCACAAGCGGCTCGCGCTTGTGGATGCCCGCACGGGGGGCTCGCCGCGATGATGATGACATCGAAGGCGATCGGCCTCGTCGCCGGCCTCGCAACCGTCACGACCGAAGCGCCCGGCACGGACGCGCCTCCGAGCGCGCGCGTGCTCGTTGCACCCCTCGTCGTGGCGGGTGACGCGTCGGGCTCGACGCGCGAGCGCATCGAGCCTCGCGTGCGCGCCGGACTGCAGCGCTCGCGCGTGGGGCTGCTGCCGGACGAGGCCGCCGGCTGCGACGTGCTCGACTGCTTCATCGATCGCGCGCGCGAACGCGGAGCGACGCATCTCGTTCGCGCCGAGATCCGCGTGGACGACAAGATCTACGACGTTCGCATCACCGCACACGACGTTCGTTCGGGCGACGAACGCATCGAGGTGCACGAGACCTGCGAGGTGTGCGGCCTCGCCGAGGTCGCCGAGCTCGTCGATCGACAGGCGGCCGCGCTCGGCGATCGCCTCGTCGCGTGGGCGCCTACGCCCGGCGTGCTCGCCATCCGCAGCGACCCGGCGGGCGCATCGATCGCGCTCGACGGCGAGCCGGCCGGTCGTTCACCGTTACGCCTCGAGCTCGAGCCCGGACCGCATCGCGTGCACGCCTCGCTGCCCGGGCACACCTCCGCAGAGCGCCGCGTGGTCGCGCGTGCGGGTGTGCACGAGACGTGGAGCGTCACGCTGAAGCCGCTGCCGCGGGCCGCCGACGATCGTCGCGCGCCGATGCGCCACGCCGGGTGGGCGCTGCTCGGGATCGGTACCGCCGCGATCGTGCCCGGGGTGGTGTTCCTCGCGCTCGACGGTCGCGGCTATCGATCGCGGTGCGGTACGGCCGATCGCGATGCGGAGGGCGATTGCCGCTTTCGCTGGAACACCACGGTGCACGGCGCCGCGCTGACGGCGGGCGGAGTCGCGCTGCTCGCGACGGGCGTCGCGATGCTCGTGGCGGCCCGTCGACGTCGTTGACGGGCGATGGAACCAACCGCCCCGCTCGATGGATGGACGGGGGATGCCACGCCTTGCCTCCGTCCTGGCCGCGACGATCTGCTGCGCTGCGGCGTGTACGAGCGAAGATGCGCCACCCGCGGGCGGCACGTCGCCCTCGAGCTCCGCCGGATCGGGGCCGGACGACGGCAGTGGTGAGGGCTCCGAAGGCGGCGGGCCGGGCGAGGAGGGCGGCCCCGGCGATCCCGGCGACGAGGAGGGCGGCGACACCGAGCCTGCCGCCACGTCCGGCGACCCCGGAGACGCGCCGACGTTCGCGGAGGACGTCGCTCCGATCCTCGCCGCGCGCTGTTGGTCGTGCCACACGGAGGATGGTTTCGCTCCGTTCCCGCTGCTCGAGTACGACGAGGTCGCTCCGCTCGCACCGCTGCTGCTCGCCACCGTCGAGAGCCGCACGATGCCACCGTGGCCGCCCGATGCCTCGGGTGACTGTGGCAGCTTCGTCGACGCGCGGTGGTTGAGCGACGACGAGCTCGCGACGATCGCCGCGTGGGTCGAGGCCGATACGCCGCCGGGCGATCTGTCGCTCGTGCCCCCGCCGCCGAGCCCACCCACGCTGGGCGAGGTGTCGACGACGATCGCGGTGGGTCCGTACGTGCCGCAGGGCAACCCGCCGGAGAATCCGCTCGACGATTATCGGTGCTTCGTCGTGCCGTCGCCGAGCGCGACCGACACGGTGCTCACCGCCTTCGAGGTGCATCCGGGCGTCATCGAGGAAGCGCATCACATCGTCATGTTCTCGCTCGGCAGCGCGCAAGCGGAGGCGGAGGCGATCGCGAAGTCGGGCGACGACGGACGGCCGGGCTACACGTGCTTCGGCGGCGCGGAGGTCTCCGACTACGAGATCGTCGGCGCGTGGACGCCCGGCGTGCAGCTCGTCCGCTTCCCCGACGGGACGGGTGCGCACATCCCCGGCGGGCGCTCGCTCGTGGTGCAGATGCACTACAACCTCGCCGCGGGCGCAGCGGAGGATCTGACGAGCCTCGATCTGCGCTTCGATCCCGGTGCCACGCCGCTGCGCTCGTATGTCTTGACGGACTACGATCTGACGATTCCGCCCGGCGTGGCCGACCACGTGGAGGGCATCGCCGAACAGCTCGACGGTGACCCGATCTCGGTCGTGGCCGCGTTCCCGCACATGCATCAGATCGGCACCACGATGCGCGTGGGCACGCTCGATGGGACGTGCGTCATCGACGTTCCGCGCTACGACTTCAACTGGCAGGAGCTCTACCGTTACACGCAGCCCGTCGTCATCCCGGGTGGGGCGACGGTCGGAATCGAGTGCCACTACGACTCGACCGCGCGCACGCAGACGACGACCTTCGGCGAGGGCAGCTCCGACGAGATGTGCGGCGTCCAGCTGATGGCGCTGCCGTGATACTCTGCGCGAGCTCGTGGTCTGCCGTGCACGGCTCGTCGCGGTGCCTCTGCTCGGGGCGTGCGCGATCGAGCCCAACCCGGACTTCTATCGCGAGCGCTTCGCGTTCGCGGTGGTGAGCGACTGGCACGGCGACGCGGCCACGCTGGATCGGGTGTTCTGCGAGATCCGGGCGCGGCCCGACGTGGAGTTGGCGTTCGGCACCGGCGATCTGCACCCGCCTCTCGCGGTCGCCGATGCGCTCGCGGCCACGCGCCGCGCCGATTGCGGGACCGGCGAGCTCGCGTGGTTTCCCGCGCGCGGGGAGATCGAGCTGCTCGATCCCGCCAGCGTGCAGGCGTGGAACGACGCGTGGTGGGCGGACGCTCCGGCAGCGAGTCGGCTCGCCACGCAGATCGACGTGAGCCGATTCGAGGCGGCGCCCTCGAGCGCCCCAGGCAACGCGTACGCGTTCATGCATCGGGGGGCGACGTTCGTGGTGCTCGACACGTTCGACGGCGGCGCGCCCGGGGTCGCGCCCGGATCCGCACAGCTCGAGTGGCTGCGCGAGCACGCGAGCACCGACGCGTCGCGGCCCCTGTTCGCGTTCGGGCATGTGGCGCTCGCGCCCGCGTGCTACCGCGAGGAGGAACCGTGCAACTGGCCGGCTTGCCCGGCGGAGCAGTCGTTGCCGTGGGACGACGACATCCTCGCTCCGCAGACCACCGAGCTCGCGCGCACGCTCGCGGAAGGCGGTGCGGTGGCCTACTTCCACGGCCACGACAACCTGCCCGGTCGGCGGCTCCTCGATGCGAGCCGCGGCGTGCTCTACGAACGGCTGACGTACGACATCTACGACGAATGCACGGACATGGTGCGGCCGCTGCCCGACGATTCCGCGTGGGCCGACCTCCAGGCGGCTCCCGATCGAGTCTGGCAGGTCGACGCCGGTGCGATCGGGTCGGAGTTCGCGACATACGTGATCACGACGGTGACTCCCGAAGGCGTGGACTTCGAGGTCTTCGCGATGATCATGGACGACGCGACGGTGCTCCTGGACAAATGGACGGTGCCTCGCTAGCCGAGATGCCGGCCGATGCTGGCGTCGAGACGGCTTCGGATCGCGCGCAGGATGCTGTCGAGCTCGGTGCTGCCGACGTGCAGCGCGTCCATGAGGTGGCGGCGCGTCGATCGATAGAGGCGCTCGCGGATGTCGGCGAGCCAGCGCGCGGCGGTCGAGCGGTGGACGCCGTGGATCGCTCCGATGCGATCGATCCCGAGGCGCTCGACGAGATGGAAGCGCAGGACGTTGCGGTCCTTCGTGTCGAGCTCGGCGAGCGCGGCCTCGAAAGCGCGGCGGAAGGCCTCGCTGTAGCGCTGACGCATGAGCTCGAGCTCGGGATCGTCGTCCGGGGCGAGCAGGGCCTCGATCTCGTCGTCGTCGGCGGGTACGTGCCGATCGCGACGGAGCATGGCGAGGGCCTCGCGGACGGCGATCACCTTGAGCCACCCGGCGAGCTCTCCGTGACCGCGGTACTGCGCGATCGCGGGCGAGTTCGAGGTGAGCAGCCGTGCACGCAGGCGTGCGAGCACGTCGTCGATCGCGCCCGCGGTCGCCCCGAGCCCTGCGAGCGCGGGTCGCAGCGCCTGAAGGTGCACGCGTTCGAACGCGTCGATCGCTGCGCGTCGGCCCTCCGCACACGCGCACGCGAGGTACACGTCGCTCGCGTGCAGCGACGCGAGGGCGTCGCCGAGATCGCCGTGCGGGTCGACGCGCTCCGCCAGGGCGGCCGCGAATCGCTCCGGTGCGAGCGCGACGCCCGGCCATGCTTCGACGGCGCGCTCGAGCGCCTGCTCCAGCGCCGCCTCGAGCTCGGACCCCGTCGGATCGCCACCGTGGGGCCACGCCGCCCGAAACGCTGCCCCGAGCTCGGATGCGTCGGTCATCACTCCGCCGTGCCCACCCGCTCGACGAGCCACGCGTCGATCGACGCAGCGAGCCCCGGCTGCGAGACGTCGTCGCCGAGGGTGCGGCGCGCCTGGTAGGTGAGCGCGATCGCGGCCCGACGATGCCCCTTGCGCCACAGGCTCTCCGCTTGCACGTGCTCGACGGCGCTGCGACGCGCGTGGTCCTCGGCGAGCGCTGCCGCCTGATCGAGCGCCGTGTCTGCGCGTCGGAAATCTCCGCGCTCGAGGTGGACCTTCCCGATCGCGAGCCAGTAACGGTAGAGCGAGGGATCGTCAGCGGACGCGCGACGCGTTCGGATCGCGTGCGTGCGCTCGAGCAGCCGCTCCGCCTCGTCGAGCTCGCCCATGCCCAACAGCATGTTGGCCAGATCCTCGAGGTGGGGGGCGAGCTCCGGGTGCTCGGGGCCGTACACGCGTTCGAGCACCTCGAGCGCCTTGGTGAAGTGCCGCCGAGCACCCGCGGGATCGTCGAGCACGCGCGCGAGCTCGCCGAGGTTGTAGAGGATCGGTGCGAGGCTCGGATCGTCGAGGCCGTGGGCGCGCTCCAACATCGCGGCCGCCCGCTCGAGGAGATCGCGCGCGTCTCGCATGAGTCCGCGATGCATCGCGACGCCCGCATGGCCGAGCAGTACCGTGGCGATGGCTGGATGATCGGCACCGAGCGCGGCCTCCAGCACCCCGTGGGCGCGGTCGAACGCGCGGGCGGCCGCGTCCACGTTGCCGAGCTCGAGCTCGACCTTGCCGAGATTGTTCGCTGCGCGCCCGACGAGCGCTGCGCGGGCGCCGAGGGCATCGACGAGCACGGCGAGAGCGCGCTCGTAGTGCTCGCGTGCTGCCTCGCGCTGCCCCAGGTTCGACTCGACGTTGGCGAGATTGAGCAGCGCACGGCCGTACAGGTAGTGCGCCTCGAGCCCGGCGCCCTCGAGCAGAGCGAGCGCGTCCTGATGCGCGCGCATGGCTTCGTCCTCGTGCCCGAGCTTCTGCAGGACGACGCCGAGGTTCGTCGTCGCGTTGGCCGTCGTGGTGCGATCGTCCTCCGGAGTTCCAGCGACGACACGCTCGAAGCGCCCACGCGCGGATGCAAAGTCCTCGAGGACCGTGTCGAGCGTCGCCGTCGCAGCCTCGAGCGCGAGCGCCCGCGCGTCGTCCGGGCCGTGCCGCTCGAGAGCGACCGCGGCGTGTCGCAGCCACTGTTCGGCCTCGTCGGGCCGTTCGGCTTCGAAAGCGAGCAGCCGCGCCATGTCGGTGGCGGCATCGGTTGCGATGCCGGCCGCCTGCCCATCCTCCTTCGCGATCGCGATGGCATAGGCGTCGCCCAATGTGCGCAACGCGACCTCGACGTGATCGATCAGCGCTTCGCAGCGACCACGGATCAAGAGCGCTGCCGCGGCCGTCGTTTCGTCGCCCGCCCTCTGCGCGTCCACGAGCGCCGTTCGAGCCCGCTCGTGGGCTTCGGGCACGCGGCCGGCTGCGAACGCGAGCTCGGCAGCCCGCAACGAGGTCGACTCGAGCGCGATGCCGTCCGCTGGCGGCTCGGCTTCGGTCGCGATGCTGCTGCGCGCGCGCGTGGTCGGCACG
>CAYXVR010000105.1:0-18253 GCA_964468635.1 uncultured Nannocystaceae bacterium
CTGCTGCACGTTGAGGAAGTTGACGAACATCGCCTGCGCGGTCTCGGGCCGCAGGTACACCGCGCTCTCGGCGATCGACTCCTCCACGCGCAGCCGCGTGGTGGCCTCGTCGGCGCCCTCGGCGATCGCCTTGCGCACGACGGTCACGATGTCGCCGACCGGATCGACCGGCCCGAGCGACGTGCGGAACATGAGGTTGAACTGGCGCTCGTCGGAGAGGAACGGCGAGCCGCAGTTGGGGCAGACGTAGCCCTGTGGGCCTGCCTTCGCGCCAGTGAGGGTCTTGCCGTCGCGCCGCGTCTTCGTGCCGAGCTGCTTCTCGATCTTCTCCTGCGCCGCCTCGGCGCGCGGGCGATCGGCGAGCGTGATGACGACGTCGCTGCCGGCGACTGCACGCGGGGCCTTGTCGGCCCGGAATCGCTCGCCACACACCTTGCAGTCGACCAGCGGGTCCGCGAAGTTGGCGAGGTGGCCGCTCGCCTTCCACACGCGCGGATGCATGATGATGGACGCGTCGATGCCGACGATGTCCTCGCGCGTGTGCACCATCGCACGCCACCACTCGTTCATGAGATTGCGCTTGAGCTCGGCGCCCATGGGGCCGTAGTCGTATGCGCTGCGCAGACCGCCGTAGATCTCCGAGCTCTGGAACACGAAGCCGCGCCGCTTACACAGCGACACCAGGGTCTGGAGACGATCGGTGTTCTCGGCGGGACTCGAAGGTTCCCGCCCCTCGGACTCGGCTGCCATGCGCCCCGACATAGCAGGCAAGGGCGCCGCGCGCATCCGCTAGCGACAATGGCGTATCCTGTGCGGCGATGGACGGGGACCGCAGCACTTCGGGGTGTCTGCTCGTCGCGACGGCGGGGATCGCCGTGCTCGCGAGTGGGTGCGGAGAGGATCGCGGTGCGCGAGACGAGGCGAGCACGGTCACGTCGCCGGTGTCGGTCGGCGGCAGCATCACGGCCGACGGGTCGGGCGACGATGGCGGCTCGCTCGGCTCCGACTCGGTGGACGACGACGACGACGACGGCGATGACGACGGCATCGTGCTCGACGTCGGTGCGCACGAGGAGGGCCCCGGCAGCGCCGAGGGCAGCGACGCGTCGGGCTGCGAGAAGGTCGACTTCCTGTTCGTGATCGACAACTCGGGCTCGATGGGCGACGAGCAGATCGCGCTCATCTCGAGCTTCCCGGGGTTCATGAACACGATCCAGGCGACGCTCGACGAGGCGCAGGACTACCACGTGATGGTGGTGGACACCGACGCCGAGTGGGGTGGCGAGTGCGCCATCTTGTGTGGCTTCTTCGGCGGCACGTGTCCCGACAATCCCGCGTATCCGTGCGCGACTGGAGCGCCGACGGAGTGCGACGCGACGCTCGGCGCCGGCGTCACGTACCCGATGGGCGACGGCGCGACGAACCAGCTGTGCACGTTCTCGAGCGGCATGCGGTGGATGGACGCGTCGGAGCCCGATCTGCCCGCCTCGTTCCAGTGCGCGGCGCAGCTCGGCAGCGGCGGCGACGGCAACGAGAAGCCGATGAGCTCGATGGTCGGTGCACTGTCGGAAGAGCTGTCGGCGCCCGGCGGGTGCAACGAGGGCTTCGTGCGCGACGATGCGATCCTCGTGATCACCATCATCACCGACGAGGAGGACGGCGGATCCACGGGCGTGCCGGAGGGGTGGTTCGCGAACGTGATCGCCGCGAAGGGCGGCGACGCGTCGGCGATCGTGATGTTGGGACTCGTGAACGATCCCGACGTACCGGCGCCGGTGTGCCCACCCGAGACCGAGGACCCGGTGAAGCTGCGCACGTTCCTCGACATGTTCCCCAACATGATCCGCGGGAGCGTGTGCGAGCCGAACTACAACGCCTTCTTCGAGGAGGCCGTCGCGCTCATCGATACGACGTGCGACGAGTTCGAGCCGCCGGGCTGAACCGGTAGCGCGCCGTCGCCTTGTCGCCGGTGCGCACGAGCGTGCCATCGCGAACCGCGGCAGCGAGATCACGGCTCGCCGTCGCCGGTGCGATCGTCGGCAGCTCGCCGAACGCAGCGTCGTGACGCGGCCACGCGATGATAGTATCACATGATACTATCATTCACGCTTCGGCGCTGCGCAGCGGTACGACGTCGGCTTCCGGTGACGTGCCGATCATGCCGTGGGCCTGGCGGGCGACGAGGCGCGCGTAGGTGCCGTGCTTGGCCAACAGCGACTCGTGCGTGCCCTCTTCGACGATGCGGCCGCCGTCGAGCACCACGATGCGATCGCAGTTGCGGATCGTGCTGAGCCGGTGCGCCACGACGAGCGTGGTGCGGCCCTTCTGCAGGGTCTCGATCGCCTGCTGCACGAGGCCTTCGCTCTCGGCATCGAGCGCGCTCGTGGCCTCGTCGAGGATCAACACCCGCGGGTCGCGGAGGATCGCCCGTGCGATCGCGATGCGTTGGCGCTGGCCACCCGACAGCTGCACGCCGCGCTCGCCCACCGGCGTGTCGTAGCCGTCGGGGAACGCGCGCACGAACGCGTCGGCGTTCGCGAGACGAGCGGCGTGCTCGATCTCCGCGTCCGTCGCCGACAGTCGGCCGTAGCGGATGTTCTCGCGGATCGATCCCGACAGTAGCACCGGATCCTGCGAGACCACCGCCATCGCGCCGCGCGCTTCCCCCAGCGCGACGCGCTTGAGATCGTGGCCGTCGAGCGTGACGCGGCCCTGCGTGGGGTCGTAGAAGCGCAGCAGCAAGCGCGTGAGCGTGGTCTTGCCGCTGCCGCTCGCGCCGACGAGCGCACAGGACTCGCCGGGCCGCACCTGCAGATCGATGCCGTGCAGCACGCTCGTCTCGCGATTGTCGTAGCCGAACGAGACGCCCTCGAATGCCACCTCGCCGCGCAGGTCGCCGAGCGGCTCGGGCGCATCCGGGTCGGCGATGTCGGGCTTGGTGTCGAGGATCTCGAAGATGCGCGCGGTGGCGCCGAGCGTGGACTGCAGCGACGCCCACAGCTCGGTCATCGCGCTGATCGAGCCCGCGACGAGCATCGTGTACAGCATGAACTCGGTGAGGTCGCCGGGCGTGATCTCGCCGGCCACCACCATGCGCCCGCCGAGCCAGAAGATCGCCGCGATGCCGGAGAACGCGACGAAGCTGGACACGGCCCAGAACCAGCTGCGTGCGAGCGCCTGCTTCACGAGCAACACGAACGTCTGGCCGATGCCACCGTCGTAGCGCTGGATCTCGAACGCCTCGCGCGTGAAGCCCTGCACGGTGTCGATGCCGGCGATGCGCTCCTGCGCCTCGGCACTCACGCGCGCGAGCTGATCCTGCGTCTGGCGGGCGAGCGCGCGGATCTTCCGGCCCCAGAAGCGGGCGGCGATCGCCATGGGCGGCACGACCGCGAGCATCACCATCGTGAGCTTCGGGTTCGTGAACATCAGGATCGCGATGCCGCCGATCAGCGTGAGGCCGTTGCGTAGCGACATGCTGAGGTCGGCACCCACCGTGTTCTGCACGCGCGCGACGTCGTCGGACAGGCGCGACAACAGCTCGCCCGTGCGCTTCTCGTGGAAGAAGGCCTGCGGCATCGCGAGCAGGTGGCGATACACGCGGACGCGCATGTCGGCGACGACGCGCTCGCCCACCCAGCTCATGAGGTAGTGGCGGAAGAACACGAAGACGGCCTGCGCCGCGAACACGCCGACGAGCAGGAGGCTGCTTCGATCGAGGTTCGACAGATCGCGATCGGAGAACGCGGCATCGATGACGTCGCCGAAGAACGCGGGATAGAGCAGGCCGAGCCCGCTCGCCACGAGCAGGCACACGAGCGCGAGCACGAGCCGCCCGCGATAGGGCCGCGCGTAGCCGAAGACCCGACGGATGCGGGGCCACACCGGCAAGCGGTCGATGGGCTTGTCGGCGTCGTTTCGCGCGTCGGGCATCGTTCCGAAGGGGGAGACGCCCTCGTGGCGTCGCGGAGTTACGCGATGCCGGAGGGCGGCACACCACCGTAGCATGCCGTGGTGGCAGCGCCCGAGGCGCTTTGCTATGGTCCCGCGCCGTGCAACGCCAACCCGTGGCCTTCGAGCCGAGCTACCGTCGACATCTCACGGCGGAGCTGCGCAAGGCGGTGCTCGAGGTGCTCGCGGGCAAGCTCGACGGCGAAGCGACCGTGGGCGAGATCGTCGACGCCGCGAACGCGCTCGGCGTGAGCGAGGGCGTCGGCGAGCTGACGCTCGGCGACCTCGCGGACGCGCTGCTCTCCGCCAGCGGTGAAGGCGAGGTCGGCGCGGAGTCGCGCGGCGTCGCGCACGACGACGAGGACGACGAGGAGTCCGACGAGTCCGACGAAGACGAAGACGAGGACGAGGACGACGAGGACGAAGACGAGGACGAGGACGACGAGGACGAGGCGCCTGCGCGCGGCAAGGCGAAGGGCAAGGCGACGAAGGCCAAGCCCGCCGCGAAGGGCAAGAAGTCGACGAAGGCCGCTGCTCCCGCGAAGGGCAAGGGCGGTCGCACGAAGGCGACCGTCTCGCTCGACGAGCGCATGAGCCTCCAAGAAGCAGCGAAGGCGCTCGTCCCCCTCGTCCAAGCGCTCGGCCAGGCGACGATGCAGGAGCTCGAGGCCTCGACGAAGGCCGGCCGCCGCAAGCTGCGATTCCACATCGGCCAGCTCGTCCGCCACGGCTACCTCGAGCGCCACGGCATGGGCCGCGGCACGTACTACACGGCTCGCTAGCCGAACGAGTCGAGCGAGCTCGTCGCGAGTCGCTGCAGCGTTCGCAGGCCTACCAACGAAATGGTGACCGGCCGAGTGCGCGACTCGCTTCAGCCGGCCAGGGCAGAGAGCTGTGTCGCCGAAAGGCCGGTGGCTCGACCCACGACTCGTCCTCCGCGTGGAAATAGGCGCGCCAGAACGCCAGCGTCTTCGCAGAAAGTTCCGGATGGCCCTCGTCGCGCAAGAATCCGTGGATCCGGTCGCGACCGAGCCGCGCCAGCAGCCACCGCACGTCGGCGAGCGTGCCCTGCTCGAGCACGCGTGGGATCACGAACGCGGCGTGACGCTCGGGATCGACCCGAACCGGATCGACATCCCAGAAGAGCCAGCGCTGCGGCTTGGGGATCGCCACGTCACGACGAGGCTATCACGGCCGGTGCCCGATACGCGCGAGCAGCTTGCGCGCAACGGTGGGCAGTCCGCCGATCGGGCGCTCGCCAGGAGCGAGCCACGCCATCGAGGCGGCATCGACATCGCGCAGTCGCACCGGTTTGCTCGCGCGCACGAGCACCGGGTGCA
This sequence comes from uncultured Nannocystaceae bacterium, assembly GCA_964468635.1. GTDB lineage: Bacteria > Myxococcota_A > Polyangia > Nannocystales > Nannocystaceae > Xiheibacterium. Next base: position 5,292 of record CAYXVR010000105.1, read on the forward strand.
TCTCCCACACACGATGCGTGAAGACGTGGCCGACGACCTCGGCGGGCGCTTTGCCGATCTTCACGCGGCCGACGATCGCCGAAGCGATCGCGTCGTCGTCGACGTCGTCGGGCTCGCCCCCGTCGGGGATCGCGACGAGCGGCAGACACCACAGGCCCGCGAGCAATCCCTCGTCGGGGCGACGCACGAGCAGCACGCGTCCGTCGTGCTCGATCGCCAGCGCCCACCAGCGCTGCACCGGTGAGGCGGCCTTCGTCTTGACTGCGGGGATCTCGAGCTCGCGTCCGAGCGCACGCGCACGGCAGGTGTCGACGACCGGACACGCCTCGCACTTCGGCGAGCGCGGCGTGCACACCGTGGCGCCGAGCTCCATCAGCGCCTGCGCGAGCACGCGCGGCGAGCCTTCGCGCACGATCGCCGCCGCCATCGTCCAATGCCCGCGCGCGGTCGCGGCCTGCTCGCGCACGTCCTCGATCGCGAGGATCCGCGACAGCACGCGCGCGACGTTGCCGTCGACGAGCGGCACCGGTTGGTCGTACGCGATCGATGCGATCGCACCCGCGGTGTACGGCCCGATGCCCGGGATCTCGCGCAGCGCGTCCGCGTCCGCCGGCAGCTTCGCGTCGAAGCGCGCTGCGACGACCTTCGCGCCGCGATGCAGCATGCGCGCGCGTCGGTAGTAGCCGAGCCCGCTCCACGCGTTCAGCACCTGCTCCTCGTCGGCGGCGGCGAGCGTGCCGACGTCCGGGAAGCGGCGCAGGAACTCGCCCCAGTAGCGCTCGACGGTCTCCACACGCGTCTGCTGCAGCATCACCTCGGACACCCAGATCGCGTACGGATCGGTCGTGCCGCGCCAGCTCAATGCCCGTCGATTCGCGAGGAACCAGGGCGCGAGTGCGCTCGCGATCTCGCGCGCGATCGGCAGGTGAGCAGACGCGGACATGCGAGGTGACCTGCGGAGGATGCCCCATCCACGGGCGCCGGTCCGCGGCCCCGGGCAGCGGGCCGCGCGCTGGAATCACGCGGGGCCCTGCGCGCGTCCATGCTTCGCCTGGCCCCGTTCGATCATCTTCTCTTGGCGTCGGCGCCGGTTTTTGCGACAAGCGTTCAGCGCCGCATGTTCCGCAAGAGCGACACGCACATCCACTTCGTCGGCGTCGGCGGCATCGGCATGAGCGGCATCGCCGAGGTCCTGCTCGACCTCGGCTACCGCGTCACGGGCACCGACCTCGTCGAGTCCGACACGGCCCGCCGGCTCGCCGGGCTCGGCGCCACGATCCACGTCGGACATGCCGCGCAGCACCTCGGCGACGCGGACGTCGTCGTCGTGTCGAGCGCGGTCGGGCGCGACAACCCGGAGATCGTGGCGGCGCGCCAGCGCAAGATCCCGGTGATCCAGCGCGCCGAGATGCTCGCCGAGCTGATGCGGCTGAAGCAGGGCGTCGCGATCGCCGGCAGCCACGGCAAGACCACCACCACGTCGCTCATCGCGTCGATCCTGCACGCCGCCGAGCTCGAGCCCACGGTCGTCATCGGCGGCAAGGTCAACGCGTTCGGCACGAACGCGAAGCTCGGACGCGGCGAGCTGCTCGTCGCCGAGGCGGACGAGAGCGACGGATCTTTCCTGGTGCTCGCGCCCACGTTCGCGGTCGTCACGAACATCGACGCGGAGCACCTCGATCACTACGGCACGCTCGAGGACGTCGTGCGCGCGTTCGTCGGCTTCGCGAACCGCGTGCCGTTCTACGGGCTCGCGGTCGTGTGCATCGACGACGCCAACGTCGCGCGCATCGTCCCCCAGCTCGGCAAGCGCATCACCACGTACGGCATCCACCGCACCGACGCCGACTACGTCGCGGCCGCGGTGCACCACGACGGGCTCGTCACGCGGTTCCGCGTGCTCGTGCGCGGGCAGGACCTCGGCGCGTTCGAGCTGCGCATGCCCGGCATCCACAACGTCGCGAACGCGCTCGCGGCCATCGCGATCGCCGACGAGCTCGAGGTTCCCATCGAGGTCACGCGCAAGGCACTCGCCCAGTTCGAGGGCGTGCAGCGCCGCTTCACCATTCGCGGCGAGTGCAACGACGTGCTGGTCGTCGACGACTACGGCCACCACCCCACCGAGATCCGCGCGACGCTCTGCGGCGCACGCACGAGCTTCCCCGCCCGCCGCATCGTCGCCGCGATGCAGCCCCACCGCTTCACGCGGCTGCGCGACAACTTCGACGAGTTCGTGCGGTGCATGGACGCCGCCGACGTCGTCGTCGTCTCCGACGTGTACACGGCCGGCGAGTTGCCGATCCCCGGCGTCTCCGGCGAGGCGCTGGCCGAGCGGCTGCGCGCGCATCGGCCCGACCGGCAGGTCGTCTTCGAGCCCGACGTCGCGGCAGTCCCCGCGGCCCTCGCCCTGCTCTCGCAGCCCGGCGATCTCGTGCTCACGCTCGGCGCGGGCAGCATCACGCGCGTGGGCCCCCAGCTGCTCGACCTGCTCGCCACGCCCGTCGTGCGCCGCACGGGTGATCATGAACTCGTCCAGTCGGGCGAGCTGCCGGCCACGGGGACGCTGCCATGAGCCACCACCCCACCGACTTCACCGGCGACGTCAGCGACGCGATCCGCGACGCGATCGAAGCCGTGATCCCCGACGCGATCGTCACGGTCGGCGGCGGCGGCGGTCACTTCACGATCGACGTGATCGCGAAGGTGTTCGAGGGCAAGACGATGCTGCAGAGCCAGCGCCTCGTCCTCGGCGCGATCGCCCACCTGATGAAGGGCGACCGCGCGCCGGTGCACGCGGTCGACAAGCTCACCACCGCGGCGAGCTGATCACAACGCCACCTTGGCGTTCTGGTCCTTCGACTCGCTGGGGTGCTCGCCCGTGATGTAGGCCTTCGCGGCCTTGAAGAGGTACTTGATGCCCTTCATGCCCGAGGCGTCCCAGAACTCGCCCTCGGTCGCGTTCACGTCGAGCAGGCAGAGGTTGGGATCGTCCTTGCCCTCGGGGAACCAGATCTTCCAGTCCTCCTTCCACAGCGCGTGGATGCGCGAACGGTCGCGATCGATCGTGCACGTGCCGCTCAGCGACGCGTACTTCGTCTTGCCCTGGAAGACGACTGCGACGCGGGCATCGCGACGCAGCTCCTCGATCTTCAGCGTGTCGAGCCCCGCGCAGAACACCAGGCCGCCGTCGTCCTCGACCTTCTGCACGGCCATCGGCCGCGCGTGAACGGTGCCGTCGGCGCCGGTCGTGGCGAGCATCGCGGTGTCGAAATCCTTGATGAGCTCGATGAGGTGCGCTCGTTCGTCGTGATCCGCCATGCCCGCAAGCTGACACACGACCCGCGGTGCTCAACCTACCGGCGGCCGCGTGCGACCCCGCCGCGGCGTGTGCTCGCGCCTCACGACGGGGGCCTCCGCAATTTCCTGCGGGCCGCATGCAACGTTCGGCGGCCGCGGTCGATAGTGGTCCGAGAGGACCCGTGGCGGCTCGTCCAGACCTCTATACTGTCCGCCCCCGGGCGGGTCGCGCCGTGGGAAGGCTGTGACGGGGATGGATCGTGTCACCTACGACGTTCGCATCGGCGAGGGGGCGCCGGATGCGTGGCGTGTCCGGCGGATGGAGCTCACCGAGGCGCTCGGCGAGCCGTACGTGCTGTTGCTCGAGCTCGTCGCGAGCGACGACGCGGACGATCCGCTCGCGTGGCCGGGGGCGGAGGTCGAGCTCGTCCTGCGCGGCGGCGAGCTGCAACGGGTCGTGCGGGGGATCGTCGCGGACGTCGAGCTGCGCGGCGCGACCGCGGACGGGCACACGCGCGTCTCCATCCGCGTCGTGCCCGCGCTCGCGCTTGCGGCCATGCGCGTCGACTCGCGGATCTTCCAGCACCTCGGCGGGCAGCAGGTGGTCGGCGAGGTGCTCGGCAGCGCGCTCGCGGGTTGGGGGCGTACGTACGTCGGGCGCTTCTCGGCGGAGCACGCGACGCGCGAGTACTGCGTGCAGTACCGTGAGAGCGATCTCGACTTCGCGCGGCGACTCATGGAGGACGAGGGGCTGTTCTGCATGTTCGAGCAGCCCGACGACGAGCCCGAGCGCCTCGTCGTGCTCGACGACGCGACCGCGTTGCCGCTGCTCGAGACCGCCGACGGCAGCGGGGAGCTCGCGCTGCACGCGGATCCCCACGACCTCGGCGGCTACGAGTCGATCCACGCGTTCGAGTGGAGGCAGGGGCTGCGGCCCACGGGTGTCGTCGCGCTCGACGTCGATCCGCTCCATCCCGAGTCGCCCTTCGAGCATGCGAACCGTACCGACGAACGCGCGGATCGTGCACGCGAGCACTACGTGCACGGCGAGCGCCGCTTCGTCGGCGACGATGCAGGCGCATACGCGCAGCTCCGACTCGCGGGCCTGCGGGGAACGGAAGCCACTGGGGTCGGCTCGAGCAACGCGCTGCGGCTGTCCGCCGGCAGCGTGTTCGTGCTCGGCGGCTACCCTCCCCTGCCCGACGAGCGGTTGCTCGTCGTGCGCGTCGTGCATCGCGGCGATTGTCCCGAGGTCGACATCCACGACGCCGGTCTCGCCACGCCGACGTACGTGAACCGCTTCGAGTGCGTGAAGGCGCAGGCCGGCTTCCGACTGCCGCGCCGGACGCCGCGACCGCGCGCGTACGGGCCGGAGACTGCGACGGTCACGGGGCCCGAGGGCGAGGAGATCCACGTGGACGAGCACGGCCGCGTCCGCGTCGCGATGCACTGGGATCGCTCCGGTCGGCACGACGACACCTCGTCGTGTTGGCTGCGCTGCGTGCAGTCGTGGGCGGGGTCCGGCTTCGGCGCGATGGTGATCCCGCGCATCGGCATGGAGGTCGTCGTCGACTTCCTCGGCGGCGATCCGGATCGACCGCTCTTGACGGGCTGCGTCTACAACGGCGTGGCGCGCCCGCCCCACCCGCTGCCGGACGAGAAGACGAAGACCACGCTGCGCACCAGCAGCTCGCCCGGCGGCGACGGCTTCAACGAGCTCACGTTCGAGGACCGCAAGGGTGGCGAGCAGGTGTTCCTGCATGCCCAGCGCGACCTCGTGGAACAGGTGAAGCGCAACGAGACGACGTCGGTGGGCTCGGATCGCGGCGTGACGATCGGACGGCACGACACGCTGTCGGTGAAGGGCGATCAGAAGGTCACGATCGACGGCAACCAGACGATCACCGTGAACGGCGGCGGCCAGGAAGGCACCAAGGGCACGACCGCCGCCGTCAAGGGCGCGGTCGAGGTGAAGGTCACCGAGCCGGGCACGGTGCTGATCGATGCGGCGGAGTCGATCACGCTGAAGGTGGGAGAGTCGTCGATCGTGATCGACGGCGCATCGATCACGGTGAAGGCGGGCGATGGCTCCTCCATCTCGATCGATCGAGTATTGAAGGCGAGCTCGGCCGACAACGCCGTGCTGGACCTCGGCCAGCTCGCGAAGCTCAGTGCCAAGCACAGCGGTCTGATCCTGGACGAGGACGTCCAGCTGCGCGCGTGCCTCGGCAGCAGCTTCGTGCTCACCGAGGACGTCACCGCTCGATCGGCTCTCGGGGCCGAGGTCAAGCTCGACGCGAGCGCGACGATCGGAGGGCTCTCCGTCACCGCGACGTCCGCGACGGGCAGCGAGCTCGCGCTCGACGGCAATGCGCGGCTGTTCGGTGTGGGCACCGCGAGCTGCGAGGCGGCGTCGGGATCGTCGGTGACGCTCGATGCGATGAGCGCGAAGGTGCAGGCGCCGACGATCGACGTGGTCGCGACCGCGCTCGCGCAGATGATCGCACCGATGCTGAAGCTCAACGGCTGACATGACCGCGCTCATCCCCACGATCGAGCCGCTCGTCGAACGTCTCGCCGCGTTCACGCGCGATCGTCGATGCAAGCTGCTGCACGTGCGGGCGGGCACCGAGCTGCGGGATGCCGCGGTGGAGCTCGTGCGAGCGCACGAGCATCGGCTCGAGAACCGCTCGCCGTTCGTCGTGCTCGAGCAGGATCACGCCGAGGACGACTACGGGTGGGATGCACGGGTCGAGCACGCGCGCCGCGTGCACGAGCACAGACGCATCGACGCGGAGCCGCCGATCGCCGCACTGCCGGACCCGCCGACCTCGAAGGGTGTGTCCGCGTTCGCGCTGCAGGTGCAGCAGCTGCTCCACGCGGCGCCGCCGGGGACGAGCGGGCTGGTCGTCGTGCTCGCGCCACGACGACTGGAAGCGCAGCCGCACTGGCGCGACGCGCTGAAGATGCTCGTCACCCGCCAAGCGCTCGCGGCAGTGCGGTGGATCGTCGTCGAGGCCGAGTCGCACTCGCTCGCGCTGCTCGTCGGCGAGCTCGGTGATGCAGCGGCGCACTGCGACGTGCGGGTGCCCGACGACGTCGCGCTCGGTGCGCTCGAAGATCTGGCGAACGGACGCGCGCCGGCCGGGCCCCGTGGGGTCGTGCCGCCGGTGCGGCCCGACGTCCCTTCGACGACGCCCGATGCGGACGGCGCGCGGCGCCTCGCGCTGCGAAAGCTGGTGCTCTCGGCCGCGCTCGCCACGAGCCGGAAGAAACCGGCCGAGGCGATCGCGTCGCAACGCGCCGCGCGGGATCTGTGCGAGACGGCCGGGTGGAAGGCGGAGGCGACGACGATGGAGCTCGTGCTCGGCTCGCAGCTCGTCGCGGCCGGGGCCGTGCGCGAGGCCGAGGGCTCCTTCCTGAAAGCGATCGAGCGCGCGCGCGCGAACGGTCGCGACGATCAGGTGGCGACGGCAGGGTTCGGGCTCGGTGCGACCCGGACGATCCGCGGCGAGCGGCACACCGCGCTCGTCGCTTATGCGGAGGCAGCCGTCGCGGCGGAGGCGAGCGGCAGCATGCCGCTCGCGATCGAGGGCAGTCGACTCGCCGGCCAGGCGGCGCTCGACGTGAAGATGGAGCCGCAGGCGATCGCGTTCCTCGGCCGCGCGGTGCGGCTCGCGGTGGAGACCACGGAGGACGTGTCGCGCACGAGCGCGCCTGTGGCCGCACGGATGCTCGCCGAAATCTGTCGACGGCGCTCGATGCCTGCGCGTGCCGCCGAGCTCGAGGCGCAGGCGGAATCGTTCGCGAAGGGGCGGCCGATCGTCGTGGAAGTCGCGCGGCCGATCGAGGTGCCGCGCGTCGAGCTGCCACCCGCGGCCGCAGCAGCGTCGGTGGAGGAAGGCACCGCGATCCTGACGCTCGAGGAGATCGCGCGCGTGCACTGGGGCGGTGTCGTCGACAGCGACGCGCCGCCGGCCGAGGGCTCGCGCAGCTGGACGCGGGCGGAGATCGAGTCGCTGCAGGGCGCCGTCGATCGATCGCTGGACGACGACTCCAGCGCGATCCTCGTGCCCGCGGAGCTCGCCGCATTGCGGGGGCAGTCGGTCGTCGGTGAGCTGCCCGCAGCTCCACCCGCCGTCGAGCCGCCCGTGCTCGTCGAGCGACCCGCGTTCGTCGAGCCGCCGCCGCCCTTCGAGCCCGAGGCCCCGCGCTTGCTCGACGCGCCCGCGATGGTCGAGGACGCGCCCACTCCGATCGCCGCGGCGGCCGAGGCCCCCGCCGTAGTCGCAGATGCGCCCGCCCACGCCGACGAAGAGGCTGCACTCGCCGCTGCGCTCGCGCAGCTCATGGCGCAGGGCGAGGGTCGCATGGTGATGCGGCGCGAGGATCTCGAGCTCATCCGCAAGAAGCTGCTCGCGCGCGAGGGCAAGGGCTGATGCCGCTCGCGAGCACCTGGATGGATCTCGTCGTCGGGGTCGACGTGCACATCGAGATGGTGCCGACGCCGGCGCCCACGCCCACGCCGTTCCCACACCCGCACGCCAGCGTGGTGTTCGATCCGGTCGGCTACATCGTGGGCGAGGTGGCCGGCATGCTGTTCGCGGCGGCGTGCGGGCAGCCGATCGATCCGAAGGGGCCGGTGCTGATCGGCGGCCGCATGGCGACGATCACCGGCGACAGCGCGAGCATGCCGGTGAAGCACATCATCATCCCGCCCGGCACGGTGTTCGCGAAGGGCATCACCGACAGCGACGCGGAGCTGATGGTCGGGTCGAAGACCGTGCTCGTCCGCGGGGGCAATGCGGTGCGCGCGGGCGAGGTCGGGCTGTCGTGCTCGGAGCCGGTGCGCCTGCCCACGTCGATGGTCGTCGCGACGTCGGGCGGCCCGAACATCACGGAGATCGGGGGACCGCCGGCGATCGACGTCGGGGCGGCGATCGGCATGCTCGCGATGAAGGGCGTGCGCAACAAGTGGGTGTCCGACAAGCTGCACGCGGTCGTCGACAAGGTGGTGCCGAAGAAGTGGGAGCGGTTCCGGCGGCTCGCCCACAAGAGCGCGTGCTTCTTCACCGGCCATCCGGTGAACGTCGCGACCGGCACCGTGAGCACGAGCGCGGTCGACCTCGAGCTGCCCGGCGCGATCCCGCTGCGATTCGCACGCGAGTACGACAGCAACTGGTGCGATCGCCCCTCGCCGCTCGGACACGGATGGAGTCACTCGCTCGATCAGAAGATCTGGATCGAGCCCGACACCGTCGTGCTGCTCGAGGCCGACGGGCGCGAGCTCGAGTTCGCGACCGAGGGGTTCGCCGATCGCGTGATGCGGCGGGGTGACGAGGCGTGGCACCCGGTCGATCGGCTGCAGCTGCGGGCGCTCGGCGAGCTGCGCTGGGAAGTGCGTGGCACGGACGGGCTCGTGCGGGTGTTCGCGCCCGTGCCGGGCGAGTCCGCGGCGGACAAGGATCGTGGGCTCGCGCGGCTCGTGGCGATCCGCTCGCTCGACGGTCACGCGGTCGAGCTCGCGTACGACGAGCACGCGCGGCTGCGGCGGGTCGTCGACACGGGCGGTCGCGTGGTCGAGCTCGAGCACGACGCGGCGGGGCGATTGCGGCGGCTGTGGGCGCCCGCGCCCGACGGACGGGGGCTGCGGCAGCACGCGGAGTATCGCTACTCGCCCGACGGCGATCTCGTCGCCGTCGTCGATGCGCTCGGGGCGTCGTGGGCGTTCGAGTACGACGGCCACCTGCTCGTGCGCGAGCGCGATCGGGCGGGGCTGTCGTTCTACTTCGCGTACGACGGACACGGCCGCTACGCCCGGTGCACGCGCACGTGGGGTGACGGCGGGATCTACGACCACGTCATCGCGTACGACCGGCGCAACCTCGTCACGCTGGTCACGAACTCGCTGGGCGAGACCACGAAGTACGAGATGAACGGGCTCGGGCTCGTCGCGGCGATCATGCAGCCCGACGGCACGACGTTGCGGCGCGAGTACGACGAGCACACGTGGCTCGTCGCGGAGATCGACGAGCTCGGCCAGGCGACGCGGTACCAGCACGACGGGCGCGGCAACGTCGTGATGGCGGTGGGGCCCGATCGCGCGGTGACGAAGACGCGGTACGACGACGCCGATCGGGCGGTCGAGCACGTCGATGCGGCGGGCGCGAAGTGGCAGTGGGCCTACGACCTGCACGGGCGGCTCGTGCGCGGGGTGGATCCGCTCGGGCACGCGACGACGTGGGTGTACGAGGACCGCACGCTCGTCGCGATGGTGGATGCCGCCGGCGCGCGCACGTCGTTCGCGTGGGATCGCGCGGAGAACCTCGTCGCGGTGACGACGGCCGACGGCGCGACGAGCCGCCGCGAGTACGACGCGCTCGGGCGCGTGATCGCGGTGCACGACGCGAAGGGCAGCGTGCAGCGGCGCGCATGGGATGCGCTCGGCCGGCTCGTGCGCATCGACGAGCCCGACGGCAACGTGCGCCGGCTCGAGCGCGATCCCGAGGGCCGGGTCGTGCGGGCGGTGGATCGTCTGCGCGACGTCACGCTCGCGTACGAGGGGATGGGCTGGCTCGCAGCGCGCACCGTGGGGCGCACGACGGTGCGGTACCGGCACGACACGGAGGGGCAGCTCGTCGCGGTGGTGAACGAGCGTGGGGGCGAGCATCGCTACGAGCTCGATCCGGTCGGGCGCGTGCGGGCCGAGATCGCGGTGGACGGGGTGACGACGACGTTCGTGCGCGACGCGGCCGGGCGGCCGACGAAGGCGCTGCGCTCGGACGGGAAGCTCGTGGCGTTCGAGCACGACGCGTGCGGGCGCCGGACGAAGACGTCGTTCGCGGACGGCACGTTCGCGGCGTTCGAGTACGACCCGGTCGGTCGGGTGACGCGGGCGGCGAACGAGCACGCGGCGGTGTCGTTCGAGCGCGATGCGATCGGGCGTGTGACGGCGGAGCGCTGCGAGCGGGGCGACACGTCGCACGAGGATCGCCGCACGACGGTGGTGGAGCGCCGGTGGGATCACAGGGGGCGGCGCGTGGGCGTGCGCTCGTCGCTGGGCGCGGACGAGACGATCACGCGCAATGCGATGGGCGACGTGGTGCGCGTGGCGGCGTCGTTCGACGGGCGGCGGTGGGAGGCGGCGTTCGAGCGCGACGTGCTGGGCGACGAGGTCAACCGCGCGTTGCCGGGCGGCGCGCGCTCGTACTGGTGGCGCGACGCGGTGGGGCGGCCGACGCAGCACTGGATCGGTCGCGAGCAGAAGAGCATTCGAACGCGGCGCTATCGGTGGGACGTCGACGATCGTCTGCTCGGGATCGAGGAGGGCGGTCACGGCGAGCTGTCGTATGCGCACGACGATCGCGGCGCGCTGGTGAGCGCGACGTGGAGCGACGGGCGGGTGGACGGGCGGCATCCCGACGAGGTCGGCAACCTGTTCGCGTCGCCGCAGCGCGACGACCGGGAGTACGGCGCCGCCGGCGAGGTGCGGCTGGTGCGGACGCGCGAGGGCGCAGTGGCGCTCGAGTACGACGCGCGCGGTCGCTTGGCGAGCAAGCGCGAGCCCGGCGGCGTGGTGTGGCGCTACCATTGGAACGATGCCGACCAGCTCGTGCAGGTCGATCGCCCCGACGGCTCGGCCGTCGCGATGTCGTACGACGCGCTGGGGCGGCGGCTGTCGAAGTCGCATCTGGGTCGGCGCACGTGCTTCGTGTGGGACGCCGACGTGCCGCTGCACGAGTGGAGCGAGGCAGCGGAGCTCGTCGCTCGCCGGCGCACGAGACGAGAAGAGGCGCGGGCGGCTGCGTTGCTGGCGACGCGCGATCGCCTGCGCGCGAAGCATGCGGACTGGGAATCACGCTGGGCCGCGGAGCTGGCGAACGCGGACGGCTTCGAGCAGCTGCATGCCGAGCTGCGCGACCCACCACGAGCGTGCGACGACGCAGCGGGCCCGGTGCTCACGTGGCTGTTCGAGCCGGGCTCGTTCGCACCGATGGCTCGGCTGTCGTCCGACTCTGCCCACGCGATCGTGGCCGATCACGTCGGCACGCCGCTGGTGGTGCTCAACGAGGGCGGCACGACGCGTGCGCAGTACGTGGTCGACACCTACGGCCGCGCGACGACGGCCGGCGCCGCCGAGCTGTGCCCGTTCCGCTTCGCGGGGCAGTACCTCGATGCCGAGACGGGCCTGCACTACAACCGCTTCCGCCACTACGACCCCAGCACGGGCGAGTACGCGAGCCGCGATCCGCTGGGGCTACGCGGGGGGTTGCATGCCTACGCCTACGTCGACAACCCGACCACGTGGTCCGATCCACTGGGGTTGTCGGGGACCCGCGGTGCGGGAGACACGTGTGCTCCAAAGGCTCTCCCGGAGCGCGCCGGCCCGACGGCTCACATTCATCCGTCAGAGGTCATCGGAAAGACGCCCTCCGAGATCGATCAGCGCGCTCGGCAACTCGGGCTCGAAGCCAGAGGCCCTTCGCCGACTACGGGACGTGGAGCGTACATCGATCCCCAGACCGGCGAGCAGCGGATTCTGGTGCATTCCCAAGCGTCTCCCCGCCATGGCCACGTCAACGATCCGTCGGGAAATCGCGTCGGCCCTGACGGCCAACCGGTGGACCCGGAGTCAGACGACGCTCATCTACCGATCGCAGGCGATTGACCGCGCACGGAGGAAGTATGTCTGACGAGTGGTCCAGCCTTCACGACGCAACGCTCATATCGGTCGGCTTCGAATGGTCTCGCGCGACAATCGAAATCGTCCTGCACAAACAACCCGAGGGGCGGGTCGTAATCGTGGGCACGGAAGCGGTAGGCCTCACCTGCGACAGGCAATTACCCTGGGGGCCCAGCGCATCAATCAACGAGGTGAGGTGCAGCTCAGCGAAATCCACCAAGTGGATCGAAATCGAGATGCAGAGCGGCGATACGATCCGCGCACAGGCGCGAGACTTCTTCATGACAGCCGTCACGCAGGTGCCGGGCGCATGACCCGGATCTTCCGGATCCTGGCAAAGTCGGGCGGGACTCACCCCCCCTTTGTCAGGGCAGTTGCCGGACGAAGACCTCGTTCGCGGACGGCACGTTCGCGGCGTTCGAGTACGACCCTGTCGGTCGCGTGATGCGGGCGGCCTCGTGCCACGCATCGAGGGCGTCGGAGGGGCGCCACGGGGCGCCCGAGCAGGTGGCGCTCGGTCGCGCGCCGGTCTGGCGCACTTCGAACGAAGAATGCCCGACCTGCCCGTCAGGTCGACCCGTTGTGGCGCACTTCGGTCCCTCGTCGCTCGGGATCGAAGGCGTCCTCTCGGATCTTTTCTCGGCGACCGTCACCACCCCGTCTCGTCGATCGCGAGCACGACCCGCGCGATCGCTTCTGCAAGTCCTGCGGGTAGGTCGTGCGACGCCGCTCGAACTGAACGAAGCACGAGTCGCACGGACATCAGAAGCTCCCCGCGCACCCACGGCAGTGTTCGATCTGAAGACCGGAAGCGCAACACTCACGCCGGCGCGCATCGAGCAAATCCAACGTCATCTGCCTGGATCTTCAACCGTCCCTGTGCAAATGGTTCGAGGATAACGAGATGAAGAAGACGGATAAATTTCTGGTTCTTCCGGGAGTCGTGTGGAACTCGTAGGACTTCGGGCCTGATTGTGTAGTT
>CAYXVR010000106.1:0-17890 GCA_964468635.1 uncultured Nannocystaceae bacterium
CCGACGGGCCCAAGCTCGATCCGCAGCCGAAGGAGACCGAGCCCGAGCCCAAGCAGCCCAAGCAGCCCAAGGAACCGAAGACGGACAAGGTGCTCGACACGCTCTCGGGCACCGAGATGAGCAAAGGGCTCGCGAAGGCGGCCGGCGCCGTGAAGGCGTGCAAGGGCCTCCTGCCGATCAAGTTCGAGGTCACGATCAACTTCAAGCAGAGCGGCACCGCGAGGGTCGACAAGGTCGTCGCCACCAACGGCACGGCGCTGTCGGACGACACGAAGAACTGCGTGAAGCGAGCGATCGAGGGCAAGGCACAATTCCCCAAGCACAAGAATCCGCTGCTCATCGACAAGCGGATCTTCTGACGACCGGATGTTCAGCCTCCGCGTCACCGCGCCCGACGGGACCACGCGCACGCATCCGTTTCCCGGCACGCAGGTCACGATCGGCCGCGATGCCAGCAACACCATCGTCCTCGAGGGCACGGGCGTCTCGGCGTTCCACTGCATGATCGAGGTCGCGGCCGGCGGCGTGTGCACGCTGAAGGAGCGCGGGTCGACGAACGGCACGTGGCTCAACGGCAAGCGGCTCGAAGAGCCCACCCGCATCGGCGACGACGATCAGTTCTACGTCGGCACGTTCCTCGTGCAGGTGACGCGCATGGCGCCTCTGCCGGAGGTGCGCCCGGGCACCGGGCCGTTGCCCGAGCTCGGCATGAGTGGACCGATCCTGCGCGGGCCGGCGCCGCATCGCGCGTGGCGTGACATGCACGCGAAGCTGCTGCGCTACGCGGAGCAGTGGGACGCCGCCGATCGGCCGGCGCGCCTGCTGCTCGCGTCGGACGAGCTGCCGAGCGCGAAGCGATGGATCGCGACGCCGCCACCGTCGGTGGCGGACGACGTGGAGTCGATCATCCGCGACTTCGTCGCGCAGAGCGTCGTCGCGGCGCAACGACGCATGGTGCTCGGGATCGCGGGGGGCGTCGCCGGGGTGGTCGCGCTCGGGGGGCTCACGACGGTGCTCATCCTCAATTGGCCCGATCCGGTCGATCGGCCCGTGGCCGAGCGCGAGGCGAAGGAGACCGAGGCGGCCGACGACGCGGGGCGCGAGGACGACGGCGCGGCGCAGGAGGAGGAGGCCGGCGAGGAGGACGACGACGAGGACGACGACGGTGGCAACCCGCCGACCGAGCAGACCGACGACACCGAGGGGAAGATCGTGCACACGATCATCCCGACCGAGACGCTCGACGACATCGCGAAGCGCTACGGCGTGGAGGTCCAGGACCTCGTCGAGTGGAACCTCGTGAATCCCGACGCGAAGCTCGAGCCGGGCAAGACGCTGACGATCGAGCGGCCGAAGAACAGACCGCTCCCGCAGGTGGAGGTGAAGGTGGAGATCGAGCCGGGCGCGACGTGGTCGAAGCTCGCGACTCGGTTCGGCATCGGCGTCACGCGGCTGCGCGAATTCAATCCCGGCGTGGAAACGCTCGAGCCCGGCAAGACGCTGGTGGTGTGGGTGGATCCGAAGCCGTACAAACCGCGGGAGCCGCGGCAGGCGATCCCGAAGTTCGACTTCGACGACAGTGCGGTGTCGGTGGGCAACCCGAACCAGGGCTCGCTCGAGAACGGCATCAAGATGCAGGAGAGCGAGTCGTACACGTTCGTGTCGGGCTTCATCTACGGCTCGGCGTACGCGATGGAGAACCTGCAGACGGCGCTCGCGAACTTCCGCCAGGACGTCGACTTCGACGGGCAGATCGTGATCAGCGACTTGAGCAAGAAGGGCGGCGGCCAGCTCGACCCGCACAAGTCGCACCAGGCGGGCCGCGACGTGGACATCTGGCTGCCGAACGTGAAGGGCGTGTACCGCAAGAAGGAGCGCTCGATCGGCATGAAGACGATCCACCGCGCGGTGGGCGACGAGATCGACTGGTACGCGACGTGGGGCCTCGTGCGCGCGCTGATCCAGACGGGCGCGGTGCACTCGATCTTCCTGGACTACGACCGCCAGAAGTACGTCTACGACGCGGCGCGCAACATGGGCGCGACGCCGGAACAACTCGACGCGTGGATCCAGTACCCACGCGGCAAGAGCTCGAGCAAGGGCATCTTCCGCCACTCGGCCGAGCACTACACGCACATCCACGTCCGCTTCCGCTGCGCAAAGTACGAAGACCGCTGCAAAGACACGACCGCGCATCCGGGCGACTGAAGTGCGCTTGCGGACCCGCCTCTCATTCCGATGCCGACGAAGAGAGCTCGTCGACCTCACCGAGCAGCGACGAGGCGCGAATATGCGACGGGAGTTCCGCGCTCCGGCTCGCAGCCCGACTCGACGGTGGTGGGCTCGTCGCGAGCGAGCTGTTGCGAGATCAGCGAGCTCGTCGAGCATCTACGCGGTGGCAGAGGCAGCGGATGGTCCCGTTCGAGTGACGCTGACGGGCCCGGACATGTCGAGTGAACCGGACCCCTGCGCGATGGACTGGCCGCTTCCGTGGGATCCCGGCGACATCGCGGTTCCCACGGATTCCTTCATGAACGTTCCGGGCGTCGGCGTGCCTCTGTCGTCGCCGGCCGACTACGCCGCGCTTCATCAGCTGCGCGACGACGCGCGAGGCGTCGCCGGCTGCAACCTCGAGCTCGGCCTGCGAGTTCGCACCACCGGCGAGCAGTCCTTCAACCTCTTCATGCGCGATGCCCTCCCCTTCGAGTCCGAGAACGGCCTGATCCCGCTCGACCCGACTTGATTCGGCATAGATGCGGCGGCTCGGGCAACGTCGAGTACCTGCTCGGCGCGACGTTCCGCTTCTAGTCGGTCGTGCGGGCTTTGGTCGGCCTCACGAAGGCACGGTAAGATCTGCGCCTGACCGACGTCGAGCCGATGATCGTCGTCGCGCTGCTCCTCGGCTGCGCACATTCGTCCGCCGTGCCGGCGAAGCCGGAGCGTGCCGAAGAGATCGAACGTGTCGCGGCCGAGATCCTCGAGCGGGTCGGTGATGCGCAGGTCATCGGGCTCGGTGAGGCGTGCCACGGCGAAGCGACCACGCGGGAGGTGCAGCTCGCCGTGTTGCGGCGTGCGGTCGTCGAGCGCGGGTGTCGGAGCGTGGTCATCGAAGGACGCTTCACCGACGAGGCCTCGTGGAACGACTGGGTGCACGAGCGCGGTCGCAAAGCCGACGCGCCGCTGTCCTCGTTCGCGTGGGCGCTGCCCCGCCCCTGGGCCGACACGTATCAGTGGTTGCGTGACGAGGGCGGTGAGGTCGAGGTCGTCGGTACGGACCCGTGCGTGTCGCGGCGCGCGTGCGTGTCGACGATCGTTGCAAGGCTCGCGCGCTACTCGGCGAAGGAGGCGGATGCGCTCCGACCGTGGCAGGAGCTCGACGAGTCCGAGCTCGCCGCGCGCTTCGCCGGCTGGAAGCTCCCCGAAGTTCTACCGCCGCACGAGCGCGCGACGCTCGACCGCATCGCGGAGCTCGTGGGCGAGCCGTCGCTCGACGAGAGCATTCGCGACGGCGCCCCCGACACGCGCGAGCGGATCATGGCGGACAACGTGATGTGGGCGCGGGCGCGCACGAACACGTGTGTCGTCGTGCTCGCACACGACGGGCACACGGACACCACGCACGGCACGAATCCTCGGTATCCGTGGTGGATACCGATCCGCCCGATGGGCGGCCACTTGCGCGAGCGGCTGGGCGACGACTACGCCGCCGTCCATTTCGCACTCGGTCAGGGAACGGTCGCCGCCTACAAGATCGTCGGAGGCGCCTTGCGGACGTCGCATCTGCGTCGCGCTCCACCGCAACGCCTTTTCGAGCTGTCGACGCCGCGCGTCGGATCGCTCGAGCATCGACTGCGTCACGAAACGGCACTCACCGTCCTACGAACGGCCGACGTCACCGACGAGCCCGTGTTCGTCCGCGAGCTACCATTCGCGTGGAGCCGCCGCGCCGGGCGAAAGGGCGTCGACTGGTTCCTCAAACCGCCGAGCGCGTTCGACGTGGTCGTCTACGTGCCACGGGCGGTCCCGATGGTCGCCGGCACCAAGTGATCGTCTCGAGTCGACGCACCGTCGGAGATCACGGTCGCGGCTCCGCGGTGATCTTCAGCCCGACGATCGACGCGACGAGCAGGGCGACGCAGAGTGCGCGCATCGGTGTGAGCGGCTCCCTGTAGACCAGCACGCCGAGCACGGCGGTGCCGACCGCTCCGATGCCGACCCAGACCGCGTAGGCGGTGCCGATCGGGAGCGAGCGCGCCGCGACGGCGAGCAGCCACAGCGACACGGCGATCGCGGCGATCGTCGCGACGCTGGGCCACGGCTTCGTGAAGCCCGCCGTGGCGGGGAGACCGGTCGCCCACGCGACCTCGAGCAGTCCTGCGAGTACGAGCAACGTCCAGGGCATGGCGCCTCCGGCGCGCTGAAGTCCCGCGGACCGGCCGCGTAGGGCGGAAGGGGCCCGTCGCACGCAGGAGGGCGCTGGTTGCCGCGATCGTGACGGAGCCGAGAGCCCGACGAGTACGACGGGAAGGTTTCCGACCGTTAAACAGGCCGGTTCGCCGTCTCTCGAAGCTCAAACGCTAACGCTCGCCGCAAGCCGACTCCGGGTTCCCCCCGAAGTGCGACGACCACTCGTCGCGGGACAAGCCCCGTCCGAGACGCAGGCAGCCGACCTGCAGGAGACGTTCGGTGCGCAGCGGCCACAAGCGCGCGCTGCCGTCGTAGCTCGCGGTGACGAGGAAGTCGCCGGTGCGATCGATCGCGAGCGACTTCACGACGCCGTCGTGCCCGTGCAGCACCATCACGCCGGCCTCGGGGTTCTTCTCGGAGACCGGCCAGGCGCGCACGCTGCCGTCGTTGCTCGCGCTGTACAGCCACTTGCCGTCGGGGCTCCACACGAGCGCTCCGATGCCGCCCGTGTGACCGTCGAGCTCGATCTCGTGCTCGTCGGGGTGCGCCTGCGTGATGGGCCACAAGATGACCTTCTTGTCCGCGCCCGCCGTCGCGAGCCACAAGCCCTCCGCGTCCGGGCTGAACGACAACGCATCCACGCTCTCGTCGTGCCCACGCAAGCCCTTTCGGGTCGGCTTCGCAGCCGTGATGTCCCACAGGAACACCTTGCCGTCGCGGTCGGCCGACGCCGCGCGCGTGCCGTTCTTCGCGATCGCGACCGCCGTGATGTCCTTCTTGTGTCCCTCGAGCGCCAGCGTGCCGCCGCTCGGGTCCTTCTGGCTGAGATCCCACAGGTTGAGCTGACCGATGCTGCCCGTCACGAGCCACCGCTCGCCCACCGCCAGCTTGGTGACCTCGTCTTCGTGCTTCAGCTCGAACGACGGCGTCGTCTCCTGCACGCGCATGTCCCACGCGCGCGCCGTCTTGTCCGCGCTGATCGACACGAGCCACGCACCGTTCGGCGAGAACTCCAGATCGCCGACGTCGGCCGTGTGCCCCACGAGCTCGCGCGTCGCCTTCGATGGATCGCTCGCCCCGAGCTCCCACAGCCGCACGATGTGATCCTCGCCCGCGCTCGCGCCATGCGTGCCGGAGGGCGACACCGCCACCGCGCGCACGCGCCCCTTGTGCGGCCCGAGCACCGCGCGCTCGCCGAGCCGCGCCGGCGTCGTCGCATCCCACAGCCGCGCCGTGCCGTCGGCGCTGCCGGTGAGCACGCGCGCACCACCGGGCACGATCGCCGCGTCGAGCACCTGCGCCGTGTGTCCGCGCGCGACGAGCGACGGACCACCCGGCACCGTCTCGCCGAGATCGAGGATCTGCGCGCGCCCGTCGGCACCGCCGGTCACGACGAACTGCGCCAACCCGTCGACGTCGAGCGCCCGCACTGCGCCCTCGTGCGCCTGGATCTCCGCGCCCTCGGTGACGAGGTCGAGCTTGTCGAGGTTCGTGACGCGCACCCAACCGTCGGCTCGCGCTGCGATCGCGAGCTGCGGTCCCCCCTTCGCCGGTCCCCGCACGAAGAGTCCGGTCACGGACTCTTGCCCGCGCGCGTCTGCAGACGTGGCCGCTTCCGGATCGGGCACCCACAGCTTCCACCGCGCGACCTTGCCGTCGGCTCCCGCCGTCACCGCGAAGCGCGAGTCCGCAGAGAAGCCGACGTCCGTGACCGGACCGCTGTGCGTCGTCAGCATGCGCAGTGACTTGCTCGGCGCCGCCGAGGTGGCGCTCCACAGGATGCCGAACGCATCGGCGCCACCGGTGAGCGCCCACTTGCCGTCGGGCGACAGCGCTGCGTCGAGCACTCCGCCCGTGTGGCCTTCGAGCACCGCGGTACGCCCGGCCGGTGCACCGCCGGCGATGTGCCAGATCCTCGCGGTGCCGTCGTCGCTCGCGGTGATCACCGCACCGCCACCCTTCGTGATCTCCACCGACGCGATGCCCGAGGTGTGACCCGCGAGCGTCGCCGGTGCGCTGCCGGGCGTGTTCAGATCGAACAGCTTCGCCTTGCCCGAGCGCGCCCCCACGACGAGCCAGCGCCCGTCACCCGACAACGCGAGCGCGGCGATGCCGGGCTCGCGCACGAGCAGCTCGTTCGACGGCGGTGGGCGCTCGCCGCTGCCGACGTCCCACACCTTCACGACCTCGTCGTCGGCCGACACGAGCCGCTTGCCGTCGTCCGAGAAGCGAAGCAGACGCACCGCGTTGCCGTGGCCGCGCAGCATGTGCGGCGTCGCGGCGGCGCTGCGATCGAGATCCCACAGCCGGATCGCCTGCTTCTCGGGCCCGTCCTCGACGGTGGCGGCGACGTCGGCCTTCGGCGCGATCGCGACGACGACCACTGCACCTTCGTGATCCGGCAGCGGTCGCCCGCGCGCGCCGGCGAGCGCCGAGCGCAGCACGCGTTCCGCCGCACACCCACGCGCATCGACGTCGTTGCTCTCCGGCACGCGGCGCAGCCCCTCGAGCGCGACGCGCCCCGCCGCCGTCGCGTCGCGCTCGACGAGGCGCTCCGCCACCGCGGCCGCCTCGTTCGAGCCACGCATGCGCTCGCTCGGATCGGTCGGCTCCGGCACGTCGGTGCTCGTCGTGCTCACGCCGACGCGCAGGTTCTGCTGCATCTTCGTGACCTCGCGCGGCACGAGCAACACCGCGGCGACGACGACACCGCCGAGCGCGAGTCCGCCGAGCGTCACGTTGCGCAGCAGCCGGAGCTGGCTCGCCCGCGCCGACGCGAGGATGAAGTCCTTGTGCTCGCGCTTCGGCGGCCGCGCACGCCCACGCGACTGCGCGAGCCACCGCTTCGCGTGCTCGAGCTTCTTGCCGCGCAACAACAGGCTGCCGTCGCGCTTGCGTGCGATCCAGTCGCGCGCGATCTTGTCGAGCCGATCCCACTCGCGCGCCCAGGCGGCATCGTCGAACTTGCCGCTCACCGGCGGCGCCGTCGTGGCCGGAGGGGCCGACGTCGCCGGATACGGCCCGCTCACCGCAGGCACCGGGGCCGACGTCGCCGGATACGGGCCGCTCACCGCAGGCACCGGGGCCGACGTCGCCGGATACGGCCCGCTCACGGTCGGCACGGGAGCGGATCGCGTCGGCGGAGGCACCGGCGTCGTCGGATGCGGCGGAGCCACGGCGGGCACCGGACCACTCGGCGTGTACGCGCCCGACGTCACGGGCGCAGGCGGTGCACCCGTGGCCGGCCCGTACTGCGCCTGGAACGAGCCCGTCGACGGCCGCGAGCCGTCGAGGAACTCGAGCCGATACATCGCGATGACGACCTCGTCGGTGGCGACCACGTTCTGCGAGCCCGACACACGCTTGCGATTCACGTACGTGCCGTTGGTCGAGCCGAGATCGTCGATGCGATAGCCGCCCGGCACTTGCGCGATGCGGCAGTGCTGACCCGACACGCCCTTGCCGGACAGCACGAGATCGCACTCCGCCGCACGCCCGACCGCGATGGTCGTCTTGTTGAACGTCACGAGACGGGGTGCTTGCCCCTCCTCGAGGATCGACAGCCGGATCATGCCGCTCACCAATGGTGTATCACGACCTGATACCCTCCCGCGGTGATCGAGACGCGCGGCGATACGGACGCCCCCGATCGAGCACCGACGACGCCGACGGTCGCCGCGGACCACGGCGCAGAGCCCGGTCGGATCGGGCGCTACACCGTGCTGGGTCCGATCGGACAAGGGGGCATGGGGATCGTCGTGCGCGCGCTCGATCCACAGCTGCGCCGCGAGGTCGCGATCAAGCTGCTGCGGCCCGGCCGCGGCGGCCTCGCGGACGAGATGCAGGCGCGGATGCTCCGCGAAGCGCGAGCCATGGCCGCCCTCTCGCATCCGAACGTGGTGCCGATCTACGACATCGGCGAGCACGACGGTGGGCTCTACATCGCGATGCAGTTCCTCGCCGGCGCGAACATGGGCGGATGGCTGCGGCGCGAGAAGCCGCCGTGGCGCCGCATTCTCGGCGTGTTCCGAGCGGCCGGTCGCGGGCTCGCAGCCGCCCACACCGCGGGGCTCGTGCATCGCGACTTCAAGCCCGCGAACGTGATCGTCGGCGACGACGGCCGCGTTCGCGTCGTCGACTTCGGGCTCGCGCGCACGTTCGACGAGCACGTCGACGACGGCGACCTCGACGTGCCCGCGGCCGAC
Source organism: uncultured Nannocystaceae bacterium (assembly GCA_964468635.1). Taxonomy (GTDB): domain Bacteria; phylum Myxococcota_A; class Polyangia; order Nannocystales; family Nannocystaceae; genus Xiheibacterium. Next base: position 8,613 of record CAYXVR010000106.1, read on the forward strand.
GACGGGCTCGGCGGCATCACGCGGCCGGGCATCATGGTGGGCACGCCGGCGTACATGGCCCCCGAACAGTTCTCCGGCGCGCCCGCGGATGCGCGCGCCGATCAGTACGGCTTCTGCGTCGCGTTCTACGAGGCGCTCTACGGGCGACTGCCGTTCACGCACGACGGCATGCGAGCACTCGTCGCGGCCAAGCGCGCGGGCCGAGTCACGCCGCCACCGAAGGACACGGACGTGCCGCCCGCGTTGTGGTCCATCATCGCGCGTGGGCTCCAGGCCGACCCCGCGAAGCGCTTCGCGGGCATGCCCGACCTCCTGCGAGAGCTGCGACGGATCAGCGAAGCGAGCGAGGGCAAACCTGTGCGCACGCGTGGGCCCGCCGTCGTCGTGCTCGCGCTCGCGGCCGTGGCAGTGCTCGCCGTGGTCCTCGTGCTGTGGCTCGGCGGATGAGCCTCGCCACGTTGACTCGGCCCCGCGCATGGGATAACTGCAAGCGCACGTCCATGCGGAACACCTGGATCGGTCTCGGGTTCGCGATGCTGGTGGCCACGGCGGGCCTCGGCTGCGCCAGGCGGCTGCCCCTGACGCCGGTCGAGCTCGAGAAAGTGCAGACCGAGGCAGGCATCCAGCCGCTGCGCGTCTACACGAGCGACAAGGTCATCGCGCTCAGCGCGTTCGAGCAGAAGAACCAGCAGTACGACGTGAACAAGGTGATCGTCGAGTCGGAGCGCACCGCGGCCGACAAGTACCTCATCACGCGGAACGACTCCGGCCTCATCCTGAAGATCGGCGAGCAGAACGGCGCGACGGCGCTGTGGGTCACGTTCGATCCGCGCTACCCCAAGCCCGAGGACGCGCTGGTCTTCGTGCAGACCGAGGACGGTCGCTATCGCCTTCACTCGGTGCCCAAGCGCGTCGGGTTCACGGAGCCGACCGTGTACCATCGCTCGGCCAACAAGCGCCGCCGCATGAAGCCGGGCAAGATGCGCAGCCTCGCCGAGGCCAACGACGTGCTGCTCGTGAAGAAGAAGAGCGGCAAGCTGCTGACGATCGTCTTGCAGGTGAAGAAGATCGTCGACGACCGCCAGAAGACCCGCACGCGCCGCGCCGGCGGTGTGGACTAGCCTATTCCTCTTCGGCGTCCTTCTTCTTCTTCGGCTGCAGCGCGACCGAGCCGTGCTCGGCGAGCATCGGTTCCCACAGGCCGGCCTTGGTCACGATGCCGGTCTTGCTGGCGACGATGGGGCGGCGGACGTTCGCGTTGCGGAAGACGGTGGGCGGCGAGTCGGGCTGCTTCGGATCGAGGTCCTTGATGACCACGGTCTCGGTCATCTCGACGTTGCCCTCGGCGAAGCTCACGTTGCGGGTGAGCTCGAAGCGCCGCACCGTGCCGTCGGGGCGATCGAACGACTGCTCCTCGCGCAGCGTGAACTCGGCCGGCCCGATGCACTTGCCGTCCTCGCCCACGAACGGGCGCGCGACGAAGCGGTCGCCTTCGATCGGCACGAGTCGCATCAGGCGCGTGCACTTCTTCGGGTTGTCCTTCGGGCACGCGTCGCTCTCGACGACGAGCACCTTGCCCTGCCCCATCGGCTCGAGCCGCATGCGCGCGCGATTGGCATGCGCTCGCAGGGCACCGATCGTGCGCACGGCGATGCCGCGCTTCGTCCACTCCGTGATCGCGACCGGACCGAGCGCATCGCCGTCGTCGAAGTGACGCGCCTTCACCCACACGAGCGTGCGTCCGTCCTCGAGCGGCGTGAACACGAGGTCGCTCTCCACGAGCGCGCGATCGGGCAACGCGGGCGCGTCGTCCTCGTTCGCGCTGCACTGCGCCTGCTCGGGCGGCACGTTGGGGTGGACCTCGCGGCCGCTGCAGTCCTTGAGCGGCTCGGCCGGGATGTTCGTCTTGATGTTGAAGTTCTTGAGCAACAACGCGAACCACTGCTGGGGCTGCAGCGCGCCCGCCTCGGCTTCCTCGGCGACGTCGCCGGCGACCTCCCATTGGCAGATCGGCATCACCGTCTCTTCTTCGCGCTTGCAGGCGACGAGAGCGATCGTGGCGGCGAGAAGGAATCGCGGGTTCATCTCGCGGGCGAGCATAGCAACATCGGGCCCCCTCACGGGTGACGCGATCCCTCGCCCCCCACCTCTGCGTAGGCGCGAGCGAACTCGGGCCCGAAGATCGCCTCGGTGAGCCTGCGGTCGTCCTCGACGAGCTGGCGGTGCAGCTGCACGAAGTGCTTCCACAGGGCCGCGGCCCGGGTCGGCCACGCGGCGCTCACCGAACGCTCGAGCCCCCCGGGGTCGATGCGCGAGAGCAACCCACGCGCGCCTTCCATCACGCCGTTGATGAGCGCGACCTGGTGGATCATCAGATCCGCGTAGACGCCGACGAGCTCCTGCGTGCGATGGGGGCCGCCCGCTTGCCAGTCCAGCAGGTACTTCAGCACGTTCTCCGCCGTGCCCGCGGCATGCAGCGGTGTGAACTCCTTGATCGTGCGCACGCCCATCTCGTTGCCGAACTGCTCCTGCCCCTTTTGCAGCTCGACGAACGCCTTCGCGCTCGCCCGCATCACGTCCTCGACGCACTGCAGGAATCGCGTGGCCTCTTCGGGGCTGCGCGGCGGCTCCTCGCCGGGGCGCAGCGACTCCGAGAGGTGTTGGATCGGTCCGAGATCTCCTCCACCTGCGCGAGCGACCGGCGCGCTCGTGGTCGGCATGCCCGCCTGCGACATCCACTCGGCGAACTCGGGCTCGTGCACGAGCGCGGGGTACTCGCGCTGCAGCATCGTGAGCGTGAAGAGCCGCGTCGCGGGATCCATCGGTCCGAGGATCTGCCGCAGCGACGCGGCGAGCTGCGTCCAGGACTGCCGCCACGCATCCACCTCGGCGCGCACGCGCCCGATCGCCTGGTGGATCTCCGACATCGGCACGTGGGCGGTCCCCGCCGGCGCGCCGGCGGTGGTTCGCGGCATCACGCGCTCGGGATCGATCGTGCCCGACGCGACCGCACCCCACCCCGGCTGCGGCGATGGCGGACCGACCGGCGCCGCCGCGGTGAACGGCGCGATCGGAGCGGGGTGCTCGGGCGCCGCGGTGTGCGTCGCCACGGGCCCCCAACCCGCGGCGGCAGGCGGTCCCGCGGTCGCGGGCGCCCACGGCCGGCCGAACCGCAGCTCGAGCCGGCCGATCGTCACGGCCAGCGTGTCCACGATGTTCACGGACTCGCCGGCCTGCACGCGACGACCGTCGAGCAGCGTGCCGTTGGTGGAGCCGAGGTCGAAAAACCGGGCCGAGACGTCGTCGAATCGCACGATCGCGTGCCAGCCCGACACGAACGCGAAGGGCAACGGCAGGTCGTTGAGCGGATTGCGGCCGATGCGGACCGGCGAGTTGGTGAACGTGTGCTCCGATGTGGTGCCGGTCTCCGCATCGAAGACGCTGATCACGATCGGTCGCACGGCGGCGCGGCGAGCGTAACACGAGCGCGCATTGGACGAGAGCGCACGGTGCGCTCGGCGCCCCAGCTGCGCGGTCGCAGATGGGAGAGACAGTGCGCGGCATCCGACCCCGGTACACAGCGGGTGTTCGCGCATTGCGACCGAAGCGCGTGCGACCCGGCGAGGGCGGGTGGCCACGAGGACTCGCATCGCGGCGCGAGCAGCGAGTGCAGTATCGTGTTGCAGTTCGTCCGATCGGCCGTGGTGTCGGCGGTCGGAGCACGGGACGCGTGAACGGCCAAGACACGGGCGACGACACCGCGGGGCGAGGCGCTCGGGCGCAGCTGCGCCTCGTCGACCCGCAGTCGACGGGACCGGAGCTTCAGGGCGCGGAGGAACTCAACCTGCGCATCCTGCAGCCGCTGTTCCGTTACGTTCGCCAACACTTCGGTCAAGCCGCGCTCGATCGTTTGGCCATCGACGGCGGGCTGCAACCCGAGATGCTAGCGCGCAGTGGTGCATGGATCGCGCACGAACAGTTCGAGCGACTCCTCGTATCCGTCCGCGAACTCGTCGCGACCGACGACGAGTTCGTTCGCGCCTGCCAACACGATATGGCGAAGGTCTACGGACCGATGATGCTCGTGCTGCGCTGCATGTCGATTCGCGGAGCCTACGTGATGCTCGCGAAGACGGCTCACCTTGCGACGCGCGTGAGCACCTACGAAGTGCTGTCCGGCACGCGCACGTCTGTATCGTTGCGTTACACCACGACGCGGCGCGAGAGCCGACTGATGTGCCTCTCGCGTCAGGCACAGCTGCGCATGGGCCCCACGGTCTACTGGGGCATGGAGCAGGCGCGACTCGAGGAGCACTCCTGCGTCGCGCGTGGGGACGCGTGTTGCGAATACGCGTTGCGTTGGTACGAGCCGATCCGCTGGCGCGGACCGCTGCTCGGCGCGCTGATGGGCGCTTGTGCGGCCGCCTTACTGCTCGCGCTGCCCGCCGCGCTCGCTTGGCAGCTCGCCCTCGGTGGCCTGCCGGTGCTCGGTGCACTCGTCGGCCTCATCCTCGAGCAGCGCCGCCTCGTCGCCGATCACATGGTGTTCTCCGAGGAGACGAACAGGGAGTTGGGTCACCTCGTGCAGGCGCACGCGCGCGCAGTCGATGAAGTGCTCGCGCTGCACCAACGCGAACGCAGCTGGAACCAGCAGCTGGAGAACCAGATGGCCACGCGCACGGCGCGACTCGACGCCGTGGTCGAACGCTTCCGAGACTCCAGCCAACCGCGGCGTGACAAGCTGCGCAGCCTCTCGCATGACATCAACAACCCGCTCACGGTGCTCTTCGGGCTCGCCAACCAACTGCGTAGGACCACACCCGACGAGCCGGAGAGGGTCGAGCTCGCCGACACGCTCGAGAGCTCGGTCCAACAGATGTCGCAGCTCGTCGGTGAGCTCACCTCCATCGTCCGGGAGGACACGGTCGCACCCGAGCTCGTCGCCGAGACCATCGACGTGGAAGAGCTCACGCTCCGCGTGCGCCGTCAGCTGCGCGCGACCGTCGTGGGTCGCGACATCCGCGTCACCGTGTTCCAGACGCGCGAGGTCCCGCAGAAGATCGTCGTCGTCAGGATGATGCTCGAGCGCGTCGTCGACAACTTGCTGACCAACGCGGCCAAGTACACGGAGCGGGGCAGCATCGTCGTCGAGATCGGCGGCACACCGGGGTTCTTCTTGCTGAAGGTGAGCGACACCGGCCGCGGCATCGGGCCCGAACGGCTCGAGCAAGTGTTGCGCGCCTGCGGACCGGATCCCAATCCTCCCATGGGCGGCAGCCACGGGGCGGGGTTGTCGATCGTCGCACGACTGCTCGACCAGCTCGGAGGTCGACTCGAGATCATGAGCGCGCCCGGCGAGGGCACGACCGTGTGGATGTACGTGCCGTGCGCTCCGGAATCGCAAGCGCGCAGCGACGAGGCGGAGCAAGGCCCGGAGACGATCGAGAACGTGCTACGGCGCGTCGTGAAGATCCGATCCAAGCCGCGCTCGGATGACACGCCGTGACGACCCCGCCTGGTGAGCCACGCGACCGCATGGTCGACGTGTTCTTGCAGTACTTGCGCGCGGAGGGTGTGACGAGTGTGTTCGGCGTGCCCGGCGGTCTCTTGCATCCGTTCTTCGCCGCCGTCTCGAACGCGCCGGACTTCCGTCTCATCGTGGCGAAGCACGAGTGCAGCGCGGCGTTCATGGCGGACGGGTACGCGCGTGCCGCGGGGGTGCTGGGCGTATGCGCGGGTACTTCCGGGCCGGGCGCCACCAACCTCCTCACCGGGGTCGCGGTGGCTTACTCCGACGGTGTTCCGTTGCTCGTCGTGACGGGTCAGGCGCCCTCGCATGCGCTCGGCAAGGGCGCCGCCCAGGAGACGCCGCCCGAGGACATCGACATCGTCGCGATGTTCAAGCCGATCACGAAGTACTCCGCAATGATCCCGGGCCCGGCCCGCCTTGCGCACCACCTGCGGCGAGCGCTGCGATCGGCTCTCACGGGGCGACCCGGGCCCGTGCACCTCAACGTCCCGGTCGATTTCTGGGAGCAGCCCGCGCTCGAAGACTGGTTCGAGCCCTCGACCTATCGACCCACGACCGAGCTCTTCGACCGGCGGGCGGTGGCCGAAGCATCGCGCAAGCTGCTCGCGGCCAGGAGGCCGGTGTTGCTCGTCGGATCGGGCACCGCGACCGCACGTGCGGCCGAGCACGTGCGGGCCCTCGCGGAGCTCCTCCACGCGCGCGTAGCGACGACGCCTCGCGCCAAGGGCGTCTTTCCCGAAGACCACCCGTCGTCGCTCGGCGTCATGGGCATCGCCGGCCATGCTTCCGCGCGCGACGTGCTCCTGTCGGACGACGTCGACGTTCTACTCACGGTGGGCGCGTCGCTGAACGAGACCACCACCCTGAACTGGCATCCGAACTTCCGGCCCAACGAAGCTCTCATCCAGATCGACATCTCGGTCGACCGCATCGGACGAAACTACCCGGTGGACGTCGCCCTCGTGGGTGACGCTCAGACGATCCTCATCGAGCTCATCTATCACATCCATCGCCTGCTCCGCGACGGCATGCAGGGCCTCTCCGTGTGGCGCGATCAACCCGGCATCGTCCACGATCATGCATTCTACGACGAGTCCGATCTCCGTCAGTCGAATGCCGTGCCGATCACGCCTCAGCGCTGGCGGGTCGAACTCACCGATGCGTTGCCGAGCGACGCCATCGTGTTCTCCGACATCGGTGGGCACATGCTCTTCAACGTCCACGACCTGTGCATCGGGCGAGACCAGACGTTCGTCCTGAACCTCGGCTTCGGCTCGATGGGCCACGGTACGGCCGGACCGATCGGAGCGGCGCTGGCGAGCCCCCATCGGCACGTGATCGCGATCATCGGAGACGCATGCTTCGCCATGCAGGGCATGGAGATGCTCACGGCGGTCGAGCACGACGTGCGCGTGCTGTGGATCGTCGAGAACAACCAGATGCACGGCATCACGTGGTTCGGCAGCCAGCTGGTGGGCGACGGTCGTCCGATGCAGGAGATCCGCAACCGACGCCCCGTCGACATCGCCGGCATCGCACGCGCGATGGGCCTTCGCGCTTGGGTCGTCGACCGGCCCGGTCAACTGGGCGGGATCATGACCGAGGCGCTGGCCAACGACGACCCAGGCGTCATCGAGATCCGGGTGGCACCCGACGTGCCGCCGCCGCTCGGCCCGCGCGCGCAGCAGATCGCGGGGTTCAGGAATCGATGAACGACGAGGGACCCATCGGCCCGATCGACGATGCAATGTGGTCGGACACGCTCGCCGCCGAGGTCGTCGAAGCCGGCCCGCCCCCGCGGTTGCATGGCTACGACGTCTGGCATGACCTCGTGCGGCACTACTCGTTCGCGGAGATCGCCCTGACGGCGGCGTCCGGTGTCGCACCTCCGAGGAACGCCGGCCGGGCGTTCGAGCTCGCGCTCGGACTGTTGTGCCCGATCACGGTCGGCGAGGCTCCGACGCATGCCGCTGCACTGTCGCGCATGCTCGGCGCAGGACCGGCCTCCGTGGTCGCGACGGCCAGCAGCGTACTCGCGGAACACGCCGAGGCGCTCGTCGCTGCCCATCGACCGTGGCTCACCTGGGTCGACGATCAGCTGGGTGATCCGCCGGCGGAGTTCGTCGCATCGTGCGACGCGGAGCGGGCGTGCATCGTGGCGCTGCGTGAGCTCGTCTCACCCGACACCTGTCCGGCGTTGTTCCGAGCGACGCCCACCGTCCTCGCAGCCGCCCTTGCGATCCTGCATGCGGGCGGCGTGCGGGGTCCGACCAATCTCGTCGCCGTAATCGTGCTCGCCCGGCTGCCGATCGTCGTCGCCGAGGCCGACCGACACCGGCCCGGGCAGCTGCACTGCTATCCGATGACGGTTCCGCCGTTCGTCTACGAGGAGGACACGTGAGCGGTGACTCGCTGCCCACGCGCGTCGGTCGGGCGCAGTGGGGAGACAATCGCTTCGGCGGTCTCTCGGTGATGCGCGAGCTCGCGGGAAAGGCGAGCTGGTGGCGCATCATCGCTCGCGGCGTTGCAGGCCGCGACCTCACGATGCGGCAGTGTGCTCTGCTCGACGATCTCGCCGCATCTGCATGCGCGGCCGACCCCCGCATCTGGCCGCTCAAAGCCGTGCGCATCGGAGCCGCGTTCGGGCACATCGCGCCTGCGCTCGCGACCGGTCTGTTCGCCACCGACGGACTCCACGGACCGGCGTCGGTCACCGCCTGTAGTGCGCTGCTGCACGCGATCGCCGAAGAGCTCGGCGACGGCGACGACGATCGCTTGCAACAGCTCGTCGACCGCCGCCTCGAGGCGACGATTCGCCCCCTACCGGGTTTCGGGGTCGCTCGTCGGGCGCATGACGAGCGCGTGGTCGCGTTCGCGCGGTGCGTCGACGATCGCGACGCCGCGGAGCTGCCCTGGTGGTCTCTGCTTCGCCGCATCGAGTCGATCGCCATCGCGCGCCGTCAGACGCCCGCGAACATCGCCGGCGCGACCGCGGCAGCGCTCCTCGACTGCGGCTTCACGACGCCGCAGTCAGCGGCGTTGGCGACCGTCGTGATGTTCCCGAGCCTCCTCGCGAACGCCCACGAGGGCGCCGCGCAAGCCCCGGCGGTGCTGCAGCGATTGCCCGCGACGGCGATCCGCTACGTCGGACCGCCGCCGCGCAAGAGCCCGCGCGCGGGCTGACGACTATTCCTCGTAGTCGAAGCGCCAGTTCGCGCCGAAGCCGATGCCGACCGACAGCTTGGGGGCGACGCCGCCCGCGGCCATGCGCTCGAGCAGGCTGCGCGCGAGGTTCGGCATCAGCGAGCCGCGCAGTGCGTGGTCGAGCGCGCGCGCGCCCGTCTCGCCCTCCGTGCAGCGCGAGACCAGCTCCTGGATGAGCGAGTCCTCGAACGTCACCGTGGTGCCGTGCGCGAGCGTGATGCGCTTGCCGAGCGCGCGCAGCTTGAGCTTCGCGATATCGGCGAGGATCTCGGGATCCATCGGGCGGTACGGCACGATCGTCATGCGGGCGAGCAACGCCGGCTTGAAGTGCTTCGAGAGGATCGGACGGATCGTGTTCACCACGTCCTCCGTCGCCGGCTTCTTGCCGCCCTCGTGCGCCTTCATGATCGCGTCGGTCGCGAGGTTGCTCGTGAGGATGACGACCGTGTTGCGGAAGTTGACGACGCGCCCTTCGCCGTCGGACAGCATGCCCTTGTCGAACACCTGGTAGAACAGGTTCATCACCTCGAGGTCGGCCTTCTCG
>CAYXVR010000107.1:0-693 GCA_964468635.1 uncultured Nannocystaceae bacterium
CCGTCGCTTCCGGCTCGACGTGGCCCGCCTCGATCGCCGCCACCGTGTTCGCGATCGCGGACGCGATCGCTCGCTCCGCATCGTCGCCCGTCGCGTCGACGCTTCGCGAGTACGCGCGGCCGTCGGACACGACGAACTGCAGCTTCACGACGCCCTGCGCCGCCGGCCCCACCACGACCCAGATCGACGAGCCCTCCGGCACCTGCATGCCCGCCTGCGCCCACGCGATCGTGCGCCGTCCGAGCCGCAGCCGGATCTCGTCGCGCAGCGCATCGGTCGCGTCCGAGCCCGCGTCGACGACGATCGCATCGATCGCGGACGGTCGCCCCGCGTTCGAAGCCTCGCTCGGCTCGCTCGCTTCGATGCTCGACAGCGACAGCAGAGCCACGAGCGCGCACGCGATCATGTTCGGGCAGCGTACTACAGGTCAGCGCAGCGCCGCTTCGGCGTCGCGACGGTAGGTGCCATTCGGACGATCGGCGAGGTACTTCCGCCAGCACGCCTCGCGCTCGCCGATCGACGCGGTGCGGCAGAGGCCTGCTCGCGCATCGTCGACCCAGCGCCCGCGAGGGAACTTCGCGGCGTACTGCTTCCAGTAGCGGCGCAGCCCTGGCTCGTCCGCACGCTGCCGCGCGATCGAGAACAGGTCGCCGTACGCGAGGTCGGCCGTCTTGCCGCGTCGACCGACGCGCA
>CAYXVR010000107.1:770-16815 GCA_964468635.1 uncultured Nannocystaceae bacterium
TCCGGCACGATTTCGATGACGGGCTCCTCCTCCGGCGCAGCTTCGGGCACCGGCGCGGGCTCGGGCGCGATCGGCTTCGGCGCGCTGCGTGGAGCCGTGCGCTCGACCACGGGCGTCGCCGCATCGTCGCGCTCGAGCGACTGCAGCGCGGCCTCACCCGACGTGTCCACCGACGGCGCGGCATCGAGCCACGTGCTCGCGAGTCCGGCCCACAGCAGCGGGACGAGCAGCAACACGGCCGCCGCCGCGAACACGATCGCGATCGGAGCGCGGCGCGATCGTGCCGCTGGTCGAGGCATCGCAGGGATCGGCGAGCGGGCGCGCGCCTCCGTGTACGCGTCGGCCTGACCGCGCGCGGCATCGAGGAAATCCGCCAGTCCGCCGAACGCCGCGGTCTCGGCCTGCTCCGGCAGCGCGTCGAGGGCCGCGGCGAGGTCGGCCTCCTCGCGCGTGTCGAGATCCGGCACGTTCTCCGCCGCGCGCCGGATCACGTCCGCGAGCCCGGGCGGCACGCTCGTCGCCGCCACAGCGTCGCACAGCGCCGCAGCGTCCGCGGCCAGGCCGAGCGCGTCGGGATCGAGGGCATCGCGATCGCGATCGGTCATGCCGTCGTCTCCTCGTGCGCGGTCCAGCCGAGCTGCACGAGCCGCGTCTCCACGCGCTGCCGAGCCCGATGCGCGCGCACGCGAACGGCACCGGCCTCGATGCCGAGCCGTTCGGCGACCTCGGGCGCGGGCAAGCCCTCCACGTAGCGGAGCAGGAACGCCTCGCGCAGCGTCTCGGGCAGCTCCTCGAGCACGGCGTACAGCACGAACGCACGCGTGCGCATCTGATGCTGGCGATCGATCTCGCCGGTCGCGAGCTCGCGCGTGGCGGCGGCGAGCTCGAGCTCGACACGCGCTCGATCGGCGCGCGACCGCGTGCGCCAGTAACCGCGCGCGACGTTGAGTGCGACGCCGTGCAACCAGGTCGAGAACGTCGAGCGCCCCGAGAACGTGCGCAGCCCGGTCATCGCCTGTGCGAACGTCTCTTGCGCGAGATCCTCCGCGGCCGCTTGCGATCCCGTCAGCCCGCACAGATGCCGGTACACGCCGAGCCAGTGCGCGCGGTAGAGCGCGGACCAGGCAGCCATCTCGCCGAGGCGGGCCCGATCGACGAGACGCGCGACTTCGTCAACGGGCGTGGCCCCCCCGGCGCGGGGGAACGGAACGACCGTGGACGTCGAACGGGTCATGCGGAGCGCCTGCCGGGTGGGTGGCTCGAGCGCCTGCGATCGTTACATCATCCCGTTCCTTCGCCCACGGGGCACTTGCCCACAGGGACGCACAGCGCGGCCATCTCGCCGTCGACGCTCTGCACGTCCTCGCACGTGAAGTCGCCCGCGCAGGGCGGCTCCTGTTCCGTGCACGGGCGCAGGCAGAGGGTGGCCTCTCCGACGGGCGCGCAGAAGGCCGCGTCGGCCGAACACTCGGCGTCGCCTTCACAGGCCTCGCAGATCCCGGGGCCGGGGTCGCCAATCGTGCTCGGGTCGCCGGTCGGATCGCCGTCGCCGGTCGGATCGCTGTCGCCCGTCGGATCGCCGTCGCCGGTCGGATCGCCGGAGGACGCAGACGACGAAGACGACGCGTCGCCGCTCGTGGCGTCCGCGTCGTCTGCCGTCGTCGTCGTGAGGCAAGCCGGGTCCACGCAGTCGGTGTTCCCGTCCTCGCCCATCGTCGCTCCACCGTCGCCGTCGCCGGCCTCGGTCTCCACGAGCACGTAGTTGTTGACGCAGCCAGCCGCCGCCGCGAGCACGAGGCAGGCGGCTGGTCTTCCACGTCGCGGGCCACGTCTCACCGCTCGACTATACCCGGACCCTGCGGCGACGGAGTGCGAACGGCAGCAGCGGGAGCAGGAGCGCGAGACCGCTCGTGCGCGAGCCGATCGAACACCCGATGTGATTCTCGGCCGCCTCGGCATCGCCGTCGCTGCCGCTCATCGCTTCCTCGCCGTCGCCCGCTTCGCCGCCTTCGCCTGCGCCGTCGCCTTCGTCCCCACCGGCTTCACCGCCTTCGCCTTCTGCGTCGCCGTCACCGGACTCGCCGTCGGTCTCCCACCAACCGCCGTCCTCTCCGGCACCGCCACCGGTCTCGTCGCCCGCGGAGCCGCCTTCGTCTCCGGCCGAGCCGTCGTCGTCGCCCGCGGAGCCGCCTTCGTCTCCGGCACCGCCGCCTTCGTCCCCGGCACCGCCGCCTTCGTCCCCGGCACCGCCGCCTTCGTCTCCGGCACCGCCGCCTTCGTCCCCGGCACCACCGCCTTCATCCCCGGCACCGCCGCCTTCGTCTCCGGCACCGCCGCCTTCGTCTCCGGCACCGCCATCGGTCTCGTCTCCGCCGCTGCCGCCTTCGTCACCCGCGGAGCCGCCTTCGTCACCGCCTCCACCGCTGCCGTCGCCCGCGTGAGCGACCGAACCGAACAGAGCCAGTGCCAAACCAGAACACATCGCGATCTTGCGCATCGTCGTCTCCTTCATCCCTCGCGTTCAACATTGAGTGGGCGGCCGGAGCCGCGCCGTTACATCGAAACCGACATCAAGCGAGCAACCCCTGCACGACCCCCGGCACCTCGCCGAAATCGTGATCGATGCCCAGGGCATGCAGCGCGGTCTGGAACACGTGCGCGGGGTGCCCGTTGGGCTGCACGATGTGCTCGCCCATCCGCAGCACCGAGGGCCGCCCCGCGATCGGCATCGCCATGTTCGTCGTGCCGTGCCCCGAGGGCCCGCCCGAGTTCGTGAACACGACCACCGTCGAATCGAGCAGCGTGCCGCCGGTCGGCTCCGGCGTGTCCGCCAGCTTCTGCACCAGCTGCGCGAAGAAGCCCGCATGCCACGACGTCACCTCGTTCCACACGCCGGTGCCGTTGGGCAGATCGTCGACGTGCGTGAGATCGTGCATCTCGTAGGCGAGCCCCCACAGCGGCTCGATGCTCATCATGCACTGCTCGTTGGTCAGCATCAGCGTCGCCGCCCGCGTGAGATCGCAGGTCAGCGCCATGTGGATCAGATCGACGAACAGCGACGCGCGCTTGTCCTCGTCCGAGTAGCCCGTCGTGCCGCCGTGCTCGGTGTTGCCGTAGTCCGACTGCGCCGGATCGGCCCCCGGATCCGCGAGCGCCTCGCAGTCCGCGGCATCGCTCGGCGGCGGCAGCTCGGCCAGCCGCTGCTCGAGGTCGCGGATCTCGTCGAAGTGCCGCTCGAGTCGAACGCGATCCGCCTGGCTCACGCGCGATACGAGCGCTTGCCCGCGCTCCTGCACGAGGTCGAGCACGCTGACCCGCCGCTCGAGCAGCTTCTGCTGCGCTTCGAGATCGGCCGGGCTCGCGTCGGGCGGCGTGAATCCGGTGAACACCGACGCGTACGCGAGCTGCGGGCTGGCCTGCGGCACGTTTGCCGCCCCGTTCGCGCGATACGACATCTGGGCCGGCACGCCCGCACTCCCGCCTCGATAGCCGCGCGGCTGCGCGCGGAACTCCAGCGATCGGAAGCGTGTGTCGGTGCCGTGCACGTCCGCCGCGATCTGATCCGCGCTCGCCGACGTGGGCACGCCGTAGTTCGCGTCGCTCGATCGATAGCCGGTCAGCAGCGGCATCATCACGTTGGTGTGATGCGGGTTCGCTTTCCCGCCCGGCGGTGGTGCAGTCGCGCCCGCGCCGATCTGCGGGATCTCGAGGCCGCTGACGATCGAGATGTGCTGCCGTACCGACTCGAGCGACGCGAAACCAGCGGGCATGGTGTAGCCGGCACCCGTCGCCGACGGGATGCACGTCTTCTGCTCGATGCCGGCGAACATCGCCACGTAGCGGCACGGCGCGGTGTCGGCCGCCCATGCTGTGCGCGGCAGCATGGCCTCGAGGAACGGCAAGCCGACGCTCGCCCCGGCGAGGCCGGTGAGGAACGCACGACGTGGGATGCGAAGCGATGCCATCAGTCGACCTCCTCGATCACGCGGTGGCGGAAGCCCTCGCTCGCGGCGAGCTCGAGCAGGAGCGCCGCGAAGTCGTCCTCGTCCTCGAACGTCGACACGAGCGCGTCGAGCATCGGCGCGTCCTCGTCCACGGGCGCACGCCCGACCGCGAAGCGATACACGTGCTCCATGAAGCAGGACTCGAGCTGCCCGCTCTGCACGAGCAGCTCACCGAGCGCGCCCGGGCCCGCGAAGTCGTCGGCGCCAGCGAGCGATCCGCTGCCCTCGATCGGACAGTCCGGATTGTCGGGCTCCGTCGTGCGCCACTCCCCGGCGGGCCCGTAGTTCTCGAGCCCGAACCCGATCGGATCGAGGATCGCGTGGCACGAGGCGCACTCGGTGCGCGTGGCCATGTCGTAGCGCTCGGTCTTGCACGCATCGGGCGAGCCACCCGACGGCGGCAATCCGGTGTCGACGTCGGGCGGCGGCGGCCCGAGCTCGTTGCACAGCAGCCGCGTCCACACGGCCTTGCCACGTTCGACCGGGCTCGTGTCGGCGAACTTCTTGCCGATCGCGAGCACGCTGCCGTGCGACAAGATGCCGCCGCGCCGGATGTCGGGATACTCGACCCAGCCCGGCTCGTCGTTCGGCAGCGGGATGTCGTAGTGATCGGCGAGCGTCTCGTCGAGCCAGCTCTCGTTCGCGGTGAACATGTCGAGCCAGTGTCCGCGCTGCAGCGCTCGCCCCACCAGCGCATCGGTCTCCGCGCGCAGCGAAGCCGCGAGCGTCGGCTCGATCGCGAGCTCGTCGTAGCCGAGCCACATCGCGTGCAACCGTTGGACCTGCCTGTGCGCGCGCTCGTCCTCCAACATCCACTGCGCGGTCGCGTACACGCCACCGGGCGTGCTCAGCTCTCCGTCCGTGGCGCGGTCGAGCAGCGCGTCGTCGGGCCCGCTGCCCCACAGCAGGAACGACAGCCGTGCGGCGAGCTCGAAGTCGGTCAACCTCACGAGATCGGGATCGACGGGCTCGCCGACCTCGATGCGGTAGAGGAACTCGCCGTCGAGCAGCAAGGCCGCGAGCGCGAGCTCGATCGCGACGGCGAAGTCGCCGTCCTCCTGCGCATCTGCGATGAAGCCGGCGTAGGCGTCGAGCTCGTCGCTGCGCAGCGGTCGGCGCAGCAGCAGGCGTCCGAGCCGTTCGACCCCCTGTCGCAGGCACGCTTCGTCCGCGGGTCCGGCCGGCGTGCAGCCGAGCAGCGCGTCGCGACGCGCGGGATCTTCGGCGATCGTCCGCGCGAGCGATTCGGCGAGGGCGAGCATGCCCTCGATGAGCGGTTGCGACGGCTCCTGCGTGCCGTAATCGTTGTCGAACGGCGTCGAGCTGTCCGCCGGCAGCACGGCGAGCAGATCGTCGACCTCGTCCGTGCCCGCACCGAGCGCGAGCGCGAGCGTGTTGCGGAGCTCCGCATGCGTCTGGCGGCGCAGGCCCGTCGGTCCCATCGCGCGCGGATCCGCATAGCCGCCCTGCGGCTCGTGATCCCCGGTGTCGCCCCCCCCGTCCTCACCCCCGGTCCCGGCGCCGGTCGAGGCGTCCCCGAGCCCCGCCGACGCGTCGGCCGTCTCGCCGCCCCCCGCACACCCGGCGAGGCCGAGGACGACCGCCGCAAGCCAGTTGCCGTGGTTCATCGCGGCATGAGTGGTCGCGAGCTGCCGCGGCGTTACATGCAATCGCTATCATGCGGCCGATGACGCGCGACGAGTTCCGCGAAGCCCTGCTCGGTGTCATGGAGCGCAAGGTGCACTGGGCGTGGGATGCGTTCACCTCGGGCCGTGTGCCCAAGGCGCTGCTGCACGTGCATCTCGAGCAGGAGTACGCGGTGTACATCCGCGACTTCCCGGTGATGCTCGGGCGCGCATACGTGCAATGTCCGGTGCCTGCCGTACGTCGCGAGCTCGCGGAGAACCTCTACGAGGAGGAGACGGGCAAGCTGTCGCGCGGTCGTCCGCACGCGGAGCTGTTCCTCGAGTACCCGCGCGGCCTGGGCATGGACGTGGCGCGGTTCGAGAAGGTCGCGCTGCTGCCGGCGTCGGCCGACTACCGGGCCGAGCTCGACGCGGCCACCATGGAGGAGGGCTGGGACGTCGCTGTCGCGGTCAGCACGATCTTCGTCGAGGGCACGCAGTTCGAGCGCGGCGAGCTCGACGAGCACGCACCCAAGCGGCCGATGCCGCCGCTGTCCGATCACCCGCTCGTGCGGCACTACGGGCTCCCGCTGTCGTCGCTCGAGCTCACGAAGGTGCATCGCGAGGTCGAGGGCGATCATCGGGCGTCCGCGTGGCGGATGGTGCTCGATCACGTGCCGGAGGCGTCGCGTGGACGCGTTGTCGAGGGAATGGAGCGTGTGCTCACCCGTTGGCACGCGTATCGCGACGCCGTCGCGCAGGCCTGCGGCGTCGTTCGGTGAGCGCGATCCTCCCCCTCGAGTTCTGTGCGCGCGACGTGCTCGAGGTCGCCCCCGCGCTCGTGGGCATGCACCTGCGGCGTGGTCGCGTCGAGCTGCGCATCACCGAGGTCGAGGCCTATCGCTGGCCCGGAGACACCGCATGCCACGCTCGATCCGGCCGCACCGAACGCAACGCTGCGATCTGGGGCCCGCCCGGTCGCGCGTACGTGTACCTCGTGTACGGACTCCACCAAATGCTCAACATCGTCACCGGCGACGACGGCGATGCGCAGGCCGTGCTCGTGCGCGCCTGCGAGCCGGTACGCGGGCTCGCGGAGATCCGCGTGCGTCGTGGCGGCAAGGACGGGCCGGAGCTGCTCACGGGCCCCGGCAAGGTCGCGCAGGCGCTCGGTCTCGACACCACCTGGTCGCACCACGAGCTCTGGCGCGAGGGCGGGCTGACGCTGCGCGCAGGTACGCCGCCGTCGCAGCTGCTCGTCGGTCGGCGGATCGGGATCGACTACGCCGATCCGGAACACCGTGATTTCCCGTGGCGCTTCGACGCCGCGGACACGCCATGGATCACCCATGCCCGCACGCTGCAGCGCCGCCGGTGACATCGCGACGTTCGACGCCGTCGGGGGTGATCTCTTGATACCGTTGCCACGTGCAGACCGACGTCGAGCTGCTCGTCGCATGGCGTGCCGGAGACGCAGCCTGTGGCGAGCGCCTCTTCGACCGCCACTTTCGGGTCCTGCACCGCTTCTTCCGGTCCAAGGTGGCCGAGGGTGCGGACGATCTCGTCCAGCGCACGTTCCTCGCCTGCGTCGAGGGGCGCGATCGGATCCGCGACGACACGCACTTCCGAGCGTACATGTTCGGCGCCGCACGTCGGATCCTCTATCGCGAGCTCCGCGGGCGTTACGACGACCCCGCCGTCGATCTCTCGGTCGCGAGCATCTGCGATCTACGCCCGGGACTCGAGTCCGGGCTCCGGGGACAAGAAGACGAGCGTGTGCTGTTGGAGGCGCTGCGGCGGATCCCGGTCGACTACCAGGTCGCGCTCGAGCTCCGTTTCTGGGAGGACCTCACGGGCCCCGAGCTCGCCGAGGCGCTCGGGGTCCCCGAGGGTACGGTGCGCACGCGCATCCGACGTGGGCTCCTGCGGCTGCGCGAGGAAGTCGCGCGCATCGAGGCCGGCGAGGTCGAGCTCGCCTCCACGATGACGCGCTTGGCCGATTGGGCGCGACAGGTGCAGCGAGAGCTCGGCCCCGAGCCGTGAATCCGCGACGGCGTAGCGCCTGGGTTACCTTTGCTCGGTGAGCGCACCTGTCGACCCGACTGCGGTGACGCAGGCGAGTCCGTCGAGCGACGGGTTGGCGACGGGGGTGGCACGCGAAGCGGCGCGGGCCAAGCTGTTCGGTCGCACTGCGGTCCCGCCCAAGGTCGGGCGTCACGTCGTCATCGAGCCGATCGGATCCGGTGCGATGGGAGTCGTCTACGCCGCCTATGATCCGGAGCTCGACCGAAAGATCGCCGTGAAGGTGGTTCGCTCCGGCGCCGAGCCGGGCCTCTCGCGGGCGCGCCTGCTCCGTGAAGCGCAGGCACTGGCCCGCCTGTCGCATCCCAACGTCGTGCACGTCTACGACGTGGGCACGCAGGGCGGCGACGTCTACGTCGCCATGGAATTCCTGCAGGGGCACACGCTCACGCGTTGGATGCAATCGCGACCGCCGGGCTGGGCTCCCGTCGTGCGCGTGTTCGCCGAGGCGGCGCACGGGCTCGTGGCCGCCCACGCTGCCGGGCTCGTGCACCGGGACTTCAAGCCCGACAACGTGATCATCACCGACGACGGTCGCGTGGTGGTGGTGGATTTCGGCCTGGCGAGACCCGATGCCAGCGCACCCTCGAGCGCTCCCGAAGGGGGACGGCGCGACGGCGACTCCGCCTCGGAAGCGATGGAGAGCGAGGACGCCGAACGATCGCTGACGCGTCGCGGTGCCGTGATCGGCACGCCCGCGTACATGTCGCCCGAGCAGTACCGCGGCGAGCCGGCCGACGCGAAGTCGGATCAGTTCGCGTTCTGTGCCGCGCTGTTCGAGGCTCCATGGGGTGCGGCCCTTCGCCGGCGAAGGCGTGTACGCGCTGGCCGAAGCCGTGCAGAGCGGGGTGATTCGAGCGGTGCCCGAGTCCGCAGTGCCGCGCTGGCTCGACGCGTTGGTCCGCCGCGGCCTCAGCAGCGACCCCGCGGATCGGTTCGACGGGATGGCGGAGGTGGCGGCCGCGCTCGCGAAGCGGCGGAGATCCATCGCCGGGCGCGTGACTCCAGCCGTGCTCTTGCTCGCGACAGGAGGCGTGACGACGTGGGCTCTCGCGGCCGGGGATGATCCGCTTCCGCCGTGCCCATTCGACGCGTCGGAGTGGGAGGGCGTCTGGGACGCGACGACGCGCGAACGGGTCGAAGGCGCGATGGCTCGCGTGCAGATACCCTCTGCCGAGCACGCATGGCTGCGCATCTCCGCCGAGCTCGACGTGCAGACGGCAGAGGTCTCGCGCATGCGCGTCGAGGCGTGCGAGGCGACGCGGGTGCGCGGCGTGCAGTCCGACGACCTCCTCGATCGCAGGATGGTCTGTCTCGATCGCGTGCGCGATCAGATCGCGGCCTCGATCGACGTCTTGCAGGAGGCCGATCGCGAGGTCGTGCTGCACGTCGACGAGCTGCTCGCTGAAATCCCTCCATTGCAGCGCTGCGCCGACGCCGAGTACCTCGCGGCACGCATCGCGCCGCCGCCGGATCCCGATGCCGCCGCCGAGGCCGAGGCGATTCGGCAGCTCGTCGGCGAGGCCGCGTCTCAGCGCGCTGTCACCCGCCTGGACGCCGCGCTCCGGACCGCCGAGGAGGCACGACGACGCGCGGTGGACCTCGATTACGCGCCGGTCTCGGCCGAGGCCACGTATGCGCTCGGCGATGTCCACGAGTCGCGCGCAGCCTACGAGGAGGCCGAACGGCTCTACCGCGAGGCATACTGGATCGCTTCCGATGTCGGGCACGACGAGGCGGTGCTCCGCATCGCGAGCGACCTCGGGTTCGTCATCGCCGACGCGATGGGCAAGCCGGAAGAGGGACTCGTCTGGCTGCGCCACGCAGAGTCGGCGGCTCGACGCGCCGGCTTGGACGAATGGCTCGACCGGTTGCGCGCCCATCGAGCCGCATTCGAGGTGATGGGCGGCGACGCGGAAGCGGCCATTCCGATCCTCGAAGAGGTCGCGGCGTCCATGGCAGCCGACGATCCGCGGCGCGCTGCCGTGTACGGGAACCTGGGCGCGGCGTTCGCCCAGCTCGGTCGTTGGGATCGAGCCTTCGAGGCGCAGCAGAAGGCGCTCGCGATCGCGGAGAGGACCTACGGCGTCGATCACCCGGAGTACGCGAAGGTGCTGGCCAACCTCGCGACCGCCGAGGCGACGGCGGAAGGGTTCGCCGAAGCCGAGCGCATGCTGCGACGGTCGGTCGCGATCTACGAGCACACCTATCGCGAGCCGCATCCCTTCATGGCGCAGGCGCTGTGCTCCCTGGGTACGCTCGCATCGGACCAGGGGCGCTACGCGGAGGCGATCGATGCGTTCGAACGGTGCAACGAGGTCGTCGTCGAGACCCTCGGCGAGAATCATCCCGGGCGGGCGAGCGCGCTCGTGAACATCGGCAATGCGCTGGCCGAAACCGGACGCTTCGCGGAGGCGGTCGATCGATACCGGGAGGCCATCGTCGTCGACGAGCAGACGCTGCCGCCCGAGCATCCGGACCGCGCGTTCGCTCTCCTCGGCGTGGGCACCAGCCTGATGCGGCTCGATCGCGCTGCGGAGGCGATCGAGCCGCTCGAACGCGCGGTCGCGGTGCGCGACGCGGATGCCATCGAGCCGTCGATACGCGCCACGGCCGAGCTCGCGCTCGCGCGTGCCCTGTGGCGCAGCGGTCGGGACCGACCACGTGCGCGCGCGCTGGCCGAGGCCGCGCGTCGCCACACTGCCGACGCCGGGAAGCCGGTGCCGGCCGTGCCGATCGACGAGTGGCTCGCGCAGGACTGATGGGCGGCGAGGCTCGGTGATAGCCTGCGATCGATGACCGGGCTCCCACCCTTGGCGACGCCGGGGGCCTCCGATCTCGACCCGAGCCCCGGGCTCGACACGGCTGCGATCGCCGGGATCGTGCGCACGAGGCTGTTCGAGGAGCAGCCCCATCGCATCGGTCGCTTCGCCGTGTTGGAGCGGCTCGGCGCGGGCGGCATGGGTGTCGTGTATGCGGCGTTCGACGCCGAGCTCGATCGGCGCGTCGCGATCAAGCTGTTGTCCGCCGGTGCCGACGATCGCGGCCGTCTCGCACGCGAGGCCCAGATCATGGCCCGCCTCAACCATCCCAACGTCGCGCAGATCTACGAAGTCGGGCGGCACGGGGACGCGACGTTCGTCGCGATGGAGCACGTGCGCGGCCGAACGCTGCGCGCGTGGGTAATCGAGGTGAAGCCGACCATGCGCGAGCGCCTGGCTGCGCTCGTCCAGGCCGGGCGCGGGCTCGCGGCGGCACATGCTGCCGGCGTCATCCACCGCGACTTCAAGCCCGACAACGTGATGATGGGCGACGACGGGCGCGTGCGCGTGCTGGACTTCGGGCTCGCGCGCGACCTCGAGCCGGTCGACATGCAGTCGACGGCGGAGTCGAGCGCACACGACGGCCTGGCCCTCGACTCCGATCGGACGCCGCCGCGCTCGACGGCTTCGCCTGCCGGCACGCCGGCCTACATGGCTCCCGAGCAGTGGCGCGGCGAGGTCGTCGATGCACGCACCGACGTCCACGCGTTCTGTCTGACGGCGTGGGAGGTCCTCACGGGACGGCGGCCGTTCGAGGAGGTTTCGCTCGAGCAGCTTCGTCGCGACGGCGGTGCCGCGCGCGAGCTGCCGCGTGCCGGCGCGTTGCCGCGACGGATCGAGCGCCTGCTCCGGCGTGGGCTCGCCGGGGATCCCGATGCGCGGCCGCCGAGCGTCGACGCGGTGGTGGTCGAGCTGGGCAGGGATCCCGCCGTTGCACGGCGACGGTTGCTGTTCGCCGCCGTCGGTCTCGCAGCGATCGCCGGCACGTGGGCGTGGCAACGCGCCGGAGCGCTGCGCCACGCCAGTGCCTGCGCGGAGCAGGCCGAGGGCATCGACGCGACGTGGAACGCGGAGCGGGCCGATCGCATCGCCGCAGCGTTCGCAGCGACCGGGCTCGACTCTGCGCACGATGCCTTCGGTCGTGCACGCGAGCGCATCGACGCGTTCGCGGCGGAGTGGTCGGCGGTTCGGCTCGAGGTCTGCCTGGCCGAGGACGCCGTTGCGTCGGAGGCCGCGACCGCGTGCCTCGACGACGCGCGGATCCGACTGGAGGTGCTCGCCGATCGCGTGTCGGCGCCCGAGCCTGCGATCGTACCGATGGCGGTCTCGGCCGCCGTCGCGCTGCCCGATCCGCGGGCGTGCACCGACCCGCGCTCGACGATGCAGGTCGCGCGCGCGTCGGTTCCCGCGGAGACCCGCCGGCGGCTCATCGAGCTGGACGTGATGCTGCAGACGGCGGCCTACGAAGAAGCACTGGCCGAGGCCGTCGCTGCGATCGATGCGGCCGACAGCGAGGCGGCGGCCGCTCCCGTGCAGCTCGCGAAGGGCAACGCGCTGCGGCAGCTGGGGCGCCATCCGCTGGCCCGCGAGGCCCTCGAGAGCGCGTTCTACGATGCCGGAGCCGCGGGCGACGACGTCACCGCGATGAACGCCGCGATCGATCTCGTCGACGTCGTCGGGTTCCGGCTGACGCAGCCCGAACGCGGGCGCGAGTGGGCCCGAGCCGCGCGCATGTACATCCGGCGCCTCGAGCTCGACGACGACCCTGCAGCGGCCGCGCTCGAGAGCAACCTCGGCAAGCTGCTCGAGTACGATGGTGAGCTCGACGCATCCCTCGCGTCGCATCGACGCGCGCTCGAGATCCGTGAGGAGATCTATGGCTCGACGCACCCGGCCGTCGCGAGCTCATGGGCGCACATCGGTGTGGCGCTGGCCAATCGCGGCGACGTCGAGGAGGGGGTCGCAACCCTGCGTCGCGCGCTCGCGATCGCCGAGGCCGCGCTCGGCCCCGATCACCCCGAGGTCGCGCGTCATCTCGACACCGTCGGTGAATGGCTGCATCAGCGCGGCGAGTACGAGGAGGCGCTCGCGCTGCATCAGCGCTCGCTCGCGATCCGCGAGGCCGTGCTCGGCCCCGACCACGAGTCCGTCGGCGAGACGATCATGGCGATTGCGGCCCTCGACGTGGTCGCCGGCAGGTACGCGTCGGCGCTCGCCGGCTACCAGCGCGCGCTGGAGATCGCCGAGGCCTCGTTCGAGGCCGATCATCCTCGGATCGCGGGCGCGCTCGTGTCGCTCGCGCGTGCGTACGAGATGAGCGGCGACACCGACACGGCGCTGTCGCTCTATCGGCGGGCATTGGCGGTGCAGGAACGCGCCGTGGGTCCCGACGACGCCCGGCTCACGCCGATGCTCGCCAACCTCGGCTTCCTCCTGATGAACAATCGCGAGTTGGAGGAGGCCAAGGCGCTGCTGCAGCGCGCGGAGCAGATCCTCGCCGCGCGTCACGGGCGGGACAATGGGGATCGCGCGATCGTGTTGGGGGCGCTGGCGTCGATCGAGACCACGCACAAGCGGCCGGAGGCGGCGATCGAGCTGCTCGAGGAAGCGCTCGGCATCACGTTGCGGGCCGGGCTCTCCGCCGATCAGCGCGCCGACGTGGAGTACCAGCTCGGCCGCGCGCTGCTCTACGCAGAGCGCGATCACGACCGCGCGTTGCAGCTCGCCGAGAGCGCCGCGGCGAGCTGGCGCGCGATGGGGCCGGCGAAGGCGGAGTATGTCGGCTACGCCGAGGCGCTCATCGGCGCGATCGAGAACCACAGACCCGACTAGATCTCGATCCCGCAGCACGTCTCGGCGTGCTCGAAGTACGCGCCCATGCCCATGTCGCAGAGGCCCTCGGGGAGGTCGCAGCCGCCGATGTTCTCGCCGTTCTGGATGCAGATGCACGTGCCCAGATCGATCGTGCACGCCATCTCTTCGTCGAGCAGCGGGCAGTCGACCTGGACGCCGCACATCTCCGCATCGCCGTAGACCCCGAGGCCGCACTCGCCACCGGTGGTGTCGGGGATCACCGCCGTCGCGTCGCCGCTTCCGGTCGCCGTCGTGTCGGTCGCGCCCGCGGTGGTGTCGCCCTCGCCCGTGCTGCCCTCGGCCGTGCTCGCCGACCCACTGTCTTCGCCCAGCGACGTGCTCACCGATCCGCCCATGGTCGTGTCGTCGCTGCTCGACGTCACGGGATCGGTGTCGGACGTCGTGCTGACGTCGGTGGTGCTCGGGCTGCTCGTCGAGGGGCTCGTCATCGAGACCGTCGTGTCCGTGGTACCGCCTTCGGTTTCGGTGGCCGTCGCCCCGTCGTCGCCACATGCGAACGCGAGAGAGCACGACAGCACGAGGAGCATCGATCCTGATCGCTTTTCCATGGGCCGAGTGTATGGCCTCGCGAGAGCGGTTGCGTGGCACGTGGATTGCGTGCAACGACGCCGATGCGTCGGCTCCTCGCGACGGCCTGCGGGCCGCGTGTGGCCGCGTCGACCGGCGCAGCTCTGACCATCGACACCGACGCGACCGAAGAGCGGCCACCCGCACGGAGATGACGACCATCTCGACGAGATCGTCCGCTTTGCGGTCGCCCGCGGAAGGATGGTCCCGCCGCTCAGCGCTTCGGCCACGCCCACGGGGTGCTCGAGCGGTCGTGGTATCGTGGGTGCATCGCCATGCGTGTTCGTCCGCTCGTGCTCGTGCTGCTTCTCGGATGTGCGCCGAAGTCCACTGCCAGCAAGCCGCCTGCGGACCCCGACCGGGCGGCGATGAGGGACGTCGTCAAGCGCGAGCTGGGGTCGGCGACGTCCTGCTACTCCGTGGCGCTGAGCGAGGATCCGACGCTTCGGGGTCGGATCACGTTCGAGCTCACCGTCGACGCCGCGGGATCCGTCGTCGCTTCGCGCGTCGTGGAGTCGAACGTCTCCGACCCGCGCGTGGAGACGTGCTTCGCCGAGGCCGCAGCGACCTGGCGGTTTCCGGCGCGCACGGGTCGACCCGACGTCCCGTTGACCTTCGTCGTGGTGCTCGACGGCTCGGCCGGACCGCCCGCCCATTTGCCACCGTGGACGCGACGGTCGTCGGCGTCCGGGAACCCTGTGCGCCCCGCTGGCGTATAGTCGGCACCGCATGGTCGATCGACTCTCGATCCGTGAGCGGCCGCGGCGCAACCGGCGGTCTGCGGCGATTCGCGATGCGTGCCGGGAAACGACGCTCGGGCCGCAGCATTTCGTGTACCCGCTGTTCATCCACGAAGGCGACGGCGACGTGCCGATCAAGTCGATGCCCGGCTGCGTGCGGCACTCTCCGAAGGGGTTGCTCGCCGAGATCGAGCGTGCGCGGGCCGTCGGCGTTTCGATGGTCGCGCTCTTCCCCGCCATTGACGAGGCGCTCAAGGATCGCACCGGCACCGAGTCGTACAACGCGAGCGGCCTCGTGCCGCGCACGCTGCAGCGCCTCAAGGATCGCTGGCCCGACCTCGTGCTCGTCACCGACGTCGCGCTCGACCCCTACAACTCCGACGGGCACGACGGCATCGTGGCGCCCGACGGTCGCATCCTCAACGACGAGACCGTCGAGGTGCTCTGCAAGCAAGCGATCGCGCAGGCGCGCGCCGGTGCGGACATCGTCGCGCCCAGCGACATGATGGACGGGCGCGTGGGAGCGATCCGCGATGCACTCGACGGCGAAGGCTTCACCGAGGTGGCGATCCTCGCGTACACGGCCAAGTACGCCTCGGCGTTCTACGGCCCCTTCCGCGAGGCGCTCGACTCGGCGCCCCGCGGCGGCGACAAGAAGACCTACCAGATGGACCCCGCCAATGCCCGCGAAGCCTTGCGCGAGCTGTCGCTCGACGAGGCCGAAGGCGCGGACATCGTCATGGTCAAGCCCGCGGGCCCGTACCTCGACGTGATCCGGATCGTTCGCGATGCGACGCCGCTGCCCGTGGCCGCGTATCAGGTCTCGGGCGAGTACGCGATGCTCGAGGCCGCATGCGAGCGCGGCTGGCTCGAGAAGGAGCGCGTCGTCATGGAATCCCTCACGTCGATCCGTCGCGCCGGCGCCGACATCATCCTCAGCTACTACGCCAGACAGGCCTCCGCGTGGTTGGCCGGAGAGACGTGACGCCCGAGCAGGGTGCGACGATGTCGGCCAAACGGGCGTCCTGTCGCAGCTAGCTCGCCGAATCGACCTCCTGCATACTGGCTCGCGCTCTGTTGCCGCGTCTGCCAAAGGCCTTCGTGGGTCGTGCCGTCGCGGTCGCGATCGGAACCGTGTGCGCTTGTTCGGCGCTGGCCGTGCGCGAGGACGAGTGCAAGTCCGACGAGGACTGCAGCGAGGCGTTCGGGGCCGGCTACACGTGTTCGCCGGACGGCAGCTGCGAGCCGCCCGACGCCGTTCAGTCGACCAGCACCACGATCGGCGACACGGACACCGAAGGTCGCGGGTATGGTTCCTTCAAAGGAATTTG
>CAYXVR010000108.1:0-6159 GCA_964468635.1 uncultured Nannocystaceae bacterium
GTCTTCGGGGGCGTTGCCTTCGTGCTGGTCCACGAAGCAGAGCAGCGTCGCGAGGTCGGGCGTGTCGAAGCGGTGGATCCACGTCCAGCTCACCGCGGCGAAGCCTTCGTCACCGAGCTCCGGATCGCTCGTCATGAGGATGCGCAGGTCGGGCCGTTCCGCGATCACCTGGCGGAGCACGTCTTTGGCCTCGGGGCAGTCGGTCGGGCACAGGTACGCGAGCACGATCCCGCCGTGCTCGAGGTTGTGTACCCAATTGCCGCGCGGCACCGTCTCCGCGTGCTCGCCCCACGTCTGCCACATCGGATAGTGCGGGCCCGAGTGCGGCGGATTGGACTGCCAGACGACTTCGGTGCCGTCCTCGACGTGCGCCTGACCCTCGGAGCAGAACGGTTCGCCCACGGGCTCGGCACATCCCTCGATCTCGGTGAACGGTGCCGGCTGACGATCGACGGCACAGCCTTCGTCACCGGTGCTCTCGCTTCCCGTCGTCGGCGAGCTCGACTCGGCGTTGGACTCCTTGCCCGTGCTCTCCCCGTCGTCGGTCGTCGCCGTGCTCGTCGTGCCGGCCGACGTGCTGGGACTCGTGCCCGTGCTCGTGCTCTGGCTCGTGCCCGCGGTTCCCGAGGTCGAGCCGCCCTCGCCCTCGGGCGCGTCGTCGGCGGGGCAGGCCGTCGACGACGCCATCACAGCGACCAACATCAGACGAAGTCTCATCGCGGTCAGTTGAGCACGACCCGCGATCGGTCGGCAATCATGCGCGCGGGACGTGACACGCGTCGTCGGGGCAGAACACCTCGACGTACGCTTCGAGGTCATGGGCGAGCTGCTCGGGCTTGCGCTTGAAGAGCAGGTCCGACAGCGTGAGTCGGTTCGCGGACACGAGCGAACAGAACTTGCGCACCATCGGGAACAAGGCGGGATGCGCGAGGCGACCCGCCCATTCGCGGTACGTCTGCGTGGCCCACAGGCACATCAGCCACGCTCCACCGCCGCGATAGATGCCGCCGTCGTCGGAGACGACGAGGATCTCCTGATCGGGCCGCCACGCGCTGAGCCCCGGGAAGCGCCGCTCGAGCAGCGGTGACTGCAGGGGGACGAACTCGAGGGGCACGTACGTCGGCTGACGGCAGAGCCAGTCGCGGCAGCTGCAGCACAGACCGCAGCTCTGGTCGTAGAACACGGTGAGGTGTTCCATGACTCAACCCTGCACGCCGGGGTACGGGTACATGCGGCCCGTCGGCGCGACCGGAGGCGGCACGTGCTTGAGCTGCGCCCGTCGGCGGATGCGCGCGAGCACGTACAGGTTGAAGAAGTGCATCGCACCGAGCACGAGCAACACCGTGCCCACCTTGATGCTCACCGTCTCGAACAGCGCCGCCAGATCCTGAGGGCGCAGCCCGACCTTGATCGCGAGCGCCACGAAGCCGCTGTTGACGAGATAGAAGCCGACCACGAGCAGATGGTTGACCGAATCTGCCAGTGGCTCGTTGCCGTCGAACGCATCCACGAGGAAGATGCGTCCGTTCTTGTGGAGGGTCCTGCCCACCCACACCGTCAGCACGACGCTGATGGCGAGGTAGAGCGCGTAGGTGACTACGACGATCGACATCGACGATTGCTCCTTGTTTGGTTTGGTTTTTCGATTCGACTAACGGAACAGCTTGAGCAGCGCGGGGATCACCGCGCTCTCCTGACGAGCGGCGGCGCGATCGAGGATTCCGTTGGCGGTGGCCACGAACTCCGCGAGCTCGGTCAACAGCGCATGGAAGCTCTTGCCCTCGCGGGTGCGCATGCCCTTGGTGCGGGCGACGCAGTCACGCAGCACCTCGAGCGCGGGGTCGATCTCGCGGCGCTTTCGTTCGCGCGCGATGATGCAGAAGATCTTCCACACGCTCTTCTCGGCCTCGAAGTATTCCTTGCGGTCGCCCTTGACGTGGACGCTGCGCACGAGGCCCCACGAGACGAGCTCGCGCAGCTGCGTGTTGGCGTTGCCGCGGCTGATCCCGAGGGTGTCCATGAGGTCGTCGGTGGTGCGCGGCTCGTCGGCGGACAGGAGAGCGGCGTGCAGCTGGGCCATCGATCGCGTGATGCCCCACAGCGGCCCGAGCGTGCCCCACTGCGCGACGAAGGCATCGCGCACCTGTCTCAGCTCGTCGGGCTCGTTCATCTTCTGTTTTCAGAATATCCTGAAACTTCGAGAGCGCCCACCCCCGACACATCCGCAAGCTTTGCGGCGAGGGGCCTGACGCCGGTGTCAGAGGTCGTGACGGCATCGTCGCGGATCGACGGCACGGGACCCGCGGCGACGCGGTCGAAAGCTCCTGGCCTCGGGCTTGCACACTGCCGGACGGGGCCCGCTCCGGCGTTCGTGGTCCGGCGGGTAGTCGAAGGAGATGGCGATGTTGGCTTGGCATGGTCTTGCCCGAAGCGGGCTGTTGGTGATGGTGGGCGCGCTGGCGATCGGCTGCGCCGGGGACGATGGTGGGAGCGCCGATCAGGAGTCCGAATCGGGTGCATCGGGAGTCACGAGCGGTGTCGACAGCGGCTCGGACTCGAACGCGTCCTCGGGCTTCACGACGGCGCCAGCGACATCGAGCGATCCGAGCGACGGCGGCAGCACGGGTGGCGCCGGTGACGACGAAGGCGAGCCCGAGCCCGACGACGAAGGCGGCAACGAGAGCTCGTCCTCGGGCGATCCGGCGTGCGACGACCAGACGCCCGTGCAGCTGTTCCTCTCCCCCGACGACTCGAACTCGATGTCGTCGCCGGTGCAGGTGCGCGATGCGGTGCTCGGGGGCTGGGCATCGATCCACGCGGCGCCCGTGCGCACGTGGGAGTTCCTTAACTACTACCGCTTCGACTATCCGGCGGCGCCCGCAGGCGAGCTGCTCGTCACGCCCAGCCTCTATCGCGACGATACGATGGAGCCCGGGGAGTACCTGCTGCAGATCGGCGTGAGCAGCGAGATCGTCGAGCCGGCCGAGCGTGCACCGATGAACATCACCCTCGTGCTCGACAGATCGGGCTCGATGAGCGGCCACCCGATGGACATGCTCAAGGAGACCTGCAAGGCGATCCTCGGCAGCCTGCGCAGCGGCGACATCGTGTCGATGGTCACGTGGGACACGTCGAACAACGTGGTGCTCTCGGGCCACGCGGTGAGCGGTCCGAACGATGCGACCGTGCTCTCGCAGGTGAACGCGCTCGAGGCGGGCGGCGGCACCGACCTGCACAGCGGGCTCGTGCAGGGCTACGCCCTCGCGTCGCAGCACTTCGCCAACGACAGGCTCAATCGCATCGTCCTCATCAGCGACGGGGGCGCGAACACGGGCGTCACCGACATCGACATCATCGCCGAGCACGCGGGCGGCAACGGCGAGGACGGGATCTACATGGTCGGTGTCGGCGTGGGCACGGCCGACACGTACCACGACACGCTCATGGACGACGTCACCGACGCGGGCAAGGGCGCGTCGGTGTTCGTCAACAACCCGGAGGAGGCGCAGCGGATCTTCGGTGCCGACTTCGTGAGCACGATGGCAGTGGCCGCGCGCGACGTTCAGGTGCAGCTCGACTTGCCGCCGGGGTTCGAGATCCTGCGCTTCTCGGGGGAGGAGTTCAGCTCCAACCCGGAGGAGGTCGAGCCGCAGCACATCGCGCCCAACGACGCGATGGTCTTCCACCAGAAGCTCGGCACGTGCGCGCCCGAGCTGGTCGACGATGCGGCGACCGTCGGCGTGACGCTTCGGTACAAGGATGCGATCACCTTCGAAGCGCGCGAGCTCGCGGTCGAGGTGCCGTTCGCAGAGCTGTTGGCGCAGATGGACGCGCAGCTGTTCAAGGGCGCGGCCGTGTTCGAGTTCGCGGAGGCGCTCAAGCAGTACAAGAAGGCCGCGACCGCGGAGGCCGAGACCGAAGCCCTGCAGCCCGCCCTCGCCGCGCTCGCCCGCGCCGAGGAGGTGCTGCCCGGCGATCCGGATCTGGCCGAGATCCGGTCGATCCTCGAGGCGCTGTAAAATAGATCGCGCGCTCCCGGGACGGGTGGCGTCGGTAGGGGCATGACCTCGACCGTCACCACCCGTCTGGCCGCGATCGCCGTCGCGGCCGCGCTCGCGCCCGGCTGTGCGCTGTTCGGGGGCCGCTCCTCGGGCGGCCCCGGGCCCGCCGAGCCCGACACGTCGACGACCCGCACCGAGGCTTACGCAGCGTCTTCGGCCGAGCAGTGCGAGAGCTACGTGGCCGAGGCCGAGAAGAAGCTCGGCAAGGCGCTCGCGCTCGCGCGCGGCGAGGGCGAGGCGCCCGGTGGCGGCCCGCTCGAGCCGGCCGGCGTGCAGCTGCAGAAGATCCGCGACCTCGACGTGGAGATCCGGCTCGAGCCGGCGAAGTCGCCCGATGGCGACATCGCGCCGAGCCTGCTGCTCCTGCACGATTCGCTCGGCGACGAGGCGAAGTACTTCATGGAGCATCCGCCGAGGACGGCGCGCGAGAAGAAGAAGCTCGAGCGGTTCACCCGCAAGACGACGAAGGCGATCGGGCCGATCAACGCGTTTCGTCACCAGGTGCTCGAAGTCGGCACGACGTTCTTCGACACGAACACCGCATCGCAGATGTGCCACATCTCCGCGGTGAACATGGCGGCGTTCGTGCAACGCATGCAGCGGTACGGCACGGCAGTGACGCGGCCGAACGTCGCGCTCGAACGCGAGGCGCTCGCGCGGATGATGACGGCGGCGCAGCGATCCGACGCGCTCGCATCGGCCACGATGGCGCTCGTCGCCACGTTCCAGGCCACCGTGGGCGACGGCAAGGAGGCGGCGATCATCGATGCCGCGGTCGCCGACGTGACCGAAGCACTGGCCGAGCCGGTGACGCCGACCGACGGCACCGAGGAGGCCGACGCGTTGCTCGCGGCCGCCGAGGTGCAGCTGGACGCGGCGGAGTCCGATCCGGCGTTGAAGGCCGAGCTGCAGGGCGGACCCGCGGCCGCGCCCGCACCCGCGTCGACGGGCTCGCCCGCGCTGGCCGTGCGGGCGGATCGGGTGGAGAAGGCGAAGGCGATCGTGAACGCGGCGACGTCGGCGGCGACGGGCAACTGGGGCGGCATGGTGTCGAGCGCGGCCGCGCTGCTGCCCGAAGGATCTTCGTTGCATCACGCTTTGGCGGGCGCGGGCGCGATCATGTCCGGCGACTATCTCGGTGCGGTCGAGGCGGCGACGAAGCTGGCTCGATCGCGTCCGCGCCTCGCCAACGCGATGGATCGGCTGCGCGATCGGCTGAAGGGCGCGTCCGTGGCGCGGCGGCGCTAGAATGATCTCCGCCGTATGGCGGAGGTCGACGAGCTCGAGGACGGTTTCCGGCGCGGATGGGCGTCCGTGCGCGACGACGCGTGCTCGGTGCAGCGCGATGCGGTCGAGCGCAGCGGCGCGCGCGGGGCCGCGGCGTGGCCGGCATTGACGGTGCCGTCCGAGGCGTGGGGCTTCGCGCTCGGGTGCGCGGCCGCGACGAGCGAGGGAGGAATCGATGCCGTCGAGGCCGGCGATCTGTTCCTCGCCACCGCGTGCGTGCAGGGTGTCGAGGCAGCGGCGGCGGCATTCGAGGCCGCGTTCGGGGCCGAGGTCGATGCGGCGCTGCGGGCTCGCGATCGCAGCGACAGTGCGGCGGCGGACCTGCGGCAAGCGGCGCGTGAACGGTTGTTCGTCGGTCGAGCCGAGGGTCGGCCCAAGCTCGCCGACTACCGCGGCACCGGCCCGCTGCTGCACTGGTTGCGGGTGGTGCTCGTGCGATTCCGGATCGACGCCAAGCGCCGCGACGAACGGGCACCCAAGGAGACGCCGCTCGATCGATCGGACGGCGGGATCGCGGTCGAGGACGTCACCGACGACCCGGAGCTCGCGTATCTCAAGTCGCACTATCGCGATCTGATGCAGGGCGCGTTCGCGGACGCGGTGGCCTCGCTCGAGCCGCGCGAGCGCCTCGTGCTGCGCTACCAGCTCGTCGAGCACCTGAGCACCGAGCGGATCGGCGCCGTGTTCGGCGTGCACGCGGCCACGGCCCGGCGCTGGGCTGCGAGCGCGCGCGAGCGCCTGTGGAAGGAGACGCGGGCCGGGATCATGCGCAGGCTCGGGATCCGCAAGGCCGAGTTCGAGGCGGCGCTCG
>CAYXVR010000108.1:6169-11748 GCA_964468635.1 uncultured Nannocystaceae bacterium
CCGGCTCGTGCGCAGCGAGCTCGACGTGAGCGTGGCGCGGCTGCTCGGCGAGTCCGAGTGAAGTTTTCGTGCGCGCGCCCGAGGTGCGCGGCGTCGGACGAGGCATGACAACGTCGCGCATCCTCCTGTTCGCCGCCCTGTTCGGCTCCGGCTGTGCCTTCCTCTCGGGCGGCGCGAGAAAGAACCAGATGGAGAACGCCACCGTCAGCCCGCGCCCCGATCCGGCGACCATCATGACGATGCCGGCCGCGAAGGCGGGCAACGGCGGCTTCTATCGCTTCGTGAAGCTCGACGAGAAGGAGGCGTGCATCAACGGCGAGATCCCCGGCACGCCGGCCTCGCTGAAGCGATACACGTTCCTGCTGAGCTCGTACGCGTCGACCGACGAGAAACCCACCGATGTGCCGTCGGTGGTCTCGACCGAGCCGCAGGTGCTCGGCACGTACAACGGCGCGACGGCGATGGTGCAGCTGCAGGTGTGCTTCACCAAGCCGACGGTGATCAGCGACGAGACGAAGTACCTCGTGCTCGAGGCGGATCCCGGCGGGTTGCTCGGATCGCCCACGTACGCGGTCTGGCACTTCAACGACGCCGTGCGCACCATGTAGCCAATCGCACGCGCAGGCGCTCGGAGCGGGCGCCGGCGTGCGCGCGGGAATCGAGCGCGCACATCCGCGGTAGGCTCGGGCCGTGGCGAACGGGCTCGAGCGCGCAGGGTCGTTGATCTCCTGGACCCTGCGGATCCTCGCCACGCTGTTGGTGATCGCGGTGCCCGTGCTCGGCGTGTGGGTCGGGTCGTCGCTCGCGGCGTATCTCAACGGGCCCGTGTGGCTCGTGTGCATCGCAGGCTTGCTGCTGTTCCCCGTGCTGCCCGTGACATGGGCGTGGTGGTCGCGACGCAGGCACGCGCGGACGCAGACGAAGATCGGGCGCCCGATCCTCACGTTCTGGGATCAGGTCTTCGTCCGCACGTTCGTGCTCAACGGCCTGTTCCTCGGGCTCCTGCTGTGGGCTTCGCCGCAGACGGCCTTCACCGCCGTGTCGAGCCGCGGCGACTGGATGCTCGAGGGCTTCGACGGCACGACCGTACAGCGCGTCCGCGATTGGCTGCACGACACCGCGGATCGGTTCGCCTGGCTGTACGAGTCGTCGCACGAGAACGAGTACGCGGATCTCGTCGACGTCGACGAGAACGCACCGCGGCCGGATCCGCCACAGCCGAGCGACGAGGGCGATCCGTGGAAGGATCCGTTCGCGCGCCAACCCGAGCCCGAGCCCGCGCCGGAGGCCGAGCCTGCTGCGGTGCCGCCGGGCGCGTGGCCGCAGCCGGTCGCGTTGCATCCCGCGGTGACCGCGATGCCGCCGGACGCCAAGGCGTCGGTTCAGTCGGTGGCGCAGTGGATCGCCGCGCGTGAGACGGATCCGTACGGCCGTGTGAAAGCGATCCACGACTTCGTGGCGGATCACGTCGCGTACGACGCACCGGCCCTCGCCGCCGGGCAGTATCCGCCGCAGGATGCCGACACCGTCCTGCGCACGGGCGTCGGTG
Source organism: uncultured Nannocystaceae bacterium (assembly GCA_964468635.1). Taxonomy (GTDB): domain Bacteria; phylum Myxococcota_A; class Polyangia; order Nannocystales; family Nannocystaceae; genus Xiheibacterium. The sequence continues at coordinate 7,719 of CAYXVR010000108.1, forward strand.
TGTGTGCCGGGTACGCGAACCTCATGAAGGCGATCGCCGACGTGACCGGCGACGAGATCGTCGTCGTGGTCGGGGACTCGCGCGGGCGCGGCGGCGAGATCTCGGGGGGCGGGCATGCGTGGAACGCCGCGCGCATCGACGGCGCGTGGCATCTGCTCGACGCCACGTGGGACGCCGGCCACGTCGAAGGTGCGACCTTCACCAAGGAATACTCGACCGGCTATTTGTTCGTGCCACCGGGCATCATGGGGATCACGCATTTTCCCGAGGATCCGGCGTGGCAGCTGAAAGCCGAGCCGCTCAGCCGCGGTGAGTTCGTACGGCAGCCGATGATGCGGCCCGAGTTCTTCGCGCACGGCCTGTCGCTGCACGACCCCACGCGGTCGCAGGTGACGGTCGACGACGCGGTCGAGATCCGGCTCGGCAATCCCAACCGCGTGTTCCTCATGGCGACGTACGAGCTCGGCGCCGAGCGACGCGAGTGCGAGGTCGAGCCCGGGGTCGAGCCGAGGATCACGTGCGCATTCGCGATGCCCGGGACGTATCACGTGACCCTGTTCGCGTCGCGGCGCGAGTACGGGCGCTATCCGATGATCGGCGAGCTCGAGGTCAACGCCCGCTGAGGTCGCGCGCGAGCTCGGCCAGGCGCACGCTCTCCGGATCGCTGCGCGACTCGACATAGTCGAGCGCGAGGCGCCGCAAGGTCTCCACGCGCTCGGACTGCGCGGGATCGGCACGCAGGAGCTTCGCCAGGCCCAGTCGCGTGCGCGCCAGCTCCACGGGCACGCGCCCGCTGCGTTGATGCGCCTCGATCGCGCGCTCGTACGCGGCGATGGCCTCGTCGCGGCGGCCGAGCTCGATCGAGCACGAGGCGACGACCTCGTGCAGGCTGGCGAGATACTCGACGAGACCAGCCTTCTCGATCAACGCGATCGCCTGCCGTGCGGTGTCGATCGCGGTCTCGCAATCGCCCTCCTCGGCCTGGAAGCGCGCGAGGATGAGCGCCGTGTACACCCGCGAGCTCGGATGCACGTCGTCCCCTCGCTGCTCGACGAGCAAGCGGTCGATGATCGTGCGCGCCTCGGCGAGGCGGCCCTCGTCGGCGAGGATCCCCGCATAGGTGACCTCGGCATCCATCCGCACCCAGCGTTCCTCCCCGACCGCGCCCCGCAGCGTCTCGATCGCGGGGCCGAGCACTTCCAGGGCACGGCTCCTGTTTCCGAGCTGCGCATGGATGTCCGCGAGATTGAAGGCCATGTGCGCCACCCTCACGCTCGTGGGCCCCTGCGCCGCGGTCAGCACGGCGACCGCGTTCTCGACCAGAGGCAGCGCGCCCTCGAGGTCTCCCATCACCGCGCGGAGGCGACCGAGGTGTGCGGAAGCTTCGGCCACGTCCGGGTGATGCGGACCGAGATCGGCGAGCGCCTGGTCGAGCGCCTGCTGAACCCAGCGTGCCGACTCGGGCACGTCGCCCTGCCGCCCGTACGCGTTGCCGAGATCGTCGTAGGCGACGCGCAGCAGACGATGGTGCGGTGCATGCTCGCGCAGCAGCGAGACGTTGGCCTGGAACAGCTCGATCGCCTCCGGATGGCGCCCCTCGATGGCGTACGCGATCGCCTCCGCGCGCATGAGCGGAACACCGGCGATCGGATCGCGCACTTTCTTCATCAACGCGCGCCCCGTCTCGGCCCATGTGTGTGCCTCCGGCGAACGTCGACCCGCATGGAAGCGGACGAGCAACGTGACGGCCTGCAACGCGAGCCGGTCGTCGCCCGCCGCGAGCGCGTCGTGGAACGCCTGGCGCGGCATCGCGTCGTCGTCGAAGTTGCCGACACCGTGGAGCGTCTCGGCCAGGTTGACGCGCAGATGCCCGATGAGCGGACCGTAGCCGACCGCCTCGGCCTCTTCGAGCAGGCCTTCGAACTCGCGGATCATCTCGTCGCGATCGACCGCGGAGTCCATCGCGCGCACGCGTGCGTGTTCCTCCTCGAGGCGCTCGATGGTGCGACGCGTCTCCTCGTCTGCGGGGAGGTCTTCGGTGCGCCCGAGCGCTTCGAGGTCGGCGCACGGGTCGAGGCGCGGGAGGCCCTGGACGAGATCGTGGATTCCCGACGCCGTCGAGTCGTCGAGCACTCGCAACGATTCGACGAGGTGCACGAACGCGAGGCGGCGTCGATCGAGACAGGCCACGCGCTTGTGCAGCAGCTCGATCGGCTGCTCGCGACGCACGTGCGTGGCCTCGCACGCGTCGCGATACGCATCGCTCCACGCGCCCGCATATGCGGTCATGGGCTCGATCGCGCGGTCCCACCCCTCGCGCGCGTACGCCTTGCCGTGCGCGTCCACGGCGTCCTCGACCTCGGCCCGCGTCGCATCGGACCATACGGCCTCGAGCCTTCGGCTGCCCACTTCGCACGGATCGGGCGCTTCGTCGGCGGCCACGAACGCTCCGACTCCGCCGGCGAGCGCGAGCCCGCCGACAACGGCCGCGATGCGCCACCGCGATCGAGGCTTGCGGACGAGCCTGGCGAGCAGCGCGTCCATCGTCGGGAAGCGATCCTTCGGATCGGCGGAGAGACCCCGACGCAGCACGGCGAGCACGTGCGGCGGCAGACGGCGATCGTCTCGCGGCGGTCGTAGGCGCCCGAGATGGATGTTGTGCAGGAGCTTGGCCGGCGTGCGCCCCGAGAACGGACGGCGCTGTGCGAGCGCCTCGTAGAGTGCGACACAGAAGCTGAACTGATCCGCGCGCGCGTCGACCTCACCCGAGCCGTGCTGCTCGGGCGCCATGTACTGCGCGGTGCCGACGGCCGCCCCGGTTTTCGTGATGCGATCGCGGAGCAGGTCCTCGCTGCGCGACACCTCGCTGCTCGACGGTGCTTCCCACGACTCGTGCACGCGCGAGCCCCCCGCGACCGTGGCTGCGCGCGCGAGGCCGAAGTCGGCCACCCGCGGTCGACCGTCGCGACCGACGAGCACGTTGTCGGGCTTGAAGTCGCGGTGCACGAGGCCGATCGCGTGCGCGGCAGCGAGCCCTCGACCCGCCGCGGCGTAGAGGTCGACGATCTGCTCCCAGCTGCGCAACGCGAGCACCCAATCGCGTGCCGTGCCGCCGTCGACGTACTCCATCGCGATGAACACGCGCCCGCGGTGCTCGCCGACTTCGTGTACGGGCACGACATTCGGATGCGAGACGCGAGCCATCGCCCGCGCCTCGCGGGCCAGGCGTTGCACGAGGCGTTCGCTGCGATCCGCGCGTTGCAGCTTGAGGGCGACCTTGCGGTCGAGCTTCTCGTCGTGCGCGAGGTAGACGACCCCCATCCCGCCCTCGCCGAGGAGCCGTTCGATGCGGAATGCGCCCCCGATGAGCTCACCGGGCTCGGGCGCGGCGCTCGGGTGGACGGGGGGAGCCGCGGCGATCTCTCGCAGCATCCCATCGACGCTCTCGTCGACCTCGTCGAACTCGCGCCGCGTCCCGACGGGGATCGGGTCGGTTTCTTCGAGCGTGCCCGACACCGCCGATCACGGTAGCACCGCGCCGTCGCTCCCGGGTGGTAAGCTCGCGCGCGATGTTTGGTTGGCGAGAGGTGGCCGGCGTGCTCGCGGTCGGCTCGATCGCATGCGGGCAGCCCACGGCGTTCGCCGAAGCCGATCGGTCCGCGCTGCACGAGCAGGGCGCGATGACGGCCGCGCGCTACGGATTCGTCGCCGCACGCATCGCGGCCGGGCGCGGCGAGGACGGAGCCGGGCGTGTGGTCGCAGCCACGGATCCCCTCGCGCTCGACGTGACGGCGGAGCGGTTCGGCGCGCGTGCGCTCGATCCGGTGCTCCACGTCGGGTCGCTTCGGTTCGTGCACTACGCGTTCCCGAGCAAGGGCGTCATGCGCTTCGTGGCCGCGGATGCGAGCGTGCTCGTGCCCGGCAGCGAGGTGTGGCTGCAATGGGGCGACGACGTGCGCACTCGCGTCGTGCTCACGCGATCGCTCGAGGTCCCGAAATGAGGCGGCTCGCGATCGTGGTCGTGCTCGCC
>CAYXVR010000108.1:11758-16069 GCA_964468635.1 uncultured Nannocystaceae bacterium
GCGACGGCGCACGCCGGCACCGACGCGGACACCGAGGCCGAGGCGACCGAGGGCACGAGCGTCGGCACCGACGCAGGGTGCGACGAAGTGCCGACGATCGCGTGCGCCCCTCCGATCGAGGTCGCGTGCGAGGGTCCGCAGACGATCGTCGACGTGCCGATCCCCGAGGCCGCATGCCCCGCGTGGATGGTGGAGAGCGACGCACCGGCGAGCTTCCCGGTGGGCTCGACGCCCGTGACGTTCACGCTCGTGGGGCAGGACGCGTCGTGCACGACCGAGGTCACCGTGATCGACGCGGTCGCGCCCGACCTCGTGTGCCCGTCGCCTGCGATCCTCGTACGTGCGAGCGAGGACGCGGTCGTGCAGGCTCCGCCCGCCACTGCCACCGACGGATGCGATGCCGCGCCCACGGTCTCCGCGAGCACGATGGAGCTCCCGACCGGAATCACGTCGGTCACGTACACGGCCGTCGACGCGTCCGGCAACGAGGCGTCCTGTACGACGGACTTCGGGGTGATCGACGCGTTCGCGGTGCCCGGCTTCCGCATCCTGTCCGCTCGCCTCGTCGACGATCAGACGACCCTCACGCTGGGCTGGGAGCCGCCATCCGGATCTCATGTCGACGCGTTGCGCATCGAGACGTCGTCCGCCGAGGACGGGCCGTGGAGCGAGGTCGCCACGGTGGCGAGCACCGAGCAGCTCTTCACGGCGCCGATGAACGCGGCGTCGGCCTGGTATCGCGTGGTGAGCGTCGCCGAAGAGGGCGACGGCGGAGCCACTGCACCGCGGCGCGCGTACGCGATCGCGTCCGACCTCTACGACATCGACGGTGCGTCGGTGCCCGGCGTGCCGTTCGCCACCACGCTGTACGGCGTCGTGCGGCACCCCGAGGCGCTCGCCGACGGTCCGTTCCCGTTCGTGCTCATGCTGCACGGCAATCACGGCAACTGCCGCGACACGCCCACGGCCGACGACGATTACTGCGTCACCAGCAACGGGCACGACTGCGGCGATCCGGGCGGCGTCACCACGCCCAACGCAGAGGGCTACGTCTACCTGCTCGAAACGCTCGCTGCGCAGGGCTTCGTCGCGGCCAGCATCAGCGCGAACGCCCTCAACTGCCGCGACGACTTCATCCTCGAACGCTCCGCGCTGATCGCCGAGCACCTGCGGCGGTGGGCCGCGTGGGGCTCCGCCGGCGCCGAGCCGTTCGGGGCCACGTTCGTCGGTGCGGTCGATCTCGGTCGCGTGGGCCTCATGGGGCACTCGCGGGGCGGCGACGCGATCGCACACGTGCACGAGGTGCTGGCCCAGAACGCGATCGCAGGGGTCGAAGTCCGCTCGCTGTTCGCCGTCGCCCCCACCGACTACCACGACGCGTCGATCCCGAACGCGGATCTCGCCGTGCTGCTGCCGAGCTGCGACGGCGACGTCGCGCCGCTGTCGGGCAAGAACCACTACGACCGGTCGATCGACTTCGACGACGGCGCCCGGCGAGCGCAGGTGTTCTACATCGGCGGCAACCACAACTTCTTCAACACCGAGTGGAAGGTCTCCGAGTGGGACCTGTTCGGCCCCGGCAACGATCCGTACTGCCAGCCCGACGACGAGGCGCTCGCGCGCGAACAGACGGCGATGCTCGAGGGCGTGCTCGGATCGTGGTTCTGGACCACCCTCGCGACCGAGGACGATCCCGAGCCGTTCGTGCGCGCCGACGCGCCCTCACCCTCGGTGTTCGACATCTGGGCCGACGCGCCGCTCGAGCTGCGGTGGTCGTACTCGTCGCCGTCACGCGTGCTCATCGACGACTTCTCGGGCCCGAACGCGCCCACCACCAACGCGCTCGGCGAGGTGAACACGTTCGAGAGCTGGTACCTGTTCGAGTCGTGCTTCGGCACCGCGTGCGACCCGTACTTCCTGCACCCGCGCAACGTCGTGCGTCTGCTGTGGGAGCAGGGCAACGTCCCGCTCGCCACGATCTCGCTCGGGGCCTTCGACGCGTCCGACTTCGCCGCGCTGTCGTTTCGCGTCGTGTCCCGCCGCAGCACGCTCAACGACGGCCTCGAGGAGCAGGACTTCCTCGTGCGGCTCGTCGACACCGACGGGGACGAGGTCGTCTTCCCGGTGTCGGACATCAAGACGCTCGCGCACCTGTACCCGCACGCGGATCCGTACGAGGTCCTCGAGACCGTGCGCGTGCCTCTGCCTGCGCTCGCGGCGGATCAGCCGGCGCTCGACCTCACGTCGCTGCAATCGCTGCAGCTCGAGATGACGGCCCTCGATCGCTCGGGGTCCGTCATCGTCGCCGACATCGAGCTCGCGAATTAGAGCCGAACGGTATACTTCAGGCCGATCTGGGCCTTTGCGAAGCGATCGAAGGTCGCGCTGCTCAACGCATTGGCGACGCAGCTGCCGAGGGGCGACTTCGCGTGGGACCCGAGGGCGTCGGCAGCGATCACCTTGCCCGTACCGCCGGCGATCGAGACCTTCACCTCCACGGCATCGCCGGGCGCGGCACCGTGCTTCGCAGCGCACGCCTTGGCCGAGGCGCGCACGCGTGCGAACCCGGTACGCAGCGCGCTCTGGCTCAACGTCTCGGGCAGGTCCTCGGCCGGCGCTCTCGTGCGCGGGCCCTGGGCCTCCGTCGCCGGCTGCTTGCGTCCGCCATCGCAGCTCGCCGGATCGACGATGCACTCGATCGGCAGATCCTTCTTCGCCGGCGCAGGCGCTGCCTCGCGCGACGACTCGACCGGCTTGGGCGACTCGGCAGCAGTCCGCGCGCGCGGCTTGCTCGTGGTGCGCCGCGTCGTCGTCGCCGGCTTGGCTTCGCGCGTCTCGACCCCGTCCGACTTCGGCGCTCCCGGCACCTCCGGCGCGATCGTCTCGTGCGCCTTCGGGAGCTCGACGCGATCGACCGCCGCGACGACCGCCGGTCGCTCCTCGGGCGTCGGAGACGAAGCCGCACCCGCCGACTCGGACGCGTGCACGATCACGGCCGGCTCGTCGAGCACGACGTACGCCGCCATCGCGAGCACGACCACGTTGAGACACGCGATCATCCAGTAGAGCGGCGCTCGAGGATCGCGAGCGCGCGGAGACGCGCTCGTTAACGGTTGCTTCACGAGATGCGTCGTCAATCTCGACGCGGCGAAGCTCGGCCCTGGCTCCGGCCGCATCTGCGAAGGTGGTACCGACGGCTGCGCCTGCGGTTTCACCATTGCTGCCATTGCCGCGATGTCGATCAGCTGCGACGCCTCTGCCTGTTCTCCTCGCCGGTTGCTCATGTTTGGTTGTCTCGCGATCAACGCAGCAGAAGGTTCCCGCGATCTGGCGCGAACCAACATCGTGCGGCCCCGCGGGCTACGGGTGGGCCGCCGCCACACTCGCCGCGATCGGCGACATCGAGCTGCGATTCACCCGCAGGTGCTCGTGCCCTGGCACATGAGCGGCGCTTCGCAGTCTCCGTTGTCGAGGCACGGGTCGCCTGCGCCCCCGTTGCGGCACGCGTTGCCGACACAGTACGGCGCGACTTCGCAATCGTCGTCGGCATCGCACGGATCGCCGACCGAGCCGTCGTGGCAGGTGAACTGCGCGCAGTTGGGCGCAGCCATCGGATCGCAGAAGTTGTCGTCGACGCACGGATCGCCCTCGTCTCCGTCGCGCAGAACGGATTGGCAGCGTCGCAATCGCCGTTGTCGAGGCAAGGGTCCCCGACCGCGCCCTCGAAGCAGATCCCACCCACGCAGTACGGCGCGAGCGTGTCGTCGCACTGGTTGTCGCCGCCGCACGGATCGCCGGCGTCGCCGTCGTGGCAGGCCGACCCTGCGCAGTACGGCGCGAGCATGTCGTCGCAATCGCCGTCGTCGTAGCACGTGTCGCCTTCGTCTCCGTCGCGACAGATCCCGTTCACGCACGACGGCGCCGGCCCGCAGTCGTTGTCGTCCGCGCAGGCGTCACCTTCGTCTCCGTCGTGGCAGATCCCGTACACGCAGAACTCGGCGCTCGCGGGGCAGTCCATGTCGGCCAGGCACGCGAACCCCTCCGTCTCCCCTTCGCCCGACGAGCTGCCGCTGCCCGTCGACGCGGGCTCGCCCGTGGTGGTGACCGACGTCCCTTCGCCGCTGGTCGAGAGGTCGTCGCCGATCGTCGTGTCTTGGGACGTGCTCGTGCTGCTGCTCGTCGAGCTCTCGTCGGGCGGTTGTGTGCTGGACGACGAGAGCGTGGTGTCGGGACCGGTGCTCGTGTCGGCGCTCGTGGTTCCGGCGGCCGAGCCCTCGTCGAGCTCGCGGCAGCCCCAGGCCGCGCACAGCA
>CAYXVR010000109.1:0-3862 GCA_964468635.1 uncultured Nannocystaceae bacterium
GGAGTGGGAGGTCCTGCCGCTGTCCCGGCCGAGCACGCAGGCGAAGCCGGTCAAGGCCGGTCGCTTCACCACCGACGCGCTCGGTCGCGCGCGCGAGACGATCGTGGACCTGCCCGTGGGCGCGTACGCGGCCGTGGCCCGGCGCGAGCTCGCCGACGACGCGCAGGAGACCGACCCCGGCAGCGTCGGCGAGCACGAGGTGCGCCGCGTGTTCATCGTCGAGCCGCCCGGTCGCGAGCTGGCGAAGGTCGACGCCGACCCCGGCATCGAGCGCCTGCGTGCGATCGCCGAAGCGACCGACGGCGAGTTCGTCGACGCGCTCGACGACGAGTCGCTGCCCGCCGATCTGCCCGTCGCCGATCCGGGCGAGGGTCCCGACGCCCACCTGCGCGTCGACGGTCGCCGCGACATCCCCGTGTGGAACGGCTGGTTCTCGCTCGTGCTGCTGACGCTCTCGTTCGGCGGCGAGTGGCTGCTACGCCGCCGCTCCGGCCATGTGTAGTCCTCCGCGCCCGCTGGGCGCGGTGGACTACACGCCATCTTGGGGGGGCCTTCGGCCCCCGTCGAGTCGGTCTGGCTCGCAGGCTCGCCAGGCCGCTCGCCTCCCCGTCGCTGGCGCTCCGACTCCGCGGGCGGTCGCGGCATTCGCCGCTCCCTTCCGCTCCGTGGTCGTCGCTCTCGCTCCTCCCTCGTGCTGCGATCGTCGAGCACGTCCCGGCCCGCGATCCGAAGCGTGCGAGATCACTTGGCCGCTCGTGTACGATCGTCGCCGTGGTCGAACAGGCTGAGCCGGCGGAGGAGCGCTCGGTCGGGCTCGTCGGGGCCACTGGGGTCGGCATCGGGGCCATCGTGGGCGGGGGCGTGCTCATCCTCGCCGGCGTCACGTTCCAGGCCACGGGACCGAGCGCGATCCTGGCGTTCGCGCTCAACGGCGTCGTCGCGTTGCTCACGGCGCTGAGCTTCGCGGAGCTCGCGAGCGTGTTCCCCGAATCGGGCGGCGCGTACACGTTCGCGAAGAAAGTGCTCGCCGTGCGAGCCGCATTCGCCGTCGGCTGGGTGCTCTGGTTCGCCTACATCGTCGCGGGTGTGCTGTACGCGATGGGCTTCGCCGAGTACGCCGCCGCCATCGGAGCGGAGCTCGCGGTGGCGCTGTTCGGCAGCGCTCCCGCGTGGATGACGGGGCGTTCGGCCGTGGTCGCGCTCGCTCTGTCGGCGACGGCTGCCTACACGTTGTCGCTCATCCGCAAGGCCAGCGGCGGAGGCCAGTGGGAGACCGGCGGCAAGCTCGTGCTGTTCGGCATCCTCGTCGCGGTCGGCCTGTTCGCGCTCCCGGGGTCCGAGAGCGGAACGGTGTCGCGGGGGATGACACCGTTCTTCTCGTCGGGCTTCGGCGGCCTGCTGTCGGCAATGGGCTTCTCGTTCATCGCGCTGCAGGGTTTCGATCTCGTGCCGGCGATCGGCGGCGAGATCAAGCAGCCGACGCGCACGATCCCACGCGCGATGTTCTACGCGATCGCTGCATCGATGCTCGTCTACCTGCCGTTCCTGTTCGTCATCGCCACCGTGGGAGTGCAGCCGGGATCGACGATCGCGGAGATGAGCGCGACCAACCCCGCGACGTTCACCGCCGACGCGGCGCGGCAGTTCGCGGGCCCTGCAGGCTACTGGATGGTGATGGCGGCCGCGATCCTCTCCACGCTGTCGGCCCTGGCCGCGAGCCTCCTCGCCGCCAGCCGGATCGCGCTGACGATGGCGCGCGACCGCACCTTGCCCCGCGTGCTCGCGCTCGAGCACAGCACGCGCAAGACCCCGGTGATGGCGATCTACGCGTCGGCGCTCGCGATGCTCGCCATCCTCCTCATCGTTCCGAACATCGCCGCCGCCGGAGCGGCCGCCGGCCTCATCTTCCTGCTGTCGTTCGCGCTCGTGCACTGGATCGGGCTGCTCGCGCGCAGGCGCTCACGCACCGAGCCACCGTTTCGCACGCCGTGGTTTCCCGCGGTGCCGATCGTGGGCGGCGTCGCCTGTGCCGCCCTCGCCGCGTTCCAGGCGGTGAGCGTGCCGTCGGCGGGAGCGATCACCGTGCTGTGGCTCGGGCTCGGCGTCACGCTCTACGTCGCGCTCTTCGCCGGCCGTGCGCGCGTCGTCGATGCCTCGGCCGAGGCGCGCGATCCGAAGCTCGTGCTCCTGCGCGGCCGCAGCCCGATGGTGCTGCTGCCCGTGGCCAATCCGGCCAGCGCCGCGGGTCTCGTCGGCCTCGCCAACGTGCTGGCCCCGCCCGTCGTCGGTCGCGTGGTCCTGTTGTCCGTCCTGCGACGGCCCCAGCCCGGCGATTTCGCGGGCGGCACGATCCCGCCCGCGATGGAGCAGGCCGAAGCGGTGATCCGCGCTGCCCTCACGACTTCGCTCGCATCGGGACACGCTCCGGAGACGCTGCTCACCGTCGCCGACGAGCCGTGGCCGGAGATCGCGAGGGTCGCACGCGCGCAGCACTGCGAGAGTCTCGTGCTCGGGCTGTCGCGGCTCGACGACGAGCAGGACGTCAAACGCGTCGAGAAATTCCTCAACGAGGTCGACTGCGACGTCGCGTTGCTACGTGCGCCCGCGGGCTGGACGCTCGGCGACGTGCAACGGATCGTCGTCGCCGTGGGCGGTCGCGGAGGTCACGATGCCCTGCGCGCGCGGCTGCTCGGCAGCCTCGGCCGGGCACGCGAGCGCGAGGTCGTGTTCCTGCAGGTCGTTCCCGCCGCCACCTCGGACGCCGCACGCAGCCAGACCGAACGGCAGCTCCGCGTGTTCGCGGAAGAGGAGACGCACCGTCCGCCTCGCACCGAGGTCCTCGTCGCGGACGCCGTCGTCGATGCGCTCGTCGGCTTCGCGAAGCCGACCGACCTCTTCATCCTCGGGCTGCAGCACCAACGAGGACGCCGATTGTTCGGCGCCCTCGCGGTGCGAACCGCCCGCAGCACGGATGCCGCGATCCTGATGATCAGCCGCCGCGGGTAGCGGCTCACAGCCTCAGCGGCGTGGCGTCGTAGTCCACGCCGATCGGCCACGTCACGGGCTCGCCGGTCTCGTGATCGACGTCCTCGTACTCGGTGCGGCCGGGGCCCCACACGAGCGTGATGTCGTCCATGTCCGCGTCGGCATTGACGCCCTCCGACTGCGCGCAGCCGAAGAACACTTGCTCGTTGCGCACGCGGTAGGCCTTGCACTTCGTGCCGAGCACCTGCTCGGGACTGAACGCGACGACGTCGCCGCTGCCCGGCTCGTAACGCGCGTACGGCACGAACGGCGGGAACGCGACGCCGTTGACCTCGAAGCGCTCGCTGCCGAGCACCTCGCGCGCGGGCAGACACTCGCGCCGCGAATCCTCGGTGCCGAGATCCGCCTCGACGACCATCTCGCCGTTGACGAAGATCCGCATCGCGCCCTGCCCCGCCTGGCGCTTGTACGTGGTGGCGAGCGGCTTGCCCAGGCCCGTGGCGAGCACGAGCGCGACCTGGTGCTTCTGCAGATCGGCCGCCATCCGCGGCAGCGCGGCCGCGAGATCGGCAGCGCTGCGGTGCGCCGTCGTGAGCGACTCGACCGGCAGCTCCCACGTGAACGCGAGGTGCGTCCACTGCTCCGGCGCGAGCCCGGCCTTCGTCGCATCGACGGTGGCCGCGAAGCGCTCGCCCTGCCACTGCATCTCGAACACGAGCTCGCCGTCCTCCACGAACGCGCTCGGCATCAGCTCCTCGTCCGATCCCTCGCACGCACCGTAGCTGAACAGCCCGTGCACGCCCTTTTCGCTGGGGTCGTAGTGCGGCCTCACGTACAGCTCCACGCCGCCGCGCAGGTCCTCCTGGTCGAACGTGCG
>CAYXVR010000109.1:3872-6277 GCA_964468635.1 uncultured Nannocystaceae bacterium
CGTGGCCGCGCGATCGACCACCTTCTCCGGGTGATCGACGCCGTCGACCGTGCGCACCTGCACCCGCGGCACGTCGAGCACCGCGTGCGATCGGTTCTGCTCGTGCGCCACGTAGCCGGTGCCCGCCTCGCACGTGCCCTCCTCGGGGCACGCATCGAAGTCCACGCGCCCGGCGTTGTCGTACACGATGCCCATCTCGCGCGAGCCTCTCGCCGTGCCCGACTCGAGGAACGCATCGAGTGCGCGCACGAAGCCCGCATCGATGAACAGCGGCAACGCGTAGTCGTGCGAGTAGTGGTTGTAGTCGCCGAAGAAGATGTCGAGGAAGCCGCGCTGGAACGTGTCGTCGGCGTTGCTCGTGGGGTCCATGCGCCGGTTGAGCACCGCGAGCTTGCCCGCGTACGCCGGATCGCCGGCGCGGAACAGCCCGCCGTTCTCGAGCTGAGCGCGCAGCTCGGGATCGCCCTGCGACACGCCGTCCGCATCGAAGCGGTTCTCGCTGCGCAGCGCGTGCGACCAGCCCGACAGGCCCATCGCGAGCGACCACTTCACCTTGTCGAGCTCGGCCACCGTGCACGTGTTCCCACCATCGCGGCACGCCTTGCGGCTCCACGTGAATCCGCCGCTGCCGTCCTCGGAAAAGTCCTGCACGAGCAGCTGCGCGGCCGAGTGGGCGCCCATCGAGTAGCCCGCGATGCGGATGTCGCCCAGCCGGCTCTCGCCGTCGGGACCCTCGTCGGCGACCAGCAGCTGGTCGATGAGCTGCGCGGCGAGCTGCATCGAGTGCGAGTGCGCGGAGTCGTAGCCCTGCTGCTGCTGGCCGAACCCCGCGATCGCTGTCTTGAGCTGCGTCGCCACCGCGGCTCCTGCGATCTGCGGCACGATGGTGTCGATGGCGCGGTGCATCGATCGCACGTGCGGCGCGTCGTCGGTGGCGGCGAGGGCCCGCGTGTTGCGGGCGCAGAACGGATCGCCGCTCGCGGCACAGTTCCAGTTGATCGAGAAGATGAGCGCGTTCGGATCGCGCTCGTTGATCCAGCGCAGGACCGAGCCCTCGCCGATGATGCTGTTGTTCTGATCGGCACCGCCGAAGCCCGTGAAGTAGACGTAGACGTTGGGCTTGGCCGAGCGGATGTGCTCCACCATCGCATCGCTGCAGTCGCCGAACCGCGACGCGATGTTCTCGAGCGCCTCGTCGGGGTCGTCGATGCGGCGCGTGACGTTCGGGTCCATGCGCGCGCTGCCGGACGCCGGGTCGTAGATCGGCCACGCCGTGTAGTTGGCGATGATCGGCGTGCCGTCGTCGTCGATCGCACCCGGCGTGTCGCCCAGTGCATCGGCGAGCACGGTGCTCGGGAACGTCGCGCGCTGCAGGCACACGGGCGCGACCTCGCCGTCGACATCGTCGGCCTTGCCGCTGCCCTCGGCGTCGTCGTGGGGATCGTCGTCGGCCTGGCCGGCGCAAGCGATGCAGGAGGCCAACACGAGGAGCGCGAGCGATTTCGTCACGGGGCAGAGACTTACATAGGACTACATGTATGACTATGTGAACGTAGGTATCCGATTGATTTCATGGTCGAATTCGACCGCCGGCGATCGACGACCCACCGAATTGCGTCTTGCGCGCCGGGTCAGAACCGGAACGTCAGCCCGCGCGGATGCGGGCGCACGCGCGCCTCTCGCTCGTCCCCGCGATGCACGAACAGCAGCGTCGTGAACACGACGAGCCCGACGACACCCGCACCGAGCCCCACGTACCCGGCGATGCTGATCGTCTCCCACGTCTGCGCCTCGTCGCACGTATCGGCGATGCCCGTGTTGACCTGCAGACCCGTGCCGTCGTTGCGCGTCTGCCGAGCCTTCGTGCAGATGTTGCCCGCCTCGCGTGGGTCCACGTCGTTGCCGGGATCCATGTCGAGCAGGCTCGCATCGGCCTTCGCGAACGCGTCGCGCTCGAGCTCACCGCCGGGCTTGCTGCGCTGACGACCGAGGATCCCGAGGACGAGCCCCGCCGTCGCGATCGTGAACGTCAGTCCGACGCCGGCCCACTTCCATCGCGCCGCGGGACGCTGATAGCCCCACTCCAAGCGCCGCGAGCTCGTGGGCCTCGGCGGCGGAGGCTCGGCCGTCGTGTCCGCGGTCGACTCGGTCGTCGGCACGACCGGCGGCGCACCGGCAGCCGGATCGACGGGGACGACCTCGCTCTCGGAGAGCTTCTCATGGATCTTCTGCAGCCGCAGCTCGAACGGCGCCGTGTCGCGCGTCGACTTGTTGGCCTCGAGCCGCTCGAGGTAGCGGCCGAGCAGTGCGATCGCGGACTCGAGCGACGCGCGATCGTTCGGATCGTTCGCGTACGCCTCCTCGTAGGCGTCGCAGGCCGCGTTGATGCGCTCCGCCAGCTCGCG
>CAYXVR010000109.1:6287-13202 GCA_964468635.1 uncultured Nannocystaceae bacterium
CTTCTTGGCAGGGATCTTCTCGTACGCGGCGACCTCGGCCGCAGCGCGCTTGCGTGCGGCCTCCGCCTTCACCGGATCGCCGGCGGGCGGCGTCGCGGCGGGCTCACCCGTCGGCGTGCCGGCGGGTGTCGTCGTCTTCGCGGGCGTCGTGCTCCCGGGCGTCGTCGTCTTCGCGGGCGTCGTACTCCCCGGCGCGGTGCTCCCGGGTGTGGTCGTCTTCGCCGGCGTCGTCGTCTTCGCCGGCGTCGTCGTCTTCGCCGGCGTCGTCGTCTTCGCCGGCGGCGGCGGTGGAGGCGGAGGCGGAGCCGCGAACACGCCCTGCGGCAGCAGCAACGACACCGCGATCGCGGCACCGATCGCGGCCCGGCTCATTCGCCCGCGGGCCGACCCGATCTCGGAAAAGCGCTCGCTTCGCACGTGAGCGTCACGCTACCGCAAAACTCCGGCCATCGGCGATCCGCTCCAACTCTTCAGTAGCCACATCAGGCTACACGCGCCCCCGCGCGCCGACGATCGCGATCGTGGCATGATCGCGCGTCGGATGACGACCGACGAGCGCACGCGGGCGACGCTCGCGGACGAGGGGGTGCCCCGCTCGCGGCGCGACGGCGTCGTCACGTTGGAAGGCCGTCTACTGCTCGGCGAAGCCGCGGCGGACGAACCGGGAGGGCCGAGCCCCGGCGATCGCATCGGCCGCTACATCCTGCTGCACCGTGTGGGTGCGGGCGGCATGGGCATCGTCTTCGCCGCCCAGGACCCGGAGCTCGATCGCATCGTCGCGCTCAAGGTGCTCCCGAACACGCACCGCGATCGCGGCCCCGCTGGGCGTGCGCGGTTCGTCCGGGAGGCGCAGGCCATGGCCCGTCTCACGCATCCGAACGTGGTCGAGGTGTACGACGTCGGCACGACGGGCGACGCGGTGTTCATCGCGATGGAGCTCGTCGACGGCGTGACGCTCAAGCGCTGGCTCGACGCGAAGCAACCGTGGCGCGAGGTGCTACGCACGTTCGCGGCGGCGGGGCGCGGGCTCGCGGCCGCGCACGCGCAGGGCATCGTGCATCGCGACTTCAAGCCCGACAACGTCCTGCTCTCGATCGATCGCCCCACGCGGGCCGTCACCGGCGTGCGCGTGGTCGACTTCGGGCTCGCGCGCGGCACGTCCTCGCTCGACAGCGCGTTCTCGGCGGACCCGCTCGTGTCGTCGCGCAGCCCGGCGGAGGTGTCGGCGGACGAGGATCTCGCGCGACCGCTCGGGCAGACCCAGCTCACCGGCGAGGGCACCGTGATGGGCACGCCCGGTTACATGGCTCCGGAGCAGCACCGCGGACGACCGATCGATGCGCGCGCGGATCAGTACGCGTTCTGCGTCGCGCTGTTCGAAGCGCTGTGGGGCGTGCGTCCGTTCCAGGGCCGCAGCCTGTCCGAGCTGCTGCGGGCCAAGGAACGCGGCGCCCTGCCGTCCGAGCCCGAGCACGGCGGCGTGCCGAGGCGGATCCGCGACGCGATCGTCCGCGGCCTGTCGCCGTGGCCCGACGCACGCTGGCCGGGCATGGACGCGCTCATCCACGCCCTCGAGCGCGAGCTGCGACCCCACCCGGTGTTTCCGTGGATCGCCGCGGCGATCGTCGTGGGCGGTGCGATCCTCGTCGTCGCGCAACCGTGGGCCACGGCGGCGGCCGGGTGCGACGATCCGGAGCAACGCCTGGCGGCGGTGTGGAACGACGATCGACGCACCGCCGCGGCGTCCGCCTTCGAAGCGATCGGAGCCGCCGGCGAGGGGTGGCCGAAGACCGAGGTCGCGCTCGATGGTTACGCGGTGGCGTGGGTCGCGGAGTATCGCTCGGCGTGCGCGGCCGCGGCCGACGTGGAGCGCGATCGCAGGATGCAGTGCCTCGGCGATCGCCTCGACACGCTCGACACGGTCATCGGCGTGCTCGCGGACGCCGACGGCGAGGCCGTGCGGCGTTCGCTGGCGGTGACGACCGGGCTGCCCGCACCTTCGTCGTGCGAAGGTGGCGAGCAGGTGCTCCCGTTGCCGCCGGAGCCCGAACGCGCGGCCGCGGTCGTCGACGTGCGTCGCCGCCTGCATCGCGCCCGGTTGCTGGACGAGATGGGCCGCTGGCCCACCGCCGTCGACGTGGCCGAGACCGCATCGGCGGCCGCAACGGAGCTGCAATGGCCACCGCTGCAGGCGGAGTCCAAGGTGATCCTCGGCGGTGCGCTCGAGCGCGTCGGCGAATACGCCCGCGCACGCGCGCTGCTCGAGGACGGCGTGCTGGAGGCGGTGGGTCTCGGGCTCGATCGCGTCGCGCTCGAGGGCATCATCGAGCTCACGTACCTCATCGGCTTCCGCAACGAGGACCTCGCCGGCGCGCAGCTGTGGGCGCGGCAGGGGCTCGCGCTCGTGCAGCGGGTGGGAGCCGAACGCGACGTCGTCGAGGCCAGCCTCCTCAACGCGATCGGACCGCTGCACGACGCGGCGGGGGAGTTCGCGAAATCGAAGGAGCAGTTCGAACGCGCGCGCGAGTTGTTCGAAGCCGCATACGGCCCGAACCACCCGCACGTCGCGACGGCGCGGCAGAACGTGGGCATCGAGCTGACGCGGCTCGGGCACTACGAGGCCGCGCGCGACGAGCTGTCGCGTGCGCTGGCGATCTATCGCAAGACCAACGGCGACACGCACCCGGACACCGCGAATGCGCTCGACAACCTCGGCGCGGCGTTGCAGCGGCTCGGCCAGAACGCGGAGGCAGAGGCCGCGACGCGGGAGGCTCTCGCGATCCGGCAGAACGTCCTCGGCACGGAGCATCCGGAGGTCGCGCGCTCGTACACCAACCTCGGTGCCTTCGCGGGTGCGGAGGCGCATTACGGCCGGGCAGCAGCGATCTTCGCGGCGGTGATGGGGCAGGACAATGCGACCACCGCCGCCGCGCACGTCAACCACGCGTTCGCGCTCGAGCGCGCCGGCGATCCGACGCGCGCGCTCGAGTTGCTGCGCAGCGCGCGGGCACGGCTGCAGAAGCTGCTGCCGCCGAAGCATCCGCACCATGCGTTCGTGCATCTCGGGCTCGCGCGCGTGCACCTGGCCCTCGCGGAGCCCGACGTCGCGCTCGCGCACGCCGAGCAAGCGCTCGAGCTCTGCCGCACCGGCGAAGTGGAACCGATCGCATGCGCGCAGGCGGAGTTCCAGCGCGGCCGCGCGCTGTGGTCCGTGCAGGCCCGCCGTCCCGAAGCCCTCGCCGCGACGAAGGCGGCCCGCACCGCATTGCAGTCGACGGGCGACCTCGGCTCGCCGGAGCTCGCCGAGATCGATGCGTGGCTCCGCGAGCACGACCGCTGACGCGCGAATCGTTCCTCGGGCGCGTCGCGGTTGCGCACACGGCTCGGTTGGGTCATCGTTCGCGCGAACGTGGCGCGACGATTCTCGCGAGTCCGGCTCGTGGTCCTGGGGGTGCTCGTCGGCGCGCTCGCCTTCCTCGTGGCGCGGTTCACCGATTGCGGGAAAGGGCTCGGGTTCGGGCTCGGCCAGCCGAGCGCGCCGGCGCCGAGCCGCGACGCACCGCCGCAGCCCGAGGCCGATCCGGCACCCGAGGCGGGCGGACGCAGCATCGCGGTCGTGGGCTCGCAGTGCGTGCTCGAGGGCGGCGAGCCCGGCGACTGCGACGCGGCCTGCCGCCAGCTGATGGCGCAGGGCGATCCGGCCCGCGCGATCGAGATCGATGCCACGAAGGGATCGCACGGCACCGTCGAGACACTCCGCAAGTGTCTCGTCGACGCGGGCGCGACCGCGGTCGAGGTCCGATCCGAATAGGCGACGCATGCTCGGCCCCGCGCTCCTCGACCCGTTCAGCATCGTCGTCGTGATCGCTGTCGCGGCGTTCATCGGCACCTCGCTCGCGTGGTGGACTCGCGGACGTCGCCACGCCGACGAGCTCGCCGGCGGGCTCGCGGTGCTGCGAAGGATCGCGGGCGAGCTGCACGAAGGCCATCCGATCCGCCGGCGGCTCGAATCAGCGCCCGTCGTCGATCTCTCGTTCGAGGAAATGGCGCGCCTCATGACCGGCGAGAAGCCCGAGCCGGCCGCACGCGTGCTCGTGGCGCTCGAGGGCCGCATCGGCTGGATCGAGCGCTTCGCCCAGCTCGCGGTGCACCTCGGGATCCTCGGCACCGTGTTCGCGCTCGTCACATCGGATCCGACCGACCTCGACAGCTTCCGCGCGCGCCTCCCCGTCGCGCTCGGTACCACGTTCTGGGGGCTGGTGGGCGCGGTCGCGCTGTCGATCCTCGCCGGCGCCTGCGAGACGGGCCTCGACCGCGCGCGACAGGGCGTGCGCGAGGCGTTGCTGGCCGGGCTCGATCGCCCGCCGTCCCGGCAGGAACCGTCGTGACGCGTCGTCGCCATCGCCTCGATCTGCTCCCGCTGCTCGACGTGTTCATGGTCGTGCTGTTCGTGTTCGCGACGATGCAGGAGCAGGAGCTCGATGCCAGCGTCGGTCGCGAGCAGGAGCTGCGCGAGGATCTCGCGGACGCACGGCTGCAGCTCGTCGACGCCGAGCGTCGCGTCGAAGAGGCGGCGGAACACGACGTGAACGAAGAAGCGCGTCGCGCCGAGCAGGAGGCCGCGCAATGGCGCGAGAAGGCCGAGCGCGCCCGCGAGGCGTTGCAGGCCCTGCGCGAGCAGACCGAGGCCGCCGCGCCGGGCGAGGACGTGGCACGCCGTCACGAGGTCTACCGCCGCCTGCTCGATCATTTCACCGTCTACGAGATCGAGATCGCGGGCGTCGAGGCGGAGGGCGCGGTCGCCAACCGTTGCTGCTATCGCATCGACGTGCAGCAGGGCTGGCGCGCGTGCGGTGAGGTCCCCGCGGTGGCCAGCGATCGCGTGGCGTGGCTCGATGCGGGCGGCGGCGGTCTGCTCGATGCGCTGCGCAAGACCAAGGGCGGCAACGCGCTCACGATCGTCCGCCAGGACGAGGTCGCGACCCACCGCGTCGCGGCCAAGCTCGGCGAGCTGCTCCGCGGTCGCTTCGACCGCCACGAGATCTACGCCGGCACCACGTCCCCGACGGCGATCGCGTGCCCACGCTGAATCACTTTGGATCGAGCACGCGAGCCATCCCACAAAATTGCTTGATTAACTCGTAAAACTAACCTTACAATCCTAACATGCGATCTTGGCTTGGGGTCACGGGGCTGGCGGTGTTGGGGTGCTCGACCGCGAGCGTGGACGGTGGGGCGACCGAGTCCGACGCGGGCACGACCAGCGGCGCGGTCGAGGGCACGACCGAGGGCGGCGTCGTGCCGCTGTGCGTCGACGAAGCACCGCTCGTGGTCGGCGACGCGACCTGGGCGAAGGCACCGTTCGAGCCGCCCGGCGACATGGGCGAGCCGGGCGACGGCGACGACACGGGGTGGCCCGGCGGCGGGTTCATCACGGACCCCGACGGCAACTCGGTCTCGATCGAGTGCAGCGTATGGGATCAGGACTGTCCGCTCGGCGAGAAGTGCATGCCGTGGAGCAACGACGGCACCGACGACTGGAACGCGACGCGCTGCTCCCCGGTCGCGCCGATGGCCGGAGGACCCTACGATCCGTGCACGGTCGAGGGCTCGCCGTGGAGCGGCGTCGACGACTGCCGGATCCAGTCGATGTGCTGGGACGTGCAGGACGGCGAGGGCTACTGCATCCCGTTCTGCGAGGGCAGCGAGAACGCACCGATCTGCCCGCCCAGTACGTGGTGCTGGATCGGCAACGAAGGCACCACGATCCTCTGTCTCCCCGACGACCTCTGCGTCGACGACGAGGTGTGCCAGTGCATGTGCCCCGAAGCAGCCCCCGATCCGGACTGCGCCGAGGGTCAGTGCGACGGCATGCACGAGAGCACGCAACCGCCTCCTCTCGCCGCGCCGCCCCGCGTCGTCGACGGTGAGCCGACGCAGTGCCCGGACACGCAGGACCCGGTCGTCCTCTACATGAGCAACGACGACAGCAACAGCCAGGCCTCACCGATCCTCGCTCGCGCGACGATCCGGCAGGGCGGCATCGTCTCCCCCGACCGCGTCCGCATCCACGAGTTCCTCAATTACTACCGTCTCACTCACGACAACCCCGTCGACGAGGCGGCCTCGGTGTCGATCCAGATGCGGCGCACCGACGCCGCGCTCGGCGAGTTCACGCTCGTGGTCTCCGCGCGCGGCCGCCAGGTGGCGCCCGAGGATCGACCGCCGCTCAATCTCGTGTTCTCGCTCGACACCTCGGGCTCGATGGCGGGCCATTCGATCGACATGCTGAAGGAGACGATCGTCGCCGTCGCCGGAAGCCTCCGCGCAGGCGACGTCGTGTCCGCCGTCACGTGGGACACCGCGCAGCAGGTGCTGCTCGACGGCTACGCCGTGGCCGGCCCCGACGACCCGGAGGTGCTCGCGCTGGCGGCCTCGGTGGAGGCCAGCGGCGGCACGGACCTCCACTCCGGGCTCGTCAGCGCCTACCAGCTCGCGCATGCGCACGCGATCGACGACGGCATCAACCGCGTCGTCCTCGTCAGCGACGGTGGGGCGAACGCGGGCGTGACCGACATCGACCTCATCGCCAGCGAGTCGCTCGACGCCGACGGCGAGGGCATCTACCTCGTCGGCGTGGGCGTCGGCGAAGCGACCGCGTATCGCGACGACCTGATGGACGCAGTCACCGACGCAGGCAAGGGCGCCTACCTGTTCGTCGACGCGGCCGCGGAGGCCGACCGGGTGTTCGGCACGGACTTCCTCGCCAACATGATGGTCGCCGCCCGCAACGTGCGGCTGCAGCTCACGCTGCCGTGGCACTTCGGCATCAAGGCGTTCCACGGCGAGGAGTACAGCGGCAACCCGGCCGAGGTCGAGCCGCAGCACCTCGCGCCCAACGATGCGATGACGTTC
>CAYXVR010000109.1:13212-15141 GCA_964468635.1 uncultured Nannocystaceae bacterium
GATCGTCTCGTCGTGCGATCCGCAGCACATCACGACGTGCGACATGGTGACCGCGCGGGTGGAGTGGACGGATCCGATCACCGGCGAGCCCGGCAGCGACGAGCGCACGGTCCCGTTCCAGGACGTGCTCGTCGAGGACGAGGCGATGCTGCGCAAGGCCGATGTCGTCGTGGGTTACGCCAAGGCGCTGATCGTGATCGGCTGGCTCGCGCAGCAGGGCGAGCAGGACGAGGCGGCCGCCGTGGCCGAGGCGATGCAAGCGTGGGTGACCACCGCTGCGACCGAGCTCGGCGACGCCGAGCTGCACGAGATCGCGACGCTGCTCGGTGAGTACCAGGCGGTCCTGACGGGCTGAGATTTCTGGTAGAACGGACCACGATGGTGGGCATCGGGTTGGCATTCCTGGTCGCGGGCGCATTGCAGGTCGATCCGGGTGCGCCGCAGCCCGAGCCGGTGGTGAACGGCACCGACGCACAGACGTGCGAGTTCCCGGCGGCGGCGTCGATCCTGCGCTGGGACGGGTCGCACGCGTGCACGGTGGTGGTGGTGCATCCGCGGGTCGTGCTGCTCGCGGCGCACTGCCTCTATACGGGCGAGCTCGAGACGGTGGTGTTCGGCGAGGACGCGTCCGTCCCCGCGGCCATGGTCGAGGTCGAAGGGTGCGAAGGCCATCCCGGCTTCATGGACGCCGGCGGCTTGAACCAGTTCGACCTCGCCTATTGCACGCTCGCCGCCGACGCGCCGGGGGTGCCGATCGTGCCGCCGCTGATGGGCTGCGAAGCGGACCAGCTCGTCGCCGGTGCCACCGTCACGCTGCCGGGCTACGGCATGAACGACGAGGCCGGCGCGTCCGGTCACGGCATCAAGCGCTGGACCACGAACACGGTCGAGTCCGTCGACGTCGTGAACAACGACCTCTATCTGCTCGGCACCGACGGATCGAGCGTGTGCTACGGCGACTCGGGCGGACCGGCCTACCTGCAGCTGCGCGACGGCACGTGGCGCGTGGTCGGCATCACCTCGGAAGGCCATCCCGATGTCGACGGCCAGCCGCAGATCTGCGGGTACGGTGCGATCTACGACCTCGTTCACCTCGAGATGGAGTGGTTCGAGCAGGAGACCGGCTACGACCTCACCCCGTGCTTCGACGTCGACGGCACGTGGAGCCCCGACGAGACGTGCGGCGCGTTCCCGACCTCGCTCACGACCGCGGGCCTCGACTGGGCCGGTGCGTGCGCGACCGAGGAGCTCTCGGGTTGGTCGGCGACGTGCGGCGAGCCGTTCGTCTCGGACGGCACGGGATCGACGGGCACCGGATCCGACACGGGCGACGACGCGACGACCGCGGACGCGAGCACGGGCGACGAGACGGGAGCACCACCACCGCCGGACCCGACGACCGGCGATCCGGAGGGGAGCTCGACCTCCACGAGCGGCTTCGACCTCGACGGCTCGGGCTCCACCGGCGCGATGCCGCCGGCGAGCGACGGCGACGAGGGCTGCGGCTGCCGCACGCGAGCGCCGGGGGGTCTCGCGTGGACGCTGATCCTGCTCGTCGGCTGCGTGCGCCGCCGTCGCGGTCACCGCGACGCCAGCTCGCGTGCCATGTTGGCGCGGGCGGACGCTTCGAAGCGTGCGGCGAAGAACGGGCTGTGGAAGATCGTGGCGCGCGCGAGCAACGACTCGAGGAACGCTCGACGGCCTGCCGAGAACAGAGCGTCGGGCACCGCTGCGTACTCACGTCGCACGCCCGAGACGTACGCGTCGTAGACGGCCGCTGGAGTGCCGAGGATCGACATGTCGGCGTCGAGGAAGTGCGCGAGTCTCGAGCGCCGGCGGAGCAGCGGCGAGCAGGGGTGCCCATCGCTCGTGCGCGGTCATGCCAGGCCTCCGACGAGCGCGTGGGCCATGCTGCGAACCGTCGGGGCA
>CAYXVR010000110.1:0-13513 GCA_964468635.1 uncultured Nannocystaceae bacterium
CGTCATGGTGGTGTCCTTCCTCGATCTCACAGCGTGGTGGAGAGCGCCGGGGCGGACCCGCACGCGAGCATGAAGGTGGAGCGCAGCGCCGTGACGTTCTTCGCGTCCTCGGTGCCCTCGGCCTGGGCGGCGACCGCCTCGTCCCAGTGCTCGGACAGGATGCCGCGCAGCTCGTCGGCGCGCGGGTCGGACGACGGCACGCCCATCACGTCGTACACGAACAGGTCGAGCACTTCCTCGCGATCGGCGGGCGCGTAGATCATCGTTTCGCCGTTGCCGAGCCAGTTCTCCGCGACCGTCTGGCACATGCGCTCGACCGAGGCGACGAAGAACACGTCGGGCGCCGAGGCGATGAACGGCAGCACGACCGAGCGCCCGTAGCTCACCGGCGGGATGCCGTCGGCGAGCGCGCGCATCGTGTTGCGCACGCCGTTCTCGGCCTCGAGCTCACCGCGCAGGTTGCAGACGTCGGGCACGCCGAAGCGGCCGGACAGGCGCCGACAGAAGTCGTCCTGCACGACGATCGGCACGGGCGTGCCGAACTTGTCCGACGTCGCGGTGCGCTCGGCGAACGTGACGATCGGCGAGCTGAGGAGCTCGCGCAGGAGCACGTCGAAGTCGTGGTTGCTGTCGGCGAACACCTGGGCGACGCGCGCGAGCTCGGGGTCGAGGCCGTCGCACTTGCCCGCGTTCACGACGGTGCACAGCTTCTCCGCCCATGCGGTGGAGAAGCGGGGATGCGCGGCCATCGCGGCCGCGAGGTCGTACACGCCGTTGCCCGCGACCGGCTCGCTGCCGTCGAGCGAGAAGTACGCCATCGCCGGCACCGGCTCGTTGTCGTCGTCCGGCAGGCGCTCCGTGCCCGAGTACGAGTAGCTCTGGCGCAGGAAGTCGCGCATCGGGTCGAGGTCCTTGTGGCACGCGTAGCAAGGCGTGTCCGGATTCGCGTGGTCCTCGTCGATCGACGCGCCGTCCGCGGGCTGGAACGCGTCCGCCGGGTTGAACGTGCGGCCGAGCCCGACGATGAGCGTCTGGTTCGCGTTCACGCGGTGCTCGTTCGAGTCGTTGGTGACCCACTTCGCCGAGAAGCCGATCGTCGTGAAGTAGCCGACCCGATCCGTGCCGAGCACCAGCTCGTCCGCGGAGCGCAGCGCCTCGATGTCCCAGAACTCGGTGTGGTCCTCGCCCGCGTTGGGCTCGCGGATCGTGATCGGCCGCAGTGCCCAGTCCTCGGCCGTGAACACCGTGGCCGGCATCGCGCAGCCGACGTTGCTCGGCGCGACGGCGAACATGAGCTGCAGCGCGTTCGGCAGCACCGCATTGCCGGTGAACGGATCGGCGAGCTGGTCGACGCAGTTGCCCGTGGGCGCCTCGGGCAGCCACCACCGCATGAAGTTGGCCGACTGCGGGTTCAGCGTCTGCGCGAGCGGGATGGCCGTGCCGCCCGACAGCACGCGCAGCGAGAGGTTCGGGTACTTCTGCAGCAGCCACGACCCCATCGCCTTGTTGATGTCGTCGCGCGGCCGCGCGTCGGTGTACGCGAGCAGCGTCATGAGCGGCACGTTGAGCTGGTACGTGCGCGTCGTCAGGATCTCCGTGAACGGCTGGCCCGACTTCACGATGTCGAGGGCCGTGTACGCGAAGCTGTCCTCCATCGACGTGACGAGCCGCTTGTTCGAGCGATCCTCCATCGCATCGACGCGGTTCTGGTTGATGTCGAGGAACTCCGACAGGTTCGTCGTGTCCGCGCTCTGCTGGAACAGCTGGCGGAACAGATCGAGCGCGCGCTCCTCGTACTCGGGCGTCTGCATCCAGCCGTCGATGAGCCCGGGCAGCGCGTCCGGATCGGCGAGGTACGCCGCGCGCTCCTCGTCGGTCGGCGGCAGACCCGTGAGGAAGTTCTTCACGCGCGCGAGCGCGGCCTCGGCCGGCAGCGGCACGAACGGCACTTCGGGCTCGCCGGTGTCGCCCGCGTCCTCGCCCGCATCCTCGCCGGCGTCCTCGCCCGCGTCGCCCTCGTCGTCGGCGCCCTCGGCCGCTTCCGCGCCTGCGCTGTCGTCGGCGCCGTCGCCCTGCGCGGCATCGCCCGCGCCCGTGTAGCAGGCGGTCGTCACGAACAGGCTGCACAGCGCCGCAATCGGGCCGGTGCACGTCGTCGGTGTGGTCGCAGCCATGGTCCCCCCTCGCATCGGTTGGGGTGTTCCCGCAGCGCGGAACTTTGTCCGCGGGGCGGGGCTGCTGTTTTCGCGATCGCGGCTACGGTGCGCTCAGGGCTCGTACGCCTCGAGCCACACATCCCTGTCGACCCCGTCCTCGAGGTCCGCGTCCTTCGTCTGCAAGAGGTCGCCCGCGACGATGACCACGTCCCCCGGCGCGATCGCGACCCCGCGTGCGACGTCGTCGCCGTGGGCCGTGCCGTCGATCTGGTGCGACCAGATGCTGGTCTCGAGCGCGGCGTCCAGCTTCTCCACCCACGCATCCTTGCCGTTCGCGGGTGTCTGCACCTCCCCGACGACGACGATCGCACCCGCGCCGTCGATCGCGACGCCGTAGATCGTCGCATCGCCCGGCGTCGCGAGCTCGCGCTCCGCGAACGGCGTGCCGTCGGTGCCGTTCGCGACGGTCTCCGCGTGCCACGCCGTGACCCATCCGCGCGTGCCCTTCGATCCCACCGCGACGAGATCGCCGGTGGCCGTGAGCGCGACATCCTCGAACACGTCGTCGCTGGCGGGGTCCGCGACGATCGCGGTCCACTCGCGCGAGGGCACCGGCGGATCGGCGTCGCTCACGGCGAGATGGGCGATCCACGCGTCGACGTCGCCGCCGTCCTCGATGCGGTACCCGACCATCCAAGTGCGGCCGAGCTCGTCGACGACGCCACCTCTCGCGTAGTCGTCGTCGGCCCCGAGGCCGGTGGTCCAGAACCACACGTCGTTGTTGCTGCCGAGCGGGTACGCGCGCGCAGTCGCGTTCACGTCGAAGCCGTTCATCTCCTCGCGCAGGTGGCCGAACATCACGACGAACGGTACGCCCGGGGCCGCAGCCACGTCGAAGAGCCGATCGTCGCCGCGGCGGATGTTGCCCTGGGGCGTCTGCTGGCTGCCGTACGACGACGTCCAACACTGCACGCCGTTGCCCACGACGTCGTCGTAGCGCTTTGCGATGAGGTTGGCCTTCTCGTCGGGCTCGTCGTCGTCGGGGTCGTCGTACGGCGTCGAGAAGCCGCCGACGAACAGCGCCGTGACGGAGACGTCGCCCGGCGCACAGTCGTCGGGCACGTTCTCGAGCACCGCGAGACCGTACGCGGAGTCGGGCTGTCCGAGGCCGTAGGGCTGGGTCCAGTCCTCGTCGCCCTCGTCGTGGAACTTCAGCACCCAGCCGTTGCCCTGCTGCGACGCGAACGTGCCGACGACGTAGTGCTCGGCGTTCGCGGTCGTCGCGACGTCGTACCCCTCGTCGTCGCCCAGGCTTTCCTTGATCCTGCGCCACTTGTACGATCCGGACAGCACGCAGTTCGTGTTGCAGCCGTCGCCGTCGACGTCGTCCTCCTCGTCGCACGCCTCGCCGACCTCGACGATCCCGTTGCCGCACTCTGGCCCTTCGCTGTCGCGGATCGCCGGCGGTCCACTCGGGCCAGCCTCGTCGCTCGTGGACTCCGTGCCGAAGCCAGTCGTGCTGCCGGCGCTACCCGGCGTCGTGCACTCGTGCGCGAGCCCGTCGCCGGCCCACGGGCTGTAGCGCGAGTGAGACTCGCAGCTCTCGTCGGGAAAGCTGCACCATCCGGTCGGCTCGCACACACCGTCGCCGCTGCACTCCGCGTCCTCGGTGCACGCGAACGTGCCGCCGACGATGCAGGCCCCGGCCCCGCCGACGAGCGCGCCCATCGCGATCGCGAATGCCCCCCGCACGCCCATCCATTAAAGAGAATGCGGCCGACACACCCGAGCTGACAAGCGACCGCTTCAGGGCCTCCAGCCTGATACGCTGCCGGGCGAGCATGTCGTCGGTCGACGATCCGCGGGCGAGCTGGGACGACTACGCATTGCTCGCAGCATGGCGCGGCGGCGACGAGGCCGCGGGCAGCGTGCTCTTTCGCCGCCACTACGGCAGCGTGCACGCGTTCTTCGCCCGCCGTCTGCCCGATGCCGCCGACGATCTGACCCAGCGGACCCTGCTCGCGTGCGTCGAGGCGCTCGACGCCTTCCGTCACGAGGCCAGCTTCCGCGGCTACCTCTTCGGCATCGCGAGAAACCAGCTGCTCAAGCACCTGCGATCGCAGGCCCGCTTCGATGCGATGCGCAGCCGCACGCACGACGACGAGCTCACGCGCACGTCGCCATCCGCGATGATGGGCCGGCGACAGGAGCAACACTTGCTGCTCCTCGCGTTCGCTCGGTTGCCGGTCGAGTTGCAGCTGTCGGTCGAGCTGTTCTATTGGCAGGATCTCCGTGCCCACGAGATCGCCCAGGTCATGGAGGTACCGACGAGCACGGTGACGACTCGGCTCTCGCGTGCGCGCCAGCTCCTGCGCGAGTACGTGGCCGACCTCGGCGGGCCCGAGACGCCGCGCGCGGCGCTGCTCGCCGATCTCGAGGGCTGGACGCGCTCGCTCGCGAACGCACACACCGGTGCCTGAACGGGTCGTTTACCGCGGGTTCATGATCGAGCGGGTCGACGCGCGCGCGGGGCCCGGCGTATGCTGGACGGCGGGGTCATGCAGGGGCAGAGCGGGGCACTGCGGGCGCGATTCCTCGCGCCGGGAACGCGCATCGGTCGGTACACGATCGTGCGACGGCTCGCGAGCGGCGGCATGGCCGAGCTCTACCTCGCCCGCGTGGAAGGCCTGCGCGGGTTCGAGAAGCTGGTCGCGCTGAAGCTCGTGCTGCCCCACCTCGCCGACGACCCCGACTTCGTGTCGATGTTCCTCGACGAGGCGCGGCTGGCGGCGACGCTCGACCATCCCAACGTCGCGCACGTGATCGACGTGGGTCGCTTCGGTCGCGACCACTTCTTCGCGATGGAGTACGTGCACGGCGAGGACCTGCGCGCGGTGGTGCGGCGCGCCGACCTAGCCGCCCGCGTAGGGCCTGAGTGGCAGGGCGGCGTGCCGCTCGGCTGCGCGCTCGCGATCGTCTCCGGTGTCGCCGCGGGCCTGCACCACGCGCACGAGCGGCGCGGGCCCGACGGGCTGCCGCTCGGGCTCGTGCATCGCGACGTATCGCCGTCGAACGTGCTCATCACGTACGACGGCTCGGTGAAAGTCGTCGACTTCGGCATTGCGCGCGTCGGCTCGCAGTCGAAGGCGACGCGGCTCGGCATCGTCAAGGGCAAGGCCGGGTACATGTCGCCCGAGCAGTGCCGCGGCGAGCCGGTCGATCGACGCAGCGACGTGTTCGGCCTCGGCATCCTGCTGTGGGAGCTCACGCTCGGTCGGCGCTTGTTCACGGCCGAGCACGACTACGCGGCGATGAGCAAGATCGTGTTCGGGCTCGTGCCGCATCCGTGCGAGGTGTGGAGCGAGTACCCGCCCGCACTCGCCGACGTCGTGATGCGCGCGCTGCAGCGCGACGCGTCGCAGCGGCAGCCGTCGGCCCTCGCGTTCGCGCTCGAGCTCGAGGCGTTCGCCCACGCGGCGCACCTGCGCGTCACCCCGAGCGCCCTCGCGGAGTTCATGACGACCTTGTTCGGGCTGCCGCCGTATCCGTCGCTCGTCGACTTCGGCGACGCGGGCACGGTGACCGATGCGGATGCCGACGAGGATCAGGCCACGCGCGTCGATCCGCAGGCGCCCCCGCGTCGCGAGCCGCGACGCGCGGTGGGACCACTCGTGCTCGCGGCGGCCTCGGTCGCGCTCGCGCTCGGGGGCGTGGGCTTCGGCGCATGGGCGTGGCTCGACCGCGAGCCCGCGCGCACGCCCGACGTGCCCGCGGCGATCGTGCCCATCACGGTGCCGGCGATCGCCACGGCGCCGGAGGCTGCTGCGCTCGTCGTCGAGCCCGAGGCGGCCGTGCCGGCCGAGGCGATCGACGAGCCGCTCATCGTCGAGGAGACGGCGGGCACGCGCCCCGCCGCGACGGTCACGGCGAGCGAGACGTCGCCGCGCCCGTCGAAGTCGCGTCCGAGCAAGAAGAAGCCGCGCGCGAGCAGCTCGCCTCCGCCCGCCGAGCCGAAGCGGTCGACGTCACCGCCGCCCAAGCCGCGCGAGCGGCCCAACGATCTGTTCCCGCCCTCCGATTGATCGATGACGTCGCCGGTCCTCGCCCTGGCGCTCGCGGTCGCGCTCGCTCCTCCCGCGCAGCCTTTGTCGCCGGCCGAGCAGGCCAAGGAGCGCGCGCTCGATGCCTGGGAAGCCGGTCGTTACGAGGAAGCGCGCCGCGAGATCGCGCGGGCGTACGAGCTCGATCCGTTGCGCCGCTATCTCTTCGCGCGTGCGCGCATCGAACAGGCCGATGGTCACTGCGACGTCGCGAACGAGTTCTACCGACGCTACCTCGCGGAGAATCCGCCGGAGGTCGATGCAGCTGCGACGCGCCGCGCGATCGCGGAGTGCGATCGCCAGCTCGCAGCGGGCAAGGGCGGCGCATCCTCCGACGTTCCGCCCCCATCGAAGCCACCGCGTCCGTGGCACCGCGATCCGCTCGCAATCGGGTTGGTCACCTCGGGCGCCGTCGTGCTGGCCGTCGGTCTCGGCCTGTACGGCCGCTCGTTCGTCGAGCAGGACAAGGCCGAGAGCACCGACGATCACGCGGAGTTCGATCGCCGCCTGCGACGCGCGCAGGTGATGTCGCCGATCGGCATCGTGGGCATCTCCGTCGGCGCCGCCCTGGTCGTCGGTGGCGCCGTGCGGTGGGCGGTCGTGCGGCGCCGCGAGAAGCGAGCGGAGCGCATCGCGATCAGCCCCAGCGGTCTCGGTATCCGTTTCTAGCCGTCGCTATTGCCTGGCTCCGCGTTCGCCCACTACGATGCGCCCGTCTTGACCGGGCGGTCCTCTTCCTGCGCCGCGCTGGTGATCGTCTCCGCGATCGCGTCGGCGTGCGACAAGGTCCACACGCCGACGCTCCCGCCGGCGGAGGTCTACGAGGCGCCCGTCGCGGTGCAGGGCGAGTGGCGCGGCGAGGTGGGCGGGCTGCAGGGCACGCTCGACCTGACGCCGCTCGGTCGCGATCGCTATCGCGGCGTGTTCGAGGCGCGCGGCCGCTCGATGTTGTACGTGCTCAACGTCGTGCACGTGCGTGCGCCGGGCAAGGACGGCGAGCCCACGCCGTCGAACCTGCTCCGCTTCGACTGGCAGGACGGGCGGGGTGATCGCGGCGCAGGCTGGCTGCTCGTGAACGAGGACGGCTCGATGATCACGGGCTCGTTCGGCCGCGGCGACGGCAACACCGACGGCGCGGGTCAGTGGACGATGGTGCGCGAGGACGAATCGGCCGACGGCCCCTGAGCCGCCCGTCGACGTCGCCGTCGCACGAGCACCAGCGAAAGGAGTGCCAGCGCGCCACCTCGCGGCGAGGCGCTCGTGCACCCGCAGCCCGCCTCCGCACTGTCGCCGCCGAACGTGGCCGTGACGGGGGTGTTCGTGGGATCGACCGCGCCGTCGTCGGCGCCCGTCTCGCCGTCGCCGCTGCTCTCGCCCACGCCGGTGTCGGTCTCCGCGGTGCCGGTGTCCTCGCCGTCGTCGTCCGACGGCGTGCCGCTCGACGAGCCGTCGACGACCGGCCCCGACGATCCGCTCTCCTCCACCGCTTGACCGCACTCGTCGACGCCGACGCAGATCACGACCTCTTGCGTCGTCATGTTCGCGTCCGCGTCGGTCGCGGTGACGCGCAGGGTCCACGTGCCGTCCGGCACGCCCTCGAGATCCCAGCTGTACGGCGGCATGTCGTCGGCGAGCGACTGCCCGACCTCGACGATCTCGAGCTGCACCGAGATGCCACCGAACGTGTCCTCGACGGTGGCGTCCACCGTGATGTCCGTGGGCACGACCATCTGATCCATCGGCGAGGTGATCGTGACGACCGGCGGGCCGTCGTCGACGCGTCCGCCGAGACGGTTGTCGAGATCGTCGGAGGAGTTCTGCGTGCCCATCGCGCAGCCGACGTGCGCGCACGTGGAGGCGCCGTCGATCGGCGTGCACTCGTCGCCGAACTCGAGGCCGGACAGCGTATAGCTGCCCATGATCTGCCCCGACGCGTCGAGGTTCTCGAGGCCCCAGCCGAAGCCGAGGCCGGTGAGGCCGTAGAACGCGACGCGCTTCATGTCCATCTGCTGCGCCGCCGAGATGCAGCCGTAGAACATGAAGCTGATGTTCTGCAGGTTGGTGTCGTCGCAGTCGGACAGACCGATCGAGGCCGAGCAGCCGAGGTCGGCGAACAGCTCCATGTTGTCGACCTCGTCGCCGAACACGAGCATGTCGTAGGTGCCGACGGCGGGCCGCTCGTCCACGAACACGATGTCGAACGGTACGGTCGCCTCGCGGAACCAGAACATCAGCTCGGCGCGCTGGGCCTCGTCGAGGTCCCAGCCGCTGATCGTGCCGGGCGTGAAGCCGTTCGACGTGAAGCTGTTCGTCGTGGGGTCCTGACCGTTCGCGTTCGTCAGCGCGGTCTGATCGAGGTTGACGTAGACGATCCGCTCGGCGCGTACGGTCGCGGGTGCGAGGAGCACTACGGTGAAGGCGACTCCACCCAGTCCGAGCAGCCAGCGCGCATACGGCATGATCGCATCGTACGGCGCCGCTTCGCGCGCTCGCAAGCCGGGTGGACGAGCGTCGGCACACACGGCTGTGCCGACGGGTGGGAGCGGCTCAGGACACGGTCAGCCGGGCCTGCCCGGTCGGATCGATCTGGCCCTTGATGTCGGCCTGCACGAGCACGGTGTGCGTGCACGCGGGGGAGCTCGCGCGCGTGGACTCGGGCACCGCGACCTCGATCTCGATCTCGTGGCGTTGACCGGGCTCGACCGTCGTTCCGACGTCGATCCGCTGCTCGGACAACATGGTCTTCGTCCAGTTCGGCACGAGCTCCGCGTCCGCCCTGCTGCGCGCTTCGTCCTCGGTGAGCGACGCGCCCGCACCGTCGATCCAGTGGCGACAGGCCTCGAACACGCGCACGACCAGGGCGTCGACGGCGGCGGGCTTGCTGCCCCCGACGATGCCCACGGACACGCGTGCCGAAGCGCCGGAGGCGATCGCGTCGGCGGGCGCCCGGACGTCGAGCCGCGCCCCCTCGGCGCCGAGGCTGTCGCGCATCTTCTCCGAGAAGCCCATGCACCGGCGAAGGTAGCCGGCCGCGCGCTGGCGTGGAAGAGGTGCGCGTGGACGAGGTTCTCCTGCCACCCTCGCGCGCGATCACGACCACGATCGCGGATACGCCCCGGGTCGCAGAGGAACGCATCGCGCTCCGCCTTCGATCTGCGATCGTCGCTCTTTCGATTGTCAGCGATTGAACATGGTTTCGAGCGGCTGGAGCCACCTCTTAAGCTTCTCGTGCAGCCCTACCCGCGCACGGGCCGACGCTGTATGCTCCGCCGCATGCTCGCGACAAGGCGTAGTGGCATCGCGATGCCGCTCTCGTTGGTGTTCCTCGTGTCGACCGCGACCCTCCCGGGTTGCAACAAGATCCAGGAGCTGACTGGAAAGAAAGAAGACACCCCGGCAGAAACCGAGACGAAGACCGCGGAGAGCGAAACCAAGACCGAGACGAAGACGGAGGAGAAGCAGGCCGAGCCTGCGCCGATCCCCGTCGAGCCCATGCTCAGCGGCCTCGACGCGATGCTCGCCTTCGTCCCCGACGACAAGGCGCAGTACATGATCGTGCGCGACGCGTCGGTCGTGGCCGAGTACGCCGAGGAGGCCGGCAAGTTCCTCGAGGGTCCGCTCTCGAAGCTGTCGGCCGAGCCCGGCATGCCGCCCGACTTCGCGGAGGCGCAGAGGGAGTTCGGCGAGGTCAAGACGAAGACCGCGGCACTGGTTGCCGCCGTGGCGAAGTCGGGGCTGCGGCCCAAGGAGGGCGGCGCGATCATCCGCCTCGCCGGCGACAAGACGGTCATCGTGTTCGCGGGCGACAACCCGAACGGGCTCACCGAGCTCGCGACGGCGCTCGAGGTGAAGGACACGGGCAGCCTGAAGTGCAAGGCGATCGACGGCAAGGCCGGGTGGAACGCGTGCGCCGACGATCAGGCCACGCTCGACGGCTACAAGCCCGCCGGCGACCCGGCCGCGATCCGCAAGGCGCTCGGCGATCGCTTGCCCGGCGTGAACCTCGACGAGAGCAACATGCTCATGAACATCGACGCGGACGGCAAGCAGATCGCCGCCGCGGTCGCGACACTGCCCGGGCTCGTGCACGTCGCGATGGCGATGCCGCCCGGCAAGGAAGCCGACGAGGTCAAGGCCGCGCTCGCACCGGGTGAAGCCAAGACGCTCGCGCAAGTGCAGCCGGGCGCCGGGTTCATCTGGGCGAAGATCCATCCGGACAAGGTCACCGAGGCGATGAGCAAGGAGATGGGCAGCATGCCGCCCGACCTCGCCGCCTCGTTCAAGAGCTTCAACGGCGAGTTCGTGATCGCGGGCTCGGTGGATCCCGGCGGTGTGCTCGTGCAGGCCGGCATGACCGACACGAGCGGCGTGCCCAAGGTGATCGACCTCGTGATGGCCGACAAGGCCAAGCTGCCCACGTCGATCCCCGACATCAAGGACTCCACGCTCACGTGGGAGAAGGTCCAGGTGCAGGGCGGAGGCGCGAGCGCGGACGCGATGCACATCGCGCTCGGCGGGCTGCCCGAGGCCGCGGCGCTCAAGTCGTACGCGGGTCTCAACCTCGAGTCGTGGGCCTTCGCCCACAACAACATGCTGACGCTCGCGATGGGTCCCGATGCCGCAGGCGCCGGCAAGATCCTCGAGAAGGGCGCGGGCGGTCTGCACGCCGACACGCTCGCCTCGCTGCCGCACCAGCTGTCGGAGGCGTTCGGAAAGAACGAGGTCAGCTTCGCGATGCACCTGCCGGTGGACTTCCTCCACGGCTCGCACATGCGGAAGGTGATCGATGCGGCGTTGAAGGACTTCCCGGCGGTGAAGCCGTCGGCCATCAACGCGGTGATCGGCTTTGCCGCGCCGTTCTCGGCCGCCACCGCCTGGATCGCGCAGCCGGCGGGCGCGACGGTGCCGGTCGTGCACCTCGCGGTGCAGGGCATCGGCAACCGGGCGACGGACGAGGGCAAGGCTGCCCTCGCGGCGGCGCAGAAGGTGGCGGGCGGCGCCGATCCGGCCACGGAGTTCGGCACGCTCGCGTCGACCTACGGCGGCTCGCCGATGGCGTTCGCCTACCACACGCGCGCAGGCGATCAGGGTCCGGGCGCGCTGGTCGGCAGCGGCGTCGGTGCGGTGATGGTCGCGGGCGCCGTCGTGGCGGCGCGCGCGTTCGGGGCCGCGAACACCAACATCGCCGCGGACCTCGGCGTCACGCCCGAGGCTCCGCCGCCGCCGCTCGAGATCCCGACGAAGCCGGTCGAGCCGAAGCACGAGCCGAAGGCGGATCCGAAGCCGCCGAAGAAGGACCCGAAGCCGGATCCGAAGCCCGATCCGAAGAAGGACCCGGACAAGCCGGTCGAGCCGGACAAGCCGGTCGAGCCGGACAAGCCGGTCGAGCCGAAGAAGCCCGATCCGACGGATCCGAAGAAGCCGGACCCGAAGGACGTGCCGAAGCCGACGCCGGATCCGAAGAAGCCGGATCCGGAGCCGAAGAAGCCGCCGAAGCGGACGACGCCGTTCAAGCCGCCGGTGCGCCCCGGCGGCTGAGCCGCCACGCGCTGACTCTCACGCGTACGTGAGAGTCGGCCGAAACAACTCCCGAGCCCGCCAGGACCCTGTTCTGGCGGGCTTTGGCCGTCCGGGGCGCGGTTGACAGCGGCCGACGCCGAGGCCATAGTCCGGCTCGTTCTCTCACCCTTACGTAACGTAAGGTTCGAGCACGGTTTCCCCATGGCCCGCCGCACCGCCCGCAGCGCAGCGCTCTCGAGCGAGACCTCCAAGGCATCCTTGAAGGTCGGCGACCTCGCGCGTCGCACGGGCAAGTCGATCCGCGCGCTGCGCCTGTACGAGGAGATGGGCCTGTTGAAGCCCGCGCGCTCGAGCGGGAACTTCCGGCTCTACGGCGTCGATCAAGTCGCGCGCGTGTACTGGATCTCGAAGCTGCAGGACATGGGCTTCACGCTCGCCCAGATCCAGGGGCTCATCACCACGGTCGAGTCGTCCGCGACGGGGCCGGAGGCGATGACGAGCCTGCGCGAGCTGTTCCGTGCGCGCCTCGCCGACACCCGTGCGCAGGTCGAGCGCCTCCTGCAGCTCGAGCGCGACCTCGGCGAGAGCCTCGCCTACCTCGAAGGATGCCGCGCGTGCAGCGACGATCACGAGCTGCAAGCGTGTGCGAGCTGCGATTCCGTGCACGCCGACGACGAAGCGCCCAGCCTCGTCGCGGGCGTGCACCTCGCTCCGGCCGGCGCCGTGAAGCTCCGCGTGCGCCAGGAGCCCCGCCTCACGTGAACGCGATGACGCTCTCCACTCCCATCTATCTCGACTACGCCGCGACCTGCCCCGTGGACCCGCGGGTCGTGCAGGTGATGCTGCCGTACTTCACCGAGGCCTACGGCAACGCCGCCAGCCGCACGCACGCATTCGGGTGGACGGCGGAGGAAGCGGTCGAACGCTCGCGCGACGAGATCGCGAAGACCGTCGGCGCCGACGGCAAGGAGATCGTGTGGACCTCGGGCGCCACCGAGGCGAACAACCTCGCGATCAAGGGCGTCGCCGAGTACAACGCCGAACAGGGCAACCACATCATCACGCTCGTCACCGAGCACAAGGCCGTGCTCGACACGTGCAAGTACCTCGAGCGCCACGGCTGCACGGTCACGTACCTGCCGGTCGATGCGAACGGGCTCGTCACGGTCGAGCAGATCGAGGCGGCGATCACGGACAAGACCGTGCTCGTGTCGGTGATGTTCGCGAACAACGAGACCGGCGTGATCCAGCCGATCGCCGAGATCGGCGCGCTGTGCCGGCGCAAGAAGGTCCTGTTCCACACCGACGCGACCCAGGCGTTCGGCAAGGTGCCGATCGACGTCGAGGCGATGAGCATCGACCTCATGAGCCTGTCGGCCCACAAGATCTACGGGCCCAAGGGCATCGGTGCGCTCTACGTGCGGCGCCGCAAGCCGCGGGTCCGGCTCGCGCCGCAGATCCACGGCGGTGGCCACGAGCGCGGCAATCGGTCGGGCACGCTGAACGTGCCGGGCATCGTCGGCTTCGGTGCCGCGGCTCGCCTCGCGCGCGAGGAGATGGCCGAGGAGTCCAAGCGGATCGCCGGGCTGCGCGACTACATGCGCGACCGCATCATGACGGAGATCGAGCACACGCACCTGAACGGCGCGCGCGAGCACATGCTGCCCGGTCACCTCAACATCAGCTTCTCGTACATCGAGGGCGAGTCGCTGCTCATGGCGCTCAAGGACGTCGCGC
>CAYXVR010000111.1:0-5058 GCA_964468635.1 uncultured Nannocystaceae bacterium
AGACTGCTGCGGGGAGCTCGCGTGTCTCGGCGGTGTGTGCAGCCCTTGCCGCGTCCTCGGTGAGCAGTGCGACGCGGCCGGCGACTGCTGCGGCACGGCTGCGTGCGAGGAGACCGTCGTCTTCGAGGAAGTCGTGGACGAGACATGCGCCGGCGCCCGCGAGCTCGTGGCCCGCGTGCGCGACTTCCGTGAGGCGCATGCCGACTTCCAGTACCGCATCGCCAACGACCTCGGCATCGTGCGCAATGCGTTGGGCGCGGACGGCAAGCCGGTCTACATGGGCAATCCGGTGACCCCGACGACCAACGGCCAGGCGGCGTTCGACCAGTGGTACCGCGATGTCGATGGCGTGAACGTTCCGATGGACGTCACGCTCGTGCTCGACGAGGTGTCCCCGGGCGTCTACCAGTACCGGAACAACGCGTTCTTTCCCATCGACGGCAAGGGCTTCGGGAACGAAGGTCGCAACCACAACTATCACTTCACGCTCGAGCTCCACACGAGCTTCATCTACCGCGGCGGCGAGACGTTCACGTTCACCGGTGACGACGACCTCTTCACGTTCATCAACGGCAAGCTTGCAATCGACCTGGGCGGAGTACATTCGAGCCTCAGCCGCACGGTGGATCTCGATCAAGCCGCTGCGAACCTCGGGCTCCAGGTCGGGCAGGTGTATTCGCTCGACATCTTCTTCGCCGA
The DNA here is from genome assembly GCA_964468635.1 of uncultured Nannocystaceae bacterium. Taxonomy (GTDB): domain Bacteria; phylum Myxococcota_A; class Polyangia; order Nannocystales; family Nannocystaceae; genus Xiheibacterium. The sequence goes on from CAYXVR010000111.1 coordinate 700, forward strand.
GCGACACACGACGGCCTCGAACTTCCGCATCGACACGACGATCGCGTGTCTCTCGAACACGAAGACGGTGCCCGTGGTGACCGGCCAGTGTACGCCTCCGGACGACGATCCCGAGGAGCCGCCGTCCGACGACGACGGCGGCGGCACCACGGGGGGTGACGACAGCGAGGACACCGAGCTCCCGCCGATCCCCGACCTGCCGGACTGAGCGGGTTATCCTCGCCCGCGTGAAGCTCGGCACGTTGATCTCCGTCGCGATCGCGTGCGGTCACGTGACGGCGTGTTGTGGCGCGGAGCCCTCGGGACCGGCGCAGGTCGAGCCCGAACCGACGCTGTGGCGAGCGACGCCCGAGCAGGTGCGCGCCGTCGAGGCGACGCTCGAGGGGCAGCGCGTGACGGTGACGCGCGACGAGATCGATCCCACGCGCGCGTGGTGCCGCGTCGTCACCGAGCGCGAGGGTGAGCCGCCGCAGGTGATCGAGTTCCCCGTCGAGGGGCAGACCGCGGGCGAGCTCTTCCGCGAGCTCGCGGCGCCCGCGATCCGCGAAACGGTCGGCGAGGCCGAGCAGGCCACGGCGGGTCTGGACGGCACGCGAACCCTTCGCGTGACGATCGACGGCCAGCCGTCGAAGCTGCTCCACGTCGCACCGAGCCCTGACGACGACACGCAGCGGCGCGTGCTCGACCCGACGACCGGGCACGCGTACGTCGTCGGGGACGCGTGGTGGCGCACGCTGGAAGCCGCGCCGAGGCTGCTCCCGCTGCGCAAGCTCGTCGAGCGCCGCGGGCTCGAGCGCGTCACGATCCACGCCCGCGGACGCGCATGGTCGCTCGCCCTGCGCGACGACGCGTGGGTGCCCGACGATCCGGGGGTCGATCGTGCGCGCGCGGACGCGATCGTGCGCGCGGCGCTGGCGTTGCGACCCGGCGCGTTCGATCGCGCTCTCGATCCCGCCACGTTGCGCGAAGTCGTTCGGCTCGAGCTCGTCGGCGGCGAGCGACGACAGACCCTCGCGCTGTACGCGGGTACGGACGACGAGACATGGTGGGTCCGATCCACGCGGGCCGTCGGCCTCGCGAAGGTCCACCACCTCGACGCGCTCGCGCTCGCGAAGCAGGTCAGCGCGCTCGAGTAGATCAGCGAGCCGCCACCGCGTACGTAGATCTACGTAAAAGCCCGGATCGGGTGCGACACTGCCGAAGCCGCGGCGTCGGCCGAGCGTGGGACCTTTCGGTCTAGTCGCGCGAGCGCGAGGGCCCGTCGCCCTCTGCGCGGCCGTGCTCGGTGCCCTTCTCTGGGCGCGGGTTTCCAGCGCTTGCATCTGCGTGCCGCCCCCGCCGGAGTACGACGCTTTTCGGGAGGCGGACGCGGTCTTCGAAGGCCGCGTCGTCTCCGACGAGCGTGTGCAGATACTCATCGCGGAGAAGGCCTTCGATCATGATGCGATCTACTGGCCGGAGCGGCGTGTCGGATTCCACGTCTCGCGCGTCTGGAAGGGTGGCGTCGCGCAGAGCGTCGATGTGTATACGCAGATCACCTCGGCAGCGTGCGGCGCCGTCCTGCACCTCCACACGACATACATCGTCTATGCCGCTCGCCGTGAGGACGGCTCTCTGTACACCGGACTCTGCACGAAGACCGCGAGGGTCGCGGACGCAGCGGAGCATCTGGTCGCGCTCGGTCGGGGACGTGAGCCCGACGCGAACGCTCCCCCACCGCCACCCATCGAGCCGGTGACCGGCGATCGTGCGCGAGCAGGCTGCCGCGGTTGTTCCAGCACCGCGCCGCCCGACCACACGCTCGTGCTCCTCGTCCTTCTGGCGGGCGCTCGGCTCCTCGCGAGGCGATCAGCGAGCTCCTTCATCGACGTCGGGGGCCTTCGTCGTTGCAGTCGAACAGGAACGTCGAGGTGTCCGCGTCGTGCGGGGCGTGCGAGCTCCTCGCGCAGTTGTACGTGAAGTCGACGTGCATCAAATGGTGGCCCACCAACCCGCCTGCACTAAGCCAGCGCAGCTGCGCGCGGCATTGCTTCCCGCGGCACTCGAACTGCACGACCCGACCGCCGAGGTCGGCGACGGCCTTCGCGACCTCCACCGACAGGATCGGCTGCGCCTCCATGGCCCACGCGGTACCGACTTGCCCCGACTCGAACTCGGCCATCTTCCTCGCCCAGACCGCCGCTTCTTCGGCCCCCTCGGCTTCGGGCGACATCTCCTCCGCGCGCTTCTCCTCCGCCGCGGGGACTTCCTTCTCGACCACCCCCACGGTCGGAGGCGGACACGGTGGTCGTTCCTCGGCCACGCGCTTCGGAGCGCACGCGGACGCGAACACGAGGACGACCACCGATCCTCCTCTCGCCACCAACACCTCGAGTATGCCGGTTCGCTCGCGATCTCGATACGAACGCCGTCAGACGCAGCGAAGATCCCGAGATGGCCGCCATCTCGGTGTTCGTGCCGCATTCGACGGCGTTCCGATCGAGATGGCCGCCTCGCGCGCCATTGCACCGCTGCGCACCACACTCACGCCCGACCCCATGGCCGGCGAGAACGGCAAGGCACCCGGCTCAGGAACGGCTCAGCACTACGAGGTGAGAAACTCTGACGGAAGTCGCTTCGCAGCGGCACCGATGCTTGGACGGGATGGTTCGCGGGGGTCGAAAGCGCGCGCGCGCAGTGGTGCTCATCGTGCATCTCGGATGTGGTTCCGGCGCATTTTCGGATGACACGGGCGGGCCGACGAGCGACGGGCCAACGAGCCAAGGGTCCACGAGCTCCAGCACGCCCACGACCACCACCGACACCGAATCCACGGTGGGTCCGGCATCTTCGAACAGCTCGGGTGACACGACGATGGACGCGAGCACCACGGACGCCATCGAAGAGACCCTCGCCTCCACGACATCGGCGAGCTCCGGCACGACGGGCGACGACGGCACGACCTCGAACGGCACCACCACCACAGGCTCCGAGGGGGTGTGCTACGAGGAGGCCTGGACCGTAGTCCTCTCGCAGATCGACGACGCGGTCGCGGTGCGGGTCGACGAGGCCGGAGCGATCTTCGTGAGCGGCGCTACGCCGGGCGCCGCGACGACCGACGCGTGGGTCGGCGCGCTCGATGCAGACGGCACGCTCGTCTGGGAGCTCGCCATCGATCCCGCCGCGCTCGGAATCACCGACGTCGACGAGGCCGTGGCTGCGATGCATCTCGACCCCACGGGCGCGTTGGTCCTCGCGGTCAATCGCAGCGAGAGTGGCTCCGGCCGCGGCCTCGCCTACGTCGATTTCGACGTGCCCAGCGTCGACGAGCTCGCGGTCTACGACGACGATCCGGTCACCGGCCTCGAGAACGGCACCGTCGATACCGACGTCGAGTTCCGCCGCATGGCGGTCGGAAGCGACGGCACGATCGTCGCGAACGGATACTACGTAGTCCATTCGCCGACGCCGATCTACGGCAGCTGGATCGGACGGCTGGACCCCGGTGGAGACTGGCACTTCTCCGGGCAGTCGTCGTGGTCCATGGCCGGCCTGCTCGTCGAAGACGGTCTCGTCTACTCGGGCGCCGCGCATTCCGGTGTGATGTGCGCGAACGAGAGCGTGATCTCCGTCCACACCGTCGACGGCGACGGCGTGGACAGCTGGTTCCATCCGCACGACGACGGGTATTACGGCGCGTACCTCAATACGTTCACGTTCGACGCGAACGGCGACCTGGTCGCGATCTACAGGGAGTTTTGCTCCGGACCGACCGACATCGTGTTCGAGCGGCTCACGCCGGACTTCGGGATCGCCGCGCAAACGTTCATCGACGACACCACGGAGGAAGGGGGACAGTTCGCGACGGCGATCGCAGCGCTCCCGGGCGGCGACACCGTGGTGGTCGGAGTCGACGACGCCTTCGCATGGGTACGCTCGTTCGATGCCGACGGCAATGTGCTTTGGGACGACTTCATCGAAGACGACACAGGCGCCGGGCTACGCTCCGTCGCGGTGGCGGGCGACGACATCGTCGTGTCCGGCTACGTCGGCGACGCGGGCTGGGTCCGCCGGTATCATCCGTGCGATCCGTGATGCCGAGTTTCTTCACGGGAATGAGGCGCGCGCGGGACTCCCTGTAGATGGGAGATCGTGGCAGACGGCGGGTGCTCGCGATCGCGCTCCTCGGGGGAGGGGGAGCGTGCCAGCCTCCTCCGTCGGACGCGGATGCGGCGGGCTCGACGTCGGAGGAGGAGTCTTCGGCGAGCACCGATGGGACGGACGATTCGGGCTCGACCGCGGAGTCGGGCTCGCCCGAGGAGTCGACGTCCGAGTCCGGCACGACCTCGGAATCCGGCACGACCTCGGAGTCCGGCACGA
>CAYXVR010000111.1:5068-13370 GCA_964468635.1 uncultured Nannocystaceae bacterium
CGTCGACACAGACGAGCAGTGCGACGACGCCGAGCGCAACGGTCCCACCGCGGCGTGCACGCCCGAGTGCACGCTGAACGTGTGCGGCGACGGCTACATCCGCAACTGGCTCGAGGCGTGCGACGACGGTCCGTCGAACGGCGACGGCCTCTCGCTCTGCACGGCGGACTGCGAGCTCAACGACTGCGGCGATCTCTACGTGCACGAGAGCGAGGAGTGCGATCTCGGCGGAGCCAACGGCAACCACGAGTCGATCTGCACCGCGCACTGCACCGTGAACGTGTGCGGCGACCACTACGTCTTCTGGCCAACGGAGCAGTGCGACGACGGCGACGCGGACGACGGCGACGCGTGCCTGACGACGTGCATGGACGCAGCGTGCGGCGATGGGTTCGTGCACGTCGGGGAAGAGCAGTGCGACGAAGGGGCGGCCACGGGTGATGGTGTATCGCCGTGCAGCCCGACGTGCGTGCTCAACAGCTGCGGCGACGGCTACCTCCACGCGAGCGAGCTATGCGACGAAGGCGACGCGACCGGCGACGGCGTGTCGGCGTGCACTCCCGAGTGCCAGACGAACACGTGCGGCGACGGCTACCCCCTCGTGGCCGTGGAACAGTGCGATCCCGAGCTGCCGAGCATCACGTGTGCCGACGACTGCACGTCGCAGACGGTCCCCGTCGTCGACGCAGCGGTCAGCGAGTACGCGACGTGCGTGCTGTTCGAGCCCGGCGTCGTGCGCTGCTGGGGTGGTAACTGGGGTGTAGGCTACTCGTCCGGGAACGAGAGAGCCGCCGACGTGCCCGACCTCGAGCTCGGCGGCATCGCGGTGCAGCTCACCGCCTCGGACTCTCACGCGTGCGCGCTGTTGTCGGACGGTGCGGTCCACTGTTGGGGATACGGCGCAGACGGACGCCTCGGCTACGGCAACACCGAATCTGTCGGCGACGACGAGACGCCCGCGAGCGTCGGCAGCGTCGACGTCGGCGGGACCGTCGTGCAGGTCGCCGTCGGACGCTGGCAATCGTGCGCCTTGATCGACGGCGGAGAGGTCCGCTGCTGGGGTAGCAGCGAAACGGGAGCGCTCGGCTACGGCAACACCGAATCTGTCGGCGACGACGAGACGCCGGCGAGCATCGGCAGCGTCGATGTCGGCGGGACCGTCGTGCAGGTCGCCGCGGGCGGACACACGTGCGCCGTCCTGGACACAGGTGCGCTCCGCTGCTGGGGCGACAACGAGTACGGTCAGCTCGGGTATGCGAGCACGGAGACCATTGGCGATGACGAGACACCGGCCAGCGTCGGTGACGTCGACGTAGGCGGACCCGTCGTGCAGGTCGCGATCGGCTGGGGGCACACCTGCGCGCTGCTCGACGGCGGAGCGGTTCGTTGCTGGGGCGAGGGCGGCAGCGGCCGCCTCGGCTACGCGAACACGGAGAACATCGGCGACGACGAGACGCCGGCGTCGGTGGGCGACGTCGAAGTCGGTGGAGTCGTGACTCGCATCGAAGCGGGATCCCACACGTGTGCGATCCTCGACACGAACACGCTGCGCTGCTGGGGTAGCTCGACGTACACCGGCCAACTCGGCTACGAGAGCTACATGATCTGCAGCTTGGGCTTGTGCGACTGGTTCAATGTCGGCGACAACGAAACGCCCGCCTCCGTGGGCGACGTCCCGATCGAGGGCGACTTCGGCGTTGCGCAGGTTGCTGCGGGTAGTGTTCATACGTGCGCGGTGCTCGACAGCGGTGCGTTGCGATGTTGGGGACTCGCATCGTACGGCGTGCTCGGCTACGGCGAAGGCGTGGACATGCATGGTGCGAACGAGGACGTGCCGCTCTGATCACCACGCCGTGAGGCGCCCGAGCTCCGCCCGCGCGGCCGCGACCCGACCGTCGCGTTCGACTCGGCCGGCAAGCTGCCCCTCCACCGCCCCGAAGGATCGCTTCCCGGGCGATCTCCTCGTCGGGCTGAAAAGGCGTCGTGGCCGATGACATCGCGGCATCATGTCGACCCATGGCACGGCGACCCTTGCTGGCGGTGTGCGGCAGCGGCGATGCACTCTCGCCCGCGCTGGAGGCACGTGTGCGCGAGCTCGGTCGGCTCGCTGTCGAGGCCGGCTTGCGCGTCGCCACCGGAGGCCTCGGCGGCGTCATGACGGCGGTGAGCGAGGGCGCGCGCGCGGCGTCGCGTTATCGCGAAGGGGACGTCATCGGCATCATCCCCGGCCTCGACAAGGCGACCGCCAACCCGGCGGTCGACGTCGTGATCGCGACCGGCATGGGTATCGCCCGCAACCTCGTGCTCGTCGCCTCCGCCGACGTGGTCGTCGCGGTCGATGGCGGCGCGGGCACGCTCGTCGAGATCGCAGCCGCGTGGCAGCTCGGCCGCCCCGTCGTTGCGCTTCGCGGCGAGGGCTGGTCCGGCCGCCTCGCCGGCGACCGCATCGACGATCGCCGCCCCGACCGTATCGAGCCCGCGGACGATCCCGCACATGCGATCGCGTTGGCCGTTCACATGGTTGCGTCGATCTTGCCCCGGCCATGAGCGACGGTCAGCGTCCTCTGGCTGCGCGCCGCTCCAGAAACGCCGCCCATCGCGGATGCCGGGCGCCCGCGATCGCGACCGCCCACGCTTCGCGTGCCCGATCGTGCAGCCCGGCGCGCCACGACAGCTCGGCTCGCACCGCGGCGATGCGGGCGACGTCCTGCCCGAGCGCGCCCTCGCGCTCGAGACGATCGAGCAGCGCGAGCCCACGATCCGCACCGTCGGCCATGCCCTCGGTGAAGGCCCACGCCATCGCGGCCGCCGGTGAGGGGGCGCGACGCATGAGCTCCGCGTAGAGGCCCGCGACCTGCGGCCAGTCCGTGGTCTCGAACGCGCTCGCCTCCGCGTGCAAGGCCGCGATCGCGGCCTCGATCTGATAGGGCCCCGGTTCGCCGAGCGCGAGCGCCTCGTGCAGCGCCGTGCGGCCCTCTTCGATCGTCGCGCGATCCCACAGGCGGCGATCCTGCTCGTCGAGCGCGATCGCATCGCCGGCCTCGTCGAGGCGCCCGTGGCGGCGCGCGTGGTGCAGCAGCATGAGCGCGAGCAGCCCTCGCACTTCGGCGCGGCTCGGCAGCTCCCGCGCGAGCAGCCGCGCGAGCCGGATCGCCTCCTCGCACAGCGGCTCGCGGATGAGCGCGTCGTTCGAGGTGCTCGCGTAGCCCTCGGTGAACAGCAGGTACACGCACGCGAGCACGTCCGCGGTGCGATCGTCGAGCCATTCGGGGCGCGGCAGCTCGTACGCGATGCCGGCGGTGCGGATCTTCTGCTTGGCCCGCACGATCCGCTGCGCGACGGCGGTCTCGCGCAGGAGGAGCAGGCGGGCAATCTCGGGCGTCTCGAGGCCGCACACGGTGCGCAGCGTCAGCGGGATGCGCCCCTCGGCCGGCAACGCGGGATGGCAGCACGTGAACAGCAGCCGCAGGCGATCGTCGCCGATCGCATCGTCGGCGATCGCGTCGAGCTCGAGCTCGAGCGAGGGCTCGGCGAGCGCGGCCGCCGTGCGATCGGCGAGCGCCTCGCGACGATGGATCGATGTCGCGGCGTTGCGGGCCACGGTCGTGATCCAGGCCGCGGGTCGATCGGGGATCCCTCGCGCGGGCCAGTGGCGGAGCGCAGCGACGAACGCCTCCTGCAGCGCGTCCTCGACCGCATCGAAGTCGCGCAGCCGGCCCATGAGATGGGCGAACACGCGGCCCCGGTGGCTGCGGAACACCGCTTCGATCCGCGCGTTCACGAGCGAGGCCGTCACCGGCGCGAAGGATAGTCGATGTGAGGTTGCGCGGATCGACGCCGCTGCGCGCTGTCGAAAACGACCGACGCCCCCGCGTCAGGGGGCATGGCACGTTCCACCAAGCCCATCCCCGAAGGCCTCCCCAACCTCATCACGCAGCTCGTCGCCAAGGACGCGCGCGCCCTGATCGCCTACTGCGAGAAAGCGTTCGGCGCCGCACTGCAGCACGCCGTCGACGGCCCCGATGGCAAGATCATCCACGGCTACATGAAGATCGGCGACGCCGTGGTGTTCATCTCCGACGCGAGCGGCTTCTCGAAGCCCACCGTGACCAACATGTTCCTCTACGTGCCGGACGTGGACGCGGTGTTCGCTCGCGCGACGGCGGCCGGCGGAAAGGCGGTCGCTCCCGTGTCCGACATGTTCTGGGGCGATCGTTGGGGCATGGTCGAGGATCCATTCGGCAATCACTGGCAGATCGCGACGCACATCGAGGACGTCGCGCCCGACGAGCTCATGCGCCGCATGAAGGAGAATGCAGGAAAGGCCCCATGAAGTACCTCTTGCTCATCAACAAGGACGAAGCGGCCTACCGCGCGCTCTCTCCCGAGGCGAGGGCGCGTGTGCAGGCACGCTACGCCGCGTACGGCCAGAAGATGATCGCGGCCGGCATCCTGCAGGGCGGCGCGATGCTCCAACCCGCCGAGTCCGCGACCACCGTGCGCGTGCGCGACGGCAAGCGGCTCGTCACCGACGGCCCGTTCGCGGAGACCGAGGAGCAGATCGCGGGCATCGCCATCATCGACGTCCCTGACCTCGACGCTGCGCTGCAATGGGCCGCCGATCATCCCGACGCCGAGTGGGCCAGCGTGGAGGTGCGCCCGATCGTCGAGTGGGATCGCTGATCACGGCGTGTCGAGCACCGCGAGGCGAGCCTCGACTTGCCTGCGCTCGGCGTCGTTGCGAGCGAGGCGGCGTGCTTCGAGCAGATCGGTGCGCGCCGCCTCGACGTCGCCGAGCTCCGCGTACAGCGAGCCGCGCACGAGATATATATAAGGATAGGCCGCGAGCGCGGGATCGCCGAGGAGCGCGAGACCGGCGGCGGGTCCCTCGGCGCGTGCAACTGCGAACGCCCGGTTGATGCGGACGGCCGCCGACGGACGCACGCGCTCGAGCAGCGCGTAGAGCCGAGCGATCTCGGTCCAGTCGGTGTCCTCGGCGCGCGCCGCCTCGCAGTGCACGGCCGAGATCGCGGCCTCGAGCCGATAGGCACCGGCGGGCGCACGTGCGAGCGCGGATCGCAGCAGCGCCACGCCCCGCTCGATCGCGGCGCGATCCCATCGCGATCGATCCTGCTCGGGCAACGGGATGGGATCGCCGCTCGGCCCTTGCCGCGCGCCTCGACGCGCGTCGTGCAGCAGCAGCAGCGCGAGCAGCCCCGCGGCCTCCGGCTCGTCAGGGAACGCGTCGACGACCGAATGCGCGAGCCCGATCGCGAGGCGGCAGAGCTCGCTTCGGATCGGCGCCTGCGCATCGGTCGACCACCAACCCTCGTTGAACAACAGATGGATCGCGCGCAGCACCGCGTCCAGGCGATCCCGCGACGCTTCGGGCGGCACACCGTCCGCGTCGCCGCGCTCGCGGAGCCGCCGTCGCGCACGCGTGAGCCGCTGCTCCATCGTGCGTGGCGCGACCACGAACGCAGCCGCGATCTCCCGCGTCGACAAACCGACGATCGTCGACAGGCAGAGCGCTGCGCTCTCGCCTTCGTCGAGCGCGGGATGGCAGCACGCGAACAGCAGCCGCAGCAGCTCGTCCTTCCAGCCGCGCGCGATCTCGGGATCGCCGACGGCGATCCGCACCCACGGGCTCATCTGCGCGAGCGTCTCGAGGGCGTCCTGCTGCGGGTTCTCCCACCGCCCCTTGCGGAGGCGATCGCGGTGCACGTTCGTGGCCACGGTGACGAGCCACGCCTCGGGCGAGTCGGGCGTGCCGCGCTCGGGCCAGCTCGCGAGCGCGCGGGTCACCGCTTCCTGCGTGGCATCCTCGGCGTCCGGCAGGCTGCGCGTGAACGCGAGCACGCGCGCCAGCACGCGAGGGTACAGCGGCCGCAGCAACGCGGCGTCGCTCATCGCTTCCATCTCCACGACACCGGTCGCACTTCGATCGCATGCCCTTGGGCGGGGCACAGCGTGCGTGCGCGCGCGATCGCTTCCTCCTCGCTCTCGCAATCGATCAGGTAGAACCCGACGAGCCACTCCTTGCTCTCGATGTACGGGCCGTCGGTGACGGTGTGGGCGCTGCCCTCGACGGCAACCGTCTTCGCGCCCTCGATGCCATCGAGTCGGGCAACGGCGTGGAGCTCACCCCGCGCCGCTGCCTCGGCCTGCACCGCACGATGCCCTCGCATCGCTCGCGCGGCGTCGTCCGCCGAGGGCTCGGACGCCGCGGTGCGATAGATGAGCAGCGCCCACGTTCGCTTCGTGCTCAGAGGGCGATCCTCCTACGTCAGCCCTTCTGCCACAACGCCACCGCGGCACCGCCCGGATCGCGAACGATCGTGAACTCGCCCGCGGGACCCCGTGTCTTGCCCTTCACTACGGTCGCGCCGAGCTTCTCCGCCTTCTTCGTCGACGCATCTACGTCGTCGACGCGAACGTACGGCACCCATCCGACGAGCCCGCCGTCCTGCTCGCCGACGGCGGCGAACGGACCGGCGTCGGTGGCGAGCATCGTCATTCCCGGCGGGCCCTCGGCCTTCGCCCATCCGAGCAGCTTCTCGTAGAACTTCGCGGAATCGCCGGGCTTCTTGCTGTTGTTGTGGAACCACACGAACGTCTCGGACATCGCTTGTCGTCCTCCTGCGCTGCAGACGTCCGAGCTCGACCCCACACGACAGGGACGTCGAGAATCTCCTGCGGGCGACCACAGCCGTCGCCGCGAGGTGGCCACGCTCGTTGCCTCGCCGGCTCTCGGCAGCGAAAAACGCCAGCGATTCTCGCATGCGCGGAAGTGCCCCGCCGCTTGCACGGGGGGCCGCGCAACCGTTCGAGGATCCCCATGCGCAACTCGCTTCTCTCCCTTCTTTTCGTCGGCCTCGCTGCCTGCAGTGTCGAGGCGCCCACGTCGCCTACCGGTGAGGACCGCGGCGTCGTCGGCAAGGCGGACATCGTCGGCACGTGCGAGCACAAGAGCAAGGACCTCTGCGGCGGCAAGGGCAAGGGCAACTGCTGGTGCGACGATGCGTGCGTCGAGTACGGCGATTGCTGCGACGACGCGGACGACGTCTGCGGCATCGAGCCGCCCCCGCCCGAGGGCGATCCGTGCGGCGGCATCGCGGGCCTGCCGTGCGACGAGGGCGAGTTCTGCTTCTTCACGCCCGAGCAGATGTGTGGCGCGGCCGATCAGATGGGCGAGTGCCTCGCGCAGCCCGACGCGTGCATCAAGATCTTCAAGCCCGTGTGCGGCTGCGACGGCAAGACGTACGGCAACTCCTGCGAGGCCTCGGCGTCGGGCGTGAGCGTGGTGCACGAGGGTGCGTGCGAAGACTTCGGCGAGTGCCAGCCGGTGCTCTGCGAGCTGTTCTGCGAGAACGGATTCGCCGTCGACGAGAACGGCTGCGAGATCTGCTCGTGCGCGGAGGAGATCGACACGTGCGGTCCGATCGAGCAGGACTTCGCGGCCGCCGTGGCCGACATCCGCGCGTGCGAGACCGACGACGAGTGCGGCAAGGTGCTCGCCGGCACGAGCTGCGGTTGCACGCGCAACTGGGTCGCGCGCATCGACGCCGACCTGTCGACGTACGAGGAAGTCCGCACGAAGCTCGAGGCGAACGACTGCATGATCCCCGGTGGCATCAGCACCTGCGACTGCCCCGCGGCCGACGGCTTTGCCTGCGAGTCCGGCATCTGCACCTGGAACTACACGCAGGGCTAGGAACGCTCAGGCCGCCGGCACGGTCGTGCAACCGAAGCGGATCTCGATGCTCGCTTCGCGCAGTGCCTCGAAGCGCGCACACGTCTGCGGACACATCAGGATCCGCTGCGGGTTCGCGAAGTCGTCGTAGTACCAGCCGTTGTCGACTGCGACGCAGTCCTGCGCCGTCTCCACCCAGCCGACCGTCTGGACGCCGAAGCCGTCGTCGTAGTCGACGTTGACCTTCCCCCGCTCGAACAGGAGCCCGTCGGGGGGCGGCGGAATGTCGTACTCACACGAGAGCGCGACCTCGACGATGCGCTCGAGCAGCCGCTCGAACAGCTCTCCCACGTTGTAGTTGCACGCGTTCTCGAACACACCGCCGGTCGCAGACGCGAGGGCAGCGTACTCGGATGCGGTTCCCCACGGGGCGCCCGGCTCGACGAGGCCGCAATCGCCGTCCTCCGATCCCGGGGCCATCGCGTGGAAGACGTAGCCGGCCAAGCCGGGGTCGAGGTCGACGAACGCGGCATCGAACGCGTCCGCGTCGAGCACCGCGTCGGCGCTGCTGACGACGAAGAGGTGCTTGCGCGCGTTCGGGCGCATCGC
>CAYXVR010000112.1:0-13247 GCA_964468635.1 uncultured Nannocystaceae bacterium
GCGCCCGGGGCCTCGATGATCGCGGCCGTGCCGTACGCGATCTTCTACGGCGTGCGGCGCTTCACGGGCGCCGAGCTGCCGGGCGTGCGCGTGATCCCGCTCGATCCGCGCGACGCCGCCAGCGGTCGTGCGCCCGAGATCGACGCGCGCCGACCCGGCGATCGACTCGTGTACAACCGCGCGCATCGGCTCGGACTGTGGGTCGCGGGGCTCGGCAGCGTCGGCGTACTGTCGGTCGTCGGCGCGCTCGCGCTGTGGCTGCTCGCGATGCGCCAGACCGGCGGACGCGTGCCGCAGTCGTGCGCCATCGCGCTCGCGTACGGCCTCGCGACGCCCGCGTTCCCCTACAGCACGGCGCTGTACGGACACCAGCTGTGCGGCGCTTTCGTGCTCGTCGCGTTCGCGGTGACGGTGCTGCCCTCGCGGGGCAAGGGCGATCGCGGCACCGCGCTCGTCGCCGGCCTCGCGGCCGGGCTCGCGGTCGCGACCGAGTATCCCGCGGCGATGGCCGCCGTCGCGATCGGCGTGCTGTGGATCGTGCGGCACGGCGTGCGCACCGTGCCGTGGATCGCCATGGGCGCGCTGCCGCCCGCGCTCTTGCTCGCCGCGTACCACACCGCCGCGTTCGGCCACCCCCTGCGCACGGGCTACGACTACGTGTGGCTCGCCGAGTTCGCCGAGGGCATGAAGGTCGGCTACGGCATCGGCGTGCCCGATCCGCGGGTCGTGCTCGAGATCCTGTTCGGCAGCTACCGCGGCCTGTTCTACCTCTCGCCGGTGTTGCTGCTCGCGGTGTGGGGGCTCGCCGTTCAGCTGCGCGAGGCGGCGCTCGATCGGGCGACCATCGTCACCGCAATCGCGATCGTGCTGGCGTTCGTGCTGCTCAATGCCGGCTATTACATGTGGGACGGCGGCGCGGCGATCGGTCCGCGTCACGTCGTGCCGATGCTCGGCGTCTTCGCGCTGGGCTTCGCGCCTGCGATCGCGACGGTGCCGCGCGCGTGGGCCGTGCTCGCGTGCGTGAGCCTCGGACAGATGCTGCTCGCGACCGCCGCGATGCCCGAGGCCCCGCAGCACGGAGATCCGCTGTGGGAGTTCGCGCTCGGCCACGTGCTCGCCCGCGACGCGAGCACCGACGCGCTGGCGAGCAACCTCGGCCTCGTGCTCGGCCTGCCGAGCGCGCTGAGCCTCTTGCCGCTGCTCGTCCTGTGGGCGTGGGCGTGGCCCGTGCTGCGTCGCACGCCGCGTCGCCCCGATGCGCCGCGCCACAGCCACACGCTCGACGAGTGACTCAAAATCGACCGGTGAGCACGAGGCCGCCGCCGCCGGGCGTGTAGAAGCCGGCCACGCCGTTCTTCTGCTTCTTCGCGCGCGCGCCCAGGATCGCGAAGCGCACGATGCCGCCGACGAGCACCGCCGCACCGACGCCGAGCACGACGCCGCCGGCGATCTGCATGTTGCGCGCACGCGCCTGGCGATCGTCGAACTCGCCGTAGGTGTCCGACGCCTTCTTCTTCTCGACGATGCCGGCCACGAGCACGCCGACGCCGGCACCGACCGCCGCGATGCCGACCCCGGTGAGCGATGCCGCCAACGGATCGCGCGACCAGTGCTTCTTCTGGCGCGGCTTCGCGTCCTGCGGCGGCGTGTCGTCGATCGGCGCGGTGCGGCCGTCGCCGGGCTCGGTGGCCGGATCGGCCGGCGCCGGCGGGGTCTCCTCGGCGGCGAGCTTGTCGGCGCACTCGAGGATGCCCTGCCGCGCCGCCTCGGCCGACATCTCGGGCGGGTTCGTCTCGAGGTACTTGCGATAGAGCTTCACCGCCGCGGCGCAGTGCTCCTGGCGCAGCTCCGCCTGGGCCCACGCGTAGAGGAACACGGGGTCCTCCTGCCGCTCGTAGCCCTTCTTGTACTCCTCGATCGCGGCATCGAACTCGCCGGCCTTGAACAGCTCGGTGCCCTTCTCGAGGTGCAGCTTCGCCTCGGCGTCGGTCGGCAGTGCGTGCGCGGGCGTGCCGGCGATCGCGAGCCCACACGCGAGCACGAGCGCGACGATGCGACCCGAGACGCGAGCGTGCGGACGACGGAGGAGATCGATGCGGTCGCGCACGCGCGTCACTGGGGCGGCAGCGGGTTGTCGGGGTCCCACTTCGGCTTCTTGCCAGACTCTGGCGGCGAGGACGAGGGCGGCGTCGGCTTGCGCTCGGGCGTCGGCTTGGGCCGCGAGCTGCTCGCGACCTTCTTCTTCGGCTTCGAGCTCGGTTTGGCGGCTGGCGGCGGCGTCGCGGCCTCGGGCACTTCGCCGGTGGGCGCCGGCGCGGCCTCGGCCGGTGGGGGATCGCTCGGGGGATCGTCCGTCTCGTCCGCGACGGGCGGAGGCTCGCCCGCATCGCTGGGCGGCGCGTCACCGATCGCGGGCGCCTTCGCAGGCTCGAGCGACGGCGGCGGATCGATCTTCGCCGTGGAGGTCGGAGGTTCGATCGGCTCGTCGGGCACCTCGGCGGACAAGACCACGGGCTGCGCTGCCGCGGCCGAGCTGCCCGCCGGAGGATCGAGCAGGCCGGTCGTCCACACCGCCGCGAGCCCGCCGACGGCGAACAAGCCACCGGCCGCCACGGCCCACGGCCACCGCCGCGGACGGCGATGGAATCCCGAGTCGGCGCCCGCGACCGTGATGCCGTCGGGCCGCGATCGCAGCGACGACATCGACTGCGGCGTGGGCGTGCCGCTGCGTTGATCGCTGGGCGGATCGCTGCCGTCGATCACGGTGCGCTCGGTGCCCGACAGCGTCGAGTGCTGGGCCATGCTGGCCGACGGATCGACGCGGTCGGCCGCGCGCCACGCCGCGAGATGGGCGAGGTCGTCGGCGAACAGCTCGCGCATGAACTTCGACAGTCGCGCCGACGACACCGGCAGCCGAGCCTCGCGCGCGAAGTCCTCGAGCTCGAGCTGCAGGTCCATCGCGCTCTGGTAGCGCACGCGCGGGTCCGACTCGAGCGCGCGCATGACGATCGTCTCCAGCGCGGCGGGGTAGTCCGGCCGCACCGACGACGGCGGCGGCACGTCGCCGCGCGCGACCCGATTGAGCACGGCGATCTCGTTGTCGCCGGAGAACAGCCGCATCCCGGTCGTCAGCTCCCACAGGAGCGTCCCGATCGAGAACACGTCGCTGCGCCGGTCGACGGCCTCGCCCCGACACTGCTCCGGGGACATGTACGGGATCTTGCCCTTGAGCGTGCCCGCGACCGTGGCCGATTGGGCAGACGCCGCCTTCGCGATGCCGAAGTCGACGAGCTTCACCGCGCCGTCGTAGGTGACGATCACGTTCGACGGTGAGACGTCGCGGTGGACGATGCCGAGCGGACGCCCCTCCGGATCGGTCTGCTCGTGCGCGTGGTTCAGGCCCGCCGCGACGCCACAGACGATGTTGACGATGTGCTCGAGCGGCAGCGGGCGTTCGGCCTTTCGGGCAGCGCGGACCAGCTTGCGCAGGTCCTGGCCCTGCACCCACTCCATCGTGAAGAAGTACGTGCTCGCGTCCTCACCGATGTCGTAGACCTGCACGATGTTGGGATGGTGCAGCGTCGCGGCGAGTCGCGCCTCGGTGAGGAACATCCGGATGAAGTCCTCGCTCTCGGCGTGTTGCGGCAAGATGCGCTTGAGGACGACGAGCTTCTCGAAGCCCGCCATGCCCTCGGCACGCGCGACGTAGATCTCGGCCATGCCGCCGGTCGCCAGCCGCCGCAGCAGCTGGTACTTCCCCAGCCGCGAGACGTCCCCCCGCGACTCGATCGGCGCTGGTTGCCCCACTTCAGGCAGTCTAGAAGGGGGCCGCGCCATCGATCAACCTGCGCAGCACGGCAGGATCGCCGAGCCGAGCGGTGATGGAGGGAGGCGCGATCGCCTCAGAAACGTCCGACGAATCCGACGCCGGCGAACCCACGCGAGAAGGTGGGTGAAACCACCACACGACTCTGCGCTTCTCGCAATGCACGTTTCCGTTTTGGCACACCGACGCCGAGCAGCACGGCGCCCGTGACGATTCCGCCGATGCCGATCACGCCGAGCGAAATCGCCAACGGCCGCGCATCGGGGAACTGATCGCGATCCGCGAGCGCGATCGCGATCAGACCCAGGCCCGCGCCCACGCCGAGCGCCACGCCGCCGCCGATGATCATCGAGCGACCGGAGCGGTACTGCCGATAGAGCTCCGGATCCTGGCGAAACACCTCGCGGACCCCGGCGCTGCTGCTCTTCGGTGGCTTCACCTGGGGGGCCGGAGCCGCGGTCGCCTCCGCCGCGGCGATCTTCGTGTCGAGCGCCGCGATCCGTTCCTTGACACGGGCGACCTCGGCCTTGGCCTCCGGCGTCGGCTCGTACAGCTTCTTGTACTCGTCGACGAACGACACGAGCAGGCCGCGGGCCTGGCGGAGGTGCTCGACCTTGTGGTCGATGTCGAAGGCCTTCTCTTGCGCGGTCGCGATGTTGTACGCGAGGTCGTTGCGAGCCTCGCGGTACTCGTCCTGCGCGGGCACCATGCCGTACGCGCGCGTCCACGCATCGATCGCGCCGGAGTAATCGAGCGTGTCGTACTTCGCCTTGCCCTCGTCGTAGATCTTCTTCACCTCCGCCATGTCGACGGCGGCCGTGTCCGTCGTCGTCGTCGCGGGTGGCGACGCGGTGGCGGGAGCGGGCGCGGTGGGCTCCGCGGGCGGCTGCTTGCCCGACTTGCGTGCGTTCGCCATCGCGGTCGACGGTGCAGTCGAGGCGATCGCGATCGCGATCGCTCCCGTGCGCGCGATGAATCGTCTCGAGGACCGCTCGTGCACGTCGTGGAGGATACAAGGGCGACCCTGCGGCGGGTAGCGAAGGGCGTCACACCGCGACGCACCGAGCCACAGCCGCCGAGGGCGCGCGCGAGCTGGCCCTTCGGACCCCGAGCCGCCCGCGCGGGCCCCCGCCCCGCGCCGGGTCCGGGGGACGGGCCCACCCGAGCAGCGGGGACGCGGTTCCCGATCGACGACGAAGGTTCCCGCCGCGCGACGCCGCCGCGGAGGTTTCGCTCGCGGGACCACAGTCTCGGCAAAGAAACTCGCAAGGCCGCGCGCGACACCGCTCGCGCGCGCCGTTTCCGTCCTCGTCCGTCCTCGTCGTGGATGCGTACGCGTGAGCTGGCTGCAACTGCAGGGCATGCGGCCCTGCTTGACCCCACATGCGAAGGGCCGCCAAAGTGTCAAACATGCTCCGCCCGTTTCTCGCCGGTCTCCTCGTGCTCGTCGCGTGTGGCAAGGACGTCGACGACCCCTCGTTCGACAACACCGCGACGAATGCGTCCGCGGGCAGCAGCGGCAGCAGCAGCGGCGGCAGCTCCGGTGCCGACGCGACGGCGAGCGCGTCGATGACCGGCAACGAAGATGCGGCCGACGACCAGGACACCAACGACACCGCGGACGGCAACACGATGCCGGCCGACGACGGGCCTGGCTCCACGGGCGCAGCAGAGACCACGGGCAACCCGAACGACTCGGGCAACGGCGCGTGCGGCGACGGAGCGATCAGCCCCGGCGAGCAGTGCGACGGCGACGATCTGCAGGGCTTCGACTGCATGAGCCTCGGCCTGTCCGGCGGCACGCTGTCGTGCGACCCGATGACCTGCACGTTCGACACGTCGATGTGCATGTCCACGAGCGGCGGCACGTCTTCGTAGCGATATCCTGTCGCGGTGTCGGCCAGCCCCATTCCGCGGAGGATCGGGCTGGCCTTCGTCGTGGTGTGCACCGCGGTCTACCTGTGGACGGCACCCGGTCGCATCCTCTTCCCCGACGACGAGATCGTCTTCCAGACGACGCGCTCGATCGCCGAGCACGGCACGCTCGCGATCGAGGGCATCCCGAAGCGCACGGGTGAATTGAAGGGTCGCCCCGACGGCACGTTCGGGTGGGCCGAAGGACGCGACGGTCGGCGCTACGGCTTCTTCGGCCACGCGCTGTCGATCGTCGCGCTGCCGGCCTACGCGATCGGCGATGCGATGACGACGCGCGCGCCCGAGCCGTGGCGGCACGCGATCCGATCCGATCACTACTCGCTGCACCGCCGCGCGCCCGAAGAGGACTGGCCGCGGCTCGTGGTGAGCCTGACGAACTGCTGGATCACCGCACTCGCGGCGTGGCTGTTCGCGCGATGGATCGTCGCGCTCGGCTTCACGTGGCGCATCGCCGTGCTCACCGCGCTCGTGTACGCGTTCGGCACGAGCGCGTGGCCGTACAGCCGCACGTTCCTGTCGGAGCCGCTGTCGACCGCGACGCTCGTGGGTGCGGCGTGGTGCATCGCAGAGATGCAGCGCGAGCTCGGCGATCCGGGTCGCGCACGCCGTTGGGCGCTGGCTGCCGGTGCGCTCGCTGGATTGTCCGTGCACGTGCACGTGCTCAACGTCGTCGCCCTGCCCTGCCTGCTCGGCTACGCCGTCGCCCCCTGCGTGCGCGATCGATCGCTCTTCCGTCGTCATCGCGCGGCATTCGTCGGCGCGGCCGCGATCGCGGCGCTCGGCGTCGCGCTGCTCGCGTACGGTCAGTGGTGGCGCTTCGGCGACCCACTCGAGAGCGGGCGCTACGATCACTACAGCTGGTGGATCCCACCGGGCACCGCGCTGGTCGCCCTGCTGATCGCCCCCGGCCGCAGCTTCATCCTCTATTCCCCCGCGATCCTCCTCGCGATCGCGGGCGCGCGTGCGCTCGTGCGACGCGTGCCCGCTGCGGCCTGGTGCGCGCTGGCGATCGTCGCGACGCGCCTGCTCGTCGTCGGACTGCGCAGCGACTGGTGGGGTGGCTGGGCGATCGGTCCGCGCTTCCTCGTGCCGGTGATCCCGTTCGCACTCCTGCCCCTCGCGTGCGTGCTCGAGCGCGCGGCCGCGTGGTCGCGCGCGAAGCAGGCGGCCATCGCCGTCGCGCTCGCGGCGTGCGTGCTCGTCGAGCTCCACTTGTCGCTCCACAGCATCTTCGAGTGGATGCTGCAGCTGTCGCTCGCGGGCACGCCGGAGCGCGGCTACCTCGTGCGCTCACACTGGTCGCCCGAGGCGTCACCGCTCGTCGGATTCTTCACGCTGCCGCTCGACACGCTGTCGTCCGGTGCGCGCCTGCTCGCGCGCCACGGGCACCCGGGCCCGTGGAGCCTGTTCCTCGGGATCGCGGTGGTGGGCGCGCTCGCCCTCGCAGTGCTCGTGCGTGGGCTCGTCCGCGAGCGCCGGTGACGGGGCCGCGCGCTTGCGGCATGCTCCCCGCCTCCCATGAACGACAAGGCCGAGAAGATCACCCCGCGGGCCGAGGACTACCCGCAGTGGTACCAAGACGTGATCCGCGAGGCGGATCTCGCCGAGCCCGCCAAGGTGGTGAAGGGCTGCATGGTGATCAAGCCGATGGGCTACGCCATCTGGGAGAAGATCCAGCGCGACCTCGACGGGCGCTTCAAGGCCACCGGCCACCAGAACGCCTACTTCCCGCTGCTCGTGCCGGAGTCCTTCCTGAAGAAGGAAGCGGAGCACGTCGAGGGCTTCGCGCCCGAGCTCGCCGTGGTCACGCACGCCGGCGGCGAGAAGCTGGAAGAGCCCTACGTCATCCGCCCCACGTCGGAGACGATCATCGGCCACTTCTTCGGCAAGTGGATCTCGAGCCATCGGGACCTTCCCATGCTCGTGAACCAGTGGGCCAACGTGATGCGCTGGGAGCTGCGCACCCGCATGTTCCTGCGCACCACCGAGTTCCTGTGGCAGGAGGGCCACACCGCCCACGCCACGCACGAGGAGGCGATCGAGGAGGTCGTGCGCATGCTCGACGTCTACGGCGACTTCGCGGAAGAGGCGATGTCGATGCCGGTGGTGCGCGGCATCAAGACGCAGAGCGAGAAGTTCGCGGGCGCGCTCGAGAGCTACTGCATCGAGGCGTACATGCAGGACGGCAAGGCGCTGCAGGCCGGCACGAGCCACGACCTCGGGCAGAACTTCGGCAAGGCGTTCGACGTGAAGTTCCAGACCGAGGACGGCCGGCTCGACTTCGTGTGGCAGACGTCGTGGGGCGTGTCCACGCGGCTCATCGGTGGGCTCGTGATGACGCACTCCGACGACGCTGGCCTCGTTCTGCCGCCGCGCATGGCCCCCATCCACGCGGTGATCGTGCCGATCTACAAGACGCCGGAGGAGCGCTCGCGCGTGCTCGAGGCGGCCGATCGCATCGCGAGGACGCTCGGCGACATCGACCTCGCACCGCCGAAGAGCCGCTACCGCGACTTCGTGACGGTGCAGATCGACGATCGAGATCTTCGACCGGGCGCGAAGTTCTACCACTGGGAGCGGCGCGGCGTGCCGATGCGCATCGAGCTCGGCCCCAAGGACCTCGACAAGGGCCAGGTCTGCGTGAAGATGCGGGTGGACTCCGCGGCGGGCAAGGGCAAGGAGTTCGTGCCGGAGGCCGAGTTCCTCGCGAAGGCGCACCAGCGGCTCGTGACGTACCAGGACGATCTGCTCGCGCAGGCGCGTGTGCGCATGCAATCGAGCATGGTCGAGCTCGACACGTGGGACGAGTTCCTCGCGCGGTTCAAGGGCGAGGACAGCACGTTCGCGTGGTGTCACTGGGATGGCACGAAGGAGACCGAGGCTGCGATCAAGGCGGAGACGAAGGCGACGATCCGCTGCGTGCCGCTGCCCGGGCAGGGACCCGCGCCGTCGCCGGGCAAGTGCATCAAGACCGGCGCGCCGTCGAAGCAGCGCGTGCTGATCGCGAAGGCGTACTGAGTCCGTCGAGCTGTCGGCGGCGTGCGGCGGTCGCCGGTCAGGACCCGAGCCATCCCGCGTTCTGGCTGCCGGGCCAGGAGCTCGACAACCACAACATGCGCGGCATGTGGACGCTCGAGCCGCCCGACGTCGAAGGTTGAATCAAGGGCTGCGACGGCGCGCGAGCTCGGGGCGCGTGGTGAGCCCCTTCTCGAGCTCGGCGAGCTCTTCGGGCTTGAGGTAGCTCATGCTCTTCGCACCGCCGGGGAGCACGAGCTTCACGACCTCCTGCTCGCCTTCCTTCACGACCTGGAACGTCTCGCACTCCTCGATCTTCTCCATGAGACGAGCGAGGCGCGGCGAGCTGAACTTCACCGGCACGACGACGCGCTTGTAGCGGAACACCTTCTTCGACTTGAAGCCCGCGGTGCCCTCGGCGCGCAACAGCGACTCGTTCGCGCCGTCGATGCGGGTGCGAAGCGCGGAATCGGCCTGGCGCAGCTCGTTGTGCTCGACGTCCGTGACGTCGCGCGTGTGCGCGGCCATGACCGGCAGCTCGTTGCTCTCGCCGTTCTTGAACTCGTACTTGCGACAGACGACCTCGACGGAACGCCGTCCGAAGAGCGATCCCGTCGTCATGAGCACCATGAGGGGCACGTCGACCTTCTCGGACACGATGCGCGCGAGATCGCGAACGACCCGCTCCTCGTTGACCTGGATCGCGAGCGCGCCGTCCTCGTTCGCCATGAGCACGAACTGCGTCGCGGTGTCCGGCGGATCCGCGGGCGGCGGCGGGTCCTTGCCCTCGTAGGTGCGCTCCCACCCGAGCTCGACGAGCGCCTTCTCCATCGCCGCTTCGAGCTTGGGGAGCTTGAGCGCTCCGCGCGTCTCGATGAGGGCGGTGCCGAGTTGGAGTGCCATCTCTTGGTCTGTCCCGGGGCCGGAGTATGCCACGGCCGGAATTGGGCGAAAACTAGCGGGCAAGGGCACCGCGTGTCCATCCTGGCGACCCATGGATCGCCCGACGCACTGCGACGACCTCCTGGGCGGGCACTGGCCGCCCGGTTGGTCCGACGAGGACGAGGCGGCTGCCGCCGACGACGAGGCCGAGCTGCAGGCGCTGCTCGCCCAGCTCGTCGACGCGCTCGTCGACTGAACGACGCCGGCACGTTGCCCGCACGCGCGACTTCGTCGCCGCTTTCCGGGTCGTCTGGGGTTTGCTAGACCGGGGTCGCTCGTGCGTACCCCCGCGACGACGACGGAGATGAGGCGGATCGGCGCGGTGGCGATCGGCCGCAACGAAGGCGAACGCCTGCGTCGCTGCCTCGAGGCGCTGCGCCGCGAGACGGATCGGATCGTCTACGTCGACTCGGGATCGACCGACGGCTCGGTGGAGACGGCGCGTGCGCTCGGAGTCTCCGTCGTCGAGCTCGACATGTCGATCCCCTTCACGGCCTCGCGCGCGAGGAATGCCGGGTTCGCGCGGCTGCGGGAGATCTGGCCGGGCACCGACTACGTCCAGTTCGTCGACGGCGACATGGAGGTGTTGCCCGGCTGGCTCGACACCGCGGCCGACGTGCTCGACGCGCGGTCCGAGGTCGTCGCGGTCTGCGGCGTGCGCCGCGAGCGTCATCCGGAGCGCAGCCTGTACAACCGCATCTGCGACGTCGAGTGGCGCATCGGCGAGCCGGGCGAGACGGCCAACTTCGGCGGCGACGTGATGTTCCGGGCGACGGCGCTCGCCGGCGTCGGCGGCTACGACGAGGGCGTCATCGCGGCGGAGGACGACGAGCTCGGCGTGCGCCTGCGCGAGCGGGGCGGCGTGCTCGTGCGCATCGGCGTCGAGTCGACATTGCACGACGCCGACATGGATCGTTTTGGTCAATGGTGGACGCGGGCAAAGCGGTGTGGCCATGCGTACGCGCAGGTGTCCGAGCTGCACGGCGCGCGCGGCGAGAAGAAGTTCGTGCGCGAGATGAAGCGCGCGTGGATGCTCGGCGCGGTCGTGCCCGGCTCCGCGGCGCTGCTCACCGTGCCCACGCTCGGGCTGTCGTGGCTCGCGCTCGGGCTCTATCCCCTCAACGCGGTGCGCATCGCGATCGGCACGCAGAAGCGCGGCTTCTCGTGGATGGACGCGGCGGTGTGGGGCGCGTCGTGTGCGTTGTCGCCCATCCCCCAGGCCGTCGGCGCGCTCAAGTTCCACCTGGATCGGCTGCGATCGAAGCGGCCGGAGATCATCGAGTACAAGGGGCCGCCGCGGGAGCGCTAGCGGTCGAGGACGGTTTCATCATGGCATCACACGATTCGAGTGGCCCCGTGCGCGTCGGTCTCGTCGGCGTCGGCTACATCGCCGACTACCACTTCGACGCCATCCGGGCCGTGCCCGGTGCGGTCGTCGAGGCGGTGTGCGACGTCGGGCCCGGACGCGCGGAGCGATTCGCCGCGGCGCGCGGTGTGCCCCGCGCGGCGCTGTCGGTGGAGGCGATGTTCGCGGGCGGCGATCTCGACGCGGTGCACGTGCTCACCCCGCCGCACCTGCACGAGGCGCCCACCACCGCCGCGCTCGAAGCGGGCGCCGACGTGCTCGTCGAGAAGCCGCTGTGCCACACGACCGACGCGTGTCGACGACTGCGCGAGCTCGCCGCGAAGAAGCGGCGGGTGATCGGCACGAGCCACAACTTCCTGTTCTTCCCCGCGTACGACAAGCTCGTCGCGGACGTGCGTGCGGGTCGGCTCGGCGCGCTCGATCAGGTCGACATCGTGTGGAACAAGCCGCTCGGCCAGCTGAAGGGCGGACCGTGGGGCGCGTGGATGCTGCAGCACCCGCAGAACATCCTGTTCGAGGTGGCGCCGCACTGCTTCGCGCACCTGGCCCACCTCGTGGGGCGGCCCGACAAGCTGTCGGTGCATCCTTATGATCCGGTCGAGCTTCCGCGCGGGCTCTCGTTCTACCGGCGCTGGGAGATCCTCGCGTGGAAGGGCACGACCTGCGTGCGTGTGCGGCTGTCGTTCGTCGACGGCTACCCGGAGCACTACATCCACGTCCGCGGCACGCAGTCGGTCGCGCGCGCGGACTTCGAGACGAACACCTACGTGTGCCTCGATCACACGCCGCACCTGCTCGACGTCGATCGCTTCCTCACCGTGGCGACCGCATCGCGCGACGCGGTGGTGCAGGCCGGCGGCACGCTCGCGGACTTCGTGCTCACGAAGATGGGCATGAGCAAGGCGGGCGGGCCGTTCCAGCACTCGATCGTGCGCACGGTGGAATCGTTCTACGCCGGGCGCGGCGGAAATCTCGACGAGCGCGTGGGCGCCGGCATCGGCGAGGAGGCCGTCGCGCTCGCGGAGTGGGTCGCGAAGGAGGCCGCCCTGCCCGCGCCGACGGTGAAGGCGACGCGGCCGCGCACCGGTGCGGCGAACGAGGGGCTCGCGCCCAAGGTGCTCGTCATCGGCGGCACCGGGTTCATCGGCAAGGCGCTGGTGCATGCCTTGGTGGATGCAGGCCACGCGGTGCGGCTGCTCGCGCGCGATCCGAGCAGCGTGCCGGCCGAGCTGCTCGGGCCGCGGGTGGAGACCGCGAAGGGCGACTTCACGGATCTCGCGAGCGTCGCCCAGGCGCTGCCGGGCATCGAGGTCGTCTATCACCTCGCGCGCGGCAACGGGAACACGTGGCCGGAGTTCGACAAGTACGACGTGCGACCCACGAAGGCGCTCGCGGAGCTGTGCCTTCAGCACGAGGTGCGGCGCTTCATCTACACGTCGTCGATCGCGCTTTATAATGCCGGCAAGGGCGTGGGGACGATCAACGAGGACACGCCTGCGGCGGGCGTGACCGATCCGTACGCGCGGTCGAAGGTGGAGAACGAGGCGAACCTGCTCGCGCTCTGGCAGGACAAGGGGCTGCCGGTCGTCATCCTGCGTCCGGGCATCGTGCTCGGGAAGGGCGGCTCGCCGCTGCACTGGGGCGTCGCGGGCTGGCCGTATCCGTCGGTCGCGCGGCTGTGGGGCGACGGCAACACGAAGCTGCCGATCGTGCTGGTCCAGGACTGCGTCGACGCGATGGTCCGCGCGATGACGATGCCCGGCATCGAGGGGCGCTCGTACAACCTGGTGGGGCCGCCGCTCTTGACGGCGAACGACTACCTCGACGAGCTCGAGGCGCGCGCGGGCATCAAGCTGCGCCGCGTGCCCACGTCGAGCTGGCAGTACTACGGCGAGGCGCTCGCGAAGTGGGCGATCAAGAAGGTCGGCCGCGATCCGAACGCGCGCCGTCCGACGTTCGCCGACTGGGACGGCCGCACGTTCGCGGCGACGCTCGACGGCGCGCGCGCCGAGAGCGAGCTCGGCTGGAAGCCCACGCGCGATCGCGACGTGCTCGTCCGCGAAGGCGTGTGGGCACCGACCGACGAGTGGTTCGAGAAGGACGCCGAGCGCTAGCAGGGTGCGGAAGAACGCGAAGCGTTCTTCCGGACACCCTGCTCCGTGC
>CAYXVR010000113.1:0-13230 GCA_964468635.1 uncultured Nannocystaceae bacterium
CCGCTCCACGAGCGACAGGTTGTGCAGCACGTCGGCCACTCGCGCGTGCGTGGGCCCGAGCGACTCCTGCATGATCGACAGCGCCGCGCGATAGTGCTGCTCGGCCTCGTCGAGCTTCCCCAGGCTGAACGCGGCCGCGCCGAGGTTCTGCAGCACCGTGGCGACCTTGGGATGCCGTGGCCCGAGCGCCTCGACGAGGATCGCGTGCGCCTCCTGCTGGGTCTGCAGCGATCCCGCGTAGTCGCCCATCTTGTGCTGCGCCGCGCCGAGGTTCTGCAGCGACGACGCCACTCCGGCCGAACGCTCGCCCTCGTTCGCGCGCCGCAGCGCCAGCGCCTCGCGATGCAGCGCGATCGCCTTCGCGTAGTCGCCCTGATCCACGGCCACCACGCCGAGATTGCCGAGCAGCTCGACCTCCTCGTCACCGCCTGCACCCACGCGCTGCACCGCCGCGCGACCCTGACGCTCCCAGATCTCCGCGTCCTTGGGCCGCCCGAGATCGTGGCCGACCACGAGCACCATCAGCCCCGCCGCGTACGCGGCCACGCGCTCGTGCTTGATCCCGGCCGCTTGCCAGTACGCGTCGCCGAGCAGCGCCTCCGCGCGCGCGTAGTTGCCCTTCTTCTCGTGCAGCGTCCCCGCGCGCAGCCGCACCTCCGCCTGCAGGGGCGGATAGTCGAGCAAGAGCGCGCGCTCGAGCAGCGGCTCCACGTCCAGAAGCGCGTCGTCCCAGCGCCCGGCCACCTCGAGCGCGAACACGCGATCGAGGCTCGCCCGCAGCGCATCGACCTCGGCCGCGATCGCGGGATCCACTGGCGTCGCGAACTCGGCGTCGAGCGCCGCGATGTCGGCACAGCGCGCGATCGGATCGAGATGCGCGGTCGCTTCCACCGCCCGCTGCACGAGCTCCGCGTCGGCCTCTGCGAGCACGGTCGTCCACGCATCGAGCTGCCCGAGCCGTTCCGAGAGGCACGCCATGCGGCGATCGAGCAGCTCGGCCGATTGCACCCCGTCGGCCGTGGCCAGGCACGCCTCGCGATGCATGGCGATCCACCCGTCGGCCCAACCATCGAGCGCCGTCTCCACGCGCGCCCACGTGTCGGGCGCGTACGGCAGCGCCGTGCGATCGAAGCTGGCCGCGATCAGGCCCCGACGCTCGTCGTTCCACACCGCCTCGAGCTCGGCGGGCCCGCTCGTGCACGGCTCGTCCTGCCCGTCGCCGAGCAGCTCGATCGCAGCCACCGCTCCGAACGCGACCACGGCCGTGGCCGCCACGGGGATCCACGTGCGCCGCGGCGATCGAGGGTCGCGCCAGATCTCCTGCAGCAGCGCGTCCATCGACGGGAAGCGATCGTTCGGATCGAGCGACAACCCGCGCTCGAGCGCGCGCCGCAGCGACCACGGTGCGCCACGATCCCTGCCCGGCGCGGTGAGCTTGCCTTCGATCACCGCCACCGACAGCGCAGCCATCGTGTCGGCCACGAACGGCCGCGAGCCGTACACGCCCTCCCACAGCGCCACGCAGAACGCGAACTGATCGGTGCGCGCGTCCGTGGGCTGTCCGAGGTGCTGCTCGGGCGCCATGTAGGCCGGCGTGCCGACGAGCGAGCCCGTGCGCGTGAGGTGATCGCCGAGGCTCGACGTCAGTGACGGCACCTCGGTCGTGGAGATGCTCTCCGCGAGCCCGACCGCGCGCGCGAGCCCGAAGTCCATCACGCGCACGTGGCCGCGCTTGTCGATCATCACGTTGTCGGGCTTGAAGTCGCGATGCACGAGCCCTGCCGTGTGCGCGGCCGCGAGCCCGCGTCCTGCCTGCACGAACACCTCGAGCACCTCTCGCCAGGGCCGCGTCGCGGCGGACAGCCAACCCTTGAGCGTCTGCCCCTCGACGAACTCCATCGCGATGAACACGCGACCTTCGTGCAGGCCGACGTCGTGCACCTTGATCACGTTGGGGTGATCGAGCTTCGCCATCGCTTGCGCCTCGCGGAGCAGCCGGCGGCGCGCCTCGTCGGCCCGTGACGCATCGCGATCCTCGATCTTCTCCTCGCGCAGGATCTTGATCGCGATCCGCCGGTCGAGCTCGGGGTCGTACGCGGTGAACACGACCCCCATGCCACCCGAGCCGAGCCGTTCCCGGATCTCGTAGCGACCGAGCCGCGTGCCTGTCTCGAGCCGGATCGCCCCGCTGCGCTCGAGCTTCGCGCCGCCCTCGGACGTCAGCGAAGGGCTCCACGCACCGAGGGTCGTCTGCGCACCGGGCATGGCGTCGGTGGCGACGCGCGAGCCCTCGTACACGCGCGCGAGCTCGGCCACCACGCGCCCGCACGCCTCGCACGCGTCGATGTGCTCCTCGATCGCGGCCCGAGCGGGCGCATCGAGCGCTCCCCGCACGAAATCGACGATCGCATTCTCTTCCGGGCAGTGCACGGCGATGGCGAGGAAACGATCGACGCCCCGAACCGGTCGTGTCAACCGGGACGGCCTTGCGCCCACATCCGGATCCGGAGGATCGTTCGCGACGGATGGCCACGCCCGAGCTCGAGTCGACGGATGCGGCCGAGCGCGACGAGCAGGAGGCGGACACCGGCGATGCGGTCGCTCGCGTGGGTCGCTACGTGCTCCTCGAGCGCATCGGTGCGGGTGGTGTGGGCATCGTCTACGCGGCCTGGGATCCGGTGTTGTCGCGGAGGATCGCGCTCAAGCTCCTGCGGCGGCACGGCGCACACGACGGTGAGCACCGCCTCGTTCGCGAGGCGCAAGCGATGGCTCGCCTGTCGCACCCCAACGTCGTGCAGGTGTTCGACGCCGGCATCGTCGACGGCACGGCGTTCGTCGCCATGGACTTCGTCGAGGGCGGCACGCTGCGCGCCTGGCTCGAGGAGGCGCACGACCGCAACGACGTGCTCGACCTGTTCCTCCAGGCCGCGCGAGGTCTCGCGGCGGCACACACGGCCGCGCTCGTGCACCGCGACTTCAAGCCCGACAACGTGCTGCTCGGGCGCCTCCCCGACGGGCGCGTGCGGGCGATGGTCGCCGACTTCGGCCTCGTGCGCGTCGGCCTCGACACCCTCGAGTCGCCGGAGCCCGAGGCGATCGATCCGCCCGTGACGTCGAGCGCATCGGGCCGTCTCACCACCACCGGCATGGTGATGGGGACGCCCGCATACATGGCGCCGGAGCAGTTCCGCGGCACCGCCGTCGATGCAAAGAGCGATCAGTTCGCATTCTGCATCGCGCTGTTCGAAGCGCTATACGGCGAGCGTCCGTTCGCGGGCGACAATGCGCGCGCGCTCGGTATCGCGGTCATGCATGGCGAGCGCGCGCCCGTACCCTCGGGCCGCGGCGTCCCGGCTGCGATCGCCCGCGTGATCGAGCGCGGCCTCGCCATCGACCCCGCCGCACGCCACGAATCGATGGACGCGCTCGTGGACGCACTCGTGCGCGCGCGTCGAGGGCGTCGCATGGGCTTCGTCGCTGCCGCCATCGTGCCCGCGATCCTCGGCGCGGCATGGCTGCTCGTGCCGGCGGACGAGGCCGCCGCATCGCCGTGCGCCGACATCGATGCGCCGCTGCGCGAGCGCTGGAGCGATGCCGATCGACGGACGCTCGTTGATGCATTCGCGGCCACCGACCTCTCCTACGCGCGCGAGTCCGCCGACGCGACCACGCGCAGCCTCGACGCGTGGGCGCAGGAGTGGTCCGCCGCACGCCTCGATGCATGCGAAGCCACGGCGGTTCGCAACGAGCAATCCGCGGCTCTGCTCGATCGCCGCATGGCCTGTCTGGGCCGGAGCCTCGCCGGCTTCTCTGCCGCGGTCGAGATCCTGCTCGCCGCCGATCGGGCGGTGGTCGAGCGCGCGACCGCAGTCGCGCAGAACCTCCCGGACCTCCGCCCGTGCAGCGACTCCGCGAGCTTGCTCGCGCCGATCGCTGCCCCCGATCCCTCGCAGCGCGTCGCCGTCGACGAGCTGCGTGCGCAGACCGATCGAGCACGGGCCGCGGCGAGGCTCGGGGGCTCCGCCGGGCAATGCACCGCCCTCGCCGAGCTCTCGGCGCGCGCGGCCGAGCTCGCGTACGTGCCGCTGCAAGCCGAGGTCGAGCTCGCGCGTGGCAGCTGCGAGCTCGACGCGTCCATGCCGACGGTCCGCGACACCTTCGAGCGCGCGCTGCTGCTCGCGATCGAAGCGCACGACGGCGCGACCGCGTCCGATGCAGCGCGGCTGGTCGCCTTCGTGGTCGGCTACCGCGACGGCAACCACGCCGACGGGCGTCGGTATCTCCGGCTCGCACGTGCGCTCGCCGGCGATGCGATCGTGCCGCGCTCGCAGGCTCGGCTGGCGCTCGTCGAGGCGCAGATCGAGCTCGCCGCGGGCGATCCGAAGGCCGCTCGCGGCCACATCGACCGCGCGCGCGACCTCGGCACGACCGCGTTCGGAGAGCGATCGGGCTGGATGTCTTCGCTCGAGAACACGGCCGGCGCGATCGAGCTCCGCGCGGGCAACTACGCCGCCGCGCTGAACTCATTCGAGCGGGCGGTCGAGCTGTCGGAGCACGTCCACGGCCCTCATCACCCCGACCTCGCGCTGCCGCTCAACAACCTCGCGCTCGCCTACGAGCGACAGGCCCGCTACACGGAGGCGATCGCCACGCTCGAGCGCACGCAGGAGGTGCTCGCGGGGGCGTACGGAGGCGACCACCCGATCGTCGGGCAGATCTTGCACAACCTCGGCGGTGTGTACCTCCTGTCGGGCGACGCCAAGACGGCGATCGGCTTCCTCGAGCAGGCGATCGCAGTGATCGATGCCGCGCTGGGCCCCGAGCACGCGACAAGCGTCGGCGCGTGGTCCATGCTCGGCGATGCGCTGCGCGAGCGCGGCCGTCTACCGGAAGCACGCGCGGCCCTCGAACGCGCGCTGTCGGTCCGCGAGCGCCTCAACGGTCCCGATCATCCCGACGTCGCGCTGGTGCTGCTCGCGATCGCGCGCCTCGAGCTCGCAGAGGAAAACCTCGCGGCCGCCGGGACGGTGATCGAGCGCGCGCTCGCGCTCGTCGAGGGCCACGAGATCGATCCGGAGGATCGGGGAGGCATGGTGGAGCTGCAGGCGCGCGTGCTCGTGGCCACCGATCGGCACGCCGAGGGGCTCGCCCGCGCCGGCGAAGCGGAGCGACTGTACGAGACGGCCGGCCCGAACGCGGCTCGCCGTCTCGCTGCGCTGCGATCGTGGCGCGAGACCCTGTGAGGGGGGTATCGTGCGTGCGTGGAGGATTCTCCGCAGGCGCCGGAGTTCGCCGTCGCGCTCGAGCGGTTCGTGCACGCGTACAGCGGCGCGCGCGAGCGAGCGGTCCGCTGGGCGCCGTACGTGTTCCAGATGTACGCGCGGCTGTGGAGCGACGCGCGGACGCCTCGTTCGGCGCGCGCGATCGTCAACGCGGTGCTCGCCTACTTCGTCGTGCCCGACGACGTCATGCCGGAGGGCGAGCTCGGTCCGGTCGGGCTCATGGACGACCTGTTCGTGGCCGCCCATGCGTTCCGGATCCTCCGCCGCGAGCTGCCCGAAGAGGTTCTCGAGGATGCGTGGCGGGGCGACGGCGATCTCGAGACCGCGATGGCGGAGGTCCACGCGGAGAGCAAGGCCGAGCTCGGCAAGCGCTGCCGCGACGCCCTGCGCCTGGCGGGACTCTCGTGACCAGGCTCTGTGAGCGAAGGAAGCTGATGTAGTTGTCATGGCTACATCTTTGGCAGCCCTGGCTAGCGGAGTCGCCAGGGCTGTCCCACAGCAATTTCAATATCTTGGCATTGGCATACTCCTTGGACATACATGTAGGCATGAAGGGCAAGTTCATCGTCTTCGGGCTCCTGACGCTGACCGGTTGCGACCAGGACGGCGACACCATCGGTCCCGACGGCGGCGTGGTCACCTCGCGCGACGGCAGGGTCACCCTCGACATCCCGCCGGGCGCTCTCGAGACCGACGTCGTCGTCTCGATCGAGGAGGTCGACGACGGTCCCGACGGCTCGATCGGCCGCGTCTACGAGATCCTCCCCGCGCACACCCAGCTGCTCGTGCCGGCCTACATCGAGGTCGACCTCGGCGTCGCCAAGAGCGACGGCGACGTGGAGCAGCAGCTGTCGGCCGCCACGATGGAGGACGTCGCGATCGCGACCGCGCGCGAGAGCGACTGGGTCGGCCTCCCCGACCACGACGTCGACGTCGACGCGCAGATCGTGTCCGGCTCGGTGACCTACTTCTCGACCTATGCGGTCGTGCTGGGCCAGTAGGTTTGCTTCAGGACTCCGCGCGCGAACGCCCGCGCGGAACCGAATCCGCGTCTAGAATGCTGAACCAGATCGGGCGCTCGCGCGTCCGTGGGAGCGGCCATGCGGACGACGAAGCTGCTGGGAACGTTGGCGCTCGTGGGAGCGATGGGTCTGTCGGTGAGCGCGACTTCGGGTGCGCGCGGTCCCCTCGAGACGCGGCGCGGGCCCACGACGCTGCCCTTCGAGACGCCCGAGTTCTCGATGGTGGATGCGCCGGTCGGTGCCAGCAAGAAGCTCACCGGCGCCGCGCAGCCGTGGCTCAGCGGGAGCACGATCGCGGCCGTCGACGACGGTGCGCTCGCGCTCGACGAGGACACCGGCCTGCTCGTGCTCACCGACGATGCCGGCAACCCCCGCGGGCAGCTGCGGATCGGCTACGGCATCGGCCAGCTCGTCTACCACGCGCCCACACGCAAGGCCTACGTCGCCGATCGCTGGAAGGACCGCATCATCGTCGTCGACGTCGCTCGCGGGCTGCGGGTCGCGGCCACGATCCAGACGCCGGCCGAGCCCTACGGCCTCGCGATGACACGCACGGGCAAGACGCTGCTCGTGTCCACGATCGCCGACCGCACGCTGGTCGGGTACGACACGAGCACGCTGAAGAAGCGATGGAGTGCGCGCCTGGGCCCCGAGCCGCGTGGCGTCGCGATCTCGCCCGACGGCCGCGAGGCGATCGTCACCATGCTGACCTCGAACGCGGTGGCAAAGGTGCGCTTCGCCCCCAAGAAGGCGCCGCGTGTCTCGTACGCCTCGATTACGCCGCGCGATGCGACGCCGACGGGGCGCGGCAAGATGTTCGTGCGCAACGCGTTCGCGGCCACGTACCTCGGGCACGACGTCGCGGTCGTGTCGCATCAGCTCAGCCGACCCGTCGCCGACGTCGAGTTCGAGGACGTCGGCACGTACGGTGGCGGCGGCCGCCTGCCGCAGATCGAGCATCGACTGGCGTTCCTCGAGTCGGGCTCGAGCACCGGTCTCGCGAGCGCGCGCGCGGACGTCCATCAACCGCGTGCGCTCGCGTACGACGGCAAGCGCGACGTGCTCTTCGTCGCGGGCCTCGGGTCGGACGAGATCGTCGCGCTCGAGAACGCGTCGCAGAACTCGATCAAGGCCGACTGGCAGCGCGCGCTGTCGGACGGCAGCCCCGACGATCGCTGCCTGCCGACCGGGCTCGCGGTGGCCGACGACGGCGACGTGCTCGCGTACTGCGGCGCGTCGCATCGCGTGCTGCGGCTCGATGCCAACGCGCACGAGCTCGCGGGGCGCACGAGCTCGCCGGGGTTCGTCGCGGGCCCGGTGCTCGGTCGCAGCCGGCTCTCCGCGGAGGCCGAGCGCGGCAAGCTGATCTTCCACCTCGGTGAGGACTTCCGCGTGTCGGGCGGTGGCGCGCTCGCGTGTGCGAGCTGCCACCCCGAAGGTCGCGCCGACGGCCTGTCGTGGCGCATCCAGGGCAACACGCTGCAGACCCCGATGCTCGCGGGGCGCATCCGCGGCACGCATCCGTACAAGTGGGACGGCGGCGATCCAACGATCGAGGACAGCCTCGTCAACACGGTGCGCAGGCTCGGAGGATCGGGGCTCACGGTCGAGCAAGCGAGCGACTTGAGGGCGTTCCTCGACGCGATGCCGCGTCCGCGCCCGCCCACGGTGAAGGACCACACCGCGGTCGCGCGCGGCAAGGAGCTGTTCTTCGGCACTTCGGGCTGCGCCGATTGCCACAGCGGTCCGCGGCTCACCGATCGACAGAAGTACGATCTCAGCAAGGACCTCCCGAAGGTCGACACGCCGTCGCTCATCGGCCTCGCCGCGAGCGCGCCCTACTATCACGACGGCAGCGCGCAGACGCTCAAGGCCGCGTTGATGGAGAACGGCACGATTCACGACATGGGCGTCACGCTCGCGCTCTCGGATCCTCAGATGGACGACCTTGTCGCGTATCTGGAGACCCTGTAACGTCGGCGCCGATGCGGCTGGCGCGACTCGTCCTCCCGCTCCTGGTCGCGCTCGCGTCGGCGGCTCCCGGCTGTAGCTGCGGCAAGGGCAAGCGCGGAGCGGTCGCGCCGGGACGCGATCGGGCGGCGCCCAAGCTGCGGCACAAGGGAGCGGCTCACAGCGCGAGCATCGACATGATCGCGCTCGCGCTCGACGGCACGGCCGCGGTCACCCGCGACGGCACCGGCAGCATTCGCCTCTGGCCGGCGCTCGACGGCACCCGCGAGCCGGTTCCGCTGCCC
Source organism: uncultured Nannocystaceae bacterium (assembly GCA_964468635.1). Taxonomy (GTDB): domain Bacteria; phylum Myxococcota_A; class Polyangia; order Nannocystales; family Nannocystaceae; genus Xiheibacterium. The sequence goes on from CAYXVR010000113.1 coordinate 8,560, forward strand.
GCCCGCGGGGTCGAGCACATGAGCGTCGCCACCAACAAGGCGCGCAACGGGTGGACGGTGGCGGTGGTCGAGAGCTCGGGGCAGGGGACGGTGCTCGCCGTCGATCGCACCGGCGAGGCGCAGGTCGTCGTGTCGCTGCCACCGTTCGATCCGCTCTACGAGATGCACGTCATCGCGGGAGGCGATCGCGTGATCACGTTGCACCGCGACTCCTCGATCCGGATGCTGCGCCGCGATGGTCGCGAGATCGGCCGGTTCGAGCGGCGCAAGTTCGCGCCGAGGCAGCTGCGGGTCTCCGACGACGGCCGGCGCGTGGTCGGCATCGTCGAGGAGGGCGTCGGCGTCGGTGGTCAGCTGCAGGGCTACCTCTACCCGCTCAGCGTCACCGACAACCCGCAGCGCGTGTTCGTGGGCGGCAGCCCGGAGCCGTTCACCACCTCGTTCCCGCCCACGCGGCAGAACGCGGCGCTCTCGCCCGACGGCCGCTTCTTCGTGTTCATGGCGCCCGACCAGGCCGGTCAGACGTTGCGGCTGCTGGTGCACGACCTGACGCGCCCGAACAGCCGGCGCTCGTTCTCGACGCAGGCGCCCGCGTTCTCCGTGCCCACCGTCGGGTTCGCCGGGCGTGCGCACGTGATGATCACGTCGCCCGCCAACGAGGGCACCGCGTGGCAGGTGTCGCTCGCCGACGGTCGCACCGTGCCGCGTTCGGGTCCGCCGCGCAACGTGCAGGCGGTCGGCGTGGCGGCCAACCTCGTCGCGGGGGGCTACGGCACGTGGCTGTACGTGCAGGATGCGACCGGCGGCAACGAACGCTTCCTCGGCTACGAGAGCTTCCGTCCCGGTGCGGTCGCGTTCTCACCGAAGGGCGACTGGCTCGCGTGGGGCTACGATCGCGCCGAGGTATACGTCGAGCCGTTCCTCGGGCCCGATCGCACGCCCACGCGGCTCGAGAGCGACGTGCAGGATCGCATGCGATTCCTGTTCTTCGTCGACGAGCACCACGTGCTCGGGATCGACACGAGCAACACGATCCTCCTCGTCGACTGGACGCGCGGCGAGGTCGTGGCCGAGTCGTCGGTGGCGTGGTCCCTCGTCAACGTGCAATACGAGTCCGACACGGGCGTGCTGCTGCTCGACGGCAGCCACCAGGGCAAGCGGATCGTGAAGGTCGATCCGCGAAACGGGTTCTCGGGCCAGTTCATCCTGCCCGACAACGGACACCGATCGGGGCTGTTCTCGCGCAGCGCCGGCGGCAACGCGGTGCTGTGGACCGCCGGCAACGACGGCAAGCTGCGCACGTACACGCTCGCCGAGCTGGAACGCGGGCTCACGCCCGACGAGGTGCTGCAAAAGGGCGAGTTCATGCCGCCGGGCAACCTCGTCACGATCGATCGCGTCGGCAACCTCTACATCTCGGCGTCGGGTCGCATCACCGTCTCGCGCGGCGTGCATACCAAGACCATCGAGCTGCCCACCGAGTTCATCGTGCCGAGCTGGGACGGCAAGACGATGCTCGCGATGCAGGGCGATCGCGACGGTGTCCGCGTCACCGCGTACGACACGGCGAACCTCGAGGAGAAGTGGACGCATCACGTGTCCACGTTCCCCAACTCTGCCGCGTGGACCCGCGACGGCGGTTGGGTCGCGCTCGCCTCCGACGCGGGCGGTGTCGTGCTCGACGCGCGCACGGGCAAGCCGATCGGCTTCCGCTGCGGCCTCGACTTCGAACGCAAGGGCGCACCGCCTCCCGATGCGTTCAACCAGTCCGGGCTGCGCAGCGTGTGCGAGCTCTGAACGCTCTAGCCCGGTCCTTCGGTGAGCTGCTTGAAGCGGATGAACTCGCGGCGCGAGCGAGGGCCCGCGGCCGGGTGCGCGACGAAGCGGCGCGGGCCGAGCTCGGCGTCGAGGAACCGCTTCGCGCGGCCGAGGCCGCTCGCATCGATCTCGCAGCGCACGGCGTCGGGGTCCACGCCGAACACCGCTGCCGCGTTGAGCCCGAAGATCTTGCGTTTGATCGCGTCGGTCAGCGCCGGATAGCCGTACGTCTCCTGGAACGGCTCCGAGATCTGGAACGCGCGGAACGCCTCGATGAGCGGCTGCGGCGAGCCGGTCCAGATGCAGTCGGTGCCCCACAGCACGTTGTCCTCGCCGACGTGCAGGAGCAGCTTGCCGATCACGTGCGCGGCCTGATCGGGGTACGCGAGCAGGTTCGTCCACACGCTGCCGAGCTCGGCGTACACGTTGGATCCCGGCCCGAGCCGCTGCGCCTGCATCGCGGAGATGAGCGAGTTGACGCCCTGATCCACCGGGAAGAGCACGGGGTTCATCGGGTCGTACTTCCCCATCGGATCGTACGGCCCTTCGCCCACGCCGAAGCCACCGTGCAGCCACGCCGAGTGGTACACGACGAAGTTGCAGTCCGGATACGCGGCCGCGACCACCGCCACGTCGCGCGGATCGGTGTGCACCTCGTCGAACCCGTACAGCGGCAGCCCCTTGTGGATGCAGAACGTGCGCACGCCGAGCTCGCGCCCGCGCTCGATGAACGGGATGCCGATCGCGGGATCGTCGAGCCACCATCCCATCGTGTTCGGGCCCCACGGCGGGTAGCACTTCCAGCCCACCACGCCGAGCTCTTCCACGAGCTGCTGCATCATGTCGAGCTGCAGCTGCAAGTCGACGTTGGGGGTGATCATCGCGTGGTTCACCGAGCGCTGCGAGTGCGCGAGCATGTTCACGAGCTCGCGCGTGGCCACGATCTCCTCGTTGGGCAGCGGATTGCCGCAACCGCTCGTGACGTCGCGCGAGCACAGCATCGCCGGCACGCCCGACAACACCGCGATCGTGGTGTCGCTGTTGAGGTACATCTGCTCGATGTAGTGGTCGACGGAGAAGCACTCGACGGCCTCGAGCCCGCATGCGCCCTGCGGCAGCCCCTCGAAGAAGTCGACCCAACCCGGGTTGGACTCACGCCACGCGCCCTGCGGGTTCACGTGGTGCGTCTGCACGTCGAAGATGAACTCGAGCGACGGATCGAGCGGATTGTCGCAGCCCGGCTCGCCGGTGCTGCCCGATTCGTCGGTGCCCGTCGCAGTGCCGCTGCTGCTCAGCCCGTCGCTGCTGACCTCGAAGCCGTTCGTCGTCACCGAACCGCTGTCGGTCGAAATCGTGCCGTCGCCGCTGCTGCCCGTCCCACCGCTGCCTCCGCCGCCGCCCGGATCGCCGCCACAGCCGGCCACGTTGATCGCCCACAACGACGTCGCCATGCCCATCGATGTGGCGAGGAACTCGCGTCGATCGAGTCCGAACCGCGGCGCCATCGCGTCGGCCCGTTCGTCGATGAGTGCACGAATCCTCCGCTCGTGGGGCGTCTGCGTGTGGAAGTACTCGCCGTTGCTGCGATCGCCGAGCGGGATCGGAGGCTCGCACCGCGGTGGAGGCGACGTCTTGCTGCGGATCTTCAACCACGGATACGGCATGACAGCAGCGGCCACGGTATCACGCACGCCGAAGCGGGCGACTTGCACGACGGGCCGGTTGACAGAATGGCGTCCACACCCGTGCTCGCCTGCCGCCGCGGCACCTTGCATGCAGTCAAGGTGCGAACAGCCCCACGACGTCACGCGCGATCGATCGTGGCATGCGGCTTGCGATGCACGCGTGCATGCACGGTTGGCCGTGGTGCTACGAACCCGAGGAGCTGCGTCGAGATCGACGCTACGCGGCGCTCGTCCTCGGAGGCTTCTCTGCGATCCTCGTCATGTCGATGACCATCGAGCTCTGCAGCCCGCGTCCGCCGGGGTGTCGATGCTCGGACGACGGCGCGCCCGCGCGAGCACTCGCGGCGACGATCCGGGCGCTCGCCGACGGCGGACCGTGCGGCGCAGCGCTGGCGCGCCTGCCCGAGGTCGTGCCCGCAGCGACGCTCCGCGCCGACCCTTGGGGCGCCGCGTGGTCGATCCGCTGCCATGGAGATCTCGCCGTCGTCCGATCCGCCGGACCCGACGGCGACGTCGGAACCGACGACGACGTCGTCGAAGTCGCCCAAATCGAGCCCAACGGGGCTCGTGGCACCGCCGGGCAGCAGGACCGGTAGCGCCGCATCCCGCTGCCGCGCCCAATGCGCGAACGGATGCGCTTGTGTGCGCGCGGATCGAGCGGCACCCTTGCCCACGCGTGAGCCCCGAGGGGGGCTGTTTCCGAATCCGCAACTTGTTCCATGAGCAGTGACGACGCGATCGAGTTCGAAGGCACGATTACCGAAGTTCTCAGCGGAGGCACGTTCAAGGTGGACGTGGGCGAGGGCCACGAGGTGATCGCGAAGCTGTCGGGCAAGATGCGACGTCACCGGATCCGCGTCGTGCTCGGCGACAGGGTGACGGTCGAGGTCTCGCCGTACGACCCCACGCGCGGTCGGATCACCTATCGACAACGCTGATCGAGGCGACGCGTGCGCCGCGAACGTGGGCCCGAACGCTGCGGGCGCCGATCCTTTGTGGCAGGATCCTGCCCGGAAGGATGCGAGAGCCTCAGACACCGCGTCAGGTCAAGGCGCTCGAGACGATGCGTCAGGTGCTCGGCGACGAGTTCCTCACGCTGCGCGTCACCGAGTATTCCCTCACCGAGAACTTCGACGACGATCATTGCGTCGTCACGGCGCAGGTCGTG
>CAYXVR010000114.1:0-12164 GCA_964468635.1 uncultured Nannocystaceae bacterium
AGGTACTCGAGCACGCGGCTGCGCGCCCAGTAGATGTCGGTGCCGTCCTCGAACAGCACATAGACGAACGACTGCTCGAACATGCTGAACCCGCGCACGACCGTGGAGCCGGGCACCGACAGCATCGCGCTCGCGAGCGGGTAGGTGACCTGATCGTCCACGACCTGCGGGTTCTGCCCGGGGTACTCGGTCGTGACGATGACCTGCACGTCCGAGAGATCCGGAATCGCGTCGAGCCGCAGATTGAACATCCGCCACACGCCGCCACCCACGAGCATCGCCGTGAGCAGTAGGACGAGGAATCGGTTCCTCAGCGCGAGCTCGATGATCTTCGCGATCATCGGGTCTCCTCGCTCGGCACGAGATCCATGCCGCACACCGGGCACGATCCGGGGGCGTCCTTTCGCACCTCCGGATGCATCGGGCACGTGTAGATCGTCGGCTCCGGTACCGGTGCCGACGCTGGTTCGCTTCGCGGCGGCTCCTTCCGTCGAGTGGCCGCCGGCTTCGGTGGGTCGGTCTGCAGCGGAGGGATGACCTCGCGCTCGGGGGGCGCCGGCTCCATCGTGGTCGTGTCGCGCTCGCGCAGGAACTTCTGCACGGCCTCGCGCATGCGGCTCTCCGAGTCGAGCAGGAACTGCCCGCTCGTCACGACGTCGTCGCCGGCTTGCAGGCCGGCGAGCACCTGGACATGTCCGACGCCGTCGACGAGCCCTGTCTGCACGACGCGCGGCTCGAACCGACCGTCGCCCAACGCGACGAAGGCGACCTTGCGCGTGCCGGTGTCGATCACGGACTCGCTCGGCACGACGAGTGTCTTCGTCGCCAGCTCGAGCTCGAGCTCGACGGTTGCGAACATGCCGGGGCGCAAGCGCATCGCGGCGTTGTCGACGACGATGCGTACGACGGCGGTTCGCGTGTCCGGCTCGACGTGCGGATGCACGAATGCGACCTTGGCCGCGAACGTCTCGCCCGGAAACGCGTCCACGGTCGCGACGACCTGCTGTCCCAACGTCACTGCGGCGAGGTGCTGCTCGAACACCCTGGCCTCGAGCCATACGACGCGGTGATCCACGATCTTGAGCGCCGCTTCGCCGGCGCGGACCGCTGCGCCTTCGACGACGTTCTTCTCGACCAGGACGCCCGCGATCGGGCTCGTGAACGTCACTGACCTCGGAGCGCGTTCGAGCTTGGACAACCGCTCGGCCTGGGCGCTCGACAGTCCCCACAGCTCGAGCCGCTGCAACGAAGCGGCGTAGAGCGAGCGGCGTCCACCGCCCGCAGCTCCCTCGGGATCGGCGCTCGGCGTGGAACGGCGCAGGCGGATGGACTCATCGATCGCCGCGTGGAGCTCGGGGCTGTACAGATCGAACAAGGGTGCGTACTTCTCGATGCGCATCCCTTCGGTGTCGGCATACAGCCGGCGAATCCGACCCGACACGAGCAGGTTCACCTCGTGCACGTTCGACTCCGCTTCCTCGACGGTCCCGAATGCGCGCACCGTTCTGACGAGCGCGCTCTCGCCGACGATCGTCGTCTTGACGCCCATGTTCTGCACGACGCTCGGATCGATCGTGATCGCGTTGTCTTCGGCCTTCGTGTCGCCCAGCGGAGTGAGCTCCATGTGGCAGATCGGACAGAGACCCGGGTGGTCCTGGATCACCTGGGGATGCATGCCGCATGTCCACAGCTGTCCTGTCGCGCTTGCCGTCTCCGCGGCGTCGTCGTGCGCGTGTCCCGGCAACCAGCGCTCGAACACGTCGTGCCAACGCGCACCGACCCACACGCCGAGGCCAGCGGCGAGCACGATTGCGACGGTCAGCGCCGCGGCACGCGAGCGCGGCTTGTCGGTCGGCGCGTCGGGGGTCTCGTTCATCGGCGCACCTCCGCTTTGGCACACGGGACTCGACCCACCGCCCAGTCGAGCTCCGCACGGCGCCGGTCCAGGTCGGCGAACGCACGTTGGGCCTCGAGCTCGACCGATCGCAACTCGCGTTCCGCGTCGATGAGCGCATCGATGTCGTTCGCGTTGGACTCGTAGCCGATGCGCGCCGCCTCGACGCGATCGCGCGCTGTCGGGATCAGGCGTTCCCGTTGCAACTTCAGGATGCGCTCTGCCGCCGACACGCGCGCCCGCGCCTCCTCGACCTCCGCGGCAACGCGGTCCCGTTCGGCGTCCACCACTCGTTGCGCACGTCGTGCTTCCGCCCGCGCTTCGCCGACACCGGCACGCAGTGCACCGACTTGCAGCGGCACCATCAGGCCCACACCGAGCATGAAGCGGTGCTCGACGTCGGCCCACATCGAGTTGTATGACGCCATCGCGCTCAGCTCGGGCGCGAAGCGGCGCCGCGCGAGCTGGACCGAGCGCGTGCGCGCATCGGCCTCGACGCCCGCGGCACGCAGCTCGGGTCGGGCAGCGAGCGCTTCCTTCCGGAGGTCTCCCGCGCTCGGCTCGCGTTCGAGGGGATCCAAGCGGGCGGGTGGTGGCGGCAGCGGAGTCTCGGGGGCCCGGTGCAACAGCCGATTGACGCGAGCCGCCGTGATGGCGCGCTCTGCTTCGAGCTCGACCCGTTCCTGCTCGATCCGCGCGAGCTCGAGCTCCGCTTGCAGTGGATCCTGCGCGGAGACGAGTCCGGAGGCGAAGCGACGCGTCGCAGTCTCGACGAGGTCGGTGACGAGCGCGTGATGCTCGGCGTTGGTCTCGAGTGCACGCGCGATCTCGAAGTGGTCATCGTAGAGCGACGTAGCGGCGAGCGCGAGCTCGTTGCGCACGCCATCGCGCCGATGGGAGTACGCTTCGGCTCCCGTCGTCGCGACCTCGCGCTCGAGCCGTCGCTGTCCGAGCCGGACAGATTGCTCGACGTCGACGATGAAGCCGAAGGGGACGTCTCTGCCGATGCTGACCGGTGCGATGGCGAACCCGACCCGGGTTGCGCCGGCGGCGACGGGGCGGCGCGAAGCGGCACGGGCGGCGGCGAGTGCTTCCTCTGCGGCCGCGAGATCCGGATTGCGTTCGAGCACGGCGCACACGAGCACGACACGATCGAGCGCGTCCGCGCGGTCCAGAGCGACGGCGTCCTCGCGCTCGGGACTCGCGACGAGATCCGGGGCTACGAGGGCGCGTGGTTGCGCCGCCGATGGTTCACAGCCCGAGACGAGCGAACTGGTGATGACGAGACCGATGAGATCCGAGTGGATACGCATGCGAGAGCTCCCGAGCGAACGAGGCTTGGACGTGCCGCGAGCACACGTCCGCACGCGCGCCGATGCGGCGCGTGAGAAACACGTTCGTTCGAGAGCTCAGATCAGCAAGACAAGACAGCGCAGGTAGGGCGGTGGACCGAGCGCGCGCGGCGGTCCACGCGGTGCACCGACCACGTGATCACACCGAGCCTCGCCGATGCTCCACGACGGTGACGGAGCGACGATGGCCGCCTGCGACACGAATGCCCGGTCGACCTCGCGCGCCGTGGCAATCGCCGCAACGGCAGGCTCCGAGCGGACCTCGCAGCACCCAACGCGCTCGAACGCGGCGTGTGTCGTCGCGCTCGCGGTGTCACCGTGCGGTGCGCAGCAACACTCGCTTCGGGCGAGCCCGTCCATCATGCAGACGTACGTGAGCACGCGCGGCGAGACCCAGCCCGCCACGACGGCAAGGACCAGGATCGATACAGCGAGCGCGCGGCGCACGACGCAAGGCTACATCAAACCGGACCGGTCGGCGTGCCCCCCTGGAGTTGCGTGAGCGAGAAGTCATTCCAGAGCCTGCTGCGGCTCGGTCGACCTGCGAAGCGATCGCAGGATGAGGGCTGCACCGACGACCGACGGGAGTACCCAGAAGCTCCATCGCGGCAGCAGGCGCCAGCCGGGCAGGTGCGGCCCGTTGTCCACGTAGAATCCGGTGAGCAGAGCGGCATACGAGATGCCCATCGCGACGAGGTGCAGTCGGCGCCACTTCGATCTCGCGCGCAGTCGGACGATGACGCCGGTCATCGCCGCTGCGAGCCCGACGAAGCCGACGACGACCAGTTGGATGTCGTGCGGCCACCGCAGAGCCGCCATCACGAGCGACGAGATGAAGACCCAGAGGATTCCCCAGCAGTAGATCAAGCCTGCCCGTGGATGCGTCCCCGGTCGCTTGCGCGAGAACGCGGCGACTGCACCCGCCACGACGGCGCTGAGTCCCGCAGCGATGTGTGCCCCCAGCGCGAGCAGGAACGCCGGCTCGTCGCTCGGCACGGGAACGCCGAGCAGGTCGGATGCGGTCGGCATGACGGTTCCTTCGATTCCCGCGCAGGATCAGTCGATCGCGACGACGAGCGCCCCGACGGCCGACGAAGCGGTCCCGACATCGACGATCGTCCGCACGAGGTGCCAACGAGCAAAGCGGTCGAAGACGACGGCGAGCTTCGCCTCGTCGTCCGGTGCGATCTCGCGTTGCGAGAGGAGGATCGGCGCTGCGCGAAGACCTGTGACCGCTGCGTGCGCCACGAGACCCACGACCATCGCCGCGATCGCATGCGCGAGTGGTCCCGCGACGCCGTTCCTCCATCCCACGATGGCCGCAGCGGGGATGAGCACGACCCAACCGGCGATGATGGGCACGTAGAACGGCAACCCTGTGCCGAAGTCGGCGGCGCGGCTGTACGACGAGTACGCGACGACTCCGATGCGGTGCCGCGCCCGCAGTTGCTTGACGAGCTGATCCAGACTGGCAGTCGCCCCCGCGGAGGTGACGACCACCGCCGCGATCAACCATCCGACCGTGTCGGTCACGTCCGCGCCCCCAACAGCGCCGCGAAGGCGCAGAGCTGGAACGCGGTGCGCCACATGTGCCAGAAGGCGAAGCGGTCGAGCTTCTCCGCCAGCACACGCGGCTCGTCCGGCGCGGTCCTGAGGCTCCACATCACCGGCGCAGCCTTCGCGGTCATCGCGAGGTAGCCGACGGCCGCGAGCGCGGCCGCGTACAACGGGTACCGCAGGCTCTCGGGCTGCCCGGTGAAGTGCGCGACGACCGTGAGCGTGATGAGCAGCGCGCCGCCGCCGACGACCAGGCACGGGTAGACCCTCAGGCCGTTGCCGAGGTCGTTGCCCCGAGCGAACTGCGCGTAGGCGATCGGACCGATGCGCCTCCGCGTCGGCAGCTTGACCGTCGCGACGTCGAAGCAGATGCCGGCGGCGAGCCCCTGGACGAAGGTCATGAAGAGAACCGCGAGGGTCATGGCGACTCCTTCGTGCGGCGGGCTGCTGCCGCCACACGTTTGGCATGACGTGAGACGCAACGTCTCATAGTATGTCTAGGGTCATGGCGCAGTCAAGGAGGGACGTGGTCGTCGCGGCCGCGACGAAGGTTCTGGCGCGCGACGAGACCTCGACCATGGAGGACGTGGCGGCGGCCGCGGGCGTGTCCGTCCGAACGCTCTTTCGCTGGTTCCGAAGCCGCGACGAGTTGCTCACGGCACTCGACCTCGAAAGAACTCCGGTCTCGCAGCAACAACGGATCCTCGCGGCGGCGTTCGATCTCTTTCGTCGCGGCAGCCTCGCCGAGCTGTCCATGGACGAGGTCGCCCGTGTTGCCGGTGTCTCGCGCGCGACGCTCTATCGCGTGTTCCCCGGCAAGCCCGCGCTCTTCCGGGCGTTGATCGAGACCTACTCGCCGTGGGAGGCGATCGCGGATGTGCTCGGAGACTCCGGCGACCACTCGCCGCGGGAGGTGATGCCGCGCATCGCTCGGGCGCTGGCGGGAGCGCTCGACGGACGGACCGGTGCGCTCCTGCGCATGGTGTTCGAGATGATCAAGGGCGAACCGGACGCGGTCGACGGCATTCGACGCTCACTCTCGCGTGGATTACCCGACGTGATCCAGTACCTCGCGGGGCAGATGAAGGCTGGACGCCTGCGTCGCATGCACCCGGTCCTCGCTATCCAACTGCTCGCCGGTCCGATCTTCGTGCACCTCGCGACGAAGCCACTGGCGGCGATGGTGGGCTTCAAGGCCTCGACCGACGAGGTCGTGAAGGAAGTCGTCGACGCATGGCTACGGGCGATGGCGCCGCCTCGCCTCCGTGAGCGAACGTAAGCATCCGAGGTGGCGACGCATCCGTCGTATCGCTTGACTCCGGAGCCGGATACGGTGCCACGCTGTTCCCTTGGCCGCCGACGATGAACAGACACGAGAGGACGCTACCGTGATCGATGTCGCGATCTTGTTCGACGCCGACTGCCCGAACGTCGACACCGCACGTGAGCGCGTCGCGTCCGCCCTGGACCGAGTCGGGCAGCCGGCGCGGTGGCGCGAGCTCGACCTCGCGGATCCGCGGACGCCCGCGCAGTGGCGTGGATTCGCGTCGCCCACCGTGCTCGTCGACGGCCGCGACGTCGCGACCGGAAGTTCCGGGCACTCCGCGTGTCGGCTCTATCGCGACGCGGACGGCCGCCTCGACGTCGCGCCGTCGGTCGAGTCGATCGCCGCAGCCGTGGCTCGCGAGCTGAACGACACGAGCGTTCAGGGAACGAGGGCCCGATGAGCCGCGCATCCATGCTGTGTGTTTCGCTGCTGTTCGTCGCAGGCTGTGGCTCGAAGGCTCCGGAGCCGACGCCGCAAGCGCAGAGCTCGGCGGAAGCGAAACCCGGCGCGCTGCCTGTGCTGCGCGCACCTCTGAACGAGCTCCGCACCTGGTTCGACTCGCACCGCGGGGAAGCGCGTTTCATCGCGATCCTGTCCCCCACGTGACCGGGTTGTGTCTACGGCGCCCGTGCGGTGCAGCAGTCGGTCCTCGATGCCCATCCGGAAGCTCCGATCCAGCTCGCGATCGTATGGTCCGATCGCTATTGGGGCGACGATGCAGAGGCCGCCGCGGAGGCTGCCCGACTGATCGGTGCGGGCGATCCTCGAGTCGTTCACTTCGTCGAATCGGACGATCGTCCGGTCGGCGTCGCCGTCTCCTCGGCACTCGGCTGGCCGGCCGTGCACGACGAGGCCGCTTGGGACATCTACCTGTTCTGGCCGTCCGGTACGGAGTGGGGAGCGGCATTGCCGGCACCCGAGCGCGTCCTGTTCCAGCTGGGCGCCCACGCGGATGATCCGGGCTTCGCGACCGGCGAGGACCTCGTCGCGAAGCTGAAGACCGCGACCGACGAGATCCTCGCGGTGTCCGCCGATGCGAAGAAATCGCCGTAGCCCGGCTTGATCCCGTACCGCGGTCCGGAACTAGGCTCCCTTCATGACCGACCCGACTCGACGCACGTTCGTCCTGGGCTGTGGTGCGGCGCTTTGTTGCGCGGCCGGTTGTCAAACAGAGGCGGCAATACCCGCCGCGGATCGATCTCACGCGAACCATGAGGTGCCGAGGGAGGCGATGGCGCGCTGCGATCCGCAGGCGATGCTCGCTTGCCAGGCATCGTGTGCCGAGTCCGTGAGCGAGTACCAGGAGAGCGACATCGTTGCGCAGCCCGGCGCGCGCGAGGGCGACCTCGTCCGTTGCCCCGTCAGTTGCGTCGTCGTCCGCGCGCGCGACGAGAACCTCGTCACCTACGCCGGCAAGGACTACTTCGCGTGCTGCATGGGCTGCGCGAGTCGGCTGCGCGCGGAGCCGAAGCGGTTCCTCGACGCCCCCAATGCTTGAGACCGCGCAGTGGGATGGACGCCATGACGCCGAGGATCCGCGACTTCAAGCCCTACGTACCCGCGAAGGACTTCGAGACATCGAAACGGTTCTACTCCGCGCTCGGCTTCGCGATGTCCGAGGGTTGGGGCGGCACGGCAGACTTCGAGCTCGCCGGCCACGCGTTCCGGCTGCAGGACTACTACGTCGCGGACTGGGCGAACAACTTCATGATGGTCATGGGCGTCGATGATGTCGCCGCGTGGCACCGGCACGTGCAGACCGTGCTCGACGCGGGCGGCTTTCCGAACGCACGCGTCAAGCCACCCGAAGCCGTCGACGACTCCCTCGTGCTCCACGTGTGGGACCCGTCCGGAGTGCTGCTGATCTTCGTGCAGTGACTGGCGTCGTTTCGTCGACGAACTACGAGTCCCTCTGGGCGGCGTGGCGCGACCTCGGCCTCGCCTCGGCCTTGTGGTACTCGCGGACGCGCCCGTATTTCCGCATCCGACGCCAGATCGTGTTCACACTGACGCCAAGCGCTTCGGCCATCGCGCGCCGGTCACCGCCGAACTGCTTCTCGGCCGCCAGGATCTGTTCACGCTCGCGCTCGGCCAACGTCGTCGCGGTCGCGCTGTCGGTCGCGGCATGATCACCGTTCTCCGATGCGTCTCCCACGTCGTCGTCCTCGTCGTCGTCGCCGCGTACGGTAGCTGGGAGGTCTTCGTGGCGGATCACTTCCTGCTCATGGTCGTTCGCGACGAGCACGGCCCAGCGCAGCACCTCTTCGAGCTCGACGACGTTGCCGGGCCAGTCGTAGGCACGAAGCGCGTCCACGACGGCGATCGTCGGTCGCATGCTCGGGATCCCGTGTTCCTCGCAGATGCTAGTCAGCAGGATCCGCACCAGCGCGGGCACGTCGGGTCCACGGCGGCGCAGCGACGGCACGCGCAGATCACCCAGGTCGAGATGCGCGAGGAGATCCACGAACCCGTCGCCCACGTCGGCGAGGGTCTCGCGCCGGTGTCGGGACGTCGCGATCACCCGCACGTGGGGGCTCAGCATGTACGGGCTCATCCACATCCGCTGGACGAATCGATCGCAGGCCTCCGGGGAAAGACAGTCGATCCGATCGAGCACGACCGTGACGGGCAGGCTGCGGACGAGGTGGTTCGGCTCCGCGAGCAGGTCGAACCAACGAGCGAGCTCGCCCTCTGGAGCGGCGCAGTCGAACCAGAGCAGCTTCTCGCCGAGGCGAGCCGAGGCTTGCACCGTCAGGCCGGCCAAGCGGCGCTTGCCCGAGCCTCGGCCGCCGAGGATCAAGAGCCCGCGCCAGCCCCGGGCCAGCTGTTGCGCCGTGCGGACGGTGCGTTCCATCTCGGGGCTGCGCACGACGAAAGACGTGTCGGCGAGGTCGGGGACAGGCATGCCGCCATGATCTCACCGAAACCACCACGGTGGGATTCCACGAAACCACCAACCTGGATCTCACGAGCGCGAGCGGTGCCATTGGCCCCGCCGCGTTCACCCTTCTCGGTCAAGTTGAGTCGCGATCACTTCATTGACTAGACCCGGCGCGTTTCCGCCGCCATGCGCAGCGTTGCGCTACTCCTGAAGTCTTCGTGCGAGGGTGCTGACGGAAATGCCCAACGCGCGGGCCGTTCGACTCCCGATGGCCGCGCCGCCGCTGAGCTCCGGTGTCGCACTCGTGCGACTGCGCAACCGATGACATGCCACTTCGGTTGCTGCGCCCGCCCTCTCGGCGCGGCGCAGTCCTCCCGAAACCCGATTTCGCCGCCGCGTATCGACGTCGGTACGCGGCGGCGCCGCGCGCCGTCTACGCGCTCGATCAGGATCACTTCCGAGACGTCTCGAGCGAGACGGAGCTGCGTTGGGTCGGGGTCAAGGACGTGCTCGACGCGACCGACCAGGCGAAGAAGCGACCGGCCGCGAGCAGCACTTCCCTCGTTTCACCGCCGCGTACCGCAGCGACCGTGCGCTCGTCGAAGCCCTGATGGAGCACCACGATGTGAGCGAGCATCGCCACGCGCGATTGGGGCGGCAGCGTTCGCCGCGATCCGCCGAAAGGCATGTGGAACGGCATGGGCGATCCTCCGCACCCGCCCGAGTTCGTGATGAACTTCTATCCGTGGGAGGAGATGCTGCTGCGTCACCACCCCCGGCAACTGCGGAAGGGGCGGCAGCCTGGCCAAGGCTCGTCCAACGACGACCTACTCGATCTCTCCGCTCGCCTTCGCGAGTTCATGCGCCGTTCGCTCGCAGGCCTGGTTGCAGATCTCGAGGCCTTTGTCGCTGCGAAGCGCCTTCAGCCCAAGAACGTAGGAGCCTGCGAGGCCGGGGGGCTCCGGCGCGACGTCCACCGTCCTTGCCATCGTCGTCGCACTTCGGCTGCACACACGTGGAGGCCGCAAACTCGCGGGCCACGCTTCATGTCGAGCGTGGCCCCTGCGTGGCCCCTGGCTCCGAGAAACGCTCTCCTCGGAGCCGCTTGGCGGACTCGAACCGCCGACCTGCTGATTACGAATCAGCTGCTCTACCGACTGAGCTAAAGCGGCGCGGGCGCGGGAAGATAGCCAGGAGGGCAGGGCGCGTCAACCAGCGCGCGTCAGGGCTTCCACAGGAAGCCGCGGGCGGCCGGGTCGAGATCGGGCGTCGCGGCCGGATCGCCGGCGAGTCGGGCCGTGACCTCGCCGCGGATCCGCGCCGCGTCGATCCAGCCCACCGCGCGCGAGTCGCAGCAGGCGCCCTCGTCGCGGTTGTCCGCGAGCACGAGGTAGCCCGGCGCGACCATCTCGGTCTTGCCGTCCATGCCGAGCGCGCGCAGGTCGAGCGCGCCGCCCAGGCCACGATCGAGCACGAGGTAGCGGCGCTCGCCGTTCGTCTCGTACGCGACCGGTCGCTCCGCCGCGCCATCTCGGCCCGCATCGCGCAACACGATGCGCAGAGGCGCCGCCGCCTTGCGCAGGATTGTCGCGCCCTCGACCGTGAGCTCCACGCCCGTCGCGCGACGGACGACGACGACGCGATCGCCCGGGCGCGCGAGCACGCGGCCGACTCGATAGCTGCGCTCCGTGATCGATCCGTCGGCGCGTGCCTGCACGGTGCGCCAGTTGTGCTCCATCGTGGGGCCGAGCTCGTCGGGATCCACCACGGCGGTGTTCCGCAGATCGCGACCCGGCTGCGCGCGCGCGTCGGGGAACTCGCGGCCGTCCTTGTTGCGCGTGCGTGGAGCGTCGTGCTCGGCGGGCAAGGCGGGCGCGGGCTCGGGCGCCGCGGGCAGGTCGGTCGCGTACACGATCACGTCGCCGCGCTCGACCGACCACTCGCCGCGCACGAGCAACACGTGATCGCCGTCGACGAGCGTCGGCGCCATGCCGTCGCCGTGGATCTTCACCACCGTCGCGAGGCTCATGCGCGCGACCACCAGGAGGCCACCGCCGCACAGCACGATCCACGCGAGCCGCGTCGACCACGAACGGTCGCGCGGTCGCGCGGTGACCTCGGGCTCGGCGGGACGGCGGGGCACGCTCGAGCGCGCATCTTCGACGCGCGCCCCGGCCCGGCGCAAAGAACCGGCGAATCAGCGCGCCGACCGACGCGCACGCCGCGACTTCGCGCGTTTCGCCGCGGCCGGCTCTGCCGCGAGCCCGGCCCAGACGTCCTCGTCGTCGCCGTCGTACGACAGGGCACCGACGATGGGGTCGTCGGGGGGCGCGAGGATCCCGATCACCTCGCCGCCGTACGCCGCCTCGCGGGGTGCGGGCGGTGCGGGTCGGGGAGGCTCGACCACGGCGGGCCGCACGGGCAGCGCGGGCTCGACGGGCGCGGGACAGAGGCGCTCGCGCCCGTCCGCATCGCGGCAGACCTGCTCCGGCGCGACGTCGATCGGCGCGTGGCCGGTGCACGCGACGAGCAGTGCGATCGTGGCGGCGATCGCGACGCTGCGCGCGCGCTCGCGGAACACGATCGTGCCGTCGGCGCGCGTGCCATACGAGACGCACAGGCGCGAGCGCCCGTGTGCGCGCAGCAGTGCACGCGCCTCGAGCTCGGTGCCGGCCGACAGATCGTGCACGTGCAAGCGGCACTGCTCGCACCACCCGATGCCGTCGGCGACCGGCAGCACGTCGTTCGCGAGCGGACAGGGCGCGGCGATGGGAAGCGAGCGACGCTGGAGCATCGGCGGTCCGCGCGACGGGGGCTCGCGCGGTCGAGCGTGAGTCATCCGCCGCGCGTGGAAGTTCCCTCCGCGCGTCGACGCCGGGCCGGCCGCGTACGGAGGCAGGATTCGACCGCGGCCAGACGCCTGTCGGGCCGCGAACGCAGACGGGATTCGGTCGCGGATGGGGAGCCGGTCGGACCGCACGCACGGCGCACGAAGCCGCGAAGACGCGCGCGACTCGGTTCGACCTCGACCTCACGCGGGGCGCGACCTCGAGCGTTCACGGCACCTGTGCGGCCTCGAGCTCACGCGAGGCAGAAGTTCGAGCGTTCACGGCACCTGTGCGGCCTCGAGCTCACGCGAGGCAGAAGTTCGAG
>CAYXVR010000115.1:0-7899 GCA_964468635.1 uncultured Nannocystaceae bacterium
CGGCGTCGCGATCGGGCCGGCGGACGAGATCGTCGTCGGTGGTTGGGGAGAGTTCGGCGACAACAACTCGACCGACCCGATCGTGCGCTGCTACAGCCCCGACGGCGAGCTGCTGTGGATGCACGTCCAGCCGGGGATCCAGGACGAGCAGATGTCCGATGTCGCCGTCGATCCCGCGGGCGACATCGTCGCCCTGGCGACGGCGCGCGATCCTTCGGACGGTGCATGGCTCATCCGGCTCACGAAGCTCACGATGCAAGGCGACGTCGTGTGGAACGAGGTGATCGCCAGTGCGACCAACCAGACCGCGTACGCGATGACGGTCGATGCGACCGGGGCGATCGTCTACGCGGGAGGGGAGAGCCCGCCGTTCCTGCGCAAGCGGTCGATCGATGGGCAGAGCGAGCTGTGGGCGTGGGACGGCATGGTCGGCTCGTTCCCGATGTGGGGCATCGCCGTCGATCCGCTCGACGATCTGTTCGCGGCCGGCGGCGTGGGCAACGGTCCCGCGCACCATCGGCTCGCACGACACGCGGGCGACACCGGAGTCCTCGACTGGGAGCTCGAGTGGCTGGGCGGCCGCGGCGTCTACGCGGTAGCGCGCGGCGTGGCGGTCGACGCCGACGGCCGGCCCGTGACCGCCGGCGCGCATGCAGACGGTGCGGGCACGACCAGCGCCTTCGTTCGCAAGCACGATGCGACGGGCGAGCAGGTGTGGTTGTACGAGCCGTCCAGCTTCGGCCCCACGGACACGTTCGTCGGCGTCGCCCTCGATTCCACGGGCCACGTCATCGCTTCGGGCAACCACGGCGACGGCAGCGGCTACGACGATCTATGGATCGTCAAGCTCACGCCCTGAAGTCACGCCTCGAAGTTGGAGATGTACACCTCGATCGGGCACCCCAGCGTGGCGAGTGCGCCTGCGGTCGCGGCGTCGAGCGTCGCGCGGCCCCAGAGCGTCCCGACGAGGTAGCAGATGCGGACCCTCGCGCCGTGCTCGGGCCACGAGGCGAGTGCCGAAGACACCGCGGGAGGCAAGCGGGCAAGCAACGTGCGGGCGAGCGCGGCTGCGTCCGCCGGTGCGTCGCCGCTGACCTCGTGCTGCCACTGGCCGAACGTCGACCGGCGGCCCGTGGCCTGGCTGAGCACCTCGCCGGCTCGGTGGGCGAAGGTGGGCTCGAGGCCGAGCCGGGCCGAGATTTCCGCGGGGTCGAGCGTCTCGCCGTCGATGACCAGCGCGACCGAAGCTTGTTCTTCTGCCTCGGGGTTCGACGCGAATGCGCGCTCGCCCGCGCGACCGGCCGTGTCGCGGACGACGAACTCGAGCGGTGCGCCGAGCACCGCAAGGCCGGCGATGGTTTCGGCCGCGAGCACCCACGAGAACGTGAGCAGATACGGTACGTCGAACGCGAAGCGAACCCGCGCGTCGTGGCCGGCGAGTAGATCGGGCCACGGCGCCGACGCTTTCGCCAGGCGTTTGCGCAGCTCGGCGGCGAGCTTGTCGGCGACGAAAGGCGCTTCGTACGGTGTCGGCCCGACCAGCGAGTACTGCCAGCGGCCCGTCGCGGCGACGTCGCCCCGGCGTGGCCCCGTTCGGTCGCCGACGCGGCGAGTCGACGTCGGCTCGACGCCGGCGCGCTGCGTGAATGTATCGGCGTCGAGGGCGGGACCCTCGACGTCCAACGACACCGTGCACTTGCCCTCTTCCGGTCGACTCTGTGCGTACGCCAAGGGTGCACCCGTAACGCGGTCCCGAGCGCCCCTTCGGAGCCCGCCGTTTCCGGGAGGCTATCGCACTCTGCGGCGACGCGGATCTCTGGATCGTCGAGCTCACGCGGTCGTGGGTGTTAGCATCCCGGCGCGCCGTCATGACCGAGCCCGAGACCGACGATCCGTTCGTGCTGCTCACGACGGCGCGTGACAACGTCGATGCGATGGGTGTCCGATCCGTGCTCGAGGCGGAGGGCATGGAGGTGTTCGTGCAGGGGGAGCACCATCGCGCGATGGAAGGCGCGTTCGGGGTGTTCGTGGAGCTGCGGGTCATGGTGCGTCGCAGCGATCTCGACGAAGCGCGGGAGCTGCTCGAGGAGGCGACGTACGCCGAGCACCTTCCCGCGGAGGAGATCGCGGCCGAGGACGTCGCCGACAAGTCCGTGCACCGCTTCAACGAGAACCATCCCGACGAGCAGCGCGCGGAGGGGCGCGCACCGAAACCCATCTTGGCCGTCGTGCTCGCAGTGCTGCTGCCGATCGGTGCAGGCCACTTCTACGTCGGCAAACGCCGCACGGGGGCGATCATCGGCGCATTGCTGATCCTGCAGTGGATCCTGTACCTGCAGGGGTGGAACGTGACGATCGCCGTCCTGTTCCTCGTCGCCCTGGACGCGTTGGGAGCCGTCATCGCGGCCCGGCGGGTGCAGACATGAAGCCGCGCCTGATCGACATGCGGATGCACGACGGGAGTCGGCATTTCGCGGGCCTACCGGAGACATACGACGTCGCCTCGCCGCAGTGGCACAAACTGCGTGTCCACGTCACGGAGCTGGCCGGCGCCGCCGTGCGGGGCTTCGTGACCGACGACGTGACCGAAGCGTGGATCGACTTCGAGTTCCGCGGCCAGGCGTTCTCGATCAACAACCAGCACGGCGATTGGTGGTTCTTCGTCGACGATCCCGCGTGCCCCGACGCGGTGCTGCTCGAAGTCCTCGATCACTTCGAGCGGCTGCTCGACCCCTCAGCCCACATGAGCCGCGGCACCGGGCCCATCGCCCCCGGCACCTTCCGCGCGATCGTGTTCGAGGCCGACGGCCGGATCTCGCATCGCGACTTCGATACCGTCGACGCCGCGTGCCGCTACGCCGACGACGCCGCGTGGGAGTCCGAGCACGGGCCCGTGTACGCGCACGTCGTGGACGACGACTTCCAGGTCGTGCACCGCGGCAAGCGCTAGCCCGGCTCGATCACGACCGCCGTGCCGTACACGAGGATCTCGGCCGCGCCCTGCATCACGGTGGAGGTCGTGAAGCGCACGGCGACGATCGCGTTCGCACCCGCGGCCAGTGCTTCGGCGCGCATGCGATCGAGCGATTGCTCGCGGCTCTCGGCGAGCATCTTCGTGTAGTCGCTGATCTCCCCGCCGACGAGGTTCTTGAACGCGGCGAGGATGTCGACGCCCACGTTGCGCACGCGGACGGTGTTGCCGCGCACGAGCCCGAGCACCTGCACGATCCGATGACCGGGGATCTCGTCGGTGGTGGTCAGCAGCATGCCGGCGGCCGGCTTGCGTTGCAGTGCGGTGGTCATCGTTGCACCTCCTTGTAGGGGTCGTCCTTGTGCGCCTTCGCGCGCACGCGGATGAACGAGTACACCAGCACGGCGATTCCCGACGCGAGCATGCCGACGCCCACCAGCGGATTGACGAACTGCAGCGCGAAGCCGACGGCGAGCAGGCCGAGGCCCGCACCGCGCTCGACGCGAACGCGCGGGGCCGTTTCGAGCTGCTGGATCGCGTCGTCCTTGCGCACGCGCTCGAGCCAGCCCTGGCCGAGGTCGCGGTGGCGGTCGGCCGCCTCGATGCGAGCGCGCAGCTCCGGGTGGTCCACCGCGTACAGCGACAGCTCCTCGCTCTCGGCCTCGGACACCGAGCCGCGCTCCGCCCGGTCGATCAGCTCCTCGATGCGTGCGGATTCGGGATCCGCGATGTCGCCTTTGGCCCCCATCGAGCGCCGGCGAACACTCTACACCAGTGCGGTAGAATCCTGCCCACGATGCGTGCGTCCGCGTTGTCCGTCGCAGCGGTTCTCGTCTTCGCGCTCGCGTGCAAGGAAGACGAGCCCACGCCGCCCCCCAAGAAGGTCGAGCGCGGGGTCGACCTCGCGAAGATCCCCGTCCCCGAGCACACGCCCGAGATGTTGAGCGACCCCGGCAAGCCGCGGCGCGTGGCTGCGCCCGGATCGGTCGACGTGAAGGTCTCGGGCAAGCAGCAGCACTTCACGTTCATGCCCAAGGGCGTCAACGCGGCGGTGTTCGCCGAGGAGAAGGACGTCAAGTGGGTGCGCGTCACCGGTCAGGCGAACTCGGAGTCCGGTCCGACCGTACGGATCCACCTCGACGGGCTGCGCCTCGATCGCACCGAGCTGCCGGCGACGTTCAAGACTTCCGACGAAGGCAAGGGCAAGGTCGCGCTCACCGTGCGCTACGAGATCGACCCGGTGAAGTGGTGGGAGGCCAAGTCGGGCAAGCCGAGCGAGAACACCGCCGAGGTGACGCTCGAGGCGTTCGAGGGCACCCGACTCAAGGGCACGTTCAAGGGCACGCTCGACCCGAACAATCCCGCACTGGGCAAGCCGGTCGAGCTCGCCGAGGGATCGTTCGACGTCGAGCTCCGGCTCAACGGCGTGAACGAGGGCAAGGCCGCCGACGGCCCTTCGTGAACGAATCGTCACAGGGCCGTCGCGCGAGCACGGCAAGATGGATCGCATGAGCTCGTTGACACGCCGGACGTTCCTCGTCGGGACGGCCGCCGTCGCGTGCCACCGCGACACGCCCACGGTGTCGCGTCCCGAGAGCAGCGATGCATCGCCGTTCCAGCACGGCGTCGCGAGCGGCGATCCCCTCTCCGATCGCGTGATCCTGTGGACGCGCGTGACGGCGACGCAGTCCGTGCCGGTGCCGGTCGCGTGGACGATCGCGCGCGACGCAGAGCTCGCGGACGTCGTCGCGCGCGGCGAGGCCATCGCGACACCGGAGCGTGACTTCACGGTGAAGGTCGATGCCGATGGCCTCCAGCCCGGCGTCGCCTATCACTATCGCTTCGCGGCGCTGGGCCACACGTCCCCGATCGGCCGCACGAAGACCCTGCCGATCGGCAACGTGCCGAGCCTGCGCCTCGCGTTCACCTCGTGCTCCAACTATCCGTACGGTTGGTTCAACGTCTACGCGGCCATGGCGGCACAGGACGACCTCGACGTCGTGCTCCACCTCGGCGACTACATCTACGAGTACGCCGAGGGGCAGTACGGCGAGGGCGAGCTGCTCGATCGACTGCCGGATCCGCTGCACGAGACGGTGACGCTCGCCGACTATCGGGCCCGCCACGCGATCTACAAGCGCGATCCGGATCTACAGGCCGTGCACGCGCGTCATCCCTTCATCACGATCTGGGACGATCACGAGAGCGCCAACGATGCGTGGCGCGACGGCGCGGGGAACCACCAGCCCGAGGAAGGGCTTTGGAGTGCGCGCAAGGCGGCGGCGGTGCGGGCCTACCTCGAATGGATGCCGATCCGAGAGCGCGAAGGCGCTGCGATCGATCGCTCGCTTCGCTTCGGCGACCTCGCGGATCTGATCATGCTCGACACGCGGCTCGCGGGGCGCGACGTCCAGGCCGCGCGCACCGACGCGAAGACGATCGCCGATCCGACCCGCACGCTGCTCGGCGCCGCCCAGGAACGATGGCTCGAGCACGAGCTCGTGCGGTCGCGGGACGACGGGGTCGCGTGGCGCCTGCTCGGCCAACAGATCATCATGGGCCAGCTGCGGCAGGGCGACGGTGCCCCGTGGAGCGGGGACATGTGGGACGGCTACGACCCCGCGCGCCGACGCTTCTTCGATCACCTCGAGGCCCAGCGGATCCGCGACGTGATCGTGATGACCGGCGACATCCACAGCTCGTGGGCCGTGGAGCTGTCTCGCGATCCGTTCTCGCTCGATGAGCGCGAGCGCGAGCGCGTGGCGGTGGAGCTCGTGACCCCCGCGGTGAGCTCGCCGCCGCCGGTGCCTGCCGAGGAGGCGCAGGAGATCGCGGCCCGGCTCACGAGCACGCATCCGCACATCGAATGGGTGGAGCTCGAGAGCCGCGGCTTCGTGCGCGTGGAGGTCGATCACCAACGCGTGCGTGCGAGCTGGATCCACGTTCGCACGGTGAGCGAACGCGATCCGACCAGCCGGATCGCACACGCCATCGAGGTGCAGCGTGGGCTTCCGCGCATCGTCTCCGCGCGCGAAGATGCGGCCGATGATCCGGCAACGCACGAGGATCGGTGATCGGAGGGTCGACGGCGCGCTCGAGGTCGTCCGCAGCCCGTACGACGGCAGCCCGGTGGGCGAGGTCGGCGTGGCCACGGCCAAGGACGTCGATGCGGCGATCGAATGCGCGGCGCGAGCGTTCGAGCGCTCGCGACGGCTGCCCGTGCACGTGCGCGCGAGCGTCCTCGCCGACGTGGCCCGGCGCATCGATGCGCACGCCGACGAGCTCGCGCGGTTGATGGCGCGCGAGAGCGGCAAGCCGATCCAGTTCTGCCGGGGCGAGGTCGCGCGGGCCGTGATCACGTTCGACATCGGCAGCGCGGCGGCCCGCACGTTTCACGGCGAGGTGGTGCCGATCGACCTCGAGCCGCGCGCGGAGGGTCGGTTGTGCATCACGACGCGCGTGCCCAGAGGTCCCGTGGCGGCGATCTCACCGTTCAACTTTCCGCTCAACCTCGTCGCGCACAAGCTCAGCCCCGCGTTCGCGGTCGGGGCCACGGTCGTGCTCAAGCCGCCGCAGCAGTGCCCGCTCACGGCGTTCCGGCTCGGCGAGCTGCTCGACGAGGCCGGGCTCGACCCGCAGGCGCTCGGGATCGTGCACTGCCCACCCGACGTCGCACAGCGGCTCGTCGAGGACGATCGGCTGCGCGTGCTCTCGTTCACCGGCAGCGACGCGGTGGGCTGGAAGCTCAAGGCGATCGCCGGACGCAAGCAGGTGCTGCTCGAGCTCGGCGGCAACGCGCCGTGCATCGTCGACGCGAGCGCGGACCTCGACGACGCCCTGCCCCGCATCACGCTCGCGGCGTGGGCCAACGCGGGGCAGATCTGCATCAAGGCGCAACGCGTGCTCGTGCACGCGAGCCTGTACGACGCGTTTCTCGAGCGCTTCGTCGCGGCCGCCCTCGCCACGAAGGCCGGCGAACCGCTCGACGAGGAGACCGTGGTGGGCCCGCTGGTGGAGCGGCGTCACGTCGACCGCGTGCTCGCGTGGATCCGTGAGGCCGTCGACGGCGGCGCGACGTTGCACTGTGGCGGCGAAGCCGACGGCAACGTCGTGCTGCCGACCGTGCTCACCGACGTCGCGCCGCATATGCGCGTGTGGAAGGACGAGGTCTTCGGACCTGTCACCGTCGTCGAGCGGTTCGAGGACTTCGACGACGCGATCGCATCGTGCAACGCGGGCCGCTATGGCTTGCAGGCGGGGTTGTTCACCGCGGATCTCGGGCATGCGCTGCAGGCGTTCCGCGAGCTCGAGTACGGCGGGGTGATCGTGGGCGACACGCCGATGTTCCGCGTCGACAACTATCCGTACGGCGGCACGAAGGACTCGGGCTTCGGCCGCGAGGGCGTTCGGTGGGCGATGGAAGAGATGACGGAGCCGCGCACGCTCGTGATCCGGGCCTGACGATCACAGCTCGAGCAGACGCAGGAGCTGCGGGTCCGCGAAGTCGGTGACGATCGGATCGGCGCCGGCCTCGGCGAGCACGTGGGCGGGCTGCGTGGTGGTCAAGCCGGCCACGCGGAGACCGGCTCCGCGCGCCGATCGGACCCCGGACACCGAATCCTCGAAGGCGAAGCCGTGCTCGGCCGAGACGCGCAGGAGCTCGAGGGCGCGCCGATACGGCAAGGGGTCGGGCTTGCCGGCGGGGAGCTCGTCGGCGAGCACGCGCACGTCGAACGCGTCGTCGAGGCCGAGCACGCCGAGCACGTGGTGCATGTTCTCCGCCGGCGCGTTGGTGACGAGCGCGAGGAACACGTCGCGCGCGCGCGCACGCTCGATGAGGTCGAGGAGGCCGGTGAGGGGTCGCAGCGCGGAGGCGGCCTCGCGGAACAACGCCTGGGCTTCTCGCGCGCGCCCCAGCGACAGGTTGA
>CAYXVR010000115.1:7909-11894 GCA_964468635.1 uncultured Nannocystaceae bacterium
AGGCGAGCGCGGGCAGGTAGTCCGCGACGATGGCCGGGTTGAGCCGCCCCGAGATCCGCCGGCGGTACTCGTCCGCATCGACGGAGAACCCGTAGGGCCGCAGTGCCTCCTGCCAGGCGACGAGGTGGATCGGATCGCTGTCGACCAGCGTCCCGTCGAGGTCGAACAACAGCGCCTGCGGCCTCACGTCGGGGCAGAGTGTACGACGATCCCGGCTGCTGCGTTCGCGTGGGGCTCGATTCCGCGACGCGTTCGCGCGCGCTCGCACAGTGCGGTCGGCAGCCACGTGGGCGCTCGCGGCGACGCGCATGCGATCGACGTCGACAACTCGTCGACACGGCTCTCGAAAGCGAGGCGACGACGAGCGCTGGCACTCGTGCTGCACAACGGGACGGACATGAAGCACATGCAACGCCTCATCGGATCGTCTCTCGTGCTCACCGCGGCGATCATGCTGGGATGCGATCCCGGCACGTCGAGCGGCCCCACGAACGATCACCCGCGTGGCGACGAGGAGCCGACGCCGCCCGATGCTGGAGACGGCGAGAACGAGTGTCCCGACTGCGTCGACACCGACGACGACGGCGGCGGTGGCGAGGAGTGTGCCCGCACGCAGGGGTATTGGAAAAACCACGATTGGCCCGCGCACGTCGGGGAACAGCTGTGCGGCGAGGACTGGCTGGACATCCTGTGGACGCCGCCGGCAGGTGGTGACGCCTGGTACATCCTCGCCCATCAGTGGATCGCAGCCCGGCTGAACGTCGCGGCCGGCGTCGAGGTGAGTGTGGAGATCGACGCAGCGCTGCTGGCGGCGGAGGACCTGCTGCTGAGCTGCGAGACCGACACGTCGGATCGCGAGCAGGCGATCGAGCTCGCCGCGGAGCTCGACACGTTCAACAACAGCAAGTGCGAGGGTGACGACGACGACGACGATGATCACGACGACGACGGGAAGGACGACGACGGTGATCACGACGACGACGATGATCACGACGACGACGATGACGACGATGATCACGACGATGACGACGATGATCACGACGACGACGACGGGAAGGACGATTGCCCGCCCGACGGCGATCACGACAAGGACTGACGGTCTCGGCCGCTATCGCGGGACCGCGTAGTAGCCGGCGGCGCGGAGATCGATCCGCTCCGCGCCGCTCGGCACGTCGACCTCGATCTCGAGCACGTCGCCGCGCCGCAGCACCACCGGCTCGCGATCGGCCCGACACCACGCCGGCCCCGGATCGGCCGCGCACGCCCGCAGCGGCAAAGGCTCGCCGTCGACGACGATCTCGACCGCATCGAGCCGCGTGACCTCGTCCTTCTCCTCCGCGATCCGCACCCGCAGCACGCCGTCGTGCGGCACCGGCAGCGGCAACGACTGCGTCCCGTACGCCGCGGCGCCCCTGCGGTTGCGGAGGATCTCGCCCTGCACCGCCCATGCACCGCCGTCGTCGGCGACATAGACGAACGGGCACGCCGCGAGCTCTCCGCACTTCTGGATCTGCTTGGTCGGCCGACGCTTCACCTCGCGCAGCATCCCGTCCTTGCCGATCCGCAGCACCACCGTCCTCAACGCAACTTCCCTCGGGAACTTCGCCCGCTCGCACGCCGTCCAGCCGTCCTCGAGGTAGGCGACCGACCCGTCGCCGGCGAATGCGAGCGGCACCACACCGTAGCTGCCCACCGTGGCCTCCCAGATCTTCTTCAGCGCCCCACCGTCGGAGACGAACAGCTGGTAGACGTTGGCCGGATCCTCTTCGTCGCCGGTCGGGATCGCGACCACGAGCGCACGTTCGTGCTGCGGATGCCCCAAGCGCACGACGTCGAGCCGCGCCTGCTCCTCGAAGAAGTAGCCGCCCGACGTCGGCAGGCTCGCCCTGCCCTCCTCTTTGCCGGCCGCGACCCGGCCGTCGTCGAACAGCGCGATCGCATCGGCTCCGGGCTCCGCGTCCCACTCGGCCTCGATCGCGAGCAAGGTCTTCGGACCCGCCGGTGGCGGCTCGACCTCAGGCTCGACTTCCGGCTCGACCGCCGGGGGATCGGGGGGTGCGTCGGGTGCTGCTTCCGCCTTCGCCGGCTCCGCTGCGGGCGGAGGCGGCGACACGGGGGCAGGAGCGGTGCACGCTCCGACGAGGACGAACGCGATCGCGCACGGACGCATGTCCCGCGATCACGCACGACTGCGGTCGATTCGTCCACGCGGAAGCGCGACTCCGCTCAATCGTCGAGCGCCATGAGCTCGCGCTCGGTGATCCGGCTCGCCGAGCACGGCGGCGCCGCGGGGGCGACCACGTACGCGACCCCGAGCACGTCCTCGATCACGGCGAGCACGGACGTCTCGTCCATGCGGTACACGAACGCCATGTTCTCGGCGAAGCGACGCCGCTCGCCTTCGCTCACGAGGTCGCCGGCGCGCCGCATCACCGTCAACCGGAGCATCTCCACGCGATGGTAGAGGTCGATGTCCATCCTGGCCTGCACGCCCTCATGAGTGACGGTCCGCGCAAGACCGGTGATGCGGATCGCAGAATCACGAACAGATCGCTCTCACACCGGCCCCGAACACCGATAGCCGACGTGGGGGTCGCACCCTCGGCGATTGCGTGTTCATACTCGTCGCGTGAGCAGCGGCTCGGCGAGCGACGATGTCACGCGACCGATCGATGACAGCGTTCTCTCCCTTCCGAGCACGTCGTCTACGGAGCAACCGATCGTCTCGCCGGGCAAGCTGCTCGGTCGCTACGCGGTGCTCGAGGAGGTCGGCCGTGGCGGGATGGGCATCGTCCTGCGTGCGTACGATCCCAAGCTGCAGCGCGAGGTCGCGCTCAAGGTCGTGCGCGCGGAATCGACCGAGACCGAGGCGCGGCTCAATCGCGAGGCGCGAGCCATGGCGCAGCTCAACCACCCGAACGTGGTGGCGATCTACGACGTCAGCGTCGGCGAGGCTCCGGACCGCCCCGGTCAGCTGCAGGTGGTGCTCGCGATGGAGTACGTCGCCGGCGTCACACTGCGGCGCTGGCGGGTGATCGACGACCGCACGACGGCGGAGATCATCGACGCGCTCGTCCAGGCCGGGCGCGGGCTCGCGGCGGCGCATCGCGAGGGCCTGCTGCATCGCGACTTCAAGCCCGACAACGTGCTCGTCGGCGCAGACGGCCGCGTGCGCGTGACCGACTTCGGGCTCGCACGGGTGGGCACCGATCGCGCCTCGAAGAGCGCCGTCCTGCAGGGCAGCGGCGTGTGGTCGGAAGTCGGCGAGGACGATCTCACACGCGTGGGCACGATCCTCGGCACGCCGAAGTACATGGCGCCCGAGCAGCATCGCGGGGAGACGCTGACCGCCGCCGCCGACCAGTACGCCTTCTGCGTCACGCTGTGGGAGGCGCTCATCGACGAGCCGCCGTTCAAGGGCCGCACGGTCGACGCGCTCGTGCAGGAGAAGCTCGGGGGCCCACCGCCGTGGCCACGCGCGGCCGCCGTACCGGCGCGCATCAGCGAGGCGCTGCGCCGCGGGCTGAGCCCGGATCCGCGCGAACGCTTCGCGACGATGGACGAGCTGCTCGCCGTGCTCGCGCCTGCGCCGGCGTCGTCCTGGCGCACGCGCGGGCCGGTGCTCGCGGCCGCGGGCGCAGCGATGGCGATCGGAATCGCCTGGGTGGCCACGCGCGGAACCGGGTCGCTGTGCACCGGTGCCGAGCAACAGCTCGCCGGCGTGTGGGACGACGCGCGCCGCGACGCGGTGGGGGCGGCCTTCCTCGACGGACGCGTCGCGTACGCGGCCGACGTGTGGGCGCGCATCGGCCCGCGGCTCGACGCGTGGACGACCGAGTGGACGCAGATGCACACCGACGCGTGCGAGGCCACGCGTGTGCGCGGCGATCAGTCCGAAGCGGTGATGGATCTCCGCATCGCGTGTCTGCACCGCGCGCGCACGCAGCTCGAGCGGATTGAGTGCGGGCGTCTCGTCGACGTGGAG
>CAYXVR010000116.1:0-718 GCA_964468635.1 uncultured Nannocystaceae bacterium
TACGTCGCGCGCCTGTGCGATCGCCTCGAGCACGAGCTCGGTACCCTGCAGGCCGAGCGTTTCGACGTCGTGCGCGTCGATGCGGATTGGGAGCAGGCGCAGGCTCCCGTATACGGCGGCGATCCGGCGAGCGCACGCAAGCGGCTCAAGGTGCTCGACGGCAGCGAGCACTACGAAGGCCCTTCGGTCGCGGAGAGGATCGCACGCAGCGGTGCCGATACGGTGCGCGTGGAGGCGCGCGACCTGGCCGCTGCACGGGCGGTGCTCGCCACCGTCGCTCTGCCGCGGGTCGAGCTCGTGCTGCGCGACCCCACCGGCGTGCCCCGCGACGTGCCCGGCGAGCTCGTGCGCGTGACCGTCGACGATCCCGAACAAGCGCAGCGGCTGCTCGCGCTGCCCGACGCCGACTTCGAAGTCGAGGTCGTGTTGTCCCGCGCCACCGAATCCTGGCTGCTCGCGCTGCCCCATGCGCCGCCGCGGCTCGCTCTGCTCGCACCCGGTCACGACCGCCTCACCGCGTCGAGCGAGCACGACGTCGACCTGCGGCGATTCTTCGCCGGGTTCGTGCACGACGTCCCGGTGAGCGGCGTGCCGGCGTGCATCCTCGGCCGCCCGCCGCGACCGCAGCCACGCGTCCTCGATCTCGCCCTGCTCGCGCCGCATGGCGAGCTCGAGATGTTCCGGTTCGTGCGACGCTTCGTCGCGGATCGCTACCGGG
>CAYXVR010000116.1:728-11637 GCA_964468635.1 uncultured Nannocystaceae bacterium
CTGCGTGCACGCGCTCTCGTGCGACGGTCTGCACGTGAACTACGTCCGTGCGCACGGCTTCTCCGCGATGACCCCCGTGTTATCGTGACGGCGATGCGTAGGCTCTGGATTGCGCTCTTCGTCCTCGGTTGCGGTGACGATGCGACGGTCGACACCAACGGCGACACCGACACGACCCCCACCACGACGACGGCGAGCACGAGCTCGACGACCGACACCCCCACCACCGCCGACACCGACGACACGAGCGACCCGTCGACGAGCACGGGCCCCGATGCGGAGACCACGAGCTCCTCGACCGAGCCCGAAACCGGCTCGAGCTCCGGCACGCCGAACACGGCCCCCGAGATCGTCGACGACTTCTACCTGACCAACACCCTCGCGGACGATCTCGCGATCGACTCCGCCGCCGGCGTGCTCGCCAACGACAGCGACCCCGACGGCGACGCGCTCGCGATCGAGAGCTTCGACGCGATGAGCGAGGCCGGCGGCACCGTCGAGATGATGGACGACGGCAGCTTCACGTACACGCCGCCCGAGGCCTTCTTCGGCGAAGACGGCTTCATGTACACGGCCACCGACGGCGCAGGCGGCATGGGCACCGCCCGCGTGCGCATCATGGTCGCCCCCACCACCGAATCGCTCGGCACGGTGGCCGCGGGCGTGGGCGGGTTCGCCATCGATGCTGCAGCCGCCGGCGATCACCTCGGCGTCTCGGTGCGTGGCACCGGCGACGTGAACGGCGACGGATTGCTCGACGTCATCGTCGGAGCCGACCGCGTCGCCGCGGACGTCGGGGCTGCTTACGTCGTGTTCGGCAAGGTCGACACGTACGCCGTCGACGTCGGCAACCTCGCGGCGGGCGGCTTCGCGATCGAAGGCGAG
Organism: uncultured Nannocystaceae bacterium; assembly: GCA_964468635.1. Lineage (GTDB taxonomy): Bacteria > Myxococcota_A > Polyangia > Nannocystales > Nannocystaceae > Xiheibacterium. The sequence goes on from CAYXVR010000116.1 coordinate 1,614, forward strand.
GACGACGGCCTCGGTGCGGGCTGGTCGGTCGCCGTGGTGGGCGACGTCAATGGTGACGGCCTCGCCGATCTCGCGATCGGCATGTTCGAGACATCGCAGACCAGCGGTCGCGCCTACGTCGTGTTCGGCAAGGAAGACACGAACACCGTCGCCCTCGCCGACGTGGCCGCGGGGACGGGCGGGTTCGCGATCGAGAACTCCGCCGATGCCGTCACCGACTTCGGTGCAGCGGTGGGCGGAGCTGGAGACGTGAACGGCGACGGACTGGCCGACGTCATCGTCGGCGCGCCGGAGACGAATCCGGGCGGGCTCGCGGGCGCCGGCATGGCTTACGTGGTGTTCGGAAGAGCCGACACCACGCTCGTCGACGTGAGCGCCCTCGGTGCGGGCGGGTTCGCGATCGCGAGCTCCACCGCGGGCTCCCACTTCGGCATGTCGGTGAACGGGGCCGGCGATGTCGACGGCGACGGGCTCGACGACGTGATCGTCGGAGCACCGGATTTCATGAGCTCGCAAGGCCTCGCCGCCATCGTTTGGGGAAAGGCGGATACCGACCCCGTCAGCGAGGCGGAGCTCGTCGCGGGTGCGGGCGGTTTCGTGATCCGCGGCGCGCTCAACCTCGACGACCTCGGGCTGTTCGTCGCCGGAGCGGGCGACGGCTCGGGCGACGGCCTGGCCGACGTGATCCTCGGCGCACCGGGGGCCGACGTCGACGGCGACGCGCGAGGGCGCGCGTACGTCGTGTTCGGTAAGAACGATACCGCCGAGGTCGACGTTACGGACGTCGCCACCGGCATGGGCGGGTTCGTGCTCGACGGGGAGGCGAACTTCGATCTCGCCGGTTGGTCGGTGGGCGGAGCCGGCGATGTCGATGGCGACGGGCTCGGCGACGTCCTCGTCGGCGCCCAAGGGGCGGACTTCGCCGGCGGCACGTCGGGACGGGCATACGTCGTCTTCGGGCGCGGCACGGACACGACCCCGGTCGCGCTCGCCGACATCGCGCTCGGCATGGGTGGGTTCGCGCTCGACGGCGAGGGCAGCTTCGCGACGGCCGGTTCCGCCGTCGACGCGGCGGGAGATGTCGACGGTGACGGGTTCGGCGATCTGATCGTCGGCTCACCGCGCCTTTCGAGCTACACCGGGCGCGCACACGTGGTGTGGGGCGGCGACTATCTCGGGCACGTCGACCTCCTCGGCACCGCCCAGAACGACGTCCTCGAGGGGGACGCCGCGGCGAACCTGATCGTTTCGGGTCGAGGCGACGACACGCTCTCCGGTGGTGGCGGCGCCGATGTGTTCCATGCTGGGCCGGGTGACGATGTGATCGTGGTGCCGGGAGGAGCGTTCTTCCGCATCGACGCCGGCACCGGTGACGACACGCTGCGCATAGAGGGAGATGGTGAGGCGCTCGATCTCACGAACTTCCACGAGCTCGCGATTTCCGGGGTAGAGAACATCGATCTCGGGGATGCAGGCGACAACCAATTGTTCATGGAGTGGCGCGACCTGCGGGCGATGTCGCGCGAGTCCAACACGCTGCGCGTGCTGGGTGACGACGGCGACACTGCGGTGATCGACCTCTCGGGTGGTGGATTCGTCGACCAGGGATCCGCCGGAGGATTCACCACCTACGCGGACGGCGTTCTAACGTTGGTCGTCAGCGACGACATCGAAGCGTTCGTCACGTTGTGACAAAAGTGGCACTGGGTGCCACTCCACTTGCGCGTTCCGGAACGTGCGTCCTTCCGATTTGGGGACATCCTTACGGGCAGGTCGTCATGGAAATCGTAAGTGTCGGACCGATCGAGCACGGTCCTCGTGCCCTCGGCCGCGAGATCGCGGCGGTGGCAAAACGGGTCTCTGGGCGCAAGCTCGGGATCGTCTATCTCCCCAGCGACGCGGATCACCGCGCCTTCCTGACAGAGGCTCAGGAAGCGCTCGGAGGCGTCGTCGTCGGCGCGACGACGGGAGGCGCCGCGTTCACCGAGCGCGGCCACACGCGCACGGGCGCGGTCGCCGGAGTGTTCGGCGGATCGGGCTTCGACTTCGCCGTCGAGATCGCCAGCGATCTCTCCAAGGATGTCGATCGCTCGATCCGTGACGCCTGCTCGCGCCTCGTCGATCGATCGCGTCGCTCTCTCACGCGATCCCAATCGGTGCTCACGCTCGCCGATGCCTTCGCCGTGCAGGGCGATCGCCTCTTCCACGCGTTGCAATCGTCGACGCCGCCGCACTGGCACCACTTCGGCGGGACGGCGGGCGACAACTGGAAGTTCGAACGTACGCATGTGTTCCATCGCGACGAGGTGCTCTCGGATGCGGCGGTCCTCGTCGCGCTGTTCGGTGACGCGGCGCCGTCGTTGGCCGTGCACCACGGCTGGTGTGCAGCGCCGGAGGGCCGCGAGTTCGCGATCACGGGCATCGAGGGCAACGTGCTCCGCACGCTCGACGACCGGCCCGCGGCCGAGGTCTACATCGAGGAGCTGCGCCGGCTCGGACTCATCGACGACGGCGACCCAGCGCTCCAGAGCTCGGCGACGTACGAGCTCGGCGCGCGCACGATGTACGGCGAGCTCAAGATCCGCGCGCCGCTGGCCTTGGGCCCCGATGGATCGATGACGCTCGCCGCCGGCCTACCTCGCGGCACCCTCGTGCGTGTCGTGACGGCGAGCCCCGATCAGCTGATCGATGCCGCGCGCGAGCTCTCGCGACGCGCCCTCCATCCGCTCGCCGGCCGACCCGTGCGCGGCGCATTGATCTTCGACTGCGCCGCCCGGCTGCAGGTGCTCCAGGACCGCTACTCCGAGGAGACCGAAGCGTTCCTCGGCGGTCGCAACTTCCCGGTGGTGGGCCTCGCCGGCTACGGCGAGATCGCCAAGTTCGCGGGCAGCGTCGAGGGCTTTCACAACACCACGGCCGTCATGGCGGCCTGGTGAGCCCGTAGTCGATCGTACTTCGCTGCACCGATCCACTGACGACGGCGCTCCTCTCTGGTGCAGGCACGCTGGCGCCGGCACATGTGGCGGCTGCGCTTCGCGGCCGCGATCGCGGAGAAGAGCGGCACGTCGAGCACCTCGGGTGGCAGGCACTCCCCGAGGAAGCGCAGCGAGTACGCGGCCGACAGACCGTGGATGCCACGTGTCGAGAATCGACGCCCGTCGCCTTCGACGAACGGGCAATCGGGGTCGAGCCAGCCGACGCGCAACGCTCCGCGACGCATGGCCGGACCCGCTCGGCGATCCCGCGGGTGCGCCCGAACGAACCGACAGTGCGACTCGCGGCGGCAGATGTGGAGCAGCTCGTCCGCGAATTCCGGTTCACCGGCGAGCCACGCGCCCAGGATGGTGGCGACGACGGGATCGAAGAAGGTCAGCTTCAGAACAGCGAAGAACATGTCGTGCAGCGCGTTGCAAAATGGCGGGTGACCATGCGCTCTCAAGCGCGATGGCCAATTGGCCTGGCGAATTCGTTCGCCGAAGTGGTGCGCTGCATGACACAAACAACAGACCGGCCGACCTCGTGCAGGTCCGGCGCCAAGCTTGTGGGCAAGGGTTACGGCCGTCATGCTTGACGGTGGGGGGACGTCGCGGAAGAGCCGGGACATACCGTCGTCCTCGAGGGCGAGGCGACCACGTTGCCGGGATCGGGCGTCGTCTCCGATGCGGGGCTGATCCTCGAAGCGGGCGCACGAGTCGGCCGGTACGAGATCGTCGAGCGCATCGGCGCCGGCGGCATGGGAGTCGTCTACGCGGGATTCGATCCCGAGCTGGATCGCAAGGTCGCGATCAAGATGTTGCGGCCGCGCGCTTCCGAAGGCGAGGGCAGCACGGGGCGCACGCGGTTGCTCCGGGAGGCGCAGGCGATGGCCAAGCTCGCGCACCCGAACGTGCTCGCGGTCTACGACGTGGGCCTGCACGCCGAACGCGTCTACGTGGCGATGGAGCACGTCGACGGCCATACGCTGGCCCAGTGGCTCGCGGTGCATCGTCGTTCGCCGAGCGAGATCGTCGACATCTTCTCCTCGGCCGGACGGGGGCTCGCGGCGGCGCACGCGGCCGGCTTCGTGCATCGCGACTTCAAGCCCGACAACGTGCTCGTCGACCGATCGGGTCGCGTGCTCGTCATGGACTTCGGCCTCGCTCGCGCGACCGGCCCGAACAACACGACCACGCTCGAGACGCGCGACGTGTCCCAGCCGCCGCCGGAGCTCGTCGAGGACATGCTGGCCAGCCCGCTGACGCACGACGGCACGGTCGTCGGCACGCCTGCGTACATGTCTCCGGAGCAGCACATGGGGCGTTCGCCCGACGCGGCCAGCGATCAATACGCGTACTGCGTGTCGCTGTTCGAGGCGCTCGCCGGCCAGCGGCCGTTCGTCGGGGACAACCTGCGCGAGCTCGCCCTCGCGAAGACGAGCCGAACGATGGTGCGCGCCGACGCGATCCCCGAGCCGCTGCGGCGCGTGCTCGTGCGCGGGCTCGATCCCAATGCGCGCGCACGCTGGCCCTCGATGGAAGCGCTGCTCGATGCATTGCGACACGCGTCGCAGCCTCGCCGGCGGCCGTTCGGTGTGCTCGTGGGCAGCGCGGTCGCGATCGCCCTCGGCGGCGTCGGCCTGGCGGCGGCGTGGCCCGTGGACGACCATGCGGCACGCTGCGAAGGAGACAAGCTGGCCGGCGTCTGGGACGACGAACGGCAGGCGGCCGTGCGGGAGGCGATCGAGGCCACCGGTGTGCCGTATGCGGAGCAGACGTGGTGGCGCGTCGAGCAGCGGCTCGGTGAGCACGCCGATCGCTGGCGCTTCGAGTACGCGCAGGCGTGCGCAGCGATCGGCACGCGCGACGGCACGGGGGTCGCCGACCTGCGCATGGACTGCTTGGAGCAGCGCAGGGCCGAGTTGTCGGCCACGGTGACGCTGCTGGCCGAGGTCGACGCGGCGAGCGTGCAGCATGCGGTTGCGCAGGCGTCCGGTCTGGCGGCGGTCGAGCACTGCAGCGACATCGTGTCGTTGCAAGGCGACGTGCCGCCGCCCGGCGATGCGGTCACCGCAGCGGCCGTGGAGCGCGCTCGACAACAGCTCGAGCAGGTCGTTGCGCTCGAGCGAGCCGGTCGCTTCGACGACGCGCTCGCGCACGCGCAGGAGGTCCTCGCGACGACCGAAGCGATCGACTACGCGCCCGTGCGCGTGGAAGCGCTCATCCGCGTCGCATCCGCACTCGGGGCAACCGGGCGCCGCGACGAGGCCGAGGCCCTCTACCGCGAGGCCAGCGAGCTCGCCACCACCATCGGGTACGACGAGATGGCCGCCGACGTGGCGACACGCATGGTGTTCGTCGTCGGCTCGTCGCCGGAACGCGCGGACGAGGCCCTCGTGTGGTCGCGCCATGCCGAAGCCGCGTTGGCGCGCTGGGGCAACGCCTCGAAGGAAGGCGAGCTCGCGCGCGCGCGGCTGCAGAGCAACGTCGCGATCGTGAACGGAGCGCTCGGGCGCTACGACGAGGAGCTCGCGGCGATGCAGGAAGCGTACGCCGTCAAGCGAAGGATTCTCGGCGAGGAGCATCCCGAAGTGGCGGGGGCGATCGAGAACCTCGGCCTCGCGCTCGCGCACATCGGGCGCATCCCGGAAGCGCGCGAGTCGTTCGCCGAGTCGCACGCGATGTTCCGCGCGGCGCTCGGCGACAAGCATCCCGACGTGGCGCTGTCGGCCGCCAACCTGGCGCAGGCCGAGAACGACATGGGCGATCACGCGGCCGCGGAGGCGTTGTTCGAGGAAGCGCGGGCGATCTGGGCGGCCACGCACGGCGAGGACAGCGTCGAGGTCGCGCGGACGCTCGACAGCCTCGGCACCGTCGCGGGGGCGCAGGGCCGGTACGAGGAAGCACTCGAGCTCCACCGGCGCGCGCTCGCGATCTTCGCGGACGAGCTCGGCGAAGACAGTGCGGCCGTGGCGTTCTGCACCGCGAACATGGGGCTCGCCCATCGCGCGATGCGTCGGTTCGATGAGGCGCGCCGGACGTTCGCGGCCGCGGCCCAGATCGCGACGCGTGCGTACGGAAAGGATCACGACTTCACGGCGGCGCTGCTCAACGACGAGGGTGAGGCACTCGTCGAGCTCGAGCGCTACGACGAGGCGCGCCCGGTGCTCGAGGAGGCGCTCGAAATCCGCACGCGCGTGCTGCCGCCCGATCACCCGGCGCTCGCATCCTCGTACAACACGCTCGGTCAGCTGCACGGGATGCAGGGGCGGTGGGCGGAGGCGCGGCGCTACCACGAGCGTGGGCTCGAGGTCGCGGAGCGTGCATTCGGTCCGGACCATCCGGAGGCGGCGGCGAGCCGGCTCGATCTGGGGTACGTCGCCCTCGAGCTGGAACGACCCGAGGAGGCGCTCGAGCAGATGCAGCGCGTGGTCGCGATCCTCGAGCCGCTCGACATCGAGCCGGCGTTCGAAGCGGAGGGCCGGTTCGGTCTCGCGCAGGCGATGGTGGCCAGCGGCGGCGATCGGGAGGAGGCGCTCGCGCTGGCACGCCTGGCTCAGCAGGCGTTCGCCGCGGGCGGGCCGTATCTGGCCGCGGATCGCGAGCGTGTCGAGGCGTGGCTTCAGGCCAACGATCGTTCGATCGAGTAGGCGTGGAGGACTTCGCGGTCGAGGTTCACGAGCTCGACGTGCAGCGCGGCGGGATCGACACGGACGCGCACGTGGCCGGAGTCTCGCCACACGACCGGATAGCCGAGGGTATCGCTGCCGAACAGCCAGTTCGTGCCGGCGCGTCCGGCCAGCGTGTAGTGGATCTCGTCGACGATCATGTCGGTGAACACGTGATCGTGGCCGTAGAAGAAGATCTGTGCCCCGTGTTCGCGCATGAGCGCGTGCACGCGTGCCTGCTCGCCGACGTGCGCGGCCAGGCCTCCGCCGCGGCCGTATGCGGCCGTCACTTCGTCGGGCCCGGCACCGCCGACGGCGTGATGGACGAAGATCATCTTCCAGCGCGCGGTCGAGCCGGCGAGTGTGGCCTCCAACCACTGCAGCTGCGCTGCACCGAGGGTCCAGTCGTCGGGCACACCGGGGTCGCTCCACAACCGATGTGATGTCGTCGTGTACGTCATCACGTTGAGCACGACGAACAGCGCGTCGCCCCACGTCCACGCGAACCAGTCGTCGTTGGGGCCGCCGCCTTCGGCGTAGGTGTGCGGCCCGGGGTTGGGCAGGTAGAGGCGACGCTGCGCACGAGCGGCTTCGATGTCCGCAGTCGGGTAGTCGCCGTTCTCGCCGTCCCAATTGCCGATCGCGAGCACGTGCGGCACGCGGGTCGGCAAGCTGCCGAGCAAGCGTCGGTAGTCGAGGTATCCGCGGCGGATGAACGACGCGTCGGGCGGAGGATCGTTGAAGTTGCCGAGGCCGTGGAGGTCGATCACGTCGCCCAGGTGCACGAGGAAGTCGGGGGCGTCGGCGGCCACATTGGCGGCGACGCAGGGCAGGACGCGCTCGGCGTGTGCCTTCTGGGCCGAGTATTCCTCGATCTCGTCGTCGTCGAGGGGGAAGCGGGCGAGCTCGCGCGGCGAGAAGTCGCGCACGAACACGTGCGTGTCGGTGATGACGTCGAACACGAACGCTTGTCCGGGCGGTCGCGCCGTCGTGAACGAACCGTCCGCCAGCACGGTCGCGCCCCGGAACATGCGGTAGCGATGGCGCGTTGCTGCTCGCAGCCCGCGGACATCGAACGCCACGACGTCCTCGCCCGCGGTCGTACCGGCGAAACGAGCGACGGCCTCGGTGCCCTCCGCACACACCTCCACGTGCACGTCGCTGCGGTCGTCGAGCACGGCCGCGAGCCGGATGCCGTCCGCGGTGGGGGCGTACAGAAGCGGCGGAACGATCACGAGAGCGATCATAGTCGAGGAACTTCTCCGCTGATCGCCTGTCGTGCAACGACGGCCGGGAACACGGCCATGGCGTCGCGCGTGCTGTGACGTCGGGAATGCAAGCGCGGCCACCACGACGCGTTGGATGGCCGATCGGGAACACGATGCGTGTGTTGCTGCGACCACGTGCCACTGCGGTGGCACGGTGGAGCCTCGTCTCCACCTACGGCGTTGCGGTCGTGCTGTGCTGGCGCGATCCCGATGCTCCGCGCCTGCTGTGGACCGTCGCCATGCCGATCGTGCCGTTTGCCGTGGTCGTGCTCGGCTTTCACCGGTGGCGGCGAATCTGTCCCTTGGCTGCCATCGCTCGTCTCGGCGCGCACCTGGGCGGCCGGCGCCGACGGCTTCCGGCGTGGCTCGATCGGTGGGCGTTGCTCGTCGCGTTCGTGCTGCTCACGGTCGCTCTCGTCGCACGCCACCTCGCGTTCAACGGCGATGCTCGCTGGCTGGGTTGGGGACTCGTCGCGGCCGCGATCGCGGCCGTCGTCGTCAATGCGATCGGCTCCGGCAAAGCGTGGTGCAACCTCGTGTGTCCGGTCGGCGTCGTCGAACGGATCTATACCGACGGCTCGCCGCGCGCCGACGAGTCCGACTCGCGCTGCTCCCCCTGCGTGGGCTGCAAGTCGCGGTGCGCGGACATCGATCGCGCCGCCGCCTATCGCAGCGAGCTCCGCGGCCCCGCACTGCGCATCGTCGGCTTCGCTCTCCCCGGCCTCGTGCTCGGCTTCTACGGCTACTACGCGGTCCGCTTCGGCGAATGGGCTGCGTTCTTCGACGGCCGCTGGACGCACGCGCCCTTCGATCGCGAGCTCGTCCTCGGTCCGGGGGTGCACGGCATCGCGAGCGTGCCCGCCGTCATCGCATGTCCGCTCGTCCTCGCCCTGTCGGCGTCGGCGAGCTTCGTCCTCTTCGCAGGCATCGAGCGCCTGCTGCTCCACCGCACGCAGGACGCGATCCTCCTCCGTCATCGACTGCTCACCATCGCGAGCTTTCTCGCCTTCAACCTGTTCTACGTATTCGCCGGGCAGCCGACGCTGCTCGAGTTCCCGATCGTCGACCGCATCGTCGCCTTCGCCGTTCCGGTCGTCGCCACCCTCGCCCTCGCGCGGCGATGGAGCACCGCACCGACCCGCACGGCTCGGCGGCTCCCCGTCGTGTGACGCACGAAAGCGCCTCGCATGCCCCACCACGATCCGACCCTTCCACCCCTGCTGACGCTCGTCGCGAGCATCGCCGTGCTCGCTGCGGCGCCGCTGCTGCATCGCGCCGCACGCTGGTCACCGATCGCGATGCGAGCGCTCGGGCTCGGCGTCGCCGCGGCCACCGTTCTGCTCGTCGTCGTCGAAATCCTGCCCGAGTGCGCGCACGAGATCGGCGTGTCCGCGTACGCGGCCGCGGTCGTCGGCCTCCTCGGATCGATCGCGTTCGAGCGCCGGCTGGCCATCGCTGCGCACCGCATCGCACCGTGGCTCGTCGCCGTCGCGTTGGGCGTGCACGCGCTCACCGATGGCCTCGCCATCGCCGGCGGCGCGCACGAGCACGGTCACGCGCTCGGAGCAGCGGTCGTGATGCATCGCCTCCCCGTCGGGCTCGCGCTCTGGTTCCTGCTGCGACCGCGCGGGCGAGCAGTCGCCGTGGCCGCGCTCGCGATCGAGGGAGGCGGAACGATCGTGGGCTATGCGCTCGGCGGTGCGATCGCGCCGCTCGTCGACGCGGCGATCGTGTGGGCATTCCAGGCGTTCGCCGCCGGCGTGCTGCTGCACGTGGTGATGCACGTGCGAGGTGGCCGATGAACGCGGACGTTCGTCGCACGCTCGCCGGCGTGGTGCTCGTGTCGATCCTGGTCGCCGCCGCGCGCATCGTCGGCGGCCGTCTGCTGGGGGCGCTCGCCGTGGAGGCCGACGGCTGGCACACGCTCGGCGACACCGTCGCGCTCGGGCTCGCGTTCGCCGGCCTCGGTCTGGCATCCGCGCGCACGTATGGCCGATGGGAGCGTTGCATCACCGGCGCGCTGGCGCTGCTGATGGTCGCGATCGCATTCGAGCTGGGCGCGACCGCGGTCGGTGAGGCGACGTCGCAGATCGAGCTCACCGCGACGCCGCTG
>CAYXVR010000116.1:11647-11879 GCA_964468635.1 uncultured Nannocystaceae bacterium
CCATCGCGATCCAGCTCGCGCTCGTCCGCTACCAGCGACGCGCCGCCGCCCGCACGGGGAGCCTGCTGCTCGATGCCAACGCGGCTCACACCCGCGCGGACGCCCTCGTCACCGCGGCCATCCTCGCCGGTGCGGGGCTCGCGGCCGCCGGTCTGCCGATCGTCGATCGCCTGGCCGCCGGCGCGATCGCGATCGCGATCGCGATCTCGGCCGTGGGCCTGCTGCGGGCCGC
>CAYXVR010000117.1:0-2295 GCA_964468635.1 uncultured Nannocystaceae bacterium
ACGGCCCGGAGGCGCAGCTCGGCAGCGTCGAGGGCGACTTCTCGATCGCGGACATCGCCCGAGCAGCCGGTGTCTCGGAGGCCACGGTGTTCCGCCACTTCTCCACGCGGCAGGACCTCTTCGACGCGATGAGCCGGCGCGCCTCCGCCCGCTTCGAGCTGCGCGAGGAGATCGGCGACTCGCTGGCGAAGCTGCCGGGCAACGTCGAGCTGCTGTTCCGCTACTTCGAGGGCAGCCATCAGCTGATCGCTGCGGCCACGCGCGCGCCCGCGCTCCGGGCCTACGCGGACCGGGCGCGTCGCCGCCGTTCCAAGCGCATCGAGCAGCTCGTCGGCGAGCACGCACCCGCTCTGGACGCGCCCACCCGCCGCGCGGTCGCAGGCGTCGTCCACCTGCTCATGTCCGCCGACGGCTGGCTGTGGCTCGTCGATCGGTTCGGAGTCGACCCCGCGCACGCCCGCAGCACCGTCGCGTGGACCATCGACGTCCTCACCCGCCGTCTCGCGCGAGGCGGCCCACCCCCTCCACCAGGAGAATCGCCATGAAGGTCATCGGCGCCGGCTTCGGTCGCACCGGAACGCTCTCGCTCAAGGCCGCCCTCGAGGAGCTCCTCGGCGGTCGCTGCTATCACATGGAGACCGTGGTCACCACGCCCGAGCAGCTCGACCATTGGCACGCGTGGGCTCGCGCGCCGGATGCATCGCCGAACTGGGACGCTATCCTCGACGGCTTCGTCGCCGGCGTCGACGCACCGATCTGCTTCTTCTGGGAGGAGCTGATGCATCGCTACCCGGACGCGAAGGTCGTCCTCACCGTCCGCGACCCCGAGCGCTGGTACGAGAGCTTCAGCGGCCTCATGCGCACGAACATCCGCAGCGCGTGGATGGGTCTCTTCTCCTCGCGCGCCCGTCGTTTCGGCAAGTTCGGCCGCGCGATGGGGAAGCGCTTCGTCGGCTCGCTGCGCAAGGCCGACCTCATCGCACGGTTCGAAGCCCACAACGATCGCGTGCGCACCACGGTGCCGCCCGAACGCCTGCTCGTCATGCAGGTGAAGGACGGCTGGCGCCCGCTGTGCGCGTTCCTCGATCGACCGATCCCCCCGCGGCCGTTCCCACACCTCAACGAAGGCCTCGAGACGATCCGCAAGGGCCACTGGCAGCTCGCGTTCGGACGGCGTTGAGGCTACCCCCGCAGGAACTCGAGCAAGTCGCGGTTGATCTGGTCCTGGTGCGTGGCCGTGATCCCGTGGGGTGCGCCCGGGTAGTACTTGGCCTGCGCGCCCTCGATGAGCCGGGCCGACTTCACCGCCGAGTTCTTCACGTTCACGATCTGATCGTCCTCGCCGTGGAGCACCAGCGTGGGGACGTCGAAACGCCGCAGGTCGTCCGTGAAGTCCGTCTCGGAGAACGCCGCGATGCTCTCGTAGGCGTTCTTGAGGCCCGACTGCATGCTCCACAGCCAGAACTGATCGAGCGTGCCCGGCGAGACCTCGGCGCCGGGTCGGTTCGCGCCGTAGAACTGGATCGCCAGCTCCTTGTAGAACTGCGCCCGGTCCCGCGCGAGGCTGGACCGCAGCCCATCGAGCGCCTCGATCGGCACGCCCTCGGGGTTGCTCGGCGTCTTCAGCACGAGGGGCGGCACCGCGGCGACGAGCACCGCCCTGGCCACGCGCCTCGTTCCGTGGCGACCGATGTAGCGCGCGACCTCGCCACCGCCGGTCGAATGCCCGACCACCGTGACGTCTCGTAGGTCGAGCGCCTCGATCACCGCCGCGAGGTCGTCGGCATACCCGTCCATGTCGTTGCGCTCCGAGGCCTGGCTGGATCGACCGTGCCCGCGCCGATCGTGCGCGACCACGCGGAACCCTTTCTGCGCGAGGAACAGCATCTGGCCGTCCCACATGTCCGCGCACAGCGGCCACCCGTGCGAGAACGTCACGGCGGGACCCCTGCCCCAGTCCTTGTAATAGATCTGTGTACCGTCCTTGGTCTCGATCGTGCTCATGGCTCCTGCTCCGTGTCGTCTGCCTATGCCGCGAGCGAGGGCAACGGCACGTCGCCGAGGCCTTCGCGGAAGCCTTCCGCCCATGTGGGCCAGCGCGGGTGCCAGTCGAGCTCGCGTCGCGCCTTGGCGTTCGAGGCCCCGCGGATCCGTGTCATGAACGAGACGCCGACCTCACCGACGAGCAGGCGTCCGAGCCACTCCGGGAGGTGCCACGGCGCTCGTGCGTCCACGGCTCGCGCGAGCGCGGGCAGCCACACCTGCGAGATGAACTCGAACGGCGGAGCGGCGGGG
>CAYXVR010000117.1:2305-11635 GCA_964468635.1 uncultured Nannocystaceae bacterium
CCACACCGACACGCTCGCCGGCTCGTTGTCGACGATGTTGTACACGCCGGGGGTTCCGCGCTCGATGGCGGCCACGGTCGCCGTCGCCGCATCGTCGATGTGCACGAACGACCACAGCCCGGCGCCGCTGCCGACGATCGGCACCCTGCGTCTGCGGACGAGCTCGACGAACGTCCCGTCGAGCGCGAAGGCGGTGCCGGGTCCATAGAAGGCGCCGTACCGCAGCGCAATGCCGTCGACGCCGTCGCAGCCGAGCACGGCGCCTTCGAGGTGGCGGAGGGCGGCCAGCGCTCCGCGCTGCTGCGCGGGAGGATCGGGATCGAGCGGATCGTCCTCGGTCTTCACCGAGACGCCGCTGCGCTCGTACATCCCATTGCAGTGGCTCTGCGCGACGAAGCGACGCGCGCCGACGGCCCGCGCGGCGGCGAGCAGGTTGTCGGTGCCCTCCGTCCGCAACCGATTGGTGAGCGCGATCTCCTCGTCGAAGCGGCGAAAGTTGCCCATTGCGGAGAGTCCGGTCATCTCGTGCACGATGACGTCCGGCCGCGCCGCCTCGACGGCGCGCATGACCTGTGCGCGGTCGAGTCCATCCGCGACGACCGGCACCGCGCCGATCGCCCGTAGCGCCGGGATCGTGTCCGGCGAAAGCGTCATTGCAACGACCTCGTATCGACGCGCGAGGAGGAGGGGAACGAGCCGGCGCCCGATCGCTCCGGTCGCCCCCGCGACGAAGACTCTCACTGCCATCGCTGTCACAGCTGCGCCGGGGGGCCTGCATGTCAAACCGACGCGAACACGTCATCGATCCCGGCGCCGCCAGCCCACGACCGGAGACGTGAACATGTCCGTCAACCGGCGCGGATCCGCAACGTCCCGCTCGTGCATGACCGCATCGGCTTCGGCGATGAGCTGTGCGCCCACGGTCGCGCCGACGAGCTCACCGCGACGGCGGCGGACGCAAGCGGCATACACCGTCATGCCCGCTTCGGTGAAGAGCCGCTCACCGCGTTGCAAAGCGGTGAGCGCCGCCTCGAGATCCCCGGCCGCGGCGGCGATCGAGGCCTCGATCGGGGCCGCCATCGCCCTGCTCCACCGCGTGCGCTCGTCCTGCAACGTGCGCGCCTGCGCCCGTGCGACGCGAAGGAACCTGCGCCGTGCCGACGGCTCCTCGTGCGCGACCTGCAGCGCAGCGAGGGCGCGATCGTGCGCCATGAAGATGCGAAACGGCTGCTTGGTGAGCATCAACGACCGCCGCACGGCGGCGCCGTGCCGGTCGAACGGCTCCCACGACGGTCGCCCGAGCCCGGCGTATCGCTCGACCCGCGATTGCGTGAGCACGAGCGTGTAGCGGTACGTGCTCGTGCCGAGTGGCCCCGCATGCTCGCGCTCGAGCGCGGCGTAGGCCCGCCGCGCGGCCACGAGATCGCCCGCGAAGAGGTGCAGGATCGGCTCGAACGCCGCGCGCAGCATCAGCTGCGTGTGCAGATCGTCGCGCTCGGCCGCGTCGCGCAGGCACGCGTCCATCATGCGTGTCATCGCGGGGAAGTCTCCGAGGTAGTACAGCGACAGCACGAGGAACGTGCGCACCATGGCCATCTCCCACTGCACGTTGGTGCATCGCTTCCGCAGCACGCGTTCCGCCTCCTCGAGGCGCGGCCGTGCACGCGTGAACCGACCGCGATACAGCTCGGCGACGCCGGATGCCAGCGCGGCCACGCCATACGACAGGGGATCGTCGAGTCGATGCGACAGCCCCTCGACCTGCTCGAGCAACGCGTCCGTCTGCGTCTGTCCGTGGCTGCCGGCCGTGGCCGCGTAGAGGGTCTCCATGCCGAGCGCACGCGCGACGCGACGCGGCTCGCCGCCCTCGAGCGCGAGCAGGAAGTGCCGCGCCTGGAAGTACTGCCCCATCAGCACGTTCGATTGCTGCAACCCCGCCGCGGCCGCCCACGTCGCATCGATCTTCTCGAGCAGCTCGGGATCGACGTCGGCCTCGCGGCGCTCGACGAAGTCCGTGCCCCGCATCGCGATGCGCATGCGCAGCCCGACCAACGCGACGGCAGCCTGCTGCGGCGACGACGGTGAGAACAGTCCGACCGCCGACAGCACGCGGCGCAACGCGGCCAACCCCTCCTCGATGTGCCCGCTGCGCAGCAGCTGCGCGGTGGCGAGGCGCTGCAAGCGAGGGACGTCGGCACGCGGCGCTTCCGCGGCCGCGCTCAGGTACGCGTCGGCCGCGGCGCGACCGCGACCCACGTGCGCCAGCGCCTCGCCCATGCCCTGCAGCGCTCCGACGCGTCCTGCGTCGTCGGGATCCATGAGGTCGAGCGCGCGCGCGAACAGACGCGCGGCACGGTTGAACGCCAGCGCATCCGCGGCCCGACGCGCAGCTTCGCCGAGGAATCCGGCGGCGCGCGCCGAGTCGCCTGCGCCGTGCAGATGCGTCGCGAGCACCTCCGGATCGGCGCCCCGGTGCTCCAGCGCGCGCGCGAGCGCGGCGTGGCACGCTCGCAGGCGCGTCGGATCGATCCGGGCCACGATCGCATCGCGGATCCGATCGTGGAACGGCTCGATGACGTCGTCGTCGCCGCCATGCGAGCGCACGAACGCCCAGCTGCGCAGCAGCCCGAGCGCCACGGGGCCGCGCTCGCGCTCGCCCGCCGCTGCGATCACGACCTCCTGCGAGGTGGTTCCGGCCGCGACCGTCACGAGCTCGAGGAGCCGGTGCGCATCGTCGGGCAGCCGCGCCGCACGATGACGCACCACGTCGTCGAGCGCCGGAACATGACCGCGCGCGAGCTCGTGGCCGCCGAGCACGTAGCGGCAGAGCTCGGCCACGAACAGCGGGCTGCCCTCGGATTCGTTCGCGATCGCGGGGGCGAGGTCGGCACGATCGGGGTGATCGCCGAGCATGAGGCTGGCGAGAGCTTCGCTGTCGGTCGGCGAGAGCGGCCCGAGCGCGAGCTCGTCGACCGCGAGCCGGGGTAGTGCGGCGAGCTCCTCGCGGAGCTCTGCGAGCACGGCTGCATCGGCATCCTCGGACCGATGGCTGCCCACGAACAGCAGCTGCGGGCGATCGATGGGGCGCAGCAGCTCGACGAGCAGCGCCGCCGTGTCGTGATCGCACCATTGCAGATCGTCGAGCAGCAGGACGAGCGATCGCCCCGTAGACACGCGCCGCAGCAGCTCGCGCAGCGCCGCGATCGCCTGACGCCGTTGCTCGAGCGGGTCCTCGGCCGCGGCATCGCGCGACATCGAGATCCCCGGTACGTCGTCGAGCACCGGGAACAGCCGCGCCAGCGCGCCGGCTCCGGGCAGATCGAGGGCGCTCGCCGAGCTGCGGCGTTCGAGCAGGTGCTCGCGCAGCGCGTCCACGAGCACGTCGAGGCCCTTGTACGGCACCGACTCGCGCTCGTGGCAGCGCCCGCGCAGCACGATGGCCCCCTGCTCTTGCGCGTCCTCGACGAACTTCGCGAGCAGCGTCGATTTCCCCCAACCGGATCGTCCGTGCAGCAGCAGCACCCGCGTCTGCCCGCTGCTCGCCGTGAGGCGCAACGCATCGCGCAGGTGCTCGAGGTCGACGCCGCGCCCGACGAGCTCGACCTCTTGGCGCGTTCCGGGCGGGGCGAGCTCGGGTCGCGCCCCGAGCCGCCCGAGCACCGCATCGCCGGAGGGTCGCGCCGCGGGATCGCGCGCGAGCAAGTCGCGGCACAGCGCGTCGAGATCGGGCGGCACGTCCGACACGACGGCAGACGGCGGGTCGTGCGTGCGTCCCTGCTTCGCGAACAGCAGCGCCATCCCGCGCATACCCGCGAACGGCCACGCGCCGGTGAGCGCCTCGTAGAGCATCACGCCCACGCTGTACCAGTCGCTGCTCGGCCCGATCTCCATGCTCGCCGCCTGCTCGGGCGACATGTACGCGGGCGTGCCGACGACCTCGCCGCGCACCGGCGCGTCCTCCATCGGGCGTGCGAGGCCGAAGTCGGCGAGGCGGACGTGCCCGCTGCGATCGACGAGCACGTTCGACGGCTTGAGATCGCGGTGCAGCAGACCATGGGCGTGAAGTGCCAGCAGCCCCTGCGCGAGCTGCCGCAACGCGTCGCGCAATCGTGCCTCGTCGAGGCGGTCGTGATCGTCGCCCCGCACCCACGACATCAAGTCGGTGCCGTCGACGAGCTCCATGGTGAAGAACGCCCCGTCGTCGCGCACGAACAGCTCGTGCAGGGTGACGAGATTGGGATGCCCGACGTTCGACAGCTCGCGGAACTCTCGCTTGAACCGGACCAGCCGATCGGGGCCCAGCTGCAGCAGGGTCTTGAGCGCGACCACGCGATCGTGCTCGAGGTCCCACGCCTCGTACACAGCCCCGTGCGCTCCCGCGCCCAGCACCGCCCGAACCTCGAATCGATCGACGAGCGTGCGCCCCACGATCGACTCGAGGTCGAGCTCGACCTCGCCGCCGCTGCTGCCGCTGCCGTACCGCCCACCCGGGCGCGTCTCGTCGTCGGCGTGGTCCTCCACGGCCGTAGCAGTCTACCCCGCAATGCAAAATGAACGCGGCCCCCAAGGAGAGGCCGCGTTCGCTTCGGGAGAACGGAGATGCTTTCAGTTCGCGGGAAGTCGTGTGGCCGTCCACGGCGACGCCGAGGTGTCGACGGCGACGAGCTCGATCGGGTGCTCGGCGAACTCGGGCGACGCGTCACCCGCCGCGATCACCCAACCGCGGAAGCCCGCCTCCACCGGGACGTGGAAGTCGACGATCGGGTGCAGCGGCATCGACCCGCCCGCCGCCGCGAGACCGACCTGGTACGTCAGCGGCTGCACCTGGATCTCGTCGCTCTCGGTCGGCCACTTGAGGCCGTTGGCGAGCACGTTGCCGTCCTCGATGAGCCCACCGGTCACGACCCCGACGTCGACGTCGGGCGCGGACGCACCGTGCACGATCCGGAACGTCGCATCCTCTGGGGCCTCGAGCGAGAAGCGCTCCGTGAAGGTCACGAGCTGCAACGGCGGCTCCCCGGCCACGGGCGCGATCTCGCCGCTGGCCGCGATCAGATAGCGCTCGCCCGCCTCGAGCTCGGGCGTCGTGCGGCTCGTCGCGGCCGTGCCCGCGCACCCGCTCGGTGCCGCGTAGACGTCGAGGTCGTAGATCCCCGGCGGCACCTGCATGCCCTTCATCACGCCGAACGACAGATGGCTCGCGAGCATGAGGTCGCCCGTGCACACGTCGACCTCGGGCGCGTCGGGCCCGGCATGCAAGGCGTACACGATCGGGTTCTGTCGCAGGAAGCCGATGCTCCCGTCGGATCCGACGGCGAGCAGGGCGAATCCGTCGCGCTCGCGCGGGAGCTTGCCGAGCAACCCGGTCGCGATGACCGTGATCTCGGCGCCTTCGGGCAGCGCGGGCGTGGTGAAGGCGGTGACCGTCTCCCCGTCCACGCGGATGCCGATCTGCAGCGCTTCGCCGGCGGGCAGCTCCACACCGGCGGCTCCGGTCTCGGTGAAGCGGTTGAGCATTGCGATCTCGTCGCTGCCGTCGTTGCCGACGTCGATGTCGACCGCGGGCGCATCGGAGCCCGCGTGCACGATCCGGACGCGGGCCTGCCCGGCGCCCGCATCGTCGAACCCCTCGACGAGCGGGATCACGCGGAAGTCGTTGTTCGACATCGTGTCGAGCAACCCGGCGGCGAGCGCCGACACCATCGCGCCCTCGGGCAGCGTGAGATCGCCGGTCTCGTACACCGGCGTGTCGAGAGCGGATGCACCGGCGGGGCGCACGAGGAAGTTGTAGTCGCCGGCCGGCACCTCGATCCACGCCGAGGTCTCGCCGTACTCGAGGTCGCTGACCGCGGGCATGTCGGAGCCCTCGACGTAGATGTCGACGTTCGGAGCGTCGGGCGCGGCATGGATCACGCGGATCATCGCGTTGCCGGGCTCGGGCATCGGCTCGCCCGTGTCGCTGCCGCTGTCGCCGTCGTCGGTGCCCCCGTCGGTGTCGTCGCCGTCGTCTTCGTTCGATCCGGTGTCGTCGCTGCTGTCGTCCGCGTCGCCCGACTCGCTGCCCTCGTCTTCGCCGGGACGCGATTCGGGCTCGTAGCAGCCGGGCACGGTCAGGGCGAGCGCGCTCAGGATGGTCGTATAGAGGATGGTGGTGGTCTTCATGGCTTGGTCCTCGCGTCGGCCCGCGTGGGGCTCGAACCTGTTACGAGGGTTTGCGGAAGGTTGGATCGAAGGTTTGGAGAAATTCTTGCGCTGCGGTCTATTGTCTTGAAATTATTGGTGTTTGACTCCTAACGTTCGACAAGGATACGCTCTTGCGATGGAGGGTTCGCGCAAGGGCCGCTTCCGCATCCAGTCCGTGGCCGAGATGACGGGCATCCCCGCATCGACCCTGCGCGCGTGGGAGCAGCGCTACGGTTTCCCCGCTCCCGAACGCACCGCCTCTTCGTACCGCGTGTACAGCCCCGAGGATGTCGAGCTCATCCACCGCGTGCGGGCGCTGTGCGATGCCGGCATGGCGCCCGCCGAAGCGGTGGCCGAGGTGCTCGAAGGTGGCTCGCGCTCGAAGCCACCATCGATCGATCCCGTTCGTGCGCCCGCGACCGGAGGTCCTCTCGCCGCGCAGATCGTGAGCGCGGCCGAAGCGGTCGAGCCCGCCGCCCTCGAAGCAGCGATCCGCTCCGCGATGCTCGTCGGCTCGCGCGAGGTCGCCCTCGCCGAAGCGATCGAGCCCGCGTGGGCGACCCTGCGCCAGCGTTGGCTCGCCGGCACACTCGGTCGCGGCGCGGAACGGATCGCCGCCGAGGTGTTCCGCACCGCGGGTCGCGACCTCATCCGCCTCGGTCAGCCGGCGCACGCCAACGGCCACGCGGTGATCGCCGGCTTCGGAGACGACGACGATCCGATCGCGCCCTGTCGCATCGCACTGTCGGTGCAAGCCCGCGGCACGCGAGTGGTGCTGCTGCCCGGGCGCACGTCGATGGCCGCGCTCGCCGATGCGATGACTGCCCTCGATGCATCGCTGCTCGTCCTCGTCGTCACCGAGCCGCCGCCGCCCGGCCGCGCGCGCGAGCTCGTCGACGAGTACGCCCGCGTCGCCGGACACCGCGCGTGGCTCGTCAGCGGTCCGGCCGCGCGAGAGATCGAGGCCATCGTGCGCAGCGCCGGCGGCTCGGTGGCGAGCTGAGCGACCGGTGGACGAGGATCACGTGACCGCGGTTCTGGCGAGCTTGAGGATCTCGAAGATCGCGCGCGCAGCGGGGGACTTGTTCAGCGTGTAGAAGTGGATCCCCGCCACGCCGCGCGGCGGCGCCGAGTAGGGATCGGCGGGCGAGGGGGCGAGCAGCTGACCGCACTGGCGCGCGGCGTAGCTGATGCCGGTCCAGAACACCTCTTGCGGATCGCCGTCCGCGTCGCGCAACGCGGCGTGCAACGTGCCCGGGATCGTCGCGCCGCACAGGTTGGTGAAGCGCTCGATCTGCGCGACGTTGGTGACCGGCATGATGCCCGCGAGCACCGGCACGCGGATGCCGGCCTCGCGCAGATGGTCGCGGTAGGCGAAGAAGCGCGTGTTGTCGAAGAACAGCTGCGTGACGAGGTAGTCCGCGCCGGCGTCGATCTTGGACTTGACCCACCGCAGGTCGCTCGCGGCATCGGAGGACTCGGGGTGCACCTCGGGGTAGCAGGCCGCGCCCACGCAGAAGTCGCCGCGTTCCTTGATGAACGCGATGAGCTCGTTGGCGTGCGCGAGGCCGCCCTCGACGGCCTGGAACTGCGCCTGTCCACGGGGCGGATCGCCGCGGATGGCGAGGATGTTCGTGATGCCGGCCGTCCCGAGTCGATCAATCACCTCGCCGAGCTCGTCCCGCGTCGCGCCCACGCACGTGAGGTGTGCAACCGGCTCGATGCCGAACTCGCTGCGGATCTTCGCCACGAGCTCGACCGTGCGCTGCCGCGTGCTGCCGCCGGCTCCGTAGGTGACGGAAACGAAGTCGGGCTCGAGCGGCGCGAGGCGCTCGAGGCTGCGCAGCAACGCCGCCAGGCCCTTGTCGGTCTGCGGGGGGAAGAACTCGAAGCTGAACACCGGGCGCTTGTGCGCCAGGCGATCTCGAATGAGCACGGCCGGAGGATAGCAGGAGTATCCTGGGGCGGATGGTGCGCCGCGCTTGGATCGTCGCGTCGTGGGTCGTTGCGTGCAGCACCGATCTGCCCGCACCGCCGGCGTTCGACGGGCTGGGCGGCGGGTCGGGATCCGGAGGCGTCGTGCCCTGCGACGCGACGCCCGAGGAGCTCGAGCGGTGCGTCGAGCAGCAGCGTTGGCAGGAGGATGTCGTCGCGTTCGCCGGCCCGCGCTCGCCTGGCGACGAGAAGTGGCAGGCCGTGCAGGACGCCTGCTTCGATCGCCTCGTCGAGCTCGGCTTCGAGACGCAGCGGCAGAACTACGAGACCGGCGTCAACGTGGTCGGCCGGAAGCTCGGCCTCGCGTTCCCCGAGGAGACCGTCGTCGTGGCCGCGCACTACGACGGCGTCGCGCGCTGCACCGGTGCCGACGACAATGCGAGCGGCGTCGCGGGCGCGCTGGAGGTGGCGCGCGTGCTGTCGATGGGGGAGTTCGATCGCACGCTCGTGGTCGGATGCTGGGATCAGGAGGAGGTCGGCCTCATCGGCTCGCGCTATTTCGTCACGCGCGCCCTGGAAGAGCCGGGCCGCATCACCGTGTACTTCAACTTCGAGATGATCGGCTACGCGAGCGTCGAGCCGATGTCGCAGGCGGTGCCGACCGGCTTCGAGGTGCTGTTCTCGGACGCGTACGCGCGCGTGCAGACCAACGGCTTCCGCGGCGACTTCGTGGCCGTGATCACCGATGACCTCGCGCTGCCCCACGCCGAGGTCCTGGCCGTGCACGCGGAACGCATCGGACTGCCGGCCGTGGTGCTGCCGGTCCCACCCGAGCTCAAGACGTCGCCGCTCGCCGCCGACCTGCAGCGATCCGATCACGCGCCGTTCTGGGTCGCCGACGTGCCTGCGATGATGATCACGGACACCGCGAACTTCCGGAACCGAGCCTACCACTGCGGCGACGGCGAGGACTCGGTCGAACGCCTGGATCCGGTGTTCGCGACGCTGGTCGTCCGCGCGACGACGGCCGCGGCCGCCGAGGCCCTGGGGCTACGGTAGGGACGATCCGGTCGGGACGTCTGGCAATCAGCGACCGC
The DNA here is from genome assembly GCA_964468635.1 of uncultured Nannocystaceae bacterium. GTDB lineage: Bacteria > Myxococcota_A > Polyangia > Nannocystales > Nannocystaceae > Xiheibacterium. The sequence continues at coordinate 11,521 of CAYXVR010000117.1, forward strand.
GCGAAAATTGGACGATCCGGTCGGGACGTCTCGCAATCGGACGATCCGGTCGGGACGTCCCGCAATCAGCGACCGCGCGATGTTGCCGCAGTGCCATCTTCGAGTCCCGCAGTGG
>CAYXVR010000118.1:0-11126 GCA_964468635.1 uncultured Nannocystaceae bacterium
GCGAGCAGACGGGCGCGGCGCATCGCGAGCCGAGCCTATCACCGACGCTCGATCCGGGCCGTACTTGACTATTCAATTGAATGATTGAATAGTCCTCGCGTGGCGTCGAAGCAGCGGGCCTTCAAGGATGCGATGTATGCGCAGATCGCCCGCCTCGGGAAGGCCGTGGCCGCGCCCAAGCGGCTCGAGCTGCTCGATCTGCTCTGCCAGGGTCCGCGCACGGTGGAGGCGCTGGCGGACCAGGCGGCGCTCTCCATCGCGAACGCGTCGCAACACTTGCAGGTGCTGCGACGGGCGGGGCTGCTCGTGGCGGAGAAGAAGGGGGTGCACGTCGAGTACCGGCTGGCCGAAGACGAGGTCGCGCGCTTCTTCGTCGCACTGCGCGGGCTCGCGGAGCGACGCCTCGCGGAGATCGAGAGGGCCGCGCGCGAGTACTTCGAGGATCGCGGCGCGATGGAACGGGTTCCCAAGGAAGAGCTGCTGCGTCGCGTGCGGGCCGGCGAGGTCACCGTGCTCGACGTACGCCCGCGCGAGGAGTTCCGCTCCGGCCACATTCCCGGAGCGGCCTCGATCCCGCTGCACGAGCTGAAGGCGCGCCTGCGCGAGCTCCCCAAGCGCAAGGAGGTCGTCGCCTACTGCCGCGGGCCGTACTGCGTGATGGCGGCCGAAGCGGTGGAGCTGCTTCGCAAGCACGGGTACACCGCGCATCGGCTCGAGCAGGGCGTGGCCGACTGGCGGGCGCGTGGCTGGCGAGTCGAGGCGGAGGCGCGCCGATGACCGGCGTGCGCCTCGGCCTCCGGGAGAACCTCGCCCAGTTCTCGCTCCTCGTCCTGGTCAACGCGTTCGTCGGGGCGATGGTCGGTCTCGAGCGGACGATCCTCCCGCCGATCGCGGAGCAGGAGTTCGTTCATGCTGATGTGGGCGCCGAGCTGGGGCTGGGTGCTGTTCGCCAACGCGCTGCTCGGCGTGAGCCAGGGGCTCACGTGGTCGACGACGGTGATCATGAAGATCGATCTCGCCGGTCCGAGCAAGCGCGGGCTCGCCATGGGCCTCAACGAGTTCGCGGGGTACTTCGCGGTCGCCGGCAGTGCGCTCGCCACCGGCTTCGTCGCTGCGCACTACGCCTTGCGTCCGCAGCCGTTCTACCTCGGCGTCGGATTCGTGGCCGTGGGGTTGCTCGTGTCGTGGCTGCTCGTTCGCGAGACGCAGCACCACGTGAGTCACGAGGCGCAGCTCCACGCGGTCGGATCCGCCGTGCTGACGCAGCGCGAGGTCTTCTGGCGCACTTCGGCCACCGATCGAAACCTCTCCGCCGTCAGCCAGGCCGGGCTCGTCAACAACCTCAACGACGGTCTGGCGTGGGGGCTGTTCCCGCTGTTCTTCGCAGCAGCGCGCATGGACCTCGAGCAGATCGGCGCGCTCGCTGCGATCTATCCCGCGACGTGGGGCATCGCCCAGCTGTTCACCGGTGCATGGTCGGACCGCGTGGGGCGCAAGTGGCTCATCGCATCCGGCATGTGGGTGCAGGCGGTCGGGCTCGTCGTGATCGTGCTGTCGTCGCGCTTCGGCGGCTTCGCTGCCGGCGCGGTGCTGCTCGGCCTCGGCACCGCGATGGTGTATCCGACACTGCTCGCCGCGATCGGCGACGTCGCGCATCCGTCGTGGCGCGCGTCTGCGGTCGGTGTCTATCGCTTGTGGCGCGATCTCGGCTACGCCGTCGGTGCCGTGGTGGCCGGCCTCGTCGCCGACGCACTCGGCCTGCATGCCGCGCTGTGGGCCGTCGCCGGGACGACGCTCGCGTCGGGGATGTTCGCCGCGCTGCGCATGACCGAGACGCTGCCGGCGATGGCCGAAGCGCAGCACGTTCACCCCGCGACGTCGCGCAGGGCCTCGCCGAGATCCGCGTAGGCGAAGCGGAAGCCCTCGTCGAGCAGGCGGCGCGGGACGACGTGCTGGCCGTGGAGCACGACGTCGGCCATCTCGCCGAAGGCGAGGCGCAGGGCGAACTCCGGCACGGGCACGATCGCGGGGCGGCGGAGCACCTTGCCGAGGGTGCGCGTGAACTCGCGGTTCGTAGACGGCTCCGGTGCGGTGACGTTGTAGACGCCCGACGCTTCGTCGCGATCGATCAGCCACAGGATCGCATTGACGACGTCGTCGATGTGGACCCAAGACATCGGCTGATCGCCGTGTCCGATGCGGCCGCCGACGCCCATGCGGAAGGGCGGGAGCATCCTCGCGAGCGCGCCCCCGCCGGCACCGAGGACCACGCCGATGCGCACGATCGCGACGCGCAGTCCCGGGAGGTCCTCGGCCTGCCGCGCTTCGGCCTCCCACGCCTCGACCACGTCGGTGAGAAAGCCGCGGCCGTGTGGGCCGTCCTCGTCGAGGGCGTCGGGCGTGTCGTCGCGATAGATCCCGATCGCGGACGCGCTCACGAGCACGCGCGGCCGCGGTTCCGCGGCGCGCAAGGCTGCGACCACCGCCCGCGTGCCGTCGACGCGGCTGCTGCGGATCTTCGCCTTGCGCTCGTCGGTCCAGCGCCCGTCGGCGACGCCCTCGCCGGCGAGGTGCACGACCGCATCGAAGCCCGACAATGCGTCGGGAGGTTCGAAGCCCCGCCGCGTGTCCCAGCGCAGCTCGGTCTCGCCGCTGCCGCTACGCCGCGCGGGCACGCCCACGTCTCCGCGCTCCACGAGCGCTCGCATCAACCCGCGCCCGACGAGCCCCGACGCCCCCGTGATCGCTACTCGCATCGAGCCCACTCCTACCACGTCATGTCGCGATTCTCGTCCGAAGAGCGGACGAGGACGTCGAGATGACTGTCATCTCGCGAACTTCAGCCGCTTTGCGGACGTGTATCGCCGGATGGAAGATCGACGCGCAGGCCGTCCGCGGTGCGGGCGACGTCGACGGCGAACACCGACGCGATGCGATCGGGGTCGAGCACGCGGTCGCGGGGGCCCGCATCGAAGGTGCCCTCGGCGTCGTTGTGGAGGAGGATCGCTTCGGTCGCGAAGCGATCGGCGAGATCGAGGTCGTGCAGCGCGACCACGATCGTGCGGCCTTTGTCGGCGAGGCGGTGGAGCAGGGTGAGGAACCGCAGCGCGTGGCCGATGTCGAGGGCGGCCGTCGGCTCGTCGAGGACGAGGATCGGAGCCTCGGTCGCGAGCATGCGCGCGAGCATGATGCGCTGGCGCTCGCCGCCGGAGAGCGTCGAGATCGCACGCTCGGCGAGCATGGACACGCCGACGTCGGTGAGCGACTGTGCGACGCGCTGGGTGTCGAGGCGCGTGGGCGGGCGGAGGCGGTGCAGGTGCGGCAGCCGGCCGAGCATCACGATCTCGGAGGCACGCAGATCGTGATAGAGCGGCGTGTGCTGGGGGAGAAAAGCGAGGGCCCGCGCCCGTTCGCGCCGTGGGACGCTCGCGACCAGGCGATCGTCGAGCAGCGGGGCCCCCTCGGTCGGCGGATGCAGGCCCGCGAGGCAGCGCAGGAGCGTGCTCTTGCCCGCGCCGTTGGGGCCGATCACGGCGGTGAACGATCCGGGCACGAGCTCGGTCGATAGGCAACGGAACAGCCAGCGGCCGCCCAGGTGCACGCCGAGCTCGCGCGTCGCGATCTTCACGACGCCTCCGGACGCATGCGGCGGAGCAGCCACAGGAAGAACGGTGCGCCGAGGAGGCTCGTGACGGCGCCCGGTGGCAGCGCGAGCGCGGACACGGATCGTCCGCCCGCGTCGACGGCGAGCATCACTGCGGCACCGAGGCCAGCGGCGGTGGGCAGCAGCGCGCGATGGCCCGGGCCGACCCACATGCGCGCGACGTGGGGCACCACGAGCCCGACGAAGCCGATCACACCCGTGAGCGCGGTGGCCATGCCGACGAGCGCGCCGACGGTGAGCATGGCGAGGATCGTCGTGCGGCGGAGGTCGACGCCGAGCGAAGCCGCGGTGTCGGAGCCGAGCTGGAGCGCGTCGAGATCGAGGCGCAGCCAGGTGGCGAGGGCGAGGCCGATCGCGAGGGCGGGCACGGCTGCGGCGAGGTGATCCCAGCTGCGGCCCTCGAAGCTGCCCATCAACCAGCGGACGACCTTGAGGCCGAGGTCCCAGCGCTCGGTGCCCAGCGAGAGCACGAGCGTGATCGCGGCCGAGCCGAGCGCTCCGATCGCGATGCCGGAGAGCAGCAACGTGGCGAACGATCCGACGGGCCGCGTGAGCGCGAGCAGGATCGCGAGCACGGCGAGTGCACCCGCCGCCGCGAGCACGGGCGTGACCCACAAGCCCAGGCGGTCGAGGCCGAGCGCGAACCCGATGACGGCCGCCGTCGCCGCTCCCGTGCTCACGCCGAGCACGCCCGGCTCGGCGAGCGGGTTGCGAAAGAGTCCCTGGGTGACGACCCCCGCGGCTCCGAGCGCCGCCCCGACGACGCCGGCGAGCAGCGTGCGAGGCAACCGCAGATCCCACACGAGCGCGACGACGACCGGCGGCTGCTCGGGCGCGACGCCGCGGATGCGCGCCGCGATGACGGAGAGCGCATCGCCGACGCTCACCTCGCCGGGCCCGATGACGAGCGACCCCACGACGAACGCGATCGCGACGATTGCGATGCCGCCCGCCGTGATCGCGGTCCGTCCGTTCAACGCCCCCCCTTGCTCGTGGACGTGGACGTGGACGTGGTCGTGGACGTGGACGTGGTCGTCGTCATCGATCCCCCCGTTCCGCCCGCAATCTCCCCACCACGTCCACCATCTTCGCCCCGGTCGTCAGCAACGTCGACGACTCGATCGCCACGATCTTCCCCGCCCGCCCCGCCCGCGTGCTGCCGATCCCCGGCTCCTTCGCGAACGCCTCGGCCCGCGCCGCGCAGTCGTCCTCGCCGCAGTGCACGACCACGACCTCGGGATCCCACGCGACGATCTGCTCGAGCCCGACGCGGTGGTGCCCGACGAATCCGTGCTCGGCCGGCAGGTTGCGGAACCCGGCCGCCTTCGCCTGATCGTCGAACGTCGTGCCCGCGCCGGCGACGTTGCCGTCGACCCACGACACGATCCCCGGCGCACTCTCGCCGCCGGCGCTCGACACCGCCTGCAGCTTCGCATCGAAAGCGGCCACGAGCTCCGCTCCGCCCTCGACGTCGCCGACTGCATCCGCGATCGCCCGCACGCGTGCACGGTAGTCCTCGAACCCGTCGTAGCCCTCGAGCGCGAGCGTGCGGATCCCGGCGTTCTGCAGCAGCGCCCGCGTCTCCGCGGCGCTGAACTCCGCGATGATCACGAGGTCGGGCTGCGCGGCCACCAGCGCCTCGCTCGTCCCCGGCACGCGCGCCACGCTGCCCGGCCATACGTCGGCCACCGTGCTGTAGCGGCGATCGTCGGCCATCTTGCTCACGCCCACCACGCGCGCGCGCACGTCCTCGCCGAGCAGCCACAGCGTCTCGTCGCCGTCCACCGTCTGCGAGACGATGCGCTGCGGCACGCCTTGCGGCGCCGAGCCTCCGTCGCCACGGCAGCTGCTCGCGACGACGAGCACGACTGCGAGCCACGATCTCATCGCACCACCGCCGCCACCGCGTCGAGGTCGAACCCGCCCGCATCGCCCTCGCACCACTTGCGATCTCCGTAGTGCTCCTCGGTGACGTCGACGAGTCGCACGAAGCGCGCGCGCGCGAGCCCGGCGTCCGCGAGGTCGAACGCGTCGCCGCCTGCAGTCGCGGGATCGGTGGCCGGGTCGCCCTCGGCGAGCACCGGCTCGATCCCCGCGCAGCCCGAGGGGGGCCACGTGCCGGCTCCGTCGACGATGCAGTCGAACGCGGCCCACTGCTCGCCGTCGTCGCTCACGAGCACGCGCGCCGGCTCGGCGAAGGTCTCCTCGCCGGTGCGGAACGCGTTCTCGAACACGAGGAAGTCCGGCCCCGGTCCGTCGACGATCGCGGGCGGATCGAACGCGAGCGTGATCCGGCCGGCACAGCCGAGCGACGCCACGTCCATCGATCCCGCACCTGCCGGGCCGCCGTGCGGTGGTCCGAGGACGATGTCGGGCATCGCGTCGTGTCCGAACGCGACACCCTCGGCGGGCACGAACGACTCCACGCAGTCGGCGTACGGATCGTCGCCGTCGCCCTGCGCGCACACGCCTTCGACCGGCGACATGTCGAGGCCGGCCGTCGACAGGGCGTCGTCGTCCTCGCCGCACGCCGCGAGGCCGAGCGCGAGCACGAGACGACGCATTCGACCGAACCGACGCATCATGGCAGCTCCACCTTCGTGATCGAGAACGGCGGGAGGCCCGTGGAGAGCGGACCCTCGATCGCGCTCGGTGGATCCGTTCCGAGGTCGAACACCCACAGCCCCGGTGCACCCGCGCGCCGGCTGCCGTACCACAGGTGCCCGCCGACGATCTCGAGCGTGCGCTCGGCCGCGTCGAAGCCGTCCGCGAACGGCTCGGGGGTCGCCGGCGCCGCGCCGTCGAGGCCCACGCGGAACAGCCGCGCCTGCTGGAAGCACGGCGCGGGGTCGTCGGTGCAATCGGGGGTGCCGCTTTCGGCGGCATACGCCGCGACGTATGCGATCCCGTCGGCTACGTCGAACGACAGCGGCAGCTGGTAGTGCACGATCCCGGCCGCCTCGAACGCTTCGGGCGGCACCGCCCACGACACCGTGCCGTCGCGCAGATCGATCCGCTCGATCCCCTCGGTCAGCGCCAGCAACGTGAGCCGCTCGGGATCCCCGGGGTCGAGCCGCACCTGCTTGACCCACGCGCCCCGCGTTGCGATCCCCTGCGCACCGTCGACGTCGGGATCGAGATCGAGGGCCGTGCGCTCGAGCAGGTCGACGGCGACGAATGCCTCGCCACCGCAGCGCGTGAAGCCGCTGCCGGTCGCGATGCGATCGATCGCCACGAACATCGCGTCGCCGCACACGATCGCGTGGCTGGCCTCCGGCGTGCCGTCGCCGTCCGCGAACGCAGAGAGGTCGATCGCACCGACGACCGACTGCCCCGGCGGCTGCGAGAGATCGAGCACGAGGATCTCGGGCGCGCCCCACAGCGGTACGAAGGCGAGGCCGTCGCGATGCAGCGCCAGCGCCCGCGGGTTCGGAGCGGCCGTGCTCTCGACCGCGAGCCCGTGCTGACCCACCGACGCGAACCCGCGCGCCGGATCGAGGACGTCGACGAAGTCGTACTGGAAGCGGTGCACCACGAACGCGCGACCGTCCGCGAAGACCGGGATGCCGTCGGTGGTCCCGAGCGCGACGTCGGCGGTCACCGTGCGCGTGGTCGCATCCACGAGCGTCACCGCGCCCGTCGAGAAGTCGGTCGTCGTCACGAGCAGGCCGTCGGCGTCTTCGGGCCCGAGCGTGCACGGACCGAGCGTGGGCCAGCGGGCGGGCAGTTTCGCCTCCGACTCGCCGAAGCACGCCGGCGCTGGCGAAGCACCCGCCTCACAGGCCACGCACAGCAGCGCGACGCAGATGGCTCTCATGTCTTCCTCCTCGAAAACGGGAACTCGAGCACCAGCTCGGCCCACACGGAGCGGCCCGGCAGCGGATAGCCGATGAAGTCGCTGACGGGCAGCGGCGTCGGCCGGGCGCCCGCGATGGGGAACAGCACCGATGCCGTGCGCACGTCGAGCAGGTTGCGGACCTCGACCGTCACGTGCACGCGCCGATCGAGGTGGAGCTCCGCACCCACGCCCTGCAGCGTGCGCGCCGGCAGCTCGAGCCTCCCGGCGGGGTCGAGGAAGGTCCCCGCCACGACCTCCGCTGTATAGAGGATACGGGGCTCGACGGGCACACCGCGCACGCGCCACTCCCAGCCCGCGGTGCCGCGCGCGAACACGTCGTGCCGCGGGCGCCCCGGCAGCGCACGGCCGCGAAAGGTCGGATCGTCGCCGCGGTCCTCGCTGTCGGTGAGCGTGTAGTGGGCGGTGAACGTGACGCCGCGCGGATCGGGCTCGACGTGCACCGAGGCCTCGAAGCCGCGCACGCGCGCGGCCGCGATGTTCTCCGGGCGCGTGACGAGCCCGGCCGCGATCCACTGGATGAGGTCCTCGCTCCACACGCCGAAGCCGGCCGCGGTCGCATAGACGTCGAGGCGATCGCGATCGAGGTCGAGCACGAGGCCGCCGTCGACGGCGGTGCCGCGCTCCGGTCGCAGGCCTTCGTTGCCCACGATGTACCCGCGATCGCCGAACAGCTCGAGCAGCGTGGGCGGGCGGAAGTAGCGACCGACGGTGCCGCGCAGCTGCAGTCCGTCCACGATGCGCACCCGCGCGCCGAAGCGCGGCGCGAAGCCGAACGCGAGCTCGTCGCGACCTTCGTCGTCGACCTCGCCCTCGCCCGACGGCACCGCGAACCGGCTGGCGATCGCGTCCACCCGCACCACCGGCACGAGGTGCACGCGGTTCGCGAACAGGAACTGCTCGAGCTCGAGGCCCGCGCCGAAGCCTACGCGCGCGCGCCGAGCATTGCCCGACTGCGTGGCCTCGGCGACGCGCTCGCGGACGTCGACCCATTCGGGGCGGGCGTCGGCGACGACCCCGAGGAACGCACCGCGCCACAACGCCACGCGCCAGCGCGGCGAAGCGTAGGCGTCGACCGAGACCGTGCGCTGATCGTCGACGTTGACGCCGAGCTCGGCGGCGGGGTCGACGAAGCGGCGCTGGTGCACGCCGGCTCCGAACACCCAGCCGATGCGACCGCCGGGGCGGCCGAAGGCGGTGCGCTCGACCCCCGCGATCGTGCGCGTGGCCACGCTGTCGAGCCGGGCCTGGTTCGCCGGTGCCCCGACGGGTCCGGGGACGCCCTGCCGCTTGCCGACCACCCACTGCTGCACGTTCCAGCGCAGGTCGCCGGACTCGCCGTCGAGCCGGAGCTGCGCGAGCACGCGATCGAAGTGGTTGTTCGTGCGCCGCAGCGTGCGATCGTCGTCGACATTCGCGTCGGTACCCGCGGTGTCGTAGTAAGGAAAGCTGCCCTCGGCCCCCGCGTAGCTCGCTCGCGCGCCGAGCTGGAGTGTTCGCCTCAGCGGAACGACGACATCGGTGCCGACCTGGCGCGCGCCGAACGATCCGTAGCCGGTGCGCAGGCGGGCTCCGGGCTGCGCCCAGTCGACGCGGCTGACGAGGTTCAGCGCGCCGCCGAGCGTCGCCCCGCCGAACGCGACGGGCACGTGGCCGCGATACACCTCGATGCGCCCGATCCCGTCGAGCGGGAAGTCGGACAGATCGACGAGCCCCGCGAAGCTGCTGCCGAGCGGGACGCCGTCGAGGGACACCGCGACCTGGTTGGCCGCGCTGCCCCGCAGCGAGACCGCGCTCCACTGACCGAGGCCGCCGATCGATCGCGCGTACGCGCCCGGCGTACGCGCGACGACGTCGGCGAGCGCGTCGTCGGGCCGGGCGCCCGGCTCACGATCGAGATCGACCGCCGTCGCGAAGCCCGGGCTACGCGCATCGAGTCGGCGCTGCGCATCGAGGGCGTCGTCGCGCGTCGGCTCGACGACGGTGCGCTGCGCATCGTCCGATGCGGTCGATGCGTGCGAATCTGGTTCGGGCTCGACTGCGCCCACAGGGGGGAGCAGCAGAGCGATGGCTGCCGTCTGGAACAGCGAGTTGACTCCCGTCTCACTCGTCCCTGAAACTCGTGGAGCGTACGGCGAGGTGTCCTGACTCGCGGGTCGTCCTCGGGCGACCGACCTTCCCAGAGGTTCTCGTCCCCCAGTGGTCGTGATGCTTGGTCGCCGTCGTCACCGCTTACAGTGGCGGGAGCCGCGTCGGCATTTCACCGACTTCCCTCACTCCGCATGCATGCTTTCAGGTAGCGCGCATGCGATCGAACTACTCCGACGTCGATCCTGTCAAGCCGGCTTCTCAAGTGCGCGTCACTTGAGATACTCTGCGACGGTAGCTGGAGGGCAACGAATGCTCGACTTCCCGATCGGAGAGCTGATCACCCCCGAAGAGCAGGTCGCCGTGGCGCGTGCCGTGGCCATCATGGCTTCGAAGGACAACCAGGTCTCCGACAGCGAGCGCCACTTCGTCGAGGAGCTCATGGGCCAGATGATGCTGCTGCCCGAAGAGCGCGACCTCGTGCGCAAGGAGTTCAACGCGCCCTCCGACCTGCTGCAGATCGCCAAGGCGGTGAAGCACCGCGAGGCGAGGATCTTCCTCTACTACCAGGCCGTGTGCGCGGCGATGGCCGACAACAAGCTGGTCGACGGGGAGATGGAGGCGCTGATGAAGCTCTCCGAGGCCTTCGTGTTCGATCGCGAGGTGGCCCGGCGCTTCATCAAGTGGGTGCAGGACTCGCTGGAGCTGCGCGAGCGCGGGCAGCAGATCCTCGTCGAGATGTAGCCGCGCCCCCGGCGCTGTTTGCGCACTTGCTCGCCTCCGAGCCCCCGACCATACTCCGCGCCTCATGGCTCGCGTCACGGTCGAAGACTGTCTCGCCCGCGTTCCCAACCGCTTTGCGCTGACGATCCTGGCCTCGCGCCGGGCTCGCGCGCTCAGTGAGGGCCGCGGTCACGCACTCGTCGAGTGCGACAACAAAGAAGGCGTCACCGCCCTGCGCGAGATCAGCTCCGCACGGGTTCGCTTCCGCGAGGAGGTCGAGCCCACGATGATGGAGTTCATCAAGGAGCAGCGTCGACAGCTCCGCGTCACCACCGGCGAGCACACGTTCCTCGAAGCCGCTTCGCTGCGCGCCCTCGAAGACGACGAGGAGGGTGAGGACATCGAGGAGGCCGACGTCGAGGAGCTCCAGACCGATCCGGAAGCGCTCGGCAAGCAGGCCAAGGGAACCGTCGACGAGGACGAGGAGGCCGAAGAAGAGGAAGAGGAGGCCGTCGAGGAGGCCGTCGAGGAGGACGAGACCGAGACGCCCGCCGACGATCTCGACCCGGCCGCGTTTGCCGACGACGAGGTGCCCGACGATGCCGAGGGCGACGACGAGCCGGCCGAAGAAGAGGAAGAGGAAGACGTCTGAGCGGACGCGGCTGTTGGTCGTGCTAGCCGTGGCCGGTTGCGGCGATCGATCGCCGCCGCCGCTGTGGCCTCAGCCGCCGCCGCCCACGTTGTCGGAGCCGATCGGCGTCGAGGAAGAGGACGACGACGGCACGCAGGCCGCCG
>CAYXVR010000119.1:0-1970 GCA_964468635.1 uncultured Nannocystaceae bacterium
GAGAGCCCCACGCCCTCGGACCGGATCTGGAACACGAGGCCCTTGAAGGTGGCGAGGAATTCCTCGTTGAACTCGAGCAGCTCGCCGAAGCGCCGCTGCAGCTGCAACAGATCGGCCGCGCTCACCACCGGCGACAGCGGCTGCGCGTCGGGGTTCATGTGCTTGGCCTCGAGCTCGACGCCCTTCTGCAGCAGCCCGCGGAAGTGGTAGCTGTCGAGGTAGTCGACGCGCACGCGCAGCAGGAAGCGATCGAACAACGCCGACAGCGCTTCGTCGTTGGGCACCTCGTTGCTCGCGGCGTACAACGAGATGAGCGGCACGCGGACGGTCTGGTTGCCGTGCGTGAACCGGCGCGCGTTGAGCAGCGTGAGCAGGCTGTTGAGGATCGCGCTGTTGGCCTTGAAGATCTCGTCGAGAAACACGATCTCGGCCTCGGGCAGCATGCCGTCGATGCGCCGGCCATACGTGCCCTCGCGAAACGACTGGATGTCGACGGGACCGAAGATCTCGTTGGGCTCGGTGAAGCGCGTGAGCAGGTAGTCGAAGTACTTCGCGTCGATCACCTGCGCGAAGCCTCGCAGCAGCGCGCTCTTGGCCGTGCCGGGCGGGCCCACCATCACGAGGTGCTCGCCCGCGAGCGCGCTGACGAACAGCAGGCGGATGACCTCTTCCTTCCCGAGAAACTGCGCCTCCAGCTGGCGCGCACCGTCCTGGAGGCGACGCGCCATTTCGGGGATGGTGAGCATCTGCGGGGTCCGCGCTCCCGCCGGCACGACAGACGGCTGCGACATGGATCAGGCCGGTTGTACGATGGCCGACACGACGCCGGCCAGCAGATTCTCCAACGCTGCACGTGGCACGAGCTCGGCGAGGTGATCGACGTACTCGTTCCAACGCCGATGCGCGCCGGCCTCGAAGCTCTCGATCCCGACCGAGCCGCTGCTGCGTTGCGAGCCTCCCGAAGGCGGCAGGCCGGACAGAGGCGTGCCCGTCACGTCGTGGAGCGAAGGTAGCAGAAGGGGCAACGCCAAGAAGGACAAAATCCCCGGATCGCGGCTGCCGAGCGCCAAGCCGAGGCGAGCGTCGAACTCCAGCACCTTCAAGAAGTGCAGGTGCACGAGCGCGCCCACGACGGCGGACACCGCTGCCGGTCCGGTCGGCAGCACGGCGCCCGGCAACGCGCGGGGACCGTCGGTCCACGCCGGTGACGTCGACTCCCCACGCGCGGAACCGGCACGAGCGATCACCGACGGCAGCAGCGCCGACATCACCGCGCCGCCGACCGAGATCCAGTCCTTGCTCGCGGCCCAGTGGTGACACACGGCACGCGCGAGCCCGCGCTGCGCGAGGAAATCGGAGGCCCACAGCGGCGACCAACCCGGAGGCGCGCGGCGAGGATGGAGCAGACACGTCAGCGGCGATGCACGCATCGCATCCTCGACGAGGCGCTGCGTCTCGGCGGCATGCGGCGCGTCGATGAAGCGCAGCGTCTCCTCGCGCGCGGTGCCGGCCGCGACGGCCGCGAAGCCGAACCGACGCCGCGGCACGCCCTGCCCCGCGAATCGCAGCTCGCCCGCGGCCGAGGTGAGGACGGTGTCGGTACGCCGCAGATCGAGGAACGCTCCGACCGACAGATGGCGCACGAGACCCTCGCCCGTATTGCTCGGGAACGGCAGCGTCAGCAGCGTGCGCGTGGCTCCTTCGACGCGACGCCACGTGGAGTTGCGCGCCCACACGCGCGCGCGCTCGGGGTGATCGAACACGAGCGTGTTGTGCAGACCGATCCACAGCGAGAGCTCGTCCTCGTCCGGATCGGGCAGCGCGGGATGAGGCGTGAGCTGCTGCGCCCGACGCAGGCGGGTGAACGCGAGCTCGGGGCGCGAGCCGCTGGCGAGCTCCTCGGCCATCAATGCCTTGTCGCGCGGGCGCAGCGGACGACCGACCACGACCGGACCGCCGCGCAGCAGCGG
>CAYXVR010000119.1:1980-10884 GCA_964468635.1 uncultured Nannocystaceae bacterium
GCAGCGATGATCGGCGAGGGCGTGGAACGGGCGCTGGCGCTCGCCGCCAAGGAACTGCTGGGGCTGCGGCGCGACCCCAAGCTGCTCCGCCTGGTGTTCGTCTCCCCCATCATCCAGCTCATGGTGTTCGGCTACGCCGTCTCCACGGACGTGCGGAACACGCGGATGTTCGTCGTGGACCACGACCGGACCGCCGCGCAGCAGCGGCAGCACGAAGCCGTCGAGGAACTCGTCGAGCGTCATTGCCCCGGATTGCGTTCGTCGTCGCCGGGGGCGCGCGAGGGCGCCGGCGCGACGCCGCCGAAGCCCCACAGGGCGAAGCGGCCGAGGCGGTCGTTGCGGATCGATCCGGCCTGCAGCGCCTCGAGCTCGGGCGCGACCACGGAGGGATCGACGAGATCGAGGCGGCCGACGAGCGCGGCGTCGAGCGGCAGCAGCTGTTCGGGTCGCACGCGGATCGGTTCGGCGGTGGGCGAGAGGAAGAACGCGTGGTCCTCGGGACCGAGGCCGAGCAGCTGCCGGGTGAGCTGCGGGCGGATGCGCGGCCACAGCTCGTAGCCGTCGAGCACGAGCACGCCGGGCGCGACCTCGCCGAGGCGGCGGCCGAGCGGGACGATCACCCCCGCGCCGAGGCCCGCTGCCGATGCGGCCGAGCGCGTGCCGATCGTCGATCCGGTGAGCACGACGACGCCTTCTTCGAGCGGGACGACGCGCGAGGCGGCGAGCGCCGACGGCGGGATGAGATACACGAGGTGGCGCAGCAGCCCGACCTGCTCCCACGCGATGAGGGCTCCGCGAGGCTCGCGGGGCATCGACGAGGGCCGCACGGCGAGCTCGACCTGCAGCGGCACGAGCTCGGCGTCGCGCAGCTGACCGACCTCGCGCAGGTGTGTGACGCCGGTGGACTCGATGAGGTGGCGGCCGTCGACGAAGCGCGGCGGACCGGAGAGACGTTCGACGCGACCGACCTCGCCGCGGAAGAGGAACATCTCGTCGCCGGGGAAGCAGCTCTGCGCCGACGAGAGCTGGATCGGATGGCGATACCCGACCTGCACCGCGGCGCGCGTGGACACGGGCGCGAGCAGCTCGACGCCGGGGATGCCCCCGAGCACGTCGAGGATGCGCGCACGAGGATGACGCAGGCGCAGCAGCAGGCTCGCCTGACGATCGGCGTCGAGCTGCACGTAGTAGCCGGCCATCGGCAGCTCGTTCTGCCACAGCCATCGCAGCACGCGATCGGTGAGGCCGGGCGCGACGAGCACGAGCGCCATGTCCTTGAGTCCGCACATGTCGGGGTCGCGTGCGACGCCGCCGACCGGCAGCGGCACGGGGCGCAGCTGCAGGCGCTGGATGAGCTCGACGGGATCGAGGCGATCGACGGTCGAGTACTGCGCGAGGTAGTCGGTGTCGACGACGATGACCTCGTCGGCCTCGGGCACGATCGGCTCGACGAGGTCGTAGCCGAACGGCGCCTCGCGCTCGCGCCAGCGCACGAACACCGAGCCGCCGCCGGTGTAGAGCTGCCCACGGGCCGCCGCGGTGAGGCGCGCGAGGCGGTCCACCGCATAACCGTCGGACGCCGCGCAGCGCATGATCATCGCGTGACCGCCCCCGTCGCGCCGGGCATGCTCGAGCGTCATCGTGGGGATGAGGTCGTCGAGGCTCGCCTCGTCGCTGTACGCCCCGAGGAACGACACCAGCCAGTCGATGGAGGGAAACGCCATGAGCAGCTCGCGCCCCACCGCGATCCCGCGGGCATCCGGCGTGAGCCCCTGCATGCGGAATCGCGTTTGCCCGGCCGCGACCGGTTCGAGCAGCGTCTGCGCCATGCGAGGGGCGGAGCTTAGCACGCATGCGCCTGCTGCCTGCCGGGCGAGCAGCCGCCGCGCGTGGCCGCGATCGGCTAACATCCAATCTTCGTGAGGAGGAGGCTGGCGCGAGGAGACGAGCCGCTTTCCGGCTCGGCCGGGACGAAAGGGGGCGGTGGCGGGCCGCGCGGGCTGACGCGCCGGGCGACGTTGCGTCCCGAGGTGCGCGCCGCGATGGCGCTCGACGAGGCCGGCGAGCTGCAGGAGGCCGCGCGCGTGTTCGAGTACGCGGGTGAGCACGCGCAGGCGGCCCTGCTGCGGCTCGAGCACGCGCGAACGCTGCGTGATCCGGGCGAGCGGCTCGACGTGCTGCGGGAGGGCTGCGCGCGCAATCCCGGCACCACGCCCGAGGGGCGGTTCCTCCACCTCGCGCTCGCCGACGAGCTGCTCACGGAAGCGGACGCGGTCGGCAGCGGTGCGCAGCGGCGGGCGCTCGAGCTGGAGGCCGCGGCCGCGCTCGAGGAGGCGGACGAGGGCGGACGCGCGGGCGAGCTGTACGAATCGTTGCGGCTGCTGCACAAGGCGGCGGCGGCGTACGAGCGCGCGGGTGAGATCGCGAAGCTCGAGCTCGTGCTCGAGGTGCTCGATCGGCACGAGGAGCTGGCCAAGCAGCGCCGCGATCTCGTGCAGGAGATCGACATGGCGATCGCGCAGGGTCAGCGTCGATACGCGCTGTCGCAGCTGCACGAGCACGTGCACGGCCGATCGATCGCGCGCGACACCCAGGCGTTGCAGCGCGCGGAGTCGGCGATCGTCGGCGCGGTGCGGCCGCCCTCGGTGTCGCTCGTGTCGCGCTTGCAGCTGCTCGAAGGGAAGCTGCTCACGCGCGATCGCATCGACTTCGACTGGGGCCTCGGTCGCATCACGCGGATCCGCATGGGCGAACGGCTCACGCTCGGGCGCGCGCCCGATGCCGACCTCCCGCTCGGCGGTGCGAACCTCTCGCGTCACCACGTCGAGCTGCGCATCATGACTCCGGGCAGCCACCCGCAGCTGTGCGCGATCGATCTCGCGTCGAAGGCGGGCACGTTCTGGAACGGCGAGGCGCTGCAGCCCGGCGAGCCGATGCCGATCGACGCGCCCGGCGAGCTCGCGTGCGGCACCACCACCCCGGTGCTCGTGCATCCGGTGCGCGAGCGGACGGGCGCGACCGCGGGCGGGCTGCTGCAGCTGCCCGGCACCACGCCGTGGCTGCTGTTCGTGCCCGGCGGCGGTCCGCTTTGGCTCACGCCCGAGATCGTCGTGCCTGCGCGCGTGTTCCCCGACCGGGGCTTCGTCGTGCTCGACCTCGCATCGCGCGTGGAGGCGACGCTCGGCGACGAGCCGCTGCCGCCGGGCGCCAACATCGAGCTCATGCTCGGCGATCGCGTGAGCCTCGTCGCCGCCCCGCTCACGCTGGAGGTGCTCGCGTGACGGCGCAGTGGGCCCTGGACATGGCCGGCGACGTCGGCGATCTGCCGCTGCAGGCGGTCGCGGGGGAAGTCGTCGCCCGTTTCGCCGACGGCGCGGCCACGCCGTCCGAGCTGCCGCGGTTGGCCGGGTTCGCCGACGCGCTGCGCCGCGGTGCGCCGATCGGGGCGCTGCAGCCCGAGCTGCGCGCGCTCAGCCACGCCGGATACCTGCGCGGCACGTTGGTCGTGATGGCCTCGCAGCTGCAGCGCGAGCCCGATCCGGAGCTCGCGCTCGCGCTCGCCCGCGAGCTCATGGACGCCCTCGATCCGGACCTCGGCGTGCGCCTGTGCCGGGCCGTGCTCGCGCTGCCGGACGTCGAGCGGTGGCGGCATCAGCCCGGGTCCACGTGGGTCACCGCCAATCGCATGCTCGCCGAGGCGCTGCTCGAGCAGGGCGATGCCCAGGGCGCGCTGCGGCACTTCGAAGCGATGCTCTCGGTCGACGTCGACGATGCCCGCGCCTTGCGGGGATGGTCGGCGGCCACCCGCGCGCTCGAGAAGCGCGGCGTCGCGGTCGAGCAGCGCACGCGTGGACTCGCGCTGCTCGAGGGTCTCGACGAGCTCGAGCTCGCGCAGGGCTTCGGCGACGATCGCTACGAGCTGCAGCGCCCGCTCGGTCGCGGGCGGCATGCCGTCGTGTATCAGGCGTTCGATCGCCGCGTGGGCCGCGAGGTCGCGATCAAACGACTGCTCGATCTGCACCGGCCCCACGCCACGTCGGCGCTGGGGGCCGCGATGTCGCCTCGCGTGTTCGAGGCGCGCTTCTTCGCCGAGGCGCGCACGCTCGCCACCGTGCGCAGCCCTTACGTGGTCGCGCTGCTCGACGCGAGGCCCAAGCGACGCTTCATCGCGCTCGAGCTGTGCCGCGGGGGCAACCTGCGGCTCGCCACGCGCAAGGCGCTCGTGGGCCCGCAGGATCTCGATCGCGTCGCACGTCAGCTCGACGCGGCCCTGCGCGCGGTGCATGCGGTGGGCGCCGTGCATCGCGACGTGAAGCCGGCCAACATCCTCGTTCGACACGCGCGCGAGGGCTCGACGATCGCGCTCGCCGACTTCGGGCTCGCCGTCGCCGACGCACCGCAGGGATCGGTGGGGCGCGCAGGCACGCTGCGCTACCTCGCCCCCGAGCTGCGCACGGGCGCGGGCAAGCCCACGCCGGCCTCGGATCGGTGGAGCGCCGCGGTCGTGCTGCTCGAGCTCGCGATCGCACCGACGCCGTTGCCCGACGTCTTCGATCGGATCGACGGCGACTTCGATCCGCGCACGTTCGTCCCCGACGACGTGCCCGCGCCGTGGCGCGACGCGCTGCTGCAACGCCTCGATCCCGACCCGGAGGCGCGCGGCGCATGAGGGTTCTGCTCGCTGCCCTCTGGCTGCTGCCCGCGTGCGAAGAGGTCCCGCGCCTCTACAGCACGCGCGCCGCCGATGGCGAGGTGATCTTCCGCGACGGCTTCGAGAGCGGCGAGCTCGGACCGCACTGGAAGCCCACCGGCGAGGGCGCGTCGGTCGAAGGCGGGCTGCTGCAGGTCACGGGCTTGCGCAACCATCCGCTGTGGCTCGATCTCCCGCTGCCCGACGCGGCGCGCATCGAGTTCGACGCGTGGGCCACCACCGAGGAGGCGGACATCAAGGTCGAGGTGTGGGGCGACGGCACGAGCTTCGCCGAGCAGATCAACTACCGCGCGAGCGGGTACGTCGTGATCTTCGGCGGCTGGAACAACACGCTCAACGCGATCGTCCGGCAGGACGAGCACGGGCGCGACCGTGCCACCGCCGAGGAGCCCAAGGTGGAGGCCGATCGCCGCTACCACTTCGTCATCACGCGCACCGCGGGCGAGATCCTGTGGGAGGTCGACGGCAAGATGGTCGTCACCTACGAGGACCAGCAGCCGCTGCGCGGTCCCGGGCACGATCGTTTTGCCTTCTCGGGCTGGGAGTCGACGACCCAGTTCGACAACCTCGTGATCGAGGCGCTCTGACCGTGGCTCCGCAACTGCCCCAGATGTTCGGCCGCTACGTGCTCACGCAGGTGATCGGCGAGGGCGGCATGGCCGAGGTGTACCTCGCCAGCGCGCGCGTGGCCGAGGGGCTCACCAAGCGGATCGTGATCAAGAAGATCCGCAAGGACTTCGTCGACCACCACGAGTTCACGCGCATGTTCGTCGACGAGGCGAAGATCGCGTTGTCGCTCAATCACGCGAACATCGTGCAGGTGTTCGATTTCGGGCAGGTGCAGGGCGCGTTCTATCTCGCGATGGAGCTCGTGGAGGGCATCGATCTGATGCGGCTGTTCCACGCGGTCACGCGGGAGGGCGATCGCTTCCCGCCCGTCATCGCGGCCTACATCGCGCACCAGGTGTCGGCGGCGCTGGCCTACGCGCACCGCAAGACCGACGATCACGGGCAGCCGCTCGGGATCGTGCATCGCGACATCAGCCCCCACAACGTGATGGTCAGCTACGAGGGGCAGGTGAAGATCCTCGACTTCGGGATCGCACGCACGGCTCGGCGTCGCTTCGAGCACCTGCGCGACGTCGGCGAGCCGTGGAACGACGGGCACACCGAGGAGACGATCAAGGGCAAGGTCGCGTACATGTCGCCCGAGCAGGCGCAGGGCCGCAGCGTGGACGGGCGCAGCGACGTGTACTCGCTGGGCGTGGTGATGCACGAGCTGCTCACCGGGCAGCTGCTGTTCCGCACCAAGGATCGCCTGGCCGCGCTCGAGCGCGTGCGCAGCGAGCCGATCCCTCCGTTGCGCGAGGCGGCGCCCGACGTGCCCGACGTCCTGGCTGCGATCGTGGACAGGGCGCTGCGGCGCGACCTCGCCGAGCGCTACGAGGGCGCGCGGGCGCTGCAGGCCGAGCTCGCCGCGTTCCTGCATCGCGCCGATCCGGTGGTCGACGACGAGGCGCGCGGCCGCTTCGTCGCGCGCTACCACGCGCGAATGCCCGCGGTGGCGCGCAGCGAGGAGATCGTCACCTCCGAGAGCGGCGATCCGCCGGGCGGCACGCCCTACCCTCCGCGCGCGCGTGCGCATCAGCGCGTGGTGCTCGTGCACGTCGCTCTCGATCCGCGGCCGCTCATGCCGGGCGATCCTCCCGTCGATCCGCAGCCGTTCGTCACGCTCGCGCGCGACGTCGCGTTCAAGCGTGACGCGCAGGTGCTGTCGGTCGACGACAGCGCGATCGTGCTCGCCTTCGGCACGTTGTTCGAGACGCCCGACGACGCCGACCGTGCGCTGCGGGCCGCGCTCGCGCTGCAGGAAGACGTCGGCGAGCGCGCGCCCGGGCTGCGCGTGGGCATCGTCGTCACCAAGGCGCCGGCGCTCGTGGCCCGCCTGCCCGAGGGCGAAGTGAAGGTCGAAGTGCGCGCGGGCGTACGCGACCTGCTGCACGGCATCGCGCGGGCGCACATGGAAGGCCCGGTGATGGCGTCGGCGAACATCGTCGACGAGCTGCACAAGGCGTGGCGGTTCGGCCACGGCAGCGCGGTGGCGCCGACGGTGAGCGAGACGCTCTCGGGCATCGATCGCGACCTCGAGCAGGTGTGCCCGGTGATCGGGCCCGCGCTCGCGTCGGATCGGCGCGAGGCGGTGGTGCCCGGCGGTCGTGCGCTGCTGTTCGGGCGCGAGCTCGAGCTCAAGGTGCTGCGCGACACGTTCTCGGAGGCGATCCGCGCCCGCGAGTCGCGAGCGGTGCTCGTGGTCGGCGAGCCGGGGATCGGCAAGCGTGCGCTGGTGGAGCGCTTCGTGTCGTCGCTGCCGCGCACGGCGTGCTGGGTGTTCCGCGCCTCGGGCAGCTACGCGCGGCGCAACGTGCCGCTCGGCGTGTTCCTCGACATGCTCTCACGCTTCCTCGGCATCGATCATCGCGAGCAGCAGGCGCAGATCGTGGCCAAGCTCGAGGCGCACGGGATCCGCGAGCCGCATCGGCTCGGCGAGGCGTTGGCGAGCGCGCTCGGGGTGCCCGGAGCCACGGGCGAGGATCTCGATCCGTTCTCGCGCCGCGATCGGCTGTGGAAGCTCGTGCGGCGGCTGACCACCACGCTCGCGCAGCGGCGGCCGGTGCTGATCGTGATCGAGAACATCCACCTGCACGACGAGCAGAGCATCCTGCTGCTCGAGGACTGGGTGAAGGTGCGGCATCCGTGGCCGATCCTCGGGCTCACGACGGGGCGGCCGGGCCATCGCGCCGAGCTCGTGCGCGCGCAGCCCAACGTGGCCACGATCGAGCTGCACGAGCTCGATCAGAAGTCGCGACGCGAGCTCGTGGTCCGCCGGTTCGAGGAGGGCGAGAGCACCGAGGAGCTCGCGGATGCGATCCTCGCCCGCGCGGGGGGCAATCCGCTGTTCATCGAGCAGATCCTCGCGGCGCTGCTCGACCGGGGCGTCATCGCCTGGAACGCGCAGGGTCGTGCGCTCGTGGTGCGCCAGCGCGGAGCGCCGATCGAGCTGCCGCCGTCGGTGGAGGCGGTGCTCGCCGATCGCATCGAGCAGCTGCCGCGCGACGATCGCGAGGTGCTGCAAGGCGGGGCGATCCTCGGGCGCCACTTCCGTCCGGCGGAGCTCTCGGATCTGCTCGGGCGCAGCGTGGGCAAGAGCCTCGACGTGCTGGTCGAGCGCCACTTCCTCGAGCGGCTCGCCCCCACGTCACCGCTGTCGGAGTCGATCCGCTTCGCCACCGTGAGCCTGCACGAGGTGTGCAGGGCCGGTGTGGCGCCCGACGTCGCGCATGCGCTGCATGCCCGTGCGGCGGAGCTGATCCGCAGCCGGCCCGACTACGCACCCGAGCGCGACGATGGCCCGATCGCGGATCACCTCGTGCAGGCCGATCGCGCCGACGAGGCGATCGAGCCCGCGCTGTCGGCAGCGCTGCGCGCCTACGACCTCGCGGGCAACGTCGAGGCGTACTACCACCTCTCGCAGGCGTTGCGCGCGATGACGGTCGACGATCCGCGCCGGTGGGAAGCGCTGCTGCGGCGCGAGCGGATCCTGCGGGCGTGGGGGCGTCGGCGCGCGCAGGGGGCCGACGTGCGGGCGTTGCTCGCCCATGCCGACCGCGTCGGCGATCCCGTCAAGCAAGCGATCGCATCGATCCGTCTGCTGCGCTTCTATCTCGAGGTCGGGCGCGTCGGGCAGGCGGAGCGGCTCGTGCCGCGGATCGAGGAACGCATCGCGCTGCTGGCCTCGCCCGCGCCGTTCCTGGCCGTGCTCGGAGAGCTGCGCAGCGAGCTGATGTTCATCCAGGGCGATTTCGAGGCGGCCGAGCAGATCGCTCGCGATGCGCTCAAGTACTGCGCCGCCGATGCTCGCGGCCAGCGGCAGCGCTGCCGGCTGCTGCGGAGCATCGGGCAGGTCAAGAACAGCATCGGTCGCTTCGCCGACGCGCGGCAGTACTACGACGAGGCGCTCGAGATCGCCCGGCGGATCGGCAACCAGCGGCTCGAGGCGAACCTGCTCAACGCGCTCGGCGAGGTGGCCGGGCGCAGCACGCGATATCAGGAGGCCGTCGATCACTTCAAGGCGGCGCTCGCGATCGATCGCGATCTGGGCGATCGGTACGCGACGGGACGGAAGCTCGCGAACC
>CAYXVR010000120.1:0-8496 GCA_964468635.1 uncultured Nannocystaceae bacterium
GAGACCGACCCCCATGGCGAGGGGCTGTGGCTCATGACCTGGAAGGGCGAGTTCTTCACGGGCGTGGCCTTCACGCTCCACGGCGACGGCTCACTCGCCAGCGAGATCCCCTTCGTCGATGGATGCGCGCACGGACGCTGCATCTCGGTCGCGAGTGGTGGGCAGATCACTCGGGAGTACGAGATGGAGCACGGGCGCTCGGTCGGTCGCGACCGCGCTTGGTGGCCGGACGGAACGCCGCGCTGGGACCGTTTCCACGGTCGCCATCCCGACTATCGCGAGCAGCGGTGGAACCAGGCGGGGGTGCTCGTGATCGATCGCGACGACGTCGCCCGGAAGAGCCGCACCTGGTACGACGATGGCACCCTCCGACACGAGCGCCTCGGCGACACCGCAAGAGCGTTCGCACCCGCTGGCCAGCTGCTGTTCACGCAGCTTCGTCAGCCCGACGGCTCCGACATCACGCGATTCGAGGACGACGCGATGGAGGCATCGATCGAGGCGCTGCTCGTCGACGCCGACTGGTGGTACGTCGCCTTGGGTTACCTGCGATCGCTCGCGGAGCGCGACCGTGGGCCGGCGACGCTGTCCCGTCGGAACGGCCGGCTGCTGCGCTGCTGGGGCATTCGATCGATGCAGCGCGTTCCCGACATCCGTCCGGCGTTCGACGCCGTCGCGGAGCCTCGGACGCGCGGGGCTGTCGGTAGTCCCCGGCGTCGCCATGCCCGAGCACGATCCCGTTCCCCGCGCGCCGCGTGTCGGCGCCACCTTCGTGGTGACCGTCGCATCGCTCGTCGTCGGCGCGAGCGCCTTCGTGTGGTTGGTCGCGCGCGAGCCCAGCGAGCGCTGCGCTGCACTCGATCGATGGCCGCCCGCTTCTTGCGCGGGACGCGAGCTCGTGCGTATCGACTCACAGAGTGACGCCGGGCGGCAGCGCAGCGACCGAGGCGCACGTCACCTTGCGGGCGAGCGCATCGTTGCACCGGACGACCCCGCGCGCGTATCCGCCGGGCGCGGCGAGCTGCTCGAGCGCGCAGCCGTACGCGAAGCACACCTGCTCCTGGCCGCCCTTCTCGTCCTTCACGAGCGCCCCGCCCTTGCTGCGATAGAAGAGCGAGAGCTCGACGCGACGTGCTGCGCTGCCGGGGCTCGCGCCCCACGTGCCTTCGACGATGTACGCGCGCTCGATCGTACCTTCGCGCGGGTGCTCGAACGCCGCGCCGCGCAGCACCTGCTCGGCCTTGGGGAAGTCATGGACGGGCGGCGTCTTCGCGACCCCGGGCTTGCGGAGCTGCTCGATCATCGCCAGCGTGCAGCCGCTCGATGGTGCCAAGGTGGAGATTGCGAGTGCGCCGACGAGGATCCGTTGCATGACGGCTGCGTTCCGCCACCCCAGCCGACGGTTTAACGAGCGCTCCGATCATCGGGGATTCGACCGGATCGGCGAGGGCCGCGGGTTCTTCGCGCACTTCGAGGATACGGAGGGAAATCGGATCCTTTCCTGCGACTCGGCGTGCCCGCGGTAGAGTGCTGCGTGCTCGACGATCTCGTGCCGGGGACGGAGTTGGAGCTGACGACTCCGTTTCTCGTCACCATGGGGAGCGCCCCGGAGGAGGTCGTCGACGCCATGTTGGAAGGGCGGGCCGAGGCGGCCGCGTTCGTGCTGCCACCCAAGCTGCCGCAGTCGATGGTGCGGGAGATCCGATACGTCGGGCTCGCGGTGGTCGGCGGCGCGCTGCATCGGCTTCGGATCGTCGATCACCGTGGGCGCTGCCACATCGCGATCGTGCGCAACGACGCGATCGAGCGCTCACTCGTGCGCAAGGAGGAGGAGTCATGAGTCGGATCCAGTGGGTGGCCCAGGTCGCGTGCGAATACGGGGGGCCGGCGATCGTCGCCGACGTGCAGGAGTACGCGAAGTGGATGGGGGCGACACCGTACGCGGTGGCGGATCGACGGGTGCTGCACTACTGGGGGCAGTTCACCGACGAGCTGCCCGGCGAGTACGCGCAGGAAGGCGGCCACGTGCATCGGCGCGCGGACAGCTTCGACGCACTGCTGCGTGATCGCGACGAGCTGCTCGCGGCGGTGCGGGCGAAGTGGAGCGACGCGGCGATCACCGTCGACGACGAGGCCGGCGAAGCGCACGTGCTGTTGTCCGACGATCGCCAGCTGTGGATCCAGCTGGGCCCCAAGAGCGCGTACGAGGAGGCCTGCGACGGAGAGGGCCCGCTGTGGGAGCACACCTTCACGACCCCGAGCGGACGCGAAGGCACGGCGCTGTTCTGGGAGAAGGAGGGCTCGGGAGACTTCTTCGTCGGCGTGTCCGAGGCTCGCGACGAGCTGGTGCTGCTCCGCACTTGGGTCGACGAGGAGGAGCTCGAGGACACCGCGAAGGCCTTCGTCGATGCGCCGTCGAAGTTCGAGTTCGCCGGCGAGGACATCGAGCTGCGCACCGACGACGGGCGCGTCGTCGTCGCGTACTCGCCGTTCACGTGGTTGCAGATGGTGGCGGCGGAGCGCTTCTCGGCCGTCGCCGCGCAGTCGCAGGAGCTGGCGCCCGAGGAGGCACGCGCGCGGATGATGGAGCTGTATGCGTCGCTGTTCGACGACCGTCCGGTCGTCGTGCTCGACGCCGGCGATGACTCCGACGTCGCGGCAGCCGTGCGCCTGCGGCCGGGCACGTACCGAATCGCGGCGGGCCACTACGACCCGAGCGACGACGACGACGCGGAGGACGCACCGTGGTCGTGCATCTGGTGTCGCTTCACGCTCGCGACGTGAGCGCGAGACGACTGCGAGGTCGGCTCAGACCCGGAACTTCACGCCCGCGAACAGGCCGATGAACTGGGGTGCCGCACCGGACTTGCCGATGGTGACCGCGTCCCACTCTTTGAGAGAGTCGCGGTTGGCATCACCGTCGAACGTCGGCGTGGTGACGCGGAGCTGTCGCGGCGACGTGAACATGTACCGCAGCTGCAGATTCACGACGAGGAACCGCTTGACGTAGAACCCCCCACCGAGCACGACGGGCACCCCGATGCCGGGCATCCGCAGGTCGACCTCGCCGCCGTCGACGTCGTACAGGGCGCGCCAACGCGAGTAGGCGACGCCGCTGCCCAAGTACAGCTCGCCGCGCCCCGCGGGCAGGAAGTGCACGCGTGCCTCGCCCGCGACGAAGAACAACCGCGCCTGGCCTTTGCCGACATCCAGCGCCTCGAGGTCGGCGGCGATGGCAACGGGGTCGTCGCCGACACCTGCGGCGGCGTTGGCAAAGCCGGTCGGATCGATGCCGTGGTCGACGATGGGGTTGCCGCCCGAGCGGATCGCCATGCCGCTCCAGCCCACCGAGACGCCGAGCTCGGCGAAGCCGAACAGATTGCCGCCGATCAGCCCCGTGACTCCGCCGCCGACGCCCGTATCGAGGTTGTCGCCGCAGATCTGCCCCACACAGCCGCCGAAGCCCGCGTCGACCTCGGCGATGAAGCCTCGGTGCGGGTAGCTGCGCCAATGGGTCATCCGCGCCTTCCGGCAGGCCTTCTGCTCCTCACGCGTGCCCTTCTTGTTGCAGTTCGTGCGTGCCGACTTCTCGATGGTCTTCGCCTTCGCGTCCTTTCCCGCGGGCGGCGGGCACTTGGGTTTCGGACACTCGGGACAGCCGTCGGGCGGAGGCTGCTTGCTCGCCGCAGTCGCGGGCGGTGGCGGCTTGGTCGGGCTCTCTTCGCGAGGCTCGACGTCGGGGACGGTCTCTTTGCCCGCAACGTCGGGCTTGGTTTCCTTCGAGGCTGGTGCGGGCGCGAGCCCAGCCAATACGAGGATCACCGCTGGTGCGAGCATGAGGCCCACGCTACCGGGACGGGCTTCCCGAGTCGATGCCGATCACCGCTAGCTCCGAGCCGTGGAACCTCGGGCGTGCGGGGCTGTCGGTGCTTCGCAGCTCCACATGCCCGAGCACGATTCCGTTCCTCGCGCGCCGCGTGTCGGCGCCACCTTCGTGCTGACCGTCGCATCGCTGATTGTCGGCGCGAGTGCCTTCGTGTGGTTGGCCGCCCGCGAGCCCAGCGAGCTCGCTCGGGTGCCGCCCGACGTGGACTCGGTCGACGTCGCAGCGCCGCATTACATGGCGTTCCAGCCCCCTTCGGACGAGCACGTCATCCCGCAGCTGGACCGCAACTTCGACCCCGACATGAGCGCGCGGCAGGCCGGAATCCTCGGCGTCGTGCAGCAGGAGTCGGGACACTTCCTGGCCAGCCCATACGGCTCGGCGTTCGCGGTCGGCAACGACGACGCCTGGGGCGAAGCGAGCGGCGAGTCCTACGGCATCGGCGGGCTCGGTTTGGTCGGGACCGGCCGTGGAGGTGGCGGATCCAGCGGAGTGGTCGTACCGGCACGGGCCGTGGCATCCACGTGGAAGCGCTCCACCGCCGCGGTCAATGCCTCGCAGATCGCGATCGGCGACGACGAGACGCTGCCACTGCGCGCGATGCAGTTGCGCGCGCAGATCGACGGCTTCCGTGCGCGGGTGCTCATCGATCTGTGGTTCGACAACCCGCACGAGCAGCAGTACGAGGGCACGTTCAAGCTGCGCCTCCCCGATGGCGCGACCCCGCTCTTCTTCGCGTTCGGCCAGAGCACGTGGACCGCCGACGAGGGAGGCACGCCCTTCGACAGCGCCGAGGAGCGACGCACCGGCGGCTTCGCGCCGGTGGCCATCGAGTCCGAGCGCAAGGCGAAGTGGGTCGATCCCAAGATCGCCAAGCTCGTGCCGAAGGAGCAAGCCGCCCACGCCTACGGCGAGACCGTGCATCGCAATGTCGATCCGGCGCTGCTCGAATGGGCGGGGGCTGGAGTGTTCAACGCGCGGGTGTTCCCGATCCTCCCCCGGCGATTGCACCGCGTGGTGATGGCCTACGAGACCGACCTCGTCGCGATCGACGACGAGCTCGAGCTGAAGCTGCCGATCCCGGAAGGCATCGCGACCACCGCGGTCGACCTCGCCATCGCGGTGCCCGATCCGATGGTCGCGCGCGTGTCCCCCGAGGGTGCGCAGCACGTCGACGGCGACCGGGTCTATCACCGGCTCGAAGGTGTCACTGGCGAGACCCTCCTGGTGCGGCTCGCCGGCGCGAGATCGTCGCTGCTCGTCGGCGACGATCCGGACACGGGTTCGTTCTTCGCCGCATCGGTCGCCCCCCAGCTCAGCGCAGCGCCAGGACAGCTGCCGGCGAGCGAGAAGAGCCGCCGCGCCGTGTTCGTCGTCGACACCTCGCTCTCCACCAACCAAGGCGGCTTCGCGGTGTGGCGCTCGTTGCTCGCGGAGATGCTCGACAGGAACCGCGCGGAGCTGGAAGAGTTCGCGGTGCTGTTCTTCGACACCGAGGCGCACTGGTGGCGCCGCGCGTTCGTGCGCAACACGCCCGAGCTGCGCGACGCGCTGCTGCACGATGTCGATGCGCTGGTGCTCGAGGGCGCGACCGATCTCGGCGCGGCGCTGTCCGAGGCCGCACGGCCGGCGTGGTACGGCAGCGACGAACCGACCTACGATCTGTTCGTGCTCAGCGATGGCGGCGTGACGTGGGGCGAGTCCGATCGCCACGCGATCGCGGCACGCCTGGCGGACGGCCGCGCGAGCGCGCTGTTCGCCTACCGCACGGGCCAAGCCGGCGGAGACGCGGCGCTGCTCGAGCACCTCGCGCGCGAGCGAGGCGGCGCGGTGTTCTCGCTCTTCGGCGAGTCGGAGCTCGCCGCCGCGGCCGTGGCCCACACCCACCGGCCGTGGGAGATCGAACGTGTCGCGCTGGCCGGCACCTACGACGTGCTGCTCGCGGGGCGCCCGCGGTCGGTGTTCCCGGGCCAGCGCCTGGTCGTCACCGGTCGAGGCACGCCCGAGGACGGCGCGCCGATCGTGCTCACCCTACGCGACGGTGGCGGCACCCGAGACGTGCGCGTGTTCCCGCAGGCCCGCATCGCCTCGGACCTGGCGCCCCGCGCCTATGGCCAGACCGCGGTCGCGCAGCTCGAAGAGGTGGTGGAGGCGACTCGCCCGATGGCCACCGCGTACGCACGGCACTTCCGCGTCGTCGGGCAGACGACGTCGCTGTTGATGCTCGAGAGCGAAGCAGACTACCAGCGCTTCGGCATCGTGCCCACCGCCGACGCCACGATCGTCGTCGCCCATCCGGCGGCAAGGGCGGTCGACGACGCGCTCGCTGCGTTCGTCACGACGCTGGGTGATCCACGGGCGGCCGTGCTCCATCGCCTGCGAAGGCTCGCCGCGGTCCCGGGGATGAGCTACACGCCGCCGGACTCCCTGCTCGCCGCGCTGTCGCACGCGTCGCGCGACGCGTTCACGTTGCCCGAGCCCACGGAGTCGGCCGAGCTGCAGACGAAGGGCGGCGTGCCCAGGGCAGTGCTGCGTGCGCTCGACGGTGGCGCGCCGGACTACGACGCGATCACCGACGAGGCGGCGCGTCGCGCCCGGCGTTACGGTGCGGCCGATGCTCTCGTCGCGTTGAGCTCGCTGGTCGAAGCCAACCCCGGCGATGGCGTGCTCGCGCGCGACGTCGGCTTCTCCGCCATGCAGTGGGGCGCGCCGGTGCAGGCGTATGGTCTCTTCTCGCGCGTCGCGAGCACGCGACCGTGGGAGCCGCAGAGCTGGCGCGCGATGGCGCTGGCGGCCGCCGACGCCGGCCGACCGGAGCTCGCGGTGGCGTGGTTCGAGGTCGCGCTCGGCGGCGCTTGGGACCCGCGCTTCGGCGACTTCGCGCAGGTGTTGGCGCTCGACTACCTGCGTTTTCTGGAGGGGCCCCAGGTGGAAGAGATGGATCCCGAGCTCGCCGAGTATGCGCGCGCGCGCCTGCCCCAGCTGCGCACGAGCGTCGGCATCGACGAGGCCGACCTCGTCGTCGTCATCACCTGGAACACCGACGCGTCCGACGTCGACCTGCACGTGATCGAGCCCGGCGGTGAGGAGTGCTTCTACGCCCACCCCACCACCCGGAGCGGCGGCCGGATCACGCGCGACGTGACGACGGGCTACGGTCCCGAGATGTTCGTGCTGGGCGAGGCCCCGCGCGGCACCTACCGCATCCGCGCGAAGTACTTCGCGGCGGACAGCAATCGCGCGAGCGCACGGACGAAGGTCCACGCGACGATCCTCCGCGACGTCGGCCGCCCCGGCGAGACCCGCGAGGAGAAGGTCATCACCTTGAAAACCGGCAAGCAGATGCACGCGATCGTCGAGCTCGACGTCGAGTGAGCGTGTCGGGCGGCTCGTCGCTCAATCCGCTTCGGCGAGGCGGGCGCGGATCTCGTCCGACAGTGGATGCTTCGTACCCGCGCCGGTGTCGATCGAGCTGCGTGCGCGCTCGAGCGCGGCGCGGGCCCGTTCGTGCTCGCCGCGCGCCTCGTAGGCCTTGGCCGCGTTGACGAGCGGGTACGCCAGGTTGGGATGATCGCGGCCGTGCTGCGCCTCGATGCCCGCGATCGCGAGCTGCTGCTCGCGGATCGCCCCCTCGAGGTCGCCGCGTTCGCGCAAGACCTCGCCGAGGTTGGTGCGAATCGCGAGCACGATCGGATCGTCGGCGCCCGCCCGCGCGAGCGCGTCCTCGAGCACCGCTTGCGCCTGCGGGAGCGCACCGGTCTGGCGTAGGAGCGCGCCGAAGTTGTTGCGAGCGGTGATGACGTTGACGTGGTCGCGACCGTACGCCTCTTCGAGAATGGCGAGCGAGTGCTCCGCTTCTGCCCGAGCCTCGTCGTTGCGCTCGAGTGCCGCGAGCGCGTTCGCGCGGTTGGAGCGACACATCGCCACCGTCGGATGCTGCTCGCCCAACGCCGCCTCGTAGATCGCGATCGCCCGCCCGAAGTCCGCGAGCGCGCCCTCGGCATCGCCGTGGGCGAGCGCGACGCCGCCGAGATTGTTGAAGGACGACGCGACCAGCACGTGATTGTCGCCGGTCTGCACGCGCCGGAGCTCGAGGGCGCGCCGATGCGCGTCCTCGGCCTCGGCAAGGCGGCCCTCGCCCGCCAGGGCGACCCCGAGTGCGTTCTCGTACTCACCGAGCAAGTGGGGCGGGTCGCCGCGCCGTGCGATCTTGGCGCGCGCGAGCACGGACCAGCGATGGGCCTCGTCGTGGTCCGCTCGGTCGACGGCGACGAGGTAGAAGAGCTCCGTCATCGCGTGCGCCGCGGTGTCGTCGTCCGCGGCTTGCTCGGCGAGCGCGATGGCATCGCGCATCGCCAGCTCGGCCTCGTCCGCGTCGCCGATCTCCTCGAGCACCATGCCTTCGAGCAGGCGTGCCCGCGCATGCGCAGAGGCATGGTCCGTCGCGCGTGTGCGGGCGACCGCCGCGCGCGCGTCCACCAGCGCATCGTCGAACTTGCCCGCGCGATAGAGTGCGTGCGCGCGCGAGATCCCGCGGTCGAGCTCGCGCCGCGCGTGCTCGTCGGCCGCGGCCTCGGAGGCGCTGCCGTGCGGCGCGTCGCACATCGCCAGCG
>CAYXVR010000120.1:8596-10770 GCA_964468635.1 uncultured Nannocystaceae bacterium
CCCGCGAACGGACGTCGTCCGTAGAGCGCCTCCCACAGCGCGACGCAGAACGCATACTGATCGGCGCGCGCGTCGACCGGCTCGCTCGCGTGCTGCTCGGGTGCCATGTACGCGGGCGTGCCGAGCACGGTGCCGTCCACGGTGAGGTCACCCTCGTGCGGACCGTCCGACTCGGCCGCGGAGGCGAGCGGGGCCGCGCCCGGCTTCGCCAGCCCGAAGTCGAGCACGCGCACGCGGCCGTCGTCGGACACGAGCACGTTCGCCGGCTTGAAGTCGCGGTGGACCAGACCGGCATCGTGCGCGGCCGCCAGGCCCCGGCCGGCACCGACGAACACCTCGACGATCTCGTGCCACGAGCGCGGACGTTCCTGTCGCCACTGCGCGAGCGTGCGTCCATCGACGAGCTCCATCGCGATGAACACCTCGTCGTTCCAGGTGCCCACGTCGTAGACGGTGATGACGTTGGGATGCGACAGCTTCGCCATCGCCTGGGCCTCGCGGACGAGGCGCGCCTTCGGATCGCCGCCCGTGGACTTGCTGCCCGAGCCCGCATCGGGTCGGAGCAGCTTGAGCGCGACCTTGCGATCGAGCTCGGGGTCGTACGCCGCGAACACCACGCCGAGGCCGCCGACGCCGACGCGACCGAGGACGAGGTGCCGCCCCACGCGGACCGGATCGCGAGGGGTACCGAACAGGCGCGACTCGATGTCGGCCATCAAATCGCGCGTCTCGACGTCGTCATCGGTCGGACGAGCAGACGAGAGCTGCTGATCGAGCTCCGCCGAATCGGATCTCGTGGACACGCTTCCTGCTATCATGGGGGGCCGTGGCGGAGCGTTCCAGCGATTTCGAGCTGCTCGACGCGTGGCGAGCGGGCGACGCCGGTGCCGGCAACGAGCTGTTCCGCCGCCACTTCGGCGCCGTGTGTCGCTTCTTCCGCAACAAAGTGGGCGACGGCGTGGACGACCTGATTCAACGCACGTTCCTCGCGTGCGTGGAGAGCAAGCACGCGTTCCGCGGCGAGTCGAGCTTTCGCACCTACCTCTTCACGATCGCGCGCCACCAGCTGTACGCACACATCGAGCAGCGCCACCGGCCTCGGTTGGATGGCGAGCGCATGGCGATGAGCGACATCGTGCCGGGCCCCAGTCGCGTGCTCGCACGCAAGCGTGAGCAGCGACAATTGTTGGAAGCGCTGCGGCGGATCCCGCTCGATCACCAAGTCGCGCTCGAGCTCTACTACTGGGAAGACCTGCCCGCCTCCGAGCTGGCGCGGATCCTCGACGTGCCGGAGGGCACCGTGCGCGGCCGCATCCGCAAGGGCAAGGCGCTCCTGCAGGAGGTGCTCGAAGCGCTCGCCGGCGACGCGCCGTCGCTCGACAGCACGATGGCACGGCTCGAGGACTGGGCCCGATCGGTGCGCGAATGCGTCGACGCCGACACGCGCGCGCGAGAGAGTTCCTAACCCGCGGGCACGAACTCGTCGCAGGCCTCGTCGATCACCGCCACCGACTCCGCGAAGAAGTCGACGTAGGTCGGCGTCGCGATGTCTGCGGTGCGGCCGCGGTCGCCGAACATCGCGGTGAAGTCGTCGTAGGGCTTCGACCCGGTGCTGCCGAGCCCGAGGATGACGGAGTAGGGGGTCGTGATCGTGAGCATCACGATCGCGTCGGCGTTGCCGCCCTTGGCCTGCACGAGCGCGTCGTACCAGGCCTGGGCATCGCCGCTGCGTGCCTCGGTCGAGGTGTTCGCATCGCCGGTCGTCAACACGGTGACCACGAGGATCCCGTCGTCGCGCAAGAATCCCTCGTTGCACGCATCGGCGGCGGTCATGCCGGGCGACACCGCGGCCACCATCGCGCCGAGCGGGCGCTCGTCCCAGTCACCCGAAACCCCGACCTTGGCGATGCATGCGAACGTCTCGTGCAGATCCGGATCCGATCCGGTGAGGAAGCGGCGATCCGCATCGAGCCCGCAGCTGCCGTTCACGGTGCTACCACCGCGCGGTGTGGTGACGGCTCCGCCGAGGGCCCGATCGCACGGGGCCAACAGCACGTTGTCACCGCACGAGTATCCGTCGCAAACGTAGGGGTCGTCGCACGGGACCCACCCGGCCTCGCACGCGATGGTGGGGTCCTCGTCGCTGTCGACCACCATCACGTGGAAGTCGTCGG
>CAYXVR010000121.1:0-10022 GCA_964468635.1 uncultured Nannocystaceae bacterium
TGAGCTCGAGATCCTCGTCGACCTTGCGCATCCCCATCGCGATCGCGCGCTCGCGCTCGGCCTCGCTGCGCCACTTCATGCGCCCCTTGAAGCATCCACCCATGCAGTGCAACGCCGACGCCGCGAGCACGCCTTCGGGCGCGCCACCGATCCCGTACACCATGTCGATGCCGCTCTCGGGCGTGCACGTCGCGACCGCCGGCGCGACGTCGCCGTCGGAGATCAGGTGCACGCGCGCACCGACGCCTCGCAGCTGCTTGACGAGATCGAGATGCCGGTCGCGCTCGAGCACCACGACCGAGATCTCGGAAGCCTTGCGCCCCTTCACCTCGGCGAGCGCCTGCACGTTCTCCGCCGGCGTCTTGCGCAGCGACACGACGCCGATCCCGTCGGGCCCCGTCGCGATCTTCTCCATATAGGAGTCGGGTGCGTTGAGCAGGTTGCCGCGCTCGGCGACCGCGAGCACGGCCAACGCCCCCGGCCAGCCGTCGGCGCACAGGTTGGTGCCCTCGAGCGGATCGACGGCGATGTCGACCTCGGGCAGGTCCTCGTCGGTCGGGCCCACCTGCTCGCCGATGTACAGCATCGGCGCCTCGTCGCGCTCGCCCTCGCCGATCACGACGGTGCCGCGGATCGGCACCCGATCGAAGGCCTCGCGCATCGCCTCCACCGCCTTGGAGTCGGCCGCATCCTTGAGCCCGCGACCCACGAGCCGCGAGCAAGCGATCGCTGCCGCCTCCGTCACCCGCACGAATTCCAGGACGAGCTTTCGGTCCATGTCAGCCCGTGTAGCAAGCTTTGAGCAGCGCGTACACGGCCGCCGGCATCCGCTCGGGCCGTCCGGTCTCGCTGCGTACGCAGGCGTGCCGGGTCTGGGCCGTGAGGATCTCGACGTCGTGCGCCAAGTCCTCCCGGTCCCCGGCGGCGACCACGATCCGGTAGTCGAAATGCACGCGCACGAGGGTCACGAGGCTGAGCCCGATGTGGATCGTCATGCGATCGTCGTAGAGCGCGGGCGAGCTGTAGCGCACGGCGATGTCGGTGAGCGGGAGCGCGAGCCCCTGCGACTCCATCGCCGTGTACGGCAGCCCGGCGCCGCGGATGAGCTCGACGCGCCCGAGCTCCATGTAGCGCAGGTACGCCGCGTGGTAGGCGATGCCCATCTTGTCGGTGTCGGCGTAGAGCACTCGCACGCGCGCCACGGGCCGCAACCTCTCGATGATGGGCGGACAGAGCTTGGCCATCAGTCGGTCGGATCCGGATCGGCGAGCCGGAAGCGGTGCGTCTCGCCCTCGACGTCGTCGAACGCGTCGATCTCGGCGATCGCGGCGCGCACCTTCGCGTCCTCGATGCGCTCGGTGACGATGACCATGTCGACCGGCAGCCCCGCACCGCGCGGGTCCTGCTTGACCTGCTTGACCGACACGCCGTGGCGCCCGAGGCAGCTCGCGACCTTGCCGAGGATGCCCGGCACGTTCTTGACGTGCACGCACAGGTAGTTCTCGTGACGCTCGTCGTCGATGCTGCCCGGCGTCGCGTCGTCGACCTTCGCGAACGCCTCGGGCGGCGGACGCCCGCGATCGAACGCGAACACGCTGCGGCACAGCTCGATGATGTCGGACACCACGGCCATGCCGGTGGGCATCGGCCCCGCGCCGCGGCCGTAGAACAGGCTGCGGCCCATCGCGCGCGACTCGACGAGCACCGCGTTGTAGGAGCCGCGCACGCCGGCCAGGATGTTGTGCTCGGGCACGAGCATCGGATGCACCTGCATCACCGGCACGCCCGTACCGCCGCGCCTCGCCTCGGCCACGCTCTTGATCACGAACCCGAGCTGCCGCGCGGCCTCGATGTCGAACGGCCGCACGCGCGTGATGCCCTCGGTGGGGATCGCCTCGGGCTCGACGCGCACGCCGAACCCGATGAGCGCGAGGAGGGCGAGCTTCTGCGCCGCGTCGCCGCCTCCGACGTCGAGACTCGGATCGGCCTCCGCGTAGCCGGCCTCCTGGGCGAGCCGCAGCGCTTCGTCGTAGCTCTGCCGCGCGCGCGTCATCGCATCGAGGATGAAGTTGGTCGTGCCGTTGACGATGCCGGTGATCCGCTCGATGCGATCGCTGGCGAGCCCTTCTCGCAGCGCGCGGAGGATCGGGATCCCGCCGCCGACGGCGGCCTCGAAGTTGACCGAGACGCCGCGCCGCGCCGCCTCGGCGAACAGCTCGCGGCCATGCCGGGCCACGAGCAGCTTGTTGGCGGTGACGACGTGCTTGCCGCGCTGCAGCGCCTCCATCACCCAGCTGAACGCGGGCTCGACCCCACCCATGAGCTCGACGACCACGCGCACCTCGTGATCGTGCAGCACCTCGCGCGGATCGGTCGTGAGCAGGCGCGCCGGAATCTCGACCCTGCGCTCGCGGGCCGGGTCGCGCACGAGGATCTTCTTGACCACCACGCGCGCGCCGAGCCGCCGCTCGATGTCGTCCTGGTTCTCCTGGAGGATGCGCACGACGCCGCCCCCGACGTTTCCCGCCCCGAGCAGCCCGATGACCATCTGTCGCATCGAGAGCACGCACGGTATCGCCGAAACGGGCGCCTCGCCAGAGCGGCCCCGTCCACGCCTTCAAGAAAGCGGGCGGGAGCGGTACCGTGCCCGCGATGAGCACCATCGTCGACGTACACGGGCGGGAGATCCTCGACTCGCGCGGCAATCCGACGGTCGAGGTCGAGGTCACGACCGAGCTCGGCAGCACGGGTCGCGTCGCCGTGCCCTCGGGCGCGAGCACCGGCGAGTTCGAGGCGCACGAGCTGCGCGACGGCGACAAGAAGCGCTACCTCGGCAAGGGCGTGCTCGAAGCGGTGCGCAACGTCAACACCGCGCTCGCCGAGGCCGTCACGGGGCTCGACGCCACCGATCAGACGACGGTCGACGCGGCGCTGCTGCACGCCGACGGCACGCCCAACAAGAAGGCGCTCGGTGCCAACGCGCTGCTCGGCGTCTCGCTCGCCACCGCACGCGCGGCCGCGCAGGACGTCGGGCTGCCGCTGTTCCGCTACCTCGGCGGCACGCTCGCGCGCACGCTGCCGGTGCCGCTGATGAACGTGATCAACGGCGGTGCGCATGCGGACAACAACATGGACTTCCAGGAGTCGATGCTCGTCCCGCACGGCTTCGACACGTTCCCCGAGGCGCTGCGCGCAGGCGTGGAGATCTTCCACACGCTCAAGAAGCTGCTGCACGAACAGGGCAAGACCACGTCGGTCGGCGACGAAGGCGGCTTCGCGCCGGATCTCGGCAGCAACGCGGAGGCGCTCGAGCTGCTCGCGCGCGCGATCGAGGCCGCGGGCTATCGTCCGGGCGAGCAGGTGAGCCTCGCGCTCGACGTCGCCGCGTCGGAGTTCTACGACGCCAAGCGCAAGGTCTACGTGCTCGCCGGCGAGGGCGGGCGCGAGCTCGATGCGGCCGGCCTCGCCGATCTGTACGCGGAGCTCGTGCGCAAATATCCGCTCGTGTCGATCGAGGACGGCATGGACGAGGGCGACTGGGACGGCTGGAAGCTGCTCACCGGCAAGCTCGGCGCGCGCGTGCAGCTGGTGGGCGACGATCTGTTCGTCACCAACGAGGAGCGGCTGCGCAAGGGCATCCAGCTCGGCGTGGCCAACGCCTTGCTCGTGAAGGTCAACCAGATCGGCACGCTCACCGAGACCCAGGTCGCCATGCGAACCGCTCATCGCGCCGCATACCGGTGCGTCGTATCGCATCGCAGCGGCGAGACGGGCGACGACTTCATCGCGGATCTGGCCGTGGGCTGCGAGTCCGGTCAGATTAAGACGGGGAGCGCCTCGCGATCCGACCGCACGGAGAAATACAACCAGCTGCTGCGGATCAACGAGCTGCTGGGCGATCGGGCCGTGTATCCCGGACGCGCCGCGTTCGAACGATGAGCGCGAGCTCGTTGGCGGCGCTGCTGCTGTTCGGCGCGACCGCGTGGGCGGCCGAGCCGGAGCCTGCGGACGCACCCGCAGCGAGCGAGGACGCGCAACCAGACGCCGTCGAGCCGGCGCCGAGCGCAGCGGCCGACATCGATCCGACCGAAAACGATGCGGACGTTCCCGGGCCCAGGGTGATCGACAAGGTGTTGCCCTCGGGCGTGCGCGTGATCCTGGCGGAGGACGACACGCTGCCGGTCGCCTCCGTCGTGCTGGCGATCGAACGCGGCAGCGAGGACGATCCCGAGGCGCTGCCGGGTCTGCACCACGCGCTCGCGTACCACCTGCTGCAGGGCAATCGCGAGCAGTCACCGGGTGGCATCGCGCAGCTGGTGCACGACGGCGGCGGCACCACGGCCATGGCGATCGGACCGGCGCAGATCCGCTTCGAGTCGCTCGTGCCGGTGTCGATGCTCGCCGAGCTCGTGGCCGCAGAGACGGGCCGCCTGCGCGCGCCCACGGTCGGCGAAGAGCTGTGGCAGGACTCGCTCGTGTGGGCGCGTCGCGATCCCGCGCAAGCGTGGGGTGCTCCGCTGTCCGCGATCGCAGCGGCGCACGGCGTGCCCGCGCTCGCCGTCGACGGTCGTCAGGTGTCCCCGGCCGTCGCGCAGCTCGACGTGCGCGCCGTCTCGGCTGCGATCGCCGATCGCTTCCGCTACGAGCGCGCGACGATCGTGGTCGTGGGCCCCTACCCCACCGAGTCCGCGCTCGCGCTCGTCGACGCGCACTTCTCCGATCATCCGCCGCGCAAGCGTCATCTCGTCGACCGGCGACCCAGGCGTAGCACCGGCACCACGCCGCGCGAGGTCGCCGTACCGCGCGGCGACGGCAGCACGTTCGTGTGGCCGATCGATCCCGACCCCGGCGCGATCAAGTGGGCGCAGGTGTGGTGCCGAACGTTCAATCGCCAGCGCCGGCAGCCCACCGATCCGCGCCGTGCTCGGCTGCGATGCCAGCTCGACGAGGATCCGCGCCGTCCCACGCTCATCGTGCGCGCCGGCGGTGTCGACGACGCGTGGTCGTTCGTGCAGGCACGCATCGCAGCGATCGCCGACGGCCGCGACGCGCGGCTCGTCGAGCGCGAGCTCGCGATCGTCCGCAGTGCGCTCGAGATGGATCTGCGCACGCCTCTGGGGCTCGCGCGTGCGCTCTCACGCGCGACCGCCGATGCACCACCCACCGATCCCGATCGCCCCGAGCGCGCGCTGCATCTGCTCACGGGTCTGCACGATCTACGCGAGCCGTCCCGGTTCCCGAACATCGAAGACGTGCTCGCGCCGGGGGCCGCCGTCCGTCTCGTGGCGGGACCGCCGAAGGAGAGTTGACGCGTTGGATCGCCGCCGCTTCCTCTCCACCCTCGCCGCGGCCACGCTCGTCGGCTGCAAGCGTCAGCGCGATCCCACCGTGCCGGAGGTCTGGGACGACGCGCCGGTGGCCGGTCGCGCCGAGGCCCTGGCCAAGCTCGCGCCGCCGTGGCCCGCCCCCGCGCGCGCGGTGATCGGCAACGAGCTGCTCACGTTCTGGCTCGCCGAGAAGGACTCGCCGGCGATGCACGTGCGCCTCATGTTCCCCACCGCCAAGCCCAAGCCGCTGTCCGCGATCGCGGTGGCGAGCGCGGCCGAGTACCTCCGCTTCGAGCTCGGGCGACGGCTCGCATCGGCCGGTGTCGGGGTCGACGTGCAGCATCGCCCGGGCCGCGTCGAGATCGGCCTGCACGGCCGCGACGAGGTCGTCGCGCAGGCGTTGAAGGTCGTCGGGTGGGCGCTCGGGCGCGGCGACGCGAGCACATCGCTGCTCGGTGCGCGTCAGCGGCTCGTCGGGCGCAAGGCCGTGCCCACGCCCGAGGAGCTCGCGACGGCGGTGCTCGGCGCGAGGCTGCTCGGTGTGCCCGTGCACAGCCAACACGTCGATCCGCAGCGCATCGAGACCGTCGATCGCGATGCGCTCGTCGACGCATGGGAAACGATGACCGATCCGCGCCGCAGCGTGATGGTCGTGCACGCGGGCACGGAGCCCGGTGCTGCCGCCGATGCGCTCGCGCAGCTCGCCGACGCGTGGGAGGGCAAGGGCCGCGCGCAGAGCGTGGAGACATCGATCGGTCGCCTGCGTCCCGCCGTGAAGCCGACCGCGGGCAACAAGCTGCTGCTCGTGGAGGGCTCGGCCCCGTTCGTCGCGTCTGCGGATCGCGGCCAGGGCGGTGCGTCGCTCGTGCTCGGGCGCGTGATCCCGACCGCGGATGCAGGCGTGCGCGCGCGGGCGCGACTCGGACAACGCGTGTTGCAGGAGCAGATCGATGCGCGCGTGTCGATCTCGGGCCCGCACGCCGTGTTCGCGGTCCACGTGGCGCTGCCCGGCGGCGATCCGGACAAGCGTGCGCGCGCGGCCGTCGAGGACCTCGCCGAGCTCGCCGGCACGCGGCATCCGCAGCAGCGATTGTTCGCCGCGGCCCAGCTGTGGCTCGGCGCGCGCGTGGTGCAGGCGAGCCTCGACGGCGAGGACTGGACCGCCTTGTGGAGCGAGTCGATCGATCTGGCCGACAGCGATGCCGACGTCCCGCGAGCGCTGGCGGTCGACGCGACCGCGATGCTCGAGCTCGACGCGGAGGCCATGCACGCGTGGCAGCAACAGTGGCTGGACCCGCGCCGCGGCACGCCCGGCTGGCAGTGGGTCGTCGCCGGCGCAGACGCCGAGCTCCTGCGCCGGCTCTCGCGGCTGGCCCCGATCGAGCACGTCAGCGCCTGATCGTGGTATCTAGCCGCCGTGCTCAGGCATTGGCATGCAATCGTGATGGGGGTCGCGCTCGGCCTCGTTGCCGGTGGATGCATCGGCTCGCGGCGGCCGCAGGCCGGGGACGGCGAGGCCGCAGCGGCGGCCAAGGGCGAGGCCGAGAAGCTCCTGCAACCCGCCGACGTCGACGACAAGCTCTCGCAGGTCGTCACGGGCGAGCGCATGCAGGCGCTCTACGACGAGTCCGACGCGTGGAAGGGCGCGCGCGATCCGTTGGTGACGATCGTCGAGTACAGCGACTTCCAGTGCCCGTTCTGCTCGCGGCTGGCGACCTCGCTCGAGGAGGTCGTGAGCGAGTACCCGAGCGACGTGCGGCTCGTGTTCAAGCACTATCCGCTGCCCAACCACCAGAACGCGGGTCCGGCTGCGCGCGCGGCGGTGGCCGCCAACGAGCAGGGCAAGTTCTGGGGATTGCACGATCTGATGTTCGCGAACCAGAGGGCGCTCGAGGGCCACAACCTCGACGCGTACGCGAAGCAGTCGGGGCTCGACCTCGAGAAATGGAAGCAACGCGCAGCCGCCGACGACGTGGCCAAGCAGGTCGCGGAGGACGAGGCGGCGGGCAAGCAGCTGCAGGTGAGCTCGACGCCGACGTTCTTCGTCAACGGCCGCAAGTTCGAGGGCGCCAAGCCGATCGAGCAGATCAAGGCGATCGTGGAGGAGGAGCGCAAGCTCGCGCTGCAGCTCGTGGAAGCGGGAAGCAAGCGCGAGGAGATCTACGCACGCATCATGAAGGCAGCGACACCCCTCGCGGGGGCGAAGCCGGCCGACGACACGCCGGCGGCAGCGGCCAAGCCCGCGGGCGATGCGGCGGCTGCGGCCAAGCCCGAGCCGCCGCCGCCGGTGCAGTTCGCGGTGCCGCTGGGCGACGACACGCCCAAGCGCGGCCCCACCGACGCGCTCGTCACGATCGTGGAGCTCGGCTCGTTCACCGCCGAGGCCACGCAGAAGAACCGCCCGGTCCTCGAAGCGGTGGCGAGCAAGCACCCCGAGGTGCAGTGGGTGTATCGGCACATGCCGCTCGACGATGCGAAGGCCGGACGCGCGGCGAGGATCGCCATCGCGGCCCATCGTCAGGGCAAGTTCTGGGAGATGCGTGATGCGCTCGTCGAATGGACGGGTGAGCTCGACGCGAAGAGCCTCGGGGAGCTCGCGCGCAAGGCCGGCGTCGACGAGCGCAAGCTGCGAGCCGATCTCCAGGACACGTCGCTCGGCGCCGCCCTGTCCGCCGACGCGAGCGTGGCGGAGGTCGTGCGCGGTGCCGAGAAGGCGCCGATCTACTTCGTCAACGGGCGGCCGGTGCTCGGCACCCCGAGCGTGGAGGAGCTCGAGAAGGTCATCGCCGAGGAGGCGCAGAAGGCCGAGCAGTGGATGCAGAGCCAGGGGGTGAAGAAATCCCCGGAGCTGTACGCCCGCATGTCGCAGACCTGGAAAGGTCACCAGCAGTTCCAGGCCGCTGGCGGTTGAGCACGCGCGTTCGTTGCTCGTGCAACGTCCCGTGACACGCGGATTCGCGCCCGTCCCACAAAAGTCCGCGAGAATGCAGCGACGGTCGGGAGGCCCACGCCGCTTGCAGACGCACACGCGCATGGCAGGCGTATCGTTCGGAGACGAGCCCAGGCCGGCGCATCGCCTCGTGGTCACGGCGACCGTGCGCGTCGACGTCGCACCCGACGAGATCGTCGCCGGTCAGCTGCTCGATGTCTCGCTCCTCGGGGCGTACTTCTCGGTCCACACCACGAGCGCGCTCGGCGGGCTCGTTCGGTTCGCGTTCGGCACCGCGGGCGAGCACGCGCGCTGCATCGCATACGGCCGCGTCGCACGGACCGTGGCCCAGCGGGACTCGACCGGGATCGAGGTCCGCTTCAATCAACACAACGCTCCGTTCGCCACGTGGATCGACCGCGTCCGCGACGCCTCGCCGACCACGCAGGTCGAGGCCGTCGAGAGCATGCTCGAGCCCGTGCTGCGTCTGCGCTAGACCGTATGGAGTGACCGGCTCGAGGCGCGCCGGTCACTCCATACGGTCTAGAGCTACTCGAGCTCCGCTTCGGCGGCGCGGACGATCGACGCCTCTTCTTCGGGCGCGCTCGCGACCAGGTGGTGGCGGCTGTAGAACGCGAAGTAGAGCACGCCCACGGTGTACACGCCGGCGGTTCCGAGCACGGCGAACAACGCCGCGTCGCCGTAGAACAGCGACGAGGTGAGCGCGAGCAACGAGAGGCCGAGCGCGACCACGACGGTGACGGGATGACCGGGCGTGCGGTACGGGCGGGGCAGCGCGGGTGCGCGCCGCCGCAGCACGAGATGGCTCAGCATCATCATCACGTACGAGATCAACGCGGCGAACACCGCCATCTGGATCAATAGGTCGCCGGTCGCCTTGCCCTCGCTGCGCAGCTGATCGACGATCACGATCGCCGCATACCCGGAGATCGCGGGCACCACGAGCGCCCAGTGCGGGGCGTGGCGCCGGTTGGTCTTCGACAGCCAGCGCGGCAGGTAACCGGCACGCGAGAGCGCGAAGATCTGCCGCGAGTACGCGAAGATGATCGACGAGAAGCTCGCCACCATCCCCGCGAGCCCCACCACCGTCGTGAGCCAGAACAGCGCGCGGCTGCCGACGACCTCGGCCGTGAGCGGCAGAGGGTTGGCCGCCTGCGCGAGGGCCCTCGCGCCCGCCGTGCCGGGGCCGAGCAGGAGCACGAGCGCCGAGAAGGCGACCAGCGACAGCATCGCCGCGATCATGCCCTTGGGGAGATCGCGGGCCGGATCGCGCGTCTCCTCGGCGGCGAGCGGAACGCCCTCGACCGCGAGGTAGAACCATCCGGCGGCCGGCAGCGCGGCCACGATGCCGGCGAACCCGTGCGGCAGGAACGTGGAAGCGCCCGGGTCGGGCGCGATGTCGAAGAGGCGCGATGCGTCGAAGTGGGGCAGCATCGCGACCGCCCACACGAGCAGCGCGACCACGGACACGACCGTGACGCCGAGTAACAACGAGAGCGAAGTCTTGCTCCCCATCAAGTTGATGCCGACGCACACGACGTAGGCGACGATCGGCACCACCCATGGCAGCCACGCGGGCGGATCGTCGAACATGCCGCCGACGTAGCCCGCGATCGCGAGGGCGATGGCAGCGGGTGCGACAGCGTATTCGATCGTCACCGCGAGCCCGGTGAGGAATCCGCCCCAGGGCCCGAGCGCACGGCGGGCGAACGCGTACGGTCCACCGGCGACGGGCATCGCGGTCG
>CAYXVR010000121.1:10032-10736 GCA_964468635.1 uncultured Nannocystaceae bacterium
CCCCAGCCGCCCGCGTTGAGCCCGAAGTTCCAGCCGAAGTAGTCGCCCGAGATCACGTAGCCGACCCCGAGCCCCCACAACAGCAGGGGTCCGGCCGAGCGCTGCAGCGCGCGCGCCTTCAGATAGTCCGCGGCGACGGCTTCGTACTCGACGGTCGGCTTACCGCCGGACACGGCGGGGCGTCAGACCTTGATGCCGCGCGAGCGAATGTCGTCGAGCACGGCTTCGATGCCGAGCTTGTCGATGATCCGCATGCCCTTGGTCGACACGCGCAGGCGGACGAACCGCTTCTCGCCCGGCACCCAGAACCGCTTGTAGTGCAGGTTCGGGTTCAGGCGCCGCTTGGTGCGGATGTGCGAATGCGAGACGTTCATCCCCGCGATGGGCGTCTTGCCGGTGACCATGCAGACCTGAGCCATGAGGCCGTGGAGGGTGGCTGCCGGCCCCCTGGGCTGTCAAGCGTCCGGTCCGTCCTCGCTGTAAGTGACCGAGGTTCGGCCGTTTTCGCGCACCGTGACCGCCGTCAGCCGCACGCGGTCGCCGCGCGGAAGGCCGGCGAGCGTGGCTCCGAGCCGCGTCCAGAAGAAGGCGGCGATGTTCTCGGCGGTCGGGTTCACCTC
Organism: uncultured Nannocystaceae bacterium; assembly: GCA_964468635.1. Lineage (GTDB taxonomy): Bacteria > Myxococcota_A > Polyangia > Nannocystales > Nannocystaceae > Xiheibacterium. Next base: position 10,653 of record CAYXVR010000121.1, read on the forward strand.
GACGAACGGCGGGATCTCGTTGAGCAGCCGGTGGTCCAGCTCCTGCGCGATGCTCGCCAGCTGGCGCTCGAGCTCGGTAAAGTC
>CAYXVR010000122.1:0-10719 GCA_964468635.1 uncultured Nannocystaceae bacterium
CCAACCCGACGGGCAGTTCGGGACCATGTACAGACACGTGTTCGTCCCGAGGTCGCACACGCCGCGCACGTTGTTGAGCAAGCACGACGCATCGGCCGTACACGTGTACCGCGGCTCCTCGAGGCACGAGGCGACCAGGAGCCCGAGCGCACCTGCCAAGAGGGCCCCCATCCGACGACGCGGCACCGAACCCAGCGTAACCGAGGCGGCTCAGAACCTGAAGCGCAGGCCCGCATCCGTGAGCGCGGCGCGGCGTTGCTGGCGACCGAGCAGGCCCCAGCGGATCGCCCCTGCAATCACGAGCGCTGCACCGACGGCGACGAGCGACACGCCTGCGGTTGCCAGCCCACGCACGCGATCGCGCCGCGATTCGTGCTCGCTCTGCGCATCCGGCTGCGCGGACCCGGCGAGCGCGAACGATCGCGCGTACAGACCCACACCCGTGGCCAGCACGGGCACACCCACCCCGACCAGCACGCCGCCGGCCGGATCGCGATACCACGGATGCTCGCGCGGACGCGTTCGCGCCTCCGCGATCGCAGGCGGCGGAGGGTCGACGGTCTCCGGCGCCGGGGGATCCGGTTCCGCCGCGGCAGCGGTCGTCGCCTTCACGATCGCGCGACACTGCTCGATCTGCCCCTCCGCCTCGGCGATGTCCGATGCCGGCGGCGCGGCGGCGATGAAGACCTCGAACGCTTCGATCGCCGACAGACAATCGCCCGATCGCTTCAGCGACACGGCGCGCCCGAACAGCAGCGCCGGGTCTGGATCCGTCTCGTACTCGCGCGCGAACGCTTCGGCGGCCTCGTCGTAGAGCCCGAGCTGGAACAACGTCGCGGCATCGGTGCGCGCCGGCTGGGGCTCGGGCTCCGGCTCGGGCTCCGACGGCACCGCCGGTTCGAGCGCGAGCACGAGTGCGAGGAGCGTTCGCATGCGAGTCGATTATCGCCGACGCGACGGCGGTAGCCAGCCCACATCCGTGGGCGAAGTCCCGCGGCGCTCGCCCGACTTCGTCTTTCGCTTCGCGTTCCGACGGCTCCGACGCGAACGCGGCTCGGATGACGCCGACGCATCTTCGTCTTCGATCACAACCACGTCGCCCGCGGGTTCCTCGGCGGCCGCCATGCGGTCGGTGCGAGCTGCGGGCTCCTCGACGGCCTCGCGCTCCGCTGCGGCTCGAACCGGCGGCTCGGCGGTCGCGACGTCGGGCTCGACGGACGCGGGCTCGACTCGGGGCTCGGGGGTGGGAGCGACCGTCGCATCGTCCGATCCCATGCCCACACCGACGCCGATCCCGATCCCGATCCCGAGCACGCCGGTGACGAGCAGCGCCGGCACGACGCGGCGTGCTCGCCATCGACGCCACAACGTGTTGTCGATCGTACGCTCCGCAACGAGCGGTGCCGGTGCAGCTGGACGCGGCATCTGGCTCGTCTGCGGGTAGTCCTCGTATCCGAACAACCCGTGCATCAACGTCGACAACGCCACCGACGACAGCTGGAGCCCCTGCCCCGTCGCGAAGGCCTCGATCGCGAGCTGGAAGTCGCGCGCCGTCGCCCAACGCTCCTCGCGATCGACTTTGATCGCCTTGACGATGATCTCCTCGAGCTCCGCGGGAAAGTCGGCCCGCACGCGACTCGGGCGCTCGTACTTCCCGCCCACCACGCGGTTGATGAGCGCGAACTCGCCTGGCGCATAGAAGCATCGGCGCCCGGTCGTGAGCTCGTACAGCACCACGCCGAGCGAGAACACGTCGGCGCGCCGATCGACGTCCTCGCCCTTGACCTGCTCGGGCGCCATGTACGACAGCTTGCCTTTGATCGATCCCGTTCGCGTCGCTCGCGTGAGCGCAGTCGCGGTCGCGATCCCGAAGTCGGTGAGCTTCACCTCGCCTTCGTAGCTCACGAGGATGTTCGACGGCGACACGTCGCGATGCACGAGCCCCATCGGCCGCCCGTCGCTCCCGGCGCGTTCGTGCGTGTAGTGCAGCGCCTGCGCGACGCCGCGCGCGATCGTCAGCGCGCAGTCGAGCGGCAGACCGGCCCCGCGCGAGCTCTCGCGCAGCAGCTGATGCACCGCCTTGCCGTGCACGTACTCCATCGCGAGGAAGTGCTCGCGACCGTCACGACCGAAGTCGATCACGTGCACGATGTTCGAGTGGTCGAGGCTCGCCGCGAGTCGGGCCTCGTTGAGGAACATCCGCACGAAGTCCTCGTCGCGCGACAGGTTCGGCAGCACGCGCTTGATCGCGACCACCTTTTCGAAGCCCGTCGGCGCCACGTGCCGCGCGACGTACAGCTCCGCCATGCCGCCCATCGCGAGCTCGCGCAGGATCTGGTAGCGCCCGAGCGTGTCGCCGCAGCGCAGCCCACCGGCGTAGTCGGCGGGCACCGGCAGGTCGGCCGCGATCGCCATCACCGACCCTCCTGCGCGGCAGCGCCGGCCTCGACGGCATCGGGATCCGCGATGAGCGACTCCATCAGCGCCTGCAGCTGCGCTTCGTCGGGCTGTGCCACCGGCATCGGATGCGAGAAGGTCGTCATGCGGCGCCGCAGCAGGTCGCGTGCGCGCGCGAGTCGGGTGCGGATCGTGCTCTCGGGCACCTGTTCGGCCGCCGCGAGCTCCGGCGTGCGCGTGCCGTCCCAGTAATAGAGGATGAGCAGCCGTTGCGGCCCACGCGGCAGGGTCGACAACGCCCGCAACGCCAGCAGCTGCTCGCGGCTGCGCGCCACGAGCGTGGAGAGCCGAGTCATGCGCGCGCGCGGCTGCCCGTCGTCGAACCTCGCGAGCGCCTCGTCGCGCGCGACCTCGCGGAGATACATCGCGAGCTGCCGCCGCGCCACGCCGAGCAGGAAGGCGCGAAACCCCTCGACGTTGCGCACGTTGTGCGACGACTCGACGCACGCCATGAACGTGCGCTGCGCGAGGTCGTCGGCGGCCCAGCTCGCGTTGAGCTCGAAGTACCGCAGCACCGTCCGGTAGTGCCGACGCATGAGGACCTCGCCGGCAGCTCGGTCCCCTGCCCGCCATCCGAGCAGCAGATCGCTGTCGCTCGCCCCTGCCACCTCGCGTCGAGGGTATCGCGAATTTTCCGTGGGACGTTTTTCCCGCTCGCGCCTACGTACACAGGACCCGCTTCGAGCGGGTCGTGAGGCAGGGCGCGTTGACGTACCGAACAACACCATCGATGCACGGACCGATCGCGCTCGGGCTCGCGCTTCTGTCGTCGGCTGGGTGCTACGAGGGCCTACACGGCGACGGCAATACGCTCGGCAGCGGCGAGGCCGGCTCGGCGACCGAAGGCGGCAGCGCGAGCGACGGCGGGTCGGACGACGGCAGCGAGCCCAGCGATCCGCCCGACGACGCCGATCAGATCGGCGCCACGGGGCTGCGCCGCCTCACGAGCCGCGAGTACGACGCGACGCTGCGCGACCTGCTGCTCGACGAGACTGCGGCGAGCAATCTGCTCCTGCCCGAGGATCCGCGCACGCCGTTCGACAACGCGTATGCGGGCCAGGATCCGTCGGCGGCACTCATCAACGGCGCCGAGCTGTTGGCGTCCGACGCCGCCGCGCGCTTCATCGCCGACGAGGGCAAGCGCGCCGAGATCGTCGGTTGCACGCCGTCCGGCCCCGACGACGCCGCGTGTTTCGGGCAGTTCGTGCGCTCGTTCGGTCGTCGCGCGTTCCGGCGCCCGCTCACCGCGGACGAAGAGACGGCGCTGCTCGAGCTGCAGGCGGACGCGATCGAGCGCGACGACTTTTGGGTTGGCATCGAGTCGGTTGTGAGCACGGTGCTGCAGTCGCCGTCGTTCCTCTACCGGGTGGAAGTCGGCGTCCCCGTCGACGGCGAACCGTCGCTGCGCCGGCTCACCGGGTACGAGGTCGCCTCGCGGCTGTCGTACTTCCTGTGGGGCACGATGCCGAGCGACGATCTGCTCGACGCTGCCGAAGCAGGCGAGCTCGACGATGCCGAGAGCGTGCGCGCGATGGGCCAGCAGATGCTCGACGATCCGCTCGCGGTGGTGCTCGTGGATCGCTTCCACGCGCTGTGGATGGGCTACGAAAACCTGCCGCACGCGTACGACCTCTCGCTGGCGATGAAGACCGAGACGACGGCGCTGCTGCAGCGCGTGATCTTCGAGGAACGCCGGCCGTGGCAGGACGTGCTGCGCCTCGAGGAGACGTGGGTCGACGATCTGCTGGCCGAGCACTACGGGCTCGAGGCGCCCGCGGATCCGGCCGGCGGTTGGGTGGCGTGGAACGATCCGGGTCGCAAGGGGCTGCTCGGGCAGGGCAGCTTCCTCTCGCTCGGGGCGAAGTTCGGCGACACGAGCCCGACGCAGCGCGGGCTCCTCATCCGCACGCGGCTCTTCTGTCAGGACATTCCTCCGCCGCCGCCGGACCAGGACGTCAACGTCGACCAGCCTCCGGGCGATCCCGATGCTTGCAAGGCCGAGCGGTACGAGGCCCATCAAGTGCAGGGCACGAGCTGCAACGGCTGTCACGAGCTCATCGACGGGATCGGGTTCGGCCTCGAGCGCTACGATCAAGCGGGGCTGTATCGCGAGCACGATCCGGGTCGACCCGAGTGCGAGATCGAAGGCGTGGGCGAGCTGACGGGGATCGGCACGTTCAGCGGCCCCGCGGGGCTCGCCGACCGCATGATCGAGTCGGGCGAGCTCAATCGCTGCGTGGCCACGATGCTGTATCGGTTCGCGATCGGCCGCTACGAGATGGGCGAGCTCGACGAGAACTTCATCGACGCGGTGCTCGAACGCACCGGCGACGGCGACTTCCGATTCGACGAGCTGCTCGTCGACTTCGTCGGATCCGACATGTTCCGCTTTCGCCGAGTGGAGGAGGGTTGAGCCATGCGCGTGCGAACACTTCCACGACGGACGTTCCTGCGAGGGATCGGCGGCATCGGGCTCGCCCTGCCCGCCCTCGAGATCATGGCGCCGCGCGTCGGCTCGGCTGGCGGGGCCGGGAGCGCGCCCACGCGCTACATCGTCGCATTCTGCGGAGCCTCGATCGGACGCAGGGACAGCAAATACAGCGAAGGCGACGAGACGACGGACCTCTTCGTGCCTGACACGATCGGCAGCGGCTACGACGTCAAGCGTGCGACGCAGCCGTTGGTCGACGTCGGCGTGACCGACGAAGTGACGATCGTCAGCGGGATGCGCATCCCGTACGACGAAGGCAACGGGATCCCGGCCGCGGGTCGGCGCGTGGTGTTCCACGAGAGCACGATGTGCCCGCTGCTGACGGGCATGCGCGGACTCCCCGATGCGGACACAGTGATCGCGCAGTCGTCGGATCAGTTCGTCGCCGACGCGATCGCCGGCGATACCCCGCATCGGCTCATCCCGGTGTGTGTGCAGGCGGCGTCGTACCGCGGCGGCAACGGGTCGGGAGGCACCCGTGGCACGCTGTCGTACCGCGACATGGGCGGTGAGATCGAGGACGTCACGCCGATCATCTCACCGCGTCTGCTGTTCGAGACGCTCTTCTCGGGCTTCGTGCCGCCCGATGCCGACCCAGCCGAGCTGGCCGCGGCCGAGTTCGCTCTGCGACGGCGCAAGTCGATCCTCGATCTCGTCAAGGGCGACGCGAGCCGGCTCGTGGGCGTGCTCGGCGGGAGCGACAAACAGCGGATGGAGCGGCACTTCGACGAGCTGCGGGACCTCGAGCGCCGTCTCGACGAGCTCGAGCCGCTGCCCGAAGGCGAGTGCAGCCTGCCGATGGATCCCGGCGACGATCCTCCGATCGGCGACGCGACGGAGACGGCGAGCGCTTCCGAGTACGACGTGCAGGCGGCCTACAGCAACGAGGATCTGCGCGCGACCGTGCACACGGATCTCCTGCACATGGCGCTCGCGTGCGACCTGACGCGCACCGTCGCGTTGATGTACACGCACGCGCACTGCTGGCTGAACATGTACCCGATCACCGGGCACACCAACGATCAGCACGAGCTCGGGCACGGTGGCGACAGCGGCAGCGACGCGAGCCCGCTCGAAGCGTTCAGCGATGCCATCGCGTGGAACGTCGGGCACTGGGCGCGGCTGGTCGCGAAGCTGCGCGACACCACGGACTTCGACGGACGGCGGATGCTCGACAACACCGCGGTCGTGCTGCTGTTCGAGGGCGGCCACGGCTACGACCCCGAAGGTGGCAACAACGACGTGCACTCGAGCGAGAACATGGCGGTGTTGATCGCCGGTCGTGTCGGTGGCCTCAATCCCACCGGCGGCAAGCACATCGTGGCCCCCGACGAGCACCCGACGAAGGTGCTCACGTCGGCGATGTCGGCGGTCGGTGCCGGCGACACGCTCAACGAGGTCAGCGGAGTCATCCCCGAGCTGTTCACCTGATATGCTCGCCCTCGCGTGCGAGCGGCGACCACAGCGGTGATGGTGGCGATCGCAGCCGTGTGCGCGCACGGTTGCCCACGCATCGACGCCTTCGCGTGCAGCGGCGCCGGGCAGTGCGATCTCGCGGCGGGCGGCGTCTGTGTGGACGGGTGGTGCGCGTACCCGGATTCGACGTGCGACGAAGGGCACCGCTGGCACGGAGACGCTCCCGGGATCGGAGGCACGTGCGTGCCGCTGCCGCCCGACCCCACCACGAGCGACGCGTCGACCTCGACTTCCTCTTCTTCGTCGTCGTCGTCCTCGTCCTCGTCGTCGGAGTCGAGCAGCGGCCTGCCGCAGTGCGGCGATCAGCTCACCGTGCGCGTCGACACCATGGCGCTCGCTGGGCGCACGGTGCTCGAGGGGTATCCGCTCATCGTGAGCGTGACCGATCCGTCGCTCGTCGATGCACCGCTCACGTGGTGGACGGACATCGAGGGTGTTCCGTTGCCGCACGAGCTCGAGGCGTTCGACGCCGAGACGGGTGCGCTGCGAACGTGGGTCCGTCTGCCGACATGGACCGCCGGCGAGCCGCTCGACATCCTGCTGCGCTTCGGCGAAGCGGACCTCGCCCCCGCGAACGATCCGGCCGAGGTGTGGCCGGAGGGCTTCCGCGCCGTGCTCCATCTCGACGATCCGCTCACGGGAGGCATGCGCGACATGCAGCTCGACAGCAGCGGCGACGGCCAGGATGCGCTCGCGATGGGGGCGATGGCCGCGGATCAGGTCGTCGCCGGCGTCGTCGGCGAGGGCATCGCGTTCGCCGGTGGCGACCAACAGATGCAGTTCGTCGGCAACACCTTCGCGGGCACGCTCGATTCGAGCACGATCAGCATCTGGGGCCGCGTCGACTCCGACGGTTCGATCGAGAACCCGTTCTTCTCGCGGATGAACGGCGACGACCTCTATCCGCGCTGCCGCGTGCGGCCCGACAAGGACGGCGCGCTGCAGTGCCAGACGATCGTCGACGAGGTGCCGATCGCGTTGCGTGCACAGGCAGACATGGTGCCTCGTGGCGAGTGGCACCACGTGGCGATCACGTTCGAGGCGAGCACCGGGGTGTTCGCACTCTACGCGAACGGCGAGTTCATCATCGAGGAGATCATGGCGGCCATCCCCCAGGGTGGCGGCGATTCCGTGCCCCAGCTCGGACGCATCGAGGAGTTCAACAGCCTCATCGGCGTGCTCGACGAGTTCCGCGTCGTCGACCACCCGCTGCCGGAGGCGTGGATCTTCGCCGACGAGCGCTCGCAGCGGGATCCGGCGAGCATCGCCACGATCGTGGGCGGACCCGAGCCGATCGCGTGCCCGTGACTTCCGCGCGCTGCTGTGCTTGGATCGCCCCGCCGTGCCGACGGTGCATTTCACGACAAACCTGCAGCGTCACGTCGCGTGCCCCGCGGTGACGGTCGACGGTGCCACGGTCGCGGAATGCCTCGATCGAGTGTTCGCCGACAATCCTCGCGCGCGCGGGTACGTGCTCGACGAGCATGGTGCGGTGCGGCGCCACATGAACGTGTTCCTCGACGGCGAGATGATCCGCGACCGGCAGCGGCTCACCGACGTCGTGACGCCCGCATCCGAGATCTGGGTGATGCAGGCGCTCTCGGGAGGCTGAAATGTCCGACACACTGATCGTTGCCACGCGCAAGGGCTTGTTCGTCGCCGAGCGCGGCCGCTCGTCGTGGGCGGTGACCAAGCATGCGTTCCTCGGCGACAACGTCACGCTCGCGCTCGCCGATCCGCGCGATGGCACGTGGTACGCCGCGCTCGACCACGGGCACTTCGGGGTCAAGCTCCACCGCTCCGAGGATCGCGGCGCGAGCTGGGAGGAGATCGGCGTGCCCGCCTACCCCGAGCAACCCGAGGAGAAGGCCGCGCTGAAGCTGGTGTGGTCGCTGGAGACCGCGGGCGCGGATCGACCGGGAGCCCTGTGGGCGGGCACGATCCCCGGCGGGTTGTTCCGCTCCCGCGATCGCGGCAGCTCGTGGGAGCTCGTGACGTCGCTGTGGGATCATCCCGATCGCAAGAAGTGGTTCGGCGGCGGCGCGGATCAACCCGGCATCCACTCGGTGCTCGTCGACCCGCGCGATTCGAACCGCGTGCTCGTGGGGGTGAGCTGCGGAGGCGTGTGGGAGACGCTCGACGACGGCGCCACGTGGACGGTGCGCGCCGAAGGGATGCGTGCCGATTTCATGCCGCCCGAGCAGGCGGGCGATCCCACGATCCAGGACCCGCATCGCGTGGTCGCGTGCCCTGCTGCGTTCGATCGGATGTGGACGCAGCACCATTGCGGGATCTGGAAGAGCGACGACGGTGCGCGCAGCTGGCAGGCGATCGAGAACGCCGGGCCGTCGACGTTCGGCTTCGCGGTGGCCGTTCACCCACGCGACGCGGAGACCGCATGGTTCGTGCCCGCCAAGAGCGACCAACACCGGATCCCCGTCGACGGCGCGGTGGTGGTCACGCGCACGCGCGACGGCGGGCGCTCGTTCGACGTCCTGCGCGAGGGGCTGCCGCAGCGCGACGCCTACGACCTCGTGTTCCGCCACGGGCTCGACATCGACGGCAGCGGCGAGCGACTCGCCTTCGGCTCGACCACGGGCGGCCTGTGGGTGACCGAGAACGCCGGCGACAGCTGGGCGATGGTGAGCCACCACCTGCCGCCCGTGTACGCGGTCGCGTTCGCGTGAGCTAGCCGAACGCGCACGCTTCGGCGGCGACATCGTCGGCGCGCGCCAGCAGAACCGCGACGTCTTCTGCGCGCAAGCCTGCAGCGTGCAGCAGGGCATCCGGGATCTTCGCCGGCTTGGAGCCGCACAGCTCACCGGTTCCGGTCAGTGACGAGAGGACGTCCGCGACCGCGAGCACGGCATGGTCGACGCGCTCGGGCGCGGCGGGCTGATGATGGCTCGCCACGAGCTCGGAGATGCGTTCGGGCAGCTTCCACGCCTGCGCCGCGCGGGATCCGAGCTCCGCGTGATCGATGCCCAACGTCGCGACCTCGACCTCGTGCAGCGCTCGATCCTGCTCGGCGGCGGTCTTCAGACAGGCGCGTTCGTCCTCGGGCGCGTGCTTGAGCAGCAGCACGATGCCGATGTCGTGCATGAGCGCGGTCGTGAAGAGGTACTCGATCGGCGGCACGCCGATGGCACGCATCACGCGTCGCGTCCACAAGGCGGTGGCCAGGCCGTGGGACCAGAGCGCCGGACCGTGATCGCACTCGAACACGGGCGCGAGCGCCATCGCGGACGCGACGTTCTGCACCTGCTGCGTGCCGAGCAGCGCGAGCGCGGTGCGAACGGAATCGACGCGACGGCTGCACCCGTAGAACGACGAGTTCGCCACCGCGAGCACGCGCAGCGTGAGGGCCTGATCGCGGGAGATCGTGCGCTCGAGCTCGGCGATCGAGACGCTGGGGTCGTTCGCGATGCGCAACAGATCGGCGAGCGCCCCGGGCAGTGCCGGGATGTTGCGCGGTGACAGCGAGACGCGCGAACGGCCGCTGGTCGAGCTCGAGATGGACGAACCGAACATCTTCATTCCTTCGAAGGCCACGCCTTCACGCACACGATCGCGGCCTCGGTGCTGGACTTGGCGAGCGCGCGGCCGAGACCCGAGCGTCCCCCGACGGCGACGGCCTGCTCGCCGGCGCGATCGGCCTTGTTGCGCGACCACAGCAGCGCGTCGGGCAAGGCTCGCGCGCGTGCGAGGGCGACGAGCTGGGTACGGGTAGGCAATGACCATCCCGACGCCTCCCAGAAGCGACGGACGCGGCACGCGTTCGCGGCGTGGAACCAGTCGATGCCTGTCGTGACCGGGGGGCTGACCACGAGTCCAGCGGCGACCTGCGCTCGACCCGAGGCGACGGCGCGGTGCAGCGGATCTTCGGGCGTGGGCACGGGCTCGACGAGCGGCGCCTCGGTGAGCGGGGGCTCGGAGACGATCGTGGCCGGCTCGGGTGAGGGCGCGGCCGCGATCACGCGCGGGCGTTGCACGTCGAGCGTGACGACCCGCGGACGCGCGGCAGGAACACTCGTCGGCGGGGACGCGACCGGAGCCTCGTCGGCGGCGACGAGCACCGCCGCGATCGCGATCGCCCCGGCGAGCATGCCCGCCGCTGCGAGATGCCACCGCGAGCGGCGACGTTTTTCGGGTGCCGCGACGACCGGTTGCACCGGGAGCAGCACCACGTTGGAGACCTCGTCGACGTCCACGCGCTCGACGATCGACTCGCGGCTGCGCAGATCGAGATCTCCGGCCGCACGCACGATCGGCGCCAGCAGCCGGCGCGGTCCGCC
>CAYXVR010000123.1:0-689 GCA_964468635.1 uncultured Nannocystaceae bacterium
GGAGAGCCCTGCGCGCCATGATGGCGCCAGCGCCTCACTGCTCCACGCAGTACAACCTGTACTCGTCCGAGCAGTTGAAGATGTAGTACCCGTCCCAGTGCGTGTCGGTCATGTTCGACTCGCCCGCGCTGCCGCACACGCCGATGCCCAAACAATCCCCGCCGTTGAACGTCCACGCGTCGCACCAGTTGTCGTCCGCGCCGCCGACGTCGTAGAAGCCGGTCCACGCGTTGCCCGATCGCGGCTGTTCGTTTTCGTCGAGGTCGATCGTGGCGTCGATGCTGCCGTCGGTGAGGTCGTCCCAGTCGTCGGCGATCTGTACGCCGTCGAGGCGGACGAACGCCCGATCGTCCTGCGTGTGGCGCGAGAGATCGTTGCCCGGCTCGATGATGTATGCGCGCCACTGGCCGCCGAGCGCTGCCGCGTCGGCGAGGTCCTGGCACGCGTCGTCGGCTCCGTCCACGCCGCCCAGGTTGCCGTCGTAGGTCTCGCTGCTGAGGAACACCCGGCGGTCCTCGGGGATGACTTCGCCGGTCGAGGTCGAGTCCTCGGTGCCGACCGAGTCGTCCGTCGTGCCGGCGGTGGTGCTGCCGGTGTCCGGGTCGACGGGGCTGGTCGAGCCGTCGCTCTCGCTGCCCGCGGTCGTCGGATCGGTGTCCGGATCGACGGTCGGATCGCTGTCGCCCGTC
>CAYXVR010000123.1:699-7147 GCA_964468635.1 uncultured Nannocystaceae bacterium
TCCCGCTCGCCGAAGTGGTCGTGGGCAGCGGACTCGTCGTGGTGGGCATCGTCGCGCTCGTGCCCGGCCCCGAGCTATCGTCCGTGTCACCCTCGCCGGCGCCCTCGTTGAGCGGCGCGCACCCGAGCAACCCGACCACCGCGATCACACCACCCGCGCGAACCACCGAGACCCCCACCGGCGCACGGTACCACGACGCGGCGCCCACCGACGTCACGTCCCGGTCACTTGCTGGAGCGGTTTCGAGCCCTTGTCGAGCGACCCCGAGAAGCGGACTTCAGGCCTCGGCTCGGGCCCACGCGTCCCGGACACGCCCGGTGACCTCGTTGCTGCCGATGCTCGCGTCGAGATCCCTGGCCCATCGGTCGATGTACGGGCGATCGAGCTGGTCACCCAGTGTGCGCACGAGCTGCTCGAGATCCTGGTGGTCGCGCTCTCGGTCGGAGAACGCCTTGAGCACGAACAAGTCCTCGGCCGATGCGACCCAGAAGCGGCGATCGCCGACGTCCACCTGCTTGCGACGATCGAGAATGGCTTCGCCGAGGGGACCCACGCTGTTGAAGACATCGACGAAGACGCCCGCGTCGGAGCGAATGCGGAAGACTCCGAAGTGCGCGAGCTCGGATTCCATTGCGGGCACGTCGAAACCGCGAACCTCCATCGCGCGCCGAAGCGGATCACGCATGGCCTCGGGAAGCTCCACGTAGAGGTCCGCATCCTTCGTCGCGCGCACGACTCCCCACGCGCCGACTGCGATCCCGCCCACGATCGCGTGGCGCAAGCCGATGGATTCGACGGCTTCGATCGCCCGCGTCAGCGCGTTTCGGAGCTTGGCTTCCATCGCTCGGCCGCGAGTCGAAGTGGGCGTGCCAGACGATTGGCTTTGTCGGCGATGGGCTCGGGCTGGATCAGGGCGGCAGTCCCGTTGGCCTCGGCCAGGGCCAGAACGAAGTCGCTCAGCGCGATCGTCTCCTCGAGGCGCTCCTGCAGCGTCATGGCGGCGGTGGCGGCGACCTCCTCGGCGGCATCGCGAGCGTTGCGTGTCGCGAGCGCCGTCCTGTCGAAGGGAAGCAGCACACGTCGAGTGTAGCATCTCGAGATCGCGCTGACGCGACGCGGCCCCACCGGACGCTACAGCGGCTCCGAGCCCTCGCTGAGCAGCTCCACGTACGGAGCGTACGCGAACACGCGATTGCGAGCGTGCCCGGTGAGCTCGTCGACGATACCGAGCGCGCGCATCCGCTCGATCGCGGAGGCGATGGTCGGATAGCTCAGTCCGAGTGTCGTCGCCAGCTCGCGCAGAGTCGCGATGGGCTTGCGCTGCAGAGCCTCGTGGACGCGAAGCGCCGACGCGACGGCGCGGCCCATCCCTTCGATCTTCCGGCGGTCGGCTTCGAACAGCGCGAGGATCCGTCGCGTCGTCGCGAGCGCTTCTTCGGCCGTGTCCGCCACCCCCTCGAGGAAGAAGCGCATCCAACCCTCCCAATCCCCGTGCGTCCGCACGCGTTGCAGGCGCTCGTAGTACTCGAGGCGGCGGATCTTGAAGTGCAAGCTCAGGTACAAGATGGGAGCCGTGAGCGCTCCTTCGGCGCAAAGGAGCAGCGTGATGAGGAGGCGGCCCACACGACCGTTGCCGTCGCGAAACGGATGGATCGTCTCGAACTGCGCGTGGGCGAGGCCGGCCTTGACCAGCGTGGGCGTCTTCTCGGGCTCGTCGTTCAAGAACGCCACCAAATCGGCCATGCACGCCTCCACGCGGTCGGCGGGGGGCGGCACGAACTTCGCGTTGGCGGGTCGCGATCCTCCGAACCAGACCTGACGGTCCCGGAGCTCGCCCGGCGACTTCTCGTTCCCACGACCGCCGCGGAGGAGCAGGCCATGGATTTCTCGGATGAGCTCGAGCGAGAGCGGGTCACCGCCGCGAATGCGAGACAGCCCGCGCTGCATGGCAGCGACGTAGTCCGAGACCTCGCGTACGTCGTGCAGCGGAACGCCGGGCGCCTGATCGCTCTCGAACAGGAGGAGGTCGGCGAGAGACGATTGCGTGCCCTCGATCTGAGACGAGAACACGGCCTCCTTGCGGACATACGCGTAGATGAAGAGCGAGGTGTCGGGGAGCAGCGAGGTCAAGCCGTCGAGGCGTCCGAGGGCTCGGCTCGCTTGCTCGACGAGATCGTGATCTTCGGAGCGGAGCGCGAGCGGGGGATCCGGCGGCAGCCGCACCGGCACGAAGGCTCGATAGCTGCCGCTGACGTGTTCCTGCTGAACGTACGTACCGGTTCTTCGGACAAGGTTGGGGGTCGAACTTTTCACATGGAGCGTGACTCTCCACCCATATTCAAATTATCTTTAACAAGCGTCAAGACGGGCCTCCCTCATGCAAGGCGCGAATGGCGCACGCCCCGTCGCGCCCGATCCCTTCGCGATGCGATGATCACCGCCGTGACCGTCGACCCGGAACTCGTCGAGCTCGATCGGCGGCTGGTCGCGACGGCGAAGAACATCCACATTCTCGGATCGCTCGGGTGGCCGCAGCACACGCTCGCGGAGTTCCTCGATGGGTGGGCGCGCGGTGAGCCGACGCTGCCGAGCCCGCCCGTGCCGCAGCCCCCCGACGAGGCGACGGTCGAGGAGCTGCAGGCGGTCGCAGCGTGCGAGCGCGACGATCCGTGGGGCAGATTCCTCGTCGAGACGGCGCGCAGCTACCTCGGGGCGTGCGACGTGATCCTCCACGCAGGCACGCGGCGTGCGACCGAGGCCTCGATCGCGCTCTACGGATTGCCTTCCGATCCGCTGCCCGGATGTACGATGACGCACCGCGAGGCCGCCGAGCAGCTGCTCGAGGTGACGGGGTCGCTCGTGCCGGTCACGCGCGATGCGGACAACGAGTACTGCATCGCGCCCGAAGTCGTCGCTGCGGAGATGCGGGCCGCGTTCGCGGAGTTCTTCGGGCCACAAGCGCCGCGCGTCGAGATCGATCCGGAGCTCGCGGCCAAGGCGGCCGCGTCGGCGCGGCGGATCCGGCTGCGTGCGGCCACGTGCTTCTCCGAGGACGACATCGGTCAGCTCATCCAGCACGAGGCGCTCGTGCACAGCGCGACGGCCCTCAACGGGCGATCGCAGCCGCACGTGAAGGCGCTGTCGCTGTCGGCCCCGCGCACCACCGCCACGCAGGAGGGCCTGGCCACGCTCGCGGAGCTGCGCTCGGGCGTGATGGATCTGGCGCGGCTGCGTCGGCTCGCGCTACGCGTGGTCGCCATCGATCTCGCGCTCGGCGGTGCGGACTTCGTCGAGGTGTTCCGCTTCTTCCTCGACGCGGGGCAGAGCGTCGAAGAGAGCGCCCAGTCGGCCGCGCGAGTGTTTCGCGGCGGCGACGTGCGCGGCCGTCACGTGTTCACCAAGGACGTCGTCTATTTGCGCGGCCTGTTCGCGGTCCACACGTTCTGCCGCCGCGCGATCGCGGACGCGCGCCCCGAGCTCGTCCGCCGCCTCTTCGTCGGTCGCCTCACGCTGCTCGACGTCCTGCGTCTCGACCCGCTCTTCGCCGACGGCACGATCGCGGCGCCGCGCTTCGTCCCGCCGTGGGCGGCCAAGACCCGATCGCTCGCGGCCTATCTCAGCTTCGCCGGCGTGCTCGGGCGGATCGATCTCGGCGCGGTCGACTGGAGCGCGCTGTAGAAGCGCCTCGACGGTGCGCGCGCGGAATCGCGATCTCGCGCGTCCCGAACCGCTCTCGAGTTGCACCTGGCCGCCGGAACGCTGTAGCGTCGCGCTGGGAGTGAATGCAATGAACAGACCCTGGCTTGGATCCTTCGTGGGCTCGATGTTGCTCGTCCTCGCGTGCGGCGACGACGGTGGCGAAGGCGAAGAGACGGACGACGGCACCGGCACCGGCACGACGATGATGACGACCACCAACCCGAGCACGACGAGCCCCACCGGCAGCGCGTCGGCGACCGGCACCAGCACCGGAGAGGACACGGAATCGGCCGACACCGGCTCGAGCAGCGACCCGACCACGGGCGAGGTGGCGACGGACACCGATCCATCGGGCACCGGCAGCACCGGCAGCACCGGCGCCACCGAGGACGGCTCGGGCACCGGCACGCCTGGGGGCGACTACCCCGCCTGCGAGATGGACGAGGACTGCTCGGATCCCTACACGATGTGCTGGCCGCCCGAGAACTTCGGCATGCCGAATTTCTGCACGCTCGAGTGCGAGGATGCGGAGACGGATTGCCCGGTACCGACGAGCGGGACCGCAGTGCCCGTGTGCGAGGGACCCCCGGACACGAACATCTGCGTGCTCGACTGCACCGACGGTGAATGCCCCGACGGCATGGAATGCATCGAGGTGTTCATGTTGATGCGGTGCTCCTATCCGGCGGAGTGACGCTCGCACGCGGCCAACGAACGTCACAGCACGAGCGCGCTCCACCCCACGGCGAGCGCGCTGCCGAGCACGCCGACGAGCAGACCGCCGCGGATGAAGTCGCGCGTCTGCAGCTCGCCGGCCGCGTAGGCGAGCGCGTTGGGGGCGGTCGCGACCGGGAGGCACATCGCGGCCGAGGCCGAGAGCGCGAGCGCGACGGCGACCGGTGCCTCGGCCCCCGGCGCGAGCGCGATCCCCATCGGGATCACGATGTTGGCGGCGGCCGTGTTGCTCATGAAGTTCGACAGGATCACCGTCGCCAACGCCAGCATGACCGCGATCGCGATCGGCGACGACGCTTGCAGCGGGAGCTGCTCGACGAGCCACGTGGCCAGGCCCGTGCGCGCCACCGCGACGCCCAACGACAGCCCGCCTGCGAGCAGCAGCAGCACGTCCCACTCGAGGCGCCGGATGTCGGCCGACGTCAGCACCTTGCTCAGCGCGAACGCGGCCACCGGCACGAACACGACCACGGTCGGGGATGCGCCGTGCAGCGGCTCCGTCAGCCACAGCCCGACCGTCGTCAGCACCGTCGCCACCACCACGAGCCGCCGCCAGCGGGGCATCGCGGGGGCGTCGCCCGGGCGCTCGAGCGCGGCGAGGTCGATCGCACGCGTCGACGACCGATGAGTGCGTAGCAAGAACAGCCACGCTGCCGCGAGCAGCACCAGCGCCGGCGGCAAGCCGACCAACATCCAGCGCGCGAACCCGATCGGCTCGATGCTCGCGACCTGCCCTGCCGCGATGGCGTTGGGCGGCGTGCCGATGATGGTCGCCATGCCTCCGATGTTGGCCCCGAACGCGACGCCGAGCAGCAGCGCGCGCGCGAACGGATCACCCTTGCGCGACGCGATCACGGGGCCGAGCACTGCGAGCATCATCGACGCGGTCGCGGTGTTCGACGCGAACATCGAGAACACGAACGTCAACCCCATTGCGCCCAGCAGCACACGCTTCGGATCGGACCCGAACCGATGCAGCACCCTCAACGCGAGCACGCGGTCGAGCCCGGAGCACTGGATGCCCCGCGCGAGCACGAACCCGCCGAAGAACAGCCAGATGAGCGGGCTCCCCCAGGGCTCGATGAACACGCGCCAGTCGTCCGGACCCGTCGCCCACGGCCCGCCCACGCGTCCGAGGATCGCCACTTCCAGGCTGATGACGAGCAGGCCGACCGCGAACGCGGGGATCGCCTCGGTGACCCACAGCCCTGCTGCCAATACGAGGATGAACAGCGCCCAACGCCCGGCGTCGGACAGGCCGGCGTACTCGGGCACGAACGCGACAGCCGTCGCTGCGCCGGCGCACACCACCATCCACAGCAGCGGCTGCCAGGTGTCGACCTCGAGCACCCCCATGAGCCGCCGGAGCTCGCGGCGCGACGCGATGATCATCCCTTCCACGCGGCGGAGCATCGCACGGGGGGAGCGGACGGGGGCGGCCGATCCGATGCGGTGGCGACAGGCCTGGTCCGTCACACGAGCTCGGCGACGACCATCGCCGCACCCATCACCAGCACGAAGATCGCGAACACGCGACGAAGCGCGGGCTGCGGGAGACGGCCTGCCAGGCGCGCGCCGATCAGCGTGGCGACGATCGCGACGCCCGACATGATGCCCGCGAGCGTCCAGTCGATCTGGACGTGGCCGAGGTAGCCGACGAAGCCGGCGGTCGACTTGAGCGCGATCACGAGGACCGACGTGCCGACGGCGTCTCGCATCGACAGGCCGCCCAGGAGCGCGAGCGCGGGCACCACGAGGAAGCCCCCGCCCGCACCGACGAGGCCCGTGACCGCGCCGACGACCGCACCGTCGAGCAGGATCCGCCACAGCCGGTACTCGTGCGGCGGCGCGCCGGCTCGACTCCTGCGCAGCATCGCGACCGCGGTCGCGAGCATCATCATCGCGAACGCGACGAGCAGGACGCGATCGGGCAGGTGCGCGCCGAGCAAGCCACCTCCATAGGCGCCGAGCATCCCCGCGCCCCCGAAGATCGAGCCGGTTCGCCACTGCACAT
>CAYXVR010000123.1:7164-7599 GCA_964468635.1 uncultured Nannocystaceae bacterium
GTGCGCGGGCGTGCACGAGCAGCGACGCGGTGGCGGTGGCGGCCACGATGACGAGCGAAGTCGCGATCGCGTTCTTCGGCGCCACCCCGAGCGCGTAGACGAGCAGCGGCACGGTGAGGATCGTGCCGCCGCCGCCGAGGAGGCCGAGCGTGGCGCCGACGAGCACCGCGGCCGCCACCACGACGAGGATCGTCATGTCGTGCTCGCCGTGCGCCCGCACGCTCGATTCGCCGGCACGGCTTCGTCGATGCGTTGCGGCGGAGGAAGGCGCAGGTCGTTCATGATCGCCACGAACGCCTCGCGCGACCGACCAGCAACGCGCGGGTTGTGCCGGCGTTCCTCCCCGATCGTCGAGCACGTGTGGCCGCGATAGTCGTGCCCGGGCCACACGGTCGTGGTATCGGGCAACGCGAAGAGCACCTTCGTGATCGAGTC
>CAYXVR010000123.1:7609-10454 GCA_964468635.1 uncultured Nannocystaceae bacterium
AGTCGTAGAGCGCGTCGGCGTCGCCGTTCTGGAAGTCGGCGCGCCCCGTGCCACGCACGAGCAGGCAGTCGCCGGTGAACACGTGACCGTCGACGCGGAAGCTGAGGCTGTCGTTCGTGTGCCCCGGCGTCTCGAGCACCTCGATCGGGAGCTCACCGAGCAGCAGTCGATCGCCGTGCTGCACGTGGAGGTGCCCGCACGCGGCTCCTTCTCTGCCGACGACCGTCCGTGCACCCGTGAGGTCGGCGAGCGGGCCCGCACTGGTGACGTGATCGGCGTGAACGTGCGTCTCGAGCACGTACTTCAGCGTGAGCCCGAGCTCGCGCAGGAGCTGGAGGTCGCGCTCGATCTGCCCACGCACGGGGTCGATGAGCGCCGCTTCGAGCGAGGTCTCGTCGGCGACGAGATACGTATACGTGCTGGTCTCGCGATCGAAGAGTTGACGTACGAACATGAGTCGTCTCCTTTCACCACGGCGGGTAGCCGCCGATGTCGTGGACGCGGGTCCAACCGGCCTTGCGCAGGAGGTCGGCCGCCGTTGCACTGCGCATCCCGCTGCGGCAATGCACGACGATGGGGTGTTGCTTGGCGGGGAGCTCGTGCAGGCGCTGTGCGAGCGCCTGCACGGGGATGTTGAGAGCGCCGCGAACGTGGCGTTCGGCGAACTCGCTCTCGCTGCGCACGTCGAGCAGGAGCGCGCCCTCGTCTACGAGTCGACGCGCGCCAGCGAGGTCGCGGCCGCGTCCGAAGAGGAAGTCGAACATGACGCCCGGGAGGAGTCGGTTCCGGGCAAAAGGATTCGCGGCTCAGGTGGTTTTCAGCGCGGCGCGAATCGCGGTGCGGATGTCGGCCGCGATCGCGTCCGGCACGGGGGCCGCCGGCAGCGCAGCGCAGGCGGCCAGCACCTCACGCAAGGCGTCGCACGAAGCGGCGCATCGCGGACACGATGCGACGTGCTCTTCGAGCGACTTGCACGCGGACGGGTCGAGATCGCCCTCGGTGTGCTCGGAGAGCGCCTGCAGCACGTCGGGGCAGCCTCGAACCGGTGGCTGGGCATGCGGTTCGAGGCTTGCGCGGACCTCGATGCGCGCGCGGTGCAGGCGGCTCTTCACGGCGGCGACGCTGAGGCCGGTGGCCATCGCGACCTCCTTCGCCGACAAGCCTTCCACGTCGCGCAGCAGCAGCACCTCGCGGGCCTTGGGCTCGAGCTCCGCGATCGCGTGCTCGAGCGCGCGCTGCAGTCGCCGTTGCTCGACCTCGCGTTCGGGGCTTCCGGACGACGGCACCGTCGCACCGTCGATCGCCTCGAAGACTTCGGGCTCGCCCGCCGCGCGCCGCCGATGCTTCGCGCAGGCATTGCGCGCGATGGTGAACAGCCAGCTCGCGAACGATGCATCTCCGCGAAAGCGTTCGGCGGACCTCGCCACCGCGAGCATCGTCTCCTGCAACACCTCGCGCGCGTCCTCGCGATCGCGACACATTCGCATGCCGAAACGGAAGATCCGATCCTGGTGCCGGCGCAACAGCACTTCGAGCGCGTTCGCATCCTGACCACGCACGGCCTCGAGCAGCTCCGCGTCGCTTCGCTCGTCCAACGCGGCCGAGTGTACGTTCCTCGCGGACCCTGTCCAGCAGCGGCTGGATGGTCAGATGTGGAGGCGCGCGCGCAGCTCCGCCAGGGCTTCGCTGTGCGCGATGTCGGGCTCGACCGTGATCGCGTCCTGCCCGGCCGGGCGCGAGCGCAGGAGATCCTGCACGAGCTCCGCCTCCGCCTGCGACAGCGGCACGCGAGCGTCCGTACGCGGATCGACGAGCGTCCCCACCCCGCCGCGCGGATCGGAATTCCAGTGGAAGCAGTACGGCCCGAACGAGGACGCGGTGCCCGGGCACGGATCGGGCTCGCGCCTCACGATCACCTGCCATCCGCGATGCACGACCTCGAGCTCGTCGCGGAATGCGGTGATGAACGCATCGATCGCAGGCCCCGGTCGCAGCTCGTCGGGGAACGCGGGCGTGTACCCGTAGTCGTCGAAGATCATCACGCCGCCGGGGGCGAGCAGGTCCCATGCGAGAACGGCATCGCGCAGCACGTCGGCCCCGAGATGCGAGGCGTCGATGTACACGATGTCGAACGGCTCCCCACCGAGCACGCGCAGCCGCTCGTTCGACAGGCCGACCTCGACCTGCACGCGCTCCTCGATGCCCGCGCGCTGGAGGTTCTCGCGAAACCTCGCTTCGAGCCCCTCGTGCGCGAACAGATCGATCGCCACCGCGGTCGAGGCCGGATCCGTGAGCACGTGCTCGAACATCCACACGAGCGCCTGCCCCTCGTACACGCCGACCTCGAGGTAGCGCAGCTCGGGCTGCCCCACGTGCGAGCGCAGCGCGGAGAGCCAGCTGTCCTGCCAACGAAACCACGTGTTGCTGAACGTCGGCCGTCCGTCCGCCCGCGACGGCCCGAGCGGCTCGAAGCCCCGGGGCGACCAGCCGCGATCGTCCTCGGCCGGCTGGGGCACGGCCGGCGCTCCGTCGGACGCGAGCTCGAGCACGACGGGCCGCTTCGTGCTCGGCGCTTCGGAGGACCGACGTTCTACGAGCAAGAACGCGATCGCGACCAGCGAGACCGCGATCCCGAGGACGACCATCCAGCGACGCCGCGTCACCCGCTTCGATGATAGGTGGTTTGGGCCGACCGGGGGGCGACGAGCCAGGGACGCTTTCCCGGAGCGTGCGCGAACGCGACCTGCTATCCTCGACCTCGTGCGCAGGAGCGGGCTCGTCGTTGGATCGTTGATCGCTGCGGTTGCTTGGGTCGTGGGGCCTTCGGTGGCAGATGCAGCCCCCC
>CAYXVR010000124.1:0-10419 GCA_964468635.1 uncultured Nannocystaceae bacterium
ACCGGCAAGCGCGAAGATCTGAACGGAGAGATCGAAGAGGGAGCCATTTCCACCACGCTGGTCCACTTGGCGAATATCAGCTACCGTTTAGGCCGCACCTTGCACTTCGACGAGAAAACATACTCGGTGACCGGTGACAAGGAAGCGAACGCCATGTTCACCCGCAACTACCGGCGCGCGTTCTGGCAGGTGTTCGCCACGACGCCGATCGAAACGCGACCTGCGGGCACGGCGATCGACGTGAGCCTCGCCGGGCAGGGCGGCTATCGCTTCTGGAACGTGCTCACGCCGACCGCCGGCGTGCTCGCGACGGTTCGCGCGCTCGCGTGGTGCCGCGAGCCGGACGGTGATTCCCACCTGTGCACGGAGGGGCGCGTCACCGAGATCGAGCGCTCGATGGGCACCACCATCGTCGCGGCGACGTTCGGCCTGTCGTGGTCGTTCGCGCGGTGGGGGATGCTCGCGGGCACCGTGCAGGTGCCGCTCACCCCACGACGCGAGTTCGACGTCGCGGGGTCCGTGGCCTTCCAGGCGTCGTTCTGACGAGATGCAGAGCGCGTCACCCCAGCGCGTTCGGGCCCGCGTGTCGTCCGTGGCCGCGGCGGAGCGGCATGGTCGCGCGCTCGCACTATGATGTCCCGGTGACGACTCGCATCCTCGCCCTCGGTCCCACCGACTCCCAGCCCGTCGCCGCCACGATGGACGAGTTGCCCGCGCTCCTCGCGGATCCGAAGACGGTCGTCTGGGTCGACATGCTCGATCCGCAGGAGGAGGACCGCAAGTGCCTCGAGAACATCTTCAAGCTCCATCCCACGACGATCGACGACATGTTGGCGGACGCGCCCACGCCGAAGATCGAGCGCTTCGAGAAATACCTCTACGTGGTGTGGCACGCGCTCGCGCCGGGCTGGGAGAGCACGAACGACTTCCAGCTCCAGGACCTCGACGTCATGATCGGGCGCAACTTCCTGCTCACGTCCCACAACATCGAGCTGCCCTCGGTGGCGAACGCGTGGACCACGGTCACGCGCAAGCCGGACGTCCTGCGCAAGGGCCCGGCGTTCGTCGCATACGTGATCGCCGACGTGCTCACCGACCGCTACCTGCCGCTCATGGATCACATCGAGCGCGACCTCGACGGCCTCGAGATCTCGATCCTCCGCGAGCCCGGGCCGCACGTGCTCGAGCAGATCTTCGGGCTCAAGGACAAGCTCCAGCGCCTTCGCCGCGTGGGCGCCCACCAGCGCGACGTGCTCGCGAGGATGTCGCGCGGGCCCGGCCACCACGAGATCGAGATCATCCCGGCGGAGGTGCAGCCGTTCTTCCGCGACGCCTACGACGACTTCGTGCGCGTCGTCGACCTGACCGACAGCTTCCGCGAGATCGTGAACTCGGCGATGGACGCCTACCTGGGCATGCAGGGGCACAAGCTCAACGAGATCATGAAGGTGCTCACGCTCATCTCCACGATCATGCTGCCACTCACGTTCATCGCCGGCGTCTACGGCATGAACTTCGACCCCGAGTCGTCGCCGTGGAACATGCCCGAGCTGCGCATGCACTTCGGCTACGTGGGCGCGCTCGTGGTGATGGCGATCACCGCCATCTTGTTCCTGTGGTACTTCCGACGCAAGCGCTGGCTGTGAGCGACGGCCCGCTTGCGCTGCCGCCGGCGTTTGCTAGGAAACGGTCACGTCCGTAGCGCATGAGCGACCCCATCCCCGCCGACCTCGGCCAACTGCTGCGCGAGCGCGTGGCGTCGCTCGAGGGCCTCGAGGCGATGCTGCTGCTCCGCCGCGATCCGACGCGCGCGTGGTCGGCCGACGCGCTGGCCCAGCGCCTCTCGATTCCCGAGACCTTCCTCGACCCCGTACTCCACGAGCTCGTCGCGAGCGGCCTCCTCGCGGTCGACGACACGGGCTGGCGGTACGCGCCGCACTCACCCGCGCTCGCGGCCGCCGTCGATCGGCTGGCGCTCCTTTACGACGAGCGCAGACTCGAGGTGATGCGCTTGCTCAGCGCCCACGCGCTCGAGAGGATCCGCGACTCGGCCGCGCGGGCGTTCGCCGACGCCTTCGTCATCAAGAGGAAGAAAGATGGCTGAAGCGATCTACCTGCTGTGCGGCTTGACGAGCCTCTTGTGCGCGGTGCTGCTGCTGCGCGGCTATCGCAAGAGCCGCACGCCGCTCCTGTTCTGGAGCTGCCTGTGCTTCGTCGGGCTCGTCGCGAACAACGCCCTGCTCTTCGTCGATCTCGTCGTCGTACCGGACGCGATCGATCTGCGGCTCGTGCGGGCCGGCACCGCCGTGCTGTCGTTGGGCCTGCTCCTCTACGGGCTCGTCGTCGCGGAGGCCAAGTGAACGTGTCCATCGTCAACGCGTTCATGCAGGGCGGCTGCGCGATGGCGAGCTGGGTCGTCGGCATGTTCTTCCTGCGCTACTGGCGGGTCGGCCGCGACCGCTTGTTCCTGTTCTTCGTCGCCGCGTTCTGGACGTTCGCGGTCCACTGGATCGGGCTCGCCGTCCTGAACCCCGCCGACGACACGCGCCACTGGTTCTACGCGACGCGGATCGTCGCATTCGCGCTCATCATCGCGGGAATCGTCGACAAGAACCGCCGGAGTTAGTCCGTCACGGCAGGCCGTGGCGCTCGAGCCGGCGGTAGAGCGTGCGTCGGTCGACGCCGAGCACCTGGGCCGCGCGCGTCTTGTTGCCGTCGAGCAGCTGCAGCACGCGGCCGATGTACCGACGCGCGAGCTCGTCGAGCGTGAGGATCTCGTCGGGGTCGTTGGCCGACGCGACGACCTGCTTCGGCGTGAACTGACGGATCTTCGTGGGCAGATCGTCGAGCCCGATCTGGTCGCCACGGGCGAGCGCGATGGCCCGCTCGACGCAGTTCTCGAGCTCGCGGACGTTGCCCGGCCAGTCGTACGCCCGCAGCTTCTCGGCCGCCTCCGGTGCGATCCCCACCACCTTCGTCGCCGCGCCCCGCGACTTCGCGAGCTTGTCGATGAAGTGCTTGGCCAACAAGAGCACGTCTGCACCGCGCGCGCGCAGGGGCGGCAGCTCGAGTCGCACGACGTCGAGGCGATACAGGAGGTCCTCGCGGAACGTGCCCTCGACGGCGAGGTACTCGAGGTCGCGATTCGTCGCGGTGACGATGCGCGTGTCGAACGGCACCTCGGACTCGCTGCCGACCGGCCGCACGCGCCGCTCCTGCAGCGCGCGCAAGAGCTTCGGCTGCAGCTCGAGCGGCAGCTCGCCGACCTCGTCGAGGAACAGCGTGCCGCCGTCGGCCTGCACGAACAACCCGTCGCGCGCCGTCTTGGCGTCGGTGAATGCGCCCTTCACGTGGCCGAACAGCTCGCTCTCGATCAACGTGGGTGGCACCGCGGCGCAGTTCACCGCGACGAACGGCCCGCCCTTGCGGCGCGAGTGCTCGTGGATCGAGCGCGCGACGAGCTCCTTGCCGGTGCCGCTCTCTCCCGTGACGAGCACCGACGCATCCGAGCCCGCGACGCGCACGATCAGATCACCGAGCTCGCGCATCACCGGGCTCTCCCCGATCAGCGCGCCGAACTTCTGCGCGTCGGCCAAGGCCCGCCGCAGCGCCTTCGCCTCGCGATCGAGCCGACGGAGCTCGGACGCCCGACCCACCGCGAGCAGCATGAGCTTCGCGTCGATCGGCTTCGTGAGGAAGTCGTACGCGCCCGCGCGCAGGGCCGCGACCGCGGTCGCGACGTCGGCCTGCCCGGTCACCACGAGCACCGGCACGTCGGGGCGCGCCTCGTGGATGCGCTTGCACAGCTCGAGGCCGTCCATGCCGTTCATCGACACGTCGGTGAGCACGACGTCGAAGTCCGTCGATTGCACGCGCTGCCACGCGATCTCGGCCGACAGCGCCTGGTGGGCCTCGTAGCCCCCGGAGGAGAGGATGTCCGCGAGCGTCTCGCAGGTGGGCTCGTCGTCGTCGACAACCAGGATCCGAGGCATGGCGCGAGCAGTCTACGTTGCGGGAGCGTCGGTGAAACCTCGGACCCGCGTGCGCTAGCGTCGGGCGCGCCCGCGCTTGCGGGGTCGGCGGCAGTCGCTAGGCTGCCCTCGATGCCGCCCGTGATGCCGCATCGGCCTCGACCGTGGGGCCGATCGACGCCCGCCCAGCCCTCGTTCGCCGGCCAGCGCGTGCTGGTCGTCGGACCGGCCGCCGAGTCCGCGGCCCTGCGCGCCCTCCTGCGGAACCGGGGTGCTCGCGTGATCGCGTCGAGCGACGTCGAGATGGCCCTCACCCTCGTCGAGCGCTTCCCCATCGACGTGCTCGTCGTCGATCCGGAGCTCGCGACCGCGCGGGGCGAGCCGTTCGTCGTCGCCGTCCGGCGGGGCGGGGGCCCGAGCGCGAACGCGATCGCGATCGCCCCCGGCGTCGCCTGAGCGCGACGAATCAGAACCTGCCGTGCACGACGACGCCGGCGCTCGAGCGGCCCGCCGACGGCGCGAGCCGCCACGACGCGCGCGAGCGCGAGCGGGCCGCGTGGACGGCCGCCTTGCGCTCGGCGTGGTTGCGCCGCAGATCGACGGCGACCATCGCGAGACCGGCGACGAGCATGCCCACCGAAATCGACGCGAGCGTGATGCCGCCGACGCGCATCGGCCCCGGCGACCTCTCGCCTTCGGGCACCTGACGCGCCGCCAGCCCGACGCCCACGCCGACCGCGACGCCACCGACGATCGCGAGCGCGAGCCCACCTCGGCCGAGCCCGCGCAGCTCGGGCGTACGCGCCGGCGGGGGTGCGATCGGCTGGGGCGCGCCGCCGGCCGCCGCCGTCGTGCTCGATGTGCTCACCGGGATCTGCGGCACCACGCGCTCGATCGCC
This sequence comes from uncultured Nannocystaceae bacterium, assembly GCA_964468635.1. Classification (GTDB taxonomy): domain Bacteria; phylum Myxococcota_A; class Polyangia; order Nannocystales; family Nannocystaceae; genus Xiheibacterium. The sequence continues at coordinate 4,871 of CAYXVR010000124.1, forward strand.
GCGTCGACGTGATCGACCAGCTCGTCCTCGGTGCAGAGCTGACACAGCGTGGTGCCCTCGGTGCCGGCCACGATCTCGTCGCCCTTCTTCACCGCGAAGGTGCAGCGATAGCCGGGCTCCTTGCCGAGCGGCTCGACGGCGATCGCGATCACCGGGTCCTCCGCGCTCTTCGCCGGCAGCACGTCCTCCTCGCGCAGCTGCGCCTCGCCGCGCACGCGGATGCGCTCCTTCACGCCCTCGGCGGCCGGTCCCAGCGCCGTCGTGTCGATCGACAGTGCTGCACGCACCACGCCGTTCGAGGGGGCGGGCGCGAGCGCGCGCGCCGGCGTGGGCGCGAGCGTGAGCGCGAGCGTGAGCGCGAGCGCATGGCGGGCCGACATCGCCGGTGCGATCTTCTGCGATCGAGCCCTGCGGCGTCCAGAGCACGGACGCGCAGTGTCAGCTGCCCGCCCGCTTCGCGCATGCGTCGGCGAGCGCCCGCGTCTCGCTGCGCTTCGCCGACTTGCCGGCCTTCGCACAATCGGCGAATCGCTTCGTCTCGAACAACGCGCGCACGCGCAGGGCCAGCGCCTCCTGCTTGTGTGCGCCCGCCCAACAGCGCGTCTTGCCCACGCTGGCGAGCACCGCCGACCACTCGCTCGCGGCGCGGGCCTTCTGGGCCGCGGCGCGGGTCTCGATGCACGCAGCCGACTCCGCGACGGGTGGTCGCTTCGTGGGCGGCTCGGGCGTCGTGGTCGGACCGCCCGAGTCCTCCGACGACGACGCCGCGGGCGGCACGACCTCGGATGGCGGCCGCACGGGATCCGGCGCCGGCTCGCCGCGACTCGTCGGCGCGTCGGGCTCGAGCGGCGGCACGTCGGGTGCGATCGCGGCGGCGCTCGGGCTCGCCTGCGCGGTCGCGGGGCGATCCCCGGGCAGCGAGCGCCACCACAACGCCGCCGCGAACATCGCGACCGCACCGACGCCGACGCCCGCCGCGAGCCTGCGCTGCGCGCGGGGCAGTCGGCCCGAGCTCGCGGCTCGCGGCACGCGGACGACGGCACCCGGCGGCAGCGCGACGATCTCGCGCGTGCGCGCCGAGACATCGAGGGGGGCGAGCGCGGTGACCGTGGGCTCGCGATCGGGCGCGACCGCGGCATCGAGTCGTGCGACGAGCTCCCCGATGTCGTAGGGGCGATCCTCGGGGCGGATCTCGATGCACGCGTGCACGAGCGCGACGAGCTTCGGCGGCAGCTCGGGTCGCACGCGATCGAGCGGAGGCGCGGGCTCGACCGCCTTGCGCGTGAGCACCTCGATCATGTTGTCGCCACAGAACGGCGGCTCGCCGCCGAGCATCTCGTAGAGCATCACGCCGATCGCGTAGATGTCGAAGCGCTCGGTCGGTGGCTGGCCCTTGGCCTGCTCGGGCGCCATGTACTCGGGCGTGCCGAGGGCGTGGCCCGGCTGCGTGAGCCGGCGATCCTCCTCGGGGCGCTCGGCCGACGTCGAGATGCCGAAGTCGAGCACCTTCACGGTGTCCTCGCCGCCGCGCCGCACGATCATCACGTTGTCGGGCTTGAGGTCGCGGTGGATGATGCCGACCTGGTGCGCGGCCCCGATCGCGCGCGCGATCTCGCGGGCGAGCCCGACGGCGCGCGCGACCGGCATCGGCCCCTCCTGGCACAGCTCCTCGTACAGCGAGCGGCCGACGAGGTACTCCATCACGAGGAACAATCGACCGTCGGGCAGCTCGCCCGCGTCGAACACCTCGACGATGTTCGGATGACCGGCCGCGCTCGCCGCTCGTGCCTCTTCCTGGAAACGGCGCGCGACGATCGGATGGCGGCTCCACTCGCGCGTGAGCACCTTGACGGCGACCTTGCGCCCGACCGTGACGTGCTCGGCGAGATACACGGTGCCCATGCCGCCGCGACCGAGCATCGACTCGATGCGATAGCGCGCCGCGACGATCGTGGTGGGCGGGATGTCCTCCGGGTCTGTCGGAGGCACCGCGATCTCGCGCGTCGGCGCACCCACGTCGCCGTGCGCGACGTCGGGCGCGTCCTCCCCCGCGCGCGTGAACACGGCGGTGCTCGCCGACACGAGGTTCTCGAGCAGCGCACCGTAGGCGGCGTGGTCGCGCTCGCGCGCATCGGCGAAGAGCGCACCCATGAAATCGGCGAGGGTCTCCTGATTCGTCTCCGGCGCGTGCTTGGCCAGCCACTCCGCGAGCGCGCGCATGAACTCCGCCGCGCTCGGCCACCGATCGGCCGGCTTGGTCGACAGCGCGCGCACGACGATCGCGTCGAGCTCCGCGTCCACGCGGCGACTGAGCTCGGAAGGCGAGCGCGGCGCGAACCGGGCCACGGCGCGCGTGTCGATGCCGGTCTCGCGCAACGGACGTCCGGTGAGCAGCTCCCACAGCACCACCCCGCAGCTGTAGACGTCCGCGCGCCCGTCGAGATCCGAGCGCGTCGCCTGCTCGGGCGCCATGTACCCGACCTTGCCGAACACGAGCCCGGGGATCGTCGCAGTGGCCTTGAGCGCGGAGGTGGCGAGCCCGAAGTCCGCGACGCGCACCGCTCCGTTCCAGTCGACGAGCAGGTTCGAGGGGGAGACATCGCGGTGCACGAGCTGCAGGCCAGGGAACGTGTGCGCGTAGTGGAGGCCGCGCAGCGCCTCGCGCACGATGTGCACCGCGAGCGGCACCGGGAACGCGCGCCCGACCTCGGCGCAGCGATCCCACACGTCGGCGAGGTCGCGGCCCTCGCACAGCTCCATCACGATGTACAGCTGACCGTCCTGCTCGCCGGCCTCGCGCACGTCGACGACGTTGTTGTGGTGCAGCCGCACCACGAGCTTCGCCTCGTCGAGGAAGCGCGTGCGGTAGTCCTGATCCGGAACGCCCGCGCGCAAGAGCTTGACCGCGCAGAGTCGCGCGAGCGTCCCCTGCCCGACCGCGGCGACGTAGACCGTCGCCATGCCGCCTTCGCCGAGCCGGGCAAGCAAGGTCAACTTGCCGAGGGAGCGCGGCGGATCGAGCCGCTCGAGCGACTCCATCACCATCGTGAGCCGAAGCTACCACGAAGCCTCGGGAGTTCGTATGATACCGGCCGCCCGCACGCCGCACTCCCCCGGCACGCTGCTTCGCCGATGGCCGATCCGCCGAGCTCGCTCCCCACCGACTCTGGTACGTTTCCCGGCTCGGGCGGCGCGGCGGACTCGGGCGCCCACGCGGCCCACGGCGGACTCGTCGCCCCGGGCGTGCTGTACTACGACCCGAACCCGACGACCGCGAAGCTCGCCACGGCGGGGCTGCGGCTCGCGGGCTACGACGTCCACAACGCGGTGAACCAGGAGCAGGCGGTCGAGCTCTGTCGGCTGCACGGGCCCGGAGGCGACCGCACGATCGTCGCGTTGTTGCTCGACACGGCGACGGCCCCCGCGGTCAGTGCGACCGTGCTGCGTGCGCTCGTCGAGGTGCCGGGCGCCGCCGAGCTGCCGGGCGTGCTGCTCGTGAGCCGCACGAATCCGATCCCGTTCCCCGGGGCGGAGACGCTGCCGTCGATCAAGCGCCCGTTCGCGACGCCGGCGCTCATCAAGGTGCTGCGCGAGGTCATCGACGAGCCGCCGAAGGCCAAGCCCACCCCGTCGCGCGCCGCCGCGGACACGGCGATGACGCGACTCGGGCGCGCGATCACGCAGCACTTCCCCGGCATCACCCCGGAGGAGTCCGCGCTCCGCGACTTCGCGACGACGCTCACGACGACCGGCGGGCTGCCGACGCCGGCGGCCGCGGTGACGCTGCAGGCCCAGCTCGGCACGACGCGCCTCGAGTCGCTGCTCGAGCTGCTCGACGCCGACGCGGCGCGCGGCGTGCTGACGGTGGAGCACGGCGAGGAGTGGGTGCGGCTGCACCTCGATCGCGGACGCGTGCGCATGGCGGAGTCGCGGATCGATCGCGAGGACCTCCGGCTGTTCCGCTTCGTCGTCGAGGCCGGGCTCGTGGCGGAGCCCGAGCTCGACCGGATCGCCGAGGCCACCGACCCGCGTGGGCGCGGGCTCGGCGAGCGGCTGGTGGAGGACGGCCACGTGCGTCCCGACGAGCTCAACCTCGTGCTCATCGCCCAGGCGCGCGAGGTCGCGTGTCACGCGATCGCGTGGACGGAGGGGCGGGCGAGCTTCGCCGCGAGCGAGCGCAACCATGCGCTGGTCGATCAGCTGACGAAGGGCAAGGGCGAGCTGCGCATCGCGGAGGTGTTGCTCGTGGGGCTGCGGCGCGAGGAGGAGCGGGCCGAGATGGGGCCGCACATCGCGGCACTCGACGAGGTGTTCGTGCGCGTCGATCAAGAGGTCGCGAAGCTCGGCCGCCACTCGTTCACGCGGGAGGAGCTCACGCTGCTCGAGCTCGCCAACGGACGGCACAGCGTGAAGGAGATGGCGCGTCGGGCCCGCGCCGGCACGTTCGCCGTCGCGAAGGTGCTGTACCGACTCTCGCGCGCCGGGCTGGTGCGGCGCCGCGCGCCGACCGTGCAGGCGTGACGATGGCGGACGATCGCAAGCCCACGGCGATCCTGGTGGTCGAGCCCGACCCCGTGGAGCGCGAGCGCATGATCGCCGCCTGTCGAGCGGCGGCGGAGGAGATCCATCGCGAGGTCGCGATCGATCAGGCGGCGGACGGCACGACGGCGCTCGCGATCTGGAGCGAGAAGCACCCGCGCGTGGTGGTGGCGGAGGTGGTGCTGGAGGGGCTGTCCGGGTTCGCGCTCGTGCGGCGGATCCTCGCGGGCGACGACGCGGCGTGCGTCGTGCTCGTCACGTCGATGGCGCGCGAGGCGGATCGCTACTGGGGCCTGCGGCTCGGGGCGTTGGCGTATCTCGGCAAGCCGTACGACGAGGCGCAGTTGAGGACGTGGGTGCGCAAGGCGATGACGGACGGGCGCAAGGCCCGGCCGCTCGTCAGCTGAGACGCTCGACGCGAGTCCGCTCTCGCCTCGCCGTCGTCAGCCGCCTGGGCAGCTCAGGATCGCGCCGCCGTCCTTCGTCTCTTCGCACAGGTCGAACTCGCCGCAGGGCTCGTCGGCGAGGCAGTCGCACGAGATTTCGCCTTCACAGGCCTTCGGGAGCGGGAGGCACTGGTAGCCGTCCGGCTCGCCGCCGACGTCCGAGACCTGGCGTTGGCAGTACTCCGCGGCGGGGTCGCACTCGAGATCGTCGCCGCACGCGAAGCCGGCGCCGCCCGACTCGGAGCCGCTCGAGTCGGCGCCGGAGCTCTCGCTCGAGCTGCCCGTCGCGTCGGTGCCGCTGCTCGAGCCGCCGTCGGTGCCGCTGCTCGAGCCGCCCGAGGAGGAGCCGGAGTCGTCGACGGATCCGCCGCTGCTCGAGCCGGAGTCGTCGCCGCCCGACGAGCTGCCGGGACCACTCGAGTCCTCGGCACCATCATCGCCGTCGTCGCCGCCGTCGTCGCCACACGCGACCGACGTCGCAAGGATGGAAAGCGTGATCAAGGAGTAGGTGAAGCGCATGCGTCGATCGTAGCACGACGGTCCAGTCGAAGCAGCGCGTGGAGC
>CAYXVR010000125.1:0-1440 GCA_964468635.1 uncultured Nannocystaceae bacterium
CACCGAGGTCGACACCGAGCGGCTCACTCGGTGCCGCGAGGAGCTCGATGCGGATCCGCGGCTCTACACCACGACGCACGCCGCCGCCGACCTCGCGGCGGTCCTCGACGCGCTCGGGTACGCGCAGGCGAACCTCGTCGGCGGCTCGTACGGGACGCGCATGGCCCTCGCGTTCGCGCGCAGCCATCCCGATCGCGTGCGCACGATCGTCGTCGACGGCGTCGCTCCGGTCGACATGACGATGCCGCTGTCGTTCGCCGCGGATGCCGATCGAGCGCTCGCGAAGCTCTTCGAGGACTGCGCCGCGGACGAGGCGTGCGCCGAGGCGTTCCCGGATCCGCGCGGGCAGCTCGACGAGGTGCTCGCCCATCTCCGAAGCGACGCACGCACGGTGGTGGTCGAGCATCCGCGCACCGGAGAATCGGTGGACATCCGGCTCACGCGCGCGATCCTGACGAATGGAATCCGCGGCACATTGTACGTGCCGGAGCTCGCCGCGCTGCTGCCCCTCGCGATCTCGCGGGCACGGGTCGGCGACTACGCGCCTCTGCTCGCCCAGACGCTGCTGCTCACCGAAGGCATGGAAGACAACCTCGCCGAAGGCATGTTCCTGTCGGTCGTCTGCAGCGAGGACGTACCGTTCATCTCCGACGAGGACGTCGCGCGTGAAACCAAGGGCACACTCGTCGGATCCCAGATCGTCGACCTGCTGCGCGAGAGCTGTGCGTTGTGGAGCCGGGCCGAGGTGCCCGACGGCTATCGCGAGCCGGTCGCCATCGACGTGCCCACGCTCGTGCTCTCGGGCGATCTCGACCCCGTCACGCCGCCCCGCTGGGGTGAGCACGCGGCCGAGAACCTCGCGCACGCGCGTCACGTCGTCGTCCCCGGAGCGGGCCACGGCACGCTCGCCGTGCCGTGCATGAGCGGTGTGCTCGCCGACTTCGTGGCCGGAGCCGACCCGGACGCGCTCGACGTCTCCTGTCTCGACGAGCACGCGCGTCCGCGCTTCTTCGTCGACTTCGCCGGACCCTCTCTCGCTGCCCGATGATCGTCGTCTCTCATCTGCGCAAGCACTTCGGCGACGTCGTCGCGGTCGAAGACGTCTCGTTTCGCGCCGAGGACGGTCGCATCACGGGCCTGCTCGGCCCCAACGGCGCCGGCAAGACCACCACGCTGCGCATGGTGTCCACGCTCGTGCAGCCCGACTCGGGCACGGCGCTCGTCGACGGAGCCGACATCGTCGCCGACGCGAGCACGGTGCGGGCGCGGATCGGCGTGCTGCCCGACGCGCGGGGGCTCTACCCGCGGCTCACCGCGCGCGAGAACCTGCGCTACTTCGGCGAGCTCCAGGATCTCCCCGCGGACCGCATCGAAGCGCGCATCGACGTGCTCGTCCAGCGTCTCGACATGAAGGGCATCGCGGATCGCCGCGTGCACGGA
>CAYXVR010000125.1:1450-5618 GCA_964468635.1 uncultured Nannocystaceae bacterium
TCCACGAGCCGCGCAACGTGCTGCTCGACGAGCCGACCAACGGCCTCGACGTGATGAGCACCCGGGCCATGCGCGAGGTGATCCGGTCGCTGCGCGAGGAGGGCCGCGCGGTGGTGTTCTCGAGCCACGTGATGCAGGAGGTCTCGGCGCTGTGCGACGAGATCTACGTCATCGCCCACGGTCGCGTGGTCGCGCACGGCACCCCCGACGAGCTGCGCGCGCAGACCGGCCGCGACTCGCTCGAGGACGCCTTCGTCGACGTCATCGGGAGCACGGAAGGACTGATGGGGTGAGCATCCGCTTCCGCCACGTGCGGGCCGTGATGGCCAAGGAGATCCTCGACGGCTTGCGGGATCGCCGGTCGCTGATGTCCGCGTTGCTGTTTCCCCTCATCGGTCCGTTCCTCGTCACGCTCATGTTCAGCGCGATCATCGAGGAGCAGGCCTCCGATGCGCCGCTGCATCTGCCCGTCGTCGGAGCCGAGCATGCGCCGGCGCTCGTCGAGCACCTCGAGCGCGCCGGCGTGATCGTCGAGGATCCCCCCGCCGATCCGAAGGCAGCCGTGTCGGCGGGCGAGCTCGACGTCGTGCTCGTGATCCCGCACGACTTCGAGGTCTCGTTCCGCGCCGGAGAGCCGGCCGAGCTCGAGCTCGTCGTGGACAGCTCGCGCCGCGAGGCCCGGACGCCCATCCATCGCACCCGCGAGGCGGTGGAGTCGTGGAGCGCGAGCATCGGCACGCTGCGCCTGCTCGCACGCGGCGTCGACCCCAAGATCGTGCGCCCGGTGATCATCGAGGACGTCGACACGGGCACGCCCCAGCGGCACGCGTCGACGTTCGTCGGCATGGTCTCGATGCACGTGATGCTCGCGATCTTCATCGGGGGGATGTTCGTGGCCACCGACAGCACCGCCGGTGAGCGCGAGCGTCGCTCGCTCGAGCCGCTGCTGCTCAACCCCGTGTCGCGCGACTCGCTGGCCGTGGGCAAGTGGCTCGCCACCACGGCGTTCTCCGCGGTGGGCCTGCTCATCACGCTCGTCGGGGCCGCGGTCTCGCTGCGCATGCTCCCGCTGCATCAAGTGGGGCTGTCGCTCGAGTTCGGCCTCGGCGACGGCGTGGCCGTGCTCGCCGCGTTGCTGCCGCTGTCGTTCGCCGCCGCCGGCATGCAGCTGCTCGCGGCCAGCTTCGCCCGCAGCTTCCGCGAGGCGCAGACCTACCTCTCGCTGCTGTCGGGCTTCCTCCCCGTGCTGCCGCCGATGTTCCTGATGCTCTATCCCGATCGCGCCGCCGCATGGATGACGGCCGTCCCCGTGCTCGGCCAGCAGGCGCTGCTCACCCACGTGCTGCGCGGCGAGCCCACCGACGTCGGCCTCTTCGTGCTCGCCGGCGGCCTCGCGCTCGCCCTCGGAGCTGCCTGCGTGTGGACGACCGCACGGCTCTTCGAGCGCGAGAAGATCATCTTCGGTTAGGGGCCGAACTTCGCGACCCAGATGTCGCCGTTGTTGTTCATGCGGTTGCGGATCTCGCCGGTGACGAAGATGTTGTCGTCGCCGTCGACCGCGGCCGCGTGCGCCTCGTCGCGGTCCGCTCCCGTGCCGACGACGTTCTGCGTCCACACCACGTTCCCGCCCGCATCCCACTTGCGCAGCCAGATGTCGGTGTCGATGTCGCTGACGGCCTTGTAGCCGACGACGATGAACGCGCTCTGCGAGTCCGCCGCGAGGCCGAGCGCTGCATCGCTCTCGACTGCCGGCCCGCCGAAGTCCTTCATCCACACGAGCTCGCCGTTCTCGTCGAAGCGGCCGAGCCAGATGTCGTCGTTGACCGCGTTGATGGGCGTCGTTCCGGCGACCCCGATCGCTCCGTCGGGCGCGACCGCGACGTCGAAGCCCGACTCGCTGCCCGAGAGGATGCTGTCGTACACGGTGGTCCACAGCTCGGTGCCGTCGGGGTCGTACTTGCGCAGCCACACGTCGCGGTTGAAGCCCTCGTTGGACACGAAGCCCGCCACGATCACGTTGTCCTCCGCATCGACGTCGACACCCTCGGCGCGGTCGTCGAGGATGTCGGGCCCCGCGATCGTGTGCGACCACAGCTGCGTGCCCGCGGGATCGAGCTTCGCGATCCACATGTCGTTGTCGCCGTTGCCGACGCGCAGGTAGCCGACGACGACGATGTTGTCCGCGCTGTCGACCACGACGTCGTTGGCCGCATCGGCACCCGCCACCGGGCCGGGCACGGTGGTGGACCACAGCTCGGCACCCTCGGGGTCGAGCTTGGCGATCCAGATGTCCGAGTCCGCGGCACCGTTGGCAGCGTCGCCGACGACGACGATGTTGCCCCCGCTGTCGACGTCGATCCCGTACCCACGGTCGTCGAACCCCGTCGACGGATCGAACGTGCGCGTGAACACCTCCGCGCCCGCGGGATCGTACTTGCGCACCCACACCTGCGCGTCGCCGACGGTGTGCAGGATGTAACCCGCCGCGTACGCGTTGCCGGCGTCGTCGGTCGCGATCGCGTGGCCGGATTCCTGCACGAACGCGGTGCCGCCCACGACGTCCTCCCACTCCCGCGTGTCGACGCTGAGCGTGCAGTCCGGCTCGCAGCCGTCGCCGCCCATCATGTTGCCGTCGTCGCACTCCTCGGGCGGCTCCACGGTCGCGTTGCCGCACACCGGCTGCGGGACCGTCGTCATCATGTCCGTGTCGCTCTCCGCCGGATCGCTGCTCGTCGTGTCCGGAGCGCCGGTCGTGGTGCTCTCGTCGTCGTTCGTGTCGGCGGTCGTCGGCGCCGTGCTCGTCGGCGCGTCGGTGTCGGCCTCCGGCGACTCGCCCGGGTCGCCGCAGCTCGCAGCGATGCACACCACGCTCACCGCACCCACGCTCCGGATCCAACGCATGTCCGCTATCCTATCGCACACCATGGCGGAGCAGACGATCGCGGTGCTCACTTCGGGGGGCGACTCGCCCGGGATGAATGCAGCGGTGCGGGCCATCGTGAAGGTGGCGGCCAGCCGCGGCGTCGCGGTGCTGGGGGTCGAGGACGGCTACAGCGGTCTGCTCGCCGGGCGCATGCGCCCGCTGACGCACCGCGTCGCCGACGGCATCGCCGGCGATCCGGACATCGACTTCTGGGGCTCGCAGGGCGGCACGCTGCTCGGCTCGGCGCGCGAGCTCCGGTTTCTCACCCCGGAAGGCCGCGCGCCCGCGCTGCGGCAGCTGGCCGAGCTCGCGGGCCTCGTCGTGATCGGCGGCAACGGATCGCTCGCGGGCGCCCACGCGCTCGCGCAGGAATCGCAGACGCCCGTGATCGGGATCCCGGCCTCCATCGACAACGACGTCGGCTGCACGTCGACCTCGATCGGAGTCGACACCGCGCTCAACACGATCGTGGCCTCGTGCGACAAGATCTGCGACACGGCGCGCGCGCACCACCGCGCGTTCGTGGTCGAGGTGATGGGCCGCGACTGCGGCTACCTGGCGATGGCGGGCGCGGTCGCGGTGGGGGCCGATGCGGTGCTCTTCCGCGAGCAGGGGCGCAGCGAGCCGGAGCTCGTGGCCGCGGTCGAGGGCGCGGTGCGGCGTGCGTTCGCAGCCTCGCGCGGCAAGCAGCGCGTGCTCATCCTCAAGGCCGAAGGCGTGGGCGTACCGTGCACGGCGCTCGTGCGGCAGGTGCAGGAGCGCATCGCGGTCGATCTGCCCAATGCCGAGGTGCGCGCGACGGTGCTCGGACATCTCGTGCGCGGCGGCAATCCGACGTTCCAGGATCGGATGGTCGCCGGCAGGCTCGGGCTCGCCGCCGTCGAGGCGGTGCTCGCCGGACGCACCGACGAGATGGTGGCGTGGATGAGCCACAGCGAAGGCGGTGCGAAGACGATCGACCCGGCGGTCACGCGCCATCCGCTGCAACGCGTGCTCGAGGAGAGTCAGGCGCTCATCGACGGCACCAGCCCGCTCACGCGCCGTCGCGTGCAGATGATGGAGGCGATCGAGGGCGTGCTCGGGCTGTGAGCGTGTGGGTGTTCGGCTACGGCTCGCTCGTGTGGCGGCCGGCGTTCGCCTACGAGGCGCGGCAGCCCGGCTTCGTCGAGGGGTGGACGCGCCGGTTCTGGCAGGGCTCGATCGATCATCGCGGCGTCCCCGGAGCGCCCGGCCGCGTGGTCACGC
>CAYXVR010000125.1:5628-10358 GCA_964468635.1 uncultured Nannocystaceae bacterium
TGCTTCGGCGTCGCGTATCGGATCGCGGAGGCGCATGTCGAGTCCGTGCTCGCGATGCTCGATCACCGCGAGCAGGGCGGCTACGAGCGGCACGCCGTCGACGTCCACGTGGCCGACGCGGGCCCCATCGCCGGTGCGCTCGTCTACGTCGCCACCGAGCACAACCCGAACTGGCTCGGCCCCGCGCCGCTATCCGACATCGCGCAGCAGATCCGCGGCAGTACCGGCCCGAGCGGCCCCAACCCCGAGTACGTCCTGCAGCTCGCCGAGGCGCTGCGGGCCCTCCACGCCGACGACGAGCACGTGTTCGCCCTGGCCGCCCTGCTCGCGCGCTGACGTCACCTTTCTCGCGGTGGTACGTATGGAGGGGCAATGCCGGTGCTCTCGCTGCCGGGGCTCGCGCAGCGGCGCCTTCTCGGAAAGGCCGCGGCGGGCGACGTGCGGGCGTTCACGCGGCTGTATCGGGAGCTGCATCCGGTGGTGTACGCGTACTTGGCACGACGCACGAGCAATCAGGCGGACGCCGAGGATCTGACGGCCCGTGTGTTCGAGCGCGTGGTCGAGCGGCTCGACACGTATGCGTCCGAGCGCGGCACCGTACGCGCGTGGGTCCTCGGCATCGCTCGCAACGCGCTCGTCGACGAGCTGCGTCGCCGTCGGCCCGAGGCATCGGCGGCCGAGCGAGCCGAGGAACTCGCCGATGCGAGCCTCGTCCCGAGCCGCGCGCTCGATCACGACGAGGCGGCGGCGTTCGTGCGCACGCTGCTCGCCGATCTCTCACCGACCACGCGCGAGATCTTCGCGCTGCGCTACGCGGACGGCCTGCGTCACGGCGAGATCGCGGCGCTGCTCGGCATCAGCGAGGCCGCGGTCAAGCAGCGATGCAGCCGCGTGCGGCGAGAGCTCGAGGCCCGCGCACATCTGCTCGGCGAGGAGGGTGTCGGTTATGCCCTCTGATGCACGCAACGTGCTGCGCTCCGCACCCGACGAAGCGCTGAGCCGAGCCCATCGCGATGCGCTCGAGCCCACGGTGCTCGCCGCCTTCGCCCGTCGAACGCCGACGTCTCCGGTGCCGCGCCGTCCGTGGCTGAAGCTGGCCCTCGCTGGCCTCGTGACGGCCGGCGCCGGGGTCGTCGCTTGCCAGCTGCCGGTGGAGTACGAGCGCCCGCTCGGCCGGACGATCGCGATCGTGCTGCCCGAGGCGAGCCTCGCCGGCGTGCACCCCGAGCGCCTCGCTGCGTTCGTGGAGGACAACCATCCGATCGAGGGCCTCATGGTCCGCGTGGAGGCGGAGCGTCACGACGAGCACACACCGGGCGTCATCCGCATCGTGATGGACGTCGTCGGTCCCGATGTCGACGTCGACGCGATCTGGGACGACCTCGTCGACGAGTATCCGGTCCTCGAAGGCGGCCGCGTGGAGGGTGAGGCGCTCGAGGGCGTCGTGCACGGCACCTGGGGGGGGCGCCTCGGCAATCGCCTGTTCGATCTCGATCTCGACGAAGGCGACATCGAAGACGCGCGCGCACGCCTGCTCGTCGACCTGCGCGCGCGCGGCATCGCGGGCGAGGCCGAGATCGACATCGAGGAGGAGCACACGCCCGACGGCGTCCTCCGTCGCATCGAGGTCCGCGTGCACGGCGACGAGCCCTGACGCGATCGCGCTCACCCGCGCACGGCTGCGAGCGCGGCGTCGAGCTGCTCGTCGCGACCCGATCGCAGTCCCGCGAGCGTGGGCTCCACCACGAGGTCGGGTGCGATCCCGCGGAGGTGGAACGGGCGTCCGTCGTGATGCGTGACCCGCATGCCGGTGAACACGAGCCAGAACCCGCCGACGGTGTCGACGCGCACGATGTCGCCGTTGGTGCCGGCGCTCGGCGTCGATCCGATCACCGTGCCGAGGTCGTGCGCCTCGACGTAGCCGAGCATCGACTCCGCGTAGCTGATCGCCTCCGCCGACACGAGGAACGCCACCGCGCCCGAGATCCGGGGCTCCGCGGGACGCAGGTGCCAGCCGATGTGCTGCCATCCCACCGGCTCGCCGCCGGGCTCGACGTACCGCGGCACGTGCATCCACGTCGCGTCCTCGGGCTGCGCGAGCAGGTGCTCGAGCACGCGGTGCGTGTCCTCCGGATAGCCGCGCAGGTCGAACACGACACCGGGCGCGGCCGCGATCTCGTCGATGCGGGCCGCGATCTCGTCCCAGTGCGCCCGCGTGAGATCGACGTACACCACGCCGTCGCGGTACGCATGGATCGCGTCGGGTCGACGCGGGCGCGGCGGAGCCTCGCGCACGAACTGCGTCGAGATCGTGCGTGCCTTCCCGCTGCGCCGCAGCGTCACGTCGGCGGCGTGCCCCGACGGCCCCGAGGGCACCACCCACGCTGCGGCCTTGAACCTCCGCCAGTGCGGCGTGCCGGACAGCTCCTGCGCCACGCGCTCGACGAACGGCACCACCGGCTCACCGTCGATCCGTTCCACGACGTCGCCGATCGCGAACACGTCGGGCTGCGAGGTTCCGGTGACGACCGCTTCGCCATCCACGAGCTCGAGCCGTACGGGCAGCGTCGAGCGACGCGGAAGCTCGTCGTGTCCGACCTCGCCGTGCCCATCGTGGATCCGGTGGACCATCCGCCGCAGCGTGGCCACCGTGTCCTCCGCGGTCGCGTCGTCGCGCGCGTCGAGGATCGCGTCCTCGAGGATCGCGTCCCAGTCGTCGGCGACCGCGTCCTGGTACGGGTAGAAGTGGCGCAGCACGTTCCACGCCTCGATGACGGCGCCGACCGGCACGTCGAGATCGAGCGCGGGCTCGTCGCGCGGCTCCGCTTGCGCGGCGCGCTCGCGGTCGAGCACGATCGGCAGACGCAGGCGCAGGTCGGCGGTGAGCTCCTCGTCGACGCGCGCGTCCGCAGGCGGCTGCTCCGCGAACGAACGATACGTGCGCTCGTCCGCGCCCACGCGCGCGTGCCGATACGGCGGTCGATACAGCGACACCGGTGTGCCGCGATAGCCCTGGTGCTGCCAGTACACGAGATCGCCGCGCCCTCGCGGTGGATCGGGCACGCGCGGCGTGGGCTCCTCGGAGGTCCACAGCTGCATCGCGGGCGCGTACGGACGGATGGTCGCGTCGAGCCGATCCGCGAGCTCACCGACGGAGTCCGCGTCGCGTACGGTCGCTGCACCCGATGCTGCGATCACGCTCCAATCGGCCTGCGCCGCCGCGTCGGTCGGATGGAACCAGCGGACGTAGCCGTACAGGTGCGCGAACGCGACGAGGTTCTCGAGCTCCGCGGTGGGGCGACCCGACTCGCGCGCCTCGATCTCCGGAGCGTCGAGCGCCGACGGCACCGAGCCCGCGGGCGCGCAGCCGAGCACGAAGAGGAGTGCGGCGGCGGCGGCCCTCACCGAGGGCTTCCGACAACGCCGACCCCTCCGAGGTTCCGCGCCCGTGGCGGTTCTCCACGTCAGATGCTAGAAAACGCGCGGGAAGGCGGGCGGCCGAGGAGGAAAGGGTGATCGCGGCGCTTCCGTGCTCCTCCACGCCCCACGGGGCTGGGGGTGGTGAGTGTCGAGGAAAGTCCGGGCTCCACAGGGCAGGGTGCTGGCGCAGGCCAGTCGGGGCGACCCGAAGGAAAGTGCCACAGAAAGCAAACCGCCCGCGTCCGCGCGGGTAAGGGTGAAAGGGTGCGGTAAGAGCGCACCGGGCTCCCGGCGACGGGAGTCGCACGGTAAACCCCACCCGGAGCAAGGCCGAGCAGAGGCGATGGGGCGGCCCGCCCCGCCTCGGGTGTGCTGCGTAGAAGAATGATCACCACCCGGCAAGAGCGATCGACCCGGGGACAGAACCCGGCTTACGACCTCTCTCGACCGTCCGTCTTCCCACTTTCGCGCTGCCCTTCGTGCCGATGAGACCGAGTCCACCATGAGCGAGGCGGATACGTTGATCGCGTGGTTGCGCGACGCTCGACGGCGTTGTGTCGATCTCGTCGACGATCTGAGCCCCGAGCAGCGGACGGGGCCGTACTTGCCGACGGTCAATCCGCTCGTGTGGGAGCTCGGGCACGCGGCCTGGTTCTACAGCCGCTGGGTGCTGCGATCGCGGCGCGGCGAGGCGCCCCTGCTGCCGGAGGAGGACGCGCTGTTCGACTCGATCGCGATCGCACACACGCGGCGGTGGAGCCTGCCGCTGCCGAGCGACGCGGAGATCCTCGACTACAGCCACCGCGTGCACGAGCGCGTCGCAGCGGGGCTGACCGAGGCGGACTTCTATTCGACGCGGTACTCGATCTTCCACGAGGACATGCACGGCGAGGCGTTCACGTACGCGCGTCAGTCCCTCGGGTATCCGCAGCCGTCGCTGTCGTTCACGCTGCCGTCCGAGGTGGGCCCGCTCCCGGGTGACGTCGAGGTGCCGGGCGGGATCTTCGTGCTGGGCGCGTCGCGAGACTCCCCGTTCGTGTTCGACAACGAGAAGTGGGCGCACCCGGTCCGGCTCGAGCCGTTTCGCCTCGCACGGGCCGCCGTGACGCAGGGCGAGTACGCGGAGTTCGTCGACGCCGGCGGCTACGTCACGCCCGAGTTCTGGGGTGCATCCGGTTGGGCATGGTTGCAGGCGCAAGGGCGCGCGCATCCGCTCTACTGGCGGAAGCGCGACGGTCGGTGGTCAAGGCGTCACTTCGATCGCTGGGTCGAGCTCGATGCGCGTGCGCAGGAAGGGCGGCGCAAGGAGT
>CAYXVR010000126.1:0-9777 GCA_964468635.1 uncultured Nannocystaceae bacterium
TTCCACCGCGATCTCAAGCCCGACAACATCTTCATCGAGACCGTCGGCGTCTCGAAGGTCGTCAAGGTCCTCGACTTCGGCATCGCCGGTGGCGTCGATGCGACGCGCCTGACCCAGGCGGGCGAGGTGTTCGGCACGCCGCAGTACATGTCGCCCGAGCAGTGCAACGGGCTGCCGCTCGATCACCGCACGGACATCTATTCTCTCGGATGCATCTTGTACGAAATGATCGAAGGGCGTCCGCCCTTCTCGGCCGAGACGCCGATGGCGACGATGCTCAAGCACGTGCGCGCCAAGGTGCCCGCGCCGCGTCGCGCCGGCACCGAGACCGCGCGCGTGATGCTGATGGCGCTGCGCAAGGATCGGGCGAAGCGCATCCAGACCGCCGGCCGCTTCGCCGAGCTCATCGGTCACTGCATCGGGCACCTGCGCGCGATCAAGGAGGGCCGCGCGCCCGACAGCAGCAAGGTGATCCCGGTGACGGGGCGCGACACCGGCTCCACGCCGGTGATGCCGGCGGCGGGCGCCATGCCCACCGTGGCGCGCCACTCGGGGCCCGGCGCCGTCGATCGCAAGGGCCTGTTCGTCGTGCTCGGGCTCGGCTCGCTCGCGCTCGTGCTCGTGCTCGCGATCGTGTTCGGCGGCTTCACCTCGGACCCGGCGCCGACCGAGCGTGCGCCCGCCCCGACGCCCACGCCCACCGCCGACAACGGCGGGGGCAACAGCTACCCGTTCAACCGGGCCCTCGTGCAGACCAACGTCGAGGGCGCGAAGGTGCTCGTCGACGGCACCGAACAGTGCGCGACGCCGTGCGAGATCAAGGTGCCGGTCGGCGACGACATCTCGCACGAGATCCGCATCAAGAAGGACGGCTACGTGGACGTGGTGCAGAACTGGCGTCCCCGCCACGTCGGCGAGCCGCTCCCGGCGCTGCCGGAAATGCGAAAGATTTGAGCGATTGCGCGGCGCCCCGCTGCGGGGGATGCTGCGCTCCGAGATGGCCTCCGACGACGACTTTGCAGCGCTGTTCGAGCAGCAGCTGAAATCGGGGCGCGACGAGGGCACGCGCAAGCTCGAGCGCGGCCAGGTGGTCGAGGGCACGGTCGTCGCGATCGGCGACGACACCGTGTTCGTCGACGTCGGCACGAAGTCCGAGGGCCGCGTCGAGAAGAGCTCGCTCACCGACGACAAGGGCAAGCTGCAGGTGAAGGTCGGTGACAAGCTGCGGCTGACGGTCATCCGCGCCGGCGGCCGCGAGGCGCCCGAGCTCGCCGCGTCGCTCGGCAACAACGTCGATGCCGCGATGCTCGACCTCGCGCGCCAGAGCGGCACGCCGGTCGAGGGCGAGATCACGAAGGCCGTGAAGGCCGGCCTCGAGGTCGACGTCGGCGGCGTGCGGGCGTTCTGTCCCGCCAGCCAGATCGAGATCGGCTACGCGGGCGATCTCGCCGCCTACGTCGGCCAGCGTCACTTCTTCCGCGTGCTCGAGGTGCGCGACGGCGGGCGCTCGGTCGTGCTCTCGCGCAAGGCGCTCTTGCAGGCCGAGCGCGAGCAGAAGGGCGCCGAGCTGCTCGCGCGCCTCGAGGTCGGCAGCGAGGTCGACGGCATCGTGCAATCGATCCAGCCCTACGGCGTGTTCGTCGATCTCGGCGGCGCCGAGGGCATGGTCCACGTCTCCGAGCTCGCGCACAACCGCGTGGCGAGCCCGTCCGACGTCGTGGCCGTCGGTGAGCAGGTGCGCGTGAAGGTGCTGTCGATCGAGGCCAATCCCAAGGGCGGCACGCGGGTGTCGTTGTCGATGAAGGCGCTCGTGCAGCCCGAAGCCGCGCCGTCGTCCGACGAGATCCTGACCGGCACCGTGGGTCGCATCGAGCACCACGGCATCTGGGTGGACACACCCTCGGGCGGCGGCTTCGTGTCGGTCGCCGAGCTCGGGCTGCCGCCCGGCAGCGATCCGCGGCGCGCGTACCAGGTCGGCCAGGCGATCGAGGTCGTCGTGCTGCGGCGCGACAACAACGGCAAGCTGCGCCTGTCGGTGAAGGCGGTCGCGGAGGCGGAGTCGCGTCGCAACTTCCGCGACTTCCGCACGGGCGAAGGCGGCAGCTCGCGCTCGCTCGGCAGCCTCGGTGATCTGTTGCGCGACAAGCTCGAGGGCAAGCCGGTGCCGAAGGGTGCACCCGCCGAAACATCGGACGAGCCGCGGCGGAGTGCCGCGCGTCCGAAGGCCACCGCGCCCACGACGCGGCGACGGCCGTGACCGATCAGACCGCAGTCATCACCCTGCGCGGCCTCGTGATGGCGCGCTGGGTGCTCGTCGCGTTGTTCGGGCTCGTCGTCGTGCTCGGCTTCGTCGCGCCGGGCACCTTGCGGTGGTTCCCGACCGATCCGCAGCCGCGGGCGTTCATCGCGGTGCTCGTCGCGTGGGCGTCGCTCAACCTCGCGACCCAGTTCTGGCTCGGCCAGGGGCAGGCGAGCACGAGCGTCGTCGGCATCCAGCTCGTGCTCGACGTCGCGATCCTCACGGTGCTGCTCGCGCTCGCCGGGGGCGTCGCGAATCCGTTCACGACGCTCTACTTCGTGCCGATCACGATGTCGACGCAGCTGTCGTTCCGGTGGGCGGGGGCGATGTTGGCGTGCGCGCTCGGTTGCTTCGCCGCTCTGTTCGTCATCGCGCCCGTGCACGGCCCGCTCGAGACCGAGTGGCCGGCCCACGTGCGCGGCAGCTGGATCGCGTTCGCCGTCGCGGCCGGGCTGCTCACGCTGCTCGTGCAGCGCATCGGACAATCGGCCTCTCGGCAGCGCGACGAGCTCACGCGCATGCGCGATCAGAGGATCCAGGACCAGCACCTCGCGGCGCTCGGCACCCTCGCGGCCGGAGCCGCGCACGAGCTCGGCACACCGCTCGGCACGGTGAACCTGCTCGCGGCCGAGCTGCCCCACATGCAGCCCGAGGAACAGAGCGCGGCGATCGACACGATCAAGCGCGAGGTCGCGCGCTGCAAGGACATCCTCCACCGCATGGCGAGCCCGGAGGTGCGCGTGAGCGCGCTGTCTGCCCGCGACGCCCAGCCGTGGCGACTGTGCGACTTGGTGGAAGAGCTGGACGTGGTCGATGGCGTCGCGCTGGCGATCGAGACGACCGACGCGAGCAAGGACGAGCGGGGCGAGACCACGCTCGCGTCCGCGTCCCTGGGCCAGATCATGCGCGAGCTCGTCGCGAACGCGGCCGAGGCGTGCCGGCGCAAGCCCGGCAGCAGGGGCGTACGGGTGAAGATCGACGTGGAGGGGGAGGACGCGGCGATCCTGGTGGAGGACGACGGGGTGGGCATGACCGCCGAGGTCGCCGCCGCCGTGTTCGAGCCGTTCTTCACGACGAAGGCCGAGGGCGAGGGCATGGGGCTGGGGCTCTATCTCGCCCGTGCCCAGCTGCTTCAACTCGGGGGTAACCTGGATCTGGAGTCCCATCCCGGCCGGGGGACCCGTGTGCGCATCCGCGTGGGCCTGCGCCCACCCGACCCCTTCCTGGACCGATGAACGAGCCCGCCACCGACAGCGAGACGGAGACGATCCTGCTCGTCGACGACGACCGCAGCTTCTGCGGTGCGCTCGCGATCGCGTTGCGACGTCGCGGCTTCGTCGTCGTGGTGGCGCACGATCACGACGAAGCGATGGCCGAGGCCGAAGCGTGGTCGCCCGACCGCGCGGTCGTCGATCTGCGGCTGCCCGGCAAGGGCGGGCTCGAGATCGTGCAGGGCCTGCGGAAGATCCTGCCGTCGGTGAAGATCCTGATCCTCACGGGCTACGGCAGCATCGCGACGGCGGTGGAGGCGATCAAGATCGGCGCGGTGCACTACCTGACGAAGCCCGCGGAGGTCGACGCGATCCTCGCGGCCTTCGAGCGCAAGGAAGCCTCGCTCGACGTCGAAGCGCCGACGTCCCCGCGCCCGCTCGACGAGGTGGAGTGGGAGCACCTGCAGACGGTGCTGACCGACTGCGGCGGCAACGTCTCCGAAGCGGCGCGCCGGCTCGGCATGCACCGCCGCTCGCTGCAGCGCAAGCTCGCCCGCGGCCGCCCCGACTCGAGCGGCGGCCCGGCCTGAGAGCACCGTCACTGCACGACGATGTCGACGACGAGGCTCAGCTCGCGGTGGCTCGAGCCGTCGGGCAGTGTGCCCTGGCCGTCGAGGCGCAGCGTCTTCGCGGTGCCGGACTCCTCGAGCGCGGAGGCGGCGAAGATCGTCGTCGAGATCACGAGCTCGGGATCGTCGGCGTTCGCGGTGAGCGTGATCGGATCGTCCTCGCGCGGCGCCGACAGGTCGAACACCGCCCCGCCGGGCTCGAGCATCGTCGTCGTGTTCGTGCCGCAGTCGTCGGACGAGTGCGCCTGCGTCACGACGCCCGAGCCGCACACGCTGATGCCGCCGGCGACGAGCGTGCCGTCGGGCTGCTCGATGCCGACGCCGATGCTGCCGACGCTGCAGCCGGCCGCGCCCTCGATCGTCGTGGTCGTCGTCGTCGTGCAGTCGCCCCACACGTCGACCATCGTCTCCTCGTACAGGAAGTCGCCGACGTCGAAGCCGCGCGCCCAGATGCCGTCCGCGTCGTCGGGATCGAGATCGGCGATGTCGTCGAGATCGTAGCCCGGCGTGCGGTCGCAGCCCGAAGCGAGCGTGGTGGCGAGCGCGAAGAGCGAAGAGACGAGCAGCTTGCTCGAGAGGGTCATGTCCGGTGAGTGGGAGCCGGGCCCCCGATTCGTCATCCGCGGCGGTGGGCGCTAGAATCGCGAGCGATGCCGCGCATCTTCGTGGGGATCGACCTGCCCGAGGACGTCGATGTGCACCTCGATCTGCTGTGCGGCGGGATTCCCGGCGCGCGGTGGGAGGGCAAGGAGAAGTTCCACCTCACGCTGCGGTTCGTGGGCGACGTCGACGGTGGCGTCGCGGGGCGGGTGGGCGACGCGCTCGACGACGTCGAGTTCGCTCCGTTCCCGATGACGCTCGCGGGCGTCGGCTTCTTTCCCCCGCGCGGTCAGCCGCGCTCGCTGTGGGCGGGCGTCGAGGATCCCGCACCGCTCGAGGATCTCCACCGCAGGATCGAGCGCGCGATCGCCAAGCTCGGCATCGAGCCCGACCCGCGCAAGTTCGCCGCCCACGTCACGCTCGGCCGCCTGCACGACGCGCCGAAAGAACGGGTGGGGGCCTTCCTGGCCCACCACTCGCTCTTCCGCAGCACCACCTTCGAGGTCCGTAGCTTCCAGCTCTTCTCCAGCATCCGCACACCGAGCGGATCCAAGTACCGCATCGAGCGCGCCTATCCATCATCAGGCCGCGGCCCGAGCACGCGCGGTTGAGTCCCGCATCCGACGTGTCCTCAGGGGGGCCGCCGGATCACGAATGCATGCAGGGGCGGCTCGAACGGGTCGGTCGCGAAGTCGTACAGCGACCCCGCGAAGATCCACGCTCCGTCGGGCGCGAGCTCGGCGTCCGCGAGCGAGCCGCCCGTGAGCCCGTAGTCCCCGGGATCGGGCAGGAACGTCCACGACTCGGTCCCGTCGGCCGCGAACGCCGTCGCGGTCGGACATGCCTGGCACACGGCGTAGTCCATGCCCGTCACGACGATCGTGTCGTCGGTCGCCGTGATGCTCGAGTAATTCGTGTCGGGCAGCACCGTCGACCACGACAGCTCCCCGGCGTCGTCGTACACGCGCAGATCGGACTGCGTGCGGCCGCCGTCGACGGAGCAGACCACCGCGGTGCCGATCGCGCTCGCCGCGACGGCGCATCTCGTCATGTCGCCGAGCACGATCGGGGTCCCCTGCTCCTCGCCATCGGCGTCGAAGCGGCGCAGCTCGTGCGGCTGGTCGTACGCCGAGCGACCGACGACGACGACGTCGTCGCCCGCGAGCGCGCTGTCGTCGACGACACCGAGCGCGGCAGACCACACGAGGTCGCCAGTGTCGGCGTCGAGCCAACCGACCCGCTCGTAGGAGGAGACCGCGATGAGGTCCTCGGCGAACTGCCCCGCGTTCCACGCGTCGGTCTCGCCGTAGTTGATCTGATCGGTCTCGCGTCCGTCGATCCGGTAGACCCATGCGTTCGTGACGCGCCCTCCGAACACCCAGAACCGCCCGCCGACGTCGCGCGCGACGTCGACCGCGTAGCTGTCACCGGGCACGATCGCGTCGTTCTCCGCGACGAGCTCGCCGTCGGCATCGAGCGCGCGCAGGATCGACACGTTGGCCTCGAACGCGAACGGGTTGCCGTACTGGCCCACCGCGAGCACCGAGCCGTCCTCCGCGAGCGCGAGCGCCCGCAACATCGTGAGCGGCCCGCCGACGTAGCTCCACTGGCCCGGATCGGACGGCACGCAGCCGATGTCGCAGCCGTCGCCGTCGACGAGATTGCCGTCGTCACACATCTCGCCGGGATCGACGTGCGCATCGCCGCACACGGGCATCAGCGGATCCGTCGTCGACGAGCTCTCGTCCACGCTGGTGTCGTCGAGCGACGCCGATCCCGAGTCCGACTCGGAGGACGACACCGGCGACGTCGACGACGGATCGGGATCGCGACCGGTCGTCGACCCGTCCGCCGACGTCTCCGACGAGTCCGAAGCCCCATCCCCGGCGGGCCCCGGGCCACCGCACGCGACGAAGGGCAGTACGACGAGCGCGGCGAGCCACGTCTCGAGCCCGCCGGGGACACGGCACGAAGTCATGCCGTCCCCTTGTCGGCGGGCGAGTCCGTGATGACGCTACCCGCCGAACATGCGGCGGAAGAAGCCGCGGCGGCCCTTCTTCTTCTTCTTCGCGTAGTCCGGGGGGACCTTCCACTCGGCCTCGGGCAGCGGGTGGGCCTCGTCCACCTTCGCGCGCACGATCGCCAGGCGATCGACGAGCGCGACGCAGAACGTCCGCTCGTCGGTGCTCGCGTTCTCCGGCGGCGCCGGGGGGACCACGCGGTGCAGCGTGCCCACCACGTACTCCGACGGCTCCTTCTCCACGGCGTCGAGCGCCTCCGCGAACGCGGGACACGGCGCCTCGGCGGTCGACGCCTGCCACAGATCGAGCGCCTGCTGCAGCGGCCGATCGACGAGCGCCGCGGACTTCGGATCGGCCGCGAGCAGCTCGAGCACGCGATGGCGCTCGCCCCGCGGCAACACCCAGCTCTCCGCATTCACGAGCTCGAGCAACATCGTGTCGCGCTCCGCTCCGAAGCCGTCGATGACGACCGCGACCGCCGCCTTGCGCAGCTCGGGCTTGCGCACGAGCGCGAGCACCTCGGTGCGCACGCCGTCGTCGTCGAGCAGCGTCGGATCGCGCTCGACCGCCTCGCCGTAGCTCGCGAGCGCCTTGGCACCGTCCATCTTCACGAGCGCCCGCGCGCGCCGCAGGTGCACCTGCGCGTCGCCGTCGAACTGGGTGAGCAGCGCGTCGGCCCCCGCGAGCGCCGCCTCGTGCTTGCCCCGCGCGAGGTTCTTGTCGACGGTCGCGAGCGCGTGCTCGGGCGCCTTCGTCGTCGGCAACAGCCCCGCGACGCCGAGGTCGGCCTTCGCCACGCCCGGCTTGCCGGTCGCCGCCGCGGCGCCCGGCTTGGCGCCGAGCAGATCGGCGATCCCCGCCTTCAGATCCTCCGCGCTCGCCACGGGCGGCGTCGGCTCCGGGTCGGAGTGCTTCGCCGCGAACGCGATCACGGCCGCGAGCGCGACCGCGCCCCCGATCCACCCCACCGCCTTCCACGAGCGTGCGCGCGGCGGCGCCGGAATGGCGTGCGTGTGCGCGAGCCGGATCGGCCCGCTCGCCATCGACGACGACGACATCATCTGCGACGCGGACACCAGACGATCCGCGAGCGACGACGACGCAGGCATCTGCGCCACCGGCACGCCGATCTCCGCCATCGCCTGCTCGAGCAGCGGCCGCACCTCGCCTGCGCTGCTCGGCCGCGCGTTGCGGTCCTTCTGCATCAAGAGCTCGACCACGCGGCGAAGCCCCGCCGGCACCGACAGCGGCATCGGATCCGGATCCTCGAGGATCTGCTTGCGCATCAGCGTGACGAGATCGTCGCTCTCGAACGGAAGCCGCGCCGTGATCATCTGGTACATGATCACGCCGAGCGAATACAGGTCCGTGCGCGCGTCGACGTTGCCGCCCGACGCCTGCTCGGGGCTCATGTAGCGCGGCGTGCCGAACACCAGCCCCGCGCGCGTCAGCTTGGGCCCGCCCGCGACGCTCTCGGACAGCTTCGCGATGCCGAAGTCGACGAGCTTCAGCACCTCGCGCGCGTCGTGATCGTACGTGACGAACACGTTCTCGGGCTTCATGTCGCGGTGGATCACGCCGTGCCGATGGGCGTGATCGAGCGCCGCGAGGATCTGCATCGAGTAGTCGATGACCTTCTCGGGCGGCAGCGGGTTCACGAGCATGTCGCCGAGCTCGTGCCCCTCGAGCAGCTGCATCGCGAGGTACTTGATCGCGGGCCCGCCGACGTACGGCACCCACTGGCCGAAGTCGAGCACGCGCACGCAGTTCGGGTGATCGAGCCGCGACGCGCTCTTCGCCTCGCGCTCGAACCGCGCCGTGACCTCGGCGTCGTCGCCGAGCTCGGGGCGCAGCACCTTGACCGCGACGTCACGCCCGAGCCCGAGGTGGTGGCAGCGCAGGACCGCTCCCATGCCGCCCTCGCCGAGCACGGCGTCGACCCGGAATCGATCGGCGATGACGCGCCCGACGAGCGCCTCGGGCCCATCGGCCGAGCGGGCCATCGTGGCGCCCAATGCCGCGTTGCCGTCCGTCGTCACCCGCTTCGGTCCCCGCCCGAGTATTGCCCGAGCGGGCGCGCCGCGAAACCCTCGCGGACGCCGTACGGGCATGCGTGCGCGGACGCGGTCATACGACTCGACGATTCGGTCCGGCGATCTCCGCGGCGCGCGGATCCACCACGCGATTCTGCTCGTCCAAGAGTACGACCGTGGGCTCCCAGGTGCGTGCGACCTCCTGGGGCACCTCGACGAACGTCGCGATGATCACTCGATCGCCGGGCGCAACGAGATGGGCCGCGGCACCGTTGATGCAGACGGGCCCGCTGCCGGCGTCCGCGCGCATCGCATAGGTGGTGAGTCGCGTCCCCCGCGTCACGTTCCACACGTGGACTTGCTCGAACGGCAGGATGTTCGCCGCCTGCAGCAGATCGTCGGCGATGCTCACGCTGCCTTCGTACTCGAGGTCCGCATGGGTGACCATCGCGCGGTGGAGCTTCGACTTCAGGACGTGGACGTGGAGGGTCACGGCGCGCGCGAGCATACCGGGCTCAACCCGACGCGCGCGAGGGCGCCGGCGGAGGCGCCCAGATCCAGCCGTCCTCCACCCACGAGTCCTCGAGCTCCGCACCCGCGCGCTCGAGTGCGACGAGGGCGGCGTCCGCGGGATCGAAGGGCGCCGCGTCGGGGACCGGCGTCGTGCGCGGACCCGGTGCCGTCCACTCCTCGCGCGCCCACAGATACGCCGTGAACGCCGAGATGACGGCGTGGAACACGTGGCCGTTGCGCACGACGAGCTCGGGCCACACGCGATCGAACGCGATGGGTGCGGTCCACTCGTTCATGCGCCCGAGGATCTGCTTGCGCGCGGTCCAGACGCTCTCGCGCTCGCCTTCGCGGGCCCGCCGCGCGAGCTCGGCTCCGAAGCGGCGCTGCAACGTGATCTGCGGCTGCACCTCGATGAGGTTGTCGTGCAGTCGCAAGCTCGGCGCGAGCACGCGGCGCAGATAGGTCGCGCGC
>CAYXVR010000127.1:0-1712 GCA_964468635.1 uncultured Nannocystaceae bacterium
CCGAGCTCGACGCGATACACGAACTGCGGGTGCTGCAGGAGCATGCGCACGATCACGTCGACGCCCTCGTAGAAGTCGGCGCGCTCGTTCGCGTACGTCATCGCGAGCGCGGTCCAGTCCTCGAGCTCCTCGGCAGAGAGCGGTCGTCGCAGCGCGCGGCGGCCGAACGTGCCCACGAAGCTCTCCATGCATGCGGCATCGTCGGGACCGGCCGGCTGACACCCGACGACCATGTCGCGCCGCGCGGTGTCGTCGAGAAGGCGCTGCGCGACGTCGATCGCGAGCGTCTCGAGCCCCTCCACGAGCACGGTGGTGACCGACTGCTTGGTGTAGTCGTTGTCGAACGGATCGAGCACGTCGGCGGGCAGGCCGGCGCTGGCCGGACGCGTGTCGTCGCCGAGCAGGTCCCGCAGCGTGCTGTCGAGCTCCGAACGCGAGAGCCGGCGCATGCCGACGATCCCGACGCCGCCGTCCGCGGGCGGAGGCGCCGTGCCGTCGGTCTCGCTCTCGCCGTCGGACTCGCCGCTCGCGGTGCCGTCGGTGTCCGAACCGGAAGCACCGCTACCGTCGTTGCCGCGATAACAGGCCGAGCCCAGGGCGAGGGCGAAGATGAGCGCGCGTCGCATGCCTCGGCTGAAGACTGGCGCGCCGCGGTTCGGTTCACGGAAATCGACCGCTGGAGGCGCTCACATCTCGTCGCGCAGGGCGTGGGCCCACGCGTCGAGGTCGTCGAGCGAGCCCTCGGGCAGCGAACCGGCTCCCGCGAGCGCTTGCAAGTCGTCGCGCAGCAGCTTGCGCGCGCGGAAGAGCCGGGTCTTGACCGTGCCCTGCGGGATCTCGAGCACTTCGGCGAGCTCGGCCGTGGTCAGGCCCTCCCAGTAGTGCAGCTCGAGGGCGACCTGCAGCTCGAGCGGGAGGCGGCGAAGTGCGAGCAAGAGCATGCGATCCTGCTCCGACTTCGCGATGATGCGGCTCGGCGAGAGCCCCGCGTCGGCGACCGACGTGATCAGTGGATCGGGCCGATGCGGCCCTCCACGCACGCGCGCGAGGTGGTCGTACAGGCGGCTCCGAGCGACGCGCAGCAGGTACGCGCGGAAGCTCGCGCCGTCGCGCAGGCGGTCGCGCGATTCGACGCACCCGAGCAGCGTGCGCTGGATGAGATCCTCGCGTTCGTCGTCGCCGAGCTTGTTGCGGAAGAACCGGCTGAGCACGCCGATGTGGCGCTCGAACAGCGCGCGCCCGGCCTCGACATCGCCGGCACGCCACGCCTCGAGCAGCTCCGCGTCCGAACGCAACGGAGGATGATGTTACCATCGTCGGTCGATGGTGGGGCGGTCCGAGGACGGCGCGGCGCGGCGAGGATTCGTCGAGACGCGCCACGATCCCGCCGAACAGCAGCTCTATCTCAACCTCGGCGGCGCGCGGCTGGCCGGGGCGTTGTTCGGCGGTGCGGCGGCGCCGGTGAAGGTCGGACGCTACGTCGTCATCGATCAGATCGGGTCGGGAGGGCTGGGCGTCGTGTACTCCGCGTACGATCCCGAGCTCGATCGGAAGGTCGCGCTCAAGCTCGTCAATCCGGCTCGACTCACGCCGCAGTCGGCGGCGCGGATGCAACGCGAGGCCCAAGCGATGGCCAAGGTCGCGCATCCGAACGTGGTCGCGGTGTACGACGCGGGGCCCCACGGCGACGGTGTGTTCATCGCGATGGAGCT
>CAYXVR010000127.1:1751-9735 GCA_964468635.1 uncultured Nannocystaceae bacterium
GGTCGTGGGCTCGCGGCGGCGCACCGGCAGGGCCTCGTGCATCGCGACTTCAAACCCGCGAACGTGCTCGTCGCTCGCGACGGACAAGCGCGGGTGCTCGACTTCGGGCTCGCGCGCGCGGCCGAAGGTGGCGAGCTCGCATCGGCGACGGGGCTGCTCGACGTCGACCTCACGCAGACGGGGACGCTGCTCGGCACGCCCGCGTACATGGCTCCCGAGCAGTTCGAGGGGAGAGCCGATGCACGCAGTGATCAGTGGGGCTTCTGCGTGACGGCGTACGAGATGATCTACGGCGGGCGGCCGTTCGGCGGTGCGGATGCGAATGCGATGCGCGCCAACGTGCGCGCCGGGAGGATTCCGACGCCGCATGCCGGATCGCCGGTTCCGAGCTGGGTGTTCAAGGCGCTGTGCCGCGGGATGAGCGTCGATCCACAGGCGCGGTTTCCCTCGATGGAGGCCCTGCTCGTCGCGCTGCAACGCGACAAGCGATCGCGGCGGATGCAGATCGCGGGAGTGGTCGTCGCGGTGCTGCTCTCGAGCGGGATCACGGCCGGGGCGCTGTTGGCCACGCGACCGGAGCCGACGGCGGAGTCGCGAGCGCTCGTCGAGCAGCTCGATCGCGAGGCGAGAGAAGCGGCCGAGGCGGGCTGGTTCGTGTACCCGTCTCCGGACGATCCGCAGAGGCCGACGGCGCTCGTCAACGTCATCGCGCTCGAGCAGCTCGAGGGACCGATCGCCGACGAGGCGAAGGCGAAGGCAGCCGCTCTGCGCGAGGAGCTCGCGGCGGAGCTCGTGGAGCTCGGGGATCGTTGGTGGGAGACCGAGGCCGCGTTCGCCTCGGATTACTATGCGGCCGCGCTGCTCTTCGATCCGCAGAGCGTCCGTGCGCGCGAACGGTCGACGCTGACGCCAGGGGAGCTCGCGCTGCTCCGGGCGAAGGCGACGAAGGCGGAGTTCAGCGAGGCCGAGGTGGCCGGGGCCGCTCCGCTGGCGGCGTTGGCCGAAGAGGATGCGCAGGTGCGCGACGAGAAGGTGCGCAAGCTGTTGAGCACCGACAGGGGTCCGGCCGACAGCACGGCACGCAGGCTCGCGAAGCTCGTCGGCGAGCCCACGCCTCCACCGGCGGATCCTCCGGCCGCGTTCGAGCCGCCGCGCACCGCCATCCCGACCCGCCCTGCACCGCCGCCCCGCGCCGAGCAGAGCCCCAAGCGCGATCCGGATGCCGCGAAGACCGAGGCAGCTGCGGGCCAGTCCGCATTGCGCCGCGGAGCGGACGCGGAGGCGGAGCAGGCCTTCCATCGCGCGCTGGCACGCGACGCCGGCAACGTCACCGCGCTCGCCGGCCTCGCCGAGATCCACTTCGAGCGCGGCGCCTACGCCAAGTCGCTCTCGTACGCGAAGAAGGCCGCCGCCACAGCCCCGAAGCGCGCGTCGATCCGCATGCTGCTCGGCGACGCGTACTTCAAGCTCCACCGCTACGACGATGCACGCCGCGAGTACGAGACCGCCAAGAAGCTCGGCGCCCCGGATGCCACGAAAGCCCTCGCCCGCATCACGGACCGCGTCGGCGGCTGAGGCTCAACCCGAGTTCTCGAAGTAGAGGAAGTCGATGAGGAACGTCGCCGCCAACGCGAGGGTGCGCAGCTGCGGGTCCATCGCGGGGCCGAGCTCGAGGCCGAAGGTGTCGGCGTCGGTGAAGGCTTCCTTGAGCAGTCCGCTCCACTGCTTCTTGATCGCGCCGACCTCCGTGGCGCCCTTGACGATGCGGAACGTCCACGGGCGGAAGAAGGGGCCGTGCAGCTCGGCGAGCTCTTCGTTGTTCGGGCCGTAGACGGTGAAGCGGCGCGCGAAGAATGCCCAACGCTGATCGATCCACCCGATCTGCCGACCCGACGCGTCGTGCACGTGCAGCTCGGAGAACACCCAGTTCCACGGGCGCTTCAGCGTGAACACGGGGCTGCCCGCCGCGTCGACGAGCTGCATCGTGAACGGCCGCTTCGCCTTGAGGAAGCTCCGCGTGATGAAGGCGCCTGCACCGGATCCGGTCTCGGCCGCGTACAGCAGCCTCTGGCCGGACGGATCCGAGATCGAGTAGCGATTGGCGCTCTCGAAACTCGTGAAGACCTCGAGCATCTCCTTGTGCTGCTTGACGACGAGGCTCGGCGCGTGGGCGAGAACGGGAAGGCTCGACATCGAGCGGATGGTAGACGGTCGTCCGCCGTTCGTCTCACGCGATCGCGTTCGGGGCGGCGTGCTAGATTGTGGGGCGATGCACGAGCTGCGGTGGGTGTGGTCGCTTGCGCTGGGCGTGACGGTGGGCTGCTTCGCCGAGGAAGACCCCGACGCGGACGACGACGGCGACGGCTCGACGGGTACGGCGTCGACGATCGGCGGAACCATGTCAGCGACCGCGGACGGGACCAGCACCGGCAGCGGTACGGCGACGCCGACGAGCTCCTCCGATGCGTCCGACCCGTCGACGGATCCTTCGACGGGCACATCCGGCGTCCCCGGTTGCGACGACAACGTCGCCGTTCCGCCGGGGGAGATGTGTGCGCGCCCGTCGTGGTTCGTGCAGTTCGACGCCGCGGTCGCGTCCGTGCACGGGGCGGCGTTCGACCAGGACCGCGCGGACGATGTACTCGTCGCCGTCTCGGGGCCTCCGGAAACGCTGGCGTGGGTGCTCGGCGGCGAGAGTCCGAGCACGGATGCGATCGACACGTCGATCGGGAACGATCAGGTGGTCGTGCCCGTCGACTCGATGGCCGGCGACGACGTCTTGGTCGTCGGCGAACGTACGCGCGCTTCTGATCTTCTCGTGTGGACGTGGACCGGAACGGCGCTCGAGCTCGGGCCACAACGCGAGCCTCCGGACGGAGCGACGTTCGTCGCTGCCACCGCTTCCGTCGCCGGCGGCGCACCGCACGTCGCGTGGCTCACGAGCGAGTCCCGCATCGACCATGCGCCGCTTGCCGACCTCACGAACGTGCAGCTCGTCGGCACCACCAGTGCGAAGGCGTTCGGCCTGCACCCGATCGAGCACGAGAACGCGCAGCTGCTGGTCGCCTGCACGACCCAGGGCTTCGAGATCGTGCCGATCGATCCTCCTACGGGCGTGCTCGTCGTGCACGCCCTCGGCGAGCCCGGGTCGTCCGACTGCCTCGTGGCGGACCTCGACGACGACGGCAACACCGACTACGTCGGCATTCGCGGCGACAATCCGAGCGTCACCACGGTCCACGCCGGCGCCAGCCTCGAGGATTTCGCGGAACGCGGCACCGTCCCCCTCGACGCACTGCCGCTCGCCGCCGCCGCCGGCGATCTCGACGGGGACACCGACCTCGATCTCGTGTTCGCACTCGATGGCCTCGCCTTCCTACGGATCATCCGAATCGGCGACGGCGGCATACCGGAACAAGGGCCGCGCCTGCAGCTCGAAGAACCGGCCACGTCGGTGGCCGCCGGCGACTTCGACGGGGACGGCGACACCGACGTCGCCTACGCCGTCGGCAACGAGCTTCGCCTGCTGGCCATCGAGCCGTGATTGCTCCGGCCGGGCGGTGCGATAATCTCCCGCGCGATGCGTTCGCTCCTCCTCGTCCCCGTGCTCCTCTTCGCGTGCGACAAGTCTTCGCCCACCACCGAACCACCCGTGCCCGAAGGCGACCCACCTGCGGCCGACGAAGGCGGTGAGCCGCCCGTGGACGACGAAGGCGGCGAGCCGGCTGCGGAACGCCCCTCGATGACCGCAGCCGAGTGCGAAGCGCAAAACGGCAAGGTCGTGGGCGACATCGGTGACGGTGCGATCCACAAGCCCGACTACGTGTGCCCCGAAAGCGGCAAGCCACCGATCGGCACCATCACCGCCGAGCCCGGAGCTCCCACCGCCGTCGAAGGCAGCGTCTGCTGCGGGTAGCGACGAGAGCTCAGAACCGGCCCGAGATCGCCACGCCGCGCGGCCCCATGTCGATGCGTGCGCGGCGATCGGGGCGGTCGCGGGTGCCCAACGCGATCCCGATTCCGGTGCCCAGCAGCGCCACGCCGATCGCGGTGACGGCGATGCCCGGTTCGAGCGTCGCGTAGAGGAACTTGCAGTTGCCGCGCGGGTCGACGTTCTCGCCGTCGCAGCTCACCGTGTTCGACTTGCCGTCGATCGCGATGAGCACGATCCCGGTCACCACCGACGCCGCACCGATCCCGAGCGCGCTCCATCCGAACGCGCGAAGCTTCCGGTACCGCACCGATCGAGGCACGCGATCGAGCTCGAAGCGGATCGTCGACCGCACGCCCGCGACGGCCTCGAACGCACGCGCCTCCGCGACGAAACCCTCCTTGGTCGCCTCCGCGCGATGCGGCCCGGGCTCGACTGGACGCTCGAACGGCGTCTCCCCGACCACCTTGCCGTCGAGCCGCACGATCGCGCCCGGTGGCGCGCTCTCGAACGACAGCGTCGGCGCCTCGACCGTCAACGCGTCCAGCCGATCGCGGAGCCGCGTCGCCTGATCGTCGACGATTTCGCGTGCCTCCGCGATCCCGCACACCTCACAGCGCTGTTCGCTGTGCGCGGTGGTGCGGCCGGTCGCTGCGTCGACGAGGTCGAGCGCGATCGCGTAGTCGCGTCGGTCCACCACCACGCGCATCGTCACCGCGTAGTCGGCCCCGACCTCGTCCGCGATCTCGCTCGCGCACGCGACCGTTCGACACGTGCTGTCCGGCGGTGCTTCGATCACTTCGAACTCACCACGACGCAGGCCACCGCGCAGCGCATCCGCGAGGTCCTGCTGGCGCGCGGCCGGCAGCTCCCCTTCGATCGCAGGCGGCAACACGACGACGCGCGCACGCGCGGCGGGCTCGCTCGCGTACGCGAACAGCCCCAGCAGCCCGACGAGCCCCGCCCCCATGGGGCACGTTGTTACCAACGAATGCGCAGCTCGTCGACGCGCACGATGGCGCCGCCGGTCCACTCACAGCCGACGTTGAAGCCGAACAGCCCGTGGGCGAGCTGCTCGTAGGGCGCCGGTTCCCCGCCGATCTCGAACACGCGCAGCGGCACCTGAAGCACGCGGTAGTTGCCGTCGGCCCGCACCGTCCATCCGTAATAGTGCGCGATGAAGTCGGGACTCGTGCCGTCGTACCACAGCCACAAGTCGCACCACCACGGCGTGACCGAGTTCTCCACGGCGAGCGCGAGCTCGAAGTACGCCGTCGTGGCGTACGTGCCCTGCGAGACGGCCGAGAGGTCCATCGCGAACTCCTGCTTGCGGAGGTTCTCCCATGCTTGCTCGGATGCGTCCCACGGGGCCTGCCAACGATACGCGGACGTGCCGGCGTGCGGCCGCTCCTGCACGAGCAAGAACTCGGGCGGAAGCGGGATCCCGGGCGTGTCCACGTCCGCCATGATCACGATCTCGTCGACCGCCGCTTGCGTCGTGCGACCCGCCGCCACGTTGGTCACCGTGCGATTGCCCGCCGTGTCGGTCGCCACCAGCTGCGCGTAATGGATCGTGTCCGGCTCGTGCGCATCGGTGGTCGTGAACACGACAGGATCCTCGCCACCCGTGCGCGGCAGCAGGAAGCGCCCGAGCTCCGGGTTCTCGGCCTCCGTCCACACCTGCGTCGCCGCGCTCCGTTCGAGCACGTCCGCCTCCGTCGGCCCGACCCACAGCTCGTAGGCGAGCAGCGCGTCCGGGTCACCGCCCGCGTCCCAGTCCCACCGGATCGCGTTGGGCGTCCCCCACGTCGCGCGCAAGTTCGCGACCTCGACCGCCGCCTCGCCGGGCTCGAGCCCCGAGTCCGCGGGGATGCTCGGGTCGAACGCGGGATTGATCTCGCACCCGGCCAAGAGCAATGCGATGGCCTGGACTCGCACGACGCGTCGAGTGTACAGGCCCACGGGGGCGGCGCTGCACGCGTGTCGTGTCGCGCAGGCCGTGCCCGGTTCTCGACCTGCTACGATTGCCGCGCACGCGCGATGCAAGCGGACATCCCGATCCCGCGCGCCCACGACCTCACCGGATCGGTGCTCGGGGGCCGCTACGAAGTCCTGGGGAAGCTCGGCATCGGCGGGATGGCGGCCGTGTACGAGGGGCGTCGCCTCGGTCTGCACAACCGCGTCGCGATCAAGGTCCTCAAGGACGAGCTGTGCGAGGACCCGGGCAACGTCAAACGCTTCCTCCGCGAAGCGCGTGCTTCCAGCGTGATCGAGCACGACAACATCGTGCAGATCATCGACTTCGGTCCGGTCGACGCGGCGCCGGTGTACTTCGTGATGGAGTTCCTCGAGGGCTCCGATCTGCGGCGCGTGATCAAGCAGGCCGGCGCGCTGACGTGGACGCAGACGCAGCCGATCCTGCTGCAGGTCGTGTCCGCGCTCGCGGCCGCGCACGACAAGGGCATCGTCCATCGCGACGTGAAGCCCGCCAACATCTACCTCGTCCCGCGCGGCACCGGCGAGCCGATGGTCAAGGTGCTCGACTTCGGGATCGCCAAGGTCGTCGAGGAAGGGCGCGGCGGGATCACGCGTGGGCTCACCATGACCAACGGCTTGCTCGGCACCGTGGCCTACATGGCGCCGGAGCAGGCGCGCGGCGGCAAGATCGACGCGCGCACGGACATCTACGCGCTCGGCGTGGTCGCCTATCAGGCGCTCACGGGTTCGGTGCCGTTCACCGGCAACAACCCGTTCATGGTGCTCGAGCGCCACGTCAACGAGATCCCTCGGCCGCCGCGCGAGCTCGTGCCTTCGATTCCGCCGGCGGCAGAGGAGATCGTGATGCGGTGCCTCGCGAAGCGGCCGGAGGATCGCTTCCAGTCGATGAACGAGGTCGCGGCGGCCATCCGCGCCGTGCCCGTGCAGGCTTCGTTCGCGATGGGTGAGCCGGCGCCGGTGCTCGACGTCACTGCGGGTCCGGCGGTGTGGAGCGCTCCACCCGATCTCGACGTACCGCAGCAGCCCGAAGTGCCGCGCGTGATCGCGACGGAGAAGCTCGGCAGCGGCAGCGGCCACGTGGTGTCGTCGTCGGGTACCGGCTACCTCGCGTGGGCACCCGCACCTCCACCTGCCGATCGGACGGCGCACAGTCCGGTGCGCGACACGACGGGCAGCGATCAGGCGACGAGCAAGCAGCAGGAGCCGACGATGCGGCAGGATCCGCCGCCGCAGGCGGTGGCGAGCCCGTATCGGGCGTTCTTCGTGCTCGGGTTCGGGCTCGGAATCGTCGCTGCGTGTGCGATCGCGTTCCTCGCGGTCACGCACTTCGACGACGGCCCGCAGGAGGCGGCGACGCCCGATGTCGCGACCGAGGAGATCGAGCCGGAGCCCGCCACACCCACACCCGCCGTCGTGGCGCCGGTGGAGGCACCGCGCGAGGAAACGCCGGCACAGGTGGAGCCGGAGCCCGTCGTCGAGCCTCCGCCGCCGACCGACGAACCGATCGCAGCCGCCAAGGCCGACGCTCCGTCCACGCGCACGCATGCGAAGAAGAAACGTCGCGATCCGCCTCCGACCAAGGCCGAGCCGACGCCGACGAAGACGACGCGCGACGCACCGCCCGACCGACGCAGCGATCCCGAGCTGCATCCGGATCTGCGGAAGCCCTACTGACGCGCGAACGTCCGCTTGGTCGCCACGTCGAGATCGGTCTGCACCGCGACTTCGATGTCGACGCGATCCTTGAGACGGAGCGCGCCGGCCATGGCGCGGTACGGACGAATGCCCCAGCGCGAGGGTTCGATCGTGAGCGCGGCCACGAGCTGGCCTCCGATCGCCTCCGCAGCGACGACCGGCAGCGCGCGTCGCTGCCCGACCATCGTGAGCGTGCCGCGGATCTCGACGCCGTTGCGCACCACGTCGACGATCGCCTCGAGCTCGGCCGCGGGGTAACGCCCGACCTCGAGGACCTCGCACGTCGCGGTCTGCACGATCTTCTTGCGGTCGCTCTCGGTGAGTGCGTCGGGATCGATGCGGCCGTTCTTCACGGCGCCT
>CAYXVR010000128.1:0-1747 GCA_964468635.1 uncultured Nannocystaceae bacterium
TCATGAGCGCGTCGAGCACCTCTGCGCGGGCGAGGCTCGCGGCGTCGGGCGGATCGCCGGTCGGGATCCCGTTGCCGAACAGCATCGCGAACAGCTCGCTCGGATCCATGATCGGCGGGTTGAACACGTACGGCGCCGGATGAGAGATGTAGCTCACCGCCGTGCCGAGGTGATTGCTGCTGCCCGCATCGGAGGTGTGCACGGGCGTGACCGCGAGCGTGAGGGACCGGAACGGCGTGGTGCCGGCGAGGTGATCGGCCGCGATCTGATCGATCGACGGCGTGGGCACGGTGAGGAAGTTCCAGTCGTCCGCCTGCCCCGTATACGAATCGTGCAGCAGAGGATTGCCGGCAGCGAGGATGCCGACCGCACCTTCGACGTGCGGATTGTTCTGCCCCGGCACCGGCAGCACGCCGCCGCTGACGACGTTGACGTAGTCCTTGACCGGCGCGATGCCCTGCAGCAGCGCCGACGGCTCCCACACCGCGCCCTGAGCCGCCGGCGCCCACGCGCCCGGGTGCGTGCCGTTCCCCCAGAACCACACGCCGAAGCGCTGCGGCAGCGCACTGCCGCCGGCGAGCGCCGTGCCATGGGCGTCGAGCATGGCTTCGAGCAGGGGCAGGCCGAGCGACACCGCGGTCGCGCCGACCATGCCGCGCAGCAACGTTCGTCGTCCGAGTGCTTTCATGGCGCGTCCTCCGGAGCGATGCCGACGCGGAAGCTCTCGCTGGTCACGAGCGCCTCGATCGTCGCGCGCACGTCGAAACCGCTGTCCTCGAGCGCGGCGACGAGCGCCTCGATGGTCTCCTCCTCGTCGGGCTGCTCGACGTGGCCCACCGCGTAGCGATAGAGGTTGCGGATCGTGCAGTCCGACATCGTGGGGTGGTCGATGAGCGCGGCTCCGAGCCCGATCGCGTCGTCGAACGGCTCACCGTCGAGCTTGCCGCTCGGGTCGATCGCGAGGCCTTCGTCGGTCTCCCGATAGCCGCCGAGCGCGTCGAAGTGCTCGAGCGCGAGCCCGATCGGATCGGTGAGCTCGTGGCAGCCCGCGCACGTCGGGTTGGCCCGGTGCTCTTCGAGCTGCTCGCGTTTGGTCTGGTGCTCGCCGCCACCGGGCTCGGGCAGGTCGGCCTCGACGTCGGGGGGCGGCGGCGGAATCGTCGTGCACATCAGCATGCGGCGCGCGGTGAGGCCGCGCTTGGTCGGCGAGGTGCTCGCCTCGCCCGAGTTGATCGCGAGGAAGCCCGCGAGCGTGAGCAGGCCGCCGCGGGTTTCGGGCAGCTCGACCTCGGTGAAGTCGCTGCCGAACGAACCCGACAGGCCGTACAGCGCGGCGAGCTCGGCGTCGACGAAGCCCTTGCGCGTGTCGAACAGGCGTCGCACGTCGCGACGATCGATCACGGTGTCCTCGATCACGCGCACCATCTCCTCGCGCATCGCGGGTCCGATGGTGGGCGTGAACGCGGGCAGCAGCGTGCCGTCCTTCTGCAGCGAGTGCAGCGCGTCGAGGTCGAGCATGTCGACGAACACCTGCACCGTGCCCACGCGTGCGCGCGGCGACTCGAGCAGACGGTCGACCTCGACCGAGAGCCCCTCGGCGTCGTCGAGATCGCCACGCTCCGCGGCATCGAGCAGCGCGTCGTCGGGCGTCGTGTTCCACACCAGATAGGACAGCCGCGACGCGACCTCCCACGCGTCGAGGTGCACGCGATCGCCTCGAGGCTCGCCGAGCTCGACGCGGTACAGG
>CAYXVR010000128.1:1757-4588 GCA_964468635.1 uncultured Nannocystaceae bacterium
GTGCTGCAAGCCGACCCACGCGTCGCCGTCGAGGAGCTCGGCGGTCGAGATGGCCACGCCTTGCCAGCGCGCGATCTCGTCGCCCGTCAGCGGACGTCGCCAGGCGCGACGGCCCAACGTCTCGATCACGCTTGCGAGGCACGGGTCCCCTTCGGCGAGCTGCGGGGTGCAACCGGCGACCGCCATCCGGCGCGCCGGATCGGCGAACACCTGCTCCGTCACCGCGAGTGCGGCCGCTTCGTATTCCTCGACGCCGGCCGGCGACACGCCGCCTTGCGCGGCTGCGATCGAGGAGCGCCACTGCCCCACCGCATCGGCGGCCACGTCGCCGAGCACGTCGACGATCGAGTTGCGGTACTGCGTCGGGGTGAGCAGCCGCAGACCCGTGGGACCGGAGGGCACGATGTCCGACGGCTGCGCGTCGCCGGTGTCGCTGCTCTCGTTCATCGATGTGCCGACGTCGCCGGTCGACCCACCCGTGGCACCGCCGCGCCCACCGGCACCCTCGTAGCAACCCGTCGCCGCGACGGCGACGAGCACGACGCGTAACCCCCACCCGCGCACGAACACGATGCTAACAGCTCTCGTGCACGCGCGTGCGTCGATCGGATGGCGCGTGCAGCTCGTGTAAGGATCGCCGCAGGTCGATCGCGGGCGCTGCCGCACGGTGTGCGGCCGGCCCGAGCGCCCGCGCGACAGTGGCCGCACGGCCTTGCTCGGTCTGCACGAAGGCGGCACGACGGGCGCCCTTCTTGCACCGAGGGGCGGAGGAAGGCCGTCGCGTCCTGCAATGAGCGAGCTCGTCACACCTGCGCTCCCGGCCCGGACCCAGCTCTGGCATCCGAGTGCACCCGACGTCGACGAGCTGCGCACGACCCTGCGTCGGACGCAGCCCGACGATTCGCTCGACGCGGATCTGCTCCCGCGCGGACGCGTCCTGCCCGGCACGCGCTTGCAGATCGAGGCGTGGCTCGGTGAAGGCACGACTGCGATCGTGTATCGCGGCCACCACATCGACCTCCGTCGACCGCTCGCGATCAAGGTCCTCAAGGATCTCGACCCCGACGAGACCGTGCGCGAACGCTTCCTCGCCGAGGCGCGACTCACCTCGGATCTCGACAGCGAGTACGTCGTGAACGTGCTCGACTTCGGCCGCCTCGAGGACGGGCGCCTCTACTACGCGATGGCCTATCTCGACGGGCAGCCGCTCGACGAGCTGCTGGAAGAAGGACCGTTGCCGCTCCCGCGCGCGATTCCGTTGCTGCGGATGGCGTGCAAGGGCCTGCAACAGGCGCACGACAAGGGGATCGTGCACCGCGACATCAAGCCCGAGAACATGATGGTGGTGCACCGTCGCGGTCACGAGCACCTCGTGCTCGTGGACTTCGGGATCGCGACGAGCTCCGGATCGTCGACCGGGCGCGTTTGCGGCACGCCGTATACGATGGCGCCCGAGCAGATCGAAGGCCGGCCCGTGGACGCGCGCACGGACGTGTACGCCCTCGGGTGCTGCGCGTTCCAGATGCTCACCGGCCGTCCGTTCGCGGCCGGCGCGACGTTGACGGCCACGCTCGAGTGCCACCTGTCGATCGATCGCGCGCGCATCGATCCGGCGAGCGGTGTGCCGGCTGCGATCGCTGCCGTGATCCACCGATGCCTCGCGCTCGACCCCGCGGACCGCTATCCCTCGGCGCGCGAGCTCGAAGCGGCGCTGTGCGAGGCCCAGATCGCGACCGGCCTCGTACGCATCGGCGGCGAGCTGCCGCCGCCCGACGTCGACGACGATCGGCGCGAGCGGATCTCGGCCGCGCTCGCTCGACCGCGTCGTCGCATCCGGGTGCTCGGCGCTGGCACGGCAGGCATCGCGGCAGGCGTGCTCCTCTCGCTCGGCGGAAGCGCTCTCGCCCTCGAACGCGAGACACCGGCGCCGGTGTTCGACACCGTCGGCCCGACGCTGGCCACCGTGACCGAACGCCTGCATGATCCCGCCGACCAAGAGCGCGCGAGCGCGAGGCTCTCGTTCGCCGAGCTCACCGTCGCGCCGGCGCTCGAAGAGGCTCCTGCACCGCACCGCCGGATCGTACCCGCGCGACGGAAGGCCTCGAGGCCAGCGCCGCCTGCGGTGGCGAAGACCCTCGCCGCGATGACGCCTCCGGTCGCGCACTCGCGTTCGTCCTTGCTCGGATTCCGCGACGAGCGGGCGGAGCCCTGGACCGCGCGCAGCCGCGCTCGTGAGCTCGTGCGGGACGGCGACAAGGCGCTGCGTCATGGTGATCGACGTCGCGCGCACGAG
The DNA here is from genome assembly GCA_964468635.1 of uncultured Nannocystaceae bacterium. GTDB lineage: Bacteria > Myxococcota_A > Polyangia > Nannocystales > Nannocystaceae > Xiheibacterium. Next base: position 4,051 of record CAYXVR010000128.1, read on the forward strand.
CTCTACCGGCGGGCGGCGAGCCTCGGATCGCGCCGAGGCCACGCGCGCCTCGAAGAGCTCGAACGGGGCTAGCGAGGCGCGGCGCGAGCTGGACACGCTATGCTCGCCGCATGACCGCGCCTCACGAGCTCTGCGCGAGCGACCTCGCGGCGGCGATCCGCGAGCGAAGGTTCTCCGCCGTCGAAGCGGTCGAGGATCACCTCGCGCGGATCGAACGCCACGATCCCGCGCTCAACGCGGTCGTGACACGCGACGCCGAGAGCGCGCTGGCGCAGGCGCGGCACGCCGACGCGAGGCTGCACGCGGGCGAGTCGCTGGGCCCGCTGCACGGCGTCCCGATCACGCTCAAGGACTGCCACGCCACTGCGGGTATGCGCACCACGGTCGGTCACGAGCCGCTGCGCGATCACGTGCCGACGGAGCACGGCACCGTGGCGGCGCGTCTGCTCGGCGCGGGTGCGATCCTGCTCGGCAAGACCAACGTCCCCCCGCTGCTCGCCGGTCCGTACACCGACAACGCCATCTTCGGACGCACGAA
>CAYXVR010000128.1:4640-9018 GCA_964468635.1 uncultured Nannocystaceae bacterium
TGGGACCTCGAGCGCACGCCCGGAGGCAGCAGCGGCGGATCGGCGGCGGCGGTGGCCGCTCGCATGTCACCGCTCGACATCGGCAGCGATGCCCTCGGCTCGGTGCGCCAGCCGGCGCATTTCTGCGGGTTGTTCGGGCTCAAGCCCTCGGAGCGCCGCATCTCGCTGCACGGGCACCTCTGCTTCGGCGACGTGCCGGGCGCACCGCGCGGGTGGCGGGCGATCTGCACCGTGGGCCCCCTCGCGCGCTCGCTCGCGGATCTCGAGCTCGCGTTCGCGCTGCTGGCCGGACCCGATGGTCGCGACACCGAGCTGCCGCCGCTGCCCGTCGCCACGGTGCCCACGCCCGAGCTCGCGTCGCTGCGGATCGCGTTCGCGCGCACGTTGCCGTCGGTCCCCGTGTCGCGCGAGGTCGGTGACGCGATCGAAGCGCTCGCCGCCGCACTCGATCGACTCGGCGCGCGCGTCGAGCAGCGGCAGCCCGAGCTCGACTACCCCGCCGCATGCCGCACGATGTGGGGCCTCATGCAGGCGATCGGCACCTCGCCCGACCCGTTGCCGCAGGAGCCCGAGACGCCGCGGATCGTCACCTACGTGCGGCTGCTTTCGGAGCGCGACGCATTGATCCGGGCCGCCGATGCGTTCATGCAGGACTGGGACGTGCTGCTGCTGCCCGCTGCGATCTCGACCGCGTTCCGCCACGGCAAGCCGCGGCAACCGATCGATGTCGACGGTTCGCCGGTGGACTACCCGCACGCGGCCCACCATTGCGCGCTGTGGAACGTCACCGGGCAGCCTGCCGTCGTATTGCCGTATCGGCGCAGCGAGGGTGGACTGCCGATCGGGGTGCAGCTCGTCGGACGGCGCTGGTACGACGAGCGGCTCCTCGCGGTGGCGCGAGCGCTGGCCCCGATCGCGGGGCCCTTCGTCGCGCCACCGGGAACGTGAGCCCGGATCAGGCGTCGTCTTCGGTCTCGTTCTCGTCTTCGATCTCGTCCTCGGTCTCGTTCTCGTCCTCGTCCTCGGTCTCGTCCTCGTCTTCGACCTCGTCCTCGTCTTCGACCTCGTCCTCGTCTTCGACCTCGTCCTCGTCCTCCTGCTCGGTCGCGTCGAGTTGGTCGTCGCTCTTCTCCGCCTTCGTCACCGAACCGTCGGGTGCGTGCTCCGTCTCCCAGATCACGCCATCGACGAACAGCTGCACCTCGAGCACGCCGTCGTCGCCGTCGGACTCCGCCTCGAAGGCGACGCCGCCGACCTCTGCCTCCGCCTTCGCGAGGATCTCGACCCACCCGATCGACGTCGACACGAGGCCCGCCGCAGCTTCGGCCTCGGCGAGGTCGTCGGCATCGAGCGCGCGCGACCGATCGCGCACGATCGACCCATCGCTCGGCGACACGTCGATCTCGCGCTCGGCACCACCGTCGAGCAGCTCGATGTCGTAGGTCGTGACGTTCGTGTGCACGTCGAGCTTCGCCTCGAGCACGATCGCGCCGGGCGCTTCCTTCTGGGCGATCTCGATCGCCTCGTCGAGCGTGATCTGGGCCTCGTCGAGCTCGTCGCCGAGCCGCTGTCGCACGGACTGCGAGTCATCGGTGGCGAGGTCGCAACCCGCGACGGTGAGAGTGGACATGAGGATGAAGAGTGGAATCGTGAAACGCATCTTCTTGCTCCGTGGCGAGGCGGCTCGTTGCAACCGGCTCACGGCGTCGTGCCCCCTCGCGAAGCCCCGTTACAGCGCTTGCGATCGCGCAGGTTTTTCGCGTGGAGCGGGCTGTAACGGACGCACGAGATCGGGCACCCGAGCGGGAGAAGCCGCGCACGCATGGCCTCCACCAGCCGCAACGATCTCCGCCTCCGTGCCGTCTCCGAGCCTACGGAACCCCTGGCGGGACACGTTGCGGCCGGCGCCGCGCCCGATGCCGAGACCACGCGCGAGCTGTGGTGGGTCGCGCAGGCCCGAAACGGGAACGCGGCGACGTGGGCGCGCCTGTACCAGAGCAACTTCGACCGCCTCTACCGCGACGTGCGGTATCTCGTGTCCGACGCTGCTGCGGCGGAGGAAATCGCGCAGGAGACCTTCGCGATCGCGCTGACGACCCTCGATCGCTTCGACGGCCGCGCGTCGTTCCTCGGCTGGCTCCGCGGCATCGCCCACAATCTCGTGCGACGACGCTGGCGGACCGAGGATCGACGTGGCCGCGCGTACGAACGCCTGCTCCACACCGAGAGCGCACGCAGCCCTCGAGCGGCCAACGATCCGTGCTCGAGGCGATCCTCGTCGAGCTGCCCGCGCCGCTGCGAGAGACCTTCATCATGCGCGACGTGCAGGGGCTGCCGGTCGAGGAGGTCGCCGAGCGCCTCGGCACGACGCCGGGCAACGTGCGCGTGCGGGCGAATCGAGCGCGGGCGAAGATCCGCGAACGCCTCGAGGAACTCGGTTGGCTGCAACCCGCGGAGGCGTCGTGAACGATCGCGTCGACCTCGGGGACTTCGCAGCGGCGCTGCACGACGAGCTCGAGCTCGAGCTCCGCGAAGATCCCCCCGTGCACGACCTCGCGGATGTCCTCGCGCGCGCGCGTGCGATCGACGAGGACGCGATCCCGCACGGCCTGCGCAACGCGGTCGCAGTCGAGCCGGACCTCGACGAGGACCGGATCGACGACGGGCTCGCACCGTTCGCGGCCGCGCTGCGACACGAAGTCGAGACCAGCGTGGGCCAGCGTCAGCTCGCTCCGATCCCGGCGCGTCGCCGCCGAATCGGGCCGGTCACGGCGATGCTGGCCGTCGCCGCGGCGGTGGTGCTCGCGGTCGTCGGGCTCGCACAGCTCGGACCGCAGACGGCAGAGCGCGACGACGCGGACCGTCCGCTCGTCGAGGCCGGCGCGCAGGAGAACACGGACGCATCGCAACCGTACACGTCGGTCGAGCCGGCGCCGCACGAACGGCCGCAGCGTCCGCGTGTCGAGCTGCCGCCCGTGCCGACGCCGGAGCCGCCTCCGCCGGCCGAAGCGGCCGCTGCAAAGCCGGCGCCCAAGCGCCACGCACCGACGCTCGACGAGCTCGATGCCGATGCGAACGCGCGGTGGACGGCCGGTGATCTCGACGGTGCGGAGGCGCTGTTGCGCAGGATCATCGCGAGGTCGGGTCGCAGCGCACGCGCAGAGCTGGCGTACGGCGACCTGTTCGCGATCGCGCGACAGCGCGGCGGAGCGGCTGCGCAAGCAAAGGTGTGGCGCGAGTACCTGCAGCGATTCCCGCGGGGCCGCTACGCCGACGATGCGCAGGGCGGCCTGTGCCGGCTCGCGGCCGAGCCGGATCGCGCGACGTGCTGGCGGGACTATCTGGCTTCGCATGGTCGTGGCGCTCACGCTCGCGAGGCGCGTCGCCACCTGGAGGGCGAAACCGGATGAGACGCGCGTTCTTGCTCGCCACGCTCGTGTCTTCGGCGTGTGCGATCGAGTACCGCGTCCCCGCGGAGGACACGAGCACCGGCACGGACGGTACGACGTCCGAGCCCGGTGAGCTCGAGTGCGAACACATCTGCGACGACGCGCGGGAGGTGTGCGTCGCAGGTGGGTGCGCGTGCCGTGAAGGGTTCGTCGACTGCGACGGCACATGCGTCGATCTCGAGACCGATCCGTCGCATTGCGGCGAGTGCAACCGCGGGTGCGGAGGCGATCCGTGCGGTGACAGCGACTGCCGCCCGGAGGGCTGTGGCGCCTTCCCGAACCAATGTGGCGACAGCTGCACCGACGTGTCGCTCGACCCGCTCCACTGCCGCGAGTGCGGTCGGGCCTGCGACGGCGACGAGTTCTGCGTCGATGGGGACTGTGACGACCTCGATTGATCGGCTGGCCGCCGCGGTGCTCGCGATCGCGATCGCAGCCCCGCCGCTGGATGCGAACGCCACGCAGCCCGAGGCCGCGGCCGACGCGACGGCGACGGCCGCATCCCCGACGCCGCTCGTCGTCGAGATCGTGGATCTCGACGCGCAGAGCGTGAGGGAAGCCCTCGCGCTGCGCTTGCAGGACCGACCGCTGCTGCAGCCGAACGAACCGCGACCGGACGCACCGATCGCGTACGCGATCGTGCGCCGCGATCCGCCACGCTTGCGCCTCACGCTGATCCTCGTCGACGGCAACGCCTACGATCGCGACGTCGACGATGTCCCGGGCCAGTCCGCGCGCGCGGCCGCGGGTGCCCTCGTGACGCTGCTTCACGCGGTGGAGACCGGCACCGCGACCCCGACCCGCACCGAAGTCGCGATTCCCGAGCCCGCGCCGCCCGAGCCCGAGCCCGAGCCCGAGCCCGAGCCCGCACCGCCGCCGCCGGAGCCCGAGCCCGAGCCATCACCGCCGCCTCCCCCGTCCGCGCCGCC
>CAYXVR010000129.1:0-8733 GCA_964468635.1 uncultured Nannocystaceae bacterium
TGCGCCCGCGTCGGTCGTCCTCCGTCGGCAGCTCGCGCAGCAGGTTGCCGTGGCGATCCACGATGCGATGCCCGGTGAACCAGTCGTCCCCCAGCAGCGCACTCGGCTCGCCCGCGTCGGCGCGATAGCGGCTCCACAGCATCGAGCCGATCACGTGCGCCGACGCGAGCACGAGCAGCACGAGCGCGAGCCGGCGCGCGTGCGTGTACGCGATGACCCTACGCAGCGTCATGGCGCGACGGTCACCTCCAGTGCGGTCGAGTAGCCGGCACTGTCGGGCTCGTACATGAGCTCGCCCATCGCCGGCGGCACCGTGTAGTGCCCCGGCGTCGTCGCACGCATGAGATACGTCCCCGCCACGTACTCGCCCCACACGCGATCGAAGTAGAGGTGCACCCGATCGTCGCGCAGCTCCACGTGGCTCGCTTCCGACGAGCCCCACCGCAGCATGTCCGCCATGGGGTGCGCGTCGCCGAGATCGGGCGCCCGCGACACGGTCCACAGGTCGGGCTGGATCGGCTCGAAGCCCGCCGGAATGCGATCGGTCATCGCGAGATACCCGAGCCGGTCGGGCTCCATGCTCTCGGGCAGCCGCCCGAGCAACGCCACGCGGATCACCTGCCCGGGCGCGATCGCGTCGAGCTTCACCTCTGCGCCCTTGGCATCGGTGTACACGCGATACATCTCCGGACCGCGCATCGCCGACGTGCCGGCGAGCGAGCCCTCGGCGTCGAGCGGTCGCCTCCACTTCGCCTCCACGAGGTACGACACCGCCACGTCGGCGCTCGACTCGAGCCGCAGCAGCGCGCGACGGCCCGCGACCTTCTCGTACGGGATCACGTAGCGGCTCGCGCCGGGCCCGAGCGCCGAGGCGTCGACGTCGAGCTCCACGCCGTCGAGCCGCGCATGCAGCTGCGCTTCGACGGCGTCGAGCCCCACGATGTGCTCGCGCAGCGCGAGCAGCCCGAACGCGGTGGCCTGCGTGGTGTACCCCTCGGTCGCGCTCACCAGATCGTCCACGAGCAGCGGCACGAGCTTCGACTCGGGGCGCAGCCGGATGAGGGCGAGCGCAGCCTGGGCCTTGGTCCGCGTCGACGATCCATAATAGTAGAACTCGCCCGAGGGCTGCGCGGCCACGAGCGTGCCCTGCTCGTCGAAGCTCGCCTCGATCCGCTGCAGCAGGTCCGTCACGCGCGCTTCCTGCCCCGGCAACGTCGACAGCGCGAGCGCGAGGTTGGCGAGGCCGAACACGCCCTGCTGCGGCGCAGTGTCCATCAGCATGTCGGCGCTCGACTCGGGCAGCGCGCCTGCTTCGGCGAGCGCGAGCGCCACGGAGGCGCGCACCTCGGGCTCCCGCCCCGCATCGTCGGCGAGCGTGCCTTGCAGGAAGGTCGTCATGCCCTCGAGCAGGCCGGGCTGCTCGATCCCGATCGACTTCGCCAACGCGACGGCCCGCATCGCATACGCCGTGCCGTACACGTTGGGCTCCCACCCACCGGGCCAGTACGCGAGCCCGCCGCTGCCCGTCTTCATCGATGCGAGGCGCTCGATCCCGGCCGCGGCCATCGTGTCGATCTGCTCCTTGCCGTACCGCAGGAACCCGAGTCGCGGGAGGATGTCGCGTGCCGCGAGCAGCGGCAGCGTGCTCGACGTCGTCTGCTCGACGCAGCCGTGCGGGTAGTCGACGAGGTACTCGAGCCGCGCTCCGAGCTCGGGCCACATGCGATGGCCGATCATCACGACCACCGCCGCGTCGCGATCGAGATCCGCCGACACGCCTGCGGGCACTTCGAGCATGATCTCCTGCACCTTGTCGAAGGCGCCGGCGAGCCGCGGGCGCTCGTCGATCCCGGGCGCCTGCACCGGCACCACCGCCTCGACCTTGTCGCGCACCGTGCCCTCAGCGTCGGTCACGGAGAACACGAGCTTCTGCTTTCCGGGCGCACTCGGCTCGATCGGGAACGCGACGCGGGCATGGCCGCGCGCCGCGAGCTCCACCGTCTGCTCGCGCTTGCCCAGGCGGACCGTGGCCGAGACCGGCGTCTCCTGGCCGTTGTGCACCATCACCGCGGCCTCGTAGCGATCGCCGAGGAGGGCGAAGCGCGGCACCGCCGGTACGATCATCAGCGGCTTGCGGACCTCGAACCCCTTCTCGACGTTGCCACCGCGCCCCTTGGCGTCGAGCACGACCGCCATCATGCGGAACTCGGTGAGGTTGTCGGGCAGCTCGAGCTGCACCGAGGCCTTGCCGTTCGCATCGGTGCGCAGGTCGGGCTTCCACAGCGCGGTCTGCACGAAGTTCTTGCGCGTGGACACGAGGCTCGCGCTCGACTCGTCCTCCGCACCGTCGCCCGCCACTCGGCTGCGCTCGAGCATCTCGGCCAGGCTGCGCCGCGTGTCGTGGATCGCGAACTTCAACGCCGCGCCCGGCCGCAGCTCGGTCACCGGATCGGCGACGCGGAAGTTGGTCAACCGCAGCACGCCCTCGTCGACGACGGCGAGCGCGACCTCGGCGTTCTTCACCGCCTTCCCGCCGCGCGTCACGTCGACGGTGATCGTCGCCTTCTGCCCCGGCTCGTAGAACGGCTCGTCGGACGCGACCTTCACGTCCAGCCGCGCGCCTTCGAGCGCCACCGGCAGCGCGGTGGCCCCGAAGCGCCAGTCCGCCACCGCTTCGCCCTTCGCATGCAGCGGCAGCAGCGTCACCGTCGCGTGCACGCGCGGTGCGTGCTCGGCTTGCGGCGCGAACGAGAGCTCGTGCGCGCCGGCCTTCAGCGTGCGCGTCTCGGTGTGCAACATCGTGCCCTGCTCGACGGTGAAGATCGCGGTCGCCTCGTCGAACGGATTGCGCACCATGAGCTTCGCCGTCTCGCCCGGCGCGTAGCTCTTCTTGTCCGAGAGCACCTCGAGCCGATGGCCCTGCGTGGGCTCGGAGTCGTCCCACCCGTCGCCCCACACCCACAGCCGCACCGCGCCGCCGGCCTTGCCCGCCACGCGCGTGCGCACCTCGTACGTGCCGCCCTTGCGGGGGACGAGCTTGCACCCGACGACGGTCACGTCGCTGACCGCCTTGCACGAACCGACCTTCGTCGCCACTTCGTGCCAGTCGACGCGCACCGCTCCCCCCGGACCGGGCCGGCGCGTCCGCTTCCACTGCAGACGCACGAGCGAGGCCTCGATCTCCTGGCCCGCCACGGTGTCGCCGTTCTGATCGACGACGCCGAGCTCGACGGGCAGCTCCACGCCCGGATCGGGCCAACGATCGACGAGCCGCACGCCCGCATAGTGCGGGGCGGTGTGCAGCACCACGCTGTCGCGGCCCGCGATCGCGCGATGCGAGCTGTCGGTCACTTCGGCCTCGAGCGTGAACCGCTGCGGCCCCAGATCCGCGGCGACCTCGAGGGCCGGATCGACGCTCAGCTTGCCATGGGGATCGAGCGTGCCGGTCCCGGTGCGCGTCCACTCGGGGTCCTCGAGGTCGGGCGATCGGAACACGAGGCCGCGAGCGGCGAGTGCTCCCGACGGCAGCGCGGCGGCCTCGCGCCGCAGCGTCCAGCTCACGATCGCGCCGTCCATCGCGGCGCCGAACAGGTACCGGCCCTCCACCGTGGCGGCGAGCTTCTCCGCGTCCGCCTTCGCCACGACGTCGACCTTGAAGCGCGGTGGCTCGAACTCCGCCACCTGCACGCCGGTGGACGCCAGCGCGCCCGTGGTGAACAGCGGCTCGATCACGGCGCGGTACCGGCCGATCTCGGCGCCTTTGTCCGTCTTCCACGACGTGGCGAAGCTGCCCATGTCGTTGGTGAGCCCGTTCTCCTCGTAGGCGACCTTCCCCGTGGGATCGACGACGGAGAAGTGCACCGGCGCGAACACGATCGGTACGAGATCGGCGCCCTTCGGCGTGCGCAGCATCGCCTTGAAGTGCATCGTCGATCCGGGCCGGTACACGCCGCGATCGCTGATCACGAGGCCGCGCACTCGATCGAGCGCACCGCTGGCGCCGTGACCGAGCTCGGGGACGAGATCCTGCTGCGTCTGCATGCTCTCGCCGAGCACGAGCATCGCCGAGCGGCCCTCGTGCACGACCTTCAGGACCTTGCCGCTGGCGTCGCTCTCCGGCAGCGGGAAGCGAGCGAAGCCGGACGCATCGGTGACGGCTCCCTTCAGCTGCTTGCCGTCGAGGAAGATCTTCGCGCCCGCGAGCGGATCCCCCGGCCCGAGGCGGCTCGCGTGCACGAGCGCCTCCGCGAAGCCCGTGCGAGCGTGCAGTGCGATCGCCTTCTCGTCGTTGACCGTCACGAGCGCGATCGGTGGCTTGCTGGCCCAGCTCCAGCTCGGATACGCGGGGCGCGGGGCCGAGAACGCGACGCCGGAGTCATCGAGCTCCAGCGCGGCGACGTACGTCTTGCCGGCCTGCAGGTGCGCGAGCAGATCGATCTTCGTCTCGACCTGCGCGTCGCGCTGCTCCTTCGCGTCGACGTCCACCTCGACGTCGGGATCGTCTGCCGGGATCTCGCGGTTGGCGACCCGCCGGTTCGCCTCGCGCCACGCCTCCGCCGTGCCCTCGACCTCCCAGAACCGCAGTTTGGCTTCGTCGACGTTGCGCGAGTGCACGACGAACGCTCGGCTGCGCTCGACGTCGAGGAATTGCACGCCCTCGGCCATCGCGACGCTGGCCGGCATCGCGGTGGTCTTCACCGTGATCTCGACCGGCTTGCGCAACGACGAACCGAACACGTCGCGCGCACCCGGCAGGCGCACCGTGTACGTGGTCGACGGCTCGAACGCGCCCGACACCGCGACCCGGCCGTCGCCTGCCCAGCGATCGACCCACACCGAGAGGTTCTTCACCGGCGGCGAGACCTGCAGCGCGCTCTCGATCGCCTCGCTGCCGTCTGCGATCGTGTTGTTGAAGGCGAGGGTGAAGTCCTTGCCGTCGATCTCGAGCGTCCCCTTCGACCACGCGCAGCCCTCCGTGCGCCAGCCACAGTTCGCCTCGGTGAAGCGCAGCGGATCGGCTACCTGCAGTCCGATCTGCTCGGCCTCCTCGGGCTTGCCGTCGTGATCGCGAACCAGCAGCGTGTAGCCGACGCCGGTCCGCAGCGGCCGCTTGGGGGTCGCCACGACGACGTAGCCCGGATCGACGGCGGCGCCGTCGAACGTCTTGCCGCGCGCGCGCCGGACCGTCACGGGGACGTTCTCGTCGAGCAGCTCGACGAGCGGTGCCGCGGCCGACGCGGTGACCGGCTGATCGAACAGCACCTCGAGCTCGGGGCGCGTGCCGACCTTGGAACCATCGATCGGCCGCAGCGCGACCACGCGCGGCTTGCCGATCTCGGGGAGGTACGACACGAGCTTGCCCGCGATCCACAATTGCGGATCGGCGCGGAACGTGGCCTTCCACGACGGCAGCGCGTGGCCTTCCGCGTCGGTCACCGGCCCGACCTCGATCGCGTAGTCCTTCTCCGGATCGAAGGGCTTCTCCGCCGTGAACGCGATCGACCAGTCGCTCTGCCACGTCGCCTTCCCCGGGACCTCGGGGGTGATCCGGACGGGCGGCGCTTCGTCCTTGCCGCGCTTCACCGGCCGGGTGAACCGGACGTGGATCGTCTGGCCCGCGAGCTCGAACCGCCCCGCGGCATCGAGCTCGGGCGACTGCACCGCGATCGGCTTCGTCGCGGCGTCGTCGACGGCAGCGAGGCTCGGCGGCAGCGAACGCCGCTCGCGTCGCGTGGCCGCGGGCGGGAACACGAGCGTCTCGCCCGTGAAAGGGATGCTCGCGGTGTCCTGCCCGGGCGCCCCGTCATCGCCTGCGGGCGTGCGGGAGCTGCTGTGGCAAGAGAGCGCGATGACGACGAGGGCGGAACCGGCGAGGGATCGATGGCGAAGCATGGCTTTCCGGCGGACGCGCGACAGTGCACGTACCTTGCCGCCAATCTTGTCGCGCTGCTCGCCGCCGGGGCAGTATGCCGCTGCTGCGATCGGTGTCGTGCAATGACACGAAGCGTTGCAGCCGCCGTGGCTCCAGCCTACGTTTTCCTGCGTTTTTTTGGCAAGCTCTGCCCTGATGACGCGGCCCGATGCAGACGCGCTGTTCGACCCCACCCCGGAGCACCGCATGCTCCGCGAGATGGTCGCGGAGTTCGCCCGGCGCGAGGTCGAGCCGCAGGCGGCCGAGCACGACGCCAAGGGCGTGCTCAACGTCGCGTTGTTTCGCAAGCTCGGCGAGCTCGGGTTGCTCGGGATCACGATCCCCGAAGCTGCCGGCGGTGCAGGGATGGACACCGTGGCGGCCGTGATCGTGCACCACGAGCTCAGCCGCCACGATCCGGGTTTCACGCTCGCCTATCTCGCGCACTCGATGTTGTTCGTGAACAACTTCTTCCACTGCAGCAACGAGGACCAGCGGCAGCGGTACTTGCCGCGCGTGCTCTCGGGCGAGTGGATCGCGGGCATGGGCATGACCGAGCCGGGCGCCGGCACCGACGTGCTCGGCATGACGACCACCGCCGAGCGCGACGGCGATCACTACGTGCTGCGCGGGAGCAAGACGTACATCACCAACGCGTGCGAGGGCTTCTGCTTCCTCGTGTACGCCAAGACGCGCGGGCGCGTGAGTGCGTTCGTGGTCGATCGCGACTGTCCGGGGTTCTCCACCTCGCAGCACATCGACAAGCTCGGGATGCGCGGCTCCACGATGGCGGAGCTCGTGTTCGAGGATTGCCGTGTGCCTGCGGGCAACCTGCTCGGGGCCGAGGGCGAGGGCATGCTGCACATGATGCGCAACCTCGAGATCGAGCGCGTCACGCTGGCCGCGATGAGCGTCGGCATCGCCGATCGCTGCGTCGACATCATGGTCGAGTACGCCAACGAGCGAAAAGCGTTCGGTCAGCCGATCGCGAGCTTCGGACAGATCCAGCGCTACCTCGCCGACGGTTACGCGCAGGCCGAGGCGGCGAAGTGCCTCGTGTACAACGTCGCGCGCGACATCGGGCCGGACGTGCACAACCGGATCGGATCCGATGCGGCCAAGCTGTTCGCGGCGCCGGTCGGCAAGCGCGTGGCCGACTACGCGATGCAGGTGATGGGCGGTGCGGGGTACTGCCGCGAGTTCCCGGTCGAGCGGTTGTGGCGCGACGCCAAGCTGCTCGAGATCGGCGGCGGCACGCTCGAGGCCCACCAGAAGAACCTCGCGAAGGATCTGTCGCGCCGGTACACGGCGGGTCGACGCGCGTGAAGGAAGTGCGCGTGCCCGACGTGGCCTCGCTGCGGCACGGCGAGGCGCGGGCGTGGAGCTGCGACGGCGACGACGAGACGATCCACGGGTTCGTGATCCGGGTCGACAACGACGAAGCGCGCGGGCTGTTCGCGTATCGCAACCGCTGCGCGCACGTCGGGTACGACCTCGACATGGGATCGGGGCGTTTTTGGTCGGCCAAGCGCGAGCGGATCTACTGCCTCACGCACGGGGCGTGCTTCCGCCCTGTGGACGGTGTTTGCGACGATGGGCCCTGTATCGGCCTGGCGCTGCAACGGTACGAATTGAGGCTCGACGGCGACGACGCCGTGGTGCTCGTGCGCTGACGCACCACGCGCGTGCAGCATTTGCACTCTAGACCAAAAACAATCTGGACGGACGACGACGCATTCGGCCACCATGGGCGCGCCTGGACCGGGGCTTCCCCAATCCCAGAGGAGACTAAGGTGAAAGTCGATCTTCGATTCCTTTTTGGTGTCGCCGCGGCGACGGTGCTTGGACTGACCGGTTGTCCTGCGGACGACAGCGGTGATGGTGGTGCCGAAGGCACGACGGGGGGCGGCGAGACCGATACCAGCCCGACCAGCGGCGTGAGCGAGACGGCGCCGAGCACGATGTCGTCGACGAGCGCTTCGAACACGTCGACGCCGTCGACCACCGACATGACGACCACGACGACGGAGCCGACGACCTCGGTCACCGAGACGTCGCCGACGACGGGTGTCGACCCGCTGCCCAACGGCGAGCAGTGCATGTCGAACGAGGAGTGCGAGTCGGGGATGTGCTTCCTCGCCGGCATTCTCGGCGGCATCTGCAGCTCGTGCCTCACCGACGAGGACTGCGAGTGGGGTTGCGGTCTGCCCAACCCGCTCGCCACCCCGCCGACGGGGGCCGAGTGCACGATGGGCGGCCTCGGCGAGGGCTGCATGAGCGACGAGGCGTGCATGGATCCCGAGCATACGTGCGCGCTCATCATCGACGTGCCGGGGGTGCTCAGCGCCTCGACGTGCAGCGAGAGTGCAGCGACGGCCGATTGCGATATGGGGCTGGTCTGCAACATCTCGGTTTCGATCGCCGACATCTCGGGCCAGAAGACGTGCGTCGAGCCGGGTTCCGTGCCCGACGGCGAGTTCTGCGACATCGAGGGCGACGGTGCCCAGGCGTGCATGAACTTCTGCGCCGAGGCCGACATCATGGGCATCGCGCAGTTCGGCATCTGCGGGCCGTGCGACAACGTCAGCGGCGAGGGCTGCGGGATGGGCGAGGTCTGCGAGGCTCCGACGGTGGACCTCGACGGCACGGTCGTCGCGTCCATGTGCGTGCCGGAGTAGCGCCTCGAGCGTGATCCTTTTCGAGCCCGTGCGCGCGTCCTTCGAGGATGCGGCACGGGCTCGCCCAATTTCGCCCCGGAGGGGTGAGTGGAACAATTCGCCCCGGAGGGGTGAGTGGAACAATTCGCCCGGGAGGGGCGCGAG
>CAYXVR010000130.1:0-1347 GCA_964468635.1 uncultured Nannocystaceae bacterium
AGGACGACGACGGCAAGGACGACGACCACGCCGACGGCGGCAAGGACGACGACGGCGGCAAGGACGACGACGACGACGACGACAAGGACGACGACGGGAAGGACCACGACAAGGACTGAGGCGTTGCCGAAACGCGTGCGCATGCACGCTCGACCGGCGCTCGACGTCCGGCGAGCCTAGCGGCGACCCACGACGTCGAGCCCTCGGCTCGGTCCGGCGCCCGACGGAGGCTGTAGCGATCCACGGCCCCGTCGGGCGCCTTTTTTTCGGGCAAGATGAGCCCCCGCGATGCGGACTACCGACCCGCACGCTCCCGATACCCAGGTCGACTCGCTGTTACGGAGGGTCGCGGCCGCTCCCGACGTCGAGGACGTCCACGTTCGCCTCGCGGACGGCGTGTTGGTCGACGGCAAGTACCGCATCGAGGGCGTGCTCGGCCAGGGCGGCATGGGGATCGTCTACCGCGCGACCGACGTTCGATTGCAACGCACCGTCGCGATCAAGCTCCCCACGCTGTCGACGCGAGAGCTCGAACGCCTGCGCCGCGAGGCGAGGACGCTGGCGCGGCTCGTCCATCCGAACGTGGTCGCCGTGCTCGACACCGGCTTCGTCGGCGGTGCCACGTACCTCGCGATGGAGCTCGTCGACGGTGGCAGCGCGCGCCGCTGGCTCGCCGAATCGCCGCGCAGCTTGTCGACCATCGTGGCGCTCTTCGTCGACGCAGGTCGTGGACTCGCGGCCGCCCACGCGGCCGGCATCGCCCACGGCGACTTCAAGCTCGACAACGTGCTCGTCGGATCCGACGGCCGCGCGCGCGTGTCCGACTTCGGCCTCGCCGCCGACTTCGTCGAGTCGACCGATCCGTCGCACTCGATCGGGGGCACCCCGGCCTACATCGCTCCCGAGCGCCTGCGCGGACGTCCGCTCGACGCCGCGGCCGATCAATTCGCGTTCTGCGTCTCGCTGTGGGAGGCCGTCTACGGCGAGCACCCGTTCCTCCCCGAGCGTCACGGCGCGGCGATGGGCGGCGAGCCGCGAGCACCCGCGCGATCCGACCGCGCGCCGAGCTGGCTGCGCCGCGTGCTCGAGCGCGGCATGGATCGCGATCCGGATCGCCGGCATCGCGACATGGAGGCGTTGTTGCGCGCGCTGCAGCGGCGTCGGCGAACGCATCGGATCGGGGTCGCACTCGTCGGCACGTCCGCGCTCGTGGCTGTCGTCGCGCTCGCCGAGCGCGACGCGCCGGCTCCGTGCGAGGACCTCGCCGCGCGCCTGCACGCCACGTGGAACGACGAACGCCGCGAGGATCTGCGCGCACGCGCGGCCGCCGACACGCGCGCCGCCGAG
>CAYXVR010000130.1:1357-4276 GCA_964468635.1 uncultured Nannocystaceae bacterium
ACGCCTCGAGTCGCGCCTCGACGCGTTCGCCTCCGAATGGCGCGAGGTGGCGACGCTCGGCTGCGGCGCGGACACCTCCGCCGGTTCCCGTCCGTGCCTCGACCGCGGCCTCGTGGAGCTCGAGGCCGTGCTCGACCTCGCCGACGCGCTGCCCGAAGCCCTGCTGCGCGCGGAGCAGCTGCCCACGCCGCGCAGCTGTCTGCAGTCCGCGGCCGCACCCCCCGTCGAGCGACCCGAACGGGCGCGTGCGCTCCGGGCCGACCTCGCGCGCATCTCGGCACGCCTCGCCGCGTTCGACGACACCGTCGACGATGCGGAGCTCGACCGCATCGTCGAGGCCGCGCGCGATCTCGGCGACGACGCGCTGGTCGCCGAAGCGCTCCTGCAACGCTCGCTGCGCCACACGCAGTTCGGCCGTCGCGAGCTCGCGGTCGAAGACATGAGCGCCGCGTACTTCGCCGCCACCACGGCCGATCAAGAGCGGCTCGCGTTCACGACGGCAGCCCGCATGCCCAAGGTGCTCATCGACGTCGGTCGCTTCGACGATGCGCGATGGTGGGCCGAGCATGCGCAGGCCCTCGCGCGACGCCGGCCCGACGACGTCGACGGCAGCTTCGAGATCCAGGTCGCGCTCGCCGATCTCTCGATCGCGCTCGGCGACGTCGACACGGCCGAGTCCCTGTTGGAGTCGGCCAGTGCGGAGGCGGCCCGCACCCCGGATCGACCGCTTCGCCACGCGGCCGTGCTCGAGCGGCTCGCTCAGGTCGCGCAGAGCCGGGGCCACTACGACGACGCCGTGGACCTCTACCGAAGGGCGCTGCAACAGTACGAGCAGACGCTCGGCGCCGAGCATCCGAAGCTGGCGGAGCTGCTGGGCACTGTCGGATGGGCCCTCGATCTCGCGGGTCGACCCCGAGAGGCCCGCGCGACGTTCGAACGCAGCGTCGCCGTCGTGGAGGCCTCGGTGGGGTCCGGACATCCGCGCGTGGCCGCGCCGACGACAGGGCTCGCGCTCCTCGATTCGCGCGAGGGTGATCCGGCGCGGGCGCTCGCGCGACTCGACGCGCTGCGCAACAGTGGCGCGCTCGAGCGCACGCCATGGGAGCTCTCGGTTCAAGTCGACGAGCTCAGCGGCGACGCGCTCGCTGGGCTCCGGCGGCCTCACGAATCCCTCGCCGCCTACGAGCGCGGCCTCGCCACGCGTGAGCGCGTGATGGGATCGGATCACCCCGATCTCGTGGCGTCGATCAACAACGTCGCCCTCGAGCTCATCGAGGTCGGTGACTACGACCGCTCACGGGCGACCTTCGAGCGCGGCATCGACCTGTCCGCGCGCCACGGCGATCGAGATCCCGCGCTCGCGGCGATGCTGCGCTTCAACCTCGGCTTCCTTCTCCTCGATCTGCAGGAGAACGAGGACGCGCTGCGCATGTTCGAGACGGCTCGCGCGCTGCAGGAACGCGTGCTCGCGCCCGATCACGTCGACTTCGGGTGGACGTCGCTCGGCATCGGGCAGGCTCTGCTCGCGCTCGGACGTCCGGATGCCGCCGTCGAGCCGCTCGAGGCCGCGTGGGAGCGGTGGCAGCCCGGGCTCGTCAACCCGCGCGACCGCGGTCTCGTCGCGTTCGCGCTCGCCCGCGCGCTCGCAGGCACCGACGACGCGCGCGCCCTCGACCTCGCCCGCGAGGCGCAGCAGCTGCGGCCCGACGACACATCGATCGCGCGCTGGCTCACCGCAGGTCGGCCGCGAGCTCGTGCAGCCGAGCCTTGATCCGCTCGAAGCGCTTGCGCAGCGCCGCACTCGCGCGCGTGATCTCTTCGGCGCTGGGCTCGTCGTCGCCGTCGGAGAGGATCCGCGCGATGTCGGACCAAGGCAGCTCGCGATCGACTCGCAGCACCAGCAACGTGCGATCGTCCGGCTCGAGCTGATCGCGGAGCTCGCGAACGCGATCGACCGCGCGCGCCCGCAGCTGCAGCATCACGCTCGTGCGCATCTCCACCGCCAGCGCGCCGAAGTGCGACGACCGCGGCAGCTCGACCTCCGCCCGCCGCCGCTTGCCCGACCGATGGAGGCGAAATGCGGCATTGCGCGCGAGCCGGTACGACCACGTGCGCAGGCTCGACTGCCAGCGAAACCCGGGCAAGCCGCGCCACAGATCCTCACAGAACATCGCGAACGCGTCGGCCGCGTCCTCTTCCTTGCGCGTGATGGCAGCCAAATAACCCATGAGCTCGGGGCCATACACGCGCAGCGCTCCCGTGGCCGCTTCGGCCCATTGCTGCTGCTCGCACGCGGTTCGGATCGTTTGCTCGACGGCCACGCGCTCGTCGCTGTCCATCCGCGGATTGTACCTTGCTATCCTCTCGCCCCGGGACGTCGTGCGGGTCGGGTTCAGCGTCGTGCTCGGGTCGATCCTCGTGGCGTGCAGCAGCGGCGCCGGGGGCGGAGCCGGCGTGCCGACGCCGGGGAGCCTCGGCTCGCAGGGTTCGGACGGAGAGTCGTCGACCACCCGCGACGACGACGAGGAGGACGTCGGCGAGAGCACGAGCGGCGGCGGGAAGGTCGAGTCGAGCGGCTCGCCGCCACCGGGCTGCCTCAACGGCGTGGTCGAGCCGGGCGAGTTGTGCTTCTACGAGCTGCTCTACACCGACGGCATCCCGGGCGCATCGTGGGTCGCGTCGACCAGCTTCGACGGCGACACGCACCTCGATCTCGCCGTCGTCGCGCAGAACCAGGGCGCGGTGTACGTGCTCTTCGGCGACGGCGCGGGCAACCTCGTCTACGATCAATTCTACGACGTGGGTCCGGGGCCGAGGGTCGCCGCAGTCGGATCGTTCGACGCGTGGACGCTCCCGGATCTCGTCATCGCGAACGTTGGCGACGGATCGCTGAGCCTGCTTGTCAACGACGGCACCGGG
>CAYXVR010000130.1:4286-8504 GCA_964468635.1 uncultured Nannocystaceae bacterium
CTCGCCGTCGCCGACTTCAACGCCGACGGCCTCTCCGATCTCGCCGTTGCCCACGACGACGACATGGCGCGGATCAGCATCCTGCTCGGTGGTCGCGGCGGGCTCGTGGCGTCGGGCACCGTCACGCTCGTGGGCGGCGACGCGCTCGGGCTCACCGCGGCCGACGTCGACGGCGATGCGATCGTCGACCTCGTCGCCGGTATCGACGTCACCAACGAGGTCGCGATCCTCCACGGCGACGGCCTCGGCGGGTTCAGCGAGAGCGCACGATTCCCCGGCGGCGGCGAGTACCCGATCGCCGTGCGCACGATGGACCTCAGCGGCGACGGCATCCCGGAGATCCTCGTCGGCAACCGCTTCCCCGCCGAGCCCGTGCTCGGCAACCTGCAGGTCGCCGCGTTCGACGGCTTCGGGTGGGTGTCCTCGCAGCTCCTGCTCACCGAAGGCGCGGGCGCGCTCGACTTCGGCGACTTCGATGCGGACTCCGACTTCGACGTCGTGCTCACCACGCTCGAAGGCGGCACCGTGCAGGTGTTCCTCAACGACGGAACGGGTCAGCTCGGCCCGGGCGAATCGTACGCGCTGACGGCTCCTGCCGAGCCGTTCGGCGTCGTCGCGGCGGACTTCGATGAAAACGGAGCGTGGGACATCGCGGTCGCGGATCCGCTCAACGATCGGATCGCGGTCATGTTCGCGGAGTCGTGAGCACGCGTCATCGCCGACCGAATGCGTTCATGAAACCGTCGAGCTCCGCCTCGAGCGTCACGCGGCCGCGCTCGACCGCGGGCGTGCGCACGAGTCGTTTCGCACGCGCGTAGGCGACGGGCGAGAAGCGGCCGAGCGTCGCCGCGAGCTCGATCGCGCGGGGCAGCAATGTGTCCGCGGGCAGCTGCGCCTCGACCCAGCCGTCGTGCAGCGCATCCGCACCCTCGCTCATCGTCCCGCTCACCACCGCGCGCTCGAGCCTGTGCTTGGGCAAGGTGTTGCGCGCGAGCTCCACCACGAACGCGGGCAGCTCGATCCCGATCGGCACCTCGTTGAGCCCGATGCGGTACGGCCCCTCCGCCATCAGGCGTCGATCGGCCGTCATCGCGAGCACGCACCCGCCCGCGATGGCGTGGCCGGTGATCGCGGCCACCACCGGACGCTCGAACAGGTACAGCCGCAGCATCGTCTCGCCGAACAGCGCCAGCACGGCGCGCAGCTCGTGCTTGTCGAGCGTGGGCAGCGTCTTGAGGTCGAGCCCGCCCGAATAGCAGCCCGGCCGCCCGGCGATCACGACCGCGCGCGCCTTCTCGGCGACGACGCGATCGAGCGCGCCCCCGAGCTCCTCGAGGAACTCGCGCTGCATCGCGTTGACCTTGCCGTCGTCGAGCTCGATCACCCCGACGCCGTTCTCGAACCGCACCGACAACTTGCTCACGCGCGGACCTTAGAACGAGCAACGCCCGCGTGGGAAGCCACGCGGGCGCAGGGGCAGGCTGCAGCGATGCGGCGGAAGCTACTTGTCCTTGCGGACGACGTAGCCCTTGTGCTTCTTGCCGTTGTCGTCGACGCAGGACACGTCGAGGCCCTTGAGGCCGGCGGGGATGCCGAGCACCTTGCGCGCGACGAGCCGGCTGTCGTCGACGCGGCAGTGCTCGACCGTCGCGCCGCCCGAGACCACGTCGGCGTACGCCTGGATCTTGCCGCGCTCGTTCATCTCGACCTCGAACATGTACTCCTTGCGACCCTGGGTGATCTTCACCTGCCAGTCGCCGTCGTCCTGTTCGTCGTACGCGATGCCGATGTGCTTGCGGACGCCCTTGCCGAACGGTGAGCGCTCGTTGCTCGTGGCCGTATCGAGCCACCACATGCGCACGCCCGCGATCGCGTTGGGCTGCGACTCGGCGACCCAAGCATCGAGCGCGATCTCGTAGTCGTCGTTCGGATGGAAGTCCTGATGGATCTGCAGGACCTGCTGGTGCTCGTAGCCCTTGGGCGCGAGCTGGGCGGCCGGCACCTTGGTCCAGGGAACGATCGCGGCGATGGCCGGGGCGACGAACGCACCGGATCCGAGCAAGGCGAGGGCGAGGAGGGGTCGCAGTCTCATGCCGGAGGGCGTCTTGTGCAGATCCTGTACCATGGTCGGTGCCGATCAGCCGTTTCTACGGCTTACTCTGCGAGCCTAGACGTTGCTTGGTCCAGGAGTGTTGCAGGCATCCACCGTCGATGTTGGCTGGACGCAACACTGCGTACGGCACGCCGCGATGAACGGTGAGCTACGGCACCAAAACGAGCTTTCCCGTCAGGCCGCCCGCCTCGAGCTGCTCGTGTGCGGAAGGGATGTCCTGTAGGCGGATCCGCGCTTCGATGCGAGGCGCGATCTCGCCCTCGGCGAGCATCGCGAAGAGCCGCGAGAGGTCCTCGCGAAACCACGCGGGGTGATGCTTGCGCATCGACGTGATCGAGTAGAAGCCCGCACGCTTGCCGTTGGGCAGCACGTTCCAGATGAACGGTCGGATGAACCACAGTCCGGTGCGCAGCAGACCGAAGCCCGCCTTGATCGCGGCCGACAACCCGTACGCGGAGAGGAATCCGCCGCGTTTCACCGCGCGCCACGAGGTGCGGAAGCCGTTCTCCGCGATGCCGTCGAACACGACGTCGAAGCCTTCGAGCACTACGTCGCCGATCTTCTCGCGACGATAGTCGATCGGGATCGCACCGAGCGACTCGACGAGGTCGGCATGCTCCGCGCGGCACGTTCCGTAGACCTTCAGCCCTGCCTTCGCGCCGAGCTCGAGCAGCGCCTGCCCGACCGATCCGGCTGCGCCCTGCACGAGCACGGTCTGTCCGCGCTGCACGTTCGCGTGTCGATGCAGCAGCTGGTACGCGGTCATCCACCCGAGCACGAGCGCGGCCGCCTGCGCCGGGTCGACGTCGCGCGGCACGGGCACGACGTTCGCCGCCTCGAGCAAGCGATGCTTCGTGTAGCTGCCGATCATCGTGAGGTCGGCGACGCGATCGCCGAGCGCGATCCCGTCGACGCCGGGACCAATCGCCTCGACCTCGCCGACGATGTCGTAGCCGAGCGTGAGCGGTGGCTTCGCCTTCAGGTCGGGGTACTCGCCGCGACGCAGGATCACGTCGGTGAACTGCACCGACGCCGCGAGCGTGCGGACGCGGACCTGGCCGGGGCCGGGTTGGGGCATCGCCTCCTCGAACAGCTCGAACCCGTCCACGCCGCCGAAGCGCTCGAGGCGAAGGCTGAGGTTTCGGGCCTGGATTCCGGGCTGCGGGGCCATTTGCGTCTCCATCGAGGCTCAGCTTGAGGCATGCGCCAGTGGATGGCACTCGCGATGTGCGCATGGTACCCATGCTCTGACGCATGGCCGAGCTCCGCTGGGACGACCTGCAGCTGTTCCTCGTGGCGCACCGCACCGGCAGCCTGACGCGGGCCGCCGCACGGCTGGGACTCAACCAGTCGACGACGAGCCGGCGGCTGCGCGCGTTCGAGGACACGCTCGGTCAGCGGCTCTTCGACCGCACGCCCGAAGGCCTGCTGCTCACCGAGATCGGCCAGCGCCTCCTGCCCGCGGCCGAGCGCGCCGAAGCGGCCGCCCTCGAGGCCGCGCGCGTGGCCGTCGGCACCGACGCGGAGATCGAGGGCGAGGTCCGTATCGCGATCTCCGAAGGTCTGAGCTTCTACCTCGTCGCGCCCGCGATCCCGCGGCTGCAGGAACGCCACCCGGGGATCCGCGTGACGATGCTCGTGAGCGAGGCGATCGCCGACCTCACGCGCCGCGAGGCCGACCTCGCGCTGCGCTTCGTTCGGCCCACGCGCGGCGATCTGATCGCGCAGCGGATCTACGCGGGCGGCTACGGGATCTTCGCCGCGCCGACGCTCGCCGCGAAGCTCGGCAAGGGACGGCATCGACTCGCCACGCTCCCGTTCGTCGGCTGGGACGCCGCGCAGTCGCACTTCCCCGAGGGCGCGTGGGAGCAACGCGCGGGTGTGCCGTGTGCGGTGCGAGCGACGTCTCTGCCCACGAGAGTCGCGCTCGCGGTCGCCGGCTGTGGTGCGATCGAGCTCGCGCGCGACTGGGGCACGAGCTTGCCCGGGCTCGTCGAGCTCGACACCGAGCCGTGCCCATTGCGGGCCGAGGTGTACCTCGTGACGCACCGAGGGATCCGCGACGTGCCGCGGATCCGTGCCGTGTGGGAGTTCCTCGCCGCCGA
>CAYXVR010000131.1:0-7799 GCA_964468635.1 uncultured Nannocystaceae bacterium
CCAACAGCGCGACCCAAAACCTGTGAAACGCGAACGCGAACGCAATCGCGAACGCGAACGCGAACGCGAACGCTCAACGCTAACGCTCAACGCTAACGCTAACGCGAACGCGAACGCTAACGCTCAACGCTAACGCTCAACGCTAACGCTTAGCGCTCAGCGCCTCAGCGCCTCAAACGCAGAGGAAGATGTCGCAGATCCCGAGCACGTTGTCCCCCACCCCGGCGGGACAGCAGGTGCTCTGCAGGTCGTTCTCGTCGAACAAGCAGAAATCCCCCTGGTGCCCGCAGTTCTTCAGATCGTCCATGCACGCCGTCACGTCCAGCGTGCAGCTGTTCGTGCACGCGATCGTGCCGAGATCGAAGCCCTGGCTCTGACACGTCGCCCCGCCCAAGAGCGCGCCGTCGCACAGCTCGCCGCCGTTCAAGAGGCCATCACCACAGCTCGGCAACGCCACGCAGCCGCCGTCGTCGATCGTCTGGCAGTCCGCGCTGCACGACAGCGCGCCGCCGCCGAACCCGAGCGAGGCGCAGCTCGCCCCGCCGAAGTCCGCGCCATCGCACGCCTCCGCGATGCCGATCTCGCCGTCGCCGCACGTGAAGCACGCGTCGGTGATGTGGTTGCACTCCACGTCGCACGCGAGCACGCCGTCCTCGAAGCCGTAGTCCGCGCACGAGCCGGCGAGCTCGCGCCCGTCGCAGGTCTCGTCGCCGTCGACGATCCCGTTGCCGCACTCGCCCGGCATCGTCGCGCCGCTCGACGCCTCGCCGCCGCTGGAGTCCGCGGGGCTCGGTGCGGTCGACTCGCCGTCGTCGCCGTCCCCGTCGTCGTCGTCGGCGTCACCGCTCTCGCTCGGGCTCGCCGTCGTCTCTTCGTCACCGCCGGTGTCGTCGGACGCGGCCGACGTCATCGACGCCGAGCCGAGCCCGCCCCACGAGCCCGACACCTCGCCCACACCGGCGCTGCATGCTGCAGCACCGAACGCGAGCACGACCCCCGTCGCGTGCGAACGCCATCCCATCGTCGCCCACGATACACGTCCACCGATCGCACGCGCGCCCGCGCGGCGTGAAGCACCTCTCGGGGGAGTCCTCACGGATCGCGACCGGAACCTCGTCAGCGATTCGCGAACGGATCGCGGATCCCGTCGACGAGGCGCGAGTCGGCGGCGGTGCTCTTGCGCGGCTCGGACGACGTCGACGGGGCGGGCTCCGCCGCGCGATCGCGAGCCTTCGCGGGTGCGACGCGACGGGGACGCGTGGGCGTCCGCACGGCCGCGGGCGCGACGACGGCCGGCTCGGCCGTCGACTGCACCGGGGCCGGCGGCACGGCCTTCGACTCCACGATCGCAGGCGTGGGCGCGGGCCTTGGATCCGCGGGGAGGATCGCCGCAGCCGGCTCGCGCTCCACGGTCGGCGGACGCACCGGCACGACGAGCGCCACCGCGGCCCCACCCAGGAGCGACGCCGTGCCGAGCGCGACCCCGAGGGCGATCGTCCGGCCGCGCACCGCCGGACGCGGCGACCGGGCCCGGCGGAGGACGAGGGGATCGCCGGGGATCGCTGCGGCCATCTCCGCCGCGTCCGCGAACCGCTGGCCTCTATCCCGCGCAAGCGCACGGGAGATCCACGACGCGACGCCGGGGGGCACCTCGACGTCGAGCGTCGGACGCTCGCCGTGCAGATGCGCGTCGAACACCTCGTCCGCGCGACGAGCCGCGAACGCGAGCCGCCCCGTGAGCATCTCGTACGCGACGCACCCGAGCGCGTAGAGGTCGGCGCGTCCGTCGACGCGAAGCCCCTCGATCTGCTCCGGGGCCATGTACGCCGGCGTGCCCAGCATCGCGCCCGCGTGCGTCTCGAGCACCACGGGCACCGATCCGTCGAGCGGCTTGCACAGCCCGAAGTCGAGCAGCTTGCAGAAGTCACGGCCGTCGTCGCGGCGCACGAGGAACACGTTCGCCGGCTTGAGGTCGCGATGCACGATGCCGTGGCGATGCGCGGCCTCGAGAGCACCGCACAGCTGCCGCAGGATCCGCGCAGCGCGACTCCACGGCAGCGGACCGTGCATCTCGATCTCCGCAGCGAGCGATCGTCCGGCGAGCAGCTCCATCACGAGGTACGGCTCGCCGCGCTCGTCGGTGCCGAAGTCGTCGACCTTGACGATGTGCTCGTGCCCCACGGCGGACACCGCGAGCGCCTCGCGCAGGAATCGCGCCGCCGGCCCGGGATTCGCTTGCGCCGCGCGCCGCAGGAGCTTGATCGCGACGCGCTTGCCCAGCGGCTCGAGCTCGGCCTCCCACACGACGCCCATGCCTCCGCGGCCGATCTCGCGCACGAGCCGGTAGCGACCGCCGAGCCGGGTCGGTTCACCGGGCGGCGCGGGCCGACCGAGGGTCTGCGCGAGAAGCCGCGCCCGCACGGCCCCCCGCACGGCGGCGGGCGCCGGCACGGGCGTGGGCAGCCCGATTCCCGGAAATCCCGGGTCCTCGTCTGCGCTGTCCGCCGGCCCCGTCACTCCGACAGGATAGTCGAGGCGCCCCGCAATCGATCGGGCGCCGGCCCTTACCACCCTCACCGGCCCGTGCCACTCCACCGCCCACTGCCCGTGCTGCGCCTCGCGTCACTCTTCGCTGCCATCGTGCTCGTCGCCGCGCCGGCGCACGCGCGCGCGCCGATCGCCGAGGAAGAGCGCGCGCTCGAGGTGGCCCGCGCCGCGTTCGACGAGGGGCTCGAGGCGTATCGCGACGGCGACTACGCGCGCGCGGTGGAGTCGTGGACGAGCGCGCATCGGCTGCTCTTGCTCGCCGTCGACGACACCGAGATGCAGCGCGTGCTCGGCTTCGATCTCGCGCAGGCGCACCTGCAGGTGTACGCGTCGGATCGCGATCCGAAGCACCTCGCCACCGCGCGCACGCTGCTCGAGGACTACATCCTGTGGATCGAGCGCCCGGGCCACGCGATCACGAGGGCAGAGCGGCCGGACATCGATCGCGCGCACGAGCTGCTCGCGATCGTCGAGATCGATCAGGCTGCTGCCATCGCCGATCGCCACGCGAGCCCGATGCCGCCCGGCTGGAATCCGCCGCCACCGCCCGAGGTGCGCCGCGATCGCGCCGCAGTGCCGCCGGCGCCCGAGCCGATCCGGCGCCAGCGTCAGGAGGTGCACGCGTGGATCATCGGCGGCAGCGTCGGGCTGGCGCTCGGCGTCGCCTTCGGCGCGACGACCGGCGTGCTCGTCGACGGCTACGACGGCAAACGCTCGGGCGCCGGACTCGCGGCCACGGCGACGTTGACCGTGATCTGCGGCGCCGCAGGGATCACCGCGCTGACGATCGGGCTGGTCAAGAACCGCGCGCTCCTGCAGGCGAGCCCCACCCTGTCGCGATCGAGCGTGGGTGCGACGATGCGACTGTCGTTCTGACATGGAACGCACCGACGACGAGCTGCTCGCGGCGTGGCGCACCGGGGATGCCGAGGCGGCCGACGCCCTGTTCGGCCGCCACTTCGACGCGCTCTACCGCTTCTTCCGCAACAAGGTCGACGCTCAGGCCGACGACCTCGTGCAGCACACGCTGCTCGCCTGCTTCGAGGGCCGCGATCGCTTCCGCGGCGACTGCAGCTTCCGCACGTACATCTTCGCGATCGCACGCAACCAGCTGCTCGTCTTCCTCGCGCGCAAGCGCTCGAATCGCGTGGTCGATCCCGCGAGCGAGAGCGTCGCCGACTCGGCCGCATCGCCGAGCGTGGTGATGCACGAGCGCCGCGAGCAGGCGCTCGTCCTGCACGCGCTGCGGCGCCTGCCGATCGATCACCAGGTGCTGCTCGAGCTGTTCTACTGGGAGCAGCTCGCCGGCTCGGAGCTCGCGGAGGTGCTCGGCGTGCCCGAGGGCACGATCCGCACCCGCTTGCGACGCGCACGGCAGCTGCTCACCGCGGAGATCGAGGCGATCGGCGCGAGCCCCCAACTCCTGCAATCCACGCTGACCGACCTCGACGGGTGGGCCGCGAAGCTGCGTGCGCAGTGATCCGCAATCGATTCGCGAACGAACCGTACGACCATCTCGAATGACGCGACGCACGCTCCCCTCCTCCATCTCTGTCGCCCTCGCGATCGCCTTGGGCGGTACGCCGGTGCGCACCTTCGCCGCCGAGGCGCCGGTCGTCGCGCCGAGCGACACCCGCACGCAGGCGAAGGTGCGCTTCGACGAAGGCCTCGCCGCCTACGAGCGCTCCGACTTCGCCGGCGCGATCGAGGCGTGGACGAGCGCGCGCGCGCTCATGGCCGACGATCCCGCAGCCCAGGATGCGTGGCACGTACTCGGCCTCGATCTCGCGCAGGCGCACGTACGCGCGTATCGGCTCGATCGCGACGTCGGTCACTTCGCGCCGGCGCGAGCGCTGCTCGAGGCCTACGTCGCGTGGGTGGACCGGCCCGCGCACACGATGACGCCCGACGAACAGGAGGACCGCCCGCGCGCGGTGGAGATGCTCGCGTTCATCGCCACGGAGCGCGAACACAGGAGCGATTCGATCGCGCCGCTACCGGCCCCGGCCCCGCGTGCGGCGGTCGCACCTGCCCCCGACCGCGCCGCACCGCCCATCGACGATGCCGCGCACCAGCGCAAGCTGAAGACCGCCCATGGCCTCATCGCCGGCGGTGCGGTCTCGCTCGGGCTCGGCGTCGCCTCCAGCGTCGTGCTCGGCGTGTCCGTCTCCCGCGCCATGGCGACGGAGCGCGAGTACGTGGACACGCAGGCGGGCGCGCAACAGGACGGCGTCGTCTCCGACGCCGAGCGAGCAGAGCTCGACGACATCGCCGCGAAGGGCAAGAGCGCGAACCAGTGGTACATCGCGTCCGCGGTCGCAGTCGCCGTGTTCACGGCCGCGGGCGTGGGCCTGCTCGCGGGCGGGCTCGTCGCGCGCAAGCGGGCGCTGCGGGCCGCGCCCGTCGTCGGCAAGGGCTACGGCGGCGTCGCGGTATCGATGCGCTTCTGAGTCAGCCGAACCGATTGCTCGGCACCGGGCCGCCCGACCACTGGCGGCGGCGCGGCCCGTACGAGCGGAACAGGCCCGCCGCGTGGTCGCCCGACAGCGTCTCGATCGCACGTGCGAGCCGATCGAGCGCGTCGAGGTCGCGCAGCGCAGACGGCTCGACGGTGGATGCGAGCAAGCGGTCGGCGAGGAAGTCGGGCGGCGCGTTGTCGCGGGCGAGCGTCTTCGTCTCGCGCGTGACCGGGTCGACGGCGAGCTGCTCGCCCCACGGGCTGACGTTGGTCTGGTAGAGGTACGTGACGATGTCGCCGACGATGGGCAGGTCTTCGGTCCACTCGCTCGCGTGGGTCCACAGGATCTGCCCGGGTCGGTGGTTCTGCAGGTCGGCGCGCGCCTCCTCGGGCGCGTGCGCGAGATCGTAGGCGACAACCAGTCCGGGAGACTCGTGCGCCTCCGCGAACGGTCGGCTCGGCACGCCGAGAAATCGCGCCGCCGCCGTACCGAGCGCGGTGCTGTCGGGATCGCCGAGAGGCAGGACCAGCGTCGGCTGCACGTCGAGGCTGATGAACGCGTGCCGCAGGCGCACGATCGCCTCGTGACACGTCGCCTCGCTGTCCTGCGTGTACGCGTAGCGCCCGTTCATGCCGTCGTCGAATCCGTACGGTGACAGGTGCAAGAGCACACTGCCGTTGAGCACGAAGTGCCAACCCCGGAGATCGCGACGATCGAGCGTGGTCGCGTGCGCGACGACGTCGGCGCGCGTGACCACGCCCGCGAGGCGATGCACCATCGCGCGCTCGTTCGCGTCCGCGGGCTTCGCGAGCGTCGCGATCTGGCCGCGCACGCGGGCCAGATCGCCCATCATCGCGGCGTTCCACCCGAGCAGGTAGCGCAGCACGAAGCTGTCGTCCGTCGCGGTCGGCGAGCCCTCGAGCCAGCGCACCGCCTCGGCGTGCAGGCCCGCGCGCTCGAGCGCCGCGCACAGCTCCGCGAGCAGCTCCGGGTGGCCGGGCGCGAGCTCGCACGCATGCGCGAGGAACGTCGCGGCCACGTCGGGGATGCCGTGCTCGATCAGATCGAAGCCGAGGTCGTAGAGCGCCTGCAGGTGCTGAGGATCGCCGGTGTCGGCGACCGCTCGCGCCTTGTCGTGGAGATCCGCGCCGGCGATGCCGTCGCAGACCTTCGCGAAGCGATCGAGCAGCTCACGCCACACCGGCAGCCCGCTCGGATAACGCAGCAGCGGCCGCAAGTGGCGGAACGCAGCGCGCACGTCGCCGGCCGCGAGGGCCGCGTCGACCTCTGGCAGCGAGGCCATCCTCGCCGCTCAGTCTATCGCGCTCCCGTGACGGGGACTACGAGGCTTCTTTCTTGGGCTCGCCGCGGTAGACGAGCACGGGCCGCGTGTCCTCGACGATGCACTCCTCGTTGATGACGGCCTCGAGCACGTTGTCCACGCTC
Organism: uncultured Nannocystaceae bacterium; assembly: GCA_964468635.1. Classification (GTDB taxonomy): domain Bacteria; phylum Myxococcota_A; class Polyangia; order Nannocystales; family Nannocystaceae; genus Xiheibacterium. The sequence goes on from CAYXVR010000131.1 coordinate 6,453, forward strand.
GGGATCTCGTACATCACGTCGAGCATCGCGCGCTCGAGGATGGAGCGCAGGCCACGGGCGCCGCTGCGCATCGTCTTGGCCCGCCGCGCGACCGCGCGCAGGGACTCGCCGGTGAACTTGAGCTCGACGCCGTCCATCTCCAGCAGGCGCCGGTACTGCTTGACGAGCGCGTTCTTGGGCTCGGTGAGGATCTGCATGAGCGCGTCCTCGTCGAGCTCCTGGAGGGGTGCAATCACCGGGAGCCGACCGATGAACTCGGGGATGAGCCCGAACTTCATCAGGTCCTCGTTCTGGATCTGCTGGAGGAGCTCCCACTGCCGGAGCTCCTTCTTCTTTTCCACTTTGGCGCCGAAGCCCATCGACTTCGCGCTGATGCGGTGCTCGATGATGTCCTCGATGCCCGCGAACGCGCCACCGCAGATGAAGAGGATGTTGGTCGTGTCGACCTGCAGGAAGTCCTGCTGCGGGTGCTTGCGGCCGCCCTTGGGCGGGACGCTCGCGACCGTGCCCTCGAGGATCTTGAGGAGCGCCTGCTGCACGCCCTCGCCCGACACGTCGCGGGTGATCGACGGGTTGTCACCCTTGCGGGCGATCTTGTCGATCTCGTCGATGTAGATGATGCCGCGCTGGGCCCGCTCGACGTCGTGGTCGGCGTTCTGCAGGAGCGACACGATGATGTTCTCGACGTCCTCGCCGACGTAGCCGGCCTCGGTGAGGCTGGTGGCGTCCGCGATGGCGAACGGCACGTCGAGGATGCGCGCGAGCGTCTGCGCGAGCAGCGTCTTGCCCGAGCCGGTGGGCCCGATGAGCAGGATGTTGCTCTTCTGCAGCTCGGCCTCGTCGGGCTTCTTCTTCGCGTTGATGCGCTTGTAGTGGTTGTAGACCGCGACGGAGATGATCTTCTTGGCCATCTCCTGGCCCACCACGTAGTCGTCGAGGATGGAGCGGATTTCCTTGGGCTTGGGCACGCGGCCGTGGCCCTGCTGCCGCTCCTCCTTCTGGACTTCCTCGGCGAGGATGTCGTTGCAGAGCGAGATGCACTCGTCGCAGATGTAGACCGACGGCCCGGCGATGAGCTTCTTGACCTCCTTCTGGCTCTTTCCGCAGAAGGAGCAGCTGAGGTTGCCGTGGCTGTTGTCTCGCTTGGAGGAGCTCATCTCTGGTGCCCTATCGCCTCGACTCAGCTCCCGACGGGCGGGAGAATCGGCCGTTGCAACACCTCGTCGACCAAACCGTAACGCTTGGCGGTGTCGGCGTCCATGAACTTGTCGCGGTCGGTGTCCCGCAGGATCTCTTCGATGTCGCGCCCACAGTGTTGCGCGAGGATCTCGTTGAGTCGTGCGCGCA
>CAYXVR010000132.1:0-2646 GCA_964468635.1 uncultured Nannocystaceae bacterium
TCGGCCCGCAGTGCAGGTACCCGCGCGCCGCGGTGCCGTGCCCGGGCGCACCGCCGGGCGCGAGCGCCGCGAACAGCGGATCGAGCCGCTTCACCGCCGCCTCCGCCCCGCCGATCATCAGGCAGTAGCCGCGCTCGAGCCCCCACACGCCGCCGCTCGTGCCCACGTCGAGGTAATCGATCCCGCGCTCGGCGAGCACGCGCGCGCGTCGGATGTCGTCCTTGAACAGAGAGTTGCCGCCGTCGATCAACGCGTCGCCGCGCTCGAGCAGCTCTCCGAGCTGGCTCACCACCTTGTCCGTGATCGCACCGGCCGGGACCATGATCCTCACCGCGCGCGGCGGCGCGAGTCTCTCCACGAGATCCGCGAGCGAGCTCGCCCCCACGGCTCCCTGCGCGACCGCAGCTTGCACCGCCTTCGCATCGAGGTCCGACACCACGCACGAATGTCCGGCCCGTTGCAGGCGCGTGACCATGTTGCCGCCCATGCGGCCGAGACCCACCATGCCGAGCTGCATCATCATCGACCTCCCGTTTGCAACGCTTCGGTCACCGCTGCGTGGAGCGTGCGCAGACCCTGCTCGACGTCGGTGCCGAGATGGATCCGCAGCGCTCGTCGGCCGCGTTCGACCAACACCTCGAAGTCGCCGCGTGCCTGCGCGGCCGCGATCGTGCCGAAGTCGAGCTTGCGCCCCGGCACTGCGAGCGGTCGCGCGGCGTCGCAGGTCACCTGCAGGAACACGCCCGAGGGCGGCCCACCCTTGTAGGCTTGTCCCGTGGAGTGCAGGAACCGCGGCCCGAAGCCGAGGCACGTGGCCACGCCCTTCGCGGTGCGCACGGCCAGCCGCGTGCGCTGCAGTGCGCGACGATTGCCCTCGTTCATGTCCACGTAGGCGAGCAGCGCGAAGTAGTCGCCTTCGCCCAGCCGCTGCAGGTGCGCGCGCAGGAAGCCGGCGAGCGACGTGTGCTTGCCGAGCGCACGCGCGTTGGCCTCGTCGGTGTAGAGCGCGACCCCGTCGCCTTCGAAGATCGGCGACTCGGGCGGCAGCGATCCGGTGGCCTCGAACGCCGCCGTCATCTTGCGCGTGGCGATCTTGCTCGCCTCCACGTCGGGTTGGTCGAACGGGTCGATCCCCATGAGCGAACCCGCGACCGCGGTCGCGATCTGCCAGCGATAGAACTCCTGCGGCAGCGCGTCGATGTCGTCGAGCTCGACGCGTACCACGGCCTCGCCCGCGTCTTCGAGCGCGGACACGGCCGCGTCCTGGCCGGCATCCGGGGTCGAGCGCAGCCGCAGGTACGCCCACAGCCGATCCTCGCCGTGCGGCTGCACGGGTGGCTCGTCGTCGATGGGGATGATCGCCTGGCCGTGCTTGCCCGTGGACTCGGCGACGAGCTGCTCGAGCCACGCACCGAAGCTGCGGATCGCCGGCGAGATCACGAACGTCAGCTTGTCGAGCCCCGCGCTCGCGGCGGTGCCGAGCAGCACGCCGAGGCTCACGCCCGGGTTGTCCTGCGCCGATCCGCCCGGCTTGCACGCGTCGACCATGCGCGCCGCCTCGTCGAGGAGCTGCGCCGGATCGAGCCCCATCAGGGCCGCCGGCACCATCCCGAAGCTCGACAGCGCGGAGAACCGCCCGCCGATGTCCGGCACGCCATGGAAGATCCGTCGGAACCCGCGCTCGATCGCGAACGCCTCCAGCTTCGATCCCGGATCGGTGATCGCGACGAAGCGCTCCGGGCCCGCGAGCGCGAGGAAGTACTCCATGAACACCGTCGGCTCGAGCGTGCTGCCCGACTTGGACGCCACCACGAACAGCGTGCGCTTCGGATCGCTCGAGGCCGCGACGCGCTCGACCTGCGCGGGCACGGTGGAGTCGAGGATCGACAGCGACGGGCCCTTCGCGCGGCCACGGTAGGTGATCGCGAGCACGTCGGGGCACAGGCTCGACCCGCCCATGCCGAGCAGGAGCACGTTTCGGATGTCGTCGAGCTCGGCCGCGCAGGCGCGCAGCGCCGGCACCTCGCCGCGCATCCTCTCCACGATGTCGAGCCACCCGAGCCAGCTCGCCTCCGGGCCGCCCGTCCACAGCGACGCGTCGCGACTCCACAGCCGCTCGGTCTTGCGCTCGCGATCCCACGCCACGAGGCTCGCCTCCACCGCGCGCCCGAGATCGGGCGGCAGTCGGTGCGTGGTGCGATCGAGCCGCGAGCCGCCGGCCTCGCGCTGCAGCTTGGCCACCGTGGCGAGCAACGAATCCATCGACTCGGCGAACTTGTCGAGCCCCTGCTCGAGCAGCAGGTCGGTGACGTCGGTGAGCGAGATGCCGAGCTGCTCGAGCTCGGCCAGCTTCGCACGCGCGTCCTCGACGTCGGTGGTCAGCGTGCGGGCGATCTTGCCGTGATCGAGGAACGCGTCCAGCGTCTGCGGCGGCACCGTGTTGACGGTGTCGGGCCCGATGAGCTCGTCGACGTAGAGCACGTCGCTGTATGCCTTGTTCTTCGTGCCCGTGCTGGCCCACAGCAGCCGCTGCGGTCGCGCGCCGCGATCGGCGAACGCGCCCCCCCCCCGGCCCCCCGCGGGCTTGCCTCTGGGCGCGGGCGCGACCCCCCCCGCCGCGGGCGGCGGCGCGGCGGCCGCGGGCTT
>CAYXVR010000132.1:2656-5752 GCA_964468635.1 uncultured Nannocystaceae bacterium
TCGTCGACCTCGCTGTCGATCCGGCTGACGAAGAAGCTGGCCACGGACGCCACCCTGTCGATCCTCTCCCCGCGCGTGGCCCGGGCCTGCAGCCCGCGGATGTACGCGTTCGCGATCCGCTCGTAGGCCTCGCACGCGAAGATGAGCGTCACGTTGACGTTGATCCCGCGCTCGATGAGCGCCTCGACGGCGACGATCCCCTCCGCCGTGCCGGGCACCTTGATCATGAGGTTGGGGCGGTCGACGGCGCGCCAGTAGCGAACCGCTTCCGCGATCGTGCCTTCGGTGTCGAGCGCGAGGCCGGGCGACACCTCGAAGCTCACGAAGCCGTCCGCGCCGCCGGTCGTGTCGTAGACGGAGCGCAGCGCGTCGCAGGCCTCCTGGATGTCGGTGATCGCGAGCGCCTCGTAGAGCGCCTTCGCGTCGAGGCTGCGATCGGACGCGAGCTCCGCGAGCGCGTCGGCGTAGTCGCGCGAGCCGCCGCGTCGAATGTAGTCGAGCCAGATGGATTGCCCCTGCTTCGCGAGCGCCTCGAGCCGGTTCATCGAGGCCTGAATACTCGATCCGCGGCAGCGCGACTTTCGCCTCGACAGAGTGTAGTCAGTCGACTACACTGGCGGCGGCTAACCGATGGCTCTGGGCGTATTCCAACGGCTGAGCGCGTGCTACGGGCAATCGCCGGAAGAGGCGAAGTTCTTCTGGTCGGGCGGGCCGGTGGAGGTCGCCCCACGCACGTGGTTCGTATCCTTCTTCTCCGGCGTCACCGGATTCGAGACCGACGAAGGGCTCGTGCTCGTCGACTCGGGTCTGTCGAGGCTCGCGCCCGCACTCGACGATCTCCTGCGCCGGCGCACGAGCGCGCCCGTGCACACGGCCGTGTTCACGCAGGGGCACGTCGATCACGCGTTCGGGCTCGACGCGTTCCTCGTCGAGGGCCAACCGCCGCCGCGCGTGATCGCACACCGTGCGATGCCGGATCGCTTCGCCCGCTACGCGCGGACCGACGGGCACAATCGCGCGATCAATGCCCGCCAGTTCGGCGGCACGGTGGACATGCGCGACGATCAACTCGACACGTTCCACGAGCCGACCGTCGGGCCCACCGAGCTGTACGAGGATCGCGTCGACTTCACCGTCGGCGGCGTGCGCTTCGAGGTGCACCACTGCCGCGGTGAGACCGACGATCACAGCTTCGTGTGGTGCCCCGATCGCGGCGTGCTGTGCCCCGGCGATCTGTTCATCTGGGGCGTTCCCAACGCCGGAAACCCACAGAAGGTGCAGCGCTATCCGTGGGATTGGGCGGCGGGGCTGCGCAAGATGGCGGCCCTGCGCGCGCGCAGCTTCTGCCCCGGGCACGGTGGGCCCGTCGTGGACGATCCGGAGCTCATCGCTCGCATGTTGATCGAGTCGGCCGACTTCCTCGACGCGATCGTCGAGCGCACGCTCGCGGCGCTCAACGACGGCTCGCCGCCCCACGTCGACATCGTGCATCGCGTGGAGCTGCCCCAGAGCGACTCCCCGTGGTTGCAGCCGGTGTACGACGAGGCCGAGTTCATCGTGCGCAACGTCGTGCGGTACTTCGGCGGCTGGTGGTCGGGGCGCCCGTGCGAGCTCAAGCCCGCGCGGCGCAGCCAGGTCGCGTCCGAGCTCGCGGCGCTCGCCGGCGGCGCGGGCAAGCTGCTCGCGCGCGCGCAGGCGCTCGTGCAGGCCGGCGACTTCCGCACGGCGTGCCACCTCGCCGACTACGCCCTCGAGGCCGCGCCCGACGACGAGCTCGTGGGCCATCGCGTGGCCGAGATCTACGAGGCGCGCAGCAAGCAGGAGACGAGCCTCATGGCGATCAACCTGTTCGCGTCGGCGGCTGCGTACGCGCGCGAGGGTCGGCCGTTCCGGTGAGCGACACGCGGGGCAAGCGGGGCTCGGCCGCGCAGGCCAGCGAGACCCGTTCGAAGCGCGCAGCCTCGAGCACCGCGAAGCCGACCGGGCGAGAGGCGGTCCGCGACGCGCTCGTCGACGCGGCTGCCCGCATGCTCGCGGCGCGCGGTCCGAGCAACGTGTCGGTGCGCGACATCGCGGCCGAGGCGGGCGTCAACCACGGGCTCGTGCATCGTCACTTCGGCAGCAAGGAACGCCTGGTCGGCGCGGTGCTCGATCGACTCTCGGCACGCCTCGACGCCGCGATCGGCCCCGACGCGGACGCGCTGCCGCTGCCCGAGCTGCTGCGCCGCACGTTTGCGACCACGCGCGTGCATCGGCTCTACTGGCACGTGCTCGCGCGCGCGATCCTCGAGGGCATGGAGCCCGCGGAGCTCCAGCAGAGCTTCCCCGTGGTCGCACGGATCGTGCGGGCGCTGCAGCGCGAGAAGGGGCTGCCGATCGACGCCGCCTCGGCGGCTGCACTCGCGCTCGCGCTCGGCCTCGGCATGCTCGTGTTCGAGCCGTACCTGCGCGCGGCCACGGGGCTCGACGCCACGCGTTGGCGCGCGCTCGAGAGGTCGCTGCCCTCGCTGATGTCGCTCGTCCGCTGACGTCGCGCGCGTTGCTGCGGGATCGGTCCCGCGGGCCGCCGAGCCTCGCCACGCTCGAGCCTGGGCGATGTGGTACGAGATCGCATGGCCAGCAACCGAGGCGTCGCGTATGTCGGACCAGGAGCCGTGGAAGTGCGCTCGATCGAGTATCCGCGGCTCGCACTCGGCGCCCGGCAGTGTCATCACGGCGTGATCCTCAAGGTCGTCGCGACCAACATCTGCGGGTCCGACCAACACATGGTGCGCGGCCGAACGACGGCGCCGTCGGGGCTCGTCCTCGGTCACGAGATTACGGGCGAGGTCGTCGAGAAGGGGCGCGACGTGGAGTTCCTCGCCGTCGGCGATCTCGTGTCGGTGCCGTTCAACATCGCCTGCGGACGCTGCCGCGCCTGCAAGGCGGGGAACACGGGCGTGTGCCTCGAGGTCAACGAGAGCCGGCCAGGCGCCGCGTACGGCTACGTCGACATGGGCGGCTGGGTCGGCGGGCAAGCCGAGTACGTGATGGTGCCGTACGCGGACTTCAATGCGCTGAAGTTCCCCGATCGCGATCGCGCGATGGAGAAGATCC
>CAYXVR010000132.1:5762-6098 GCA_964468635.1 uncultured Nannocystaceae bacterium
GGGCTACCACGGCGCGGTCACGGCCGGCGTGGAGCCGGGATCCACCGTGTACGTCGCGGGAGCGGGACCCGTTGGTTTGGCCTGCGCTGCGTCGTGTCACCTGCTCGGTGCCGCGTGCGTGATCGTCGGTGACATGATCCCCGCCCGCCTGGAGCAGGCGCGCAGCTTCGGCTGCGAGACCGTCGATCTGCGCGACGACGCGTCGCTGCCCGATCAGATCGCACAGATCCTCGGCGTGCCGGAGGTGGACGCCGCCGTCGACTGCGTCGGCTTCGAGGCGCGCGGTCACGGTCACGATCACGGTGTCGAGCGTCCGGCCACGGTGCTCAACGCCCT
>CAYXVR010000132.1:6124-7486 GCA_964468635.1 uncultured Nannocystaceae bacterium
GGGTCTCTACGTCACGGGCGACCCGGGCGGCGTCGACGACAACGCGAAGATCGGCAACCTCGGTCTGCGGATCGGGCTCGGCTGGGCCAAGTCGCTGTACTTCGTCACCGGCCAGTGCCCCGTGATGAGGTATCACCGGCAGCTCATGAACGCGATCCTCTGGGACAAGATCCAGCCGGCCAAGGCGGTCAACGTCACGGTGATCACGCTCGACGACGCACCCGCCGGCTACCGCGATTTCGACAAGGGCGCGGCGAAGAAGTTCGTCATCGATCCGCACGCGATGCTCGTGTAGGCGCGCGCCTCGATCGGCGGCGACGCGGCCAGTCGCGCCCATGCGGCGCGCGAGCTCGTTCGCGGGCCCCGATGGCGGTATGATTGCGAGATGGTGGCCCTCGTGTCTGCGCTCGTGCTCGCGATCGGCGCGCCCGCGGGGCCGATCGTGCTGCCGCCGCCCGAGCGGGCGCCGACCAAGACCGTGTCGTCGAGCAAGAGCGTGCCGCGGCCGCGCGTGGTGCCGCCGCGATCGGTGACGAAGCCTCCGGCGCCGAGCGTGCACGGGCTCGCGGAGGGGCTCGGGCTCGAGGCGCGCGCCGACGGCGGGTACGACTACACCGGTCGCAAGAACGAGCGGTTCGACGCGACGATCCGGCGCGACGGCGTGGTGGAGTTCGAGCTCGATCCGACGGTCGATCTGAAGGTCGACGGGATCTGCGTCGTGGCGATCTGTCGGCAGCGCAAGGCCAAGGTGCGTCGCGAGCAGCGGCGCAAGAAGGCCGCCGTGACCGTCGTGGCGCTGTTGGCCGAGGCCGCGCTCGGGCGGTTCTCGACGGGTGCGATCACCTACGGCCAGCCCACGGTGGGTCCGGTGAACTGGGGGTTCGAGCTGCCGCCGTTCAACGTCGCCGCGGTGCAGGGGCGGTACGGGCACCTGCCCACGCCCGTGGCGTCGATGGAGGAGTTCATGGATCGCACCTTCGAGCTGCGCGTCGAGATGGCGATGTCGGCCGGGCTCGAGGATCTCGAGGCGGCGCACAAGCGATTGCCCTCGACGCTGCTGCAGATCTGGCGCGACGAGAAGCGCACACCGCAGCAGCGGCGCGCGGCGATCCTCGATCTGTGGGCGGAGCTCGATCGCGCGGGCGAGCATCCGGATACGGTGGTCGGCGGCGATCGGCGCTACGAGGACCGGCGCGCGGCATCGATCGCGTCGGCCCGTGCAACCATCCTCGCCTTCGTCCGTCGCCACGCCCCCGAGGGCTCCGCCGAAGCTTTCAGCGACGCCGAGCTCGAGGCGGTCAACGGCCGCCCCGATGCGGTCCCGTTCGAGCCGTACTGAGCGCCTTCGATTTCCGCGCGACT
>CAYXVR010000133.1:0-2869 GCA_964468635.1 uncultured Nannocystaceae bacterium
TCCAGGAGCCGCCCTTGACGACGAAGCCGCCCTTCGGCGCACGCGTGCGCGTCCATTCGAACACGTTGCCGGCCATGTCCTCGACGCCGAACGGGCTCGCCGATCGCGGATACACGCCCGCCGGCACCGTGTCGCCGTGTGCCGACTCGAGCGTGTTGGCGCGCGAGCGCTCGAACGCGTCGCCCCACGGATAGGCGCGCATGTCGGGTCCACGTGCGGCCTTCTCCCATTGCAGCGCGGTCGGGAGCTCGCCTCGGCCTCCGTGCTGCTCGCCCCACCACGCGCAGTAGGCCTGCGCGTGATCGTGGTCGACGAGCACGACCGGATGCGTCGCGCGTGCGGCCGCGGGCGCGCCGTCGACCCATGCGTGCCGTGCCACGATCGCGTACGAGAAGCCGGCGCCGACGGTCGACCACAGCTGCGGATCGATCCACGGCTCGGGTGCACCAGTGGCGAGCACGAAGCGGTGGTACTCGGCGTTCGTCACCGGCAGCCGCATGATCCGGAACGCGTCGAGCGTCACCGTGTGCAGGCTCGACTCGACGGCGAGGCGATCGAGGGTGTCGCCGGCCTCGGCGAGCGTCGTGTGCCCGACGCGATCGATCGCGTGGGCACGTTCCTGCAGATCGGAGCCGGACCAGAACGGCCCCTCGGGCACCTCGACGGTCCCTTCCGGGTCGACGTGCGCGTGCGCGCAGGCGACGAGCAGCAGCGCGCCCAAGGCGAAGGTCCGCACGATCGCGGGGTTCGGCCGGAAGCGCGCCGCGCTTGAGCTCGAGGTCGGGCCGATCGCGACGGTGCGCCGTACCGGTCCCGTGAGGCGAGCCGTGCTGCTGCTGTGGGCGTTGTGGGGGTGCAATCGCGCGCTGGGGCCGGGGCCGGCGGCGGAGGGGACGACGAGCGACGCGGCGGTGCCGAGCGAGGAGGAGACGTCGGCAGACGCGGTGCGCGTCACGCCCGAGGCGGTCGTCCTGCGCGGAGCGGAGATCGTCGGGGTCGGACGTGCGGATCTCGAGATCCGCGAGGGTCGGATCGCTGCGATCGGCGAGGTCGCGGATCGTGGTCTGCCGGAGATCGAGATGCGCGGTCGGTTCATCGCGCCCGCGTTCGTCGACAGTCACGTGCACCTCGCGTACGCCTTCGATGCGCCGACGCTCGCGGCCGGCGGCGTGGCGGCAGCGGTCGATCTCGCGGCGCCGATCGAGTTCCTGGGTGACCGCCACGATCCGCTGCAGGTGATCGCGGCCGGTCCGATGATCACCGCGGTGAAGGGGTACCCGACGCAGAGCTGGGGGGCCGATGGGTACGGCGAGGAGGTCGAGGGCGTGGCGGCGGCGCGATCGGCCGTCGATCGGATCGTCGATGCGGGGGCGCGCGTGATCAAGGTGCCGGTCGGCGGGCAGCCGTCGCTCGACGACGCCGAGCTGCGTGCGGTGGTCGAGCGCGCGCATCGTCGGGGGGTGAAGGTCGTCGCGCACGCGCTCGCCGATGCGGACGCGCGTCGAGCTGCCGAGGCGGGAGTCGATGTGCTCGCGCACACGCCCGTCGAACCGCTGTCGAGCGCGACCGTGGATGCATGGGCGGGGCGAGCGGTGATCTCGACGCTCGGTGCATTCGGCGGATCGGCGGAGGCGGTCGACAATCTCGCTCGGCTGCGTGCGGTGGGAGCCACGGTGCTGTACGGGACCGACCTCGGCAACACGCGGGTGCCGGCGATCGATGCCAACGAGATCGCGCTGCTCGTCGATGCGGGGCTCGACGGCGCGGCGGTGCTCGATGCGGGCACGGCAGTGCCGGCGGCGTTCTGGGGCTTCGACGGGATCGGTTCGTTGGGCGAGGGGCAGCGTGCGAGCTTCCTCGTGCTCGAGGGCGACCCGCGGCGGGATCCGGCCGTGCTGAGCCATCCGGAGGCGGTCTGGGTGGATGGCCCTCGTTTGTAAAATTTTTCCTTTACATCAACATCTACTTTTGCTAGAAGAGTGCTGCCGATGCAGCACTGCGCCGAGATTCGCGAGCTCGAGACCGCGCGCGCGGCCCTTCACCCGACGCGCGTCGAGATCCTCGATCGCCTGCGCGAGCCCAAGACGTGCGCCGAGCTGGCGGCCGAGCTGCAGCAGTCGCCGCAGTTCGTCAACAACCACGTCAAGGAGCTGCTGCGGCGCGGGCTGGTGGTCGTCACGCGCAAGCGTCGGATCAAGAACTTCACCGAGGCCACGTACCAGGCGGTGGCCCGCGTGTTCGTGCTGTCGCCGTGGCTCGTGCGCCCCGACGTCGCTCGCGAGCGCGACGAGCTGAGCCTGCACGCCCTGCTCGCGACCGCGGCGTCGATCCACGAGGACGTCACCGCGCTGCTGCAGCGCACGGAGGCCGAAGAGGTCCCGAGCCTCGCCTTCGACGTCGACATCCATCTGCGCTCCGCCGAGGAACGCTCCGCCTTCGCGCGCGATGCTCTCGCGGCATTGCGGCCGGTCGTCGAGCGCTATCAGGGCGCCGATGCGCCCGAGCACGCCTATCGATTTCGGCTCGTCTGCTACCCGAGCCCGAGGACACGAACATGAGCACCCACGAGATGAAGATGTGGGCCGTCTTCGAGCGGCCCGTGCACGAGGTCTGGACCGCGTTGACCACCCGCGAAGGCGTGGAGGCGTGGCTCGCGAAGGAAGCCACCGTCGAGGCGCGCGAAGGCGGACGGTATCGGCTGCGCAGCGGCACGCCGCTGTGCACGGGCGAGCACGTCGTGCGTCACATCGAGCCCGACGCGCGACTCGAGCTCGATTGGGAGCTGCTCGGCGAGCGCACGCAGGTGGACATCCGGTTCGAAGCGAAGGACGGGGGCACGCGCATCGAGCTCGCGCATCGACACTCGAAC
>CAYXVR010000133.1:2879-4147 GCA_964468635.1 uncultured Nannocystaceae bacterium
GGCGCTGCACCTCGACAAGTCGTGCCCCGATGTTTCGTGGATGCTCGCCGAGCTGTGGACCTACAACATGGCCTTGCTCAAGACGTACCTCGAGCTCGGCGAGGCGAAGGCACGGCTCGATCCGGATCGCGCCCCGTCGAGGGAGGTGCGCCACGTGGTCGACGTCGCGGCGCGGCCCGAGGACGTGTTCGCGCTCATCGACGAGCCATCGCAGCTGAAGAACTGGAACGCGTTCGTGGGCGAAGCCGCCGCCAACGATCGCCGGGTCGGTGGCACGTACTCGTTCGGTTGGGAGAGCGAGAAGAAGCAGACCGACGGCCCGCACGAGATCACCGAGTACGAAGCGGGACGTCGGATCACGTATCGCTGGTACGGCAAGCCGCCGACGCTCGTGAGCTGGACGGTCGAGCCGCTGCCGGGGTCGGCGAACGCAACGAGGCTGACGCTCACGCACTCGGGCTTCGACGTCGACCGCAACATGCTCGTCGGGTGGAATCTCGGCTGGGCGGCGTTCCTCAGTCAGCTCGTGCTCCACGCCGAGCGCGGCACCGCGCCCGCGTGGATGGGCATGTGACGCCACGCGAAATCGCGCCCAGGGTGGATGACGGATCGCGCGGAACGGTTGCGCGGCCGGCGGTACCGACCCGGCATGACCCGTCTGTCGCGAATGTCCCTCGTCCTCGCGCTCGGCGTGACCGCCTGCACCACCGCTTCCGAAACGGAGCTGCAGTCGCTCGGCGCCGCGCTCGGCAACCTCCCACTGGCGGCGCCGAAGCTGCCGCAAAACCAGCTGCCGCCCAATCAGCTGCCGCCCGGCAGCACGCCGCAGCTTCAGCTGTGCACCAGCAAGCCCGACCTCAACGTCGCGTCGATCAGCGCCACCAACAGCGGGTACGCGGGGTGGCTGTACGTCTGCGCGCGGGTGAAGAACACCGGCGGTGCCACGTGGACGTCCAACGCGTCCCAGGTCGCGGTGCGCTCGACTTCGAACGCGTCGGGGTCGGGCACCGTCAACGGCAGCGGCTTCGCGAGCCTGGCATCGGGAGCGACCGTGAACCGGTGCGGTTGGATGAAGCTGCCCGGCTTGCTTCGCATGGGACACGACGAACCGCAGTGGGGCGAGTGCAAGGCCACGCTGACGGTGACGTCGTCGCTCTCGTTCGACCCCGACATCCTCAGCGACGGCAACACTGCGAACGACGATTGCCTCGCCACGAACAACAAGCGCACGTCGTCGTTCAACTACATGCAGTCGTGCCCCTGGTGAT
>CAYXVR010000133.1:4157-7068 GCA_964468635.1 uncultured Nannocystaceae bacterium
CTAAACGACACGAGCGTCTGGGACTTGACGTACGCGACGCCGATGTCGCCCGCCGCGACGAGGCCCACGACGCTGCCGACCGCGTGGTACTCGGTGCGCGTGCCCTCGCGCGACTGCAGGGTCGCGAAGTAGCTCGTGGTGGTGGAGCCGTCGCTGCCCGAGCCCGAGACTTGCGTGCGCGTGCCGACGACGATCGCGACGAAGCGCGTGATCGGAGCGGCGTGGTAGCGCCAGGCACGTGCGAGCATGCCGATGCCGAGCGCCACGAACACGCCGGTGAGCGCGATCCACAGCGCCTTGAACACGAGCGGAGCCGGGAAACCGATGAGGAGCGCGATCCCGGCGATCGCGAACACGAGCGAGAACGCGAGCATCGTCGCGGCTGCGATCACGTACGCGAGCGAGGGGACGCGCGGCTCGTGGGCCATCGCGCCGTGGAAGTCGGGGTCGGCCTCGACGGCGTCGAACCGCTCGGCATCCGTCACGGCGCCGAGCGTATCACTTCGCCTTGCGCCGCCCGGGATCCGGCAGTAGGCTCGTGGGGCTTCTAGCTTGGCTTTCTTCGGGTAGGTTTGGATGAAAACGATGCGTGGTCGCGCGTGGCTTCAAGCCGCGTTGGCGTGTGCTTTGGGGTGTTCCACGGCCGAATTGCAGCCGGATTCGCTGCTCGAGCACGGGGACGCGGAGTGGACGCGTCCGCCGTTCGATCCGCCGGGCGGCAACGGGGACGCGCCGGCCGACAGCGGTGGGTACGACGACGGCGGCGCGGCTTCGACCGCGAGCGGAGGGACGAGCGGCTTCGACCCGTCGGGATCTTCGGGCGGCGAAGAGAGCTCGTCGTCCTCCTCGTCGAGCGACGGCGGTGAGACGGCCACCGATACCGATACCGACACCGAAGGGTGCGATGGCAGCACGGGCGACGCGTGCGGGCAGGCCGTGCCGGAGGGCAAGCCGGAGCTCGCGAACCCGCCGGCCGTCATCGGCGACGACCCGCCGCTGTCGTGTCCGGACGCGCGCGAGCCCGTGGTGCTCTACATGTCGAACGACGACAGCAACTCGCAGGCGTCGCCGATCCTCGCGCGGCGTGCCGTGGCCGAGGGGGTGATCGTCGATCCGTTCCGGATCCGGATCCACGAGTTCCTCAACTACTACGACCTCAGCTACGAGAATCCCGAGGATGCCGCGGCGCGCGTGGGCATGCAGATGCGGCGGATCGACAAGGAGACGGGGCAGTTCGTGCTGCTGCTGTACGCGCAGGGGCAGCGCGTCGATCCCGAGACGCGCCCGCCGATGAACCTCGTGTTCTCGCTCGATACATCGGGGTCGATGTCGGGCGAGCCGATCGAGCTGCTGCGTCAGACGATGCGTGCGGTGGCATCGAGCCTGCGCAAGGGCGACGTCGTTTCGATGGTCGAGTGGAGCAGCGACCAGGTGATCCCGCTCGAGGGCTACACGGTCTCGGGGCCGAACGATCCGGGGCTGCTCGACGTGATCGACACCCTCGACTCGGACGGGTCGACGGATCTGCACGGTGGGCTCGTCACCGCGTACCAGCTCGCGAACCAGTATTACGCGCGGGATCGGCTCAACCGCGTGGTGCTCATCAGCGACGGCGGGGCGAACACCGGGATCACCGACATCGATTTGATCGCCGCGGAGGCGAACGACAGCGACGGCGAGGGGATCTATCTCGTCGGTGTCGGCGTGGGTTCGGCGTCGGGGTATCGCGACGATCTGATGGACGACGTGACGGATGCGGGCAAGGGAGCGTACGTGTTCGTCGACAGCGCCGCGGAAGCGCATCGCATGTTCGGCGAGCGGTTCGTGCAGAACATGATGGTGGCTGCGCGCAACGTGCAGATGGAGCTGACGCTGCCGTGGTACTTCGGGATCAAGGCGTTCCACGGCGAGGAGTACAGCGAGGACCCGGCGGAGGTCGAGCCGCAGCATCTGTCACCCAACGACGCGATGAGCTACCACCAGATCATCCAGTCGTGCGATCCGGGCCAGATCTTCACGAAGGATCGAGTCAAGGCGAAGGCGACGTTCGAGGATCCGATCACCCGCGAGCCCAAGAGCTCGGAGATGGAGCTCGCGATCGGCGACATCGTGCGCCAGAACGCCGACCAGCTCTACAAGGGCGACGTGGTGGTCGCGTACGCACAGGCCTTCATCGTGATCGGAGATCTCGTGAAGGCGGGCTCGCAGGCGCAGGCCAAGCAGGTGGCGAGCGACATGGTCGAGTGGCTCGACACCGCCGCGACGCGATTGAGCGACGCGGAGGTCGCGGAGATGCGCGACGTGATGAAGGCCTACGCGGACCAGCTGTGAATCGGTCGTAGCGCCGGGCCGCCGCCGACGTAACGCAGCCCCGCGGCAAACACCGCCGGCGGTGGCATCATGGAGGTGGTGGTTCGATTCGCGCTCTGCTCGGTGCTGCTCGCCGGCTGCCAGACGAGCAGCTTCGTGTGCCAGACCGACGTGCAGTGCGGCGCGATGGGCCGGTGCGAGCCGAACGGGGCGTGCAGCTTCCCCGACGACACGTGCGAGAGCGGCCGGCGCTACGGCGAATTCGCGGTCGATGCAGGCGCGTGCGTGCCGGTGGAGGAGACGGATACCGACGGGTCGGAGAACACCAGTGCGATGCCGTCGACGAGCACGCCGGGGCCCACGAGCGTCGCCGAGGCCAGCGAGGCGAGCACGAATCCGGTCTCGCTGAGCGACACGACGGCGAGCACGGGCACTTCCGTGGGCGACACGGGCTCGTCGACCGTCGATCCCGCGGAGAGCTCGTCGACGGGTGGGCCGCCCGTGGATCCCTACGATTTCGAGGACGACTTCGAACGGCCCGATTCGCCCGATGTCGGCAACGACTGGGTGGAGAAGACGCCCGACGCGTTCTCGCTCGTCA
>CAYXVR010000134.1:0-6713 GCA_964468635.1 uncultured Nannocystaceae bacterium
CTCGTCGGTGCGCCCCTGCAGGGCGAAGGCGACGGCGAGGTTGCCGAGGCTCTTGGCCACGCGCGGGTGGTCGGGACCCAGCGTCTGTACGCGGATCTCGTGCGCGCGAGCGCTGAGCTCGAGCAGTTCGGGGTCGTCCTCGGGAAGCGTCGCGATGAGGTTCGTCAGCGTGTCCGCCATGTCGGGATGCGATGAGCCCTGCGTTCGCTCGCGGATCGTCCGCGCACGCTCCATGAGCTTGCGCGCCTCGCCGACGTCTCCGTTGCTGCGCAGCACGTTGGCGAGGTTGCCGAGCGTCGCCGCGACGTCGATGTGGTCGGGGCCGAGCGCCGCCTCGCGCAGCGCGAGCGCCTCTTCCTGCACGGCTCGCGCCGCGGTGTACTCGCCAGCGGCGTATCGGATCACCCCCTCGGTCCCGAGCAAGCTCGCGCGCACGAGCCCGGTCGGATCGGGAGCCTGGGCGAGCTGCACCTTGCCGTGTTGCAGCCACCGCAGGCCTTCGTCGTGCCGCTCGAGGTGGAGGCCGACGACGAGGCCGAGCTCGTCCGCAGCCCGGCGCGCGACCTGGGCCTCGCCCCGCTCCGCCGCGTCGAAGTACGTCTGCACGAGCACGGGCTCCGCGTCGGCGTACTTGCCCGCCTCGCGCAACGCCTTGCCCAACCGCATGCGCGCGACGGCGGTGAGCGGTGGCCAACCGGCCGTCTCCGCGAGCTCGAGCGCGGCCCGGCTCGCGGCCAGACCGTCCTCGTAGGCACCGGTGCGACCGAGGGCGTCCGCGCGCGAGAGCTCGGCCTGCGCGGCCCGAACCGCGTCGCGTGCCTGCATGGGTGGGACCGCCGAGGACGCGAGCTGATCGCGATCGCTGCACGTCTGGGCAGGGACGAGATCGGCGACCGCCCGAACCGCGTACGCGACGGTCCGCGGATCGTCGCTCTCGAGCCGCGCGAGCATGGTCTCGAGCTCGACGCGCCGCTCGTCGAGGCACCAGTTCGCCCGCTCGTCGAGCTCCGGATCCGCGGTTGCTGCCTCGCGCGCGAGGCAAGCCTCCGTGCGAACCCGCTCCCACGCGCTCGCCTGCCGATCGAGCGCCGCCGCGACCGTGTCCGCACTCGTCGCGGCGTAGTTGAGGCCGGTGCCGAGCCATGTCGCGCGGAGCGAGATCTCCCGCTCCGGGTTCCACACCGCAGCGATCTGCTCGCCTTCGGATCGACAGGCGGTGACGCGTTGACGCTCCGCGATCTCCCGCGCGCCGAGGACCGCGAGCGCGACGCCGACAGCCGCTCCCACACCGAGCAGCCACGCGCGTTGACGCGAGCGCGCGCGTCCACGCGACAGCGCCTCGATCGCGGCCTCCATCGACGGCCACCGTTGGGCAGCGTCGACGGCGAGCCCGCGCAGCAGCAGCTTGCGCAGCCACGGGCGCACGCGCACGGCAGGCGGCGGCGGAACGATGCGTCCCTCGAGCACCGCCGCACCGAGCTCGAGCAGCGAACCACCCGTGAACGGGCGTTGCCCGTAGAGCGCCTCCCAC
This sequence comes from uncultured Nannocystaceae bacterium, assembly GCA_964468635.1. Taxonomy (GTDB): domain Bacteria; phylum Myxococcota_A; class Polyangia; order Nannocystales; family Nannocystaceae; genus Xiheibacterium. The sequence goes on from CAYXVR010000134.1 coordinate 1,532, forward strand.
AGGGCAACGCTCCATGCGAACTGGTCGGTCGCGGCCGACACGGATCGACCCGCGAACTGCTCGGGAGCCATGTACGCCGGTGTTCCGACCAGCTCGCCGGCGACGGTCGCCACCGTGGAGGCCGCGGCGCCGTCGTCGGATCGATCGACGGAGCGCGCATGACCCGAGTGCGCGTCGGCCTGCGCGAGGCCGAAATCCATCACGCGCACGCGTCCGTCGTCGGCGAGCATCACGTTGTCGGGCTTGAAGTCGCGGTGCACGAGGCCCTGCGCATGCGCGGCCGCGAGCCCCCGTCCCGCGGCGACGAACACGTCGACGATCTCGGGCCACTTTGGCTCGTCCTCGGAGAGCCAGGCCGCGAGCGTGCGGCCTTGCACGAACTCCATCGCGACGAACACCTGGCCCTCGTGCACGCCCACGTCGTGGACGCCGACGACGTTGGGGTGCGCCAGCCTCGCGAGCGCTTGCGCTTCACGCAACGCGTGGCGCTGCGCGCTCGGGCCGGACGCCGGCTGCGTATCGGACCTCTCGTTGCCGTGCGCATGCAAGAGCTTGAGGGCGACCCGGCGATCGAGCTCTGGATCGTACGCGGCATAGACCACGCCCATCGCCCCTGCGCCGAGCTTCGATACGATCACATAACGCCCGATCACCTCGCCGCGCGGGTGCACGACCACCCCCAGGGCGGTGGGCGATCGCGACCGTCGGCTCGCGGATGCAGCCGCGGCCGAGGTGGCGACCAGCGTGTCGTCCGACCCGGCGCTCATGCGCGGGGCTCACCCCGCGGCCCGAGGAGCGCGCTTCCACGCCGCATGCGAACATCTTACGCACGACAGCGTCGAGCGGGCGCAACCCGGCGCGGATTCGTCACGAACGAGGGATGCGCGGGTGGCCGAGTCCGCGGTGCGACCGGGTGGGCTCGGCTCGGACATCGCGGCCGGCGGCAATCCGAGGCAATCGATCCCGACGGCGTGAGACTCTACCGGGCGGCAGGAGTCTCGCCCCCATGAAGAAGCTCGTCGTGCTCGGAGCGCTCGTCGGACTGTTCGGTTGCGATCAGAAGAAGGAGGAGCCCGCGAAGGCGGCCGCCGCCGAAAAGGCGGAGAAGCCCGCGGAGTCGAAGACCGTGGTCGTCGTCGAGGAGGGCGCGGACGTCAAGGACGCGCTCGCGCAGGCCGATGCGGCCCTCGACCAGGCCGGCGACGCGGTCGAGCGCGCGGGGGAGGCGGCAGAGCTCGCGGGCAAGGCGGCGGGCGTTGCCGGTGAGGCGGCGGGCGTCGCCGGCGAGGCGGCGGGGTTGGCCGGGAAGGTCGCGGGCGAAGAGGTCGATCGAGCGGTCGCCGATGGAGCCGCGGCAGGCAAGGTCGGTGCGGATGCGGCGAAGGTCGGCGTGGATGCGGCGAAGGCCGGCGTCGACGCAGCCGAGGCCGCCGTCGATGCGGCGCAGGCCGGCGTCGACGCGGCGGCTGCGGTCCGTGGTGCGTTGCCGAAGGGTCCTGCGTCCGCGCAGAGCGGCAGCGGCAAGGAGTTCACGTGCACCAAGGGCAACTGCGCCGAGACGTGCACCGGCGGCACGTGCAGCGGCACGTGTTCGGGCGGCAGCTGCACGCAGCTGTGCAAGTCGGGATCGACGTGCGAGTTCAGCTGCAGCGGCGGCGACTGCAAACAGACCTGTGAGAAGGGCAGCTCGTGCGATCTCAGCTGCAGCGGCGGCAGCTGCCAGCGCGCGTGCACCGACGCGACCGCATGCGAGAAGTCGTGCTCGGGCCAGGGCTGCTCGGGCTGATCAGCCGCCGCACTCCAGCGTGCAGTCGATCACCTGGGCTCCCGTGCCGGCCTCCATGTCCGGGCACCACAGCACGTTGCCCATCGGATCGCAGCAGCCCTGCACGCCGACGTTGTACGCCATGCACGGCGAGCCCGGGAAGAAGTCTTTCGGGCACGGATCGTCGACCGGCTTCGGCGCGAACCCGACGCCCTCGTCGATGCACTCGTACGCACCACCCATGGCGCGCGTGCTGCCGGCGTCGAACTGGCACGAGCAGATGCCCGGGGCGCCGCTCGTCATCGGAGTCGAAGTCGTCTCGCCGAACGTATCGCCCGTGGCCGGCCCGGCGGACGTGCCCGGCTCGATCGAGGTCGCGTCCACGGACCCCGTGACGTCGACCGACGACGTCATCACCGACGACGTCATCCCCGGCTCCGTCGTGCTCGGCGAATCCGTCGACGCCGTGGTCGCGCCGTCGCTCGTCGCCCCGTTGCTCGAGTTGGCCGCCGTCGTCTCGCCCACGACCGGCGGATCGGCGAAGCAGCCCACGATCACGAGTAGCAGCCCAACCCACACCGATCGCCGCATGGCGAAGATCCTAGCACGGGCTCAGAGCTGGACGAGCTTGCGGACCCAGGCGTTGCGTTGCTGGCCGAGCACCGTCTCGTCGCCCACGGCGTAGACGTTGCCGTCCGCATCCACCGCGATGCCGCCCGCGAACTCGCCGAGGTCGGCCTCGTCGTTGTTGTACGTGTGCGCCCACTGGTCCTCGCCGTCGACATCGAACTTGTGCACGTAGATGTCGTCCTGCTGGTCCGCGACGGCGATCGTCCCGATCACGTACACGTTGCCCTCGGCGTCGGCGACGAGATCGTGCCCGAAGTCCCCGCCCGCGCTCGGCCCGTTGATCGTGCGCGACCAGACCTCGGTGAACGTGGGGTCGTACTTGTTCACGATGATGTCGAGCGTGCCTCCGTCGACGAACCCCGTGATGAGGAGGTTCTCGTCGGCATCGAGGCTCATGCCCGCGGGCAGCCACGGCAGCTCCTCGGTCCAGTCGAGCGTGCCGTTGCTGTCGTAGCGCGTGATCCAGCCCGTGGACAGGTTCTCCACCTCCTCGGTGATGCACGCCACGTAGACGTTGCCGGCCGCGTCGATCACCCCGTCTGCGCACGTGTCGGACTCGCTCTGCGCACCGTCGTACGTCTGCGTCCACACCTCGACGCCGTCGCCGTCGTGCTTGCGGACCCACACGTTCGCGCGCTGCCCATCGACCCGCTCGTTGCCCACGACCACGATGTCGCCGTTGCCGTCGACCATCACCGCGTTGCCGTAGTCGCCGTTGTCGAAGTCCTCCTTGCCGCTACCGGGGCCGTCGTACGCGAACCACCACGTCGGTGTGTCCCCGCCGAAGGGCACTCGCATCACGAGGATGTCGTCGTCGTCGGGGAGTGTCTCGGTGTACCCGGTGAGGATCACGTCGCCGCTGGGATGCAGCGCGATCCCGGTCGCCGCGTCGTTGAGCGCATTGCCGCCCTCCCACGTGAAGTTCCACAGCTCGGTGCCGTCGGGCGCGTACTGCTGCAGCCACAGGTCGAAGCCGTCGGTGAGCGTGCGATGCGAGCCGACGACGATGATGTTGCCCTCGCCGTCCACGATCACCGCGTCGGCGTCGTCCATGTTGCTCGCGGGCCCGTTGTAGCTGACCGTCCACTCGACCTCGTACGGGATCGTGCACATCGCCGTGCACGCGTCGTCGGGGTCGAGGTTGCCGTCGTCGCACTCCTCACCGGGATCCTCGGTCCCGTCGCCGCACGCGGGGCCGGGCTCCATCGTGGTGCTGCTCTCGGCGGACGACGAGCTGCTCTCGTCGGTCGACGTCGTCTCCGGCAACGAGGTGCTCGATGTGCTCGGCAGCCCGGACGTGCTCGGCGAGGTCGAGGTCGAGGTCGTCTCGTCCGACGTCGTGCCTTCCGTCTCCGACGTCTCCGAGCTCGAGGTGGAATCGTCACCGCAGGCGACGAGAACGAGGGCGAGGGTCAGACCAATGCGACGCAAGGGATGCTCCACGGACACGCGTCCGATCTACCGGGTGGTCCCCGGACCGGGTCAACCGATTGCGCGCCCCGTCCTTACGCCTGCAGTGAGCGCGATCACGCGCCGAACAGCTCGCGGGCGATCACCAGCTTCTGGATCTCGCTCGTGCCCTCGTAGATCCGCAGCGCTCGCACTTCGCGATAGAGGCGCTCGGCGACGCTGCCCACGGTGACCCCGAGCCCACCGAGCGACTGCACAGCGCGATCGACCACGCGCTGCGCGGCCTCCGTCGCGTAGTACTTGGCCATCGCCGTCTGATCGGGCGTGCCCCGGCCGGCATCGCGCGCGGCCGCGGCTCGGTACACCAGCAGCTGCGCCGCCACGTGCTCGGTGGCCACCTCGGCCACCGCGAAGCGCAGGCCCTGCTGCTGTGCGAGCGGCTTGCCGAACTGCACGCGGGATCGAAGGTGCGCGATCGTTTCTTGCAGCGCACGATCGGCGAGCCCGAGCGCCGCCGCGCCGACGCTCACGCGGAACACGTCGAGCGTCGCGAACGCGACCCGCAGCCCGCGGCCCGCGTCGCCGATCCGGTGCTCGGCCGGCACGCGCACGCCGTGGAGCTTCAGGGCGCCGATCGGATGCGGCGCGATCACACGCATCGGCTCGACCTCGAGCCCCGGCGCGTCGCCGGGGACGAAGAACGCGGAGAACCGCGGCTTGCCGCGTTCGTCCTGCCCCTCGCGCGCGAACACGACGTAGCTCGTGGCGAGCCCCGCGTTCGAGATCCAGCACTTCTCACCGTGCAGCACCACGCCGTCGCCGTCGGGCTCGGCCACCGTGCGCATCGCCGCCACGTCGGAGCCGGCCTCGGGCTCGGTGAGCGCGAACGCGCAGATCGCCTCGCCGCGCGCCACCGCGGGCAGCAGCTGCGACCGCAACGCGTCGGGACCGGCGAGCGTGATCGGGTACGAGCCGAGCCCCTGCATCGCGAATGCGGTGTCGAGCGCACCGCTGCTGCGCGCGAGCCACTGCCGGATCATGCACAGCGGCGTGGACCGGACCTGCGCGTGCGCACCCCCGTGGCTCGCGGGCACGACGAAGCGCAGCAGCCCGGCCGCCGCCATGTGCTGCACGTACGCGCGCGTGGCCCCGTGCTCGTCGGCCTCGTCGATTGCCGCCGCCTCGATCTCGGCCGCGAAGCGCTCCAGAAGATCCTCGAGCGCGTGCAGCTCCTCGCGATCGCCGACGATCCCGAGCTCCCGATCGAGCAGACGCGACGTCATTTCCACCTCGGGGGCCGCTTGTCCTTCCACGCGTCGTGGGCCTCGCGGAAGTCGGGGTGCTGCATGCAGATCGCCTGCGCCTGCGCCTCGGCCT
>CAYXVR010000135.1:0-6681 GCA_964468635.1 uncultured Nannocystaceae bacterium
CCACAGCAGGTTCTGCGGACCGTGCCGGAGGTTGCGGCACAAGTAGTCGCCGGCGGTGTCGGGCCCGTTCGCGCACTCGGTCGGGTCGAGCGTGCCCACTCCGTTCTCGCCGATCCCCGACAGGAACACGAACAACGGCCACGACTCGGTCTCGTCATAGGCGGCCGGCAGGTATTCCCAGTAGCCGAAGTCGTTGCCGAGCGTATCGATCTCGACGGGTGACAGCTCGCCCGGATCGGCCGCAGCGGTGCCGGCCCAACCAGCGAGCGAACACCCGAGAACCACCGCAAGCGCCTTCGTGCGCACCAGCCTCCATCATAGCAGCTGGACATCGATGGCAAACGCGGGGGCGTCATCGCGCACGTCAGCCGTCGGACGCCCGTTCCGAGCGCGTGTCGATCGTCACCGAGCGAGTTCGCACGCGCGTCGCGTCACGGACCGTGCTCCCACGCGAACGTCTCCTGCTTCTCGATGCCGGTCACCTGCAGGAAGAAGTCCTGCACGGCCGGGATCTCCATGAACGCATAGTCGTAGTCGGGCCCGTAATCGACGTACAGCTCCTCGTCCGCGCGAATGGCCCTCGTCGCGAACAGCCGCACGTACGGCTCGCTGCAGGCGTTCTGGAAGCTCACGTTCTGCAGGCGCGTGGGCTGGCGATTGATGATCGCGGGCGCGTAATTGACCTTCGAGACGTAGTCGTCCATGTCGCCCGCGATCGAGTCGTAGAGCTCGACCCCTGCGCACTCGGGCAGGAAGAACAGGTACTCGCCCTCCTTGGTGTCCTGCATCGCGTCGCTCTCCTCGGGCGTGACGTAGCGGCCGCTGTACGGACCGATGAACGTTCCCGCCGGGATGTCGACCTTCGCGAACAGCCCCTCACCCGCCCCCGGGATCAGCGACGGCCGGATCTCGACCATCTCCGGATGCGGCTTCGTCTTCAGATCGCGACGCGGCGTACGAGTCCGAGGCGCCGGCTCGGACTGTTTCGCGGCCGCGCGCTCGTTCCACACCGCGGCCACCGTGTCGTCCGAGCCTCGTACCGCGCACGCCGACACGGGGAGCCACGCGCAGACCGTCCATGCGATGAAGCGCCGCATTCGTGGGCCGACCATAACCCGGCTCGGTGGCGTACTGCATGCTCGGGAACGGCTCGATCGCGCTACCCTCCGGCGATGCTTCGGCTCCGCGTCTGCGCTGCAATCGTTTCGGTCCTGCTCGCCTGCGGAGACGACGGCGCACCGCCCAGCGACGGCGGCTCGACGAGCGCGGGCGGCAGCGAGTCGACCGGGACGACGGCGGAGCCCAGCACGACGGACGCGAGCACGGGCGAAGCGAGCGCCGACAGCAGCGGGGGCAGCTCCACCGGCGGCGACGGGCTGCTCGACGCTTACGATCTCGAGGGCGACATGCTCTTCCCCGAGGGGATCGCGTTCGATCCGATCGGGCAGGCGTTCTTCGTCGGCAGCCTCGGCGACGGATCGATCCATCGCATCGCCGCGACCGGCGAGCAGTCGCTGTTCTCGGAGGGACCCGCCGGCAACTGGAGCACCGCGGGGATCAAGGTCGACGCGGAGCGCGGGCGCGTGTGGGCGTGTTCGAGCGAGGTCGACGGTGCTCAGGTGCAGGCGATCTGGGTGCTCGATCTGGATTCGGCCGAGGTCGTGGAGATCTTCGACCTCGGCGAGATCGCGGACGGTGCCGACTGCAACGACGTCGCCCTCGACGCGATGGGCGTCGCGTACGTCAGCGATCCACCGCTCGGCACCGTGCATCGCATCGAGATCGGAGGTGCGGCCGAGGCCTGGGCCACGCATGCCGACTTCGCACCCGTGGCCGGGCTCGGACTCAACGGCCTCGCGGCCACACCCGACGGCGAGTACCTCGTGCTCGCGAAGTTCCTCCCCGCGACGCTGTTCCGGATCGCGTTCGCCGATCCGACGGACATCGTCGCGATCGAGCTCTCGGGCGATGCGTTCGTCGGTCCCACGCCGACCTCGGGCGCGGACGGCATCGTCTTCTCCGACGACGCCCTGTACGTGACGTTCGCGGAGCTCGTCAAGCGCGTCGATCTCGACGCGGACTTCGGTGCGGGCACCGTCACCGACATCGAAGTACCCGGTGCCGGCGACGGCCTGTCCACGGCGACGGACGCCAACGGGTCGGTGTTCGTCGTCAAGAGCGAGGTCACCGCGTTCGTGTTCGGGGAGGAGCCGGAGCTGCCGTTCCGGATCCTGCGCGTTCCTGGCACGTGATCCGCGAAAAAATGCAGGTGGCCGTGAACGTTTGGCCGCCGAGCCTGACTCGAGGAGAGGGTATGGTGCGCGCGTTTCGAGGGTGGGCGGCTTGCGCTGTCGTGGTTGCGGCGTGCGGAGGCTCGGACCGTTCCGACGATCCGTTCGCGAGCGCGAGCGGGGGCATGGCCGAGGGCACCGGCATCGGGCCCGGTGGCGAGGCCGGCAGCGAAGGTGGAGGCGGCAGCGAGGGCGGCAGCGGCTCGGAAGGCGGCAGCGCAGCCGAAGAGGGTGGCGACAAGCTCGACGTCGGCTTCGACACCGAGGGGCCGACGCCCGGATGTCACGAGGGCGAAGACTGCGGCGGCTGCACTGCCGTCGACATCCTCTTCGTGATCGACAACTCGACGTCGATGGGCTCGTACCAGCAGGCACTCGCCGCGGTCGCGCCCGACTTCGCCGATGCGATCTTCGCCAGCCTTCCCGCGAACACGGACATCCACGTCGGCGTGACGACGTCGTCGTTCTACGGTGGCAGCGGCGGCACGAGCCCCGGCGAGACCAACTGCTCGCCGTACTACGAGGGCGCGGGCCTGACCGGACGCGACGATCTCTATCAGTGGTACTGGACGCCCGACGCGATGCCGTACGACGAGAACGGCGCGCAGGGTCGCCTGCGCGAGCACGAAGGCCTCACGTACTACGCCGCGTCGAGCGACGACGATCCGACCGCGTTGAAGGCGTGGCTGGCGGGCAACATCCAGGCCGTCGGCGAGTCCGGCAGCGTGTGGGAGATGGTCGCGGCCGGGGCCGCGTATCCGTTCCATGCTGCCAACGCGGCGCACAACGACGGGTTCCTGCGCGACGAGGGTGCGGTGCTCGTGATCTTCACGCTCACCGACGAGGTCGACAACTCGCCCGAGGAGGTCGCGGCTTACCACGACATGATCGTGGCCGCGAAGGCGGGCTGCGGCGGCGATGCGTGCATCGTCACCGGCGGCGTGATGAAGCCGTGCCTCGCCGATGCGCCCGACAATCGCCTCTATCCGCTGCTCGCATCGTTCGGCAAGGAGCCGGTGCTCGCCGACATAGGCCCCGAGCTCGACGATTGTTTCGACGACTGCGACGACGGCGACGCGACGCATTGCAACCTCGTGCAGCCCGCGGTCACGTGCCAGGAGCTCTACGAGGGCGCAGCGACGTCGCAATACGCAGAAGCGCTCGGCGGCGCGCTCGCACAGGTGATCGCCGAGACGTGCGACGAGATCGAGCCTGAGGGCTAGCAGCCCACCCCCCCTGCCGCGCCGTCGTGATCCGCACTCGACGGCGCGGTATTCTCGTCGTGCCGTGGGGTCGTCCGAGCAGCTCGACGAGCGGATCGCCGCGTCGGCGCCGGACAAGCACGACCTCGAGCTGCAACGGGCCGCGCGCGACATCCTGCTGCGCGAGCTGGCGCGGGGCGGCGGTGGAATCGTGTACTCCGCGTTCGATCCGGAGCTCGATCGCAAGGTCGCGATCAAGCTCATCCACTCGGGGACGGGGGACAGCGCGCAGGAGAGTCGGTTTCGGTTGCTGCGCGAGGCGCAGGCGATGGCGCGCCTCGATCACCCGAACGTGATCCCCGTGCACGACGTGGGCACGTACGCGCCGCAGGATCTCCGGATCGACGACGGCCGCAAGGCAGACATCCCCGAGCGCGGCGTGTTCGTGGTGATGGAGCTCGCCGACGGCACCGACCTGCGCGAGTGGTTGGGGGCACGGCCGCGATCGTGGCGCGAAGTCGTGGCGGTGTTCCGCGACGCCGCGGCGGGGCTGGTGGCGGCCCACGGTGCGGGGTTGGTGCATCGCGACTTCAAGCCGTCCAACGTGATGATCGGCCCCGATGGTCGCGTGCGCGTGCTCGACTTCGGGCTCGCGCGAGCGGTCGGTTCGCCCAGTGATGCCGGGGACCGGCGACGCGGCGAGGGCGACGACACCCTCGCGACCCCGATCACCGGCCACGGCGTGGTGGTGGGAACGCCCGCGTACATGTCGCCCGAGCAGCACCGCGGCGCGACCGTGGACGAGCGATCGGATCAGTACAGCTTCTGTGCTGCGCTCTACGAGGGTGTGTACGGGCGGCTGCCGTTTCCGCAGCGCACGCTCGCGGAGCTGCGCGAGGCGAAAGAAGCGGGGGCGTTTTCACGGCGCCCCGAGGCTCGCGTGCCGCGATGGCTCGATCGATTGCTCGCGACGGGGCTCGCTGCACGGCCCGAGGATCGGCACGCGTCGATGGCCGCGCTGCACGAGGAGCTCGGGCGCAGTCGCGGACGTGCGCTGCGGTGGGGCGCGGTCGCGATCGTGGGCATCGGTGCAATCGGGGCGGTGTGGATCGGGGCCGCGGAGGATCCGTGCGCGGGGGTCGAGCGCGAGCTCGCGGGGATCTGGGACGCCGACGTGCGCGGTCGCGTCGAGGCGGCGTTCTTGGACACCGGCGTGTCGTATGCCGAGCAGGCGGCGCGCACGGTGGGTGACGATCTCGATCGCTACGTCGCGCAGTGGATCGAGACGCGCGTGCGGGTGTGCGAGGCCGAGTTCGCCGAGGGGGGGGCGAACACCGCCGAGACGGCGCGCGCGATGCTGTGCCTCGATCGCAGGGTCACGCGTGTGGGCGGTCTGACGCAGCTGTTCGCGGGCGCCGACGCGAAGATCGTGGAGAGCGCGGCGGCAGCGGTGGCCGACCTGCCGCCGATCGAGACGTGCGCGCAGCCGCGGGCAGGGGCCGATGCAGGCGCGGGCGCGCCGTCGGACGACGAGCTGCTCGCGGTGGAGGCCGAGATCGCGCGATCCGTCGCGCTCAATCACGCGGTGCGTTACGACCCGGCGCTCGAGCGCGCTCGCTCGGCGGTGGAGATGGCACAACGCGTGGGCGAACCGTTGATGCTCGGGCGTGCGCTCGATCAGCTCGCGCGCGTGCACAGCAGCCGCGCCGAGTATGAAGAAGCCGAGAAGGCGGCGCGGGCAGCGGTGGAGGCGGCCGAGCGCGGGCTCGACGGTGAGCTCGCGGTGACGTGCCTCGTGCGGCTCGCGTTCGTGGTCGGCGTCGGATTGTCGCGGTACGGCGAGGGATTGCAGCTCGTGGATTTCGCGGCTGCACGAGCGGAGGGGCTGCAGCTCGACGACGGGACGCGTCGGCACCTGCTGGTCACGCGCGCACGGGTTCACGAGCGTGGTGGTCAGTTCGAGAAGGGGCTCGCCGATCTGCAGCAGGCGCTGGTGATCGAGGAGGCGTCGGCGGTCGAGCGTCCGACGGTGGTCGCGGACATCCTCAACAACATCGGTGTCGCGTACGATCGCTTGGGGGACTACCCGAAGGCGCTCAGCTACTACGAGCGCGTGCTCGCGGAGCGGCGTGTGCTCGGGGACGGGCATCCGGACGTCGGCAATGCGCTGGGCAACGTCGGGATCGCGCTGTCGAGCGTGGGCCGCTTCGAGGATGCGGTGAAGACGTTGCAGGAGGGGCTCGCGGTGACGGCTGCTGCGCTCGGCGAGGAGCACCCGAGCACGGCTTGGATCGAGAGCAACCTCGGCGCGGTGTACCTGCAGCTCGGGCGTTACGAGGAGGCGGAGGCGCGCGTGCGGGCGGCCACGCGTGCGCGTGAGCGCGTGCTCGGACCGGATCACCCGATCACGGCGCTGTCGTACGGATCGCTGTCGCACGTGCTGCTCGAGCGCGGGCATCCTGATGATGCGCTCGAGCTCGCGGCGCGCGAGGTCGCGATCGCGCAGAAGCACGAGACGCATCGCTCCGGGCTGGCTCGCGCGCTGCACAATCAGGGGATGGCGCTGGCGCGGCTGCAGCGTCACGCAGAGGCGCTCGTCGTGTACGAACGATCGGCGGCGCTGTACACGGCGGCGACCGGAGCCGAGCACCCGTCGTTGACCGATGTGCTGATGCATCAGGGCGAGAGCGAGCTCGCGCTCGGGAACGTCGAGCGCGCGCGGGAGCTGCTCGAACGGGCGTTGTGGATCGGCAGCGAGCGCGGCGTGCCCGGGCTCGATCTCGCGGGGACCCGCTTCGCGTTGGCGCGCGCGGTGGTCGAAGAGGAGCCGCAGCGGGCGGTCGCTCTGGCCGAGCAGGCGTTGGCGGCGTTCGATGCGGACGCGCCGAATCGGGTCGAGCACGCGGAGGTGGTACGCTGGTTGGAGGCGTACCGTGGTGACGGCTGAGCGCGACGACATGGATCTGCTCCGCGCGTGGAGACGCGGCGATCGAGTCGCGGGGACGGAGTTGTTCCGCCGCCATTTCGCGAGCGTGTTCCTGTTCTTCCGCAACAAGCTCGCCGACGGGATCGACGACATCGTGCAGCAGACGTTCCTCGCCTGCGTGGAGGCGGGCGATCGACTCGACGACGTGCGCAGCTTCAAGGCGTATCTGTTCGGGATCGCGAGAAACCAGCTGCTGCGCCGG
>CAYXVR010000136.1:0-6669 GCA_964468635.1 uncultured Nannocystaceae bacterium
TTCCACATGCGCGACATGGTGCGGCAGTCGGCGCTCGACTACATGCAGCTCATCCGCATCATCCGCACGTGGGACGGCAAGACGAAGTGGAAGTTCGACATCGACGGTGACGGCGAGCCCGAAGAGGTCGACGTCGACGGCGACGGCGACACCGATCTCGCCGGCGACTTCGACGGCGACGGCATCGTCGACATCGGCAGCGAGTCACCCATCTACGTGATGGGCGGCTCGCTCGGCGGCATCATGTCCACGACGCTCGGCGCGCTCGAGCCCGAGGTCGAGGCGATCCTGCCGATCGCCGGCGGCGGTCGCCTCACCGACGTCGGCAACCGCTCGCTGCAGGGCGGCGTGCCCGATGCGGTGCTGATGCGCGTCATCGGCCCGCTGTACCTGGCGACGATGGGCGACGACGGCATGACGCGCATCCACACGCAGGCGACCGAGCTGAACGACCTCGCCGACGTTCCGATCGCGACGCTCGACAACGTGCTCGTGGGCGATACGATGGTCGCGGAGAACCTCGACAACGGCGAGATCGCGTGCGGCTACGTGCTGCCCGACCTCGACCCGAACCACGGCCAGGCGTTCGGCGACCGGTCCGCGCCGCCCGACTACCAGGACGGCGTGAAGGGCCGCGCCCGCGTGTCGTTGGCCTCCGACGTCGGCGATCGCACCGTGATCAAGATCTATCGCGGCGACGCGCTCGTCACCGGCACGACCGAGTGCGAGCTCGTGGAAGACCTCGAGCCGATCCACGTCATCGACGAGCTCGAGCCCCCGATGGTGCTCGACAACGCCACGATGCAGATGGTGCCGATGACGTTCGAGGGCGTCCCGATCCCCGGCGGCGAGCTGGTCGCGATCGCGGAGGGCTTCGGGCTCGAGCGCAACACGCCGTCGCTGCGGCGCTTCATGAGCCTCGCGCAGATGGTGATCGATCCGACCGACCCCGGCGTGCTCGCGCGCTACCTCGCGGCCGAGCCGTTCACGTACCCGAACAAGGGCGACACCACGGGCGCGCGGTTCCTGATCGTGACGTCGGTGGGCGACATGAACGTGCCGGCATCCAGCGGCGTCACGGTGGGCCGCGCGGCGGGCGTGATCGACTTCCTCACCCCGGATCCGCGCTACGGCGTGCCGCTCAACCAGGTGCTCATCGACACGCACTCGGTGGAAGCGGTGAACAAGCTCGGTCGGTACCCGTACCAGGGTCCGATCGTGAACGACGAGGTGCACTCGCTGCTCGGGCTCGACGAGACCAACGGCGCGCACTACGACATCGAGAACTTCAGCGAGGGCAACGACATCTGGGGGCCGGGTGCGCCGTGGAACAACGGCAACGACTACCTGCCGCGCCTCGATCCGCCGCTGCGCATCGCCGTACGCGAGGACATGTGGGGCAACGAGCTCGCCGGAGTCTCGGGCGCGACGTTCCCGTATCCGGTTCCGCAGGGACAGCACGGCTTCGCGCTGCCGGGCGAGATGACCGACTGGGGCATCAAGATCTGCAAACAGAACTACGGCAGCAACGACCCGCAGTGCGCCGACGATCAGTGGGTCGGGCAGCGCTTCGACGTGGGCTGGTTCATGTTCCACACCTTCGGGCGCTTCCTGCTCGGCGACAACGACTCGCCGTACGCGCTCGGCTGCATCAGCAAGGACGTCTGCCCCGGCTGGTCGGCCCCGCCGGTGCCCCCGCTGCGCGCGCCCGAGGATCTGCCGTAGCGGCTACAGGACTCCGCACTGACGGTTCTGCCCGATGGCCTCCACGGGGTAGACCATCACGAAGTTGAAGCACATCTCGTCTTCGGTGGCCTCGCCGAAGTAGACGCTCTGCGCGCCCGGGTTGTCGTACGTGCACGTGGTGCGCAGCGCGTCGCCCGGCATGATCGGCATCGCCGGCTCCTGCGGGTAGAACGTCTGGTTCTCGAAGTTGAACGCCGGCACGTCGACCAGCGTCTCCTGCGGGCCCGTCTCGCTGCCGCGCATCACCACCGTCGACAGCTTGCGGCCGAGCTGGTGCATGTGCGGGAAGCTGGCGATCGCGAAGAGCGGCTCCTGCAGGTACGAGGTGATCCAGCTCGGACACGTGCCGCTCACCTCGTGGTTCTCGGCGCCCGCGGGGATGTCGATGCCGACGCTGCCGAGCGTGACGATGCCCGCCGTCTTCGGGCGCGGCTCCTCGGCGGTGCACAGCGCGACGCCGCTGCGATCCACCGCGTCCGTGTAGTGCGCCGCGTTGTGGTAGTGCATCTGCAGGATGTAGTAGTCGTCGGGCCCGCCGAGCTCGAGCCCGACGTCGTCGGGCATGAGGAAGTTCTGGCCGCCCGGCGCCCAGCCGCTCACGAAGATCGCGTCGCTCGGCATGTTGCACGGGCCCGAGCCGCCGTCCTCCTGCGGCGTCGGCGTGCGATAGAGGATCCAGTGGTGGACGACGCGCTCGTCGTCGAGGATCGGCGCCCACGCGGTGGCCTGGGTGGGCTCGGTCAGCGGCGACTTGAACGTGAAGCACTGATAGAGGTTCTCTGCCCCCTGCGCCGGCACCTCGAACCCGCTGTCGTCGCTGCCGCCGTGCGCGACGAACTCGAGCGTCGGCTCGCACGGCAGCGCGTCGGGGCCCACCGGGTTCGGATCGTCGCCGGTGTCCCCGCCCTCGCAGTGCGCGTCGTCGCCCGGCGCGCCCGCGTCGATCCACGCCTGCAGCGTCGCGAGGTCGTCCATCGGCAGCTCGCCGGTCGGCGGCATCGGAGCGTCGGGATCGACGAGGCGATCTCCCATCATCTCGAAGACCGCGCGCGTGGGATCGCTCGTCGCGGGGACGCGCACGTCGTCGATCGACCACAACGGCATCGGTGCGCCGAACTTCGGCGTCTCGCCGTGGCAGCTGCCGCAGTGGGCATCGATGACCGACTGCACATCGCAGGGCAGGCCGCGCGCGCTCGCGCTCCCCTCGTCGTCACCGTCCTCGTCGTCGTCGCCGTCGTCGTCGTCACAGCCGCTCTCGCAGGTGTCGACGTAGGTCTCGGCACCGTCGCGGCAGCCCGCGAGACCGGCGGCCAGCAAGAACGCGCCACACCACGAGCCCTTGGACAGCCCTCGGAGATTCCCCTGCATGGCGCGGTGGTGTGCAGAGCCCGTGCCAGCGCCGCCCGAGCGTCCTGACGCCGTTCCCGCCCCGCTGCGGGCGAAGCAGAGGCATTGTGCGACGTGGTGTCGTGCCGCGGCCCTCGCCTGCGGTCCACGGGTGGCCGCGCGTGCGCGCGCATCGAACAATGTCTGCGCCTTTGGCCGTTTGGCCAGGTTTGCTCGACCAATCCGCTTGCTACTGTCGATGACACACGTGGATCCCAACGGCCGCTATCGCCTCTTGCTCGTCGAAGACTACGTCCCGCTGCGCCGCACCTACGAACGGACGTTCGCGGACGCGGGCTACGAGGTCATCACCGCCGACTCCGTCGACACTGCGCGTCAAGCCTTCAAGGATCCGGGCGTCGACTTCCACGCCGCGCTGCTCGACTTCCGATTGCCCGACGGCACGGCCGCGGTGCTCGTGCAAGAGCTGCTCGATCGCAACCCGCTGTGTCGATCGTCGGTCGTGACCGGCGCCGCCGACGACGAGACCGCACTCGAGACGGCGCGATGCGGCGCGCACATGTACATCCGCAAGCCCGAGACGTTCCCCAACCTGTTGTCCGCGCTCGCGGGCACGGTGCAGTCGACGCTCGAGTGGCGCCGTGCGCTGGGGCAATTGCTGCCGGGTACGAACGATCCCGTCGCGACCACTGCGCCCGCGCCGGTCGGCATGGACATGCAGCGCGCGATGTCCCGGCTCGCGCACATCGCCGGGCTGAGCCACGTCGAGACGCTCGTCGCCTGGCGCTTGCTCTGGGGCGACTCGAACAAGCGCATCGCGAAGCTGCTCGGGTGCAGCGAGCGGACGGCGAAGTACCACGTCGCAGCCGTGCTGGCGCATACGAGCGCGCAGACGCGGAACGGCCTCTTGCGGATCTTGCTCGCCGATGCGGGCATCGAGGATCCGTGGGCCGCGCGCGCGCAGCCCGACGACGGCGAAGACGAGTCCTGACCGGAGGAAAACCGGGCGATCGCCCTCACGGCGGACGATCGCCCTGACGTGCGCGGGATCGTGCGGCGTCCAATGGGGATGGCCGCGGACATCGACGCCGTCTTGGATGCTTTCGTGGATCGGCACGGGGACGAGCTCTCGCTCCTCTTGCTGAAGACGCTCGCGTATCCGTCGCAGGGCGGCGACGGCTATCGCATCGAGATCGGCGAGCTGACGCTCGACATGGACCACTGGGATGTCGACCGCGAGGGCAAGCTCATCCGGCTCGATCTCACCGGATGGTTCTCGGAGCGCAGTCCGGCCGAGCTCTCCGACGTGCTGAAGGACGCGCTGGAAATCGGCGTGCTCGAACGGCGGCGCTCGCTCGCCGCCCGCATCGGGTTGGGCTCCGTGAAGCTCGTGCTCGGGCTGGTGGAGACCGCAGTCGGCGTGGTCGGGATCATCATCCCGGAGCCCGGCACGACCGTGGCCGGCGTGGCGATCACGGCGCTCGGCGTGAGCACGATCGGTGAAGCGCTGTCGCAGTTCGCGGGCACCAACAACGGCAACGGCACGAACATGCTCGAGGAGAGCGTCGCGTGGACGACCTCGCGCGCGTTCGAGCTCGGCGGCGGCGACCCGGAGCTCGGCGATCAGCTGGGGCGCATCGGATTCACGGTGAGCTCCATCGCGGTCGGCGGCGTGGGGATGCTGCGGATCCTCCGGGTGCCGGGCACGTCGGCGTCTCGTTGGATCACGATCGGCACGCCGCACTCCGGCCGCCTCGGCATCGCGATTCCCAGCATGAACACTGCCGGTGGCGGCATGACGGTGTTCAGCATCAACAACAACGCGGGGCAGAGCATCCTGCGGTTCGTGACGCAGAACGGTGCGCTGCACGTGAACGGCCGCATCATCGGCGTGTCGAACGTGCTTCGTCACGAGACCGACTGGCGGATCGTCTGCAAGGGGCTATTGAAGCTCTTGTGGCACGGCGCGAAGGCGGGGATGTGATCGAGCTCGAGTGGCCCGAGCAGGAGGTCGCCGACGACGTGAAGGCGAGCCTGGTCGCGCGGGCGTTCGCCGAGCTCGACGCGCATCCACCGATCGCCCGCGCCGCGGCGCCGCTGTTCGTGCTCGTGCCGTGGCCCGCGCTGCCGGTGAAGCCTGCGCGCATCGACGCGGAGATCAGCGGCGGCAACGGCGACACGTGGAGCTTTCGCTGGCGGGACGATGCGTGGGCGATGGCGACGCGATCGAGGTCGACGGCGCACACGTTCCTGCGCCGCCTGCTGGACGCGCGGCCGAACGAGCTCGCCCTCATCGCGCTCGCCGATCCCCGCGGCTTCGCGAGCGAGGATCCGCGCGTGCCCGCGATCACGACTGCGTTGATGGCCGACGCACCTCCGCTCGCGCGCGACCTGGCGTGGGCGGGGCTCGTGTTCGACTGGGGGAAGGTCGTGTCGGCGTTCGCTAGCAGCCGATCGCGATCGTGAGCCGGTGCAGGAGCACGTCCAGCACGAGGCCCGCCAGATAGAGGAGGCCGAAGCGGCGGTTGTGATCGAACGCGAAGGCGACGAACCACAGCGGCCACACCTTCGGGGGGAAGCGCGGCGGCGGCTCGGTGGGTCGCGGTGCGCGATAGGTGCGGATCGTGCGGAACAGTGCCGGGGCGGCGAGGCCCACGAGCAGCACCGCGGGTGAGAACCAGCGCACGAGCACGAGGCCCACGAGGATCGCGTACTGCAGGACGAGCATCGCGACGACGGCCGCGCGAGCGTTGCGCTCGCCGAGCAGCACCGGGAGCGTGCGGATCTTCTTGTCGCGATCCTGATCGAGCTTGTCGATGTGCTTGCCGAAGATCACCGTGGTCGCGCCGAGCGAGAACGGCAGGCTCGCGGTCACGACACCCGGGTCGAGCGCGCCGGTGATCACGTAGTAGCCGCCGCCGACCATGAGCGGGCCCCACACGACGATGACCGCGAGCTCGCCGAGGCCGATGTACTTCATCGGCCACGTGTAGAACGCGACGAAGATGCAGCCCACGAGCATGAGCGTGAGCGTGGCGCCGCCGCGCAGCACCACCAGCGCGAAGCCGGCCGCGAGCGCGATGGCGGCGGTGCACGCGATGTAGCGCCACATCCGCGCCTTCGTGAGCAGGCCGTGCTCGAGCGGCTGGGGGCCGTAGCGCGCACGGAAGTAGTCGCCGTGGTCGACGCCCTTCGCGTGATCGGTGAGGTCGTTGACGAGGTTGTTCGTCGCGTGCGCGAAGAGCAGGCCGACGGTGACGAGCGTCCAGGTCAGGGGGTCGAACTTGCCGACGCGGGCCGCGAGCAGGCCGGCGATCGCGGAGGAGACGAACGTCATCACGAGCACCGCCGCGCGGGTCGCGACGAGCCAGCGCGCGACGAGGTCGAGCTCGTCCCACTGCGCCTTGTCGATGCGCGGGATGACGCGAATCGCTTCGAGCCAGGTGCGGAGGCGGGGCACGGGGGGATGCTAGCGCGGGTTCTACGCGGACGGCTATGCCCAACGCTCAACGCCCAACGCTCAACGCCCAACGCTCAACGCTCAACGCTCAACGCTCAACGCTCAACGCTCAACGC
>CAYXVR010000137.1:0-6306 GCA_964468635.1 uncultured Nannocystaceae bacterium
TCGGAGCAGCCGGCATCGCCCTGCGGCGCACAGCAGTCGTCCGTGTTGCATGCCGCGCAGCTCTCGGTGGCGATGGCGACGCAGCTCTCGTTCCACTCGCTGTCGCAGCAGGACGCATCGATCTCGCATGCGCACGCCGATGTGCTCTCGTGCCAGCACCCGAGGCCACCGTGCGGCACGCAGCACGACTCGTACGCGAACTCGCCCGTGCTCGATCCGCCGAAGGTGCCGCCGCTGTCGTCGCCGTCCGTCGACGTGCGGCCGGTCGTGGCCGGCGGATCGGGCATGCACGTGGCCGCGCACGATCCCGTGGCCAGATCCGCGCAGGTCGACGTCCAGTCGAACCCGCAGCACGTCGCGTCGAGCTCGCACACGCACGCTTGCACGGCGCTCTCGTTGCAACCGGGTCCGACATGCGCCTCGCAGCACCCCTCGCCGACGGGCAGACCGGTGCTGCCCTCGTCGTCCGGCGCGCTCGTCTGCGGCTGCGCGGTGGTGCCCGACAGCGGATCATCCGTCGTCGAATCGGGCGGAGCCGCGCCCGTCGACCCCATCACCGCACCTTCCCCTGGAACCGCCGACGGACACGCCGCCAGGCACAGCACCACACCCAACCCGATTCCGACCTTCGTTCCCGACACGGGGGGTCGATGGATCGCTCGATCGCGGCCCTTCAACCTCGTCTGGTCGCACGCGGCCGGGAACCTGCGCCCCCCCGCGCTGCACTACTTCGGTTCGCGGAGCTGCTCGAGGAGGAAGGCGTAGACCATCGCCCACTCGCGCATCGCAGGGTATCGCCCCGAGGGACCGCCGTGGCCCGCGTCGAGGTTGGTGAGCAGCAGCAGCGGCGCGTCGTTGGTCCGGCGCTCGCGGATGCGCGCCACGAACTTGGCGGGTTCCCAATAGGCGACGCGCGGGTCGTTCCACCCGGCGAGCACGAGCATCGGCGGATACGCCTGCGCGCGCACGTTCTCGTACGGCGCATAGGAAGCGATGTACTCGTAGTCCTCGGGAATGCTCGGGTTGCCCCACTCCTCCCATTCGACGACGGTGAGCGGCAGCGACGGATCGAGCATCGTGTTGAGCACGTCGACGAACGGCACGTCGGCCACGGCGGCCGCGAACAGTTCCGGTCGCTCGTTGACGACGGCGCCGACGAGCAGACCGCCCGCGCTGTCGCCGTAGATCGCGAGCCGATCCGGCGCAGCGTAGCCCGAAGCGACGAGGTGCTCCGCACACGCGATGAAGTCCGTGAACGTGTTCTTCTTGCTGCGCAGCCGGCCTGCCTCGTACCAGCGCCGGCCCAGCTCGGAGCCGCCCCGCACGTGCGCGATCGCGACCGTGATGCCGCGCTCCACGAGCGAGAGGCGGATCGCCGAGAACGTCGGGTCGTCGGCGCTCGCGTAAGCGCCGTAGCCGATGAGGAGCAGCGGGCGCGGGCCCTCGTCCTGCCGCCGGCGCAGCAGCGACACCGGCACGCGCACGCCGTCGGGCGCGGTGGCCCACACGCGCTCGGTCGCGAAGCGCCCCGGATCGTAGCCGTGCACGCGGTCGCGCTCGAGCAGCTTCGGGGTGCGCGTGCGCATGTCGTACTCGAACAGCGTGCGCGGCGTGACCATCGAGCTGTACGTGAAGCGAAACGACGCGGTGTCGAACTCGGGGTTGTAGCCCACGCGCACGCCGTACGCGGGCTCGGGCATCTCGATCACGTGCTGCGTCATCGTGGCGAGCTCGATGACGAGCAGCTCGGGCACGCCGCCGCGACGCCGCGTGACGACGAGGTGGTCCGCAAAGGCGTCGATGCGCCGGATCGTCACCGCCTCGTCGTGATCGAGGAAGGGTTCCCAGCTCTCGTGGCCGTTCGCATCGAGCGGCGCGGTGACGACCTTGAAGTTCGTCGCGCCGTCGTTGGTCCGGATGAAGAAGCGATCGCGGTGATGAGCGATCATGTACTCGACACCCTGCCGGCGCGGCGCCACGACGCGCGGCGGCGTGCGCGGGTTCCTCACGGGGATCACCCATTCCTCGGACGTGACGCGGCTGTGGATGCCGAGCACGATGAACTCGCCTCCGCGCGTGCGATGGATCCCGACGAAGAAGCGCTCGTCGGTTTCCTCGTACACGAGCACGTCGCTGTCCATCGACTGGCCGAGCTCGTGCCGCCACACCTGGTACGGACGATGCGACTCGTCGAGCTTCGTGTAGAACACGGTGCCGCCGCTGGCCCATACCGCAGACCCGCCGACGTCGGGAACCCAATCCGGCAGCGTTTCGCCGAGCCGCAGATCGCGGAAGCGCAGGTCGTAGCGCTCGTCGCCGCTGGTGTCGACGGTGTACGCGAGGATGCGATGGTCGACATCCACGTCGATCTCGCTGACGTGGAAGTAGACGTGCCCCTCGGCGAACGCGTTCTCGTCGAAGTACACCTGCTCGGGACCGCCGTCGACCGGCCTGCGGCAGTGGATCGGGTAGTTCTTCCCCTTCGCCGTGCGCACGTAGTAGAGGAACGGGCCCTCCCGCACCGGAGCCGACGTGGTGTCCTCGTCGATGCGCGCGACCATCTCCTCGTAGAGCTCGCGCTGGAGCGCTTCGGTGGGCCGCAGGACCGCTTGCGCGTACGCGTTCTCCGCCTCGAGCAGGGCGCGCACGGCCGGATCGCTGCGAACGGCGAGCCACGCGTACTCGTCGACGCGCTCGTAGCCATGGGAGGTGTGGCGAACCGGCCTCCGCTCGGCCCTCGGAGGTGCCCTCACATCATCGATCTTGCCACGGATTCAGAATCTGCCGACGAGAGCGCCGCCGCCGAACGTGGGCGCGAACGCGACTCCCTTGGAGGCCTTGTTCCGCTTGGCCGCGCGCGCACCGACGATCGCGATCACGACGACCGCCGACGCCGCACCGATGCCGATCGCGATATCCGCCCCGAGCGCCAGATTGCGCGAGGCCTGGGCGTCGTCCGCTCCGCGCTCGGTGCAGAGCGTCGTCCCGCCGCGGTTCTCGCATTCGGCACCGTTGGCGCGCGCCAGCGAAGCGGCCCCCAGCCCGATCGCGGTGCCGAACGCCGCCGCACCGATCCCCGTGAACACCCACGCAGCCGGTGACATGAGGCGATCGCTCGGCGGCGCAGCATCTTGCGAGGGCGTCTGTGCCGGCGGCGGCTCGCTCGTGGTCGGCTCCGGCTCGACCGTCTTCGTGCCCTCCCGTGTCGCGCGTTCCTGCCGTGCCTCGAGGCTCGCGCGTCGGCGCTCGAGGTCGGCCTGCTCGCCCTCGGGCGCTCGCTGGGCGTAGCGATCGAGGTACTCGAGCGCCTTGTCGTAGTTGCCGAGACGGTCGTAGCACAGCGAGATGTTGAACAGCAGCGTCGGGTCGTCCGCGATCGCGAACGCCTCCTCGAAGGTCTCGATCGCCGTCTCGTACGATCCGGCGTCGAACGCCGCTTGCCCGCGCGCATAGAGATCGCGGAGGCGATCGGCGTCGGCAGGCGCGGCTTCGTCGGGCGAGCTCGCACCCGCGCGCGCAGGCACGGGGGCGAACACCGCCAGTGTGACTGCGAGCGCGGTGGCACAGGACACGGGGCGGGAGGTGAGCATGGATCAGTCGCCGAGTCGGGTGGGCTTGCGCAGCCCGTCGTCGAGCCGCGGGGCTGCAGGCAGTGCGGGCTTCGGGGGCGCCTTGGGGGGCGCCTCTGCGGGCGCGGGCTTCGATGCGGGAGTGGGGCGAGGCTTCGGCTCCGCGATCCGCTTGGGCGTCGGGCGGCGCGTCGACTTGGGGTCGGGCGCTTTCTCGGGCTCGTGCGGGCTCGCGTCGGCCGATGCGGGCTCGTTCGGTGGCTCGTCTCCGGCCTCGGGCGGCGGAGGTGCGTCCGTCGGCTCGGCTCGTCCGAGCATCGCAGCCACGCGTTCACCGAGCCCCTCGCAACCATCGCCCGTGGGCACGCCGACGCGCGGCAACAGCTCGAGCAGCTGCGAACTGCGGCTGCGCTCCACGAACGCGAGCCCGTCCGCGAACGTGCGACACGGTTCGCCGCCACGGTTCGCGAACGCGAGCTGGGCCGCGGCCGTGCGTTCGGCATCGGTGAGGCGCTCGACGTCCACGAGCGGGGCGAGCTGGGCCTCGAGGGCGTCCGCGTGCGGATCGGATCGCGTCTCGATCTCCGGCGGCTCGTTCGACGCCTCGTCGCGGGTGTTCGACGTGCCGGCGATCGATTCGATGTCGTCGCCGAAGTGCAGCGCGAGCGGGACCGCCGCTGCGGCGAGGATCGCCACGATCGCGAGCGCCACGAAGGCACCGCGCCCTCGCCGTGGAGGCGCATCGTCGAGCGCCGCGTACGCGCCCGACTCCATCACCGGGCTCGGGCTGCCGAGCCCCGTGGGAGCGGGCGTCGGTTCGGGGGCGGGTGTGGACCACGTCGGCGACGAGATCTCCGACGCGACCGGCGGAGGCGGCAACGCCTCGTTGCCCGCATGCGGCAGTGCGGCACCGGCGAGGAACGCTTGCAGATCCTCGCGCATCTCGTCGGCCGTGGCGTAGCGCCGTTCTTTCTTGCCGCGCAGCGCCTTCTCGATGATCTGCGCGAGCGGAGCGGGCACCGATCCCGGCAGGGGCGGCACTTCCTCGGTGAGGCGGCTGCGGAGTTGATCGTAGGCATCGTCGTCGCCATACGGCAACGCGGCGACCGCCATCTGGTGCAGCACCATGCCGATCGAATAGATGTCGCTGCGCTCGTCGCAGCCGAGCCCGAGCGCCTGTTCGGGGGCCATGTACGCCGGCGTGCCGGCCATGAGCCCCGTCATCGTCGTATTGGAGTTCGAGCCGAGACCGGCCAGGTCCGCGCGCAGCTTGGCGAGCCCGAAGTCGACGATCTTCAACAACGGCTGTCCGTCTTCGTCGAGCGTGACGATCACGTTGTCCGGCTTGATGTCGCGATGGATGATCCCCTGCCGGTGCGCGTGGGCGATGCCGCGCAGCAGCTGGATGCCCCAGGCCGCGACGCGATCGGGCGGCAGTCGATCGGTGAGGTACTCGCTGAGCGGACGCCCCTCGAGCAGCGGCATCACCATGTAGTGCTGGCCGTTGCCCGACGTGCTGAGCTCGAACACGGAGATGCAGTTGACGTGGTCGAGCCGCCCGCCGAGCTCGGCCTCGCGGCGGAAGCGGACGAGCTCGCCGACGCCGAGCTGCGGCAACGCGACCTTCACCGCGACGGGGCAATCCATCGAGAGGTGATAGCCGCGGAAGACGACACCCATGCCGCCCACGCCGACGACTTCGTCGATGCGCACCCTGTCGCTGAGCACCTGGCCGACGAGCCCCCGCAGCGCGCGAGGCACCACCGTCATGGGCCGCTTGTCCGCCAACGAGAGCACGTTCGCCTCCATGATCCGATCATCATAGCCGCGTCAGGGAACGACGACCTGCACGGCGAGCGCGTAGTCGAACGCGTCTTCAGCCTCTCCCGTAAAGACGCGCACGAAGTAATCGCCCGGCGCGAGATCGGCGGCGAACATGTCGGATTCATCGATGCTCGGGCACGTGTTGCCGCCTCCGCTCCTACCTTCACCCAGAACGGTCACGCCGTCGGGCGCGAGCAGCAGCATCGTGATGGGCGGCGCACTCGGGCCGCACTCCTGCTCACCTGCGGCGAGCATCGTCGCGCGCAGCGATCCGCCGTCGGGCACGGTGACGAGGAAATTGTCGAAGTCGCAACGGCCACCCACGGCGCCCGTGACGGTGAGCGAGCCCGTGTCCCCGTCCAGCATCAACACGTTGGCGGCAACCCTGTCGTCGTTGGGCTCGAGCTCCGTCGGTGCAGCCGTGGTGAGCTCGGCTCGGCACCGCGCGTCGCAGCCGTCGCCCGCCATCGTGTTGCCGTCGTCGCACGACTCGCTGTGCTCGGGCGTGCCGCCGTTGCCACACGTGGGTTGCACCGCGAGCACCTGCAGCACGGCACCGCCCGGCTTGCGACCGTCGACGCCGACGTAGTAGAGGCCCGCCTGGGCGGCCACGAACGAGACGTGCTCGTCGGCACCGTCACCGCACAGATCGATCGCGTCGCCGGGCTGACAGGTACGTTCGTCGCAGGCGCGCAGCACGTAGACCGATGGGTTCGCCTCGCTGTCGGTGACGCGCACGTGGAAGTGCCAGCGCTCGCCGGCCGCGAGCTCCACCCCGAAGAAGCCCTCGTTGCCCGTGGGCGCGGTCTCCAGGCAGCCGAGCTCGTCGAAGTCGTTGCTCAGCGGGTTGGTGTCGACGACGACGAAGTCGGCACTCGACACCAACATGGGGATGTCGGCCGCGCTGCATTCG
>CAYXVR010000138.1:0-5536 GCA_964468635.1 uncultured Nannocystaceae bacterium
CGTGCAGCGCCGGCTCGCGCTCAAGGTGCTGCGCGAGGAGGCGAGCCACAGCCCCGGTGCCGCGGCCGAGCTGCGGCGCGAGGCTCGGACCGCGTCGCAGATCGGCTCGGCCTACATCGTCGATGTCTTCGATCTCGGCACGCTCCCGGACGGGCGATTGTTCGTCGCGCTCGAGCTCGTCGAGGGTCAGGATCTGTTCGAGGACGTCGCCAACGGCCCGATGCCGATCGAGCGGCTCATCGCCGTGATGCGCCAGGTGTGCAAGGGCCTCGGCGACGCGCACAAGGCCGGCATCCTGCATCGCGACGTCAAGCCGGAGAACGTGCTGCTCGGTCGTCGCAACGGTCGGCCCGATGCGGTGAAGCTCGTCGACTTCGGCGTCGCGCGGGTGATGAACTCCGCGCGCGTGGAGACGCACGCCGTGGGCACGCCCGTGTACATGGCGCCCGAGTGCTGGACCGGCGAGCCCACCGATCATCGCGTCGACATCTACGGCATGGGCATCACGATGTACGAGCTCCTCGCCGGCGTGCCCCCGTGCGACGGCGAGACGCGCGAGGTGATGGTCTTCCACCTCGACGGGACACCGCCGCCGCTCGCGGAGAAGCGGCCCGGTCTCGTGGTGCCGCCGGAGATCGAGGCGATCATCATGAAGTGTCTCGCCAAGGATCCGAACGAGCGTTACGCGGACACGGCGGACCTCGAAGCGGCCCTGTGCGAGGCCCAGATCGCGCTCGGGATCGAGACGCCGTGGGACGACCTCCCGCTGCCGGATGTCGACGAGAAGCGCCGCGATCGACTGCTGCGGCGGATGCCGAGCCACGAGCTCGTCGCGATGGCCAAGGCGCGGCACCGCTGGTGGATCGGGGCCGTCGTCGGTGCCGTGGTGGCGCTCGCAGCCGTGGGCGTGTACGCGATCGTGGCCGGTGACGAGCCCACCGCCGAGGAACAGTCGATCGTCACCGAGCTCGTCCACGAGGCGCAGGCCGCCGCCGCGCGGGCCTACTACGTGTACCCGCCGGCCGAGGACGACGAGGAGACAGCGTATCGCCGCGTGCTCGAGCTCGAGCGGATCGAGGGGGCCTCGTCGGAGCTCGGCAAGGAGAAGGCCAAAGAGCTGCGCCACGAGTTCGCCGGCACGCTCGTGCGGCTCGGCGATCGCTACTGGGAACGCGATGGCGGTCGCGTGTTCGCGGTCGACTACTACGCGCAGGCGCTCGTGTTCGACGCCACGCATCCGCACGCTTCGGAGCGCTCGCCGCTGACGATGGCCGAGCTCGCCGAGCTGCGGCGCAAGGCAGCGGACCTCGACTTCACCGCCGACGAGCGCCAGGCCGTCACGCCGCTGCTGCTGCTGGCGGCCGACGACGAGAACGAGGCGCTGTCGGCCCTGCAGGCGTACTTCGCCGAGGATCAAGCGGCATCGCTGAGTCGCGACGCGAGCGTCGAGCGGTTGCTGCGGAGCTCCGGTCGGCGACCGAGCGTCGGCAAGCGCAAGGGCGCGGCCGTCACCGAGCCCGAGCCGGAGCGGGTCGCGTCGGCCGCGGCAGAGGACGAGGTCGTGCGCCCGGTGGAGGTGCTCGACGAGCCGGACGTCGCGCCCGTCGAACCCGAGCCGATCGTCGAGGCTCCGCCCGAGGGTCCGGAGAGCGATCCGGAGGAAGCGCCGCGCGAGCCGAGCAAGGAGGATCCGGAAGCGGCGGCGGTGCTCGTCAAGGAGGCGCGCGCGGCCGCCCGCGGCGGCCAGAAGGGCAAGGCGGAGTCGCTCTACCATCAGGCGTTGGCCAAGAACGGACGCTCCAGCGAGGCGCTCATCGGGCTGTCCAACCTGTACTTCGAACAGGCCAACTACTATCGCGCGATGGGTTACGCGACGAAGGCGGTCAAGCGATCGCCCAAGACCGCGAGCTATCGCATCCTGCTCGGCGATGCGTATTTCAAGCTGCTGCGCTATGCGGACGCGCGTCAGCAGTACGAATGGGCCAAGCGCTTGGGCCATCCCGCGGCGGTGCGGCGGCTCGAGAAGGTCGACCACAAGCTGGGCAAGTGATTCGGCGCGCTCTTCCTCTCTTGCTCGTCGCCGCGTGCACGCGCGATCCGGCGGGTTTCGATCCGCTCGCGGCCAGTCGCGATCGCGTGGTCGTGCTCGCGTTCGTGACCACCGAATGCCCGATCTCGAACCGTTACGCGCCGACCCTCCGAGCACTCGACGAGCGGTTCGGCGAGCAAGGCGTCGCGTTCTGGGCGGTGTATCCCGACCCCGACGACGACGCGCACGCGATCGAGGAACATCGCCGCGCCTACGGCATGGGTTACACGCCGCTGCGTGACCCGCAGCACGAGCTCGTGCGACGGGTCGGAGCACGCGTGACGCCCGAAGTCGCGGTGTACTCCGCGGGCGCGCAGGTGTATCGCGGGCGCATCGACGATCGCGCGGTCGCGTACGGGAGCTTCCGTGCCGAAGCGCGTCAGCACGATCTCGCGAATGCGATCGACTCCACGCTGCGCGGCGTCGCCGTCGACCCGCCCGTCACCGACGCGATCGGCTGCGTCATCGCCGATCTGCAGTAGCGGGGCGCAACGCACCGTGGCGGAACGCTGCGCCGCCACGATCCGCAAGTGCCCGCAACGCTTCGAGATCTCGCCGGGGCATGGTTCTCGAACAGTGGGGCGGCGATGCGCTGGTCTTCGCTCCCCGTGCTCGGTCTGCTCGCCGTCATCGGCTGTGCCACCGCGCCCACGTCTTCGCTCTCCTCCGTCGTTCCCGCGCCCGCGGCTGCTCCCGCGCCCGTGCAGGAACCGATCGTCGCGCCCGAAGCGGTGCCCACCGCCGTGCCCGAAGCCGGCGCGTGCGATGCAGCGCCGCAGCTCGATCCACGCTGCCCCGCCGACGTGCTCGCGGCCGCGGCGATGAGCTGGCTCGACAAGACCGTCGCCGAGTTCGACGGCACGACCATGCGCGTCATCGAGTACGATCGCGACGCGCTGCTCGAGGAGGCGTTCGCGGACGCGGGCTTTCGACGGCTCGTGCAGGTCTCCGACGCCACACCCACCGACGGCGTGCTCGATCACGCCGAGGCGCGCGAGCTCGAAGCTGCGGTGCTGCGGTTGTGCGACGCCCGCGTCGCGCGGCGCTAGGCTGCTAGCCGAGCGCCTTGATCGCGAGCAGGATCGCGACGCCGAGGAGCGCGAGGATCGCCGTGACGAGGATGTACGTCTGCGCCTTCGACTGCGGCGTGACGGCCGAGTGCTGACCCGTCGGCCGCGACTGCACCTCGGCCACGAGCGATCCCGGCGGCGCGACGCTCGGGATCGTGGGCGGACGCCGCTTGCCGTCGGGCGCGTCGGGCACGAGCTTCGACACGTCGATGAGCCCGGAGTCGCCGGTGTCCCGCTCGAACTCTCGCGCGCTCCGAGCCTCTGCCTCGGAGCCGGTCGCCCCGTCGAGATCCTTGATGTTGAACAACACGGAGTCGACGTTGCGTGCACCGAGCATCGACGGGCCCGTCGGCTCGATCGTGCCGGGCTTCGAGAACAGCTGATCTGGTTCGGGCGGTCGAATCGGTGGCGAATCCACGGCGGCGTCTCCCACTGCAGTATGACACCAGATGGAGCCGTGCATCCGCATGTGCGGGCCGCGCTATAGTTCGAGCGCCGTGATGCTGATCCGCTGGTCCCTCGTGCTCCTCGGTGTAACGGGATGCCCCACCGATTCCAACGTCGCGGAGGAAAAAGCCGCGGTGCAGGAAACCGCTGCCGCTCCCGCGCCCACCCCGTCGCCGTCCACCACACCTACGCCGCCCCCAGCTGCGTGGTCGCGTGGCCTCGAGTCGGCTCTCGCGGCCGGAATCGTGCCGCCGCAGACGGACGACGCAACATATCGGGTCGATCCGTTCGTCGCCGCGCTCGTGTTCGAAGAGCTCGAAGCGCTCGGCGGCGGGTCCACGCTGCAGAAGTTCTCGTCGGACGGCAAGGACGGCAAGCCCGCCACGGGCTATCGGCTCGAGGGAATCGTGGAGGATTCGCTGTTCCATCGCCTCGGGTTGCGCGACGGCGACGTCATCGAGGCGCTCAACGGGGTGGTCCTCACCGGACCGGATCGGATCGGCTTCGCGCTCGACGGGGCGGAGAACGCGGTGACGCTCTCGGTGTTCCGCGACGGCGTGTCGTTCACGATCGCCTATCGGTTCACCGGTGGGCTCGCGTGGCGCAACCTGCTGGCGCAGTTCACCGGGGCGGCAGATCCCGGGGCCGGCGTGGACGCGGCGAGCGATCCCGGCGCCGCGGAGGGCAGCGCGGATCCGTCGGTCGATCCCGGAACGGAGCAGGGCGATCCCGGGGCCGCGGTGGAGCCCCCGGAGGGCGGCTCGGGGAAGAGTCCTTCGTCGCCCACCCCCGCGCGCCCCAGCAGCGGTGCGCGGCCGCTGCCGAAGCCGGACAAGATCCCGAGCAAGCCTTCGACACCCTCGACACCGAGCAAGAGCCGCGTCGCGTGCGAGAGCAGTTCGCGGTGCACGATCGAGAAGGATCTCTTCGACGACATGGTCGCTTCGCCGGATCGGCTCGGCCGCGAGGCGAAGGTCGTGCCGGCGATCCGCGACGACGTGCACAGCGGCTACAAGCTCTCGTGGGTGAAACCGGGCAGCTCCGTGTCGCAGCTCGGCTTTCGTTCGGGCGACAAGATCACGCACGTCAACGGCCGCGATCTCACCGACGACATGCAAGCGATGAGCCTCTACATGTCGCTGTCGGGCACGCGCGTGTTCAAGATCCGCTACGAGCGCGGGACGCAGAAGCTGGTGAAGACGATCACCGTCGTCTGAGGAACGACTGCAGCGACTGCGTCTGCAGGGTGGGGTTCGTGCGGCGGACCTCGCCCAGCGGTGCTCGCTGCCCACCGTACGCGTGCCCCGGCAGCAGGACCACGTCGTCGGGCAGCTGCGAGAGGCGTTGCGTGAGCGTGTAGTACATCTGCTCGGCGTCGCCGCCGGGCAGGTCGACGCGGCCGCAACCCTGCAGGAAGAGCGTGTCGCCGGCGACGAGGGCACCGTGCTCCGCATCGCGTCCGCCCGCGAGCCGGAAGCACTGTGAGCCGGGCGTGTGCCCGGGCGTGTGGAGCAGCTCGATCTCGATGTCGCCGACCTTCACGCGATCGTTGGACGCGTGCCGGACGAGGTCGCTCTCTTCGAGGCCGGTGACGAAGCGGACGCCGTCGGCCTCGGCCTCGTGCACGTGCACCTTGCACGGATTGCGTTCCATGAGCGTGGGCAGGCCCTCGATCGAGAAGCCCATCATCGATCCACCGACGTGATCGGGGTGATAGTGGGTCACGAGTGCGCCCACGATCTTCATGTCGTCGCGGGCGGCGACATCGAGGATCCCCTGGACGTCCCACGCGGGATCGACGACGTAGCACTCCCGTGCATCTGCGTCGCCGACGAGGTACACGAAGTTCTGCATCGCCGTCGCGACCTGGTCGTCGGTGCCGAAGTCCCGACCGGCGAGCAGCTGTTTGAGATAGAGCGCGGCCACGGCG
>CAYXVR010000139.1:0-3319 GCA_964468635.1 uncultured Nannocystaceae bacterium
GAGCTCGAGCGTGGTGGGCTCGATGATCCGCACGTCGAGCAGCTGCGGGGGGCCGTCCATCGGCTGCGCCGTGGTGGTGCTCGGATCCACGGTCGTCGGGCTCGTGGGGTTCGCGGATGTGCTCGGCGCGGTGGGGTTGCCCGTCGGGTCGCTGCCCGTCGTCGTCTCCGTCTCCCCGCCGGTGTCCGACTCGCTGTCGGTGCTCGTGTCCACCAACGAAGGACCCGTGATCAACCGGTCGACGCATCCGGTGGTCGCCAGCGACCCACCCGCGATCGCCGCATGCACCATCCTGCTGAACCGCAAACCAAGCATCGTTTTCACAGCGTTTCAGAACCGCCCCGTCGCGTCAATGTCTCTGCCACCAGCGGATGCGGACCGAGGGCGCCGTCCTCGCGGTTGCCCCAGCACGCGACCTCCCCCGTACGCCTCACGGCGCAGCTGTGCGCCACACCCAACGCGATGTCGACCGCGTCCGCCACCCCGCGCACGGGTGTGGGCTGCGACCGGAACTGCGCCGATGACCGGTGTCCGAGCTGCCCCGCCGCATTGCCACCCCAACACACCACCCTGCCCGACTCCAAGCGCGCGCAGCTGTGCCCGCCCCCGCCGGACAGCTGCACCACCGACGCGAGCCCGTCGACGACGACCGGTGTCCCTCGCTTGCGATCCACACCCGCGGACGGCCCGAGTTGCCGCATGTCGTTGGCCCCCCAACAGACGACACGCCCACCCTCACGCACTGCACAGCTGTGGTTCGTCCCCGACGCGAGGTGCTTCGCATCGGCAACGCCCGCCACCACGACCGCGCGAAGGCGGCTCCCGCTCTTGCCGTCGCCGAGCTGCCCCTCGGTGTTGCGACCCCAACACTTGATCCCGCCCGATCGCTCGAGCGCGCACACGTGCGAGCCGCCCGACGCGACCTCGCGCACCGGATCGAGCCCCCCGATCGAAAGCGGGGCATTGAACGCCCGTTGCCGATCGCTGCCCACCTGACCATCCGCAGAGTTCCCCCAGCAGCGCACGCGTCCGTCGTTGCCGAGCGCACACGCGTGGTACTCACCGAGCGAGATCTGTTTCACGTCGCGCAGCCCCGCGACGTTCACCGGCTTCAAGCTGAGCGCGCCCGGACGCGCACCGCGGCCGTCCCCCAGCTGCCCGTCCTCGTTGTTGCCCCAACAAACCACCGTACGAGAGCGCCGCAACGCGCAGCTG
Organism: uncultured Nannocystaceae bacterium; assembly: GCA_964468635.1. Taxonomy (GTDB): domain Bacteria; phylum Myxococcota_A; class Polyangia; order Nannocystales; family Nannocystaceae; genus Xiheibacterium. Next base: position 1,216 of record CAYXVR010000139.1, read on the forward strand.
AAATCGCGGCCGACTGCGACCCGCATCGCATCGCGCAGCCCCACGACCTTCACGGCACCGGACACGGCCTCGCGCGTGCCGTCGCCGAGCTGCCCGTACGTATTGCGCCCCCAGCACGCGACCGTGCCGCTTTCGTGCACGGCGCAGGTGTGCGTGTTCCTGGACGCGACCTGCACCACGGGATCGCGCACGCGCGGCGGCGCCTGGGGTTGGCGAGGCGCTGCCGTCGGCGTCGGCCTCGGCTGCGGCGACGGCGTGACCGGTGGAGCGGGTCGGCACGCGACGAGCGCGAGCAATACGAGGCGTGTTGCTCCGAGGCGCATCGGGGCGCGAGTATACGCCGGTGACGAGCGGACCCTCGGTGTTGATCGTCGGCGGAGGCACCATGGGCCTCGCCGCAGCGATGCAACTCGCACGGCGCGGCGCGTCGGTCACGGTGATCGAGCGCCACGACATCGGCCACGACCTCGGCAGCCACAGCGGCTTCACGCGCGTGATCCGACACGCGTATCACGAGGGCTCGGCCTACGTGCCGCTCGTGCGCGAGGCCGACGCGGCGTGGCTCGAGCTGCAGAAGGACGCCGGCGACACGCTGCTCGTGCGCACCGGTCTGCTCGAGTTCGGGCCGCAGGGAGAGGCGGCGTTCCACGATCTGATGGCGGCCGTCGCCGAGCACGACATCGAGCACGAGCTCATCGACGGCGCCGAGGCGCGCAAGCGCTGGCCGATCGAGATCCCCGACGGGTGGTCGGCCTGCTTCACGCCCTCGGGCGGCTACCTCCGCGTCGGGCCGTGCTTCACGGCGATGCGGCGCGCAGCGGAGGCCGCCGGCGCCACGTTCCGCACCGGCGTCGGCGTGGCGGCCGTGCATGCGGGCAAACGCGCGAGCATCGAGCTCGAGGACGGCAGCAAGGTCGAGGGCGACAAGGTCGTCGTCACCGCCGGCGTCGGCCTGCCCAAGCTGCTGCCCGGCGTCGTGCCGGGTCTCGCGTGTCTGCGCCGCGCGCTCGTGTGGACGACACCCGCACCGCAGTTCACCGAGCGTCTCGCCGCGCTGCCGGTGTGGTGCGCGTTCACCCCGGAGGGATTCTTCTACGGCTTCCCGTACGGCAAGGAGGGCATCACCGGGCTCAAGCTCGCGCTGCACCGATCCGACGCGTTCCCCGAGCTCGACGAGCCGATCGATCCCGCCACCGTGGATCGGTCGCTGCTCGACACCGATCGCGGCCCGCTCGAGGACTTCATGCACCTCTACTTCCCGGCCGCCGAGGGCGAGATCGCGGGCCATCGCGTGTGTCTCTACTGCACCACGCCGTCGTGGGACTTCGTGGTCGATCGCCACCCTCAGCAATCGGACATCGTCATCGCGGGCGGGTTCTCGGGCCACGGCTTCAAGTTCGCGCCGGCGATCGGCCGCCTCGTCGCCGATCTCGCGCTCGACAACGCCGACCCGCTGCCCACGTTCGCGCTCGCGCGGCACCAGGAGTAGACGGATGGACGCGCGGCTGAGCGAAGAAGCGGTCGAGAACCTCGTCACGCAGTTCAGCTCGTCGCTCGACTTCTATCGCGAGCTCGTCCAGAACAGCATCGACGCCGGCAGCTCGTCGATCTCGGTGTGGACCGAGTTCCAGCCCGGCGACGGCGTGCTCGGCGTCGTCGCGCTGCACGTCGACGACTTCGGCGAGGGGATGAACGAGCAGATCATCGACGACCAGCTCACGCAGCTGTTCAGCTCCAGCAAGGAGGGCGACCTCACCAAGATCGGCAAGTTCGGGATCGGTTTCGTGTCCGTGTTCGCCCCCAAGCCCAAGGGCGTGCTCGTGCACACCGGCCGCGACGGCGAGTACTGGGAGGTGTTCTTCCACGAGGACCGCTCCTTCACCAAGACGCGCGTGGCCACCCCGATCGAGGGCACGCAGATCACGTTGTTCCTCGAGGGCGATCGCACGCGCTACCGCGAGCTCGTGGAGGGCAGCATCGCCACGCTCCGCAAGTGGTGCTCGCACTCGGACACCGAGATCACATTCGAGGATCGCAGCCCACCCGACGGTCGCGGTCGCGGCGAGATCCAGATCAACGAGCCGTTCGCGGTCGCAGGCGAGTG
>CAYXVR010000139.1:3354-4349 GCA_964468635.1 uncultured Nannocystaceae bacterium
TCGAGCACCACGGCACCGAGCTCGCGCTCGCCTTCCACGAGACCCCCACCTACGGCTTCTACAACAAGGGCCTCGCGCTCGCGGTCACGCAGGCGGCCGACGACGCGCTCGAGGGCCGGGCCAATCGCTACCGACACATCGCGTTCAAGATCAAGTCGCGCTGGCTCGAGCACACGCTCAGCCGCGAGACGGTGATGCGCGACCAGAACTACGACAAGGCGATGACCTTGCTCGACGAGGCCGCCGAGCGGCAGCTGCGGCGCGAGCTCGTCGCGCAGCTCGAGGCGTTGTGCGCCGAGCCCGAGTGGGGGCTGCCGCAAGCGGGCCGTTACGAGCGGCTCATGCGATTCCTCGCCGTGGAGCCCGACGCAGCGTTCGTGCCGTTGCGCGAGGCGAAGATCCTGCGTGGGATCGGCGGCGGTGTTCATCCGCTCGAAGCCGCGACGGAATCGGTGGAGCGCGACGGGTGGGTGTTCGTCGCCTCGTCGTCGTCGCGGCTCACCATGCGGCTGCAGGCGCAGGGCATCGCGGTGTTCCGCGGCACGGCGATCGACGGCCCCGACGCCAAGGGCGACGTCGTCGGCGACGTCATCGCGCGCTATCTCGCCACGCAGGCTCGCCTCGGCGTGCTCGGGTTCGTACGCGCGAAGGCCGGCTTCGACCACCACGCCGAGGCCGTGGCTCGTCTCGCGCATCCCGAGCGCGTGATGGTCGGCGTCACGCTGGTCGACGATCCGCCCGCCGACGCGCGTGCGCTGCTGCTCGCCGCACACGCGCTGCTCGAGGCCGTCGACGCGGGCTATCGCGACATCAGCCTCGGCGAGATCGAGGGCGAGCCGCGCCTGTTCGTGCTCGGTCGCGAGCTCGCCGACGTGATGCCGATCCCGCCCAAGGGCGTGTACGCCCGCGGCCTGCTCGAGCGCCCGCGCGCCGTCGTCAATCGTCGCCATCCGCACTTCCGCCGCATGCTCGAGCTCGCGCGCGTCGACCCCGAC
>CAYXVR010000139.1:4359-5434 GCA_964468635.1 uncultured Nannocystaceae bacterium
GCCGCGTACTGCTTCGCCAAGGCGCTGATGCTCGAGGAGAACGTCGCCCGCCATCGCGACGCCGAGCTCGTCGAGCACGCCACGCGATCGATCCGGCCCCAGCTCCCATGACGTCCATCGACCAGGTCATCGCGCGAGCACGGCAGCCGGGAGCGCTCTCGGAGCGCAAGCAGTTCCGCATCGCCCGCAAGCGCGCGATCGGAAAGCTGCGGCGGTTCGCGCTCGCCGATCCTCATTACTACATCCTCGAGCTCGTCCAGGCCGCGGTCGCCAACGACGCGGTCTGCGTCGACGCGCGCGTCGGGCCCAAGGATTCCACGTTCGCCTGGATCGGCGGTGGTCTGGCCGAGCACGACCTCGCGAACCTGTTCGACTTCTTGTTCGCGTCGAAGGATCGCGTCGAGCTCGGCCACCTGCGCGAGCTCGCGCTCGGCATCAATGCGGCGCTGCTGTTCCAGCCCGACGAGGTGTTCGTCGAGTCGGGCAACGGCACGCTCGAGGGCACCAGCCGCCTCGTGCTGCACGGCAGCGGCCATGCGGTCGAGATCGGCAAGCCTTCGCGACCGCTGCACGGCACGTACGTCTCGCTGCGCGGCATGAATCGCAACGCACTGCCCGACGGCTTCTCGAGGTGGGCGCGCGCCGATCCGCCGCGCGAGGTCGGCGTGATCGAGGAGCGCTGCCTCGCCGCACCGGTACCGATCATCGTCAACAACGTCGCCTTGTTCGGCATGTCGCGACAGCGCACGCCGGGCCTCTTCGGCTACAAGGCCGCGCTCTCGTTCGACGAGGGCGATCTCTACGGCACGATCGGGCATTCACCGTCGTTCGGATCGCCGACCGTGCAGCTGCTGACCTGGGGCGGCGCGATCCAATCCAAGGTGCCGCCGCAGTGGCTCGGACAAGTGGGCGGGATCGTCTGCTTCGATCGACTGCGCAAGACCGTCGACCACTCCGGCATCGTGGAGGACGATCGCCTCGAGGAGCTCTGGGCACGCCTGCGCCCGTACGCGGATCAGCTGATCGGTGGCAATCGCAAGCGCAGCACCTTCACGATGACACGCCTCGACGGGCT
>CAYXVR010000140.1:0-5354 GCA_964468635.1 uncultured Nannocystaceae bacterium
CCGATGAGGCCCTTGCGGTAGACGCCCTCGTTGAGCGGGTTGCCGCGGTAGCTGATCGTGAGCAGCGTGAAGCCCTCGGCGAGCACGTCGGCGGCGAGCAGCGCGTCGATCCAGCGGCGCACGACGGTGCCGCCCATGACGAAGATGGTCGCGATCGCTTCCTCGGGGGTGCCGGGCGGGATCTCGATCTCGGCGATCTTCGAGGCAGGTTCGCGACCGGTGAACGTCTTGACGCTGACGGGCACGCCGACGGGCTTGAGCACCGACGAGACGGCCTTGCCCGTGCGGTGATCGGTGGCGCGCGGGGTGGCGAGCGCGAACACGATGCCGTGGACCTTGCCGCCGAAGTGCTCGCGGATCTCGGCGACGACGTCGTCGCGCAGCTGCGGATCGAAGGCGTCGCCCTGCAGCGAACGTGCTGTGAGCCCGGCCGCGCGGAGGCGGCGTTCGATCGCGAGGTTGCGATGGAACCCCGGCGATCCGATCCGGCGGATCTTGTTGCTGCTCTCGCGGTTGGGTTGGGCGTCGAGCGACACGTTGAGGGTGGCCGCCCCGCGCCGCGCCAGCACGACCCGCGCCGCGCTCCCGAACCCGCCCGATCCGCCGACGACGATCCAGTTCTTGCCCGCGTCTTCGGTGGAGGCCGGCATCCGATCGACCATGTTCTCGGCCGCGCGCTGCGTGCCGACGGGATGGAAGTTCCCGGGGTGGATCACGTTGCCCATGCTCGGCACGAACCGGAACTGGAACTTGGGCAGGGCGAGCTTCATGGTCGGAGCGTGTATCATACCGCGCGATGCCGTGGCGCCGCGTCCTGCTCGTGATGGTCCTCGCGACCGGCTGCGGGACCGCGCGCCCTCGCGATCGGAACTTCGAGCCGGGCGAGCAGGTCGTCCGCAGCGACGGCGTGCAGCTCGAGCTGTTGACGGTGGAATACGACGACCGCCACCTCACCGTGCACATCGCGGTGACGAACCGTTCGCGCGACCCGGTGACGGTGGGCCGCGAGGGCGTGTTGCTCGCCTACCAGAAGCTCGAGTTCCCGGTCGCGGAGCACGAGCGGCTGCCGGTGCCGGAGTCGATCGCGGTGCCGCCGGGCCAGCGCGTGGATCTCGTGTTGCCCTTCGACATCCCGCTCCTCGACGACGCGGTGCTGCGCCTGCGATCGCTGCACCGCGGCGACCAGATGCTCGACGTGGTCTCGATCGGGGTTCCGGCCCCGGTGCGCGAGCAAGCGGACGATTGAGGCCTAACGGAGCTTCTTCGGGCGTGGGATGCCGAGCGCGTCCATGCGCAGGCCCAGGGTCTTGCGTGCCATGCCGAGGATCTCGGCGGCGCGCGTCTGATTGCCCGCGCACGCTTGCAGGGCGGCGAGGATGCGAGCCGTCTCGTCGTCGTGCGCGGGTGCAGCTCGGGGCGACAGCGCTTCGAGCACGATGTGCTCGGGCGCGAGCACGTCGCCGCCGCACAACACCAACGCGCGGTCGATCACGTTGCGGAGCTCGCGGATGTTGCCGGGCCACGCGTGCGTCCGCAGCCGAGCGAGGGTGGCGGGCGCGATGGACGGCGGCGTGCGATCGAGCCGCTGCGACGCTGCAGCCACGAACTGTTCCACGAGCCCGGCGAGCTCGGCCAGGCGCTCCCGCAACGGTGGGATCGCGAGCGTGATCCCGGACAAGCGATAGTAGAGGTCTTCGCGGAAGCTGCCCGCGGCGACGGCCGCTCGCAGGTCGCGATGCGTGGCGGAGATGAAGCGCACGTCGAGCTCGCGCGGCGTGACGGCACCGAGCCGCGAGAGCCGACGATCTTCGAGCACGCGCAAGAGCTTCACCTGCGCGGCCGCGGGCAGATCGCCGACCTCGTCGAGGAACGCGGTGCCGCCGGCCGCGGTTTCGAGCAGGCCGGGCTTGCTCCCGTGCGCCCCCGTGAAGGCGCCCGCCTCGTGGCCGAAGAGCTCGCTCTCGAGCAGAGCATCCGGCAGCGCCGCGCAGTTGATGGCGACGAACGGTCCCGCTGCGCGCGGTGATTGCTGGTGGATGCGTCGTGCCGCGACCTCCTTGCCCGCACCGGTTTCGCCGAGCACGAGCACGTTGATCCCGCTGCGGGCGATCCGTTCCATCACCTCCGGATCGGCCACGTTCGTCGTGCCGCCGAGCCGCACCGCGGTCGCGAGCGTCGCGGCCGCGCTGCTGCCCTGCACGAGCACGGTGACGTCGCCGATCGCGATCACGTCACCCGCCACGATGGGCGTGGGAACGTTCGCGCGCAGGCGCACGCCGGCGAGCCGCGTGCCGTTGCTGCTGCCGAGATCCTCGATGGTGAGCGGTGGCCCGATGCGCAGCACCGCGTGGCGCCGTGACGCCGACTCGGATTCGATGCGGACGTCCGCATCCTCGCTGCGTCCGATGCAGAGCGCGCCCGCGTCGGGCAGGTCGATCTGGGTGAACACGCCGTCGCCGAGCACCACGAGGTGCAGACCGTCGCGGGTCGACGCGCCGGTGGGGCGCGTCGCGATCTGGTCGGGGGGCTTGTCCACCACGCGAAACCCTCCGATTCTATACTTCAACGGGGCATGAGTCGGCGTGGCGGGGAGCATGCGGACGCCGACGGCGCTCCGCCGCGAGCAGGCCGCTATCTGCTCGGGCGCGTGCTCGGAGCGGGCGCGATGGGGGTGGTGCGCGCGTCCTACGACCCTGCGCTCGATCGCGAGATCGCCGTCAAGGTGCTCGGGCCGCGGGACCTCGCGATGTTGCGCGACACCGACGATCCCACGTGCAGCCGCATCGTCGGCACCGAGGGTCCCGCGAGCATCACGTCGGCGGCGATCGACGACGCGCAGCTGCTCGCGGAGGCGCGCGCGCTCGCCCGCGTGGCGCACCCCAACATCGTCGAGGTGTTCGACGTCGGCGTGTGGGAGGGGGGAGTGTTCCTCGCCATGGAGCTGGTCGATGGCGTGTCGCTGCGCGCATGGAACGGCGAGCACGCGCCGGACTGGCGCACCGCGGTCGCGATGCACCTGCAGGCCGGCGACGCACTCGCGGCCGCGCACGCGGTGGGCATCGTGCACGGCGACTTCAAGCCCGACAATGTGCTCGTCACGGCGACGGATCGCGTGAAGGTGGTGGACTTCGGCCTCGCGCGCGCGATCGGCCGCGTCGAAGCCGACGACAGGTCCGCGGTCGTGTTCGGCACGCCGGCCTATCTCGCCCCCGAATGTTGGGACGACGCGAGCCGCCAACCGAGCGCGGATCAATTCGCGTTCTTCGTGTCGCTGTGCGAGGCGATCACGAACCGTCGACCGTACGCGAGGGTCGACTCGCTGACTGCGTTGCTGCTCGCGTTGCAGGACGGTCCGCAGCTCGAAGCACTGCGCCGGCTGGCGCCGAGCCGGCTCGTGCGCATCGTCGCGCGCGGACTCGATCCGGATCCGGCGCGACGCTTCGCGACGATGAGCGAGGCCCTCGGCGAGCTGCGAGCGGTCGTCGCCCACGATCGGCGGTCGCGACGGCGATGGTTCGTCGCCGCGGCCGGGCTCGGCGCTGCGCTGCCGCTCGCCGCCCTCGCGACCGCTCCGCATCTACGCGAACGTGCTTCGCTCGCGGCCTGCACGACGACCGCGCAGGCGATCGGCGAGGTATGGAACGACGACGCCCGCGGGCGCGTGAGCGCGGCGATGACACAGGCGGACGCGCGCATCGGCGCCGAAACAGCGACACGCGCGATCGGGTGGCTCGACGCGTACGCGGCCGAGTGGTCGGCGCTCGCGGAGGCCACGTGCCCCGCCGGCGTGGCCGAGCCGAGCGACCTCGAGCACGCGCGCGCCCGCTGCTTCGCCGATCGCACCGCTGCCCTCGCTGCGTTCATCGAGGTGCTCGAGGCCGCCGACGCGGACGTCGTACGCAACGCGGTCACTGCTGCCACCGAGCTGCCGCGGATCGACGCCTGCTACCTCGGAGGCGCCATCGCGACCCACGTGCGCATGGCTCGGACGTCACCGGGATGACGGAATCCCCTCCGACCTCGACGAGGTCGATCGCGATCTGTCGCGCGCGCAGCAGCTCGTCGGATCCGGTCGTGGCGAAGATGCGCTGGCGCTCGTCCGCGACCTCGACGCGTCCGGAAGCGACGGCCGACGTGTGGCCCGCATCCGTGCCACGCGAGGCCGCGCGCTCGCGCGACTGGGCCGCTACGGCGACGCGGCAGCGGAGCTCGAAGCCGCGTACTTCGCCGCGCGCGAGCTCGACGACGACGCGAGCGCTGCGATTGCGGTGGAGCTCGCTGCGGTGCTCGGTGACAAGATGGGTCGCCTCGACGACGCGCGCGTCTGGGCCCGGCACGCCGAAACCGCGCTCGCATCGATCGGCGGGCCCGAAGGCGAGACGCATGCGCGCTTGCTGCTCGCGGTCGCGGCCGCGGACCTGCGCCGTGGCGACTTCGAAGGCAGCCGCAGGTCGGCCGAGCGAGCGCTCGCTTTGCGACGCGAGCTGCACGGCGACGAGCACCCCGGCGTGGCGCTGGCAGAGCTCGGCCTCGGCAAGGCGCTCGCACAGCTCGGTCGCCTCGACGACGCGGCGGCTTGCTTCGAGCGTGCGCTCGCGATCCTCGAGCGCGCACTCGGGCCCGAGCACATCGATCTCGCCGGTGCGTACCACGACCTCGGGCTCGTGAGCACGCAGCGCGGTGACTTCTCGACCGCACGCACGAACGAGGAGCGCGCGCTGGCGATCCGGCAGCTCTGGCTGCCGCCCGATCATCCCGACATCGCGACGGCGCTCGTCGGCCTGTCGTACGTCGATCTGGGTCTGCAACGCTACGACGACGCGGTCATGGAGCTCGAGCGTGCGCTCGCGATTCGGGAGGCGAAGTTCGGCCAGACGCACCCCGCCGTGGCGGCGACCCTCGCCGCGCTCGCACAGGTGGCGAGCAAGCGCGGCGACTGTCGCGAAGCGATCGGGTTCCTCGAGCGCGCGTTGGCGGTGAGCGAGCGCGCCGATGCGGGCGATCGGCGCGCGCGCGTCCGTTTCACGCTCGGACTCGCCGACGCGCTCTCCGAGTGCCACGAGCACGACGCCGCCCGACGCCAGTACGAGGCCGCGCGTGCGCTCGCCGAAGCGGAACCGAACGGGTTCGGCGAGGAGCTCGACCGCGCACGTCGAGGCCTCGCCGCCGTCATGGGAGGCTGACCACCGGCACCGGCACGTTCGAGCTCGTCTCGGTGCCGTCGCCGAGCCCACCGCCGTCGTTCGTGCCCCAACAGCGCACGGCCCCCGCATCGTCGAGCGCACATGCGTGGCCAGAACACGTGGCCACCACGGCGCTGCCGCTGCCGAGGCCGCTCACGCCGACCGGCACCG
>CAYXVR010000141.1:0-1950 GCA_964468635.1 uncultured Nannocystaceae bacterium
AAGTAGAGCAGGAGCCCGAGCACGACCTGGACCGCCAAGCTCGTCGCCCACCAGCGCACGGCGAGCGCGTGCGTGCGCGTCCACGCCCGGCCCCGTAGCCACGCCGATCCGGAGGCGACAATGACGCCGAGGCCGAGGCCGAGGACGATCCAACGCAGCCAGGAATGCGCGACGGTGACGATCTCGTGCACGGCCGCGAGCGTGGGCGCGGCGTGCATCGCCGACGATGCGTCGAGATGCCGCACGCATGTCCGCATCGACGTATCCGCACGCCGGTGTCCGTCCCCGATCTCGGCGACGTGCGTCATTCTTACGCAGCTCGAGGTCGCGATGGGTCGATACACTGCTTTCATGCGACGTCGCCGCGCCAGGCTCGTTCCACGCATCGCGGCGTGCTTGTCCGAGCCCTCGGAGAGCGTCGCGTGGCTCGTCAACCTCCAATGGCACGCCGCCGTGGGGCAGATGCTTCTCGCTTGCGGTGCTTCGCTCGTCGTCGAGGGCCCGATCGACACGGGTCTGCTGTGGCTCTGTGCCGCCGCGACAGTCGTCCTCAACATCGGCCTGCTCGCCTGGCGCCGCCGCAAGCCCGCTGCACGCACGCATCACCTCGCCCTCATCTGCCTCGTCGACGTCGCGTTGCTCACCGCCGTCCTGTTCGCGATGGGCGATGCTGGTCCTGCTCTCACGCCGCTCTACCTCGCACTGGTCACGATCGCTGCCATGCTGCTGCCCATGCCCTGGATCGTGGGTGTGTTCGCGTGGACGCTCGTCGGGCACGCGACGACGAGCCTCGCACGCGGTGACGATGCGTTCGATGCGGAGTTCGGTGCCTTCGCGCTCGCCGGCTTCATCCTCTCGTTCGCGGTGGCCAACCTCGGCGCTGCCATGCGCGCCAGCATGCAGCGCCTCACCGCACGCGAGCGCGCGGAGGCCAACGCGTACACGCTCGCGGCGCTCGGTCACCTCGCCACCACGGCCGCTCACGAGCTCAACTCGCCGCTGGGCACGATCGCCGTCGCTTCGCTCGAGCTCGAGGAGATGATCGCCGTCGACCCGCGCAGCGCCGCGCGCGATGCCCAGCTCATCCGCAGCGAGGTCGAGCGCTGCCGTGCGATCCTGCGTCGCCTCGGCTCGCGTGCGGGCGTCCTGCCGGGCGAGCTCCCGGACTGCGTCGCTGCCGACCGCGTGCTGAAACGGTTGCACGATTCGCTCGAGCCGGATCTTCGCGCGCGCGTGGAGGTGCGGCGCGACACGTCCATCGCCGTGCGCTGCCCGGTGGACGGGCTCGTGTCCGTGCTCGCGTCGCTCGTCGACAACGCGGTGCAGGCCGGCTCGCCCGACGTGATCCTGTCCGCGCACGTCGAGGGCGATCACGTCGCGTTCTCGGTCAGCGACCGCGGAGCGGGTATCCCCGCGCACATCCGCGAGCAGATCGGCAGCCCGTTCGTGACGACCAAGGCGCCCGAGCAGGGCCTCGGCCTCGGCCTCATGCTCGCGCGCGGCTTCGCCGAGCTCTGCGGCGGCACGCTCGACCTCGTCGATCGATCGCCGGGCACCGAGGTCACGATCCGGCTGCCCGCGGTGAGGTCCGCATGATCCAGCCAGGCGCGATCCTGCTCGCGGACGACGACGCGATCTATCGCGTACGGCTCGCTCGCGCTTTCGAGCGCCACGGGTTCACGCCACACGAGGCCCACGACGGTCGATCCGCGCTCGAGGTCGCGGCCGCGCATGCGCTCGCGTACGCGGTGCTCGACCTCCGCATGCCTCCGCCCGACGGGCTCGAAGTGCTCGCGCAGCTCAAGTCCATGCAGCCCGCCGTGAACGCGGTCGTGCTCACCGGTTACGGCAGCATTGCGACCGCGATCGAGTCCGTGCGTCTGGGTGCGACTTACTTCGTGCCCAAGCCGGCCGACGTCCACGATCTCATGCGCGCGTTCGCGAGGGTGC
>CAYXVR010000141.1:1960-5254 GCA_964468635.1 uncultured Nannocystaceae bacterium
ACGAGAGCATGCCCGAGCTTCCCGACCAGACGCCCTCGCTCGCGCGCGCGGAGTGGGAGCACATCCAACGCGTCCTCGCCGACTGCGGAGGCAACATCTCGCGAGCTGCCCGCGTGCTCCGCATCCAACGACGCACGCTGCAACGCAAGCTGGCAAAGCACCCCGTACCGCGGTAGCGCCGTGGTGGCGATCCGCTTCGTCGGCGAGTGCAGCCGGACGTGGATCCGTTCAGGGCGGCGCCACCGTGAAGCTCACGACCAGCGAGTCGTCGCCGGGGTGGCGGATCGTCCACGTCTCGATCTCGGTGCGGAGGCATCGAGCCAGCACCTCGTCGGAAGCGTCGGGGAAGTGCACGGCCATGATCGAGCCGTCGGCTTCGATCGTGACCTCGACGGAGTATGTCCGTGCGGCCGTTCCGCGCTCGGACGCGGCGGTGAAGCACTTGTCGAGGGCGCGGCGGTGGGATCGCTGCGCGCGTTCGAGCCTGCGCTCGGCGATCGTCTCCGCGTCGCGTTCGGGGCGCGACACGTGGGCACGCGAGCTGTCGATCGCTCGCTCCCGGGGCTCGGGCGCGCTCGCCATCGGCGCGGGTTCATCGTCGGCGTCATACGCATACGACGCTTCCGCGCCGAGGCCGACGGCGCTCGAGCCCTCCGGCAGATCGACGGGGACGTCGAAACGGGTCGCGCCTCCGCCCGGGACGGCCACGCGCGAGTCGTCGATGGCGACGAACGAGGTGTACTGCGACATCACACGGTGCGCGAGTGCGAGCTCGGTGACGTCGCGCTCGACGTCGGCCGCGCGCGCAGGATCGCCGATGAGGGAGTCTTCGAGCTGCTGGATCTTCGCGCGTGCCCACATCGACCCGAGCCCGTCGGTGCGCCGCGCCTTCGCGATGTCGATGCGCACGGGGATCTCGACGCGTTCCTTGCCCGCGCGCGCGACGAGCCTCGCCTCACCGCCGGCGCCACCGCGCAGCCGTCCGTACACCACGACCGGCTGCCCCGTGAACAAGTCCGGGATCCGTGATGGCACGACGTCGACGACGTCGAGATCGCCCCACTCGATCTCGAGATCGGTGAGCACCGGGTGGGCGAGCCGTCGGTAGAAGGCTTTCACCGCCTCGCCCGGATCCTCGTGGGTATCGACGTAGGTGACGGCACCCCGGCCGGCGCGGGCAAGGCCGTCGAGGAGGTGCCGGTTGGGCGCCGAGCCCACGCCCAGCGAGAACACGCGCGCAGCGTCGAGCCGCTTGCCGACCTCGACGAAGATCTCCTGTTCGTTGCCGATGAACCCGTCGGTGAGGAACAGGACGTAGCGTGTCCGTCCGTCGGTGTACGGAAAGTCGAGCGCGGCCTTGATGCCCTCGATCATCTCCGTGCCGCCCTCGCCGTGCAGGCTGTCGATGTGGCGCAGCGCGTGCTGGACGTTGCGCCTCGTGTTCGGCAGCGGGGCGGGGCCGAGCTGCGACGCGTCGGACGAGAAGCGGATCACCTGGAACGCGTCGCGCGGGCCGAGGTGCTCGAGGAACCCGCGCATCGCTCCCTTGGCGACGGCGAGCGGCTGTCCGTCCATCGATCCCGACGTGTCGAGCACGAACACGAGCTCGCGCGGGGTGGGCGTCGACGCGTGCTCGAGGCGCGGCGGCATGATCGCGAGCTGGAAGTAGCCGTCCTTGCCGTCGCGCGCGAGCGTGAGCGAGGTCGTGGGGGCGGCGGTGGCGAGCGACCAGCCGAGCACGAAGTCGCGGTTGAGCGGTTCGACGTCGCGCGCGAGCTCGACGAAGTGGCGCCCTTCGGACTGCGTGTGCACGATCTCGTGGGCCTTCGAGGCGAGCACGTCGATCTTCGCACCGGCGTCGATCTCGACGGTCACGCTCAGTGCGGCGCAGCCGACGTAGCCCGCGGGTAGGACCTTCGGCGTGATCCTCGATCCGTCGGGGACCTGATCGGTGTCGGGCGCGAAGCCGCCGCCGGAGCGACCCGTGGGCGAGCCGGGGACGTAGCGCGGGCCCACGACGGTGGGCAGCGCGAGCTCGAACCGACCGCGATCCTGCGTCACGGGTCCCACCATGTGCATCACGACGGTGATCCGTTCGCCGGGCGGGATGTTGGCGATGCTCTGCGTGAAGATGTTCGGCCGCTCCTGCTCGAGCAGGCCCGCGCTGTGGCCGGCCTCCCGCGCGGCCTCGTAGTCCGCACGGGCCTCGGCCCGTCGCTTCATCACGCCGCGGATCGTGCGATCCCCGATCTCGATCGCGTAGTCGTCCACTGCCGCGTCGTGCGGCAAGGGGAACACGTACACGGCTTCGATCGCCTCCTCGAAGGGGTTCTCGAACACCTGCCGCACCTCGGTGTCCGCAATCGTGCCGAGCACGATCGTGTCGAACGACGTCTCCGCGAGCGGGAGCGCGACGACCTGCTCGCCCTTGCGCGCGCGCAGCTCACCCGTGTCGGGATCGCTGCCGGCCGTGACCGGCACGACCTCGGTGGGGCGCACTCCTTTCGCGCACCGGCTCGGCGGGCCGTCGCCGTCCTTCGCGTAGCCCTCCCACTCCTCGACGGCATCCGCGAGCTCGGGTTCTTCCCACGTCCATTCGGACGCGTCGTCCCAGGGGCTGTCGAGCCCACCGCTGCCGCCACCCGTGCACGCGCTCGCGCACGCGAACGCCACGAACCCTGCGAGTCGTCGCAACATGCCCGTCCTCCTCCCCGAACCCCGTCGTCGCACGGTGTGGACCGTGCCGAGTTCCAGGCAGGCGGGCCGAACGTCCCTCGCCGCGACGGCCTTACACCGCCATCCTCGGCGCACCGGTAACATCGAGAGATCATGACTTCATATCGACTCGGGACGGTCGCGACCGCGCTGGTGCTCGCATGTGGTGCCAACTCGAAGGAGGACGGGGGTGGGTCGGAGGACGACGGGCCGACCTCGGCGTGCGAGATGTACGCGCCGGCGCCGGACATCGGACCGGCGGTGGCGATCTCCGTCCGACACGAGGGCACGACGCCGTTGTTCTTTTACCCGCAGGGCTGCGGCGGATCGATGGTGTTCGAGATCAGCAGCGGCGGCGCGCCGGTGCCGTACCTGCTCGACGGCGAGTGCTTTCCGAGCACGTGCGACGGCTTCGTCGAAGCGAGCGACTGCTCGGTCGGCTGCAACAACTGTGCACCGCCGACGGCCGGCCGCATCGACCCCGGCGGCGTGGGCGAGAGTGCATGGCCGGGCCGGCGCACGACGGAGCTCGATCTCGTCGACGCGCAACCCGTAGCGCAGGGAGCGATAGTCCTGTCC
>CAYXVR010000142.1:0-5226 GCA_964468635.1 uncultured Nannocystaceae bacterium
GCTCGCGGCAGACGTCGACGGTGACCCGCCCCGGCGCGGCAAGATCCGCATCACCGTCGAGCGCAACCGCGCGACCCACAAGCCTCCGGTCGCGGTGGAGGTGGTCGACGAGGCGAATGTCGTGGTGGAGAAGACGACGACGAGCGGGAAGGTGACGGTCGACGAGCTGCCGTTCGGGAAGTACCAGGTGCGCTGCAAGGACGGTGAGTCGGACGTCCGCGCCGTCGTGGTCGACACGAAGGTCGCGCGCAGCGTGACGCTCAACCGCTTCCTCACCGCGGCCAAGCTGAAGATCCGGGTGATCCACGAGGGCGTCGGTGTGGAGGGCGTCGAGGTGCGCGCGCTGACGGTTTCCGAAAACCTGCCCGCGGTGAGCCGGATCGGCGTCACCGATCCGTCCGGCGACGTGATCTTCGATGTCTTCGAGGGCTCGTACAAGGTGCACATCGGCAAGCTCGTGAAACCAAAGAAGGTGGTCGCGGGGAAGCTCAACGAGCTGATCGTGACGACCAAGACGCCGCCGCCGCCGACGCTGACCGGAATCCTCTTGGTCGTGGTCCCTGCCGTGGCCAACGACGGCGAGGTGGTCGAGCTCTGCCGCGACTCCCATCCCGACTTTCCCGTGCTCACCGCTGCGCCGATCGACGGCGTGGCGGAGTTCGTGACCTCGCCCGGCGGCTACGTCGCGCGCTTCGGCGACGGCGAGGTGACGGCGACGGTCACCGCGGGGAGCACCACGCACGCACAGATCGAGACGTAGGCGATGTTCCGACTGACGTATGTCCCCGCAGATGGTGTGCTCGCGCCCGGCGAGCTCTGGGAGCCGCGAGCGAGATCTCGCGAGCTCCACGTCTTCAGCGAGGCGTCCGCGCTGCAGCTGCTGCGGGAGTCGCGTCCCGACCTCGATCCGGAGCAGCTGCGGCGGCTCGCGTGGCAGGCCGCGAACGGTCTCGGCTCGCTGGTGTTCACCGACGAGTACGAGCCCGCCGACGCATTCACGCCGCCGTACTCCATCGAGGACCTCGACCACGGGCCCGAGTCACCGCCAGCGCCCGAGCCGCGCCCGGAGAAGGAGCCCACCACGTTCGTGCTCCGCGTCGTCGACGAACTCGGCGTGCCGCTCGCGGGCATTCCGATCCACATGCTCGTCGACGGCGAAACGCTCGCGTTGCAGACCGACGACAAGGGCATGGTCCGTGCCGATTCATCGTGGGGTGCCAGCTTCGCCTCCGCGCGCATCGCCGACATCGAGGGCACGGGCGAGCTGCTGCGCGAGCGGTGGTCCGCGCCCCGCGAGGGCGATCCGCTCGCGCCGGCCGACGATCGCTCGTTCGTGACCGTGCGGTCGGACGGCATCCCCCCGCACGTGCAGCTGACCAAGCACATCCCGCACACGCTCGTGTTCTACCCGGACGTGATCCTCGTGCGGTTCATCGGGATGTACTTCCAGACGGCGAAGTCGTTCCTGCTGCCCAACCCCGACATGCCGCTCATCCGATCGATCTACGAGGAGAACCCGTCGGGCGACCTGCTCGTCGTCGGTCACACCGACTCCCAAGGCAGCGCCGACTACAACGACACGCTGGCGAAGCGGCGCGCGGAGGCGATCGTGGCCTATCTGCGCGACGACGTGGACGCGTGGCTCGAGCACTACACCGACGCCGTTCCGTCCGAGCAGCGATGGGGCCCGACCGAGGATCGGATCATGCTCGACGCGATCCTGGCGCGGGACCTCGATGCGCCACAGTCGGGCCGGGTGTCGTACTACCAGGCGACGCGGGCTCTCGACCCCGACGGCATCATCGGCCCCGTGACGCGGCGCTCGCTCGTCACGGAGTACATGGGCCTCGACGGTGTCACGCTGCCGTCGTCGATGCGCGTCGAGGTGCACGGCTGCGGTGAGCACTTCCCGCTCGACCTGCCCGAAGAAGAGGAGCTCGCCGAAGTGTCCGACCGACGGGTCGAGCTGTTCTTCTTCGCGGACGGCCTCGGCGCTCTGCCACCGCCGCCGTCGCCGAGCTCCGACGCCGGCTCACCGCACTATCCGCACTGGCGCGCCCTCGCCCGCCGCACGCTCGAGTACGGGCAGCTCCCCCAGGTGCCGCACTTCTGCTTCTCCGCGTAGTCGACCTACTCGATCGTCACCACGCGCTCGTCGTCGAGGGCCCGCAGCTGGCCTTCGGTGAACGCGGCGAGCTCGTAGGTGCCGGGCGCGAAGCGGATCGCGACGCGGCCGCTGTCGTCGGTGCGCGGGGGCTCGGTGCCGCGGGGCCAGCAGCGGCGTCGCGTGCCGTGATCCGTGCGACGGCGGCAGAGCACGCGCGCGTCGGCCAGCGGCTGTCCGCGTTCGTCGACGAACGTCCCCGTCCACGCCGCGGGCGCGAGGCGTGCGGGCTCGAGCACCGGCGTGCCGACCTTCGGCGTCGGTGCGCCGGGCAGCGGCCGCGCTTGCACGACGAAGCCGTCCGGGAGCTCGGCGGCGAACGAGGCCTCGTCCTGCGCGACGGGAGCGGATGGTGCCGCGTGGGGTCGACGACGGCGAGCGCGGGGCTTCGGCTCGTCCTCGAGCACGACGATCTCGTCCTCGATCGGCTCGTCGATCGCCGGCACGATCGCGGCCGACACGGGCACGGCGCGCGGCGACGCCGGAGGTTCGAGCTCGTTCGCGACCGGTGTGGCCGCGTTCGAGCTCGTCATCGTGATCATCGCGAGCACGGCCGGCGCGAGCACCGGTGCCCACGCGGGTGCAACCCATCGCAACGGCAGCGCGAACAGGCTGCGCAGCGGGCCGCTTCGTCGCGCCGGCTCCCCGAACGTGGTCTCGAAGCGATCGCGCACCGCCCTCATGCGGCGATACGCGGTGTGCAGCTGCAGCCCGAGCCGCTCCGCGATCACGCGTCCGGGCACGCCCTCGATCTCTGCCATGCGGAACACCGAGCGCTCCTCGGGATCGAGCGACGCCACGAAATCGGCCAGCTGGCGTGCGGCCTCGCGGCGCGCGAACGCATCCTCGGGCGTCGATGTGTCCGGAGCGGGGAGCACGACCCGACGCTTGCGCTCGTGACGGAGCCACGCGCGTCGACGGTTGGCGGCGATCCGGCGCGAGACCTCGAACAGCCACGCACGCAGATCGTCGCCGTCCGCATCGCGGCCGAGCTTGCGCAGCAGCACGATGAAGACCTCGTGCACGGCATCGTCG
This sequence comes from uncultured Nannocystaceae bacterium, assembly GCA_964468635.1. Taxonomy (GTDB): domain Bacteria; phylum Myxococcota_A; class Polyangia; order Nannocystales; family Nannocystaceae; genus Xiheibacterium. Next base: position 3,200 of record CAYXVR010000142.1, read on the forward strand.
ACGTCGGCCTCCGCCACGCGCGCGCGCAGCAGGGCGTGTCGGACGAACCCGTAGTAGCGGCGATAGACGGCGAACGCGGTGGACATGCGGGCCCCCCTGCCGGAGTCACGAAAGTGTAGCGAGAAGGTTCCGAGCCAACTCGGAGCGGGACCGGACATACGGTCAAAAACCCGCGGCGGCGAACAGTTGGAGGGCGATGCTGTCGTCGCTGCTCGCCGTGATCCTCCTGGGCGTGCCGGCTCCGTCCGCCGACACGACCCTTGCCCGGGCCCAGACCCACTACGCCGCCGACGAACTCGAGTACGCCGCGATCGCGTTCGCGCGGGCGGCCGGCGATCTGTCGAGCCCCGATCCTGCGGCGCGGTGGGGTCTCGCACGATCGCTGCAACGGCTCGGTTTCCTCGCCTCGGCACGTGCGCTGTTCCTCGAGATCGCCGATGCCAGCCGGGCCGATCCGTACCGCCGTCGCGCGTTGCCGTGGTTGGCCGCGCTCGCGCGGGCGCTCGAGCCCGACGACGAGGTGCTCGCCGCGATCGCGACGTACGGCCCGGCCGATCTCGAGGACGCGCAGTTCGAGGATGTTCGCGAGGAGCTCTACTTCATGCTCGGTCGTGCGTACTACGAGCGCGGGGATCTCGAGCGCGCGATCGCGGCGTTCTCGGAGGTCGGGCGCGAGGCCGTCGATTACACGCGCGCGCAATATCTGACGGGCGTCGCACACACGCGGTTGTGGAAGGGGCGCGAGGCGGTCGCCGCGTTCAAGAACGTGCTGCGCGCACAGGCCGAGCTGCGCGCCGAGCTCGGGCCCAAGCAGCTGCGGCGCGCCGATCGATTCGCACGCCGTCGCGATCGGCTACAGGCCCGCCACCGCACGAAGGCCCTGGATCGCCTCGCCGATCGGATGCAGCGCAAGGGCCTGACCTTCACCGACCTCGACGAGATCGAGGCCACGCAGCGCCACGACGAGATGGCGAGCCTCGCGATGGCGTACGTGTTCTACCAGACGGGGCAGCTCGCTCTGGCGCGCAAGTACTTCGAGCGCGTGCCGCAGGAGTCGCCATACTGGCTCGACGCGATCTTCGGCAAGGCGTGGACCGAGTTCGTCGCCGCCTATCGCGACCTGGCGAACGAGAACCGCCACTACCAGCGCGCGCTCGGGCACATCCACACGCTGCGCGCCCCGTTCTTCCCCTATCGGCTCTACCCCGAGACGCCGCTGCTCGAATCGGAGATCTTCTACTTCAATTGCCAGTACCGCTTGGCCGCGCTAGCCCTCGACGAGTTCGATCGACGGTACGCCGTCGTGGGGAGATCGCTCGACGAGCTGCTCGACGACCACCCCGAAGACTTTGCGCTCTACGAGCTCGATCGCGCCCTGCAGGACGGCAAATCACCGCTCCCGGAGCCGCTGACGCGCGTGCTCGAGGGGCTGCTCGACAACAAGCTGCTCGATCAGCGCCGGTCGCTGGTGGAACGGCTCGATGAGGAGCGCGCGCTGCTGCGTCGCATGCCGGACGCGTTCCGCGACGGGCCGCTCGGGGAGCGCGTCGAGGAAGACATCGAACTCGCCGTGTCGGTGGCGCGCGAGGCGGCGGGCGCGGCGGTGCGGCAGCGGCTCCACGGCGCCGTGCGGCAGATCCAGCACTTCGAGCGCAACGCGATCAAGATCCGCTACGAGCTCGAGCCCAAGCTCGTGAGCGCGCCGGGCACCCCGAACGACAAGCAGCGCCCGCGCGTCAGCGCCGACGAGGAGCGCTACGGCTACAACGGCGAGTACTGGCAGGACGAGCTCGGCCAGTACAACTATGAGATCACCAACGTGTGCCGCGACCGCCGGTGAATGGTCCCGCCGCGTTGACAGAACGAAGTCCCGACCCACGCTGGGGGCCAGCGCCGGCAGGGCGCCCCGGGATCGGTCGAGACGGGCTCGACCGCGGAGGGCGAAAAACGGTGCGGAGATTCGACGATGGCACGAACGATCGGCATCGACCTCGGCACGACCAACTCGGTCGTCGCGGTCATGGAGG
>CAYXVR010000143.1:0-4427 GCA_964468635.1 uncultured Nannocystaceae bacterium
GTCGCGCACGCGTCATCGCACGGCGGTGGCGAAGGACGGCACGCTGCTCGCGATGGAGATCGAGTTCGTCATCGACGGCGGCGCGTACAAGACGCTGTCTCCCGTCGTGCTCTCGCGCGGCACGATCCACGCCGCGGGCCCCTACCGCTGCGCCAACGTGCGCATCGAGGCGAAGGCGGTCGCCACGAGCTCGCCGCCGCACGGGGCGTTCCGCGGGTTCGGGGCGCCGCAGAGCATCTTCGCGCTCGAGCGGCACCTCGATCGCGTGGCCGAGGTCGTCGGTCTGGATCCGATCGAGCTGCGGCGCCGCAACCTCCTGCGGCACGGCGACACGACTGCGGTCGGGCAGGTGATCGACGAGCCGATCGATCTCGACGCGGTGGTCGACACCGCGCTCGAGCGGTCGGGCTACATCGAGAAGCGGCGCCGGTTCGCGCAGCACAACGCCGCCGGCGGTCCAATCCGCCGCGGGATCGGAGCGGCCGTCTTCTATCACGGGGCCGGCTTCACCGGCTCGGGCGAGGTCACGCTTGCGTCCGTGGTCGGCGTGCGCGCGACCGCGGAGGGTCGACTGGTAGTGCTCGCCGCGAGTACCGAGATCGGCCAGGGCACCAACACGATCTTCTCGCAGATCGCTGCCGACGCGGCCGGCATCACGCCCGATCGCGTCGAGCTCGTGCAGCCGGACACGCTCGCGGTGCCCGACAGCGGGCCCACGGTGGCCTCTCGCACGACGATGGTCGTGGGCGGTCTCGTCGACAAGGCGACGCGCAGGCTGGTGGCGAAGCTGCGCGACGCGGGCCTCGATCCCGAGCAGGACTTCGCGGCCGCGTGCCGTCGGTACATCGAGGCCCACGGCGAGCTCTCTGCGCGCGCGCAGTACGAGCCACCGCCGGGCGCGGCATGGGATCACGCGAAGTTCCGGGGCACCGCGTACGCCCGCTACGCATGGGCGGCCTACGTGGCCGAGGTGACGGTCGATCTGCGCACGTGCGAGGTGAAGGTCGACGACTTCGTCGCCGTGCAGGAGATCGGCAAGACGGTGAACCCCGTGCTCGCCGCGGGGCAGATCGAAGGCGGCGTCGCGCAGGCGATCGGCTGGGCGGTGTACGAGGACGTCGTGTGGCGCGACGGCGCCGTGGCCAACCCGCAGATGACCAACTACATCATCCCGACGTCGGTCGACACGCCCCCCATCCGCGTGGTGTTCGTCGAACCATTCGAAGGCGAGGCCGCGGTGCCCAAGGGGATCGGCGAGCTGCCGATGGACGGGCCCGCTCCGGCGATCATCGCGGCGGTCGAGCAGGCCGTCGTTGTTCCGCTGCACGGCATCCCGCTGCTGCCGGAGGCGCTGTTCGACGCCATGGAGGCCCGCCGTGAAAGCGCGTGAGGTCGCATTCGAGGTCAACGGCACCACGCACCGCGTCCACGTGCATCCGATGGCGCGCCTGCTCGACGTGCTGCGCGAGGAGCTGCGGCTCACCGGCACCAAGGAAGGCTGCGGCGAGGGCGAGTGCGGCGCGTGCGCGGTGCTCCTCGACGGCGTGCTCGTCCACAGCTGCCTCGTGCCCGTCGTGCAGGTCGCAGGCGCGAAGGTGGAGACGATCGAAGGGCTCGCCCGCGACGGTCGGCTGCACCCGCTGCAGGCCGCGTTCATCGACAAGGGTGGGGCACAGTGCGGGATCTGTACGCCCGGCATGCTGATGGCGGCAGCCAACCTGCTGCGACAGCGCACCGATGTCGGCGACGACGAGGTCCGCGAGGCGCTCGCGGGCAACCTGTGCCGCTGCACCGGCTACACGCGGATCGTGGAGTCGGTCGTCGAAGCGAGCCGCCTCGTGCGCAAGGAGCAGGGCTGATGCGCGCGTACCTGCCCGACTTCGAGGTCGACGCGCCGGGCCGGCTCGACGCGGTGCTGCAGCGCATGGCCGACGGCTGGCTGCCGCTCGCGGGTGGCACCGACGTGATGGTGGTGCTCGCCGCCGGTGCGCTGAAGCCCGCGCGCTACGTGAGCATCTGGGAGCTCGACGCGCTGCGCGGCATCGAAGTCCGCGACGACGCGGTGGTGCTCGGGGCGTTGACCACGTACACGGACGTGCGCGAGCACGCGGTGCTGCGCGCGGAGTATCCGATGCTCGTCGATGCGGCGAGGCTCAGCGGTGCGATCGCGATCCAGAATCGCGGCACGCTCGGTGGCAACGTCGTCAATGCCTCGCCGGCCGCCGACTCCCCGCCCGCCCTCGTCGCCTACGATGCGGAGCTCGAGCTCGTGTCCACGGCCGGCGCGCGATGGGTGCCCTATCGAGGCTTCCACACCGGCTACAAGCAGATGCGCAAGCAGCCGGGCGAGCTTCTGCGCGCGATTCGATTGCCGCGCCATCCGGGCGGCGAGGACGCGCTGCACTACTACCGCAAGGTCGGCACGCGCAAGGCTCAGGCGATCGCGAAGATCGGCGTCGCCGCGCTCGGTCGCGTCGAAGACGGACGCGTCGCACACGTTCGCATCGCGCTCGCCAGCGTGGCCCCGACCGTGCTCGAGGCCGCGCGCACCGAAGCCGCGGTGCTGGGCCGTACGCTCGACGACAGCACGATCGCCGCCGCGCTCGCGGCCTTCGACGCCGAGCTGTCGCCGATCGACGACGTGCGATCCACCGAACGCTACCGGCGGCGAGTGGCGAAGAACCTCATCGAGGACTTCCTGCGCACGCTCGCCGCCAGGGGCTGATTCACCCGTACGGATTCACCCGCGCAGCTTCGCCGAGAGCGAGATGTTCTCGACGGCAGCGAGGGCTTTCGACACCGGACAACCCTTCTTCGTCGCCTGCGCGACCTCCTGGAACTTCGCCTCGTCGATCCCCTGCGCGTCGACCTCCGTCTCCAGCGCGATCGCGGTGATCCAGAAGCCGTCGTCCTTTCGCTCGAGCGTCACGTTCGCCGCCGTCCGCACGCTTCGCGGCTGCGCACCGGCGCGCTCGAGCCCGACCGTGAGCGCCATCGAGAAGCAGCCCGCGAGCGCCGCCCCGATCACCTCTTCGGGGTTGCTCCCTGCCTGACCTTCGAAGCGCGTTCCGGCCGAGAACGGGATCTCCGCCGCATGGGCCGGCTTCATCGTGCCGGCGCCGCCCTTCAAGGTTCCTTCCCACGTTGCGGTCGCTTTGCTGTTCGCCATCGTTCGTCTTCTCCTCGGGACGGATCGAGTGCACCAAAACGGCGGCGAAGTCCACCGCGCCCCGGGCGACCCGGCTCGTTCGCCGTGAGCTGCCGGTCGCGTCGCGTCGAAGGTCGTTCGCAGCCAGCCGGACGGAGTGGGTTACCGTCGCCTTCGCGTGGAACCGGGAGCGCGGCCGCCCTCCGCGGGAGGGATCGAGACGCAGGCGATGCGACGTGCCGTCGAGGCGCGCTTGTTCGGCGATGCGCCCGAGCCGGTGCGGCTCGGCCGGTTCGTGCTCGGTGAACGGATCGGCCACGGCGGAATGGGGGTCGTGTACAGAGGACACGATCCCGAGCTCGATCGCGAGGTCGCCATCAAGATCGTCCGTCGCACCCCGGGGGCGAGCTCCGGTGCCGACCACGAGCGGATGTTGAAGGAAGCGCGTGCGCTGGCGCGACTGAACCATCCGAACGTCGTCTCCGTGCTCGACGTCGGGCCCACCGACACGGGGGTGTACATCGCGATGGAGCTCGTGGTGGGGCGAACGCTGCTCGAGTACTGCCGCGATCGTCTCACCGATCCGAAGACCCGCTGTGGGCGGATCGTGGAGCTCGCGCGTCAGGCCGCATCGGGACTGGCCGCGGCGCACGAGGCGGGCATCGTGCATCGCGACGTCAAGCCGAGCAACATGCTGGTGGGCGACGACGGGAGGCTGCGGATCATCGACTTCGGGCTCGCCAGGGCGGCCACCGAGGAGACCGCAGAAGGATCGAGTGCCGAGGCCACCGCGTCGTCGGATGCGGACCGCGTCACAGGGACCGGCGAGGTCGTGGGAACGCCCGCGTACATGGCACCCGAGCAGGACTCCGCGCCGAGCCGCGCTCGGGAGGCCACGGCGCGCAGCGATCAATTCGCGTGGGCGTTGTCGTTCTGGGAGGCGCTGTTCGAGACGCGGCCGTACGCCGGGCGAACGCGGCTCGAGCTCCGCGAGGCCATGCAGGCCGGACGCATCGAGCCTCCGCCCGAAGGCCATCGCGTGCCCCGTCGAGTCCGCCGCGTGCTCGAGCGCGCGCTCGTGCCGTGGCCCGCGGAACGCTACGAGGACATGGACGACGTCGCAGCAGCGCTCGCGCGGCCGAGCCGGAAGTCGATCGCGCTCGGGGCCGGCGCCGTGGTGGCGCTCGGCGTCGCGTGGGCGCTCGTTCCCGATCCGAGCGATCGCGATCTGCTGTGCGCGTCGACGACGCGAGGCATCGAGGCGCAATGGGGGCCGGGC
>CAYXVR010000144.1:0-2951 GCA_964468635.1 uncultured Nannocystaceae bacterium
ACCTGCAGCACCGCGGCGCGATCCGTGCGCTCGTCGTGCAAGCGCGTCGCACCGCGCCGTTCTCCGACCGCGCGCGTGCCTTCAACGCCGTCGTGCTGCGCCGCGTCGCCGACAGCTGGCTCGTGCACCGCGACGCGATCCGACATCCGCACCCCGAGCTCGCGGTCGAACAGGCCGCGTTGATGGTCGCCGGCTGGCTGCGCGAGTCGATCGTCTTCCGCGAGCTCTGGCCGACCACCGTTGCTCTCGACGAGACCGCCTGGGTCGACCAGATGCACCGCCTCGTCCACTCGTTCCTCAGCGTGGAGACCCGATCATGAAGACGCCCGACGAATGGTTCGCGCTCTACGGCGAGAGCCACCGCAATCCGACCAACAAGCTCATCCACTGGATCTGCATCCCCGCGATCCTCGTCAGCACCGTGGGCCTGCTCGCCGCCATCCCGCCCCCGTTCGGCGTGTGGTGGTTGTCGCCGGCGATCCTCGCCATGGGCGTCGCGCTCGCGTGGTACGGCCTCGTCTCCAAGCGCCTCGCGCTCGGCATGGCGCTCGTGTTCGCCGGCGTCGTCGCCTCCGTCGCGGCGATCTCCACGCTCACGGTGCCGCTTTGGATCTCGTCGCTCGTCATCTTCATCGTGGCCTGGGTCGCTCAGTTCATCGGCCACAAGATCGAGGGCAAGAAGCCGTCCTTCTTCCAGGATCTGCAGTTCCTCCTCATCGGACCGCTGTGGCTGCTCGGCCACATCTATCGGCGCGTGGGCCTGACATACTGATGGCCGCATGGCCATGATCGTCGACGCGCTGCTCGACCTCCTCGTCGCCCAGGGCGCCGACGCCTTGATCCTCGAGCCCGACCGCGCGCCGGTGCTCCAGCGAGCCAGCGGCAACCAGGCGCTGTCGATGCCCGGTCTGGCGCCCGAGATGCTCGCCGAGGTGCTCGCAGGCGTCACCGACGACGCGCAACGCGGCGAGCTCGCACGCGATGGATCGCTGCGCACCGAATACACGACCGCCGGCGCGACGCCGTACGCGGTGCTCGTCGAGAAGCACGGCCGCGGACATCGGCTCACGTTCCGCCGCCACGGCGCCGCCGAGCCGTCGTCCGCGGCCCCGCGTGCGCGCGCGACCTCGCGGCCGGCGCCCGAGCACCGCGGCATCCCGACGGCGGTGCCGATCGCCGCCGACCCGACGCCGATCGACACGCTCGTCGCAACGGGGCCGCGCGACGACGCGCTCGACGATCTGCTGCAACGCGCACGCATCGAAAACGCCTCGGACGTCCTGGTCTCCACCGGAATCGACGCGCGCTTGCGGGTGGGCGGCGAGCTCGTCGAGATGAGCGGCACTGCGGTCGACCGCGATCGGCTGCTCGCGTTCCTCGGCGACGCATGGGACGAGCGCGCGCGGTCGGTGCTCGACGCCACGGGCAGCGCCGACCTCGCGTTCGTGCACATGGGCTCGCGCTATCGCGTCAACGTGTTCCGCCAGATCGGGGGTCTCGCCGCCGCGTTCCGACCCGTTCGTGTCGATGCGCCGTCGCTCGGCGATCTCGGCCTCCCCGACGAGCTCTACCGCCTGATCGAGTACCGCAACGGCCTCGTGCTGATGACGGGCACGGCGGGCTCGGGCAAGTCGACCACGCTCGTCGCCTTGCTCGAGCGACTCAACCGCACGCAGCCCAAGCACGTGATCACGCTCGAGGATCCGATCGAGTACACGTACGGCCGCGGCGTCGCCATGATCCATCAGCGCGAGGTGGGCGTGCACGTCGAGAGCTTCAGTGCGGGCCTGCGCGCCGCGCTGCGGGAGGCGCCCGACGTGATCCTGCTCGGCGAGATGCGCGACCGCGACACGATCGCGGCTGCCCTCACGGCCGCGGAAACGGGTCACCTCGTGCTCTCGACGCTGCACTGCGCCGACGCGGGCATGGCCGTCGATCGCATCATCGATGTGTTCCCCGAGCATCAGCAGGCGCAGGTGCGCGACCAACTCGCCTCGGTGCTGCGCGCCGTCGTCACGCAGATCCTCCTGCCGTCGCTGCAGCCACCCGCGCGCGTGCCCGCGTTCGAGAAGCTGCTCGTCAACACTGCGGTGGCCACGAAGATCCGCGAGCGTCGCGGCCACCAGATGCGCTCGGAGATCCAGACCGGCCGCGCCGAGGGCATGGTCCCGCTCGAGCTCGTGCTCGCGCGCCTGGTCCGCGAGCACCGGATCTCCCGCGCCACCGCTCGCGCCGCGGCCCACGATCCTCAGCTGCTCGAGGACCACCTCAAGGGCCGTTAGTTCGTGCAGCAGAACGTCACGGGATCTTCGGCCGTCAGCTCCCCCGTGAGCTCGCCGCCATCGGGTGCACACGACGCTTCGGCGGCGCCGGGGAAGAACAGGGCACTGACGGCGTACGTGTTGCACATGTCGCCGTAGCAGATCTCGCCGCAGTCGCCGGCGAGCACGGTCGTGACGGGGTCGTTGCAGTAGTACCCCTCGTAGATGTCGACCGCGCTGTCCGGACACGAGCCCATCGGTTCGTCGCACCGGCACTCGGAGCACGCACGCGTGTCCTGGAGCTCGCCGCGGTACCAGAGCGTTCGCGTGGGGAAGCCCGTGGGGCAGCCTTCGTCGCCGAGCCGCCACACGCACACGCCGGCCTCGAACGGCGGCGCGGGCGATTCCCAGCACGTCGCGTCGCCCTCGCACATCCCGTCGAGCTCGGCGACGGAACATCCGGCCACCGACGTCTCGAACGACGGCGTCGGGATGTTCACGGTCGGATTCGGTTCGCACGATCCGCCGCGGGACTCGGTGATGATCGACCAGAAGCTCATGCCTTCGACCGGCACTTCGCCCATCGCATCGCCCGACGGCATGAAGTTGCACGGATCGCCCATGCCGGTGTTGGGGGTGACGGTCTGGCTGAACACTTCGCTGTCGGAGCACATGTCGTCGCTCCACGCG
>CAYXVR010000144.1:3011-3466 GCA_964468635.1 uncultured Nannocystaceae bacterium
TCGGTGCACTCCGCTCCCGTCGCCGCCGCGCATTCGCACTCGCAGCTCGCGTCGGTGCCGGCGATGTCGCCGTGCGCCACGATGCTGGCCTCCGCACCGGCGCAGTCGGGCTCCGTGACCCCGCCGGCGATCGCCGCTGCGACGGGTCCCGACCAACCAGCAGGCACCGCGACGCACACGCCTTGCCCGTCCGCGCACTCCACCGGACCCGAGCCGGTCGACTCGTCGTCCGTGGTCATCGTGGTCATCGTGGTCATCGTGGTCGGATCGCCGGACATCGAATCGGGACCGCCCGACGTGCCGGGCGTCGTCGACTGCGTGGGATCCGTCTCCGTCGCGCCGCCCGTGCTCTCGTCTCCGGGCTGCCCGGACTCGGGATCGAAACAAGCAGTCGAGAACACCCAGACCAACGCCAACTTCACGGAACGATGCATGATCAAGACCTCGTCGAACCG
>CAYXVR010000145.1:0-1554 GCA_964468635.1 uncultured Nannocystaceae bacterium
ACCTTCATCAACGACAAGGAGATGCGTGAATTCGGCCGCATCGAGAAGCTCATCGGCTATGCCGTGCGCAAGGTGCCCCTGCCCGCGGAGTTCGGACCCGGTCCGGAATACCGGCCCGATGCGCCCAAGCGCAGGGATGCCGGCGGTGGTGGCCGGAGCGGGCCGCGCAGCGGCGCCGCAGGCCGCAGCGGTGGAGGCCGCAGCAGCGGTGGTCGCGGTCGGCGCTAGATCAGCGCGCCTTGAACATGCCGGCGTTGGCGGCCAGCACCTGCGTGGCGTCGAAGGCCTTCGCCTTGTCCCCCACCCGTTCGATGCGGATGCTCTCGATCCGGTCGCCCTGGGCGATGGCGTTCACCACCTCCTGACCGGCCGTGACATAGCCGAACACGGTGTGCCGCCCATCCAGCCAGGGGGTCTCCTTGTGGGTGATGAAGAACTGGCTGCCGTTGGTGGCCGGACCGGCGTTGGCCATGCTGAGGGTGCCCGCACGGTCGTGCTTCAGGCTGGGATGGATCTCGTCCTGGAACGCATAGCCCGGGCCGCCCGATCCGGTGCCCGTGGGATCGCCGCCCTGGATCATGAAGTCGGCGATGACGCGGTGGAACTTGAGACCGTCGTAGAAGCCGCGTTGGCTCAGGTTGACGAAGTTCGCGACGGTCGTCGGCGCGTCGTCCGGCAACAGCCTCAGGTGGATGTCGCCCTTGCTCGTGTGGATCGTCGCTGCGAGTGCACTCATGGTCTATTCGAACACCTGTCTGCCCTTTGCCGCGGATAGTACCGTGACGCGATCGAGGTCGACCAGGATCGCCACACCCTTGCGTTCGGCGTCGAACTTCTGTTCGAGCGCGTGCATCCCGTCGAAGACGCGACTGCGCGTCGCTGCGTCCGGCGCGAGCCGTGCGCGGCCCTCGAAGGTGATGTAGACGCGATCCTTGATGTTGCCGTAGATCGCGGCGACGTGCGGGTGCTCGCCGATGGTCCGCGGCAGTTCGCCCTGCGGATTGCGCACCCAGATCGCGAGCGCGCTCGGCGCATACACGTGCGTGCTGCCGTAGAACGCGATGTGCGGTCGGCCGCGCGTGTCGATGTACGACACGGTCACGGGAATGAGATCGTCGATGGCGCGGGTGATGCGCGTGCGGATGTCGTCGTCGAGCGTGATCATCGTGGTCTCGTGTGGTTCCGGCAGAGGTGGAGAATCAGCGGCCCTTGAACTCGGGCGCCCGCTTTTCGACGAACGCCCGCGCAGCCGCCTTGTGGTCGTCGGTCATGAACGTGCGGATCATGTGCATCGCCTCGAGGTCGAGCACCGTGTGCAGCGAGCCGTTCTGCGCGGCATTCAGGTTCTTCTTCATGTACCCGAGCGCCACCGTGGGCAGCGCGGCGAGCTCCCGTGCATAGGCGCGGCCGGCCGCCTCGATCTCCGCGGCCGGCACGACACGATTGACGATGCCGAGGCGGAACGCTTCGGCGCCGCTGATCACGTCGGCGGTGAAATAGAGCTCGCGTGCCTTGGCCGCATCGCCTGCTGTATACGCAATGATCGCGCGCAGC
>CAYXVR010000145.1:1564-2488 GCA_964468635.1 uncultured Nannocystaceae bacterium
CGTAGTCGCCGGCGAGTCCGATCTTCGCGAACGCGGTCGTGAGCTTCGCGTTGTCGGCGACGATGCGCAGGTCACAGGCGAGCGCCAGTGAGAGGCCGGCGCCGGCCGCGGGGCCCGGGATCACGGCGAGCGTCGGCTTCGGCATTTCGTGCAGCCAGCGCGCGATCTCCATGCCGGCGCGCAGGCCCTGCACACGCGCCTCGAGATTGAATTCGCCACCGCCGCCGGATGCGTTCGACGCGAAGCCCTTGACGTCGCCGCCCGCGCAGAACGCACCGCCCGTGCCGGTGAGCACGACGCAGCGCACCGATTGATCCGCGGCGAGGCGTGGCAGCGCCTCCGACATCGCGGCCATCATGTCGCCCGACATCGCGTTGCGCGCCTCGGGCCGGTTCATCGTGAGCGTGGCGACACCGCCTTCGCGGGATTCGATCAGGTGTGCAGTCATGCGGGGTTCTCTGTTGGCGGCGCGGGAACGCGTACGTTACCGCGGCCTGCACCGAGTGCGCCATCGGCGGTCGACGCCACCCCGCGCTCGTGGCACCCTAGCCGCCACTCCATGGGGGGCACATGACGGACTTGTCGGCATTCAGACTGGACGTGCGCAGCTGGATCGAGGCGCACTGTCCTGCGCAACTGCGGCACACCGAGGAGCGGTTCGACGGTGGTCGCAAGGCGCCGCTCTCGGCGCCGTATCTTGCGTGGTTCGAGGCGTGTTACGAGCGCGGCTGGACCGTGCCGGGCTGGCCCAAGGCCTACGGGGGCGGCGCGCTCGGTCGCGCGGAGCAGCGGATCCTGCGCGAAGAGATGGCCGCGGCCGGTGCGCCGCCGCCGCTCGGCGGCATGGGTGTCACGATGATCGGGCCGACGCTGCTCGAGTTCGGCACCGAGGCGCAGAAGCAGACGCACCTGACGCGCATCGCG
>CAYXVR010000145.1:2498-2847 GCA_964468635.1 uncultured Nannocystaceae bacterium
ATCACTACCTCGTCAACGGTTCGAAGATCTGGACGTCGGGTGCGGATCTCGCGGACTGGATCTTCTGCCTCGTGCGCACTGACCCACACGCGCCGAAGCACGAGGGCATCAGTTTCGTGCTCTTCCCGATGGATCAGCCGGGCGTCACCGTGCGCCCGATCCGTCACATCTCGGGAGCTCGGATTTCTGCGAGTGCTTTTTCGACAACGCCCGTGCGGCGAAGGCCGATCTCGTGGACAAGGAAAACCGCGGCTGGACCGTCGCGAAGCGGCTCCTCCAGCACGAGCGCTCGTCGATCTCGGGCCCGGGGGGCGGCTTCGGTCCGCGCGAAGCCCTGTCCGGCATCGCG
>CAYXVR010000146.1:0-2614 GCA_964468635.1 uncultured Nannocystaceae bacterium
CCCGCGAACATGATCACGAGCGTGATGAGTCGGGAGAACCACTGAGCGTTGGCGATCTGGCGACAGATCTCGATCATCCAGCGTGCTCCGGCTTCGTGTGAAGAGGCTCGGAGGTTGCCACAACGCCGCCGTGCGCGGGTCAGTCTTCGTCGGCGTCGGCTTCGCCGAGGCGTTCGTCGGACGCGAACGGTTTGCCTGCGACGTACGCCGCGGCAGGCATGCGCCGCTTGCCCGGGGGCTGCACCTCGGCGATGGTGATCGCAGCGTCGAGGCACGCCACCACGAGGCCGCCGTCGGCGAGGCCGAGTACCGTGCCCGGTGCGTGGCCGCTGCGTTCGCGCTCGTGGACGCGTGCGCCGAACAGCTTGAGCGGCGCACCACCGCGCGACGTGACCGCGCCGGGCCACGGATCCATGCCGCGCACGTGATCGACGACGCGCGCGGCGGGCCGCTGCCAGTCGACGATCCCCTCCTCCTTGCGCAACGGCGGCGCATGGGTGGCGAGCGCGTGATCCTGCGGCTGCGCCGGAGGCACGTCGGGGAACGCGGAGAGGAACGTCGCGAGCGCATCGCCGCCCAGGTCTGCGAGGCGCTCGAACAGCTCGCCGCTGGTCTCGGTCGGACCGATCGGTGTCGTGACCGTCGTGAACACGGGACCCGTGTCGAGGCCGGGGTCCATCTGCATGATCGCGATCCCGGTCTCGCGATCGCCCGCGAGCACGGCACGCTGGATCGGCGCCGCGCCGCGCCAACGCGGCAGGATCGACGCGTGCACGTTGATGCAGCCCAGGCGTGGCAAGGCGAGGATGTCGGGCGGGAGGATGCGTCCGAAGGCGACGACGACGATCACGTCGAGCGCGTGCTCGCGCAGTGAGGCGGCGAGCGTGCCGTCCTTCATCTTCACCGGCTGTTCGATCGGCACGCCGTACTCCACGGCCGCGAGCTTGACCGCCGGCGGCACGAGCCCGAGCCCGCGCCCCGCCGGCCGATCCGGCTGACACACGACGACCCGGAGGTCGCACGACCGCGCCACCGCGCGCAGGCTCGGCACCGCAAACGCGGGTGAGCCCATGAATCCTGCGCGCAGCACGGGCCGGGACGATACCCGAATCCGATTCCGATCCCGATCCGATTTCTCAGCTCTCGAGGTGCGCCAGGTAGGCTCCACGAAGATCGTCGTCCGCGAGGATCCGGCGGGCCTCCCCGAGTGCGGCGCGGATCTCGTCGAGCTCGCGGCCCATCGCGTCGCGTGTGCTCGGCTCGAGGGCGTCGTCGGCGTACGTTTGCACGAGCTCCGCGTACGCGCGGCGGACATCGGCTCGCGTGGCATCGCGGGACAGACCGAGCACCTCGAAGTAGTCGGCCTCGCGACACAGCCGCAGGCGATCCACGATGCGCTCCCGATCGAGCTCGGCCGGATCGGCGGCGAGCGACGGTTCCGCCGCGGCCTCGCCCGTCAGATCGACGAGCTCGAGCACGTGCAGCGCGTACACGAGCCCGAGCAGCTCGGCCTCGTCGACGTCTTGCTGCTTCACGAGCGTGCCGAGATCCGCCTTGCCGTCGAGCAGCCCGAGCAGACCCTCCTCGGACCGCGGCATGAGGAGTGCCTCCGCGAGCTCCGCCTCCCGCCCCGCCGCCACGCGCGGGCGCAAGGACGCGTGCTGGCGCGGCCCGCCGAGCAACGCCCACAGCTGCGCGGGCTCCATGCGATGCCGGATGCCCTCGGCCAGCAGCAGCGGCGTCGGTTGATCGAGCAGCACCGACTCGTCGCACGCCTCCCCGGGCGTCAGCTCCCACGCGCCTTCGTTCCACGGGAACGTGGAATCGACGATCCGCAGCAGGTGCTCGCGGATCGCCCGCGGCAGCTCGGTGCCGCGCAGGAATCCGGCCTCCACGAGCAGGCGGCCCGCACGGCGCGGCTCCTTCGCGGCGAGGCGACGCGCGGCCTCGTACTGCCGACGCGAGAGCAGTCCACGACGCATGAGGCCGTCGATGAGTCGATCGTGCCCGACGTTGCTCCGTGCGAACACGATGTTGCCGGCGTCGAACCAGATCCGCTTCTCGACGCGACCACGTCGCAGCGTGAGCCGGCCGTCGAAGTGCGCGCGGTGGAGCTTCCACATCAACCGCGGGACTTCGATGCGATCGAGTCGACCGCTGCGATCGACAGGCAACGGTGCGGCGCGGCGCGGTCGATCGTGCAGCGGCGAGCTCGGTTCGTGCACCTCGTCGAAGCCTCCGGGGCTCGAGCTCACGTCGCGCCACGCTCCCGACGCATCGTCTTGCGCGTGCACGACACCCGCCGACTGGCCGCCGCCTTCGAGCAGCAGCGTCTGCTCGCGTGGGCCGGCGCGGAAATTGTTCTGCAGCTCGATGCTGCTCGTGCGCACGCGTCGACCGAGCTCGAGCCGGAGCGCCGAGTCGGCGGGATCGAGGATCTCGCCGACCGCCTCGTCGACGTCGGGAACCGCGTCGAGTCCGAGCATGCTGAGGTCCATGTCGTCGGCCGAATCGCCCGACTTGGGCCCGCGCGCCCGCAACCGTTCTTCGAGCATGTCGAGCGTGCGATGCAGCTGCCCGATGGCGGGATCGGCATGCGCACGCGCGGTCGAGC
>CAYXVR010000147.1:0-2402 GCA_964468635.1 uncultured Nannocystaceae bacterium
GACACGCCGGAGGCGTGGGGCACGTGCGGCCTCATCCTCCTGGTCGCGTGCGCCGGCAAGCTCGGCGCGGGCACGCTCGCGGCGCGCCTCAGCGGCTTGTCGTGGCGCGAGTCGGGGGCGATGGGCGCGCTCATGAACACGCGCGGCCTCATGGTCCTCATCGTGCTCAACCTCGGGCTCGACTTCGGGATCATCGACTCCGCGTTGTTCTCGATGCTCGTGGTGATGGCGCTCGTCACCACGTTCGCCGCCAAGCCGTTGCTGGATGCCGTCTATCCGATGGGGCAGCACATCCGCGACCTCCTCACGACCGAACACACCGCCGCCGATCCACCCGCGCGGCCCGATCATCGGGTGCTCGCGTGCGTAGCCGATCAGCGCTCTGCACCCGCCCTCTACGCGTTGGCCAAGGCGCTGGGCGGCGACGCCCGCGTGCATGCGCTCGCGCTGCGGGCTCCGGACGCACCCGCCATCGAGCTCGCCAACGGCGAGGTGAAGCCGATGTCGTTCCCATCGAGCGAGCCGGCGATCGACATCTGCCGCATGGCCGAGGTGAAGTCGGCGGATCTCGTGCTGCTCGCGAGGCGCCCGGTCTCCGACGAGCTCCTGGGCCGCACCTCGAGTCGCGTCATGGCCGAGTGCACCCGAAGCGTCGGTCTGCTGCTGGCGAGCGCCGAGCTGCGCACCCGCGATGTGCTCCTCGTCGAGTCCGGCGGCACCCACGATTCCGCCGCGCGGCGCGTCGCGGATCGGCTGCGCGCCACCGGTGCGCGTGTGACCGAGGTCGACGCGGACGCTGCATCGGCGCTGCTCGAGCGGCGCGGGTTCGATCTCCTCGTCACCGGGCTGCCCGACGAGGACGACGCGCGCGCGCTCGTGCGTGGTTGGCTCGCGCGTGGGCACGGGCCTTCGGTGCTCGTGATCCGCGGGCCGCGGGAGACCCACGCATGACGGCGGCCACGCACTTCGGCGCGACGCTCCGACTGCTGCGCACGGAAGCAGGAGTCGGCCTGCGCGAGCTCGCCCAGCGCATCGGCGTGTCCGGGGCGTACCTCAGCCGCGTGGAGACGGGTCGCGACTCGGCGCCGACGCCCGATCGGTTGATCGCGATCGCCGACACGTTGGGCCTGCCGCGCGCGGTGCTGCTCGAGCTCGCGCGCCAGACGGGGCCGGCCGTCGACGGCTACGTCCAGCGCACGCCCGAAGCGGGCGCACTCTTCCTCGAGATCGCGCGGCGCGGACTCGTGGGTCCCGACATCGCGCGCATCAAGGCCTTCATCGACGCCGAGTTTCCCGATGCGCCGGCGGTCGCCGGCACCCGCCGGCTCGTCGATCTCCTGCCACCGGAGCGGATCGTCGTCGGCTTGTCGTGCTCGGATCTGGAGGAGCTCGTCGAGGTCGCGGCCACGCGCGTGGGCAAAGGCGTCGACGTGCGCGAGGTCGCCGACCGCGTGCTCGCGCGCGAGCGTCAACGAGCCACGGTGCTCGGGGCCGGCTTTGCCGCCCCGCACACCCAGATCGACGAGCTCTCGCGCGACACCGCGGTGCTCGTCACGCTCGCGGAGCCGCTCGCCATCGAGACGCCCGACGACCGCCCGATCCGCGTCGCGGTGCTGCTCGTGTCGGGCTCCGATCGCAGCGCGGGCCTGCAGCTCCTCGCTCGTGTCGCCCGCCTCGCGAGCTACGACATCGCCGACGAACTCGCCGCCGCCAGGACGCCGACGAAGGTGCGCGCGATCATCGAGCGCATCGAGAGCTTGTGGTGAAAGCGACGCCCACCTCGGCCCACCGACGCCGACCGGGGAATCCCCTGCGTGCCGCGCGGCGGCCTCCTCGTTTACCGGATGTTGCTGAATCGGCTCGCGATTCCTGCCGTCGTCCACGCTCGTGCACCCTCGCTGGCTTGCTTCGTTCGCATTCGTGGGGACCGTCTTCGCTGCGCCCGCATCGGCACGCGCCGACGATCACATGCACTACGTCGAGCGCGATCGTGGCCGCGACTCGTCGCGCGGCGTCGTCGTGTACGTCAATGGATCGGGCGGACGGATCCGCGCCGGTGGAGAGGATGCCACGGAGAACAAGTCCGAGCTCGTGTGGGGCCGCAACCTCGCGGCCATCGACGTGCCCGGCTACTCGGGCAGTGCGGCGAGCTGGCAGCGCGTGGTCGGGTGCGTCGAGTCGAAGTTCGAGGACTTCGACGTCACGATCGTTCGCGAGCGTCCGGCCTCGGGCTCGTACATCATGGCCATGGTCGGCGGCGCCCCCTCGATGCTCGGCTACGGCGGCGGCGTGGCCGGCGTCGCGCCCTACAACGGCCGCGTCAACGACGGCGCAGTCGTGTTCGTGTTCGAGCAGATCGTCTCCAGCGAGCGCGGCGTGTGCGAGGCGACGGCGCACGAGAT
>CAYXVR010000148.1:0-1514 GCA_964468635.1 uncultured Nannocystaceae bacterium
CCGACAAGCGCTCCCAGCAGTACCAGAAACACCCCATCAAACAAATTGTTTTTGGAATATTCGATCATAGATTAATCATCACAGCTGCGACAAAATGTCGCATGGCCATCAGACTTGATTTAGGCTAAGGTAGTATTTACATTTCAAAAGAATCACAGTTCTCAAATACTGCAAACACTCGAATCATGCTTAACAGCATCAGCCAAGCGCCACTCAGTAAAAATCTGCAACGTCTGTTCATGCTCAGGAATATCGCGATTCTCGCACAGTGCCTGACATTCCTGCTTGTCTATAACATTATTGCACTGAATATCCCGTGGACCGAAATGATTGCTGTTGTTGTTTTACTGGCGCTATTGAATCTGATGACCTGGATACGCCTGCATCGAAAATGGCCAGTATCGAATATTGAGTTTTGTGCGCAATTACTTATCGATATTTTTGCACTCAGCGCGCTACTGTATTTCAGCGGCGGCTCCACCAATCCGTTTATTTCACTGTATCTGTTACCCATTACCATAGCGGCGGCCACATTGCCTTGGCGCTATACCTGGGCATTATCGGCGATCACGATCGGCTGCTATACCATTCTGCTGTTTAACTACATCCCGCTACCCCATGATCACAGCAAGCATCTGGTGGAATTCAGCCTGCATGTGTCCGGCATGTGGCTGACATTCGTACTGAGTACGGTGATCATCGCCTGGTATGTGGTCAAAATGAGCACCTCCATTCGCGATCGCGATCGCGATCTTGCGCTGGCGCGCGAACAGGCAATGCGCAATGAACAAATTATCGGACTGGGCACGCTGGCTGCCGGCGCTGCGCACGAACTGGGCACGCCATTATCCACAATGGCTGTCATTACCGGTGAATTGCAAAAAGAATATCCCGAAAACAGTGAATTTCAAAACAATATTCAGATTCTGCGTGATCAGATCGCGCACTGCAAACAAACGCTGACACAATTACTGGCCAAAGCCGGACAGACGCGGGTCGAAGGTGTCAGTCAGGTTCCCGTGGACAAGTTCATGAATTCAGTACTGGAAAAATGGAAACTGATACGACCTTCGGTTAAATTCAGCTATCACATCAATGGTCCGCGCCCCACCCCAAAAATCATGGATAGCCAATTACTCGGTCAATCCATACTGAATCTGCTCAATAACGCTGCCGATGCCTCCTCGGAGTGTATTGAAATTAACAGCCACTGGGACAGTGATAACCTACACCTTGAAATTATCGATGACGGTGAGGGGCTGTCTGCTGAAGCCGCGCAGCGCGCCGGGGAAGCATTCTTCACCAGCAAAGCCCCGGGACAGGGATTTGGCATCGGTCTATTCCTGGCCAATGCCAATATCGAACGCTTGGGCGGCACTGTGCACTTGTTCAATCTGGAAAAGGGCGGCGCCTGCACCCAAGTAACCATACCCTTGATAGGAGAATGAATACAATGCCGGAACTTTTTTTTTTCAAGCAGAAGACGGCATACGAGATGATTGAAGATATTCCTG